>DATASO010000012.1:0-919966 GCA_036269195.1 Rhizomicrobium sp.
AGGCGTAGCCCACGCCGGCTTCGGCCGAATTCTGGACCTGCATCTCCGAATAGATGGCGAGGCCGAGATCGGCCGTGCACACAGCCAGAAGGACGAGAACCGGAACCAGAATGGCGAACTCGGTTGCCGCTATTCCGCGCCCGTCCTGTGCTGCGAGGTTCAGCATCTCGCGCAGCCACGAAACCCCAAATCTGTCGGCCCTGCGCACGCACGTCACTCCATAAGCTTCGTGCTAAGCCCAATTGCGCGCGTGCCGGCGTTGGCGCAGTTCACCGCCAGAGCCGCGCCGCCGGTGAAGTTGATCGTGTCGCCAATCACCTGCGTGCAGTTGGTGGAAGTGCCCGCGCCACCCGCCCACTGTACCGCCCCGCTGGGTAGATACACGGCGCCGGTGAACACCTGGCTCGAGCCGCCGTTGAATTTGTAGGTGGTACCTACGGGCGCTCGTCGATCTCCTAGGACCACCAGTCCTGAAAGTGAGCCCGAGGTGGGCGCGGAAAGATTGATGGTCGCGCCGCCATTGATCGATGCGTCCGCGAAGCTGCTGGGTTTGGAGGGTGTGCTGGAAGTCAGGATGATGGTCACACCTGTGCCACTCAGGCTGGCGCCGCCGTTCACCTGGAAGGTGCCGCCATCGACGTAATAGACACCTGGGCTGAACGTGGCGATGGTGCCCGCATTGAATTGCATGCCGTTGCAGTACACACCGGGGCTAATGGTCTGTGTATTCTTGGAACTGAAATTGTTCTTGTCGCAGCCGGAGAATGCCGGAACGCTAACATCGGCATAGGGGTCTGGCACGACCGGGAAATGCGTAACCAAGCCCTGAGTTGTCTGGAACCCGCTGACGTTGTTTACCCCGCCAACCACGCCGATCTGCCGCGCAACAACCAGCGACGAGCCGCCTCCGTAGAGACCCGCTGAATCGTTCGAATCGTCATAAAGATCACAATTATTGAGATTGATGGTCCCGCCACCGGAGTTCAGCGCGGCCTTGGTAACAGTGCGATCCAGGGCAAGCACGCACCCGAGGGCCGCATTGCCCAAGGCAACCGATCGCGCGCGAATGCTTACGTCGTTGTGGTTCCACAGCGCCGAGAAAAGCCTTGGCTGATTTTGTGTTACAATGACCTCCACACCGTTGGCTACCGCTCTCAAGGATCCCGAACTGGGTGGACGATTGACGGTAATGGTTGTGTTGTTCTGCCCATTGACGAAACCGAATGAGCTCGCCACTGCGTTAGCTTCAGAGATGACATTCGATCCAGCGCTCAAGCTACCGCTGCCGCTCCCGGCACCATTGATGGAATAGGACTGCGCCGCGCTGAAGGCGGCTGCATCCGCGGCGCCCTGCGCATTTTGATGGGTGTACGTCCAGAGCCCATATTCGGTGCCAAGCCCAACGAGGCCAATCAGTGCCGGCGCAGCGAGCCCGACAATGATCACATAGTTGCCCGATTCATCGCCGCTGAAGCGATCCAACAGCATGCGCAATTTTGAACGCCGCCGGTTCGGCTTCGCCTGTAAGCTTTGTACCTCGGGCGCTGGACCGCGCCGCGTTGAATCGCTTTTCATGTGACACCCGCCAGTATTGCGAACCGCGCGACGACATCGTCGGCGGCAGCCCAGGGGGAAATCTACCTTCAACACTTTTAACGATCAGTTGAGAAGACTGGTAAGTAATTCGCTAATCAAACGTACAGCGGCTGCCGTTTTCGGGCCGTTTGCTGGTCAGTCTCGACTGACTGTAACGCGATAGTCGAGAAAACTCTTATTGCGAAGAGGTTGTGCTGCTCCAGCGGATCGGCCGTGAAACACTCCACTGCGTCGACGGGACGCTCTCCGGAAAATTCGGAGCCTCCGGATAGTGCCCGAGCACATCGCCCAGCACGGATTTAAGTGGATCGAGCCAGCGCTCGTATCGCAGCCACAGCTCCGTCGCCTGCGCATAGACCGGCTGGCGCACCTGCTCGGCGCTGGGCGTGAGCACCGCGCGCCTGCTCTCGTAAAAGGTCAGGCACGCCTCCTCGAACGGCAGGCCGCAATAGTCGAGCAGCTTGCGGATTTCGCCCTCCGGATCGGCCACCATGTTCTCATAAATCACGCGATGCACACGACCGGGCTGCACACGATCGAAATGCGCCATCAGTTCCACATATCGACGGTAGTAACGGCCGATGTCCGCGAGATCGAAAGCGAAGGTGTAGGCATCGACGAAATAGTGCTTGTAGATCGCGAAGCCGCCGCCAAGCGGATGACGCCGCGCGTCGATAATTTTGGCGTTCGGTAACGCGGTCAGGATCATCCCCAGATAGCTGAAATTGTTTGGCATCTTGTCCGTGAAGTACGGGCGGTTGATTTTGCGGTAGGGAAGGCTGCCCGCGAGATATTCTTCGCCGGCGCGCCTCACTTGTTCGGCCGATAAATCCTGCATCAGATACGGATATTGGCGGCCCTGACGATGCTCACCCATCGACAAGTCGCGGATGACCGACTCCAGAATCTGCAACTCGCTGGTTGCCTCGACTTTTGAGTGGCTCGCGAGAATCTGTTCGATCAAGGTGCTGCCGGAGCGGGGTAGGCCGACAATAAAAATAGGCGCGTCGCGCGGCGTTCCCCAGGCCGCGCGCGCACGAAAATACTCCGGGGTGAACACCGCTTTGCTGTGCTGAACGAAATTCGCCCGCTGATCCGGATTGTGGCGCACAAAGCTGCGCATCGTGGCATTAGCCCGACGAAACTGCTCGAACGAGCTTTCGTAGTCCTGCGCATCCTCATAAGCGCGGCCCAGAGCGAAATGGATCAGGGCGCGATCTCGCGGGCCGATATCTTTCGCCTCCGACGCCCGTTTCATCGCGTCAAGCTCGCTCGGCTCGAAACGAAAGGTCTTGAGTTCCGCGAGACACCAATAGCCCAATCCATAATTGGGTGAGCGCGCGATCGATTGCCGATAGGCGGCAATCGCTTCCTCCGTGCGCCCCAGCGTTTTCAAGGCCTGCCCGTAGGTTTTCCAGCTTTCCGCGTCTGGATGCTTGGCGAGCAACGCCTCATAGGCGGAGGCGGCAGCTTCAAATTCGCCGAGACGAAGGAGAGAGAACGCCTTCAGATCAAGATACCGGGTATCCTCGGGATCATCCTCCAGCAGCTTCTCGGCTGCTTCGAGCGCGCCGTTCCAATCGCCGCGATACACGAACGTTCCGGCCAGTCGGAACCGCGCCTCGGGGTGGTTCGGTGCAAATTCGAGCGCTTTCGAAAGCTGCTGCGCAGCTTCTTCATGCCGCGCTAGGCGAAGATACACCGTGCCAAGCAACTGACGCGTAAAGACATCGGTTGGATATTTCTGCAGCCATTCGCACAAAGATCCTTCCGCGGCGGGAAGCTGACTGAGCTCAGCAGCCACAGCCGCTTCCAGCCGCTGCAGCTCCGGCACGGACAGTTCCAGGAATTTCGCGTAAGCCCGTGCGGAGTCGTGCGCCCGGTTTGTTTTCGCGAACGCCTCCGCCAAAGCACGCCACCCGCACGCGTCCAAAGGTTCGAGCTCCACGGCGCGTGAGAATGCAGCAATCGCCGCATCGGAATCGCCGAGTTCGCGGTGGAGAGCCCCCAATTCACACTGAAGCGCGGCGAGGTTCGGAGTCTCCTGCACCATCGCCTGCACTGCATCCCGCGCACCGCCAAGATCGCCGGTCAGCCGCCGCGCGGCGATCAGCAACGCAAGCGCCTCCTTTTGGCCAGGAGCCTTCTTCAAAATCATAAGCGCGTGCTCTGCTGCGGAGGGCGGATCGCTTTCGAGAAGCCGCGCAATGCGCAGGATTGCGGCTGTAAGGCTGTTCGGCGGCGTTGCCGGTGTTTCCGTCATGTCGTCAGTTTCCGCCGCTGGCCCGGAATGTCGAGTGCAGGCAATGATCAACGCCGGATCTAGGCATCCACGCCGGTTCCATAAACCATTGTTCCTGGTTGCGAGAGAAGAATTCCCCTTAGACGGAATCGGCTCTACGATCTAGCAGTGGGCTTGGTTCAAAGGCCGGGAATCTGCCGAATAAGATATTGAAGCACGAGAAAACCCCCGCCAAACCCGGCGCCAATTCCGTCACCGGCTGTCCACCCCAAAGCTCTCGTCGCCAGTTCAAACGCTGTCCAGCCCGCTGCACCTATCGCTATGGCGCTGAAAACGCGGCCCATGATTACTCGCCGACGCTCGACATATAAAAAGCGTTGCCGCAAATCGGCAACGTTCAGAGAAAGCGGCTCGGTTTCGGGTTCTCTCACGAGAGCGCTTCGTCAGTCTGCACCTCAGCAGTCTAGCTCTTTCGGATTAAGTATCCATGAGAAGTCTGTGCATTGGCCTCGCGCCGGCCGCTCTCATTGTGCGTCTATGATTCCCGCGGCGCGCAGAAATCTTCAGTACAGGACGTGATAGTGTCCTGGCTGAACTATTGAGACGCGCCGTTCTGCCAGCTGCCTCCACGTTCTGCTCAGTTCCGCATACTGGTTTCGCAGCATCACCGTGGGAGCGGTATCGGACAGCCGCAGGCATTCCGCGGCGCGTTCCCGGTACTGGCGGATATCGTCCGCAAGCGAGCGTTTTTTCGTGGCTAGAATTGGGCGTTGTTCCATGGCAAACCTTTTTCACGCGATCCGCCAAAAAAACGCTTAAATGCCGGGCCCGTTCCCAATTGCAATACCCGGTGCCTTCTGCAGAGCACTCCCGGCATTTTCCTTTAGGGATGGCGAAGGCGCTCTCGAACTTTAGCAATCAAATCATCCAGAGTTGCGATGATCCGCTTGAGGCTGGCGATCTCGTTGTCCGTCACGTCTGTCCATTCGAGGCTATCGCCGCGCCGCGTGGCGTGCCGCATTTCGCCCGTTTGGAGGGGCCGCAGCTGGGCTATCTGGTCTTTCCGCTCACCTTCTATGAAGGCAAGAAAATCTGTCCAGATTTGTCGATCATCGGTCATCGCGGCGCGCTCCGGCAGTCGTGCGGAACCTAAGACCGGTCCCGGTCGGGGGCAATCTGGTGCCGGCAATTTCAGGGTGCGGACGGATGTCCAGTTGGAATAACGAAACCCTCGCCCCAGTGGCACGTTTCGCGACACTCGAGGGTGAAGGATGTCGCCGGCGTTGAACGCGCAACTCCATGTTAGTTGGTTTGCAGGTCGTTGGATCAAGACGACATTGCGGTGGCGGATGGGCTGCTCGGCGACTCCGCCGTGGTGGTTGAAGGGACCCGGTTCTACAGCCCGCTCGCTGCGATCAAGATTGAAGCGCTCGTGAGCCTGTCCGAATCCGGCTCGCTGTTCCGAGCAGGCGCACTGGTGGGCGCGGCGGTTGCCCTTCGAGCCCTGCGGCGTGAACGCCAGGGACTGCTCGGCACGCCCGACACGTGTGTCATGCTCTATGCGATCAAAGGTGAAAAGGGCGCGGGAAACGTGACCCGTCTGGCGCTACACTGCCCTATCTTTGTTGAGCGTTACGAGATTTCCGATCTGCTCGACGATAAGCGATGGTGCAGTCGTGAAGTGCGCATCTACCCGGCTGGCGAGAGCATCAATTCGATGTACGCGCATTTGCGGGAGTGGGGCCAGCACCGATAAGATGGCGTCGCGCGTGAGCGGGCTGGCGCGGGCGCTCCTTCCAATGAATCGGAAGGCCCGTTTACCTTACCGCAGCCGCTGATGGCTGGGTTTTTTGTTTCCGGAGCTGCGGCTCCGCAAATCGTGCAACTTATTTGAAACTCTTTTTACGCAATTCGCTTCAAATTCGCGCGGCACGTCAGGCAAGCTTTACATGCTTCCTGTAGCAACTCCAGAGGTGGACTCTGATGACGCGCTTTGGCCTTTTCCTATTCGGCATAGTCGCAGTTTCGGTGCTTTTAATCGGCGCTGTCCTCTTGCAGGGTTATGTCAGCTGGTTCGATGCACTGGCCGTGTTTCTGATAGGGGTAACTGTTCGCCTAAATCTCGGCGCAGATTCTGGGAGCGGTGTCCCCGCGTGAGAAGCTGCGCCAGCCGTGCTCCCTTGGCTGGTGCCCTTTCGTCGCCCATTGACCAAGACCTCGATAGCTGGATCGTTCAACAAGAACCGAGAAGGCTAGAAGATGCTGGTGAAACGATAGTCGAGCCTTGCGCGCACGATTGTGAAGTTTCGATCCGCGATCAGGTTGAAGGGTTCGTCTTCAAGGGCCGTCGTGAGCGAAGTGGTTTCGTGGCCAAGGCCGTAATAGATGCCTTCGACGCCGATGCTTAGATGCGGCGTGATTAGGGTCTGGATGCCAGCGCCGGCCGCCCAGCCGTACCGCCGATCATCGCCCTGAAAATTGTCGGTTTCGCCGGTGGCGGAATTCACCGTGAACTGCTCATGGGTGACGGACATGCCGATGCCGCCTGTGCCGTAAAGCAGGAATGGCCCGACAGGCGCGCCGACTACGCCACAAAAACTGGAGATGTACTTGAAGTTTTTTGCGAAGCTGATGTCGCTTTCGATCCCTAGATAGGCGCCGCCCACATTCCAAAGCTGGCTCAACTGGCCGCCGCCCGCGAATTGACTGTTACTGTTACTGACCGACACAAAGCTCAGATCTTTGGCTGCGCTCAAATCCTGAAAGCTGAGCTTATTGCCACCGAAAATTTCTCCTACATTGCCGCCGATGCCAACATAGAGCCCAGCCCAGGGGTCAACCGTGGCAGTCGGCTGGGCGAACGACGGTGTCGCCAAAAGCGAAAGAAACGCGGCGGATGCAGCGCAGATTGTTAAACGCATAATTCGGCTCCCGTTGATGCTGGTTTGTCGGAGCGCTGACGGGCCGCTCTCGGCTCCGCAAATTAGCCGCGGCCATGGTTTAGAATTCGTTACTACAATCTGTGACGATGAAGAATTGCGCCACCGCATGGAAAGCAAAGTCACCCGATGCAGCCGCTGCTGCTTCGTACAAGGCGTGGTCCACAACGTGCCTGAAAGCCGATTACAAGGTTGCGTCAGGGGCAGCCGCCGCGACCATGACCGGGCCGCTACCGGAGGATGCCACAGCGCAGTGCAAGGACGGCACCTACACGACAGTTAAAGGTTGCCTCTGGGCGTTGCTCACATCATGGCGGCGTGGCGAGGACGCGCTAATTCAGAGAAAATGGCGGCCCGATACTCAGGGGGGACTGGAGGCGGGCCGCCAAGGTCGGAAACAGACCTTTATTGAGGCGCAGCCTAACCGGCACTGCCTAAGGTCCAGTTAAGGGCGCGAGGCGCTTGCCGAATCGGGCCGGTACAGGTCATCCCCCAAGCACCGGCCCGCTCTGACCGCGTTTCCGTCGCACGGGAAAAGATGACGGTTGCGCTCGCGGCGGGCGCTTTAACCATGAAATCGGCAACGGCTCTAGAGAGAATCGTCACCGTTTTCTGACTCGGGCGTCAGGACAGACCGCGCGTTTAGCGACAGGAAGATCACAATAACACGGGAAGCAAAAAATGGATGACGCAACGCGCATGATGTTTCAGAGGCTCACGGTGGCAATCGCGGTACTGCTTGAGGAGAAGAAGGTCGCTACTCGCACGGAGTTCGCCCAGGTATTAGCCGGCTCCGCCAGTTACAGAGGCGATGCGACCCAGTCTGAAGAGGCTATGGCAGAAGCCGACAAGCTCACGTTTGCCCTTGCTGAGGGCCTAAAGCCGCGCGACCTGCAACATTAGATGGAGCGCGGAATTTGTGACCGCAACGGAACTGGGAGCAGTCCGACAGGTTCTCTCACAGCAAGCAACGAGCGGCCGCCGCGCCAACAAAGTCCCTCTCCGCAACGCGGAGGCCGCTCCTTAATTGTCTGGGACGCGCAGAGACGGCCTCGATCTCCGCAGCCAAGGCCGTCTCCCGCGCATGGGAACAGGCGTTGCTAAGGATGCAAGCCGGTCCCTTCCTCCGCAACGGAATGGGTAAGCGTCAGTTCGGCCTCAGCCGGCGAGCCGCTCCAGACAACTTTGCCTTGCGCGCGTATCTGCATGCTGCGGCACAAGCCGCATTCCCCCGCAGCGTGACGGATCGCTTCCTTCAGATCAGCGCACGGCCGTGTAGTCATCCGAAACAGCGCGCCGTCCGCACTGTAGAACGTGAACGTGTAGGTTTCCATTTATGCTCTCCACTACTTCAGCGGGAGCGCGGGCACCGTTTTGGAAAGTGTCCCGGAGGTCTCTCAAGCGCCAGAACGCTACTCGATTGCTGGCGACCTGAAAACAATAGCACGGAAAGCTCTAAGTTCCGAATCCTGCTTTTGGAGCATTTACGAAGGGCGGTCTTTTCGTTTTGAAAGCCCGGCGGCTTGTGCGGCCATATCGCGCCAGCTACGGGCAAGCGCAAGCCAGTGTTGCTTATCAGGCTCTTTCATCTCCGCTGCGATCCGTTCGGCTTCCTCAGCGTTCGTGATGTAATCCTGACTCTTACCCATTGGGGCATCCGATACTGACATGCTGAATCAGAGAGCGCTCCGGCAGTCGGTATGTTCCGTGTACCGATTTCATTTTTAGGCGAGTAACCGCGCCTACACTCACCCGGTCTGCGCTTTTCCCGCGACAGATCACCAATCGCCCGCGTGATCCGCTTTCAGGCCAAGAAGCCGTCAGTGTCGCCTTGCTCCAGCAGCGCATCAGCTCGCATTTCAGCTTTGAGCGAAGGATCCGCTCCGTGAAGTTCAATCATCATGTTCGCAGACCGCCAGATGTCGATTATGGGGATTCCAAGGATGATTGATACGGGGGACTCTCTGGCGGTTTGTACGCTTCTCAACCATCAGCTGTAGCATCCAGGATAATACCCGCGCCAAATGCCGTCGACCATCGCGTCCGGGCCGCCACCTGATGTTGAAGCCAACGCGGCTGGCGAGAGCAGCTGTCCGTCCGGAGACGCATGCGCAACGAAATGTGTAAATCCGACAAACCCGCCGTAGCTATTTTTTGCATTCACCTCGCCGCAAATGAGTAGCCCTTTGTCGCTCTGAAAAGCGTGCCAGTTCCGAAATTCCGCGCTATTGGGATCCTTCATTTGGTTCGCCACGGCCTGGGCAACTGCCTGCTTCGCCGGTGGGGGTACTGGCGTCTCATCATCTGCGGGCTACCAAAGGAGTTGCCGAAAGCACGAGAAAATCAGGCCAAGCTGCACTCATTCTTTCCGCACCACCGGCCCGAGGATGACAATTACGCTCATTGTGAGATCTGGACATTCAAAGAAGGCGAACACGTTGCCAAGCCAAAACTGCCGGAGACGGTCAAAAAGGAGTTTCGGCAAATTATGAGCGACATGAGCCGAATCATCCTTATACCGACGGTATGAGGCGCACCGCCGGGAATGCCCTCCACTTTCGCCCGAGAGGAATTGTCGGTCACTGGTCGATATTCGCGCATGGACGCCCCGCTGACGCATTCTCGTGCGCGCTGAAGGCCTCCACTCAGGACCGCGCCCGGAGATTCCCCGTGACGTGACAAAGTGGGGAGCGAAATGGGGATAGCTTACTAGCTAACTTTCTAAGTCTTTGAATTAACAAACGAAAACGTGTGTTCTGGCGGATGGGGTGGCTTATATCACCCATTCGCCACGGTTCGCCATGCATCGTAAACCCCAATCATTCACAGTGTTTTAGGATTCCGACTGTTTACAGGGCTTCGCCGATGTGCGCGATAATGCGCGTTAGATTTATGGGCGAGTTTGTAGACAAGAGTTCGACGGAAGGAATCCAAAATGCCACGCGAAGCGAAGGAACTGAGCGCAAGGAAGGTGGAGTCACTGGCCCGAGTCCCTGGGCTTCATGCGCTCGGCAACAATTTATATTTGCGCGTCGCGCCGAAAACGGCTGTTCACGCCAAGGCGGAAGAAACTACGGCCTCATTCGTGCTCCGCTACATGCTGGACGGCAACGCGCGTTCTATGGGTTTAGGCTCCTACCGCAAGGTTCGGCTTGCTACAGCCCGCGCGAGGGCGCTGGACGCCTTGGAGCAAAAGACAGGCGGGAATGATCCGCTGGACGCGCGCGAGGCCCACAAGGCCGCTCTGAGAGCGGAAGCGGCCAAGGCGATCACGTTCCGAGAGGCGGCGGCCAAATATATCGAAGCACACCGGGCAGGGTGGAAAAATCCCAAACACGCGGCGCAGTGGTCCGCCACGCTCGAAAGCCATGTCTATCCATTGTTCGGGGATTTGCCGGTCGCGGCTATCGACAAGGCGCTTGTCACCAAGGCGCTCGATCCGATCTGGCATAAGATTCCCGAAACCGCGAACCGTGTGCGGGGCCGGATTGAATCTGTACTCGCATGGGCGACGGCCAAGGGACACCGCGAAGGGGAAAACCCGGCGCGATGGAAAGGGCAACTTGAATACGCCTATCCCGCGCGCGCAACAGTGCAGAAGGTCCAGCATCATCCGGCATTGCCGTATGAGGAAATTCCCGAGTTCATGGCCGGGTTACAGGATAGGGAATCCGTCAGTGCGCACGCGCTAGAGTTCGCCATTCTGACGGCCGCCCGCACGGGAGCGGTGATCGGCGCGACGTGGCAGGAAATTGATTTAGACGCGAAGGTCTGGACCGTTCCGCCAGAGCGTGCCGGGTCTAAAATCACGGGCGAGCACCCGAAGCACCGTCGCGTTCCCCTGGTCGACCGCGCCGTGAAAATCCTGAAAGCGCTGCCCCGGCAAGAGGGCAATCCATACGTGTTCATTGGCGGTGTGCCGCGGCACGGATTGAGCAACATGGCCATGCTTCAGGTCATGCGCGATCTGCGGCCGGGTTATGTCCCGCACGGCTTCCGTAGCACGTTCAAGGATTGGTGTTCGGAGCAAACCAGCTTCCCGAACGAGGTTTCGGAAGCGGCGCTCTGGCATGCCGTCGCGGACAAGGTAGAGGCCGCTTATCGGCGCGGCGAGTTGTTCGACAAACGGCGCAAGCTGATGGACGCATGGGCGGCCTATTGTGCTTCGCCCGCGCGTGACGGGAATGTCGTGCCGCTTAGAGCGGCTGAGTAATGGCACAAAAGAAAGGCCAGCCATCCAAGCGCCAGTGGACCGGCGAACTCGCCAAGCCGATCAAATGGACCGGACTCTGGCCCGATGGCCGCCAAGCACGAAGCAAGTTTAGATACGAAGCTATCATGGGCATGAAAAAGTTGCCGTTGCTTGCCGAGCACTACGATATCCAAGGCCCTATTGGAGAGACAGCGCTCTTCCTTCTGCTTCGGCTCGCGCAAGACTTTGTTCCAGGGTTCCGCCTAGAGCGCCGGGGCGGACACAGACACGGCTACGCAGCATCGGCGGTGAACGATCTGCTCTTGGCAGGACTGGTAGCGACTGAAAAGGAGAACGGCGCGAAGAGTGACGCCGAGGCGTGCGAACGCATTGCCGAAAACCATCCCCAGTTCAACCAGAAAGAACCTCCCTACCTACAGAAAAGGCTTTCGGAACTACGCCGCGCCGCGAAGGAACTCAGGGCTGGCAAGCCGACTGCTCGCGCTAAGGCGCTGGCTGCCGGGATAGATTTACTCGCGTACATGCGTTCTGACCAGGGCAAGTGATTCTAAGCCGCTTTCGGGATCAAAGCCCGTCTTTGGTCGGGAATGCGCCGGCCCATCCCGCCATTCCATACTGGTGCGTCGTGATTCGTCACGTGACTGCATAGGGAGTTTTAGCGCATGGCAATCGAGTCCCAATTCCCAGAAATCGGAGCGCTTACCATCCGGGAATTTTGCCGCTGGAGCGGCATTGGTGCGACCAAGACTTTTTCAGAAATTCGCGAGGGCCGACTCCGCGCCGTAAAGTTCGGCAAGCGAACGCTTGTCCGCCTCGATGACGCACGGCGCTGGTTAGATGCATTGCCGCAACGGGAGGTCGCAGCGGCGGAATAATGGAATGCGGCGCGGAGGGAGGCCGCGCCCAACCACGCAACAGGGGAAATGCTCACGGGCCGAAGTGAGGTTCTCAGCAGGGAAAGACATGCTTTCGACAGCCCGCGCAACGGCGCGTCAAGCCTCAACAGAGGCCAAGGTAGAGATTGAGCAGCGAGTCATTGGCTCCCAGCTGCGCGGCGATTCCGGTGCCGTGGAAACCGCGCTGGACACCTTCCGTGAGTCCCATAGCGCCTTCCACCCGCCGCACAATCTGATTCAACCCGCGATTTTCGACGCCTTTCGTGATGGCACGGCCATTTCGCCAAATGCGATTGCGCTCCGCCTGGCCGACAAGGATTTTGATGGCTTCGATATACGGGGCTACCTAGTCGATGTCCTGAGCAGCGCGCCTGCCGCGGTGAATTTGCAGGCCGAGGCGGCGGAGTGGCGCAATGCAGTACGGCTGCACTTTCGGGAACGCGCCGCGGCGCAATTCGAGCAGGACAGGCGGAACGGCGATCCCAAGGCAATCGAAACCCTTGAGGCCGAACTAGCGCGCATAGAGGCGTTTCAGCGCTCACCCTCAATCGCGGGCGATCTGGCGATCATACAGAGCGGAGCCTTTGTCGAAGGCTTTGTGCCGCCCGATTACCTGCTGGACGGCATATTGCAGCGCGGTTTCATCTATTCGTTCACCGGCCAGACTGGCAGCGGCAAAACCGCAATCAGCTTGCGGATCATGGCGCACGCGGCGCTCGGCAAACCTCTCGCCGGGCGCGATGTGCAGCAATGCCGAGTGCTGATGCTGGCGGGCGAAAACCATACTGACGTGCAAATGCGATGGATATTGTTGGCGGAGCGCATGGGCTTTGTTCCCAGCGACATGCCGGTCGATTTTGTCCCGCGCGTATTCTCGATTGAAAGTTTCCTGCCGAGCATCGCACGGCAAGCAAAACAGGGGGGCGGATACGGACTCGTCATTGTCGATACGTCCGCGGCCTATTTCCAAGGCGACGATGAAAACAGCAATGTCGATCACGGCGCGCACGCGCGCATGCTGCGCAAGCTGACGGAAATTGAGGGCAGACCGTGTGCGCTTGTGAACGCGCACCCGGTGAAGGGCGCGCGCGATGAAAACCTTCTCCCGCGCGGCGGCGGAGCTTTCCTTGCGGAGGTGGACGGCAATGTCACCTGTGCAAGGAAAGACGGTGCTGTAGAGGTTCACTGGCAGGGGAAATTCCGCGGGCCTGAATTCGAGCCGATGGCCTTTGCATGTGAGACGGCCCGGAGCGATTTCCTAAAGGACAGTCGCGGCCGGTGCGTTCCATCCGTTTACGCGCGACCCCTATCAGAGTCCGAACAAGCGACGCTCGCCAGTCAGTCCAACGCCGACATGGCGAAACTGCTTTGCATCATGCTCGACAATCCCGGCCTCGCGATCTCAGCCCTTGCAGAGGGCGCGGGATGGGTGGGCGCGGGCGGCCCGCACAAGAGCAAGGTTGCGCGCCTTCTCGGCAAGCTGAAAGAACAGGGCCTTGCCGCAAAACAGCTGGGCACCTGGACACTTACGCCAGCTGGCGAAAAGGCAGCCAAGGCGAGGCAGGAATGAGTTGGAACGCTTCGCCCCGCACGCAGTGCGTTGCGCCACGCTTGGAACGGCGCGGAACGATGCGCCGAAACGCCAGCAAAACACTAGCGTTCCAAGTGGAACGCCCTGCCGGAACAGAGAGACCTTTAGGTCTCCCTCCGGTCGTTCCGTTCCATGCTTTTTCTATAGGAGGAACGCGGAACGGCAATGGGCATGCTGACTCCCAGCAAATAGGTAATCGGGCGATATCCAAGCAAATCGCCGGTTTTGCGCGGGACAGGCAACGGCAGGGGGAAGGCCACTTTGCCCCTCTCGCACTAATTCCAAGAGTGAACCCAGACCGGGTTCATCCACAGTTTGCGGCGCTCCTAGCTTCCCGCCGTAATCGTGACGCCGAGTCACTTTCAGCTTACGCCCGTGTCACTCCGGGTGTGGGGCAACGCCGCGGTTCCTCCCCGCGGTGTAGGGCGCTGGCCTTCCTTCCCTGCAAAGGCACACGCGCATTCGGAGCGCCGGAGCCGGTGCGTTGCGTCACCGGCTCCGCGCCCACGCAAAACCTCGAAAGCGGAACGCCCTTCCGCCGTAGAGCCGCCAATTCAGCCGGGCGGAGCGCCACTCGCCATTTTCCTACAAATCAAGCAACAAACGGAGACACTCACTCATGCGCAGCTATGATCTTGCCGCACTGCTGAATCGTAGGCGCGGCAACAAGGCAAAACCATCTGACGATCTTGAAACCCTTACCGGCCTCAAAGCAGAGATTGAGGCCGCGGTCACAACGGCGCGTACCGCCAACGGCAACGCCGCCCTCGCGCATGCACAAGGGACTGGCACAGAGCTGGCCGTGCGCGACACAGCCAGAGCGCTTCAGGAAACCGAGCAACGGCTCCGCGGCATTGATGCGGCCATTGAACAGCACCGGGCCATAGAAGCGGAAAGGCAACGCGAGGCGACGCTTGAACGAGAGGCCGCTCAGGATCGTGCCGCACTCGAATTGTGCGCGTCCTATGTCGGCACTGCCGAACGGTTGCAAGCGGACGTTGCAGCGCTTGTGAGCGGTTATGAGGCGCACCTTGCGGCCCGTGATGCTCTTCAAGGGGCCGTTCGTGGCAACCCGCGCCTGCCTGAACATCTCCGAGACGCGGCCATGATCGGCATACCGGGCAAGTTCGTGGGCAGGGAGATGTTCCGCATGTCGCCCGATCCGTCGCGTCACCTCGTGCCCGGTGCCGAGCGCTGCGTCATCGCGCAAACGGATATCACGCCGCTTGCCACTCACGCCCATGATGTAGCGGAAGCGATCCGCGCCGCGCTTGAACCGCGGGCGCAACGATGACGCTCGAAATGACCCCCCCGGTATGGGGGTACCCCAGGAATCGCGCGCGCGAAGTAAGGCGAGGTTCCTCTTCTGACTCGCGGCGAGTTTCGGAACCTTCAATCAGTGTACGGACAAACAAAGGAAATGACCAATGACAACGGACGATGAATGGCTGGCGGCGAAACGCGCTCAGATTGAAGAACAGGCACGACAGGCAAATGCGCCGATGGAAGCGCAGATGGCGAAGAAGCGGGTGGAATGGGTGCGCAAAAGCTCGTTGATGTCCGTCCGTTCTGGGGCATTGACGCCAGAAGGTGCCATCCGCGAGGCGGCGAAGGAGGGCGTCGCGCTTACGTTGCTGGAAGTAGCGGGCGCGCATCGACAGCGGTTGATTGACGATCCCAATTTCCGAACGCGGTATCTGGCTTACGATCCCCAGGCCAGGGCCGAAATGCAAGTCACGCTGGAAACGATTGCGGCCGCCCAGGAAGCGGAGCAAGCGGCGGCAGACTCTTCGGCGGAACCTTCGCCATGATCCGGGTTCGTGTTCATTGCGACGGCCGTCGCTTCACCGCCCGTGCAATGGGCGTGACCTCCCATGCATACGGCCGCGACGCTATCGAGCGGGCGTTGTCAGCGAACCTTATGCAATCGGGCATTCCCGATTGCGCGATCCGGTTCTTCTGGGATGACCGGACATGTTCCGAGCGCGCGAGCTTCTATGATCTTGCGAAACCGTCTAGCCGACTGGCGGCATGACAGTGCCCGTGATCCGCACCTCCGAGGTGATAGTCCCTCCTGCGAAAGACTTGGGACCGGCCATGCTGGCGCTCACAGAGCGGCAACAGCGGTTCGTAATCGCATACATGGGCGTGGGGATGCAGAAGGGCTATGCGCGTGCTGCTGGAATTGCAGCGGGATTCAAAGAGGGACCGGGACTCAATGTCACCGTGTCGCGGCTCCTGCGCGACAAGAAGATCATAGCGGCAATAAGCGAAGAGTTGGTCCACTATGACGCGGCACTTGGATGGCGGGGCCGTGCGCGGATGGCAGAGCTAGCCGAGTCAGGTGACGAAGACGTTGCCTTCAAGGCGTCTAAGGCGCTCCTAGAAATGACGGGCAATTTTGTAAAACGAAGCGAGGTGAAGGTGATGCATGAACTTGAAGCGCTCTCGACAGAGGAATTGGAACGCCGGATTGCAGAAGCAGAAGCACGAGTGCTGGCGCAGCGTGAAGCGGAACGTTTACGACTAACTCCGCCTCTAGATGCGGAGTTCACGGTTATTGAAAGCGGCGGCCCCTCTCACCGATGAACGAATAGACTCGTGATCCACGCGAGCGAAGTGACGCCCGCTAAAGCTACTGTTGCCCATGCTGTCCATACGAGGGAATTGATGCTATCGCGGCCCGCCTCCGCCGCGTCTTTCTGATATCGAGCTACCTCGCGCTGAGCTGAAAGCGAGCGGTGTTGCCACTCCGCCTTTAGGCGCGGCACAAGAAGAATATCGCTCGCCTTGCTCCCCCACAGCTGGAACAATTCCTCGTCCGTCATTTCGTGGAGTGGCTTGTCGGCTTGCGTCATCGCGCTCCCCTTTTGCGTGTTGGGGCCGGTTGTCAGTTGCGCTCGCACGGCACCTGACTCCCGGCGGTCAACATCCCTACATTGCCGCCGTATGAATCACGGATGTTGCAAGCAGTGACTGCCCCGGTCCAACGGTCCAGGCGGTATACTTGCGCTGGTGCGACTCCAATCTGCCACCGTTCCACGAACAGGATTGCGGCAGCGATCAGCGCTCCAGCTAAGATCGTGGCAACTCTGTCCGCTACGGTTGGGTCTCTCACCTTTAGCGGTTGATTTTCATGATGATGGCGACCATTGCCCAAACCCCAATCGTGCCAAGCAGAATTTCGAGCCCTTCGCTCATGGCGACAACACTGCCGGGAAAGGCGTTAAAATCGACCTAAGCGAATTCGGATAAGGGTTGCATTCGTGCCACAGTTTGTAGAAGCGTTTCCTTAATTCTGATAAGCCATTGTTATTACTTTGATTTTGGCGGATGGGGTGGGATTCGAACCCACGAGACCCTTGCGGGCCTGCCGGTTTTCAAGACCGGTGCCTTCAACCGCTCGGCCACCCATCCAGCGAATGAATTCAGGTACGTATCCCCGCGAGCGAAAGCAACTAAGCAAAAAAAGTCTCCGGAGCGAAGAGCAATTCGCGTGAAGCGCCGGGGCCTTGTTGCTGTTGCGATTTCCCCTCTCCAGCGCATACGAATACACCTCAAAAATGCACATACTCCGCGAAAGGATTATTTCTTTGACCGCCTGGGACGATCTGCTTCAGGAATTTCGCGCCCTCGGGGGGACGGCCGAAAACATTCGCGTGGGGCATGGAGAATTCGGACGCGGCATTTTCCCGATCGATCCGGCCAAACCGGTTGCCATCCAGATCCCGCATAACCTTCTCGTCGATTGTAAGCAGATGGTCTTCCTGGACGGCGTACCGCGGGTTGGGCCGGCTGCGACTGTAAATGACCGGGAGCGGGCATGGCTGGACCGCTATTTGGAGGACTTTGGCTGGGGCGGTGGGGGCGGCGAGGAAGTCAGGCGGATGTTCGAAATGGCGGGCGCTCTCCCGGCGGAATTGCGACAGTCGCTTCGCACGAAGTATGGATGCGGTCCACTGTTCGAAGAGCCAAGCGACGAATTGATCCAGAGACGGTTTTTCGAGATGCGCTCGATCACCTATCGGGACCGGCCCGTCGTAATGCCAATCATCGAAATGGTGAATCACGGCAATGCCGCCGGCTACGACTGCTCCGAGACCGTGGCGCTGCGCGGGAGTTTTGCCGGCGAGGTCCTGGTACAATATTCCGATGTGGACTCCTTCGATTACTTTCAGTCTTGGGGGTTTGCCACGCAGCGGCCGGTGGCGTTCAGCCTGGCCATTGAGGGGAGCATGGAGACCGCGCGCCTGGACGTAGAGCAAACCTTCAATGCGCGTGTGACTTCCATGCGCAGCTGGATACCTGAAATAAAAAAAAGAGCCGATCCGGTGCAGTTGTCGTTTCTTTTGCTGGGCAACATGCAGTTTCCGCGTTTGCCAAAGGGCATATTTTACCAGCTGATGCGCGAAGCAGGGCACCGGGGATTCGAAGAAGCGTTCGATACGATACACCATCTGAATAGGCTCCAGTTTCTCGGCTTGCTCGACCAGCTGGAAGATTTCGATCTGCCGATTGCACGAACGCTGCGGGCGGTGGCTCGCTATCAATTACGGGCAATGTCATTTTGTTTCGGCGCGCGCGGAATCTGAGGAAACGGCCGGAGGTGCAGGGGCATTCTTCCGGCGGCCAAGCTTGCAGCCGCCGGAATGAAAATGTTGCTATAGTCTCAGCCGTTTCGGCGGGGGCCGCGCTCGCGGGCGGTCCGCAACCGGGTTTGCCAAGGATACCTCTGTGAATCAGGAACAAGACTGGCTCGAGATGACCCGTGAGTTGGTCGCTCTGGGTGGAAGCGTCGAGAATGTGCGCCTGGGGCAAGGCCGATTCGGCCGCGGACTTTTCCCGATAGAGCGTTCGAAGCCGGTTTACATTTGTATTCCGAAATCCCTGCTGCTTCCCACGAAATACGTGCGATTCATCGACAATGAATTTCGCGTCGCACCGGAGGCGCCCATTGGCCATCGCGAGCGGGACTTCCTCGAACGGTATGAGCACGATTTTTCATGGAGTATCGGCCACCGTGAAACGGAAGATCTTCTGGCCATGTTCGCGGGAGCGCCCACCGAGCTGCGGGAAATGCTGGAAAACCCGTTCGGCCTCGACGATTGGCTTGTTGGCCCAACGCCCGAGGCGGTTCAGGAACGATTCCTGGCTTCCCGCGCCATACGGCAGAAGGACGATCTATTGGTGATGCCGATTATTGAGCTCGCGAATCACGGGCCTGGCACCTCCTATCGCTTATACGAAGATCGGCTTGAAATCGGCGGCAGCTTCGAAGACGAAGTTTTCGTAAGCTATAGCCGATCCGATCCACTGGCCATGTTCGGCGTGTGGGGTTTTGTCAGCGATACGGAGCTGTTTGCTTTGAGTGTTCCGCTGGGACTGGAGCGCAAGGCGGGTTCCTTGCATGTGGGCCGCGACATCGAAAAGGCGCGCAATTTCCAGATAGGCCAGCCGTCGGCTCCGCCGGAAATCACTGTAGAACCCGGCAAAGTAACTTTGTCCCACATGTTGCTCGGACACAAAAACTTTCCGAGAGTTGCGCGTGGCATGTTCTACAAAGTCATGCGGCAGGCTGGCATCCACGATCCGGAAGAGACATTCGATCTGATACAGCACCTGAACCGCATGCAGTTTTACCGCTTGATGGAAGTCTCTGAAAGGGCCGCGCAGCCGCTGGGAAATCTGCTGCGAACCCTTGCCCGCCTTCAACTCGAATGCATGTCACACTGCATAGGAATGAGAGAGGTCTAGCGCGGTCTGGCATTGGGAACCGTGCGGACCTGGGTCAAAACCTGCCGCTGTTGCGGACGCGCGCCTGGTTGTCTCCTGTTCATGCGATGGCGGATATGGTGTGCGGAAAGATGTTGCCGCGAGGTTATGTAATGCGCCGCTTCCTTCCGCTTCCGTTTGTGCTTGGCATCGGCATCTCGCTTGCCGGGTGCGTCGTCTATCCGGACGATCCATGGTGCGCCCGGCATCCGCACAAGTGCGGCTACTGACCTCGCGTTAACACTTTGTAAACCAGGCGCGCCGCTAGGATTCTTTGGCGGGGCCTGAGATCGGGCGGGCCTTGCCACTCCAAATGTGGACGGCAGGGGATGATCCGTACCGCGTGCAAGGTCTTGAGTGTGGCCACGCTGGCCGCATTGGCGGCTGGCTGCGCCACCGAACCAGCATCCACGCCAACGGGTAGCGACGCTGGCACCGCACGCGGCAGCTCCTACAGGGTGGGCGTGCCGTATCAGATCGGCGACAACTGGTATTACCCGCACGAGCAACCCGACTATGACGAAGTCGGCGTCGCCTCGTGGTATGGTCCGACGTTCTACGGGAAACAAACCGCCGATGGCGAAATTTACGACGGCGAAGAGCTGACGGCGGCGCATCGCACCTTACCTATGCCGGTGAATGTACGTGTGACAAACCTGGAAAACGGGAAGTCGCTGGTGTTGCGCGTGAACGATCGCGGGCCGTTTGCAAACGGCCGCATCATCGATGTTTCGAAACACGCCGCCGAGCTGCTGGGCTTTTACGCGAAAGGCACAGCAAAGGTGCGCGTGACGTATCTCGGCCGCTCCGATCGATCCACACCTGCCGACGAACTGGGGACCGCGCTCGCCGCCAATGTGCGGGCCGCGCCAACGGCGAAGGTTCAGGCGGTGGCGTTGAACTCGAGTAAGCCGAAGACTGCACCGAGGCCGGCGCGCGTTGCTCCAGCCGCTCCGCCTCCTCCGGTCGTGCAGGAACCATCGTCAGGCGACGAAATGGTCGCGGCCGCAGAGCCAGATGACCAGGTCAGAGTTCCCGAGAGTACGCATCTCTACGTGCAAGCAGGCGCCTTCGGTTCGCGCGAAAACGCCGAGCGCCTGAAGGAAAACCTTGGGTCCGCGGGCGATCTCTTCATTTCCGCCTCGGAACGGCAGGGCAGGGAACTTTACCGCGTTCGCTCCGGCCCTTACGACGATCTCGAGACCGCAAATGCCGCGTTGGCGCGGTTGACCGAGCTTGGTAAGAACGACGCCAGAATTGTCGTCGATCAATAGACCAAAGTCAGTCGGAGTTCCTCTCGATGCGGCGTTTTCGCCTTGCAGCCGTCTTTGTATTTTTCGCCTCGCTCGTTTCCGCAAGCCCCGCCTGGGCGGAAGCCGTCCAGACCACGGCCGAGCACGCCATCATCATGGATGGGGATACCGGGCAGGTGTTGTGGGCGAAGGATGCCTACACCTCCGTGCCGCCGGCCTCGATGAGCAAGCTGATGACGCTGGAGCTGTTGTTCCAGCGGTTGAAGGATCATCGCGTGAAGCTCACCGATGCGTTCCCGGTTTCGGAGCGAGCCTGGCGCGAGCGCGCCGGTTCAGAATGTTTCGTCAACATCGGCGACAAGATCTCGGTCGAAAACCTGATCCGCTGCGTCATCATCATGTCCGGCAACGATGCCTGCATCGTGATCGCAGAAGGATTGGGCGGAACAGTCGAGAACTTTGTCGCCATGATGAACCAGCGCGCGAAGCAGATCGGTCTGAAGCAGTCGCACTTTGCAAATCCCAACGGGCTCGATCAACCGCCGGGGCAGCTGATGTCGGTGTTCGATCTCGCGACCCTCGCGCGGCATCTCATCAAGGATTATCCGGAGTACTATCATTATTTCAGCGAGCGGGATTTCGTGTGGAGCAACATCCACCAGCACAACCGCAACCTCGTATTGGAGAAGTTTCCGGGCGCTGACGGATTGAAGACGGGCCATCTGGAGGCCTCTGGCTACGGCATAACAGTTTCCGCGGTGCTGAACGGCCGGCGGCTCATTCTGGTGCTGAACGGCCTTCGCTATCCGGATTTGGAGAGGCGGGGCGGCAAGGCGCAAGACTGGATTGCCGAGCAGCGCCGCGCGGATGAAGCCGCGCGTATTCTGGGCCTCGCGTTCCAGGAGTTCCGGCAATACAAACTGTTTTCGTCCACAGACACGGTTGCTGAAGCACAGGTGTGGCAGGGCGAGCGCGAAACCGTACCACTCACCACCGGCAAAACGCTCGCCGTTACGCTTACGCCGGAAGCACGCGTCCGCATGAAAGTCTCTGTGAATTACGATGGCCCGGTGAAGGCGCCGATCACCAAGGGGCAGCGCATCGGCACATTGAAAATGACGGCGCCGAACGCACCGGACCTGAATGTCCCGCTATATGCCGCAATGGATGTCGGTTCGGCGGGATTCATCAACCGCATCTTCACGGGCCTGCACGCGCTCATCGCCGGGCGAAAATGAATGTGAGCTCTCCCGCGCGCTTCATTACGCTCGAAGGCGGGGAGGGCGCTGGAAAATCGACGCACGCGGAGCGGCTTTCACAGGCGCTTGCTGCGCGCGGCGTTGACAACATCGTCACCCGTGAGCCCGGGGGTTCTGAAGGCGCGGAGAGCATCCGTAAGCTGCTGGTGGAAGGGGAGCCGGGGCGCTGGGGCCCGCTCGTGGAAACCCTGCTGATGTTTGCGGCGCGCGCGGATCACGTGTCGCGCACCATCCGGCCCGCGTTGGATGCGGGCAAATGGGTGATCTGCGATCGCTTCACGGATTCGACCTTTGCCTACCAGGGAGCAGGGCGCGGGATCGATCCGGATACGATCCGCGAGATTGAAAACATTTCCATCGGCGGCTTCCGTCCCGGTCTTACGCTGATCCTCGATATTCCGGTTGACGATGCGATGGAACGCATTGGCTCACGGCACCATGCCGAAGACCGCTTCGAGAAATTCGATCATGCTTTCCACGAGCGGCTGCGCAATTACTTTCAAGACCTCGCAAGGCGCGCCCCGCAGCGCTGCGTGCTGATCGATACGACCGCGCCGCCCGATGAGGTGGCGCAAAAAATCTGGAGCGCCGTCGCTATGCGGTTTAGGCTCTAGCGATGGCGAAACGCGCGCGCAGCGAAGACATCGAAGAAACCGATTGCATTGAAGGTTTCCCACATCCGCGCGAAACCTTCCGCCTTTCCGGGCAGGATGAAGCGCTCGCCCGCGCCGCGCATGCGATCCGTTCCGGCCGGCCGCCACAGGCGTGGTTGATCACCGGCCCGGCGGGCATCGGCAAGGCGACGCTGGCCTACCGCATCGCGCGCTACTTGCTGCGTTACGGTGCAACGGACGCAGGTCCAGCGGACCTTTCGGTTGCCCCGAACGATCCCGTTTCGCTGCAGGTGACGGCCGGCGCGCATCCAGGATTGCTTCTACTCAAGCGCGGGCCACATCCCGATACCGGTCGTATGATGACGGTCCTTGCTGTGCATGTCGTGCGCCGGCTCGTGGGTTTTTTTGGCATGACCTCCGGTGCTGGCGGCTGGCGCGTGGCGATCATCGACACCGCCGACGAGATGAACGATGCCGCGGCCAACGCGCTGCTCAAGGCACTGGAGGAACCGCCGGCGCGCTCGATGCTGATGTTGCTGTCGAACGCACCCGGGAAATTGCTGCCCACCATCCGCTCGCGCTGCCAACGTCTCGATTTACGCCCGCTGCCCGAAGATGTGCTCGCTGCTGAGCTGGCGCAGCATCTACCGAAAATGAGCGAAGCGGATCGTGTCGCACTGACGAAACTTGCGGGCGGTTCCGTCGGCGCCGCCCTGACGCTCGCGGACGAAGACACGCTGGCGCTGGCTCGCGACGCCGCGCGCGCCGTGGACGACGCCGCGGTGCCGAATGTGCCGGCACTGTTTGCACTCGCCGACCGCGTTGGACGCGCGGCCGATCGCCTGCCGCTGTTCGGCGGCTTTCTCATTCAGGCGCTTGAGGAGCGAATTTGCAAGCGTGCGCAAGCGGAAGGTACGGCGGGACTACGCCGGTGGATTGAGGCTTGGGAACAGGCGCGGGCAAACTTCGATCGCGCCACCGGATTGCATCTCGAACCGCGGCAGACGATTGTCTCTTCCATTCGCGCCATCCAGTCCGCCAGCCCCCGCTAGATTTTGCATGCTCGTCGATAGCCACTGTCATCTCGACTTTCCCGAATTCGCGCCGGAGCTGGACGCGGTGGTAGAGCGCGCCCGCGAAGCCGGTGTGCAGGTGTGCGTTACCATCGGCACGACTCTGGCCAAGTTCCCGAATGTGCTGGCGGTGGCGGAGCAGTATGACAACATCTATTGCTCTGTCGGCGTTCATCCGCATGAAGCGAAGCTCGAGCCGCTAAAAACTGCAGCACCGCTGATCGAGCGGGCACAAAATCGAAACGTGGTGGGCATCGGCGAAACCGGCCTCGATTATTATTACGGCCACAGCCCGCGCGAGATGCAGATCGCCAATTTTCGCGCCCACATTGCTGCCGCGCGCGAATTGCAACTGCCGCTGATCGTTCACACCCGCGATGCGGAGGACGACACCATCGCCATTCTGGAAGAGGAAATGGGGCAGGGGGCTTTTACCGGGCTGATCCATTGCTTCACCGGCACGCAAGCGTTGGCCGACGCTACGCTGGCGCTCGGCTTCTGCATTTCCGCGTCTGGCATCGCCACGTTCAAAAAATCTGAGGAGTTGCGCGCGGTGCTGAAGACCGTGCCGCTGGATCGCTTGCTGGTGGAAACGGACGCACCGTTCCTGGCGCCGCAACCGTTCCGCGGCAAGCGCAACGAACCTGCCTTCGTGAAGCACACCGCCACCATGCTGGCGGAGCTGAAAGGCGTGAGCTTTCCCGAACTCGCTAGTGCCACCACAGACAATTTCTTCCGCCTCTTCACGCGGGCGGAACGGCCGTGAGCGCGACTCTGGAAGTCACCATTCTCGGCTGCGGCTCCTCCACGGGCGTGCCGCGGATCGGCGGGCCGGAGGGCGCAGGCGATTGGGGCGCCTGCGATCCCGCCAATCCGAAAAACCGCCGCCGCCGTTGCTCCATTCTCGTGCGGCGCCGCTACGGCCACAGCACCACAACCGTGCTGGTCGATACGTCGCCGGATTTGCGCGAGCAGTTGCTGGATGCGCACTGCGCGCATCTCGATGGCGTGCTCATTACTCACGATCACGCCGACCAAACCCACGGACTTGATGATCTGCGCGCAGTTTCGTTCAACATGCATAGGCGCATTGACTTCTATTCCGATCGCGATTGTCTCGACATCCTGAAGAAGAAGTTTGGCTATGCGTTCGAAACGCCGCCGGGGCGGGACTATCCGCCGATCCTGACGGCGCATGAGATCGTCGCGGGGCAGCCATTCGAAATCCTGGGCGAGGGTGGCGCGCTGCCGGTGCTGCCGTTTTCCCAGCAGCATGGACGCATAGAGGCGCTGGGCTTTCGTTTCGGGCCGCTCGCCTATTCGCCGGATGTAAACGGCCTGACGGAGGAAGCTTTCGCTATGCTCAACGGCATCGAGTGCTGGATTCTGGATGCCCTGCGCTACACGCCGCACCCTACCCACGCCAATGTGGAGACGGCGCTTGCATGGATTGCGCGGGTGAAGCCGCGCCGCGCCGTGCTGACCAACCTGCACATGGATCTGGATTACGAAGCGCTGAAGCAATCGCTACCGGCAGGCGTGGAGCCGGCCTATGACGGCATGGTAATCACACTGTCGGTTTGAGGTTCAAAACTCCCGCGCCCCAAAACAATAAGTCAGCGCCTGCAATTGCAATCGCGCCAGGCGCCGCAGCTCCCGTACCATGCTGCCCTCCAGCGGTTCGAGATCGGCCAGGAGATCGAGAAACTGGTGTTGATTGGCCATGCGGATTTTGTCGAATGTCTCGTCGGCGTCGGCAAATCCAGCGGCGCGAAACACGCTACGGAAGTTTCCGCGGCACAGCCTCGGCATCTTGCGATTGCCGAGCATCAAAAAATCAAGTTTGAGGACGCCGCCTGGGCTCTTGGTCAGCGTCGGCGGTACCGGCCGCGCGCCGATCGTTGTGCGCAAGGTGTGGCGTGAGATCTGGAGCGGTGTCCCGCCCACGGTGCCTTCCAGCAGCACGCTGAAGGCTATTTCGGATTCAGTCACAAAACCCCAGGAATGAAAAATGGAATAGGTGTCCCCGCTGGCGTACTCAACCGTGATCTCGTCCGCGGTGGTTCCCTTCAATACGAGAGTCTCGGAAGCTTCGTACGAACAGACCGGACCGTGGTTGGCGAGTTCGATAATCGGCATCATCACCGTGCGGTCATGAAAGCCGCCCAATTCCCGTGAGTCGATGAATTGCTGCTGGATGAGTGCGGGGGAGGGTTCGGCGAACCAGTCGCCGTAGCGGTAGTGCTCCAGCAGCTTTTGCCGCAACTCGGCAGGCAGTTCTCCCGCCCGCTTGAAAATCCGTTCGATCTCGGAGCGTCCGCCGCCGCCCCAGGAGATGTGGGCGTAGTAATCCTCAAGAAACTGACGCTCCCGTGTACCGGCACCGGCTCCAGGCGCGATCTTCAGGACATCGTTGTCGAACACAATGTCCGTCGCGTCTACCAGTAGGCTAGGGGGAATTTGGATCAGGAAGGGCCGGCTCGGATTGATCGGAAACAGCCCGCGTCCCAGCGGGCCGTGGCCGAGCCGTACGTTCTCAAACGTGCCGCCGAGCGCGCGGAATTCATCCACCAGCTCGTCCCAAGTGTTCACGACTGCGCCTCTGATAGGATCCGGTTCTCGTTCTACAAGTTTTTCCGCTGCCTGCGCCAAGGCCGCAAACATAGGGCGCTCCGAAAGCGAAGCGGCCTCCGGAGCGATCTCCGGAGGCCGCTTCGCTACGCTAGACTTCGATTAGTGCCCGCGGTCGTTGTCCTTGTCACGATCGTTGTCACGATCCCGCCTGTCTTCGCGGCGATCCTGCGTGCGATCGCGCCTGTTGTCCCGACGGTCTTCCATGCGATCACGCATGTTGTCGCGCCGGTCTTCCATGCGATCCTGCATCCGGTCCCGCACGTTTTCCCGCATATCCTCGCGGCGATCCCATCCGCGGTCGTGCCAGGTCCGGCGCCAGTCGCCGCGGAAAACTCTGCCGTCCCAGCTGCCATGACCGACGACCCAGCGGCCGCCACGCCAAAAGTACCGATTGCCGCCATAGGTGCGATAATAGAGCGGCTCGTTCACCCAGGCGCCGTCGATGAACACCGGCTCGGAGAAGCGCGGGTAGCCGCAGCGGTTGGGGTGGTTGAAAGCAAAACGCGGACGGCTGCAAAGGCCGGTCCGGATGCGGTAGGTGCCGTAATAGCCCGGTCCCGGGACGCCGATGCCAATGCCCACGCTTACCGCGGCAGAAGCCGGTGCGGGTAGGGCCATGCTGCCGGCCAGCACAGTTCCACCAAGCGTGGCCAGAGCCGCCGCAAAGGTTCTGATCGATCTCAATCTTCTCATGTTCCACAATCCTTCGAGTTTGGAGCGCCACTCCTGACAGCGGATAACGCATGAGATCGCCGGGCCGGTGCGCGGCGAACGGCACTTTGAACACCCACTGCGACTCTTTCGCATATGTGATTGGAGAATCGGGAACGATCTTTCGGATCAATAGTTTGCCCGATGTGACCCCATGCGTCGGCGGCGGCCGTTGGCCGCCACTCTTTTGAGGTGGTGCGATGAACAAGGTTCGTGAATTTCGGAGACGCGCAAGAGAATGCCGGATTGCGGCGGCGCGCGCCGGCAGTAGCGAGCTCAAGGGCCACTATGACCAGCTAGCCGGCGTCTGGGAAAAACTGGCGGATGAACGGCTGGCGTTCTTTGTCGAAAACCCGGACGAGAAGATCAAACAAGCCGCTGAAGCCTCTTAGCGCCGGTGGCTGGGCCGCAATTCACGGATGAGGGCGCGCCGCCTGCTCCCGAAGCAGGCCATCAATTAAATGCCCGGAGCAACACGCCGCTTTACCTTCCCGGCAAGTGGCGAACGTGATTATTTCATGGCAGTTCCTTTTTCCGGAACCAGCCGCAACGTCGCTCCGTTACCAAACTTTGCCAAATAGCATGATAGGTTGCGTCTAGGCGTCAGGCAAAGGAGCCGGCGATGAAACTGCTGGAAGAATACGCGGAGCACGCAAAGGGCTGCCGGGAAGCAGCGGGAAGAGCGCAGACAGCTGATGAGAAGGACCATCTGCTTCAGATGGCAGAGCGGTGGGAAGAACTGGCGCGGCAACGCGCGGCTCAACTGCACCTGGAAGATATTCTCGCTACGATCCTGACCTCTGGAAATAAGCAGAACGGTGGCACCGCCGCAGCCTGAGCGTACGCCGATCCACATGACCGTTGCCGGATGGCCTTACAGGGCGTTGTTGGTAAGCGCTGACGTACCGACGGCCTAACGAAGCTGCTCACGCTTAAGCAGAACGCAGCGGCGTTCATTCGCTGGCGAAAAGCACAAGGCTGGGCGATAGCGGTAACGGCCGAATTTCAGATTCCAGAAGCATTCGGAGCGCCGCCCGAAAAGCCAGCGTAAAGGCCGTGGCAAGACTGCTGCCAGTAAGCGAACCATCCTGTTCCGCGACCCCATGCAGGATGCCGATAGCCGCCACAACCGTATTGGGCGGCACGGGGAATCGCCTCAGGATCGGAATTTACGATTTGAAGTAAGGACTCGGGTACGAGTGTCCCGATGGGGAAAGGCACGGCTTACGCCTAGGTTCTCATTTCGCGGAACTAGGAAACCCCCAACGTCGGCCCTGTCCACCTGAATCTAGGTCTTGGGCCTTGCTAACTCAACTATATAATCGCCCCGGCATTGGCGACGTTACACTTGACATACTAACACCCAATAGCTAGATAAATGGCCAGAAAGAGAGTCTCTCCGATGGCCCGTTCCGTAATCGACCAGCCCCAGTTTCAGGATGAAAATGCAGCCCTCGATTTCGTCGAAGCGCATCTGTGGCCGAACGGTCCGGTTTGCCCGTTCTGCGGCGAGCAGAAGCGCGTAGGCGAATTGAAGGGCAAAACCACCCGCCCCGGCCTGCGCAAGTGCTATGCCTGCCAGAAGCCTTTTACCGTGCGCATGGGGACCATCTTCGAGTCCTCGCACCTTCCGCTGCATCTGTGGCTGCAAGTGATCCATTTCATGTGCGCCAGCAAGAAGGGCGTCAGCACCCGGCAAATCCAACGCCTGCTCCGCTGCTCCATGAAAACCGCGTGGCACCTGACCCACCGCATCCGCGCCGCAATGGCTCCGGGCGGCGACATTGGGAAGCTGGGCGGCGAGGGCAAGACCGTGGAAGCGGATGAAACCTTCCTGACCAATTCGCCCAAGACCAAGAAGCGGCAGGGCGGCTACGAGCACAAGGTTGCGATGATGAGCCTTGTGGAACGTGGCGGGCATACTCGCTCGTTTGTATTGCCCCGCTCGCCTAACGCCTTGGACGTGAAGCACGCGATCTGGCAGCACGTTCACCCAGAAAGCCGCTTGGTCACTGACGGGGCGCAATACTATCTGTTCCCGCCTGTGGCGAAGCATGAGAGCGTCAATCATTCGCGCAAGGAATACGTGCGCGGCGACGTGCATGTGAACACTCTGGAAGGCTACTTTTCGGTGTTCAAACGCGGAATGATTGGCACCTATCAGAAGGTCAGCGAAAAGCACCTTCACCGTTACGTTGCCGAGTTCGATTTCCGCCAGAACTACCGCGAACGCCTTGGCTATAATGACGTGAGCCGTGCCGACGTGGCCTTGCAAGGCTTCAAGGGTAAGCGGCTCACCTATCGAACGATTGGTCGGCAAGAAATCGGAGCGTGATTTTGAGAAGGGGCGCGCCAAACTACGTGTTATTTTGGCGCTGCTCACTGGCAATGTGTAGGTGCTAGCGAATGTCGAAATGTATATTTTGCGCCGCAGAACACAGCCGAGTTTCTGGTTTCTGCTCGCTAGATCACATGATGCTGTGGTGGGATGGGCTGAAAGAGAAGCAGCGTACGCAACGTGCGCGCGCCCTCGTAGTGCATGAGGAAACGAAAGCATTACAGTCGGCAAATCCTGACTGGCCGAAACCATATGCCCGCGCTGTAGCAGAGGAAAACGTAGACAAGCGACTAAGAAGAAGGGATTCTTGACCAATGGAATTTCAAGCGGTTTGCACGTCTGCCGATCAGGCGGACGCCGAGTACAAGGATTTTCCAAATGAGGACGATGCCAAAAAATGGGCAGCCGCTGCCGTTGGAAAGGAATGGGGTCAGATCGTAATCCGAAGGAGCGACGGGAAAGGGGGTTGGGAAAGCACACCTGTAGCCACATACAAGGCAAACCGCTGATGCCACGTAAATCAGCAGCGCCGAAACGCAAACGGGCAAAGGACACGCCCGCCGCGCAGCACAAGCGGTTCCTCGCAATGGCCGAAGAGATCGGCGCATCGAAAGACCCCAAGGATTTCGAGCGGGCGTTCAAGCGTGTCACGATGTCTCCAAAGTCCCGGTCCGGTTGAATTGCTCGATAGCGTTCCGCATCGATTCCAACGTCCAACAGCCACCTTGTCGAAGAAGCCCGTTTTTTCGGACGGCATTTCCTAGCGCATTCACCATTCCGCCGTTCTCAAGTGTGATTTTCTCCTTCGATGGACGCTCCCATTCATAGCGAAGCCAGAAAGCTATGTGGTCGGCGCACTGATATGGGACGAGCTGCGATGGATGGCCAAAACTGATTGGCCCCAAAAAGTCCTTCCACGCAGGATTCCGCCAATAGGCATCGTAAATTTGCCGGGAGCGATCCTGGTATTCTTCTTGGACGGCGAAGGAGGGGGCAATGCGCTCGCCGCCAGTTTTTATCCGCGCCCAGACACGAAGGTCGTGGACGATGTTGTCGAATAGAAAGTCGTAAGGCTTCGGGTAACGCTTTAGGAAAGGTGTTTGACCAGTGGTCGCAATGGTCCAGTCAGCATTGTAGACAGCGGCATGGATGGCCTGCACATCTGCATCGCCAAGGATATTGGCCAGACGATAGATGATGACATGGCGCTTGAACTGATCGAGGCGCGGGCTTCCGAACTCGTTGTTGCCCCAGAGGCAGTCGACAGCGTGATATGTACGGACGCCATAATCGGACCACCCGGACAGTTCTTTTTCCCAAGCCGCCTCAACCGTCGACCATGTGGCATCACTGGCCACAAACCCTCCAATGGCGGTTACGCCGTTTGAGTCGCTGTGCGTTCCGCTCTCGTCAAAAAAGGACCCAAGCATCGCCATAGCCCTCCACACGCTGGAGTGTGGATGAACGGCCCGCGCGAACTCGGATATCCGGACCGGGGCGTTCAAATCGCGCCCCGATCATATATTTTGTGGTCCAGTATGCAAAGTGTAACGTCGTGCCGGCATTGCCCATAATATATATTATACGGACTTGCGGTCACGGGATGTTTACCCCACCGCGCGTAAATTTACTGCCGAAAGCCGGGAGGCCATCCATGCCCTTTTTCATGACCTACTATCGCGATGGCGAGGAAGTGGAGACTGTCAATTCCGCCGCCTCGCTTCAGGATATCCGCGCGGCGGCGCACGATGGCCTCGTTCAGCGCGATGCCGACACGATGATCGTCACCGATCAGCAGACCCGGGAAGAAGTCGCGGTCATCCAGCGGGATCCGGCACCGGCCTGAATCCGGCGTCCGGCACGCGTGAAGACCCGCGCCGGCAGTGCCCTGTGGCGAATGGCGAACAGATGGCGGCGGTTGTTTCCCCATTCGCTATTCGCTACTCGCTATTCGCATGTCCCGCGATATCGCCGCCCTGCTCGACATCATGCGCACCCTCCGCAACCCCAATGGCGGTTGCCCTTGGGATGTGGAGCAGACCTTCGCCACCATCGCGCCTTACACCATCGAGGAAGCCTATGAGGTCGCCGGCGCGATCGAAGAAGAGAACTGGGACGGCCTGAAGGACGAGCTGGGCGATTTGCTCTTCCAGGTGGTGTTCCACGCCCGCATGGCCGAGGAGCGCGGGCTGTTCGATTTCGGCGACGTGGTGGCCGCAGTGACGGATAAGATGGTGCGGCGGCATCCGCATGTATTCGCCGATATGGCCGGCATCGACAGCGCCGAGGCGCAGGTGACCGCCTGGGAGAGGCACAAGGCGCGCGAGCGCGCGGACAAGCCGGAGGCCAGCCTGCTCGACGATGTGCCCCGCGCCCTGCCCGCGCTCACCCGTGCATTGAAACTTCAAAAACGTGCCGCAAGCGCCGGTTTCGATTGGGAGTCCGCGCCGCGCGTGGTGGAGAAGCTGGCGGAGGAAGCCAGCGAGATCGTGGAGGCAAAGGAGGCCGGCGCGCCGCAATCCGACATCGAGGAAGAGGTTGGCGATCTCCTCTTCGTGGTCGCCAATCTCGCCCGGCACCTCAAGGTGCAGCCGGAAGACGCCCTGCGCTCGGCCAACGAGAAGTTCTCACGCCGCTTCCGTTTCATCGAGCAAAGCCTTCGTGCAGAAGGAAAATCCCCGTCCGGTGCCACGCTGGACGAAATGGAATCCCTCTGGCAGCAGGCCAAGGCGTCCGAACACCGCTAGGGGGCGAATACCTTCGCCACGATGCGGCCCACCTCGGCCAGCACCGCCTCGCGCGATTCCGGATAGGCATGCGAGCCATCGAAATACGCCGCGATCGCAATCGGCGCCCTGCCCGGCGGCCACGCCACTACGATGTCATTGGTTTGCCCGGCACCGCTGCTGCCGGTCTTGTCGCCAACCTTCCAGTTTTTCGGGAACCCGGCCCGCAGGCGCTGCTTGCCCGTCTGCGACTTCAACAGCCAATCCACGATCAGCGCGCGCGAAGCCTTCGACAGCGCGTCACCCAGCACCACCTTCTGCATATCGGCGAGCATCGCTGCCGGCGTGGTGGTGTCGCGGATATCGCCGGGCTTCACGTCGTTGAGCGCGGGTTCGATGCGATCGAGCCGCGTGACGGGATCGCCGATGCTGCGGGCGTATTGCGTCACCGCGCTTGGGCCGCCGAGCGATGCCAGCACCAGATTGGCGGCGGTGTTGTCGCTCCATTCGATGGCCGCTTCGCACAGCGCGCCCAGCGCCATGTGCCCCTCGCCCACATGCGCGCGCGTGATGGGCGCGTAAGGCAGCAGATCCGCTTTGCTGTACGGCATGAGGCGTGTGAGCTTCTCGCTGCCCTCATCCACTCTGCGGAGAACAGCGGCCACGGCCAGCAGCTTGAAGGTGCTGCACATGGCGAAGCGCTCGTCCGCGCGATGCGCCAGCCGCTTGCCGGAACCCGTGTCGAGCGCGGCCACGCCGAGATGTCCGCCGTGTTGGGATTCAAGCACGGCGAAGGGATTGGCTTGCGCATATGCAGCCGTGGCGAAAGGCAACGCCGTGGACGCCATCACCAATTCTCTGCGATTGAGCATCTGTGCGCGCCCCACCAATGCGACTCCCCTGCTCTATCGCCGCATTATGGCCGAAGCGGGACGCGTGCCGCACGACCGGCCACGGTGGACAGGCACACGCCGCTGCCGCATTATGAGCGCATGGTCACGTTCACGCTTGAGAAAGACACCAAGGGCTTCCACGCGTGGAGCCCGGAATTGCCGGGCGTTCACACCCACGGCGCTACGCGCGCAGCCGCGCTCGCCAACCTAAAAGATGCGGTTCGGCTTTATGTGAATCATGTGAGTGAAGAATCGGTCCTGTCATCTCGTCATGGCCGGGCTTGACCCGGCCACCCATCGCGCGAGCGTCGGCGAGCGATAGAATCTTTTCGGTGCGCAGACGCGCATCGGATGGATGGCCGCCACAAGGGCGGCCATGACGATAACGAGAGTAGCGGTCGCAGATATTACCGCCGCCACTTGCGCAAGGTCATCACCGTCATCGCGATGGTGATGCACCAGGCGAGGATCGCGCCGAAGCCAAAGGCGATGCGGCCAATCAGACTCCAGCCAGATACGGGCATCCACAGCCCGTTAATCCCCATCAGGAAATGCCGCGGACCCGGTCCGAACGCGACCCAGCTGAACAGCATCGCCAGCCCGCCCGCGATGCCGAGCCCGATGATGTCGTTCAGCGCGCGCAAAGCCCGCGGCGCGGTGACCGGCAGGTTACCGTTGTTGTCGTCCGCGCCAACCATGCCGCGCACGATGGCTATGAACCCGGCACTCACGAACATGAGGCTGATCAGCCAGCCCATCCATGCCGGCGCAGGATCGGCGCCTGGCGCATTTGCGCGCGGCAAAACCCCCACCATCGCCAGCAGCAGAACAGCTCCGACCAGCATGGTCAGAAAACCGACGCCGATGGTGACCTTGTTCGAATTTGCGCCGCCCATGTGCACCCGCGCCTTCCACTTTCACCGGCGGAGACTACGCCCCTGCTGTAAACACAATCTGACTCGCTAGGGGGCATGAAAAAGGTTATTGAATCTCTGGCGGGCTGGGCGCGCCACCTGGGGAGGGTTGGCCGATGCCCAACACATTCGCAATTCGCTCGACAGTTCTGCTCGCGCTGACGGCCGCGGCGGCTCTTTTTGCGCCGAGAGCCTTCGCCGCAACGGAAACGGTTCTATACGCCTTCCAGGGCGGGACCGACGGCGCGTCGCCCTACGCCGCTCCGACGGTGGACGTGCGCGGAAACCTCTACGGCACAACGTTGTTCGGCGGGGCTTACGGCTACGGCACCGTGTACGAGCTGGCTCACTCCAAAAGCGGCTGGTCGGAGAAAACGCTCTACAGTTTCACCAACGGCGCCGACGGCAGCTGGGCCTATGGGGGCGTTATTCTCGACAGTGATGGAAACATCTATGGCGGCACCCGGTCAGGCGGTGGTCCGAACGGCTGCGGCGTCGTCTATGAACTGAGCCCAGGCAGGCACGGCCAGTGGACTCAAAAAGTTCTCTACACCTTTCCCGACCACGAGGGTTGCGAAGGCGGCCCGATGGGCGCTCTCACTCTCGACAGCAAGGGCAATCTCTACGGCGGCGCTGTGGGCAATTCTCCGTGCGGTGGTTTTTACTATTACGGCGTCGTCTTCGAATTGCGCCGGACCAAGGGTGGCTGGAAGGAGCAGGACCTGCACGATTTCTGCGGCCATGACGGTGACGGCCCGGACTATGGTCAGCTTGTGTTCGATCCCCTTGGCAACCTCTACGGCACGTCGGGCTTTGGCGGAGGAGATGGGCGTGGCGTCGTCTTCGAAATGAGTCCAGGCGCCCATCATCAATGGACGTTCACGCCGATTCATTCCTTCACGCAGGACGAAGGCGGCATTCCCGAGGGCGGGCTCACACTCGACACCGCCGGTCATTTCCACAGCGTGGAATCCGGTGGCGGACCGGATGGTCTGGGTTCTGCCTTCGAACTTGCGCCAACGGGCCCCGGCCAATGGACAGACAGCACGGTTCACGTCTTCAACGGATCGCCGGACGGCGTGAATCCGTTCCAGAATCCCGCGTTCGATGCGAACGGCAATCTTTTCGGCACCACTTACAACGGCGGCGACATAGACTCGTGCTACGACGATTGCGGTGTCATTTATGAGTTGACGCCGCGGGAGGGCGGCGGCTGGAGCGAATCCGTTGTCTACGATTTCGCGAGCCAGGCAGACGGCGCCGACGGATACGCGCCAATCGCGGGCTTGGTCTTCGACGGCAAGGGCCACTTCTTCGGGACAACGGTGAAAGGCGGCGCTGTCACGGGGCTAAGAGCCTGCGACTGCGGCGTGGTGTACGAATTCACCCCTTAATCGGGCGCGAGATCATCGCCTCGTCGCTAGTGATGAGGCGACGCTCACGCCGTTGCCTTTTTTCTTCGATGAGCTTTAAGGCCTTTGCTTCTGCAGATAGCTGCGCTGATTAAGTCCTAATGCGGCGATGCAGTCGTGTAATTTCGTAATTCCATACCAAGCAAGTCTATGACAATGTAAAAACGGCTTACCGGAGCCGCACACGCACTTTCTCATCGCGCTGGGTTTCCTAATTTGCCGACTGTATTCCCGCCAATTTTCGTCAGCTTGAATCTGCTTAATGCTTACGTGGAGCTCAGCCGTAGACGGCGCATTGTCTCCGCAAAATTCGACAATACTCAGTGTGCCGTGGCTGTACTCTGCCCAAGGCCATTTGCCATTTTCGTCAAAAAAGCTGATTCCAAATAGATATGGAACTGCAAGCTCTTCGACAAAACAAAAAAGCTCGGAACCTGGCGGAAAGCGTCTCGCCTCTTCTTGTTTGACGCAGACGCAGGCGGAGCCGTCACGGGAGTTCTGATGCAAGTCTCCTATCTCGGTAAGTCCGTATTTTTCGGCAATCCGTTGAGTCCGCCCACCTATTTCCCGCAGGCGCGGAACGGATCCCGGATGATCCGTTGCAGCTATGATCTCGATATTGAACTCATCTCTTCGCTCGACATCTCGAAATCTAGCGTGCAGGTCCAATATTCCCCGACACACGCCTCGCTCCGGGAATCCGAGGCGCGGGTACTTCGATTGAACTGCAGCAATCTCCTCCTCAGAGAATTTGCCGCCCATCACTGGCCTATTCAGCCCACGGCTTCGCCGGACTGCTGATGATCGTCGGTCCCGAAGCGACGGCAGCGGTATACGCCGTGTTCTTTACTTCTATTTTCTTGCTTTCTTCCTCGAGCTCCTGGTCGAGGTCTTGGCGTTCTTGGTAGGCAGTCTCAACCCAATCGCTCAGATTGTCGCGTCCGTTATCCGCGCACCAGTCGTACGTCTTGCAAACCAATGACATGGACGTACCGTCCGCAAATTTGATCTTGTCCAGAGGGTTTTTGCCGTACGTATCTGTTTGCCGGTCCTGATCTTTGATTCCATGGACGCGAAGGCCAAGAACGGCATTCCCGCGCTTCCAACTCTCACGGATTTCGTAGAGGACCCAATCGCGGCTCGCGGTTTCAGCTCCTATGAGAACCACGGTGACCGATGTGTGATGTAGCTGCTCCTTGATCCATTTCTTGATCGCGGTGTCTCCGCCGCTCTCAATCTCTTCCCATTCAGCTGCATCAATGACGCCGTATTCATCATCATCCGAAATCGTATCGCAATTACGCACATTTGCTGCGCGCCAAGCGTCACGTTCGTAGTGGAAACTGAAGAACACCTTCCGAGCCATGTTGTTTTCTCCCTATTTGTACACGTCGTAGAAGGCCAACAGGTGAACGAAGAGCAGGCCTCCGTAAAATAGAAGCAACGTTGTTGAAACAGCGCAGCGGAGCCAGTGCGAGCGTTTACTGAACCCGCGTGCATCCATGCTGAACTCCACGTCGCGTTCGTTCTGTTTGCGCACATGTTCGTACAAATTCACGAAACGCCGTTCGCGCGACAGGTAGTACGCGTCGAGAAGCCAAAAGAAGAGGAGTGCCACTCCGGACACCAGCACGTAGCGGGTGTCGATTTCCTTGAAGCTCAGTGCGATAAGCGCACCAGTAATCGTGATCGCCCATCCCTTCAGCAGGAACGAGTTGCCGGCCATCCTTGCGATGGCGTTCTGAACGAACTCCAGATGTTTGATCTTTGCTTCCACGGATATAGGCGTTCCCCCAAATCGCTGCACTGCCCATAGTCCATTCGCTTATCAGCAGGCTAAATCTTGACGTAGGTACGAATCATGGCACTTCAAGGCGTTCTGGCCACAAAATAGAGGGACTATCGATTTGATGGCACACTCTGCTCCACGCGGAGGTGGAATATTGTTACCGATAGGATAGGAATGCAGGTATTTAGCAGAGTAACCGCCATATTTCCTAACAAGCGCCTTGATTCCGTATGCATTTTGTTCTAGATTTGAGAAATGTGCAAGGAGAGTTTAGCCGCCCTGCAGGCGTATCTGCGGGGGCAATCGGAATTGAATGAGGCGTGCCTGAAGCGGGCAGTTGCGGTCAGCGATTCGCGGCTGAAATCGGCTTGGATTGGCGTGTTCGTCCGGCTTTGCGATGCCGTCGTTGCGAATGCGCATGCCATTGCGGACCTGGAGCACGCCGCGGGAAATGTCACCCTGCCCGTTCGTTTGCGCCTGCCGAAGCTGCCGCGCTTGCCCGAAAAAGAGGGGACCCTACCCCCTCCCGATTTCTGCAAAACAACCTCAAACGGAATTTCTAATCCGATCAGCGACTTGGCGGCGCCTCCTGCGACGCCGCGGCTTCGGGTCAAGTCCAAAGGCGGCGCGCCGAAGGGCAACCGAAACGCGCGGAAGTCAGGAGCGAACACGCGGGAGTTTCACGAGTTCCAGCGCACCGTCGGGCTGTATTTGCGGACGATCAAGGCGGAAATGGCGCTGATCCGCGCCGCACTGCCGAAGCGGCGAACCCGCATCTTCTACAAAATCACCCGGCTGGAGCGCTGTTATGTGCGGACGCTGCGGTCAGGAGGCGCGGCGGATCGCCGGCTCCACGCGGATGCTGTCGCCGAAGCGCGCCAGAAAGCGCTCGATATCCGCCGGATCGATGGCCACGGTGAGCGAAAGTCCATCGGCGCGGTCGCGGCGGCTCACCACCCGGCCGTGCTTGTAGGCCCAGGCGAGCCCTGCCCCATCCGCCGGATCGAGCCGCAAACGGTACACGGTTTCGCCGGCGCCGAGCGCCTCGCCGATGCGCGCCAGCAATTCCGGCACACCATCGCCCGTCAGCGCAGAAATCGCGAGGGCGCCGCCGCGCTTGCTCCGCGCCAACAGAGCCCGCCGATCCTCGGCGTCCAGCAGGTCGATCTTGTTCAGCACTTCAAGGATGGGCCGCTCGCCATCGGCTTCAATCCCGAGCTCGTCCAGCACCTTCAGCACATCGGCGCGCTGCGCCTCCGTCTCCTCATGAGCGGCGTCGCGAATGTGAAGGATAACGTCGGCTTCCAGCACCTCCTCCAAGGTGGCGCGGGACGCGGCGATCAGTTCGTGCGGCAGATCGGCGATGAAGCCGACGGTATCGGAGAGAATGATGTTGCGGCCGTCCGGCAGCTTCAGCCCGCGCATGGTGGGATCGAGCGTGGCGAACAGCAGATCCTTCGCCAGCACTTGCGCTTTGGTCAGCGTGTTGAACAGGGTGGACTTGCCGGCGTTGGTGTAACCAACCAGCGCCACGATGGGATACGGCACCCGCTTGCGCGCGCTGCGATGGAGCCCGCGGGTGCGCGCCACCTCCGTGAGCTCGCGTTTGATTTTGGCGATGCGCTCGCCGATGAGCCGGCGATCGGTTTCGATCTGCGTTTCGCCGGGGCCACCGAGGAATCCAAAGCCGCCGCGCTGCCGCTCCAGGTGAGTCCAGCTGCGCACAAGGCGCGAGCGCTGCCAGGTAAGATGCGCCAGCTCCACCTGCAGGCGGCCTTCCCGCGTCTGCGCCCGCTCGCCGAAAATTTCCAGAATGAGCGCGGTGCGGTCCAGCACCTTGGTATTCCACGCCCGCTCCAGATTGCGCTGCTGCACCGGCGACAGCTGCGCGTTGACGACGATCACTTCCGGCTCGAGCCCGCGCGCTTCGGCGGCGATCTCTTCCACCTTGCCCGAACCGATCAAGGTCGCCGGCGTGGGGCGCGACAGCGGCACGATGGTTTCGCCGCGGACATCAAGTCGGATCGCCTGCGTCAGGCCGACCGCTTCGGCGAGGCGTGCCGAGGCATCGCGCAACTCGCCCCGCGCACGAGTTTTCCGTTCGATGTGAATCACAAACGCCGTGCGCCGCTTGTCGTGGCAGCCGGATTGGCGCGACGATGATGTCAGGCGTGTTCCAGCACCGGCGCGGCCGCCACTTCCTGCTCCTGCAGCGGAATCGGCCCCAGCGGCATCACGGTCGAAATCGCGTGCTTGTAAACCAGCTGGGCCTGGCCGTCCCGGCGAAGAAGAACGCAGAAATTGTCGAACCAAGTGATGTTTCCCTGAAGCTTGACGCCGTTGACCAGAAAGATCGTCACCGCCACTTTGCTTTTACGCACGGCGTTCAGAAAAGTGTCCTGCAGGTTTTGTTTTTCGCTCATTTTCGCGCCCGCTTACGCTTTGTTCGCCCCGATGCGAAACGACTCGGAAATAATACGGCGATTTGCGGCAATCGCGAAATATCGTCAGAGGGCGGACGGCTTGGCGGGTGCGCTGGCTTCCGCAGCGTGGCGGTAGAGCTCCTGGATGCGGCGCCCGATGGGGCCGGGCTTCCCATCGCCGATGGTGTGCCCGTCGATGGCGACGACGGGGGTGGCTCCAAGAGTGGCGGCCGTGATGAAGGCTTCGCTGGCGGCCAGCGCTTCGTCGCGGGTGAATTTCCGTTCCTCGACAGGGATTTGGCCTTCCGCCGCGGCCTCCAGAATAATCCGCCTGGTGACCCCCGGCAGGATGGCATTGGAGAGATCGCGGGTGACCACCCTGCCCTCTTTGGTGACGATCCAGGCCGACGTGGAGGCGCCTTCGGTGACGAAGCCGTCCTTGTCCACCAGCCAAGCCTCGAAGGCGCCGGCCTTTCGTGCCGCCGTCTTCGCCAGGACGTTCGGCAATAAAGCTGTGGATTTGATATCGCAGCGCGCCCAGCGTTCGTCGGGCCTCGTGATCACCGCGATGCCTTGTTCGCGGCGCTGCTCCGTCTGGTGCGGATCGAGATTGCGGGCGGTGACGATCAGGGTGGGACGCGGCGGAGAATCCGAAACCGCATGATCCCGCCGTGCCGCCCCCCGCGTCACCTGGAAATAGATCAGGCCATCGCGCACCCGATTGCGCCGCGCCATTTCGCGGGTGATGAGCCTCAGCGCCGTGCGGCCCATCGGCATCGCCATGCCGATCTCGCCAACGGATCGCTCAAGCCGGTCGATATGTTCTTCTTCGTCGAGGAACTGGCCGCCAACAACGCCGACCACTTCGTAGATCGCATCGGCGAATTGCAGCCCGCGATCCTCGATGTGCACTGCGGCGCGCGCGTGCGGCAGGTAACGTCCATTCACATAGGCAATGCGGCCGGCAGGTTCATGCAATGGCCAGCCGTGTGGTGTGGAACTCATGCGTTGAACTGCTGCTCCTTGCCGTTGTTCGGACCGACACCGAGCGATTTCAGCTTGCGGTGCAGCGCCGAGCGTTCCATGCCAATGAACGTCGCGGTGCGCGAAATGTTGCCACCGAAGCGATTGATCTGAGCGAGCAGATATTCGCGCTCGAAGATTTCCCGTGCCTCCCGCAACGGCAGCGAAATCACGAGATCGCGCCCGCCGCCGCTCCACGGAGAGTCGCCACCCAAATCGGGAGGCAGCAAATCGGCCGAAATCATCTTCACCGCGTCGTCACCCGCGAGGATCAGCAGGCGCTCGACCATGTTCCGCAATTGCCGCACATTGCCTGGCCAATTGTGCGCCTGCAGCACCGCCATTGCGTCATCGCCCACGTCGCGCACCGGCAAGCCGGACGTGGCCGACAGGCGTTTCATGAAATGCACCGCAAGCAGAGGGATGTCGTCGCGCCGCTCTGCCAGCGCCGGCACCCGCACTGGCACCACGTTCAGCCGATGATACAGATCTTCCCGGAACCTGCCCCCTGCAATCTCTCCTCGCAGATCATGGGTGGTGGACGAGATCACGCGCACATCCACTTGGACCCGCGTCGAACCACCGATGCGGAGAAAGGTCTGGTCCACCAGCACACGAAGTATCTTCGCCTGCGTCTCAACCGGCATATCGGCCACTTCATCCAGATACAATGTGCCGTTATGCGCGAGCTCAAACAGGCCGGTCTTCCGCGGCCCGTCATTTGTCTCTTCCCCGAATAGTTCCACCTCAATCCTGTCGGGCGCCATGGTGGCGCAGTTGATCGCCACGAACGCGTTGCCCGCACGGCGGGAACGCGCATGGATAAGCCGCGCCACCACTTCCTTGCCGGAGCCGGCAGGTCCCGTGATAAGCACGCGGCTGTTGGTCGGCGCGATCTTGTCGATCAGTTGGCGCAACTGCGACGATGCAGACGAGGCGCCGATCAACTCCGATTCGTCACCCACCCGCAACTTCAGTTCCTGTATCTCGCGACGCAACTTTGCTGCTTCCAGTGCGCGTTCGACCACATGCACCAGCCGATCCGCCTTGAAAGGCTTCTCAATGAAATCGTAGGCACCCTTCTTTATCGAGGCGACGGCAGTTTCAATTGTGCCATGTCCACTGATCATGATGACCGGCAGATCGGGATAATCCCGCTTCAGCGCGTCCAACAGCTGAATGCCGTCCAGCCGGCTGCCCTGGAGCCATATGTCAAGGATGACGATTTGCGGCTTACGGGCACGCACGGCGTTCAATGCGGCATCGGCGTCAGCCGCGACGCGCGTCTCATAGCCTTCATCGCTCAAAATCCCGGCGACCAGCTCGCGAATGTCCTGCTCATCGTCAACGACGAGAATGTCAGGCGCGATTAGCGATCCGTTCTTGCTCATCATCCGTCCCAATCTTTCGAGTGTCTTGCGATTTCTTCTGATATAAAGGAAACGTCAGGCGAACCTCGGCACCTGGTTCATCCTCGGCGCGATCAGACAAGTTCAGCTCACCGCCATGGTCTTCCACAATCTTGCGCACGATCGCGAGACCGAGACCCGTTCCTTTCGCGCGCGTCGTGACGTAAGGCTCGGTCAAGCGATGGCGCTGATCGTGCGGCAGCCCAACGCCGTTATCCGCAATACGGAATATCAAGTTTTCGTCAGTCCGCTCAAGGCTGGCTGAAATGGCTCCCGGTATATCGTCTCCTTTTGCGTGGCGCGCGGAAACTGCCTCTGCCGCATTCTTCAGCACATTGGTCAGGGCCTGCGAAACCAACCGGCCATCACATTCGAAATAGAGAGGCGCCTCGGGCGCCTTCACCGTGAAGACAATGTCGGAATGAGCAACTCTCTGCAGGAACACCGATTGCTGCAGCAATTCCTGTGCGATTTCTCGCCTCACTTGCGGCGCAGGCATGCGCGCGAAGGATGAGAACTCATCTACCATCCGGCCAATATCTGCCACCTGCCGGATAATGGTATCGGCGCATTGCTGGAAGACCTCCGGATCGCTCGTCACTTCCTTCAGGTACTTCCGCTTGAGCCGCTCGGCAGATAACTGAATTGGCGTCAGCGGATTCTTGATCTCATGCGCGATCCGGCGCGCCACATCCGCCCACGCGGCCGTGCGCTGCGCGGAAACGAGATCCGTAATATCGTCGAAAGTAACGATGTAACCTGCCTCCCCGGCTTCGCTGCCCACTTGCGCACTGAGACTGCGCACCCTGCCGCCGCGCTTTACCGTGGTCTCGCCGCTGGCTCGCGCAACCGGCTCTTGCATGGCGCGTCGGATAAGTGCCGCCAGTTCCGGCACCACCTGCGCATAATGCTGATTCTCCATTTCCTCTGGCGTGGTGTTCAGGAGCCGTACTGCCGCGCGGTTGACGATCGTAATGCGGCCTTCGGTATCGAGACCGATCACTCCGGCACTGACGCCCGCAAGAACCGCTTCGGTAAATCGGCGTCGCGCATCTATCTGCCGGCTGGCTTCCACAAGCTCGGTGCGCTGCGCCTCGAGCTGCGCCGTCATCCGATTGAACGTCCGGCCAAGAACACCAATTTCGTCGTCGTCACGCTCGACGGGTACACGCGCCGCCAGATCGCCGCGCGAGACCTCCTCCGCCGCGCCGATCAGTTTCGAAATCGGACGCCCGAGGCGGTTTGCCGCCCACAGACCAAGCGAGATGGCCCCAAGCAGCGTAAGCAGCGACACGACCCCATAAATGGTTGCGAACAGCAGCTGGATGCGCGAGCGATCCTTATCCAGCCGCTTGTATTCGGAAACTGCGCTGACCGTGTTCTGGTAGTACGCCAGCACCTTGGGATCGACAGTACGAACGACAAGCAGATACGCATCGTTCAATGCCTGCAATCTAATCAAGGCACGCACGACACCGACCTTCGCATTCCCGATCTTGGAGTTTGCATCGATAACGATTGTGCCGTGGCTGGCCTGCGCAATGTCATTTGCCGAAGGCGGAGCAAGATCCGGCAGGAAGCGCTGTTTTGTGCTGCCGAGGATTTGTCCCTTCGAATCGAGGATGTACGCGGCCTGCAATCCTCTTTCCTTGGTCACCAGTGCAAGTTTTGTGAACAGGGCGTCCGGGCGCACGTGACTGTTTGGATCGAATAGCTCGGGATCGTGTTCGATGCTGTTGGCGATCTCGTACGCATCGCCGACGATTGCGCCTTGCTGCTCCTGCACATAACGCTGAGCGACGTTCACAGCATTTCCGAGGGCGGTTTTTACGCCCGGAGAAAACCACTGCTCGACACCCTGGTTGACGATCACGGCTGCCAGCGCGGCAATCAGAATTGCCGGTACGATTGCCACCACCGCGAACTGGCCGGCCAATCGAAAATGCAGCCGGGCGCCGGCCGACCGGCGTCGCGACCATAGCTGAATCAGGCGCCAAGTGATGATCGCGCCGAGCGTCCCCACCAACGCTATGTTCGACAGAATAAGGACGAACAGGCCCGTATGGCTCGGCCGGTAGGGTACGAGACCCGTCACGGCCGCATATGTCACCAGGCCGCATCCCGCAGCCAGAACGGCTACCCCCAAGGCAAACATCGATGGCTTGGACAGCAGCCGTCCCAGCCGCCATGGCCTGCCGATGGGTGTCAGTGCACGTGCGGTCGTTCCGGCCATGCGGCCTCTTGCTGGGCCGCTTCGATGCGGCAGCTACGGATAAGGACTCTCGGACAGTAGCCGCTTCGCTGCATGTGTTGCAACAATGTCGCGTTACCGGAAAGCCATAGCATATCTCCACTGCCACTGGCTTTTCGGCGGCAAGAGCTTTCAGTATCCACTGAAATCATGCGCGAAATCGAGCGACCTTGGTGACCACAGTTGCCCTGATTGTTGCGGGTGGCAGCGGGTCTCGTGCTGGTGCCGGCCAACCGAAGCAGTACCGGATGCTCCGGGGACGGCCAGTTCTCCGCCGGTCCATAGAGGCGTTCCTTGCTTGCCCATCCGTTTCGGAGGTGCAGGTCGTTGTGGGGCGCGACCAGGAAAATGAATACATCGCCGCCACCTTGGGCCTGCAGCTCAGGCCGCATGTTACCGGCGGCGAAACCCGGCAGGATTCCGTCCGGAACGGGTTGCGGGCGCTTGCTCCCTCAGGGCCTGATTTCGTGCTGATACACGATGCGGCGCGCCCACTGGTTTCCCGGAGCATGATCGAGACTGTGGTCGCGGCATTGAAGAACGGCGCGCGCGCCGTCGTGCCGATGCTGCCGGTTCCCGATTCACTGCGTCGGCTGGAGAGCGGTGCTGTTGGCGACGTCGTACCGCGCGATGGCATTTGCCGGGTGCAGACGCCGCAGGGGTTTCGTTTTCCCGAAATCCTTGCGGCGCACGAACGTCTGGCCGGTTCGAATGCCACGGACGATATCACCTTGGCAGAGCAGGCAGGCGTGTCAATAATTGCAGTCCCCGGCGAACCGGAAAACATAAAGCTGACAACCATGAGTGACTTCACCCTGGCCGAGCGGCTGCTCGCGGGCGCGAATGAAACGCGCACCGGCATGGGTTACGACGTTCACCGGTTCGTATCCGGCGATCATGTCTGGTTGTGCGGCGTTCGAATTCCACATGATCAAGGCCTCGAAGGCCACTCGGATGCCGATGCCGGATTGCATGCGCTGACCGATGCGATTCTTGGTGCATTGGCGCAGGGCGATATCGGCCAGCACTTTCCGCCATCGGAGGCGCGCTGGCGCGGCGTTCCGTCCAGCTTGTTTCTGGAACATGCCGTATCGCTGGTGCGGAATGCGGGCGGCGGCGTCGTCCATTGCGACGTCACCATCGTTTGTGAGCGGCCGAGGGTCGGCCCGTATCGCGAGGCGATGCGCGCGACCGTTGCCGGCATTCTGAAGATCGATATCTCGCGTGTGAGCGTGAAGGCCACAACCACGGAGGGCCTCGGCTTTACCGGCCGCGGTGAAGGTTTGGCGGCTCAGGCGGTCGCCACCATTCGCGTGCCAGCGTGAACGTGCCGCGCATCATTGCGACGCTCGGCGGGGTTGGATATGCGCCGTATGCGCCAGGCACAGCCGGAAGCATTGTGGCGCTACCTTTCGCATGGCTGATTGCCTACGGTGCAGGACGCTTCGCGCTTATGCTCGCTGCCGTGCTTGCCCTCGCCATCGGCGCGTGGGCATCGGAATTGTACACCGCGCAAACGAAACGACCCGACCCGTCCGAATGCGTGGTGGACGAACTCGCCGGGCAATGGATCGCCTGTGCTTTCGCGCCCACAACTTTGCTCGGATTCGGGCTCGCTTTCCTGCTGTTCCGGTTGTTCGACACGTGGAAGCCGTGGCCGATCCGCGCTGTGGAGCGCCTGCATGGCGGCATCGGGGTGATGGCGGATGATGTCCTGGCCGCCCTTGTCGCCGGCGCCATTCTTTTCGGACTCTTATCCTTCGGCCTAATCTGAGGACGATGTTTCCGCCGCCGTTCCTCAAGCTCGCACGATCCGTCTTGGCGCAGGCACGCGAGAAAGGCTTGCGCATCGCCACAGCCGAAAGCTGCACCGGCGGATTGATCGCGGCGCTGCTCACCGAAATTCCGGGCTCGTCGGAAGTCTTCGACCGCGGGTTTGTTGTTTATTCCAACAGCGCCAAATCCGATCTGCTCGACATCCCTGCCGATCTTATTATCCGGGATGGCGCCGTTTCCGAAACCATTGCGCGCGCCATGGCGGAAGGCGCGGTCAAGAACTCGAAGGCGCAGGTTGCGATTGCCGTCACCGGGATTGCCGGACCGGGCGGTGGCACGGCGCTGAAGCCCGTCGGCCTCGTCCACATCGCCGCGATGCGCGAAAGCCAAGCAATTCTGCACGAAGAACATCGGTTCGGCGATATCGGCCGGAGTGAAATACGATTGCAATCGGTGGCCGCGGGCTTACGACTTTTGCTGTGCCTCCTTTAGTCCGAGCTTTCGCGCCCGTTCCTCGAAGGCGTGCGTCATGGTGGAGACGGCGAGCGACATCGCGCTGCCGGCGATGACGCTCAACAACCGGCTGCGGAACTCAAAGGCGACATGAAAATCGATGCGGCAGCCTTTGCCGTCAGGCGTAAAGCGCCAGCAGTTTTCCAGCTCTCGAAACACGCCATGCACCTGCCGCACATCGATGCGCCGTGCTGCAGGATCCATCACGACGCGGCTGGTGTAGCGCTCGCGCAGCGCGGAAAAACCGACCTGCATTTCTGCGATCACGATGTCCTTGCCTGCATCCATGACGCGCGACAACACCCGCAAGGAGATCACCCAGGGCAGGAATTCCGGATAACGCTCGACATCCGCCACGACGGCGAACATCAGATCGGGATCATAGGGCACCACGCGCGATTCGGAATGCTGCGGCATTCCTTCTGTATACCCTCCCTTGGGAGAGGGTCGAAACTCGCCCTTCGTGTTCTTTGTGCTCTTTGTGGTGATATCTACACGACCAAGAGCACGAAAGGCACCAAAGACTCTCTCGAAATGCGCTAGAACCGGCCGCTCTGATAATCCGAGATGGCCTGGCGGATTTCGTCCTGCGTGTTCATCACGAATGGGCCGTATTTGGCGATCGGCTCGCGCAATGGCTTGCCGGCAACCACCAGAAACCGCGCGCCGTTCGCGCCGGCGCTCGCCTGCAGTGAACCGCCATCGGACAGCACGCCAATATGGCCCGTGCTGATGTCTGTGCTTCTCACCTGCAGCGCGCCTTCGAAGACATACAGGAAACCCGAGTGGTCTTCTGGCAGTGGAACATTGGCCACGCCTTTCGCTGCCAGCTTCACATCCGCAATGAACGGCGCGGTGATGCGCTCCGGGCCCGGGCCTTTGAAGCCGTTCCATTCACCCGCAATCAGCTTTATCGTTGCGCCGTCCACCTCGAATGACGGAATGGCGCTGCCCGGAATATCCGCATACCAGGGCGAGCGCATTTTCTCGTTCGCGGGCAGATTGATCCACAGCTGGAAGCCGAACATGCGGCCGTTCGTCTGCGCCGGCATTTCGGAATGCGCCACGCCGCTTCCCGCCGTCATCCATTGCACACCACCGTCTGTCACCAGCCCCTTGCCGCCGTGATTGTCGGCATGCGCGATGCTGCCTTCGATCATGTAGGTCACCGTCTCGAAGCCGCGATGCGGATGCTCCGGGAATCCGGCGATGTAATCGTTCGGATTGTCCGAACCGAAAGCATCCAGCATCAGGAATGGATCGACATTGGAAAGCTGCGGCGTACCGATCAGGCGCGTGAGCTTTACGCCGGCGCCGTCCTGCGTCGGCATACCGGAAACGACGCGCGCGATCCCGCGCTGTTTCACAGGAATGAAGGTTTCAGCAGCAGAAGACATGGGCTTCTCCCTAATTCTCTGCTGCTGATATGGGCCGAAACAGCGCCGCTTGAAGAAGGCACAATCGTGTCACCGGCCCTCCCCGCCTCTATACCCAGGCAATCTCCACGCGGGTGACCGGTTTCTTGCCCCAGGCATCGGCAGCGGCGCGGCGGGCGGCGCGGCGGACGCTCTCGGCCAATTCCTGCTCGTTGCCGCGACGGGCATTGTGGCGGCGTACAACCCCCGTCACCGTTTCGCGCACGGGCGCGCGCACGGCATCGGGAATGCCTTCGAACAAGATTGCGGGATCGGCCGCCAGGCGTCCGCGTTGGTCGAGCACCAGTGTAATCGCAATAAAGCCGGCGAAGGCCAGCGCGCGGCGGGCGCGGGCAAAGCCCTCGCCTTCATGCACGCGGACGCGGCCATCGAGAAACACGCGGCCGGCTGGAACTTCGTCGATGATTTCGGCGCGGCCGGGCGCGAGGCGCAGCATTTGTCCGTTCTCGACTACCACCGCTTGCGGCACCTGCAGCGATTTCGCCAGCCGCGCGTGCTCGGCCATGTGGCGCATCTCGCCATGCACCGGCACCGCAATCTGCGGCCGCACCCAGCGATACATCTCCGCGAGTTCCTCGCGCGCCGGATGGCCGGAAACATGCACGAAGTGGTCTTCCACCGTGAGCACTTCCACGCCCAGCGCCGCGAGCTTGTTGTGCAAGGCGTGAATGCCAATCTCGTTTCCCGGAATGATGCGGGAAGAAAAGATGACGGAATCCCCCGGGCCCAGGCTGACGGTGGGATGATCGCCTGCCGCAATGCGCGAGAGCGCCGCGCGCGGCTCGCCCTGGCTGCCGGTGCAAAGATAGAGAATGCGGTGCGGCGGCAATTGCGCCGCTTCGTCTTCCGAGACCAGCCGCGGAAAATCTGTGAGATAGCCCGTGTCGCGCGCGGCGTTGCTAATCCGATGCATGGAGCGGCCGACCAGCGCCACCTCCCGGCCATGGGCGCGGGCGGCCTTCGCGATGGTATCGAGCCGCGCCACGTTCGAGGCGAAGCCCGTGACCGCCACCCTGCCCTTCAACGTGCCGATGAGATCCGTGAGCGCGGTTCGCACATCCGCTTCCGAGCCGGAGTGACCCTGCACCAGCGCATTCGTGGAATCGCACACCAGTGCCAGCGCGCCTTCATCCCCGATTTTCCGCAGCGCGTTGATTTCGGTTTTCTCGCCCAGCAGCGGCTCGGGATCGATTTTCCAGTCGCCGGTGTGCACCACCACGCCGAGGGGCGTGCGGATGGCGAGCGCGTTCGGCTCGAGAATCGAATGCGTGATGGACATGAAATCGATGGAAAAGGGTCCAAGGCTCAAATGCCCATGCAACGGCACAATGCGCACGCGAACGCGCTCCGCCAGCCCTGCTTCGAACAGCTTGTCTTCGATCAGCCGCGCGGTGAACGGCGTCGCGTAGATCGGGCATTGCAGCTCGGGCCACAGATGCCCCACCGCGCCGATGTGATCTTCATGCGCGTGGGTGAGCACGATGGCTAGCACATCCTCGCGCTGCTCGGTCAGAAAGCGAATGTCCGGCATGATGATGTCGACGCCCGGAGTTTCCGTCTCGCGGCCGAACAGCACGCCGCAATCCACCACGATCCATTTGCGCTCGTCCGGCGGGCCAAAGCCGTAGGCGTTGAAGTTCATGCCGATCTCACCCGCGCCGCCGAGCGGCAGCAGCACGAGCTCGTCTTGTGATGAGGGAGGCGGCATCAGGCGGCGGGCTTGCCGCACACATGCGCGTTGCGCGCGTGGATCAGCATAAGCCCGCGAATGGTGAGGTCCGGATCCAAATGGTCGATCGCCGTGGTCTGCTTGTAAAAGAGATTGGCGAGGCCCCCGGTTCCGATCACCATCATGGGCTTGCCATATTCCTCGCGGATCCGCGCCACCAGGCCTTCTATCAGCCCCAGATAGCCCCAATAGAGCCCCGACTGCATGGCAGGCACGGTATCCTTGCCGATGACGGATTGCGTGCGGGCGATGGCGACGCGCGGCAGCATGGCGGCGGCCTGATGCAGCGCCTCCGCGGAAAGATTGGCGCCCGGCGCGATGACGCCGCCGTCGTAGTCGCCGTTCTCCGCCACGATGTCGAAGGTGGTGGCGGTGCCGAAATCCACCACGATCAGCGCGCCCTTGTAGGCGGCGTGCGCGGCCACCGTGTTGACCAGGCGATCGGCGCCGACGGCTTGCGGCCGGTCGGTGTTGACGCCGATGCCGAGATCGACATTGGGATCACCCACGACCAGCGGCTCACAATCCAAATACCGGCGGCAGAACTGGCGTAAGTCGAACAGCGCGGCGGGCACCACGGTGGCGATGATGGCCGCATCGATGTCGCCGAAGGACAATCCCTGAAATTCCAGCAGCGGCCTCAGCAGCACGGCGTATTCATCCGCCGTGCGCGTGGTTTCGGTCACCGCCCGCCATTGCGCACGGATGTTTTCACCCTCGCAGATCGCAAAGACGATGTTGGTGTTCCCGGCATCGATGGCGAGAAGCATCTTGCGCTCTTACCTCCCCCCGTGTGGGGAGGTCGATCCGTTGAGCGTAGCGAAACGGTTCGGGTGGGGCACCGCGGCTGTAACTTCCATCGGCCCCCACCCGGCTCGCTTCGCTCGCCGACCTCCCCACAAAGGGGGAGGTGATTGTGCAGCGCTCCTCAAAAAAACACCTCCCCTGCTGCAATCACGCGGAGCCGGTCAGAGGCTTCGCGTAGCAAGAGCGCGCCGGTTTCGTCGATCCCTTCGAACACCCCGCTGGTCTCCCCCTTTGTCAGCCGCGCGCGGATTCGTCCGCCCAGATTGGCCGCGCGCGCCAGCCAGGCATCGCGGATGGGCGCGAACCCCTGCCCGCGCCACACGTCATACCATTTCGCGAAAGAGGCGGCGAGTTGGGTCAGTGCGTCGTTCCCCGGCGGCACGGGCACACCGAGCCACGCCAGTGAGGTGGCCGGAAACTCCGTATCCTGAGGGAAATGCGCGAGATTGATCCCGATACCAATGGCCAGAAAATAGGGTTCACCGCCCGCGCTGGCCGATTCCAGCAGGATGCCGGAAATCTTGCGGCCGTTCGCCAGCACATCGTTCGGCCACTTCACCTTTACTTCGCTCTCGGGCGCGAAATGCACGACAGCATCGGCAGCGGCGATGGCGGAGACGAACGACAGCTGGGCGCACTCCGCGGCCGCCTTTTGCGGATTGAGCAGCAAGGTGCTCATCAGATTGCCTTGGGGCGACACCCATACGCGCCCGCGGCGCCCGCGCCCGGCCATCTGCTCATCCGCCGTGATCCACACCGGGCCTGCTTCACCGGCAATGGCGCGCCGGCGCGCTTCATCATTCGTCGAGTCGATGGTCTCGAAATGAATGTGCCGATAGCCCTCCGGCCACGGCGGAGTCGTCCTCACGGCACCAGCGTCTTGGCCGCCGCACTGGCCAGCGCCACCAGCGGCGCGGCTCCCACGACAAAGAACAGCGTGAACAGACTCGAGCCGACGAGAATCGTGTTGAGTGAAATTGTCAGCTGCTCGTCGAAAGCAGGCGCCGGTTCGTCGAAATACATGATCTTGACGATGCGCAGATAGTAGTAGGCGCCGATCACGCTGGCGAGCACACCCAGCACCGCCAGCACATAGAGATGCGCGTTGATGGCGGCGAGAAAGACATAGAACTTGGCGAAGAATCCCGCCAGCGGTGGAATGCCGGCAAGGCTCAGCATCATCATCGCAAACACCGCGGCAAGCCCCGGACGGGTGCGCGCAAGGCCAGAAAGATCGGCGACGTCTTCCACCATCACACCGCTGCGACGCATGGCGAGGATGACGCTGAAGGCGCCCGCATTGGTGACGATATAGATGAGCAGATAGATCAGCGCGCCCTGCACGCCCTGCGCGCTGCCGGCAGCCAACCCGATCAGCACATAACCCATGTTGGCGATGGAGCTGTAGGCCATGAAGCGCTTGATGTTCGTCTGGCCAATGGCGGCAAAGGCGCCCAGAAACATCGACAGCACCGATACCGCCCACACGATCTGCTGCCATTGCGGCGTGGCGGAGGGAAAACCGGTAAGAATGGCGCGCAGGAACAGCGCCATCGCGGCGGCTTTCGGTGCCATGGAGAACAGCGCGGTGATGGGGGTGGGCGCGCCTTCATAAACGTCGGGCGTCCACATGTGGAACGGTACCGCAGACACCTTGAAGGCGAGGCCCGCGATGAGGAACACGAGGCCGAAGATCACCCCGATCCCGGCGCCTGACGCCTTCACCACCTGCGCAACCGCCGCAAAGCTGGTGGTGCCGGTAAAGCCATAAATCAGCGAAATGCCGTACAGCATCATGCCGGAGGAAAGCGCTCCGAGCACGAAATACTTAAGGCCCGCTTCCGTGGAGCGCTGCGAGTCGCGATGGAAGGCGGCGAGCACATAAAGCGCGAGGCTCTGCAGCTCGAAGCCCATATAGAGCGCAACGAAGCTGGCGGCCGAAACCATCAAGAGCATGCCAAGCGTCGCGAGCAGAATGAGCACCGGATACTCGAAGCGCGCGATGCGCAAATCCTCAAGGTAACGGTTCGACATCAACATGCCGAGCGCGGAGCCGAGCAGCACCAGCATCCCAGCAAAGCGCCCGAAACCATCGATGACGAAAGCGCCATGGAAAGCAGTCGCTTTGGGCGCACCGGTGGCCAGCAGCAGATAGCCGGTGACCACAAGTGTTGCCACGGCGAGCCATGATACCAGAGTCGCCGAACGCTCGCCGCGAAAGGCGCCGAGCATCAGCAGCACCAACGCGGCGATCCCCAGCACCAGCTCTGGCAGCAGCGTGATGAGATCGGCGGAGAGCGCAGTCATCGCGCGCCCCTTACGCTAGCGGCATTCACACCCTCCCCTTGAGGGAGGGTCGAAAAATTCGAGCGGAGCGTAGAATTGTTCGGGGATGGGGCTATGGCAACGGCCGAAATATGACCCCTCCCCGAAATTTGCTGCGCAAATTTCGACCCTCCCTCAAGGGGAGGATTGGAATCCATAGCTATGGCGATCTGACTCTGGTGCACCAGATTGGCCACGGACGCATGCGTCACATCGAAGACGAAGTTGGGGTACACGCCCATGATGATGGTGATGATCACCAGCGGCGAGAGAATGGCGAATTCCCGCAGCGAGAGATCCTGAATGGTCTGAAGCGCCGGCTTCACCAGCTTGCCGAAGATCACCCGCCAATACAGGTACAACATATAAGCGGCGGAGAGGATCGCGCCGGTGGCGGCAAAAATGACAACCCAGGTGTTCACCCGAAACGTACCCAGCATGGTGAGGAACTCGCCCACGAAACCACCCGTCCCGGGCAGGCCGACATTCGCCAGCGTGAAGACCATCAGGCAGGCGGCATACACCGGCATGCGCGAAGCCAGTCCGCCATAGGCGGCCATTTCGCGGGTGTGCGTCCGATCGTAAATCACGCCGACGCAGAGGAAGAGCGCGCCCGAGACCACACCGTGGCTCAGCATCTGGTAGATGCCGCCTTCGATACCCTGATGGGTGAGCGAAAATATGCCCATGGTGACGAAGCCCATATGCGCCACCGAGGAATAGGCGATGAGTTTCTTCATGTCCTCCTGCGCCAGTGCCACGAAGGAGGTGTAGACAATCGCCATGACCGACAGCAGGAAGATAATGGGCGCGAAGCTGTGACTGGCACTGGCGAACATCGGCAGTGAAAAGCGCAAGAAACCATAGCCGCCCATCTTGAGCAGAATGCCCGCAAGGATGACCGAGCCAGCGGTCGGCGCCTCCACATGTGCATCGGGCAGCCAGGTGTGCACTGGCCACATGGGCATCTTCACGGCAAAGGAGGCGAGGAATGCGAACCACAGGAACGCCTGCATGGCGACGGGGAAGTGCGCGCTCTTCAGCAGCACGGCGATGTCGGTGGTGCCCGCGTACAAATACATCCACAGGATAGCGAGCAGCATCAGCACGGAGCCGAGGAGGGTGAAGAGGAAGAACTTGAAGCTGGCGTAGACGCGCCGCACCCCACCCCACACGCCGATGATGAGGAACATCGGAATCAGCCCACCCTCGAAGAACACGTAGAATAGCACGAGGTCGAGGGCGCAGAACACGCCGATCATAAGCGTTTCAAGAACAAGGAAAGCGATCATGTATTCGGCGACGCGGGTCTTAATCGCCTCCCAGCTCGCCAGAATGCAGAATGGCATGAGGCCGGCGGTGAGCACGACGAACAGGACCGAAATGCCGTCCACGCCCATGTGGTAACTGATGCCGAAGCCAAGCCAGTTGGCGCGCTCCTCGAACTGGAAGGCGGCGCTCGATCCATCGAATTTCGCCCAAATCACCACTGAAACGGCAAGATTGATGATCGTTGCAATCAACGCGATCCAACGCGCGCTCTTAGCCAGCTGTTCGCCCTGGCCGGGCATCACAAGAATAAGCAGCGCGCCAAGCAGCGGCAGGAACGTAACGATGCTGAGAATGGGCAGATGCATCAGCGAATGCCTCCCGCCCAGATGAACCAGGTGGCGAGCGCCACCACGCCAAGGATCATCACGAACGCATATTGATAGACGTAACCGGATTGCAGCCGCACCGCACCGCGCGTGGCATCCAGAACGCGGGCGGAAATTCCGTCCGGCCCAAGCCCATCGATGATGCGGCCGTCACCAACTTTCCACAGCACACGGCCAAGCCAGAATGCCGGGCGGACAAAGAGGAAGTCGTACAACTCGTCGAAATACCACTTGTTGTACAGGAACAGGTACAGCAGCCCGCGTCGTGCCGCCATCTTCGCCGGAAGTGCCGGGTGAAGGATGTAGTAATAGTACGCGATCGCGAAGCCGAGGATCGTTGCCACGAACGGGCCGAACTCCACCCAAGTGGGGATGTTTTCTTCCGCAGCGTTGCGGCCCGTCGCGAACGCGATGGCATTGCGCCAGAAGCCGTGCGCATCGGCGCCCACGAACCAGTGATCGAAAATCGCGCCGGCAAACAGCGCGCCCACCGCCAGCACGGCGAGCGGGGCCAGCATCGACAGTGGCGCTTCGTGCACGTCCGACAGCTGCAAGGCGTGACCATGCGCGTGATCCGGGTCCGGCTCATCGTGCGCATGCGCATCCGCGTCGGCATGCTCCAGATGCGCGTCTTCATCCGCGCCGCGATAACGGCCATGGAATGTCATCAGGAATTGCCGCCAGGAATAGAACGACGTCATAGCGGCAGCCGTCAAGGTCAGCACAAACGCGTAGGTGCCGATGCCGGTACCGGCAGTGAAGGTCGCATTGATGATGGTGTCCTTGGAATAGAAGCCGGCGGTGCCGATGGCCAGCAGCGGAATGCCGACGCCCGTCAGCGCGAGATTGCCGATCAGCATCATCGCCCAGGTGAAGGGGATTTGCCGCGCCAGTCCGCCCATCTTCCGCATATCCTGCTCGTGATGCATGGCGGTGATGACTGCGCCGGCCGAAAGGAACAACAGCGCCTTGAAGAAGGCGTGGGTGAAGAGATGGAACATCGCCGCGCCGTAAGCGGAAACACCTGCGGCGGCGAACATGTACCCCAGCTGCGAGCAGGTGGAGTATGCGATCACCCGTTTGATGTCGTTCTGGAACAGGCCGACCGAGGCTGCGAAAAACGCGGTGGTCGCGCCGATGAAGGTGACGAAACCGAGGGCCACGGGCGACAGCTGGAACAGCGGCGAGCAGCGGCAGACGAGAAACACGCCCGCAGTCACCATCGTCGCCGCATGAATGAGGGCGGAGACCGGCGTCGGGCCTTCCATGGCGTCCGGCAACCAGGTGTGCAGCCCGATCTGGGCCGACTTTCCCATCGCGCCGATAAACAAAAGAATGCAGATGGTGGTGAGAATATCCACGTTCCAGCTGCCGAAGTGGAAGGTGTGGCCCACGAAATGCGGTGCGGCGCGGAACACGCTGTCGAAATCCAGCGTGCCGAAGATGAAGAACACGGCGAAAATGCCCAGCATGAAGCCGAAATCGCCCACGCGGTTGACCACGAAGGCCTTGATAGCAGCGGCATTGGCGGATGGCCTTTCGTACCAGAAGCCGATCAGCAGATACGAGGCGAGACCCACCCCTTCCCAGCCGAAGAACATCTGCAGGAAGTTGTTGGCCGTCACCAGCATCAGCATGGCGAAGGTGAAGAGCGACAGATACGAGAAGAAGCGTGGCTGGCTCGGGTCATCGTGCATGTAGCCGATGGAGTAGAGGTGCACGAGCGAGGACACCCCCGTCACCACCACCAGCATCACGGCCGTCAGCGAATCGACCCGTAAGGCCCAGTCCGCTTCGAAATCGCCGGACGTGATCCATTGCGCGATCTTTACGATTCCGCTGTGGCCGAGGAAGCAAACGTCGTAGAAGACGTAACAGGAGAGCGCGGCAGACACGAACAGCAGGATTGTGGTGACGAGCTCTGAGCCGCGCGCGCCGATGAAGCGGCCGAACAGCCCGGCGATGGCTGACCCAAGAAGCGGAAGGAAGACGATGGCCGTGTACATCCCTCAGCCCTTCATCAGGTTCACGTCTTCCACCGCGATGGAGCCGCGGTTGCGGAAGTAGACGACGAGAATGGCAAGGCCGATCGCGGCTTCGGCGGCGGCAACCGTCAGCACGAACAGCGCAAACACCTGCCCCACGAGGTCGCCGAGAAAGGACGAGAACGCCACGAAATTGATGTTCACCGCGAGCAGGATCAGCTCGATCGACATCAGGATGATGATGACATTCTTGCGGTTGAGAAAAATGCCCAGCACCCCAATGGTGAAGAGGATGGCAGCGACGGCGAGATATTGCCCAAGCCCGATGGCCATTTACGCCCCCTGCCCCGGCTTCACATCGACAACCACGAGCGTGTCACTCGCATAGCGGCGCACCTGCGCGCGGATCGATTGTTTGCGTACGCCAGCGCGGGTGCGCAAGGTCAGCACAATAGCGCCGATCATCGCCACCAGCAGGATCAGCCCGGCAATCTGGAAGTAGTAGACGTAGTCTGTGTAGAGGATGCGGCCCAGCGCTTCGGTGTTGGTGAGATGCGCGGGGTTGGCGCTCGCCAGCACATGGGGCGCGGCCGGCGCGAAACGCCACGCGGTTCCGGCGAAGAGGAGTTCGGCGGCCAGAATTCCGGCGACCAGCAGACTGATGGGGACGTATTGCACCGTGCCGCGCTTCAGTTCGGCGAAATCCACGTCCAGCATCATCACGACGAACAGGAACAGCACCGCCACCGCGCCGACATAAACAATCACCAGGATCATCGCGAGGAACTCGGCGCCCAGCAGCACGAAGAGCGCCGCGGCATTGAAAAAGGCGAGAATGAGGAACAGCACCGAGTGCACGGGATTGCGGCCGGCAATCACCATCACCGCCGAAGCAATCAGCACGGCGGAGAACAGATAAAATGCGATAGCTTGAAGGAGCATCAGTGCCCCCCCTCCGTCTCATCAGCGCTGACGCGCTGTTGAAACACCTCCCCCGTAAACGGGGGAGGATAAAAAAGGCGCGTGCTTATGTATCCTCCCCCGCTTGCGGGGGAGGTGCCGAGCGCAGCGAGGCGGAAGGGGGATCGCATTATCGATACGGCGCGTCGAGTTCGAGGTTGCGGGCGATTTCGCGTTCCCAGCGGTCGCCATTCGCGAGCAGGCGTTCCTTGTTGTAGTAAAGCTCCTCGCGCGTTTCGGTGGAGAAATCGAGGTTCGGACCCTCGACAATGGCATCCACCGGGCAGGCCTCCTGGCACAAGCCGCAATAGATGCATTTCACCATATCGATGTCGTAGCGGGTGGTGCGCCGCGAACCATCGGCGCGCGGCTCTGCCTCGATGGTGATGGCAAGTGCCGGGCAGATTGCCTCACACAGTTTGCAGGCAATGCAGCGCTCTTCACCGTTGGGATAACGGCGTAGTGCATGCTCGCCGCGGAAGCGCGGAGACAGCGGTGCGCGCTCGAAGGGATAGTTCAGCGTGGCTTTCGGCGAAAAGAAATAACGCAGCGACAGCCAGAAACTCTTCACGAATTCCCATAGGAAAATGGTTCGAACTGTGCGCGCGAAGCTGGATACAGCCATCAGATACCTCCGTGCCCCGTCAACGCCGCCCATACGCCATGGGGAAACACCATTACCCAGCCGGCCGTCAGCACCACCCACAGCAGCGACAACGGCAGAAACACTTTCCAGCCCAGCCGCATCAACTGGTCGTAGCGGTAGCGCGGCACGAACGCCTTCACCATCGAATTGCAGAAGAAAACGAACAGCAGTTTGAGAATAAACCAGATCACGCCGGGAATAAGCGTGAGCGGCCACACAGACCACAGCGGCAGCCAGCCGCCGAGGAACAGCACCGCGAACAGCCCCGACAGCATGATCACGTTCATGTACTCGCCGAGGAAGAACAGCAGGAACGGCGTCGAGGAATATTCCACCATGAAGCCGGCCACCAGCTCGGATTCGGCTTCCAGCAGGTCGAACGGCGGGCGTTGGGTTTCTGCGAGCGTGGAGATGAAGAACACGATCGCCATCGGGAACAGAATCGTGAACAGGAACCAGCCATGCGCCTGCGCCATCACGATGGCGGAGAGGTTCAGTGAGCCCGCAAACAGCAGGACTGTAATCAGCACGAACCCGATGGAGACTTCGTACGATACCATCTGCGCCGCGGCGCGCAGCGCGGAAAGAAAGGCGTATTTGGAATTCGAGGCCCAGCCGGCCACGATCACGCCGTACACGCCCAGCGAAGAGATCGCGAAAATATAGAGAATGCCGACATTGATGTTGGCCACCACCCAGCCGGCACTCACCGGCACCACCGCCCAGGCGGCGAAGGCGAGCGTGGCGGTGATCAGCGGGCCCAGCAGGAACAGCACCTTGTTGGCGCCGGCCGGCACGATCACTTCCTTGAAGAAGAACTTCAGCGCGTCGGCAATGGTCTGCAGCAAGCCGAAGGCGCCCACCACGTTCGGCCCGCGACGCAGCTGCACCGCCGCCCAGATCTTGCGATCGGCCAGAATGAACAGCGCGACCGACAACGCGAGGATCAGTTCGAAGAAAACGATCACGATCCCCTGGCTGAGGGTCCACGCCCAGCCGTACGGCAATCCGTGGTGCTGGAAGTAGGTTGTGAAGAACATCTATTCCGCCGCCAGTTTCATCGCAGCCGTCACATATACTTTGCTGCACTCGGCCATGGTTTCGCTCGCCCGGGCGATGGGGTTGGTGAGATAGAAGTCGGCGATGGACGACGCAAGCGGCATGCGCTCGTCGATCTCGCCTGCTGTGCCAATGTTATTCCAGATGGACGGACCGGCGCCCGCAGGGTGCGGCAGCACATCCTCGTGCGCGAGATGCGGCACGTCGGCAAACAGCGCGCGGCGCAGTTCTTCGCGATTGTCGTATGGCAGGCGATGGCCGATGACATCGGAGAACGCGCGCAGGATGGCCCAATCCTCTTTCGCCTGCCCCGGTGGGAAAGTGGCACGTTCGGCCCGCTGCACGCGGCCTTCGAAATTCACATAAATGCCGTCCTGCTCGGTGTAGGCGGCGCCGGGCAGAATGACATCGGCATGATGCGCGCCGGCATCGCCATGCGTGCCCTGATAGACCACGAAGGCATTGCCGAGCCTGTTCATGTCGAACTCGTCCGCGCCTAACAGCCAGACGAATTCGATCTCGCCTTTAGAGGCGCCATCGAGAATGCCGGCCATGTCGCGGCCGTCCTCGCCCGGCAGGAACCCCAGATCGAGCGCCGCCACGCGGGACGCCGCATTATGCAGCACATTGAACCCATTCCAGCCACCTTCTGCGGCGGTGCCAGCGGGCCCGATCATGCCGGTATTCGATGCGATACGCGCCCCGAGATTGAGGATCGCTGCGCCGTCGGGACGCGCAAGGGCGCCGGCTCCAACAATGACCATCGGGCGCTTGGCATCGCGCAGCACGCCGGCAAACGCGTGGCTGCCGTCGGCAATCGCGCCCAATACACCGGCGCTGCCGCCTAACTGCTCCACCGGATAGGTGAGATTGTACGGCACGCCGGCGTTCGCGATCCTGATCGCGCTGTTCAGCCACGTCTTGTGAATGCGGGCGTTCAGCACCGGCGCTTCCCAGCGCGGATTGCAGCCGATGAACAGCAGCGCATCCGCGAGCTCCACGCCCGCAATGGTGGTGTTGAAGAGATACGATTGCCGCGGGCCGCCGCCGACCCGCGCGCCATCCTGCCGGCATTCGAGATTGGTGATGCCCATCGAGTGCATCAAATCTTTCAGCGCCTTGATCTCTTCCGCCGCCGCGAGGTCGCCCACAATCGCCGCCATGCGTTCCGGTCGCATGCCGCGTATGTGCGCAGCGATGGCTTCGAACGCCTCGCCCCAGCTCGCCGGTTCCAGCTTGCCATCCTTGCGGATGTAAGGCCGGTCCAGCCGCTGATTTTTCAGCCCGTCGCAGGCATAACGCGATTTGTCGGAAATCCACTCCTCGTTCACCGCCTCGTTGATGCGCGGCAGAATGCGCAGCACCTGACCGCCACGGCTGTCCACCCGGATGTTCGCGCCTTGCGCATCGTGCACATCGATGGAGTTGCTTTTCCGCAGTTCCCACGGCCGGTAGATGAACGCCCACGGCTTGTGCGTCAGCGCGCCAACCGGGCACAGATCCACCGCGTTGCCCGACAGCTCGGACCCAAACGCCTTGTCGAGATAGGACATGATCTCCATGTCCTCGCCGCGGCCGGTGGCGCCGAGGTCCGGCACCCCCGCCACTTCGGTGGCGAAGCGCACACAGCGGGTGCACTGGATGCAGCGGGTCATGATCGTCTTGATCAGCGGGCCCATGTACTTGTCTTCCACCGCACGCTTGTTCTCGTTGAAGCGGTTGTAGGCGGCGCGGCCGTAATAGAGCGCCTGGTCCTGCAGGTCGCATTCGCCGCCCTGGTCGCAGATGGGGCAATCGAGCGGATGATTGATGAGCAGGAATTCCATCACGCCTTCGCGCGCCTTTTGCGCGTAAGGGCTGCGGGTGTTGATCTTGGCCGGCGTGCCATCCTTGTTGGGGAAGATGTCCTTCACCTGCAACGCGCAAGAAGCCTGCGGCTTCGGCGCGCCCACCCATTCCACCAGACACATCCGGCAATTGCCGGCCACCGACAGCCGCTCGTGATAGCAGAAGCGTGGAATCTCCGCGCCGGCCTGCTCGCAAGCCTGCAACAGCGTGATCGAGTCGTCGGCCTCGACCTCCTTGCCGTCGATCATGATCTTGCGCGTTGGCATTCAGGCGGGCTCCGCCTGCTGTTCGATGAGCATGCGCATGCGTAGCGAGTAATGCGAAAGGTAATCCTGTTTCTGGTAGTAATCGGACGCGAAGTATTTCTTGTGGTTTGCGAGTTGGGTTCTTGCCACCGCATACCATTGCGGGATGGGCGCCAGGCTCAGGCATTCATCCAAGGTGTAGACCAGCCGCGCCACGTACCACTCGTAGCGCTCGAATTCCTCGGCGCTGCCGTCGAAGGTCTTCGCCTTCAGGTCCAGCTTGGCGAGATCGGGACTGGAGAAGCGCGGATTCGCCAGCGCCACATCGCAATGCGAGAGATACAGCTTCTTTGCCTTCTCGCCGCGCCATGCCAGCATCGTCAGCACCGCGCCGCCGATGCCGATCAGAGCCGCGATCATCAGCGGCAGCGGTGGTTGCACCGTTTTCTTCTTGTCCGCCATCGCCCTACTCCGCAGCCAGAGGTGTCATGGGCGCGGAATGGCGCCCGCCATGTTCGCGAATGCGTCGCTCGATCTCCGGCCGGAAGTGGCGCAGGAAACCCTGCACCGGCCACGCTGCGCCTTCGCCGAAGGCGCAGATGGTGTGGCCCTCGATCTGCTTCGTCACCTCCTGCAGCAGATCGATCTCCTCCATGGTGGCGTCGCCCTTGCCCATGCGGGTGAGCACCCGCCACATCCAGCCACAGCCTTCGCGGCATGGCGTGCACTGGCCGCAACTTTCGTGCTTGTAGAAATACGCAAGCCGCGCGAATGCCTTGATGATATCGGTGGACCTGTCCATCACGATGACCGCCGCGGTGCCGAGGCCGGATTTCGCTTTCACCAGCGAATCGAAATCCATCAGGATGTTGTCCGCGATCTCCTTCGACAGCACCGGCATGGACGAGCCGCCCGGAATCACGCCCAGCAGATTGTCCCAGCCGCCGCGAACACCGCCCGCATGCGTCTCGATCAACTCGCGCAGCGGAATGCTCATCGCCTCTTCCACATTGCACGGCCTGTTCACATGGCCGGAGATGCAGAAGATCTTGGTGCCGGTGTTGTTGGGCATGCCGATACTCGCAAACCAGTCCGCCCCGCGGCGCAGGATGTCCGGCACCATAGCGATGGTCTCGACATTGTTGACGGTGGTCGGGCAGCCGTAAACGCCGGCATTGGCAGGGAACGGTGGCTTCAGCCGTGGCTGGCCCTTCTTGCCCTCCAGGCTTTCGAGCAGCGCGGTTTCTTCGCCGCAGATATAGGCGCCGGCGCCGTGATGCACGTAGCAGTCGAACGGCCAGCCGTGGATATTGTCCTTGCCGATGAGATTGGCGGCGTACGCTTCATCGACGGCGCGCTGCAACGCCTCGCGTTCGCGGATGAATTCGCCGCGAATGTAAATGTAGCAAACGTTCGCGCGCATCGCGAAGGAGGCGATCAGGCAGCCTTCGATCAAGAGATGCGGATCGTGGCGCATGATGTCGCGATCCTTGCAGGTGCCGGGTTCGGATTCATCCGCGTTGACGACGAGATAATGCGGCCGCTCCTTCACCTCTTTCGGCATGAAGGACCATTTAAGGCCGGTGGGAAATCCCGCGCCGCCACGCCCGCGCAAAGCGGACTTCTTCACCTCGGCGATAATCGCATCCACGCTGCGTTCTAGGATTTGCTTGGTGCCGTCCCACGCGCCGCGTTTGCGCGCGCCGTCCAGCCACGGGCTGTGGAAGCCGTAGAGATTGGTGAAAATGCGGTCGCGATCAGGAAGCATAAACAAAGACTCCTCCCTCTTCCCCTTTGGGGGAGAGGGCCGGGGTGAGGGGGGTGCTGGAAATCAGAATACGGAAATCAGAAATCAGAACGCATGCAACATCGGATCCCGCAACAAACGTCCTGTGCGCTCTGCATCCAGATCGCCCCCTCACCCTAACCCTCTCCCCCGGAGGGGGAGAGGGAATCTGAAGTGCGCAAATCACGTTGCCGCTCCCGGAGGTTTTTGCGCCGGAGCCTCGCGATCGGAAGCGCCTTGCGTGGGCTTCTTGGCTTCCGCGTCCGTCGTGCCACCGCCAGAGCCATTCGATGCGCGCGCGTAGCCGCCGTCGTACAATTTCGGATCGTTCAAAGTCAGCGCGCCGCCTTCCGGCTCAGAGGAATGGCGGCCGTCCTGCGGCCCCGGCTTCGGCGTTTGCCCGCGCCGCAGCGCTTCGAAAATCCGTTCGGTCGTGGGGCCATCCAGATCTTCGTAATAGTCCTTGCCGATCTGCAGCACCGGCGCGTTCACGCAGGCACCAAGACACTCCACTTCCATCCACGAAAATTTGCCGTCTGGGGAAATCGTGTGCTGCGCAGGTGCGATGTGCTTCTTGCACGCCGCCACCACATCATCCGAGCCGCGCAGCCAACACGGCGTCGTGGTGCACACCTGCACGAGGTATTGCCCGACCGGCACCAGGTTGAACATCGTGTAGAAGGTGGCGACCTCCAGCACCCGCATCACCGCCATGTCGAGGATGCGAGCCACCTCCTCGATCATCGGTTTGGTGACCCAGCCTTCCTGCTCCTGCCCGATCCACAGCGCGGCGATCACCGCGCTGCGCTGCCGGCCCGGCGGATACTTCGCGATCCACTGGTCCACAGCTTTGCGGTTCTCTTCCGAGAACGCGAAATTCGCGGGCTGCTGCTCGGCGGGCGCAAGGCGGCGAAAACTCATTGCACAACAACCTTTTCAGGCTTGCCGTTCAACGTCCACGCTTCCTCAAAGCAGCCGTGACAGAGCGGAACCAGTTTGTGGGGACGTTCATGCCCTTTTAGCTGTTCCGATTCACAAATGTCGCAAATTGCCCAATGAAAATCACCGTCTACACCCCAAACGAAACCAACCGCGCGATCCTCCGTCAACGCGTCACCGATCGCGAGACAAACGCCTGTCCAAGATTCTTGTGGACCATGCTTCGAACACGCGCCGCCGCTCACCGGTCGATCTCCCCGAAGACGATATCGAGCGAGCCGAGCACGGCGGACACATCGGCCAGCATGTGGCCTTTGCACATGTAGTCCATCGCCTGCAGATGCGCGAAGGATGGCGCCCGAATCTTGCAGCGGTACGGCTTGTTCTCGCCCTCCGACACCAGATACACGCCGAACTCACCCTTCGGCGCTTCTACCGCCGCATACACCTCGCCCTCCGGCACCCGGTAACCTTCCGTGTACAGCTTGAATTGATGGATCATCGCTTCCATGGATCGCTTCATCTCGGCACGCTTTGGCGGCACGATCTTGTAATCTTCCGCGAGCACCGGCCCGTCCGGCATGCGCTCGATACACTGACGCATAATCTTCGTGGCCTGCCGCATCTCCTCCATGCGGATGAGATAGCGGTCGTAATTGTCGCCGTTCTTGCCGATGGGAATCTGAAATTCGAAATCGTTGTAGCACTCGTAGGGCTGCGCGCGGCGAAGGTCCCAGGCGACACCCGTGCAGCGCAGCATCGGCCCGCTCATGCCCCAGGCTTCCGCGTCGGCGCGGTCGATCTTGCCGATATCCACATTGCGCTGCTTGAAAATGCGGTTTTCGGTCAGCAGTGTTTCGAGATCGTCCAGCACCTTCGGGAACGTGCCGGTCCAGACGTAGATGTCTTCGAGAAGCTCGGGTGGACAATCCTGATGCACGCCGCCGGTGCGGAAGTAGTTGGCATGCAGCCGCGCGCCGGACGCCCGCTCGTAGAAGATCATCAGCTTTTCGCGCTCTTCGAAGCCCCACAGCGGCGGGGTGAGCGCGCCGATATCCAGCGCCTGCGTTGTGACCTGCAGCAGGTGATTGAGGATGCGCCCGATCTCGCAGAACAGCACGCGGATATATTGCCCGCGCCTGGGCACTTCGAGGCCGAGCAGCCTTTCAGCGGCGAGCGAGAACGCATGCTCCTGATTCATCGGCGCCACATAATCGAGCCGGTCGAAATACGGCAGCGCCTGCATGTAGGTCTTGTATTCAATCAGCTTCTCGGTACCGCGGTGAAGCAATCCAATGTGCGGATCGACGCGGGTGACCACCTCGCCATCCAGGTCCAGCACCATGCGCAGCACGCCATGCGCTGCCGGATGCTGCGGGCCGAAATTGAGGGTAATCGTATTTTCATTGACCGGCGCGCCGGCGGGAGCATCGCTCATGCCTTGGTCGCCTTTTCGTCGCCGATCAAGGCACCGCGCATCCCCTCCCACGGACTCGCGAAATCGAACTCGCGGAATTCCTGTACCAGCTGCACCGGCTGATACACCACCCGCTTCAACTCGTCGTCGTAGCGCAACTCGACAAAACCGGTCAGCGGGAAATCCTTGCGCAACGGATATCCGTCAAATCCATAATCGGTAAGAATGCGCCGCAGATCCGGGTGATCGGAAAAGACCACGCCGTACATGTCATAGGCCTCGCGCTCGAACCAGTTCGCGCCGGGATGGATGTGCGCGATGGATGGAATCGGCGCCTTCTCGTCTGCCTGCACTTTCAACCGGATGCGCTGGTTCTTCGGTAGCGAAAGAAAATGGTACACGACATCGAAACGCTTCTCGCGTTTCGGCCAATCGACGCCGCAGATATCGAGCAGCAGCCGGAATTCGCATTGCGGATCGTCGCGCAGGAATTCCACAACGCGCGGCAGCGAGTCCGCGCTTACTATCAGCGTCAACTCGCCGCGATCAAGCTTGTGCTCCAGCACTGCGCCGGAAACACCCGCCGCGATGTGGGAGCCCAACGCGTTGAGATCAAGGCTCATGCAAAAGCCTCAGCGCTCTATCGTACCGGTGCGGCGGATTTTCCGCTGCAGCAGCATGATGCCGTACACCAGGGCCTCCGCGGTCGGCGGGCAGCCCGGCACGTAAATGTCCACTGGCAAAATGCGGTCGCAGCCGCGTACCACGGAATACGAATAGTGGTAGTAGCCGCCGCCATTGGCGCAGGAGCCCATCGAGATCACATATCTGGGCTCCGGCATCTGGTCGTAAACCTTGCGCAGGGCCGGCGCCATCTTGTTGCACAGCGTGCCTGCCACGATCATCACGTCGGATTGGCGAGGCGATCCCCGCGGTGCCACGCCGAAGCGCTCGAGATCGTAGCGCGGCATCGACGCCTGCATCATCTCCACAGCGCAGCACGCCAGCCCGAAGGTCATCCACATCAGCGAGCCGCTGCGCGCCCAGTTGATCAGCGCGTCGGCGCTGGCGACCAGGAAACCCTTGTCCTGCATCGCCGCCTGCACTTCGCGGAAATAGGGATCGTTATCGGGAATCGGCCGGCCGCCCTCAACCGCCGAACGCGCCGCCATGCCTGCGGGGATCACTCCCATTCGAGCGCTCCCTTCCGCCATTCATAGATGAAGCCGATGGTGAGCACGCCGAGGAACACCATCATCGACCAGAAGGCATACACACCCGTCTTGCCCAGGGTGATCGCCCAGGGAAACAGGAACGCCACTTCCAGATCGAAGATGATGAAGAGCAAGGTGACCAGATAGTACCGCACATCGAACTTCATGCGGGAATCGCCGAAGGCATTGAAGCCGCATTCGTAGGCGGAGAGCTTTTCCGGATCGGGCTTCGATGGCGCGATGATCAGCGGCACCAGCAGAAACGCGATGCAAAGCGCGCCGGCGATGCCGATGAAAAGCAGGATCGGCAGATACTCGATCAGCAGCTGATTCATTCCGTACCCTTACCTTGAAACCGCGGGTGGTGGGCAAGGTTGCGGCTCAAGGTGCGTCGTTTTCGCAGGAACGCCGGACGGCGTTCGTGAGCGCGGTTTAAGCCATGATTTGCAAGGAGAACAAGCGGTTTTTCCGCCACAAAATGCTTGAGTTTGGTGCGAAGGCTGGCTTGCCAGGGCGAAGCCGCGCTGTCCACGGCGGCCCGTCTTCGCCCGATTGCACTTCCATGTGGCATCTTCGCCATTGCGCGGCGAAGACTGGCGGGAGCGACGGGGCTCGAACCCGCGACCTTCGGCGTGACAGGCCGACGCTCTAACCAACTGAGCTACGCCCCCGCGGGCGAACGTGCCGTGTAGGGCTGACAGCGGCAGAAATCAAGCAACCTGGTTCAGTCGCGGTCCGGTGGCTGGCCACGTTGCGGACGAAGCTCTTTCGGCTCGACCTTCCCGTCGCCGTTCACATCCATCTGATCGAACAGGGAGCGAGCGGTCGCGGCAAACTCATCGAAATCGATGCAGCCCTTCCCTTTGAAATCGACCAGCGGCGAGTAAGTGGATTGATCCTGCTGCCAACGTTGGTCGTTCACGGCACGGGCTTCATCCGCATCGAGGCAGCCTGTGTGTTTCATATCGATCTTGGCAAAGTCGGCGTGCAGGCCCTGTTCCATTTCGGCCCGCGTGATCGTGCCGTCGTGATTCAGATCGTAAGCCTCGAGAATGCCGCGCGCAGGCCGGAACTCCGGCTGCTCCTCGCGCGGCGGCGGGGAATGGCCGCAACCAGTTAGCAGCAAGACTGCCAGCATGAATGATATCTCGCGGCGCATTGCTGCCACTCCGCCATGCCGCTTGGGGACGCGTCAATGCGCGACGCGTTAATGAGCTGGTGGTAGCACTGGCTGCGGCACGGCCGAAGGACCGGCCGGTGACAATGGCAGTAGCGGGCTACGGTCCCGTTTGCCAGATCCCCAGTCCCAATAACCGATACAGGGTGCGTCCAGTTTGGCACTGGGATTCAGAGATGCCGCGTGCCGCAACTCTGCAAGAACTTCTGCGGCGCGCGCTTCGTCATGTTTTTCGGAAGGCACAGAGCGGGAATCCGCAGGATAAGAATCAAATCCCGCTATGTACTGCTCCTGATCCGCAATTGCCTCCTTGAGCCTGCCGGCCTTTGCATACGCACACACTCTGCGGGTCAGCGCGCCAGTATAGTCTGGCTGTGTTTTGAACCCTTCTGTGAATTCAGCAGCAGCTTCGTCAAATCGACCAGCTTCCAAAAGTGTCCAGCCTCGATGGTAATGGTAAGCCATTCCAGGGTCCCCACCGCCTTGCTTAGCGAGGCCATTCAAGGTGAGGAGAGCTTGGTCGTACTGGCCAAGTGTCCGCTGGATGCCCGCGATCCGTATTTCAGCCCAAAACTGGTCGTCTGGCCAGCGCTTCGCGATCTCACGATATTGTGTGAGGGCCGCATCGTAGTCGCCCAAATAGGCCAGATCGCTAGCAACAGCAGAGGCGGCATCTGAATCGTCAGGGCTCAACGATTGCCAGTGGCGAGCATCCACAAGCGACAGCAGCAGCAGTTTGTCTCTTTCTGAACCCGGCGGCCAATCCACCGCGGAGTGTTCGGCGTACAATTTTGCTCTTGTCTTAACAGCAAGAGCTATGAGGGGTGTTTCCAGTGCCGGACTTTGAATTGCAGCTGCCAGCGGGGGCAGCGCGTCGTGCAGATCAGCGTCGCCCGCCAGCGCCACACCCTTAGCCAGATCTGCGGCCGCTATGTCTCGCGGGAGCGGCACGGCATTCGGGTCCATCTTGGGAAATGAGGCTTGGACGAGGATCGTTTTGTCTTTGTATGTGATCTGATGCACTACGAACGCAGGTTTTGTACTTCCGAAGCGGAAATCCCCACCGTCAAGAAAATACTGCACAGACACGCTTCTGCCGGTGTCCATGGAATCCTTCAGCGCCTGCGCGATGGCTTCGGCTTGTGGACTATTTGCGTACAGCAGAAACCGCTCATCGATATGATCGAACTCAAACCAAGCGTGACCGTCTTCGTCAGAGTCAATGAGCGATACGACTCCCAGCGTCGTGCGCAGCTCTGGACTTTCATCGGCCGTTCCGACCCGAACGCCGACGCCAAAGAGGCTTACGAAAACGACCAGGTAAAATTTCGGCGCAAACAAAGCAAAACCGAAACGTCTTAGAACTGATGGCACCAAGGTTCCCCCCGACTTCGTTGCCTTCGTCCGCCTTCGCTTAGCTACGGCTGACCACCTTCCCGGCGCTGCCGCGGAGATTGGTGGGCGGTGACGGGTTCGAACCGCCGACCCCATCGGTGTAAACGATGTGCTCTACCGGCTGAGCTAACCGCCCGGTGTTTCAGTCTAACAATTTGCGACGAAACAATCCCGCGCCAAAAACGCGGGCCACGCCTTCAGCCGTTCAGCGAATCCTTCAGCTGCTTGCCGGCCCGGAAACGCGGCTGCTTGGATGGCTTGATGGTGATTTCTTCACCGGTCTGCGGATTGCGGCCTTTGCCCCCTGCCCGCTCCGACACCGCGAACACGCCGAAACCGGTCAGCCGTATCTCATCGCCCGCCTTCAGCGCCTCTGCGATGATATCGAAAATGCCGTCAACGGCCTTGGAAGCCTCATTCTTCCCGAGGCCGGCGCGGTCCGACAGCTGCTGAATAAGCTCATTTTTGTTCATGCGGAGGCTCCTTCTGGCGAGTCGAAATCGCAATCGAGTCTAAGGGTAGGAAGTTTCCCCCGTCAAAGGCGAAAAGCAAGGAAATCCCGCGGTTCTGCTGCAAAACCACAGACCGGCGCTCGTGCGCCCCGCCACCCAAAACCGGCACAAGGCTTTGATATGGAATGGAAAGTGAGCGCTTGCGCGCTCGATTCACAACAAGAACCCGAAGAACCAAAGAAAAAGGGCCGCTCGCTGGAGCGGCCCTTCGTTCACGTATGATCCGGTTCAGTGGGTCATCACCGCATCGCCCTCGGGCGGGCGGACGGTTGGTGGGACGATCTCCGGCTCTTCCCAGTTGATCGGCTCCGGATCGCGGGTCAGCGCCACTTTCAGAACCTCTTCCACGGTTTTCACCGGGACGATCCTCAGGCCGGCTTTGACATTGTCGGGAATCTCGGCGAGATCCTTCTCGTTGTCTGCAGGAATGATCACCGTCTTCAGACCCGCGCGAAGCGCTGCGAGCAGTTTCTCCTTCAGACCGCCGATCGGCAGCACACGGCCGCGCAACGTGACCTCGCCGGTCATCGCCACATCCCGCCGCACCGGGATGCCGGTAATGACGGAAATGATGGAGGTCGCCATCGCGACACCGGCTGACGGTCCATCCTTGGGCGTCGCACCTTCCGGTACATGCACGTGGATGTCCTTGTTGTCGAAGGTAGGAGGCTTGATGCCGAAGCTCGTTGCCTTGGAGCGCACATAGGAGCGCGCCGCGTCGATCGACTCCTTCATCACATCGCCGAGCTTGCCGGTCGTCTGCATGCGGCCCTTGCCGGGAAGCATGACAGATTCGATCTGCAGCGTTTCGCCACCGACCTCGGTCCAGGCGAGGCCGGTAACGACACCCACCTGATCCTCGCTCTCGATCTCGCCGTAGCGGAACTTCCGCACGCCAGCGAAGGTGCCGAGGTTCTCGTCCGTGACTTCAATCGCCGTGGCTTTGCCGGACACGATCTCCTTCACCGCCTTGCGGGTGAGCCCAGCGATCTCGCGTTCCAGATTCCGCACACCCGCCTCGCGGGTGTAGTAGCGGATCAGATCGCGCAATCCGGCATCGGTGATCTTCCACTCTTCCGGCTTGAGTCCATGGGCCTCCATCTCTTTCGAGATGAGGTGCCGTTTGGCGATCTCGACCTTCTCATCCTCGGTGTAGCCCGGGATGCGGATGATCTCCATGCGATCCATCAGCGGCTGCGGCATGTTCAGCGTGTTCGCCGTGGTGATGAACATCACATCCGAAAGATCGAAATCGACCTCTAGGTAGTGATCGTTGAAGGTGTGGTTCTGCTCGGGATCGAGCACTTCGAGCAGCGCGCTCGAAGGATCGCCCCGCCAATCGGCGCCCAGCTTGTCGATTTCGTCGAGCAGAAAGAGCGGATTGGCCGCCTTCGCCTTCTTCATCGACTGGATGATCTTGCCCGGCATAGAGCCGATATAGGTGCGCCTGTGTCCGCGGATTTCCGCTTCATCGCGCACGCCGCCAAGGCTCATGCGCACAAACTCGCGGCCGGTGGCGCGCGCAATCGACTTGCCGAGCGAAGTCTTGCCGACGCCCGGAGGCCCGACCAGGCACAGGATCGGTCCCTTCATCTTGCCGGCACGTTGCTGCACGGCGAGATATTCGAGAATCCGTTCCTTCACCTTCTCCAGCCCGTAGTGATCCTCGTGCAGGATATCTTCGGCGAGCTTGAGATCTTTCTTGACCTTCGACTTCTTGCCCCAGGGCAGCGACAACACCCAGTCGAGGTAGTTGCGCACCACCGTGGCTTCCGCCGACATCGGGCTCATACTGCGAAGCTTCTTCAGCTCCGCAGTCGCCTTTTCGCGTGCTTCCTTGGACAGCTTGGTCTTGCGGATACGCTCTTCCAGCTCGTTCAGCTCGTCGCGGCCTTCCTCGCCTTCACCAAGCTCTTTCTGGATCGCCTTGAGCTGCTCGTTGAGGTAGTATTCGCGCTGCGTCTTCTCCATTTGACGCTTCACGCGGCTGCGGATCTTCCGCTCCACCTGCAGCACACCGATTTCGCTCTCGATGAGTCCAAGAACCTTTTCCAGCCGCTCGGGGACGTTGAGCGTTTCGAGCAAGGCCTGGCGGTCGGCAATCTTCACGGAAAGATGCGAGGCCACCGTGTCGGCAAGCTTCGCCGAATCTTCGATCTGCGCCACGCTCGCCAATGTCTCGGCCGGCACCTTCTTGTTGAGCTTGATGTAATTCTCGAAATTGGTCTTCACCGAGCGAATGAGCGCCTCGGTTTCCCGGGCGTCGCCGCCGGTATCGCCGATAGGATCAATCACCGCCTGGAAGAAGTCGTTGCGCGGCACGAAGCCGTTGACCTTCGCGCGCGATTTGCCTTCGACAAGCACGCGCACGGTCTGATCCGGCAGCTTGAGCAGCTGCAGGACGGTCGCCATGGTGCCGACCCGGTGCAATCCATCCGTGGTCGGATCGTCGTCCGCTGCGTTCTTCTGGGTCAGCAGCAGAATCTGTTTTTCGTCGTTCATCACCTCTTCGAGAGCGCGCACGGATTTCTCGCGGCCCACGAAAAGCGGAACGATCATGTGGGGAAACACCACAATATCGCGCAGTGGAAGGACCGGCGCCAACTGGCCGCCTGCTTCGTCTTTGGTCACCACCATTTCGTCTGACATTCTTTTCTCCTGCGGGGATTGCCCGCTTGTGTCACCGTACCCCAAATGGGCGTAGCGGTGTAAATTCCAGCCGCCGCTCTGGCCGACTCTGGAGAACTAACGTGGCCCCCTGCAACGGCGGTTTCAAGCCGTTAACCCTTCACGCCTGTGGTTGATTGCCGCCCGTGACGTTCCATCGACAGGAAATGGCATCGCGCAGCTGAACCGGGTTCGAAGCTGAACAGCCGTTCAGGTTCCGACGGGAACTTTGGCGAGAGTGCGCAAAAATGCATTCACGTCATCCACCAGCCAACATTCACCTGTTTCCCAGAATTCCAGCAGCGATTTCCGATTCAGCATGATCCATTGAAAAACTGTGGGTGCCACCCGTTCCAGGACCTCGCGGGACACCGCGCTACCCAAAACACGGGGTGGCTCCGTAATCGAGATGGAAAATGTTGGTTCGTCACGGTTGAGATTCTGTCGCCACTTTATGCGCGGCCCACGCTCTCCCGAATGGCTCGAGATGAATATGCATCCTTCAACTCCAGTTCTCTCGAATGCCAAGTTCGCAAAATCGAATCGATCATCCTCTCCGAGAGAGGCGAGTTCCTCATCGAGGGTTGGGTCAACAGTTGACGTCATCTTTCCTCCCCCGTTTACGGGGGAGGTGCCTTGCGAAGCAAGGCGGAGGGGGCGCGCACGATGCCCCCCTCGCCGCCTTCGGCGGCACTCCCCCCGTAAACGAGGGGAGAAAAAGATCAGCTTGCGGTCTGCTCGCGCGGCGCCTTGTCGGAGTAGGTGTAAAGCGGGCGTGAGCGGCCTTCGACCACGTCCGCCGTCAGCACCACTTCCTGGACTCCGTTCATGGTCGGCAGCTCGAACATGGTTTCGAGCAGAATGCCTTCCATGATCGAACGAAGCCCGCGCGCGCCGGTCTTGCGCGCGATCGCCTTGCGGGCAATCGCCTTCATCGCCTCTTCCTGGAAGCGAAGCTTCACGCCTTCCATCTCGAACATGCGCTGATACTGCTTGGCGAGCGCGTTCTTTGGACGTGTCAGAATTTCGATCAGGGCTGCCTCCGAAAGATCGCCCAAGGTGGCGAGCACCGGCAGCCGGCCGATGAATTCCGGGATCAGCCCAAACTTCAGCAAATCTTCCGGCTCGACTTCGCGCAGCACTTCGCCGGTGCCGCGCTCGTCCGCGGCGCGCACCGTGGCGCCAAAGCCGATGCTGCTGCCATGGGTGCGCTGCGCGATAATCTTCTCCAGCCCCGCAAACGCACCACCACAGATGAAAAGAATGTTGGTGGTATCGACCTGCAGGAATTCCTGCTGCGGATGCTTGCGGCCACCCTGCGGAGGCACCGACGCAACGGTGCCTTCCATGATCTTCAGCAGCGCCTGCTGCACGCCTTCGCCGGACACATCGCGGGTGATCGATGGATTGTCAGACTTGCGCGAAATCTTGTCGACTTCATCGATGTAAACAATACCGCGCTGCGCCCGCTCGACATTGTAGTCGGCGTTCTGCAGCAGCTTGAGGATGATGTTTTCGACATCCTCGCCGACATAGCCCGCTTCGGTGAGCGTCGTGGCGTCGGCCATGGTGAAAGGCACGTCGAGAATGCGCGCCAGCGTCTGCGCCAGCAAAGTCTTGCCGCAGCCCGTGGGACCGATCAGCAGGATGTTCGACTTCGCCAGCTCAACGTCCGCGTTCTTCGCGCTGGCGTTGATGCGCTTGTAGTGGTTGTGGACCGCGACGCTCAGCACCTTCTTGGCGTGCTGCTGGCCGACCACGTAATCGTCGAGCACCTTGTAGATTTCGCCGGGCGTCGGCACGCCTTCGCGGCTCTTCATGAAGGAGGTCTTGTTCTCCTCCCGGATGATCTCCATGCAGAGCTCGACGCACTCGTCGCAGATGAAGACGGTGGGGCCCGCGATCAGCTTGCGGACCTCATGCTGGCTCTTGCCGCAGAAGGAACAGTAGAGCGTGTTCTTGTTTTCGCCGCCGCTCGCCTTACTCATGGCTCTCCTGGGACTGTTGTCCGCTTCCTATGAGGCCGCCTGCCCGGCCAATTCTCCAAGTGCAGGAACCGCGCCAAGGGAGATTCGGTTGCCGCCCGCATCTATACGACCATGATTGCGGGCGGAGGATCAAGATTAGTTTAATTGGCCAGAATTGAGCCAATTTCTTGCCTCGCCAGCCTCTTAGCTCAATTCGCCAGCTTCGGAACGCTGCGTGAGCACCTGATCCAGAAGGCCGAAATTCCGCGCCTCCTCGGCGGTCATATAGGTATCCCGGTCGAGCGCTTTTTCAACCGCTTCAACGGATTGGCCCGTGTGCTTCGCGTAAATCTCGTTCAGGCGCCGTTTGAGCTTCACAATTTCCTGCGCGTGCCGGGCGATGTCGGCCGCCTGCCCATAATAGGACGCCGAAGGCTGGTGCACCAGAATGCGGGAGTTCGGCAGGCAGAAGCGTTCACCCTTCCGGCCGGCGCACAGCAGGAGCGACGCCGCCGATGCCGCCTGGCCGATGCACAAGGTCTGAATGCCGGGCCGGATGTACTGCATGGTGTCGTAGATCGCCAGGCCGCCGGTGACGTAACCGCCCGGCGAGTTGATATACATGGCGATCTCTTTCTTGGGGTTCTCGGCCTCCAGGAAGAGCAGCTGTGCGGTGATCAGGCTCGCCACATAATCATCGACACCGCCGGTGATGAAAACGATCCGCTCCTTGAGCAGGCGGGAGTAGATGTCATAGGCGCGCTCCCCGCGGGCGGTCTGTTCGACCACCATCGGCACCAGCGTGTTCATGTAAACGTCGCGAATATCTTTCATGGCATCAGATGTAGTGAGCCGGCCGGACTCTGTCGAGTATCGCTCAGGCGGCCGCCTTCAGCCGCTCTTCGGCCTCATCCGGATCGAGGAACAGGATCTCGCGATCCACCTTGCGCTCGTCGATCTGGGCAAGCTCGGCGATGAAGTCGATCACCTTGTCTTCGAACAGCGGCGCGCGGATTTCCGCCATGGCCTGCGCGTTCTGCGTGAGGAACTGATAGGCCTGCTGCTCGGTGATGGGCTGGCCGCCTTCCGCGCGGCTCTGCATCACGAACTGGCGCGCCCGCGCCGCAACCGCGCGGTTCAATTCATCCGGCGACACCTGGATACCGTTCTGCTCGCCGATCTTCGCCAGCACCAGCCCGAGCCGCACCCGCCGCTCGGCGATGGCGTGATATTCCTTCTTCACCTCGTCTTCGCTCTTGCCTTCGTCTTCGATGCTCTTGCCTTCGCGCTGCAGTTCCGCCAGCACCGCCTGCCAGATGCCGTTGAATTCCTGCTCCACCATGCCGGGCGGCAGCCCAAAGGAATGGGCAGTGTCCAGCGCATCCAGAATACGGCGCTTGAGATGCATGCGGCTGGCGCGATTGTTCTCCTGCTTCAGCTGATCGCGCACGCGATCGCGCAGGGTGGAGATGGAATCGAGGCCCAGCTTCTTCGCCATCTCCTCGTCCACGGTGACGGGATCCGGTGCCTTCACCTCTTTCACCTTCACGGTGAACACCACGTCCTTGCTGGCGAGCTTGGGTTCCGGATAGTCGGCCGGGAAGGTCACCTTCACGTCGCGCTCGTCGCCGGCTTTGGCGCCGATCAACTGATCCTCGAAACCGGGGATCAACTGGCCCGAGCCCAAGGTCAGGTTGAAATCTTCCGCCTTGCCGCCGGCAAACTCTTCGCCATCGGCGCGGCCCACGAAATCGATCGCCACAGAATCGCCGCTCTCAGCCGCCGCGCCTTCCGCGCGCGGTGAATAGGTGCGCGACTGCTCGGCGAGCTTGTACACCGCATCGTCCACATCCTTGTCCGACAAGTCGGAAACAAGCTTCTGCACCTTCAGGCCGGTGATTTCGGACGGCTCGAACTCCGGCATCAGATCGATCGCCAGGGTGAATTCGAGATCGGAGTGCCCTTGCATGACCTGATCGATATCGCTGCTCAAATCCACCCGCGGCGGCGTGGCGGCCTTCAGGCCGTTGTCTTCCAGCGCCCGCTTGCTGGATTCATTCACCGTCTCATCGACGATCTCCCCCATCATCGATTTGCCGAACGACTTCTTCAGGAACGAGGTGGGCGCCTTGCCGGGGCGGAAGCCTTTGAGATGCACCTTGGGCTTCATCTCCTCGATGCGGCCGGTGAGCTTGGCGTCGAGGTCGTCGCGGGGGATCAGCACCTTGAATTCGCGGTGCAGGCCTTCGGAGACGGTTTCGGTAATCTGCATGATCTTAAGTCCTTGAATGGGCGTTCCGGGCCTGGTGCGGGCGGAGGGACTTGAACCCACACGACTTGCGTCACTGGAACCTAAATCCAGCGCGTCTACCAGTTCCGCCACGCCCGCGCCCCGGGCTTTCCGGCGGGCCAGCCTCCGGAAGCCGGGCCGTATAGCAGGGGTTTTGGGGGCGGGCTAGGGCCAGGATAAGGCCCGTTTACACTCGTACCTTCGGCGCCGAAGCGGAACACGATGGGGCCCGGGATGCAATGATGCGGTGCGCAAGCGGCTCGATTTGGTTGACGCCGCGTACTATGCGCAAGCTACTGCACGGCCATGAAGGATCGGACGATGCCAACACTGAAAGTTCAAACATGGCGGCCAGACACCCACCCCGGCCATGTTCTGGAGGTTGAATGGGAATACGACATGGAGGCCGGACGGGATACAGGCCATGAGCATCGGAGCGTCTCGGTTCTTTATCCCGATGGAACGCTCATTCATCGCGACACGCACGGTTCGGAAGTGGCTCACGAACATTACAAGCGCTTGCATACCGAGCATGTAACAAAGAACCATGCCTACGCTCTGATCGTCGATGCGCTACCGGCCAAATACAAAAAGGCTGTGCTGGATAGTGACGGCGATCCCATTCTCGATGACAACGGACAACCAGGGTTGACCATCAAAGACAAACATAAGCCGCGGTTTAAACATCTTGGGGCTGGCCGCTACGAATTTGCCCTGCCTGGCGTTGATGACTCAACAACGGGCGAATTGGCTGTGCAACTGTCGCAGGAATTCGGCGATCGCATTGTTTTGCTGCGACCTGCCTCGTAGGTACTCGAATGACGATCCCAACCCTGCTCGGTGCTGGCGGCCACGGTGCCGACGAGTCGTACGACAGTGGAAACTACTACGGTAACGTCGGGTTGGGCCGTTGCCCCATGAAATTGGAGCCGTTCACGGCGGAGTCCCTCGTCAGCCAAATCATTCGTGCTTCCGGAACAGTTTCGTATCTCTCGTGGGCTTTGGACACGGCATTCGGAAGCGGGCTCGTCCTCACGCTGAACAAGAATTCCTCAACCACTGCTTTGGCGGTTTCCATTGGCGGATCGACAACCGGGTGGGTCACCGACAGCACCCATAGCGTCTCTGTGTCGAGCGGAGATGCGGTGGATTTTGCCGTGAACGTCAGCTCGACCACATCTACCTTTAACGGCAGCTTCTATTGCATGTCTGCACGCTTTGACGCGACCACAGACAGCGCGCAATTGCTGACGGCGGTTGGGGCGTCGGGCCCGTTCACCCCGGCGGCCTCACTGCAATTCTTCAATTTCTTGGGCTCCTCGGAGCTCCGGGCGATGAAGGGGACAAACAGTTCAAGTGTCTGGCTGACGGCACCTGGCAGAACATGGCCTGCCACATTGAGACCAATACGTTCAATAGAGTCACGGTTATCCGCACCCGCATCAACGGCGCGAGCGGGTCGATGTTTCTTTCCATTCCGGCCAGCACATCGGGCTCCTTTGAAGATACCAGCAATACCGACTCGCTAGGTGTGGGAGACTATCTGGCTTACGGAATCAGCTCTGTCCTAAGCGGGAGCGGGCAGATCGATGTCGATTGGATCGGCGCACACTTTTTAGCTTCAGACACCTCGAAATGCATGATTGGCGGCTCCGCCAACGCCCCCACCCTCTTACTGAGCGGGACTTACTATAGTTCTCTTTTTGGCGCTGGAAATCTGGCAACAGGAGATGTCCCTCGTGCAACTGGCCTCATGCCCTACACGTGCACGGCTTCAAATTACACCAACTACCTTACGATAGCTAATAACCCGGCTGCCGCAACGTTCACGCTGCTAAAGAATGGAGTGGCTTCAGCCCTCTCCATAACTTCTAGTCCCGGAGTATCAGGCCATATTACGGCAAGCAGCGACACCGTTGTTTTTGCGGCCAACGATACATGCGCGAACAGCGTGGTTCGCTCGGCAGGAATACAAATTGATTGGGCAAATGCGGGGCTTCTGTTGCAAGCGTCGCCTTGAGTAGCTGACGGCGCGCTGGAAACAAGAACGCTCTTCATTAATGTTTTCGTAGGAACCCGTGGCTAGCCTCGTCACCCCCAAAGAAATAGCCGGTAATTTTGCCCTTACTGTTGATCGCCGTCGGATTCGTAGAGACCCCGATAGCAAATGTCACGATCGTGCCGTCTGCACTTTGCACGAACCCGTCGTAAGTGTTGCCGTCGGAGAAATAACCCGTTACGATATCACCGTTGTTGATTGCCGTGGCGCTCACCTCATTCGAGTCATCGGGATCGACCGACGTCATCGTTCCATCCGGCAGTCGTACAAATCCATATTGAGTGCTGGCGTTTACACGATAATAGCCCGAGATTTCACCGGATTCATTGACGCTTAGCGCATAGGTCGAAATTGCCCCCGGCGCATCGAATGTCATGAGCTTACCGCTCGCGGCTCGCACAAACCCGTGCCAGATTTTATTGCTGTCTTCAAAACTTCCTGCAACCACCCCCGATTTGTTGATACTATTAGGTTGCGTATTAATCGAACCCATCGGAGCGAAACTTGTGATCGTTCCATCGGTCGTTCGCACGAAACCGGGAACATTTTGGTTGGCGTCAACATATTGTCCGGTAATTGTACCTTTGTTGTTGAGAGCGATACCAAACGTCCCGATTGCGCCAGGAGCATCGAAGATTGTCACGGTCCCGTCATTCGTTCTGAAGAAGCCGTGCGCATTGCAGCTGCTGTCGGAGGCCCAACCGGCAATTGTCCCGCTGCGATTTATTGCCCAAGGGAACGTTCCACATTCTGCACCGGCAGCGTCAATCGTGGTTATGGTTCCATTCGGATCGCGCAAGAATCCGTGATCATTTCCCTGATCATCCCCATAGAACCCCGCAATCCACCCAGAGGCATTGATTGCCATCGGATATGTCTGTGTCGATCCCGGCGGATCGAATTCGATGATTTTCGCCCAGGCCGGTGTATTCAATACCGCGCCGGCCATGATCGTTATGAAAGCGATGCCTGCTCGCATGACACAGCTGCGCAATACGGTTCGTATAAGCTGCATGGTAGGCGCTCCTCCGAGCCAGCCCGCCTGTTTACCTCGGTTTTCGATGCACTTCCATGGGCCGGCGCAGCTCTGCTTCTGCAGGCCTCCACGTGAATATGTTCGCAGGACCTAACAAATCATTGGACGCTGAGTCGCTGGATATCTGAACGGCCGTCTGTTCAATGCGAGCGCAGGAAGCCGTGAGCGCTACCGTCGTCGGAATATCCGAACCATCCTGCGATCGCCCCCTTGCCACCAATTGCGAACGGAGTCGTACCTCCTTGAGCACCTTTGACGTCGAATGACTTGATCGTTCCGTCCGCATGCTGAATGAATCCGTGGGCGATATCGGTTTCATAAAGGCCAGTCACCGTACCATCATTATTGATCCCATATGCGACGACATAGGCCGAGCCAACGGGGTCGATTGTCAGCATAGTTCCGTCCACTTTCCGGATAAAGCCGTAACTGTTGAATTGCGCGTCGGTATAATAGCCCGTGATTTCACCAGTATCGTTGAGGTCTGTCGCATGTGTAGAGTTAGAGTTTGGGGCATCAAACGTGGTTATAGTCCCATCCGTCGCGCGCGCGAAAGCGTGCCAGGCGTGTTGGTTGTCTTCATAACTTCCTGCGATCGCACCCCGCTTATTGATAATGGCCGGATCCGTGAAAACTGAGTCCGGAGGATCAAAACTTTTGAAAGTTCCATCTGTTGCGCGCAGATATCCGTGAACGTCGCGTTGGACGTCCAAATACCCCCCAGTAATGAGACCTCCATTGTTGATGCTATTGGCGAACGTGCTCGCCTCTTGCTATTCTGCCGTTGCGCACCAAGGATCACCGTACGGATGGACAGTACAGCTTCTCTATTGTGCTCGAACCGCAGGAAGGCGGCGGCTTTACGGTGCTCGTGCCGGCGCTTCCGGAAGTCGTTACCGAGGGCGATTCGGAAAGCGAGGCGCTCACCAACGCCGAAGAAGCCATTCGCGCCGTGTTGGCCTATCGGCGTGATAACGGCATCGCCATTCCCGCCGATGCGCGTCCGGAAATCCGCAAAGTCACTGTTGCAGCCTGATGGGCGGAAAGCTGCCCGTCCTTTCGGGAAAGCGCTCGCGCACGCTTCTTTGACGAATGTGCTCGCGCACTCGCGCGCGCTTCGCTCCCTCTAGGCTCGGGTTTGGCTCGTTCGCCATTGCCGCCGCAGGAAGACCGTGGCGGCAAGCCCAGAGAGCAGGAGCAGCAGCGTTCCGGGCTCGGGCACTTGAACAGGGCCCGTAGTGGGGGTCGGCCTCGGGCGATTGGAATTCGTGCCCGTCGTCGGTACGTCTTTGACCTGCAGGATCATCTGGCCCTGCCCGGCATTTCCGGCGAGCAGATCCGGCGTCACAATCGTCCAGTTCGGCAACGCGCCGGCGTTCGCCAACAAATCGGCCTGCGGCGCGGCATCGTTGGCGCTGATTGCGGAATCATCGAACGGGATGCTGGTCGCGTTGGCGCTGCCGCCGGCAAGCATGACCATAGATGCGGCCGCAGCCGCCAAAACGCTCTTACGCATACGCAAAACCCTCAGCTACAGCCCCCGCGCCGACTGGCGCCTCCGCTTAACGCGGTCCTTCCCTTTCGGTTCATCATACCGCGCAAGAACATCGACGATCTCGGCGCGGCCTGCTCCTTTCCTTGCACGCCCGCCCCGCATTGACAAGTTCGCTTTATCTTCTCGCACTCGCTGGTTATGGTAGTCGAACCGGTGACAGGATACCAATTTACCCTGCCTTTCGATGCACTTCCATATAGCGGCGGAGAACGGCATTCATGCGCGCCTGGTAACCGCGGCCCTGCGCCTTGAACCACTCCACCACGTCCACATCGAATTTCGCGTTCACCGGCGTTTTGAGCGGCGGCACGCCAATGAACGCATTGGCCCAATCGTTCTTCTTCGTTGCAGGATTGTCGGCGTCTCGCGCCGCCATGCGTTCGATCTGCGCCTCGCTCAACCGCGCGATACGCTTCCAGTCCGTCCGGCCCTTGGCGCGATCAGGCGCCCGCCTGCTTCTTCCTTTCATCGTAAGCTTTCCTTTCCTCGCGGCTTGCCGGCCGAAGGGAAATCAGATGCGCTCTTCCGGTTCGCGCCGCGAACGTCACATTGACGATGCGGCCGTGAAACGCCGCCAACATGTTGTAACGCCGTTCACCGTAGTCGAACCGGTCATCGAGCCGCGTCACTGTAAGGCGGCCATCGAACACCTCCGCCATATCGACGAAATCGTAGCCGTGCTTCGCGAGATTCGATTCCCGCTTCGCATCGTCCCACGAGCAAGATGTCGTCCTGGCCCATCCCCATTTCTCATCTATATGATTATGTAGATTTTCGCAAGAGCCGCAGCAGCATGGTGCTCTCCAGCCGGTTGACAAGTTCGCTTTATGTTCTTACAGTCTCTGGTTGCAAATTTCAAGCGGATGGATGGGTTTGGCGCCATGGAACAGGCGATCAGAGGACCGCGGTGGAGCGGACATGAGGGGGATCACTCCCGATTTTTCGCAAAACAACCGCAAGGCGATTTCCACGCTGGATCAAGGCCTTGGCTCTCGCCGGCGCTATTTTTTGTCTCCGAACCCCCCAAAACAATTAGATGTGGAAGAGAGGGAGGTGAGCACAACATCTAGCGAATCACGCGGTCGGCCTGGACGAGCGGGCGCTCATACAGCGCCACGTCCCAGAACCGGCCGAACTTGCGGCCCACCTCCTTGTACGTCCCGATGTGGCGGAAGCCCACCCTCTCGTGCAGCGCCACGGATGCCTCGTTCGGCAGCGTGATGCCGCCATAGGCGCGGTGGATGTCCTCGCCCGCGAGCGCGTCGAACAGGGTGGCGTAAAGCTGCCGGCCAACTCCGCGGCCTGTGTGATCCGGCGCGCAGTACACGCTGGTTTCGACGGAGGTGGCGTAGGCGTCGCGCTCCTTGAAGCGGGTCGAGCACGCCCAGCCGATCACTTGGCCGTTCAGCGCGGCGACGAAGCACTGGTAGCGCCCGCTGCCGCCAAACTGGCCGAACCAGTCCTGCCGCTGCGCGAAGGTGCGCGGCTCGATGTCGAAGGTGATCGGGGTGTGCAGGACGTAGTGGTTGTAGATGTCGAGCAGGGCGGAAAGGTCAGCCGGTTCCGCGCGGCGGATGACGATGTCGCTCATCGAGTTCGTCCTTCAGCGCAGAGAGCGCCGCTGGGAGCATTTCCGGCAGGTCCTCCGAAATGAGACCTGGCCCGAACCTGCGTGCTGCCGTCCCGTGCAACCATGCTGCCGCCGCCGCCGCTGTGCATGAATCGAGTCGTTGCGCCATCAGACCACCGACAAAACCGGAAAGCACGTCGCCGGAGCCGGCGGTCGCCAATGTGGGGGGCGCATGGCTGTTGACGATGGCGCGACCGTCCGGCGCGGCGATGACGGTGTCCGGCCCCTTGAGCAGAACGGTGCAGAGCGCGGTGGCGGCGGCAGCGCGGGCGGCTTCAAGCTTGTTCTCAGCTTTCGCCAGCAAGCCGGCGAAAATACGCTCGAATTCGCCTTCGTGCGGCGTGAGGATTGCGGGTTCGCGGAGTTGGCGGAACAGTGCGGCGGGATCGTGGTGGAACGAGGTCAGCGCGTCGGCATCCAGCACCGCCGCCGTCCCGCTCTCCAGCACCGCCGCGACGAGATCGCGGGTCTCTTGCCCGACGCCGCAGCCGGGCCCGATCACGACGGCGTTGAGCCGCTTGTCGGTGAGAAGATCGGCAAGGCCCTTTGCACCGTCGAACGGCTTCACCATGATGGCGGTGAGCTGCGCGGCGTTGACGGGTACCGCATCCGGCGGACTTGCCACGCTCACCAGGCCCGCGCTGATGCGAAGTGCGCCACGCGCGGCAAGTCGCGCCGCGCCCGTGGCATGCGCCGGTCCGCTGACAATGATGCAATGCCCGCGGGCGTATTTGTGCGCCAGCGGCTGCGGCCAGGGATACGCCCTGCCCCACAGCGCCGGCCCGTTCTCGAACGCGTTGGGCTTGATGGAATCAAGCGCCGCGTCCGGAATGCCGATATCGGCGACCACCATTTTGCCGCACTGCAGCGCACCCGGCATCAGCACATGCGCCGGCTTCTTGCGGAAGAAGGTGACGGTGGTTTCCGCCCGCACCACCAGATCGTCCAGGCCGCGCGCGCGGTCGCCGTGCAACCCGCTCGGCACATCAACCGCCACCACTGGAATACCGGATTCATTCAGGGTACGGACGATTTCCGCCGCCCTGCCCTCCAGCGGCCGCGCGAGTCCCGCGCCAAACAACGCGTCGACAAGCACCGTCGCGCCGTCAAGAATATCGGGTGCCAGCGGTGCGATGTCGCCATTCCAGCGCTTCGCCATTTCGGCCGCATCGCCCTTCAGGGCCTCGCGAGCGCCAAGCAGCGCAAGCGAAACATCCCAGCCGAACGCCGCCAAATGGCGGGCCGCCACGAAGCCGTCGCCGCCGTTATTGCCCGGCCCACACAGCACGACGGCCTTGCCGCGCACATGCCGTTCGATAATCGCGTCGGCAACCGCGCGGCCGGCGTTCTCCATCAATGTCAGCGAGGGCACGCCATGCGCCGCCGCATAACGATCCGCCTCATAACACTGCGCAACGGAGAGGATTTCGCTGGCCATGGGGCGAGAATATCGCATCCGCCGTGATTGTCATTCGGGCAGACGCGCTCAGATCACCTCATAGGCGAACAAGGTGGCGATGAAGGTCATGGCCAGCAGCCCGCTCATGAACAGCGCGTCGGCCATACGTTCTATGATCGCCGTGCCAAGGGACGGCTGCAATGCCCGTATCGAAAGGTAGGACAGCACAGCGCTGCCGAGAAAAATCACCGCAGTCAAGGAGAAGTAGATATCCACATTGCTGGGGCCGATGCGGTCTTCGGCGATCTTCACCAGGCCAACGGCGGTGACGCACACGCCAATCATCGTTGCCGAGTTCGGCAGGATGTGACCGGAAAGCTTCTGCAACATGGGAGAATCGCCCGTGCTTTCCGCCACTGTAGGTCGAATACGCGCCGCCAGAAACCGAAACGCGCCTTCCTGCCGGAGCCGCAACAGCTCCGGCAGGATTTCCGTGCACTGGCGCGAGGGAACCGGCGATCAGTTCACGTAGGCTATACCGCGGTAGACTTTGCCGTAGGTCGGGCCGGCAACCACGCTGAAGGTTTCCTTCGCAACGTTGCCGGTCAGGGTTGTGGCCGCGAGATTGTCCGTGATCTGCACCACCTTGTTGGGGTCGGCGCCCGTGTTGCCGGAAGCGCTCGACGTGGCCGTCGTCGCCCACAACGTGACCGTGTTGCCGTCAACATGACCGGCCAGGTTGCGCAGCCCCACAGTCGTCACATCCGGATACTGGCCGTCATAACCGTTCAGGTTGGTGTCGGTCACGCCAATCGCGCCCTTTGTAAGAACGTAATCGAACTGCCACGCTCCATTGACGAGACTCCACTTCTCAAGCCCCGCGTGGCCGACCTGGTCGAGTGTATTTCCACCGCCTTCGTCGGTTACGTACATCGTCGTCGCATTGGCGAAGAATACCGCAAACGGGGTGTAATCGCCGCCGCTTACGCGCGCAAAGTCGGTTGGGAATCCCGGCACGACGCTCACCTTCGTAGAAGCCGCCGTATCAACGGTTGGGAGTGGGGAAATGCTGTACACCGTGTCGATGCCGTTGGTGCCGCTGCCTTTGGTAAAGTAAAGCGCTCCGCCGAACTCTGCGATGCCGCGGTAGTTGTTGTCCTTGCCGGCCTTGTCGAGCTTGCCGTTGACCGTGAATTGAAGAAACGGATCGACTTCCGCCGAATTGCCGGGCGGAATCGTCACGTTCGAAACCGGCGCATTGATGGGGTTGACCGCTTCAAGGCCCGTCGTGGTCGTCACATCGGGATTCGTTCCGTTCGGCGCGAAGGTCGAGGCATCGCCATTGTTGGAATTGCCGACCGTGTAATAAAGTCCGTTCGAACCCAGCAGAATGGAACGGCCGTTGTCGCCGCCATAATCGATGGTGGGCGTGTAGGAGAACGTACCGTTCCGATCCATCGAGACGATCGTGCGCGGGAAGGCATAGTTCGAACCGAAGGCGAAGGTGACAGGATTGGTCGGATCCTGCCCGGCCACTGCATCCGAATTGGAAACGTCAAGTGCGCCAACGCCCGCACCTGCATAACCCAGCAATGTGAGATGCGGGCCGTTCGCATCTTGCGCAATGTGAATGCCCAATTCCGACTTCGAGGCAAAGCTGGTGACCACCTGATCGGTGGGAACAGTGACCGAGCTATAGACGTGCCCGCTGTGCGGTTCAACGGTGCTCAGATGAATGGGCGCGGTGACACCAAAGCTGCCGTCGACGCCCGTGTTGTTCCACACGTTGACGTAGTCGTTGCCGGCAATGGCCGTGGAGGTCTGCGATTCCGAATGGGCCAGCTTCGTGCCGATCGTCAGGCCTGCGATGGCGCCCTGCGAGTTGTCGTAAGTCGAACTCGCGATGATCAGTGAGTTTGGCAGCAGGACTGGCTGATCGGCGCACGCGGCAGAAAGGGACGCACAGAGCGCAGTCGCGCTTGCGCCAGCAAGAAGCAGGGCACTGGTTGCCCGTGTAATGGTTTGCATTGGTTTTCCTTGGTCCGAATGGAAGGTTGGAGGTGGCGGGACTCGCGCTTGCGAGCGCCGCGGACCTTGGAGCGCGGCCATTTCGATTGCGTGTCAACCGGACGTCATTTCTGTGACGCGCCAAAGATTTCGCTAAAAAAACAAACTGCGCGTGCGATTGCGTCTAAGTAAAGGACCTTTCGCGTGCGGGTTTTGTTACAGAACCGAGAGCCGGTCTTCAGGTTTCGAATCCGGGCGGTGTTTTGTCGAAATGCGGACCAGCAAGTTTGTATGCCGCAGCGGCGGCAGGCTGGCAACGTCGAACGTGTGGCCCACAATCTGCAGGCCGACGGACGACAGCTCGCGGCAGGTAAAGGCGGTGGACGGGTTCGAGTGCGGCAAGCTTTATTATAAGACCACACCAGGATGCCAACCGCTTGTCGCGAGAAACGTCTTCGCGTTTTTCATCTGTATAATTTCGCGGATGGCGGCGCGCTTGTCGGCGGCATGTTCGTAGTAGGCTTTCACAATGCGATAGCCGACCCAGTAGCCAAGGTCGCCATGCCTTTCGAGCGTCCCGTTATCGAGCCATTTGGAAAGGTCGGTCTTGTCCTCGTCCGCGACGAATGCTGTTTCAGTCGCTTTCGCGCGCGCCCCCGTCATCTCACCGAACCATCCGGAGGAAACGCTGCCGGAGGTCTGTTCGGCCATGAACTCGGCGGCGCCTTCGATAAGGGATTCCTCCAGCACCGTCGGCTTCTCATTATTGTAAAACGCGGGCGCCTCGTTGGCCTGTTCCACATGCGTATATTCATGCGCCACGACATGAACGAACCGATCCTCGAGATTGGGATCGAAATAGGTAATTGCGCAGAGCGCTTCGAGGCCGATCATCACGCCAGTTTCATCGGCAATGGCGACCGGCTTGCCTCGTCCTACCGCGATGGTGACCGGCGGGAATTTTGCCGCAGGATAGAGTTCGCGCAGCTTCGCCAGCGCTGCGGCAATGCGAACGCGCGCGCGCGGCAATACGGCAAGGCCCTGCTTTGCATTCGCGTACATCTGGGGATGATCGGCAATGGCCTGCGCTACGCGCGCAGCCGTCGTCCTTCGCTCCTTGAAGAAACGGCGCAGACCGTCGGAGCCCTTATCGATATAGTCGTGCTGCAATCGATCGTCGCTAGGATGAGCACCGGCCGCGTCGTAAACCTTATAAAAGAGTGTAACGTCCTCGATATGGATATCGGGCGCTGCAAATGCCGGGCCTGTGCACAGCAGCATGGCCGTCAAGATCATCAATGAGAGACGCATCAATTCACCTCGTCAGCAGGGCTTCGCGGAGTTCTTCCAGCGACGCAAGAGGCCCACTGTTTCGATCACCGGTTGGAAAAACCAGCGGCGCCGCGGTTTCGTGCGCCCGCCGCCGCTCTCCCGTGCTGGACCATGTGGAGCCTCGACTTCACGCTCCGTACCTCCGCTCCGCGTGAAAATACTGTTCCAGACGTTGTAGCGCGGCTTCGAGGAGTTCCCGCTTTTTGCAGAAGGCGAAGCGGACCAGATGTTCGGGGGTGGCACCACCGAAAAACATGGACAGCGGGATCAGCGCCACGCCGGCTTCGCGCACCAGCCGCTCGCAGAACACGCGATCGTTCTCGTTCGTGAGGCTGCGAATACCGGCGGTGAGAAAGTACGAGCCTTCGCAGGGTAGCACCTCGAAGCCGATTTTGGGAAGGCGCTCGGTCAACAGATCGCGATTGGCCTGCAGCGTTTTTGTCAGGTTGAGCGTGAACTCCATCTCATGCTCGAGTGCGTGTGCAATGCCAAGCTGCAGCGCAGGCGAGCTGGTGAAGGTGATGAACTGGTGTGCCTTGGCGACAACGTCGATCAGCGCCTGCGGTCCCGTTACCCAGCCGATTTTCCAACCCGTCAGTGAGAACATCTTGCCTGCCGAGCCGACGCGCACTACCCGATCTGTCATGCCCGGCAAGGTGATCAACGGAATGTGCTCACGGCCGTCGAAGATCAGGTGCTCATACACTTCATCGCACACCGCGACCGCATTCGAGCCCGCCAGCACCCGCGCCACGCCTTCCAGTTCGTCGCGCGTAAAGGCGCGGCCAATAGGATTTAGTGGCGTGTTGAGCATCAGCACGCGCGTTTCCGGCGTGATCGCCGCGGCAATCGCTTCGGCATCCAGCCGCCAGTCCGGAGGCACGAGCTTCACCGTCTTCACAACGGCGCCAACTGCCCCCGCCACCGGGGCATAGGAGTCATAGGCCGGTTCAATCAGCACCACTTCGCCGCCCTGCCCCGCCAGCGCCATGATGGAAGCGGTCAGCGCCTCCGTACCGCCGGATGTCACCACAACATTGGCATCAGGATCGAAATTCAGGTCATAGAACCGTTTCGCGTGCCCACAGATTGCTTTGCGCAACTGCGGCAGACCGCGCGTGGGCGGATACTGGTTCGGACCATCCATCAGCGCCCGCGCTGCCACCTCTCGAACGGAGAGCGGTCCATCCTCGTCCGGAAAGCCCTGACCGAGGTTAATGGCGCCATGCGCCGCGGCCAGCGCCGACATATGAGCGAAGATCGTAGTGGGAAGCGATGCGAAAACGGGATTGGGTTGGTGCATGCGCGCGAATGTACAGACCTGCCCTGTCCTGACAACCGGAGATTCTTTCAGCTTGTAACCGCGTACTCACACGCAAGGATAATGGTCGAGAACGTCTCCCAAAGCCGATTTGAGCGGTCCGAGCCAAGGCTCATAATTCCGCCAACGATCCACGGCGGCCTTGTAGATGGGCTGCCGAACCTGCTCCGAGCTTCTCGTCGTTACGGTGCGTTCGGTCTTGTGGAATTCCAGGCAGTTCTGCTCGAATGGAAGGCTCAAATATTCCAGCAGGCGGCGGATTTCGGTTTCCGGCTCGGCGACCAGCCTTTCGTAGTAGATGCGATGCACCCGGCCGGGCATCACTGCATCGAAATGGGCCATGAGTTCCGCATAATTGCGATACGCAAGCCCGATGTCGCCAAGCCGGTAAGCGACCTCATTCGTGCCTGAGAACAACTCCGTAAAATTTGCGAAGCCGCAGGCCATGGGATGCCGGCGAACATCGACGATTTTCGCGTTGGGAAGAATCAGCCGGATTAACCCGATATAGGCAAAATTCGCCGGCATCTTGTCCGTGAAGAACGGCCGCCCCGCTGTACGATGCATCTGCGTACGCTCAAGATACCGTTCGCCCAGCTTTCGGCAGGTCGCGGTATCGAATCGCGCAAGCTGCGCCGGACCGAAAGCCCCCTCCGCTTGAGTGCCAACCGTTTCCAGGTGTTCCCAAAGCGTCAGAAGTAGTTCCGGGAGCTCTTTTGTGCCTTCGATCTGCGAATGACTCGCCAGTATCTGTTCCACCAGTGTCGAACCCGAGCGCTGCATTCCGACGATGAAAATGGGTTCGCCACTTTGGCAGCCAAAGCCCGCACGCTCTTTGAAAAACTCGCTGGTCAGGATCCCTTTGCTGGCCGCTACATATCGCGTCATCCGTTCGGGATCGTGTTTTGCGCCGAGCGACTGCAGCGCATTGCCCTTTGCGTAATTGGCAAAAGACTTTTGATAATCCTGCCGCTCACCATATGCTTGGCCCAACGCAAAATGCAGTTTCGCGCGCTCCGTGGCCCCAACATCGGAACGGCGCAGCAGATTTTCCATTTGTTCGACATCCGCATCGCCGAAGCGGAATGCTTTGGTCGCCGCAAGCTCCCAGTAAGCACTTGCGTTCGCAGGGTCGGCCTCGATCGCTCTGCGGTAGGCTGCGATTGCCTCCTGCTGTTGCCCAATCAGCCGCAGAGCATATCCATAGTGCAGCCAGCCCTCCGAAAACGCAGGATAATCTGCGCACAAATCCCGCCAGCACGATACCGCAAGCGCGTATTCTTCTGCCTTCTCGAGAGCGCTGGCTTTGAGCTTGCGGGCTACGGGATTTTTCGGAAGCTGCTGCAGCAGGAGATCGGCCTGCTCCACAGCTGCAGCGGATCGATGGGCAGCAAGAAGAACCTGCGCGTAACTCAGCCGTGCGGCCGCGAAGTGGGGTGCAGAATTTACGCATTTGGCGAGAAGTTGCTCCGCCGCACCTGTTTGCCCTTCACGAATTGCACTTTCGGCCATGAGATAAAGCGCAACAGGATCGGCAGGACTCTCTTCCAGATGAGCCCGCAACAGTTGCGCTGCTCTTTCATATCGCCCCTGTTCAAGAAGAATTGCCGCCCTGCGCAAACGAGGATGATCGGCTCCGAATCCTGCTTGCAGCGCCAGTTCCGCCTCGGCAAACGACGGCACATCACGCGCCCCTGCGGCCGCGCTCACGCCGCCCTCTCCGCTAAATCGGGATAGTTGGGTCGAACAAACATGGTTCAGCTTCGCAAGACACATCACGCCTGACAAGCGTCCCGCTATCCGAAGCTCCGTTGACAGCCCGAAAATGCGCCGTCTAATTGTCTGAATGGAAGAGGCGCGCGTTTCAACATCCGAAGATTCTGACCCGCCTGCCTTGGCGGATGCCAGGGCCCTGCTGCGCACCGACGCGTCGCCAGCGGCGCTTGCGGCAGCACAAGAAACAGTTCTCGAGTTTCTCGCGGTTCACCCGGCGAATGCCTCTGCTCATCATCTCCTCGCATGCGTGCTGCTGAGGCTCAATCGGTACTCGGAAGCCGAGAAGCACTTCTTGCGGACTATCGAACTGGCGCCGGACCATGCGAAGGCGCGCTGGATGCTCGTGCGCATTCTTGTCCAACGAACCGAATGGGAGAAGGCGCTCCAGCAGATCGAAGTTCTGGTCCGGCAGTATCCCGACGATCCGGACTACCTTAACCTGAAGGCGCACGCGCTACTGCATTCGGGCGAGTACGAAGGAGCAATATCCTGCTTCGAGGCGCTGGTATCGGATCACTCCACCGCAGAGCACTGGATGTTCTACGGTTTTGCGCTCGCGACCGTTGGCAATTATCAAGAGGCAATAGTCTCTTACTGTAAGGCCATCGCGCTCAAGCCAGATTTGGGCGAGGCGTACTGGAGTCTTTCAAACCTGAAAACATTTCGATTCGACTCATCCGAGACCGGCGCGATGCGGAAGGCACTCGATCAGCCGGGCCTGGATGCCCGAAACCGCTGGCTTTTGCACTTTGCGCTGGGCAAGGCTTTCGAAGATGCCGGAGACTACCGGAATTCTTTTGAGCAATACAAAAACGGAAACACGCTGTTTCGCAGGCAATTACAGCATAGTGCGGACAAATTTGCCGATTTCGTGCAACGGTCCAAGGCGCTCTTCACACCTGAATTCTTTCGCGAACGCGCCGGCTCAGGCAATTCGTCCGCCGATCCAATTTTCATCGTGGGCCTGCCGCGGTCTGGCTCCACTCTGATTGAGCAGATTCTGGCGAGCCACTCGATGGTCGAGGGCACAAAGGAGCTGACGGTACTCAATTCCATTGCGATGCGCGGTTCGGGCACGCGAGATGGGTATCCGGAAATACTGCGCCATCTAAAGATGGAAGAGTTGAGAGCCGCGGGCGACGAATATATTGCACGCACACGCTCCTATCGGAAACTTCAGCGGCCCTTTTTCATCGATAAGGCACCGGCGAACTTCCATCATCTGGGACTGCTGCATCTGATCCTGCCAAACGCGAAGATCATCGATGCGCGCCGTCATCCGCTGGGATGCGGCTTTGCCGTTTTCCGGCAATATTTTCCCCAGGCATTCAGCTTTGCGTTCGATCTCGCTGAGATCGGCCGTTATTATCGGGACTACGTCGAATTGATGGCCCATTTCGATCGCGTGCTGCCCGGCCGTATCCATCGCCTGTTCTATGAACGGATGATCACGGATCCCGAGCGGGAGATACGTTCCCTGCTTGAGTACTGCGAGTTACCCTTCGAGGAAAGTTGCTTGCGCTTTTACGATACGAAGCGCGCCGTGCTAACGCCGAGTGCTGAGCAGGTGCGTCAGCCCATCTTCACGGATGGGCTGGAGCAGTGGCGCCATTACGAAAGCTGGCTGGCGCCGCTGCAGTCCGCGCTGGGCGATGTTCTCACGTCCTATCCGGACGTCCCGAAATTCGACAGACCGTCTGCACTTTACGGAACTTCGTGGACGGTCAGCGTAACTCCTCAGGCACCGTGGGATACGCGGTGAAAGCGGTACCGAGAGCGTTGATCAGTGGCCCGAGCCACGGTTCGAAAACGCGCCAGTAATCGACCGCTTCGCCCGTGATGGGTCTGCGCACCTGTTCCGAGCTGGGGGTTAGAACAGTCCGCTTGGTCTCATAAAACCGAAGGCACTTCTCTTCGAAGGGAAGGCCGAGATAGTCTAGCAGTTTGCGCACCTCAGCTTCCGGGTTGGCGACCATATCTTCGTAGATCACCCGGTGAATTCTGCCGGGCAGCACGCGATCGAAATGGGCCATAAGCTCAAGGTAATTACGATAAAAAAGGCCCAGTTCGTTGAGGCGAAGCCGTCCCTTGCTGCTGTAATGCTTGAACATGGACAGGCTGCAGGCCGCGGGATGCCGACGCGCATCGATTATCTTTGCATTTGGAAGGATCAGATGGATCATCCCAATATGGGAGAAATTGGCAGGTTTCTTGTCGATAAAGAATGGACGATTGAGCTTCCGGTGCACGCCCGCATCATGAAGGTACTGCTTTCCCAGACTACGGAGATCCGAATCTGAGAATTCGGAAATCACCTTCAAGTATTCAGTGCTGAAGGCCGGGCCAGCCTCCGATTGGCGGAGCCGCTCCGCGAGGGCAGTGACGTAAGGGAGTTCAGCAGTTCCCTCTATGGCCGAATGGCTCGAGAGGATCTGTTCGATCAGCGTCGATCCGGAACGCGGACGCCCGAGGATGAAGATGGGATACGAATCCGTGCAACCGGCATCGCTGCGGGCCTGAAAGAATTCCGGTGTGAAGAGCGCCTTATTGGCGGCCACCCCAGACGACAACGTTTCCGGATCGTAACTGATTCGAAGCCGCATCGCCGCATTGGCTTTGGAATAAAGTTCCCAGGATCGGTTATAGACCTGGAGGTCTTCGTAGGCCTTGCCCAGCGCGAATTGCAATGGAATGCGATCGTCTGGAGAAATGTCTGTGCGCCCGAGCTGTTTGGACATTTCTTCAATATCGGCGGCGGTAAAGCGGACGGTCTTCATATTGGCCAGACTCCAGTAAGCCCGGCCGAAAGAGGGACGGCACGCGATTGCCCGTCTGTATGACTCAACCGCCTTATCGTGAATGCCAACTGCGCGAAGCGCGTGGCCATAGCTCATCCACGAATCGGCGCGGTCAGGGTTCTCAGCCGCCAGTTCCTCGCAGATCGTGAGCGATTGCTCGTTTTCACCGATCGTTTCGAGGATATTGGCCTTCAACTGCCGGAACAGCGGATTGCGCGGGTCGCGTTCAAGTACCCGGTCCAGCTCCCGCAGGGCCGTTACGAACTGGTTGAGCTGGAAGAGAACAGTCGCATAATTGAAGCGGGCAATGGAAAAATCCGGCTCCAGTTCCAGACAACGCGACAACAGCGCGGCGGCTTCCCGGCGATGGCCACGGTGTATCAGCGCCTGTGCCATAAGATTGATCGAATCGACATCGTCAGGAAAATCAGCGAGATCCTGCTTCAATTCTGCTTCCGCGGCCTCAAGATAATTGCCGCGCAGATCGGCAGCGATGCGTTGCAATCGCGGCCGGCGCAACGGCCTTTGCGCGGTCAGCGTTGCCGCCGCCAGCGCGAACGAATCCGGTTCTGCCGGTATGCCAGCCGTGGCGTGAGACAATTTCAGCTGTCCTGGTTGATCCATCTTCGCGGAAAAGCTGGGCCAAGATGATTAGGGCAAAATCCAGAAAGGTGCCAAGCGGCGTGAACCGACGGAACCAATCGCTCGCAACTGTGCCCGAAAAGCAAAGAGGGCGGCCACCGGCCGCCCTCCCACTTGAACGTCCCGATTAGAGGAATTCAAGTGTCCCTTATTACGTGGCGTCCTTGCCCTTGAGAGCGAACATGAAGTCCGGGCCGTAGCCAATGCATTCGGTACCCCAAGTCGTGCAGGCACCAAAGCCACCGTTCGGGTTCTGCCAGGCGTAAGCGCTGCCGGTCTGCACGGCATTGCCTTCCCAGCCCCATTCGCCACCCTGCGTGAAAGCCAGGTTTGCCTGGACAGAAAGCCAGTACGTGCCTGCCTTCAGGCTGATCTTGCAGGACTTTGGCAGCTTGATCGCAAAGCTTCCCGTATTGCTTCCAATGGAAACGTTATCGCATTCAACTTTCGGAGCGCCGCTCGGCAGGCCGCCCTTGTTCTTGTACACGAAAACGTTCACGGAAGTGGCGGGGCCGTAGCCGTTGAAGTACACGCCGGTCACGTCGATTTCCTTAACCTTCCATTTGTGGCCGGTCGGAACTTTGAAGTCGTCGGCACCTTGAGCGTCGTATGCGTCGAAGGTCGTTTCGAAGTTCTGCGAAACCAGGCCAACGCCATTGTCATTGTTGTTTTGATCATAAAGCGTCGTGCTTCCCGGTGCCGCCGAAACGATCTGGTGGGCTGGAACATGAGCAACCAGGCCCGGATGCGTGGCGGCAGAAGCGGCACCGCCCATTACAAAGATGGCCGCAGAGGCCAGAAGTACAGTCTTCGTCATTGAAAACCCCCTGGGTTTGGACAGGAACGATCCCTGTCGGTCGCGCGGACGTTATCGGCGCTTTAATGCTTCCGCAAGCGGAGAATTCTGAACGAACGCTGCGACAACGCGAGGCGGCGGAAAATTGCGCAAACTGTTAGTTGGCGTTTATAATTCTGGCGCAAAACCCTCAGCCAATCCATCGCAGACCAGTTTCACAGCACGATGAAGCCAACAAATGGGGCCGCATTTCCCTTGTGGATGCGCGGAAGCGCCGCTGGAATTTGTGTGACGACTCCGTGTAGTTGGAAGTCGCGGCCAAGGGTCACTCAGCCCTAGGGAGCGCATATGAAGAAGATCGAGGCCATCATCAAGCCTTTCAAGCTCGATGAGGTAAAAGAGGCCCTGCAGGAAATCGGGGTCCAAGGCATCACGGTCACCGAAGCGAAGGGATTCGGGCGCCAAAAGGGCCATACCGAACTCTACCGCGGCGCAGAGTACGTCGTGGATTTTCTGCCCAAGGTGAAACTGGAAGTTGTCGTTCCCGCAGAGCGCCTCGACGTCGCGGTGGAAGCCATCCAGAAGGCGGCGCGTACGGGCCGCATCGGCGACGGAAAGATTTTCGTGCTGGACGTACAACAGGCAATTCGCATTCGCACCGGAGAGACCGGCGCGGATGCGATCTGATTACGGAGTTGAAGGAAATCCCATGGCGAACCCAAGCACGATTTTGAAGCTCCTCAAGGAGAAGGAGGTCAAGTTCGTAGACCTTCGTTTCACCGATCCGCGCGGCAAGTGGCAGCACGTTACATTCGACCTCTCGCTGGTGGACGAGGAATTCCTTACCGAAGGTACCATGTTCGATGGTTCTTCGATCGCCGGGTGGAAAGCGATCAACGAGTCGGACATGACTTTGGTGCCAGATTGCGAAACAGCGGTCATCGATCCGTTCTTTGCGCAGACAACGCTGTCGCTGATCTGCGATGTGATCGAGCCAACCACCGGCCAGCGTTACGGTCGCGACCCGCGCTCCATGGCAAAGGCGGCAGAGAAATACATGGCATCCTCCGGCGTAGGCGACACCGCCTATTTTGGTCCGGAAGCGGAATTCTTCATTTTCGATGACGTGCGCTTTGGCGTTGAAATGAACAAAGGCTTTTACTTCATCGATTCCGCCGAAGGCTCCTACAACACCGGCAAAGAAATCGAGGGAGGCAATCTCGGCCATCGCCCCAGCGTTAAAGGCGGATACTTTCCGGTGCCGCCAGTGGACTCCGCGCAGGATATTCGGGGCGAGATGCTTGCCATCATGGGGGAGATGGGCATCCAGCCTGAGAAGCATCACCACGAGGTGGCCAGTTCGCAGCACGAACTTGGCTTCAAGTTCAACACGCTCACCAAGTGCGGCGATCACATGCAGCTCTACAAATACATCGTCCATCAAGTCGCCGCGTCCTACGGCAAGACGGCAACCTTCATGCCGAAGCCGATTGTCGGCGACAACGGCTCGGGCATGCACGTGCACCAATCGATCTGGAAGGGCGGCAAGCCGCTGTTCGCCGGTTCTGGCTATGCGGATTTGTCCGACACCTGCCTGTATTACATCGGCGGTATCATCAAGCACGCCAGAGCGCTGAACGCGTTCACCAATCCCTTGACCAACTCCTACAAGCGGCTGATCCCGGGTTTCGAGGCGCCGGTGTTGCTCGCCTATTCCTCGCGCAACCGCTCTGCCTCATGCCGCATCCCGTTCGCCTCTTCGCCGAACGCCAAGCGGGTAGAAGTGCGCTTCCCCGATCCAGGCGCCAATCCGTATCTCGCCTATGCGTCCATGCTGATGGCAGGGCTTGATGGCATCGAAAACAAGATCCATCCTGGCGATCCGATGGACAAGGATCTGTACGCGCTGCCGCCGGCGGAGTTGAAGGAAGTGCCGACCGTGTGCGGATCGCTGCGTCAGGCGCTCGAATCGCTCGATTACGACCGCGCCTTCCTCAAGAAGGGTGGCGTTTTCAACGACGACTTCATCGACAGCTACATCGAGCTGAAGATGCAAGAGGTGTTTGCATTTGAACACACCCCCCACCCCATCGAATTCAAGATGTATTACAGCGTCTGAACTTTCCAAGGATTGGCATAAGACTCATCCGATTCCTCCATTTTAACATAGGCCGCGATGCCCGTGATGAACGCCGTGCACATGGCATAGCAAGGCCGCCACAGGATCGGTCTCTCTGTCGAGGGGGATGCTTGATTGGAATTTGCCCAACGCGCACTATTCGGTGCGTGGTTCATGTGGTGCACAATCGTTGGTTTCATTGCTCTTCCTTCGCACACCACAACGATGCCCTGATACCAGCAGACTTATGCAGCAGTGTTGATAACGTTCTGCATAACACCCGTAGTCTGCCCGTCCGTTGCGTTGGATGCAGCAGGCAGGACGACATAGACGCAGCAACCGCGGCCGGGATCGCTTTCGATCCAGGCGCGTCCGCCATGCAATTCAGCCAGACCGCGTACCAACGCAAGTCCAAGTCCTGTTCCACCCTCCTGCCGGCCATAGCGGTTATCGGCGCGGCTAAATGGCCGGAATATCCTGGCAAGTTTGTCGGGAGGAATGCCCGGCCCGTCATCCTCCACTGCGATCTGGAATCCGCCATTTGCGGTCAGCGATCCGCTGACCAGGATCGTTCCGCCAATGGGCGTGAACTTGACCGCGTTCGACACCAGATTAATGAGTATCTGTTTGAGGGCCCGCGCATCGGCGAACAGGACAGGCGCCGATGGATTGACATCGATCGTCAGATTTTGCTGGCGCTCGCGAGCCTTCAATCTCGTGATCCTTAATGCGGTTTCGAAAGTTGCCCGCGCATCCAGCACGCGTGGGGAAATCTCCATCCTGCCCGCTTCAATTTTCGCGATGTCCAGCAGATCGTTGATCAGGCTAAGCAGGTGCGCGCCGGAGGCGTGAATGTCGGCCGCGTATTCCGCGTAGCGATCCGCGCTTTCGCGCCCGAAGTGCTGTTCTGCGATGATTTCTGAAAACCCCAGGATCGCGTTCAGGGGCGTGCGCAGCTCGTGGCTCATATGCGCCAGAAACACCGTCTTGGAGGCGTTCGCTGCTTCCGCTTCCGACCGTTTGCGCAAGGCCTCGTCGCGCGCTTCCTCCAACTCGTGCGCCAGGTCCTCGACTTCGAAGCGCAGACGCGAATCCTGATCGAGTTGGCGCGCCATCCGCCGGCCATCGAAGAACAGCAAGGCGGCGCAACCCGGCAGCATCACCGCCAGCGCAGCATCGAGCACGGCGCCGGAGGTGGCAAACCGGAGCGAGGAAAGGAGCACCAGTGGCGTGAGACTCGCCACCAGCATTTCCCAGTGATTGGCGCGGTTGACGATGACACTCGCCATCGCGCAGATCGCGCAGGCCCAGAGGAAGATGTGATTGGCGCCGTTTGAAGCATCCCACAGCATCCAGGGAAGCAGGCCCCAACCCAATCCAAGCAGGATTTGAATGCCGACAAATCTCGGGAACCAGCGCCATAGTTTCTCCGCGTTGAAATGAGCCCCTGTATCGGCCCGGTACCCCTCCATGCACCGCTCGGCAAACCAGGTCACGGCGCCGATCGTGGCGGGAAACAGCGCCGCCTTCAGCAGTGGCCGGCTGCCCAGGAAACCGAATGCTGCCGAGCCGAACAAGGTGAGGATGGCGGCCCAGCCTGGCCCGACAATGCGGGAGGAATGTACGACGTCCGCCAGCGCGTCGAGCTGCGATTTGAGGGCGCGGACATCAGCGCTTCGCCGCATCCAATACCGTTGACCTGGCCCCACCTGCCTGCCCTCGCGTGAAGGGACTATTCTCGGTTGTATTGTCCTAATATTTGCTTATTTCGGGCGGCGTTGCCGTTAAGCTTTGGCCCTCCCAAGCCATCGATAAAATCAGAAAGCGCTAACCTTGGTCCTCACTTCGGCGGCGGGTTGGCGAGCAGATACGGATAGCCGTTGTTGATGGCGGCATCATGTGCCCAAATTGTGCGATCGAAGCCCTTGGGTAAGCGTTTCTTCAACTGGTCGTCGGTTATTCCCTCCAATCCGGGATCAAACGCGATGTTGCCCGCGCCCTTGCTGATATCCGGGACACCGCTGGTATCAAGATTCCAATATATTCGTGCTTTATTGCGGATTGCATTTTCGTCATAACCAATACTTCCCCCGATATAGGTTTCGGGTTGCGCGTTGATGGGCCCTACAGAATAAGCTCCTTTTGCAGTCGAGCTGGAATTCAGATTCAAAATTCCGATTAGTCCACCCACCGCATTTCTTGTATTAGGCGATGAATTGACATTGCCGGTCGCGTAGCTGTTGGTGATTGGCGCACTTGCAACGCCAACCAGACCTCCAGCGGTGGCACCCACATCCTTCGCGGGACGCGACATTCCATGTGATCGTCGGTTTTGTGACTCGAGGGTCACGGACCCCGTTGCGAACGACTGGTCAATAGTTCCGCTTTCATGCTGACCAACGAGACCGCCAATCTGCGCATGGATATAACCGGATGAAACCGAAGCGGACGCCGATGATTGGGAGATACTGCCTTGGTTGATGCCTACCAAGCCGCCGCCAGCCTCACCTTCACAGCTACCGGATGCCGTCGAGAGCGATATTGCGCCGCCATCATTGAACCCGGTAATGCCGCCGCAAACGACGCCCGAAAGTGTGACTGCCGCGACGGCCCTAGTGATCGAACCACTATTCACGCCGACGACGCCGACATCGTACCACCCGCCCTCGATATTACCCTCGACCCAAACATGGTCGAGGGTACCGAGGCCGGCGCCCGCTACGCCGGCGGTCGTCGCATCGGCGCTCACAACCGATTCACTGGTTAAGTGCAGATTGGCAACCCGGCTGCCGACATCTAGCCGAGAAAATAAACCGACCAATTGATCGTTCGGATTGCTGTCGTTGATCGACAGATGATCGAGGGTATGGCCTAACCCCTCAAGCGATCCCTGATATGTCGTGGTCACGACGCTGTGCGGAAAAATACCGTCGGCAAATGCGTCGAAATCCTGGGCCAGCGCGAAATTTCCGGCGGGATTGGCTGCGATGTCATCCGCAAGCGTCGTCAGGTCGGTGAACAGCGTGTAGGCGGTGCCGTCGATGGAAAGCTGGCTGTTCAAATCCCAGAAGGAAAGCGAGCCGCCGGGGCGGAAATAAACCGTGCCACCCAAGCCTTGCGTGTTGGTAACGAGGCTGACAGCGGAGGTACCCTCCGCCGTCACCGGCGCTTCGAAGTACACAGACCTGAAGGCGTTCAGCGTGAGTTTGTGCGTGCCGCTCCAGCTAAGCGGCACCTTTACGTGGATCGATACGGCACCATTGCCCGTGAAGACGGTGGTGTCCGAATTTGCGAGCAGGGCTTCGAGATCCTTGACGTTGAGCACCGCCTTTGGGCCGTCTGGGACGCAAGCGCCCGCACTGCAGGTGATGTTCTTTGTCGGTCTGCCGGAGATCGAAACATCCGCCTGCGCGGCTGCACTCGCCAGCAATAGTGCTGCGGCGATCGTGGTCAGTGTTATCGATTTCATTGTGCTTTCCCCCATTCAATCAACGCCGTCGTGGCCGGCCCTGTGCCGGCCATCCATGACCTCCACCCAGCATCGTGTGCGTGGGTCGCCGGGACAAGCCCGGCGATGACGGAGTTTGTTATCGCCCGGCCACTGCCGCGGCGCGGGCAGCCTTCAGCTGCGCGAAGTCGGAATCGGCGTGGTAGGAGGAACGGGTCAGCGGCGAGGCCGACACCATCAGGAACCCTTTGGCGCGGGCGATCGCTTCCAGCGATTGGAATTCTTCCGGCGACCAGAAGCGCTCCAGCTTCGCGTGCTTCTTCGTCGGCTGCAGGTATTGGCCGATGGTGAGGAAATCCACGCGCGCGGCGCGCAGATCGTCCATCACCTGCATGACCTCCTCGCGGCTCTCGCCAAGGCCCACCATCAACCCGGATTTGGTGAAGCCGCTCGGCACCAGCTCCTTCGCACGCTCCAGCAACCGCAGCGAGGCGAAATAGCGCGCGCCGGGACGAACGCTTAGGTAAAGCCGCGGCACCGTTTCCAGATTGTGGTTGAACACATCCGGCCGCGCGTCCATCACCGCATCCAGCGCGCCATCCTTGCGCAGGAAATCGGGCGTCAGCACTTCCACCGTGGTGCCGGGCGAAGCTTCGCGAATGGCACGGATGGTTTGCGCGAAATGTTCGGCGCCGCCGTCCGGCAGATCGTCGCGATCCACCGACGTGATCACTACATGCTTCAGGCCCAGCTTCGCCACCGCGCGGCCGACATTGGCCGGCTCGTCTGCATCCAGCGCGCCGGGCAATCCCGTCTTCACGTTGCAAAAGGCGCAGGCGCGCGTGCAGGTGTCGCCCATGATCATCATGGTGGCGTGCCGGTTCGTCCAGCATTCGCCGATGTTGGGGCAGCCCGCCTCCTCGCACACCGTGTGCAGCCCGTGCTCGCGCACGATGGCCTTGGTTTCGGCATAGCCGCGGGAAACGGGCGCCTTCACGCGAATCCAGTCCGGCTTGCGCAGCACCGCGGAATCCGGCCGGTGGGCCTTCTCGGGGTGGCGGAGCGCGCGGCGGCTGGTAAGGTCGATCACGGCAGTCATGAGGAGGAGATATAGAGTGTGAGTCGGGCGAAATCGATTCTACTCCTCGGCTTACGGATGGCTCCTGACGCCGCCCTCCTCTGCGCCTCCGCGCCTCTGCGTGAAAAAATGTTTTGGCACGCGGAGCCGCGGAGGACGCGGAGGACACAGAGCCCTCGTTGGATACAGCCCCCGCGGTGCCAGCGGCCCGCTCCTCCAGAGCTTTCAGATCGCAGGCGTGCCAGGCTTTGGCTTGCGCGACGTGGAAGTTCATGTCCCGGATGAGCCGCCGCACGCGTTCCCGGCGGGCACGAGCGCCCCGCGAAAATCCGCCATGCTTCAGCCGGTTGCGATTACCAGGCTGGCTGCCACGACGGCGCCGCGGCGGAAAATGCCGCACGCGCGCAAACAGTGAGGCGACCTGCGCCGTCACTCACGGCCCTCCGGATTGCGCCGCAGCGGCATTGGATTCCTGAAAGTTCCCATTCGAACCTCCAGAAATTGGAAGGGGGTCCCCCCGCTCTCCAATTTGCGGGAGTCCGGCGCGCCAGCGTTTCTCGTCCCAGCCATCCGGGATGCGGAGGCGTCCCCGGCCGTAGACAAAATAGGTGCCATCGGCGAAGCGGTAGCTGGGATCATAGTCGCAGCCCTGGTACTGCTCGAACTCAGCATCGCCAGGTTCGCCGGTATCGCTTTCAATCGCAGGCGCGGATTTCCGCGACGGTACAGCATCTTCACGCCGTACATTGATGTTGTGCTCGAACTTTGTGCCCTGCATTTCCGCAATGGTATGGCCGACCTTGGCGCTGGCCTTCATGATGGCCACGGCTTCGGTGTAAAGCCGGCTTCTGGCGTGGCCGAACTCATCCCGTTCGGGGTCCACTGCGCGGGCATCGGTAAAAACCTTGTCGATCTCCGCCGCCGCCCGCTCCAGCTGGTATTCCAGTGACATCACACCGGATGGCCGATGGTTCTGCGTGTTTTGCCCGCCGGCGTTTGTCTCGATCATCTGTTTTTCGTCCTTTCGACATAGGTATGCCATCCCATATCACCTAAGAAGAACAGAAGGCAAACAGACCAACTTTTGCCCGTAGGGTCCCCGCGGCCGGAAGCGATAAACGGCGAAATTGGGCGCGCAACTGAATCGGATTAGAGTGCGCGCATGAGCCTTGCCACCGTCGCTGCCGCATCCGGCGAAGAGATCGTGCCGTTTGACATGACGCGCGCGGAGAAGTCCGTTTTCCAGGCGCTGCTGGATACCCGCGCGCAGTATGGCGGCAAAAAGGTCGCCATCATCGATGGCGACGAGCGCGCCTACAGCTACGATGACATCGTCAAGGCGTCGCTGGCGCTGGGGCATGCGCTTAAAAAGGGCACGCGGCCGGGCGAAGCGGTGGGGCTGATGCTGCCCACCAGCGCGGGCGCGGTGTTCTCTTTCTTTGCGGTGTGCGCTTATGGGCGCGTGCCGGCCATGCTGAATTTCACATCCGGAGCGGCGGGACTGAAATCCGCCATCGGCATCGCCAAAGCGCGCCGGGTGGTGACCGCCAAGCGCTTCATTCACATGGCGAAGCTCGAGCCGCTGGTCGAGCAGCTGAAAGACGTGGCCGAGATCGTTTATCTCGAGGATGTGCGCAAAGAGATTTCGCTGCGCGACAAGCTGGCGGCCGGCATCGGCATGGTGGTGCCCAGTGCCGTCATCAAACGCCCCGTGCCAGGCACCCCCGCCGTTATTCTCTTCACGTCGGGAACGGAAGGCGTGCCGAAAGGCGTCGCGCTGTCGCACAGCAATCTGCTCGCCAATGTGGAGCAGGTGCGTTCGCACATCACGCTTTATCCCACGGATGTGCTGTTCAATCCCCTCCCCACTTTTCATTGTTTCGGCCTGACCGTGGGCGCGCTGATGCCGCTGCTGCTGGGCATCAAGGTGGTGTTTCACCCGACGCCGCTGCAGCCGCATGAGATCGTGCGGCGCATCAAGGCCTCAGGCGCCACCATTCTGCTTTCCACCGATACGTTCATCTCGCAATATGCGCGCGCCGGCGAACATGGGGATTTAAGTTCGTTGCGATTGTCTGTCTGCGGCGCAGAGCGATTGCGAGATGAAACCCGCGCGCTGTTCCGGCGCAAATATTCTATCGAGTTGCTGGAGGGCTATGGCGTGACGGAAGCCTCTCCCGTGGTGGCGGCGAACCAGCCGGGCGCCAATCGCCATGGTACCGTTGGGCGACTGCTGCAGAATATTCAATCGCGGCTTGAACCGGTGGAAGGCATTCCGCATGCCGGCCGCATGCTGATCAAAGGCCCCAACATCATGATGGGCTACATGCTGGCGGACAATCCCGGCGTGATCGTGCCGCCGCATGAGGGCTGGCACGACACGGGCGACATCGTGAGCATCGACGACGAAGGATTCATCTCCATCAAGGGCCGCGTGAAGCGGTTTGCGAAAGTGGGCGGTGAGATCGTTTCGCTGGCGGTGGTGGAGAACGTGGCTTCTGCCTTGTGGCCGGACTGTCAACATGCCGCCGTCGCGGTGCCGGATCCTCGCAAGGGTGAGCAGGTTGTGCTGGTGACCACCAACCGCGAGGCGAACCGTCACGACATCGTCGGCTGGGCGCAAAATCACGGCGTGCCCGAGATCGCCGTGCCGCGGCGGATTGTTTACGTGGATGAGGTGCCGGTGCTTGGCACGGGCAAAACCGACTACACCAAAGTTCAGGCTATGGTCGCGGCGGACGAACAGGCGGAGCAGACCGCCGCCTGAGCGTCACCGCATTGTCATGCGCGGGTCATAATCATTTCGAACGCCGCTGGGGGCCGGAATGAAAATCAATCGCCGCAAAGCGCTGTCGCTGCTCGCCGCCGGCACCGCCGCGCCACTGCCGCTCTCCGCAAGAGAAAAGGCGCAGCCAACCGCGGCAGTGTCCTTTCGTCACGGCGTGGCAAGCGGCGATCCGCATACGGACAGTGTGCTGCTGTGGACGCGCGTAACGCCCGACAATCCGGCCGGCGGCAACATCCCCGTGACATGGGACGTTGCGGTCGATGCACCATTTCGGCGGATCGTGGCGCATAGCGTTTTCGAGACGCATGCTGGCCGCGACTTCACGGTGAAAGCGATCGCCGAAGGCCTGAGGCCGGGCACAGAATATTTCTACCGCTTCCGCGTGGACAAAACCGTTTCGCCGCTCGGGCGCACGAAAACCCTGCCGCAAGGAGCGGTGGATGACATCGTGCTCGCCTTCGTCACCTGTTCGCTTTATCCGGCCGGTTATTTCAACGCCTATGACCACATCGCCAAGCGCGAGCGTATCGATGCCATCGTCGAGCTCGGCGATTATTATTACGAATACGGCGCGCGCGAAAACGATTACGCGATGGAGATCGGGCACAAACTCAACCGCATCCCCGATCCGCCGCACGATGTCGTCACCCTCGCCGATTACCGCACGCGCCACGCGCTGTACAAAAGCGATCCCGATTTGCAGGCTGCACATGCGCGCGCGCCGTGGATCTGCGTGTGGGACGATCACGAGACGGCGAACGATTCCTGGGTTGGCGGCGCGGAGAACCACAATCCCAAAACGGAAGGTCCGTGGATCTCGCGCGAGCGGGCCGCGCTGCGCGCCTATTACGAATGGATGCCGATCCGCGAGCCTGAGCCGGGCCGCGCCTTTGAGGCGATCAACCGCTCGTTTCAGTTCGGTAATCTCGCGACGCTTATCATGGTGGAGACGCGGCTTGTCGCGCGCTCGCGGCAGCTGGAATACGACCGCCCCGGCGATATTCCGCTGGCGGTGTATGACTCCGCCGATCCCGCCACGCGCAAACAGGTCACCGATCAGGCGAAAATTCAGACGGTGCTGGCGGCGGTGGAAGCCGGCAATCCACCGCCAGCCCCTTACATCGTCGGCCCCAACGTCCCGGCGCTCTATCGCATGATCGACGATCCCGAACGGCAAATGCTGGGAGCGCGGCAGGAAGAATGGATTCGGTTGGAAGTCGCCGCTTCCGTGGCGTCCGGCAAGCCGTGGCAGATTTTCGGCAATCAGGTGGTGATGGCACGGTTCCAAGGGCCTGACATTCTGGGTGCGCTTGGCGGCCCTGAGAAGATTGCGGCAGTGGCCACCAAACTGCCGCCGGCGGCGGCGCGCCGTCTGCAAATGTACGCCACATTCTTCTCCTTCGACATTCCAATGGATCTCGACGGCTGGGATGGCTATCCGGCCGCGCGCGAGCGCATGTACGATGCCATCAAGGCCTCCAATGCCAACGCGGTCATTGTGTCCGGCGACAGCCACGCTTTCTGGGTGAATCAACTCTACGACAAGGCGGGCACGACGAAGGTGGCCGCGGAGTTCGGCGTGACCTCCGTCACCAGTCCATCAATCGGCGAGGCGCTCCCCATGCTCGATCTCGCCCAGTTGATCATGGACCGCAACCGGGAGGTGCTGTTCAACAACCAGCACACGCACGGCTACACCCTCCTGACCATCACGCGCGATGCCGTGATAGGCGAGCTGGTATCCGTAGAAAAGCTGGCCAAGCCCTACACCGCCTCGACCGTGGCCCGATATCAGGTGTTTCCCGCGGATGGGCCCGGGATTGGACGAATTCATAAAACTTAAATCGCGTTTTACGAAGGAAATTGACAATCATTCGCAACTACACCAGATACCCTCGTGAAACGGCTCGAGTTCCGGCTGTCATGATTGTCTGCGTCTGTAACAGGCTTAACGAAAGCCGCATTCACGCGGCAATCGCCGGTGGCGCCGATACACCACTTGAGGTGTATGCTGGCTGCGGGGTCAAAAGGAATTGCGGTCGATGCCAGGAAACGATCGCCGAAATGCTGGATCAGGCCAAGGCGGAGGACCGGCTGGATCGGGCGGCATAGGCCCCTCCCCCATCGCCTCGCTTCCCGGCGATCCTAAGGTCCTCCGTTTCCTCAATCTCGTTCTCAAGAACGAACTGACGGCGATCAACCAATACTTCCTACATTCCCGCATGCTGGCCGACTGGGGCCTGTCGGAGCTCGCCAAACACGAATACGACGAATCCGTCGATGAGATGCGGCATGCCGACCGGCTGATCAAGCGCGTCCTTGTGCTCGGCGGGCTGCCGAACTTGCAGGATCTCGGCAAACTGCTGGTGGGCGAGGACGTCGAGGATGTCATCGGTTGCGACCTGAAGCTGGAGCTTGCGTCGCGCCCCGAACTGCAGGCAGCCATCGCGCATTGCGAGAAGGTCAGCGATTATGTGTCGCGCGAGCTGTTCGTGCACATTCTCGAAAATGAAGAAGAGCATATCGACTGGCTACAAACCCAGCTGCGCATGATTCACCAGATGGGACTGCAGAATTATGTGCAGCTGCAGTCTGAGCCCAAAGGCGCCAGCAGCAGCTAAGACAGAGGCTACATTTCACTCTCTGAAATGCTCGCCATTTTCAGCAGGTGCCGCAACAATCCCGTTTTCAGTGGTCTGTTTCCGTGAATTGGAACAGATAATCGCACGATGCTGCCCGGTTTGCCGAGACATACGGCCCGCCCTTTCTCGCGCCCGTATCATCCGAGGTGGCAATCACGCTGCCCTGATGATTGGTGTGGAAGTACTGGTGCGCATAGGTGCCGTTGCCATTGGCCGTGGCCATCACGATGGGTTCGTCGATGGCCGGGCCGGGCACGTAGAACGCCACCAGGTTCTTGTTGCCGTCATAGTCCAAAACAGCGTTGCCTTTCGGATCGTAGCCGAAGGACGTTCCGTTCGCGGAGGGATACTGGTTGAGGGTGTTGGCGGCTGCGTAGCTGGTGGTGCTGCTGGCCGGCGGCTGCCACACGTAATCACTGTCCGTGTTGGCTTCCGTCTGCAGCTCATGCGCAGCGGTATAGCCGAAGCTGTAGTGCGGATCGTTGGCGCCCCCGTTCACGTTGTGATTGAGCGTATGAAGGTCGGCGGAAGCAAAATACGCGTAGGCCATGCTGGCGGTGTTGCCGTAGGTGAGGCCCGTGCGCCGCGACAGCGGATCCGCCGGTGTGGGTAAATGTCAGGCGGCTGCTGCCACGCGATTGCGGCCTTCGCGTTTGGCGCGATAGAGCGCCTGGTCCGCGCGATACAGCAATGCTTCCGCTGTGTCCCCTTCTGGATCGGAGCCTGCAATACCGACACTGATAGTGACATTCAGCATGTGCGGCTCGCGGCTAACGCGAAACGGTGTCGCTTCCACGCTGCGGCGCAGGCGCTCCGCCACTGCCGAGGCAAATTCTACGTCGGTGTCTGGCATCATCACCACGAACTCTTCGCCGCCAAAGCGGCAGGCGAGGTCGATGCCGCGGATGTTTGCCGATATCCGGCTGGCAAATTCGCGAAGAACCTCATCGCCGATATCGTGGCCGAACCGGTCGTTGACCGATTTGAAATGGTCGATGTCGAGGATCAGAAATGCAAGCGGGCGCCGGGCTTTTTCGGCGTTGCCGATTTCCGCAGCCAGATGCCGGCTCATGTAGCGGCGATTGTACATGCCCGTAAGCTGATCCGTGATAGCCATTTCCAGGCTGAGCTGCACATTGTCGCGTAACCTGTCCGAATAGCGTTTCTTGCGCAGTTGCGTGCGCACACGCGCCACAAGTTCGTTCTTGTCGACCGGCCGTGTCAGATAGTCGTTCACGCCCATCTCGAGGGCCTGCGTCAGCTTGCGGCGTTCGCCTTCGCTGACAAGCACCAGGATGGGAATACTGCGGCACTCGGGAAGCGAACGCAGTTGTGAGCACAAGCGCAATCCATCGAAGCCACGCAACGAGAGACTCACGATGATCAGGTCCGGCGCGGCATTTTTGACGTGCGCGAGCGCTTCCTCAAAGGTGCCTACTGCAAATATCTGATTTTGCGATTCCAGGCCGCCGATCATCCACGCCACCGATTCGGGGCGGTCGTCGATGATCAGAACCTGGCCGGTTGGATCGCCCGCTTCCACGAGACTTTGCACGGGATCGATCAATCCCATGCTCTGGCCCGTTTCCTCACGCAGGCGCAGCTCGTCCGTCATGATTTTGAGGCGAACCAAGCTCCGCACGCGCGCAAGAAGCGCCGCATCGTCAACGGGCTTGGTGAGGAAATCATCGGCGCCCGCTTCAAGACCGGCGACGCGATCCGCCGGCTGATCCAGCGCTGTCACCATCACCACGGGCAAATGCGCGGTCTTTGGATTCTGTTTGATGCGCCGGCAAACCTCGAATCCGTCCATACCCGGCATCATCACGTCCAGAAGCACGATGTCCGCTGGCTGCTGCTCCAGCTTCGCCAGCGCGTCCTGTCCGTTGATCGCGGATGCAACTTCAAAATATTCGGCCGTGAGCTTGGCTTCGAGAAGCTTAACGTTGGAAAGGATGTCGTCGACGACAAGAACACGTGCGGTCATGACACCTAGCCGATGAACCGCCTCACGGTATCCAGAAAGCCGGTAACCGAGATCGGCTTGGAAATATAGGCCTCGCAGCCTCCCTGGCGAATCACTTCCTCATCGCCCTTCATGGCGAACGCCGTGACTGCCACCACCGGAATCGCTTTCAGCGAATCATCCTCCTTGAGCCATTTGGTGACCTCAAGGCCGGAGACTTCCGGCAGCTGGATATCCATCAGAATAAGGTCGGGATGGTGTTCGCGTGCAATATCAAGGGCTTCCATGCCATCCTTGGTTTGGAGAATGTTGTAGCCATGGGCATCCAGGAGATCGTGGAAGAGCTTCATGTTCAGCTCATTGTCTTCCACGATGAGTACCGTCTTGGTCCGCACGTCCATTTACCAATCTCCAGCCCGCACACATCCGCCATGCCCTTTGGCGGACCCGTGCCCCCCGCAAACTGCCCCAGTGCGGAACACGTTCGGCAACTATTACGCCCAATGTCTTAACGCTCTCTTGACGTTTGCGGCGGGGCGGCGAGCCTTAAGGGTATGGCTAACAGACTGCGTTTTGGCATCGACCTTGGCGGCACTAAGATTGAAATTCTGGCGTTGGCGCCAGATGGCTCCGAACTGCTGCGCGAACGGGTGCTGACGCCGCGTCATTCTTATGTGGCGGTGGTCGAAGCGATTCGCGATCTTGTGCGCCGCGCCGAGGCGCAATTGGGTGAACAGGGCGCGGTAGGTCTTGCCATTCCCGGAATCGTCAGTCCGAAAACCGGCATGGTGAAAAACGCCAACTCTTCAGTCTTGATCGGTCATCCGCTGGACAAGGACGTGGCGGCTGCGCTCAACCGGCCGGTTCGCGCCGCCAATGACGCGAACTGCTTTGCGCTTTCTGAGGCTACCGATGGCGCGGCAGCCGGGTGTGAAATCGTGTTTGGCATTATTGCCGGTACCGGGATCGGCGGCGGCATCTGTGTGAATGGCCGGGTGCTGACAGGCGCGCACGCCATCGCGGGCGAATGGGGCCACAATCCCCTGCCCTCCCCATCGGCCGATGAGATGACGGGACCTGCCTGCTACTGCGGCAAACACGGCTGTATCGAAAGCTGGTGCAGCGGACCGGCGTTGTCAGCCCAATTCGAGACGATGACCGGACGCAAGCTCAGGCCTACGGAGATCGCCGCCGCGGCGGCGGCCGGAGATTCGGCCGCTTCAGCAATGATGGACATTTATCTCGATCGCTTCGCGCGTGCGATTGCCACGCTGGTGAATGTGCTCGATCCGCATGCCATCGTCATGGGCGGCGGCCTGTCCAACATCGACGCGTTCTACACAGACCTGCCAAAACGTGTGGAACGTTACGGCTTCAATCCGGAAGGCGAGACCGTGATCGTGAAGAATCGGCACGGCGATTCCAGCGGCGTGCGCGGCGCGGCGTGGCTGTGGCGGCCAGACGAAAGCGACAGATGACAGCGCTCTGCCGCGATTGTCTGGCCGATGCTGCGAATGGCGCAACGCGGTGCAAAGCGTGTGGCTGTCACCGCATTCTCTCGCATGCCGAACTTGATACGCTGTCCATCGCCCATCTCGATTGCGACGCGTTCTACGCGGCCGTCGAGAAATGTGACAACCCAAGCCTTGCCGGAAAGCCCGTCATCATCGGCGGAGGCAAGCGCGGTGTGGTGGCGACCGCCTGTTACATCGCCCGAACCTATGGCGTGCGATCCGCCATGCCGATGTTCCAGGCGCTGCAGCTCTGCCCGAACCCCGTGATCGTCAAGCCGCGCATGGCGAAATACGTGGATGTGGCGCGTGAGGTGCGTGCGCTGATGCGCGATCTCACACCGCTGGTTGAGCCGCTGTCGCTGGACGAAGCCTATCTCGACCTGTCCGGGACCGAGCGCCTGCACGGTGCGCTGCCGGCGAAAACGCTTGCAGCGTTGGCGCTGCGTATCGAGCGCGAGATCGGCATTACCGTCTCCATCGGACTGAGCTTCAACAAATTCCTCGCTAAGCTCGCCTCCGATCTCGACAAGCCGCGCGGCTTTGCCGTGATCGGCCGCGCCGAGGCCAAAGCCTTTCTGCGCGACAGGCCGGTGTCTTTTATTCGTGGCGCCGGCGTGTCGCTACAAGCGCGGCTTGCCAAAGATGGGATTACGCACATCCGTCAGCTGCAGGATGCCAGCCCGCGCGAACTTGCCAAACGCTACGGCAGTACGGGCTTGTGGCTGCACGAGCTGGCGAATGCCGACGACACAAGCAAAGTCGATCCATCGGGCGAGATGAAAAGCATTTCGTCTGAAACAACCTTCGAGACCAATCTGAAGGATTTTCGCGAACTGGAGCGCATTCTCTGGCGACAATGCGAGCGGGTCGGCGCGCGCGCCAAGGCCGCGGGACTGGGCGGCCGCACCGTCGTTCTCAAATTGAAGACGGCTTCGTTCCGCACGCGCACCCGCAGCGAGTCTCTGGATGCGCCGACGCAACTCGCGGACCGCGTGTTTCGCGTGGCGCGCGAAGCCTTGCAGCGGGAAGCGGACGGCACATCGTTTCGCCTGCTTGGCGTTGGCCTGCACAACATCTGCCCGGAGACGCATTGCGATCCGGCCGATCTAGTCGATCCGGCCGCGGCCAAGCGCGCTTCCACCGAGCGCGCGATGGATAAAGTGCGCGCCAGATTCGGCGAGAGGGCCGTCGAAAAGGGCCGCGGGATTCGTTCAGCAGGATGATCGCAGGCGTTCGACGCGTACCAGCTTCGCCCGCAGGCTGAATTGCGGGTAGACGAGCGAGAACGAACCGAGCAGGCCGTTACCGTAGAGGTTTGCCGCGACCTCGGATGACGGCTGTTCGCCATTGCTCTCGAAATAACTGATCAGGATTGGCCAGACAGCACCGCGTTTGAGCAGTCCGGCCGGATCCTTCGCGGTTTCATGCGAACCTGATGTTCGGCGGCCGATTTTCACGGCTGCTGTGACGAGCGCGCTCTGCCCGCCACCCTGAAACACGGTATGGCTCTCGACGTCTCGGCCATTCTGCGCCGCTTCGAGCATGGCGCGGGCGAAGGCGCTGGGGAACATCGTGCCGCGCGGAAGCGCGAATCGCTTGTCTTTCGTCGTGAACGTCACTTGACCGCTGCCATCGGCCGCCAATTTTGCGACACCATTATGGCTTTCGGTGCCGTTACTGCTTTGCGTGTTGCGCACGTGGAAGCGAAGCGTGCTGGCGTCTGTGCTCTCCCATGTCTCGATGACGAAATCTGTGCGGATGGGTTCGCCATCCTGATAGGTGACATCGGCCAGCGAGCGCTGCAGCGTGTGCGTGGCGCCGCAGCCCGAATGGGTTTCAACGACGGTGCGGCCATGGGCCGTGAAGAGATAACCGGAGGTGCGCTCCAGCGATACATCGTAAATCTCGCGCGTGGAAAGCACGTTCGACTGCGGCGCGGCTTTGGCGAACGCCGCGTTCGCAAGGCAGATCGTTAGTGCGGCCGCAACACTCCGCATATGCCGAATCTTCACGGTTGAACATCGCCGCAAGGCAATGGCAGAGTGCATCAACTTGAGGCACAGGGGAAAGACATGCCAAACCGTTTCGGGCTCACGTTTGCGACAAGTGCCTTGGCTTTTATGGCCGCCGCGGGGCCGGTTTTGGCGAGCGCGCCGACCGCCTCGAAAGCGATATCGTTTGCGGTCAGCCAACCGGTGCGCGCCTTGGCATCGGAAATGAATGGCCGCGCGGGCCCGAATCCTCCGCGCATCAATCCCCTCGCGGCAGAGCCGGATCACGGGCAACGCGGGACGTGGACAAGGGGTAAAGCGCCTGCGGATTCGCTGGCCCGTGCTTCGCAAAATCCTGCAGGCCCGAAATCGAACCTCGATCTGCGGTTCAAGGGCATCAGTAACCCGTTTGGATGTGGCGGCTGCAGTCCACCGGATACCAACGGCGATGTCGGGCTCAACGAGTATGTGCAGATCGTCAACGCCACCAAAATCGGGGTGTTCGATAAGGTGACCGGCAAGCAGAAGGCCGTCTTCGACATGGCCACGCTATGGACCGACAGCGGCCCCTGCACAGAGGATGTCGGCGATCCCGTCGCGGTGTTCGATGCCATGGCGCAGCGTTGGGTGTTCACCCAGCTGGCCTCGCCGCATCATGTCTGTATTGCGGTTTCGCAGACCTCCGATCCGCTCGGCGCCTACTATCTTTATCTGTTCGATGTCACCGACTTCCCGGATTACTTCAAAATCGGCGCGTGGTCGGATGCGTATCTCGGCACGGCCAATCAATCGAGCTACGCGGCGTTTGCCTTCGATCGCGCGAAAATGCTGGTGGGCGATCCCAATGCGGGCGTGATCCGCTTCGATGGCGAGACCAATTTGATGCTTCCCGCGAATGTCAGCGGCTCAGTGGCGCCGCCGCCGGGTGGGTACTTCTACACCTTCAAGGACGATGAATTTCACGGCGGCACGGACCGCATCGAGCTGTTCCAGCTGATCGCGAACTTCAAGCATCCCGCGAAAAGCAAATTCAACCTGATCGACACCTTCAACATCGCGCCCTTCACCTACACGGCCTGCGGCTTCTTCAATTTCGATTGCATCCCGCAGAAGGACACGGATGTGAAGGTGGATGCCGTAAGCGAATGGCCGATGCAGCGCTTCGCCTACCGCATGATGCCCACCCAGGAAGAACTTGTCGGCGTCTTTACCGTTGGCGGCGGATTGGCCGATCCCGGCGCTGCGCCCCGCTGGTTCGAGCTGCGCAAAACCGGCCGCAAATGGAAGCTGATTCAGGAGGGCACGCAGGATTTGGACGACGGCCTCAACCGTTTCATGGGCAGCATTGCCATCGATCAGGCGGGCGATATTGCCCTCGGTTATTCCGCCTCCAGCGCGAATGCGTACCCAAGCATCCGGTACGCCACCCGCCGTCCCACCGATCCGCTGGGTACGCTGGGGCCGGAGAAAATTCTGAAACGCGGCAAGGGCTCGCAAACCAGCTCCGATCGCTGGGGCGACTACAGCGCCATGGTGGTCGATCCGGTGGCTGGGTGTCAGTTCTGGTACACCAACGAATTCTATCAGGTCAGCTCCGGCAGCAACTGGAACACGGAAGTGGGCGCTTTCACCATGCCGGAGTGCGCGACGAAGTAGGCGTTCCCTACTCTGCCGCATCGTGGCTGCGGAGTGGGTCGTAAAGATCTGGGCGGCGGTCACGGAACAGGCCCCAACTCGCGCGCATCTTCGCGATGTCGTCGAGATCGAAACTGGCGGTGATGATGCCTTCTTCGCTGCGGCCGAGTTCGGCGGCAATTCCGCCGGTGGGATCGGCGATGAAGGATGAGCCGTAGAAGGTCATCTCGCTCGCTTGCCCGCGTTCGGTGCCGATGCGATTGCTGGCCACCAGCGGCATGTAATTCGCCCCGGCATGGCCCTGCATCACCCGGCGCCAATGATCGCGGGAATCGACGGGCGGGGCCGGGGGCGGCTCGGTGCCGATGGCGGTGGGATAAAACAGTACCTCCGCACCCATCACCGCCATGGCGCGCGCGGCTTCCGGAAACCATTGGTCCCAGCAGATGCCGCAGCCGAGCACGCCGAATTTCGTGTTCCACACTTTGAATCCGGTATCGCCGGGCGTGAAATAGTACTTCTCCTGATAACCGGGCCCATCCGGGATGTGCGACTTGCGATAGAGACCGAGCACGCTGCCGTCGGCGTCGATCATCGCCAGCGAGTTGAAATGCGCGCGGCCGGCACGCTCGAAAAAGCTGAGCGGCAGCACCACGCCGAGTTCTTTCGCCAACGCCGCGAACTCTGCGATCAGCGGATTGTCCTTGAATGGCCTGGCGAGATTGAAATGCTCGGCAAGCTGATCCTGGCAGAAGTAGGGAGCCTCAAACAGCTCCTGCAGCAGGATCACGTTGGCGCCCTGCCCGGCCGCTGCGCGCACCATTTCTTTTGCCTTGGCGATGTTCTTCGGAATGTCCCACGAACAGGCGAACTGTGTGGCAGCGAGCGTTATCTGGCGCATGATGAGTTCCGGGGTTCCGGCGAATAGCGAATAGCGAATGGCGAATGGTTCTCCCCCCGTTTACGGGGGGAGTGTCGCCGAAGGCGACGAGGGCGGCGGGAGCTTCTGCCCCCTCCACCACGCTTTGCGTGGTCCCCCTCCCCCGTAAACGGGGGAGGAACCGCTGTCCGCCACTCAGTATTCGCTATCATGACGCCGGTTCCTGTTGGGTGATGCAGTGGATTCCGCCGCCGCCCTGCACGATATCCACTGCATCGATCTGCAGAATGTCGCGGCCGGGAAAGCAGTCCGCCAGCACGCCACGCGCAGCTTCGTCGTTCGGGTCATCGAAGGCCGGCATCACCACCCCACCCGTGGGCAGATAGAAATTGATGTAGCTCGCCGCCAAAGGACGGCCGCGCCAGTCGCCGGCCAGCTTCTGCGGCTGTGCCATCTCAATTATCTCGAGCGCGCGGCCTTGTGCATCGCGCGTATCCTTCAGCCGGCGGATCGCTTCCATGACGGGACCATAATCCGGATGCGCTCGCGGCGGCACACCGATCAGCACCCGGCCCGGCGCCACGAAGCAGGCGATGTTGTCCACGTGACCGTCCGTTTCTTCATCTGAAAATCCATCGCCCAGCCAGATCACCTTGCGGGCGCCGGTGAACAGGGCGACCCCTTGCTCGACCTGTTGCTGTGTAAGACCGGGATTGCGGTTCGGATTCAGCAGGCATTGCTCAGTGGCGATCAGAGTTCCTTCGCCGTCCACATGAATGGCGCCGCCTTCGCAGATGAATGGCGCATAGTACACCGGGACATCCTGATGCCGCAGCACGCGGGTGGCGAATTCCGCATCGGAGTCGTACGGCCGGTATTTGTTTCCCCAAGCGTTGAACTGCCATTGCACGCCGGCGCGTGCGCCGCCCGCACCGAGCAGGAATGTCGGTCCCATGTCGCGCGACCAGGAATCGTCGAGCGGCGCTTCGAAAAATTCCACGCGACCGGCACAGGCGAGCTTTGCTTCCGCGTAGTCGTGCGGCCGCACCGCCATCACCACCGGCTCGAAAGTGGAAATGGCACGCGCGACGCGCGCATAGGCCTGCTTGGCGCGCAGCATCGCTTCCGGCCCACCCCACGCTTCGGTGCGGCACGGCCAGCACATCCATGTACGCAGATGCGCATCCCATTCCGCGGGCATGGCAAAGCCGTCGCGTGCAGGACTGGAATTTTCGCGGTCAAGTCCTTCGCTCATCCCCGCTGATATAGCGATTTGCCTCGCTGCGGAAAACGTGATTGTCATGCCCATCCCTTGCACCATTGGAGAGCCGAATGGCCGGAAAAATCGACAGCCGCCTTGCCGAACTGAACATCAAGCTGCCCGAGCCGCCCGCGCCCGTGGCGAGCTACGTGCCATACGTCGTAAGCGGCAATCTGGTGTTCATCTCCGGGCAGGTGACAATGGCGGATGGCGGGCTGCAATATGTGGGTATTGTGGGGAAGGAATTATCGCTGGAAGACGGCAAGGCGGCGGCGCGGCTCTGTGCTATCAATGTGCTGGCGCAGCTGCGCGCGGCAGCGGGCGATCTCGACCAGGTGAAGCGCTGCGTGCGGCTGGGGGTGTTCGTCAATGCCGTGCCCGGATACACGCAGCATCCGGAAGTGGCGAACGGCGCCTCCGACCTGATTGTGGAAGTGTTCGGCGATGCCGGGCGGCATTCGCGCGCCGCGGTGGGCGCCGGCTCGCTGCCGCGGAATGTGGCCGTTGAAGTGGACGCCGTTTTCGAGCTGGCGTGACGAAACCGGAAATCGTTGCACGCGTTGCCGGATCGGGCGTCTCAATCGGAAAGGCCGCGTGGGATGCCTGCGCCAATCCGCAAGGAGCATCCGATCCGCATCCCTTCACCCGCTATGAATTTTTCGAAGCGGTAGAGCAATCGGGCTCGGCCACGGCGCGGACCGGCTGGCGCCCGTGCCATCTCGTCATCGAGAGCGGCGGCGAGATTCACGGGCTGATGCCGCTGTATCTCAAGAGTCATTCCCAGGGGGAATATGTGTTCGACTGGGGCTGGGCCGATGCCTTCGAGCGGGCCGGCGGCGAATACTATCCCAAGCTACAGGCGAGCGTGCCTTTCACACCGGTGACCGGACGACGTCTTTTGGTTTCACGCGGAGCCGCGGAGGACGCGGAGGAAATTCAGCGTGCATTGTTGTCCGCGGGCGCTTCTGCCGTATCGCAGCTCGGCGCGTCGTCGCTCCACATCACCTTCCTAACGGAAGAGGAATGGCGGGCGGCGGGCGCCTCCGATTTTCTGCAACGCACCGATCAGCAGTTCCATTGGCAGAACCACGGCTATGCGAACTTCGAAGACTTTCTCTCCGAACTGTCCTCATCCAAACGCAAGACCTTGCGCAAGGAACGTGCAGCGGTGTTCGCGGAAGACGTGGAGTTCGAATGGCTCAGCGGCCGCGACATCACCGAAGCGCACTGGGACCGCTTCTTCGCCTTCTATATGGACACCGGCAGCCGCAAATGGGGCCGCCCGTACCTCACCCGCGAATTCTTCTCCCGCGTGGGCGAGAGCATGGGCGAGCAGATCGTACTCATTCTGGCCAAGCGTGCGGGGCGGTATATCGCAGGCGCGCTGAACTTCGCAGGTGAAGGCGTGCTGTTCGGGCGCAACTGGGGTGCCACCGAGTTCATCCCCTTTCTGCACTTCGAAACCTGTTATTACCAGGCGATCGAGTACGCCATTGCGCATGGGCTCAAGCGCGTGGAAGCCGGCGCGCAGGGCGAGCACAAGCTGCTTCGGGGCTACATGCCGGTGCCGACCTACTCCGCCCATTACATCGCGCATGCCGGTCTGCGCCGTGCCGTCGCCGAGTACCTAAAAGCCGAACGTGCAGCCATTGCGGAAAACATGGACGTGCTGGCCGAACACGGACCGTATCGAAGAACATAATTTCAAAACGTATCTTTAACGCTGACGCGCGGTGCACCTTCCCACCCTTCGGACAAACCCTTATGGTTACGGCACCTTCGCGTGCCAATTTCTCCTCCAAGGGAACGACGATGCCGTATGACGTGAGCAACGTTTTCGCGAAGATTTTGCGTGGCGATTTGCCGTGCGTGCAGGTTTATGAGGACGATCACACGCTGGCTTTCATGGACATTATGCCCAGCGTGGAGGGCCATACCATCGTCATTCCCAAAGCACCGGCGAAGGAGATTTTCGATCTTTCGGCAGAAGGCGTTTCCGGACTCATGCGCACAACGCAGAAAGTGGCGCGGGCGGTGAAGCGGGGGCTCAATTGCAGCGGCATCATGCTGGTGCAGCTGAATGGCGCGGGTGCAGGCCAAAGCATTCCACATGTGCATTTTCACATCCTGCCGCGCGAGCAAGGCCTCGAACTGGAATTGCATGGCCGCGCCATGCGGAAGCCGGAGGAGCTGGAGCCCATCGCGGCGAAAATCCGTGCCGCGCTATGATTGGAACATAGGGTTCACCCTTTCCACGGCATCCAGTTCCTGATTAGCTTGCCCCTGTATCGAAGGGGTTGGGCGGATGTTCAAAGCAATGTGGGCGGCGCTTCTCGCGCTTGCTGTTTCTCTCGGCGTTCAGGCGCCGTCTTACGCGGCGAATACTTCGCAAGCGCGCGCTGCAGCCTATTGTGTGAAGAAAGGCGGCGTGGTGCAGACTCGCATCCCCGAATACAACACCAATGGCGGCGACGCGCTGGTGCTTTCGGGTAGCGCGGATTTCTGCCAGTTCACCAGCGCGAAGGACGGCAGCCAGATCAACGTGCTGCTCAGCACGCTCTTTACGAAAGAGCCGAGCCTGGCGGCCCTTGCCTACTACGCGCAGGTGCCCATGGGAGAATGCCAGGGGAATCCGGGATCCTGCTACTGCACGCTGATCGGCGGCACCGATTTGTTCGGTGGCATCAATGCGGCGGGCGGTGGCTGGGTGCTGGAGAGCGATCCCAATGATGTGTTGGAGGCCTGCATCTTCCCCGATCTGTCGTCGATCGATTCGTGGGGACTTGCGTATCACTCAGCCGATATCGTCCGCGGCAAGGACCTGGCGAAGGTGCTGCGCTACCCGAACCCCTACGATGCGGCGCACCAGAAGCCGCAAAAACCGTTCCGCCGCAGCTGACACGCGGCGCTTTCTACCGATGGGCACCTTCGCGGCATGGGAGGTGCCCTATCGGTTTGGCATTCCCTCGAATTGCGGAATGTCGTTCGGGAGGATCACCCAGGCAGGCTTGAAGCGCGTGTTGATGGCGACGCCGGGTTTAAACCGTGAGGGATCGTCGAGCGTTCCGGCATAGATCGTGTGGACTTTATCTTTGCCTGCCGTGCCGCCGAACACGAGGCTGCCGCAGTGGGCGCAGGAATTCCGCACGGCCTCCCTGCCATCGCCGAGTTTCCAGATGTGCGTGAGCGTCGGGCCGTTAATCGTCAGTGCTGACGCGGGAAAGCCCATGAAGGGAATGAACCCGGAGCCGGACGCCTTCTGGCAATCGTCGCAGCAGCAATAGCCGGCAAACGAAGGTTCGCCCTGCGCTTCATACCGCAGCGCCCCGCACAAACACCCGCCGGTGATTGAAGAGTTGGACAAAGCGTTAATCCCACCAGCACCAAATCGGCTGAACACCCTTCGGCAAGTCGTAAGGTTCATATCGATCGGTTCGAAAGCCGATCTCGACTTCGTCAGGTTTCAACTCCTCCGGAAACCATGACAGTACCTCCTCTGGGTCTGCCGTGGTCATGACGAACACAGTATCGGAAAACGGCCAGTCCGGATCGTCGAACATTGTTATTTGCACACGGATGTCTTTGACGTCAGGCCGCGCGGCGATTTGTTTGAACAACTCATAGAATCGGGATGGCGATGGCGGCCCCTCCAAATTACATCCAATGCTGCCGACCACTTGGTTGTCTTCAAAAAACTCTTGTATTGACAAGAGCGGAATCCGGGCACCGTCAGCATCGGGCCAGCCGCCACGCGTCACGCGCTCCGTGATGCGCTCGACTGGCGTCACGCGCTATACACTCTCTTCCGCTTTTGGCTTTTTTGGCGGAGGCAGCGCTTTGGGGGCGCGGCGGGCGGCAGCATCGGCATCGGTGACGAACTCGAACACCAGCTTGTCGGCCTCGCGGTCCAGCAACACACGCACGGTGCCGCCGTTCTTCAGCTTGCCGAACAGGATTTCGTCCGCCAGCGGCTTCTTGATGTGATCCTGAATCACGCGAGCCAAAGGCCGCGCGCCGAAGGCGTCGTCGTAGCCTTTCTCGCCCAGCCAGCGGGTGGCTTCCGCCGTGAGGTCGAAGGTCACGTCTCGGTCGCTGAGCTGCGCTTCCAGCTCCAGCACGAATTTCTCCACCACCAGGTCGATGGTGTCGCGGCCCAGCGGTGCAAACGAAATGGTGGCGTCCAGACGGTTGCGGAACTCCGGCGTGAACAGCTTCTTGATCGCCTCTTCGTCTTCGCCGGTGCGCTTGCCGCGGCCGAAACCGATGGCCTCTTTCGCCGCATCCGAAGCACCCGCATTGGTGGTCATGATCAAGACCACATTGCGGAAATCGATCTTCTTGCCGTTGTGGTCGGTGAGCTTGCCGTGATCCATCACCTGCAACAGGATGTTGAACAGATCCTGATGCGCCTTCTCGATTTCATCGAGCAGCAGCACGCAATGCGGATGCTGGTCCACCCCATCGGTCAACAGACCGCCCTGATCGAAACCCACATATCCCGGCGGCGCGCCAATGAGGCGGCTGACCGTGTGGCGCTCCATGTACTCGCTCATGTCGAATCGGATCAGCTCCACGCCCATGATGCTGGCCAACTGCTTCGCCACTTCCGTTTTGCCGACGCCGGTTGGGCCTGAAAACAGGTAACAGCCGATGGGCTTCTCCGCCTGCCTGAGGCCCGCGCGCGCCAGCTTGATGGCAGAGGCGAGTGCGTGGATAGCATCGTCCTGCCCATACACAACGCGCTTCAGGTCGCCTTCCAGATTGCGCAACTGCTCGGCATCCGACTTGGAGACGGATTTCGGTGGAATGCGGGCCATTTTGGCGATGACTTCTTCCACTTCTTTCACGCCGATGACTTTCTTGCGGCGCGATTCCGGCAGCAGCATCTGCGAAGCGCCGGTTTCATCGATCACATCGATGGCCTTGTCCGGCAGCTTGCGGTCGTTGATGTATTTGGCCGACAACTCAACGGCGGTCTTCACCGCGTCACTGGTGTAGCGGACCTTGTGGTATTCCTCGAAATAGGGCTTCAGCCCTTTCAGGATTTTGATGGCGTCCGGAATGGTGGGTTCCGCCACGTCGATCTTCTGGAAGCGGCGCACCAGCGCACGATCTTTCTCGAAGTACTGGCGATATTCCTTGTAGGTGGTCGAGCCGATGCAGCGCAGTAGCCCTGCCTGCAATGCCGGTTTGAGCAGGTTCGACGCATCCATGGCGCCGCCGCTGGTCGCGCCAGCGCCGATCACGGTGTGGATTTCATCGATGAACAGGATGGCACCCTTGATGCCCTCCAGCTCCTTCACCACTGTTTTCAAGCGTTCTTCGAAGTCGCCGCGATAGCGGGTGCCGGCGATCAGCGCGCCCATGTCGAGCGAATAAATGGTGGATTCGCGCAGCACTTCCGGCACTTCGTGCTTCACGATCTTCCTGGCGAGGCCCTCGGCAATCGCCGTTTTGCCCACGCCGGGATCGCCCACGAACAGCGGGTTATTCTTCTGCCGGCGGCAAAGAATCTGGATGGTGCGCTCAACCTCCGAGTCGCGCCCGATCAGCGGATCGATGCGGCCGGATTTCGCTTTCTCGTTCAGGTTGACGCAGTAGGCTTCCAGCGCCTCAGTGCCCTGCTTGTTCTGCTTCTCGCCGCCTTCTTCGTCTTCATCCGAGCCGCGCGCCGTTTTCTGCTGACTCATACCAGGACGCTTGGCGATGCCGTGGCTGATGTACGACACGGCATCCAGCCGCGTCATGTTCTGCTCCTGCAGGAAGAACACTGCGTGACTTTCGCGCTCCGTGAACAATGCCACCAGCACATTGGCGCCGGTGACTTCATCGCGCCCGGAATTCTGCACGTGCAACACAGCACGTTGCACAACGCGCTGGAAGCCCGTGGTTGGCTTGGCGTCCTCGCCATCCTCAATGACGAGCGTAACCAGTTCTTCATCCACGTATTTCCGCAGCGCCGTTCGCAAGGCGTCGAGATTGACGTTGCAGGCCTTCATCACCTGCTGCGCGTCGCCATCGTCGATCAGCACCAGCAGCAAATGTTCGAGCGTGGCGTATTCGTGATGGCGGTCGCTCGCCAGCTTGATGGCGCGATGCAGGGCTTGCTCGAGGCTACGCGAAAGAGATGGCATAAGGGATGCTACTCTTTTTCCATGGTACACTGCAAAGGATGTTGATGGCGCCGGGCAAATTCAATGACTTGCGCCACTTTCGTTTCCGCCACCTCGTAGGTGAACACGCCGCAAATGCCCACGCCGTGACGATGGACGTGCAGCATGATCTGCACCGCCTCATCCCGGCCCTTATTGAAAAATCGCTCGAGAATATGAACGACGAATTCCATCGGCGTGTAGTCGTCGTTCAGCAGCAGAACCTTGTAAAGACTCGGCTTCTTGGTCTTGGGGCGTGTTTTGGTGGCGACACCGGTGCCTGTGCCGTTGGTCTGGCCCGTTTTGTCGTCGCGCCGGTCTCTCATCGGATGCGCAGTATAAGCACGAAACGCGCGCCTCCCTAGTACGATCAAGGGGTTGACATAACGCGCTCGCGCAAGCTTGAGGCTTAAGAAAACTCTAATATTCCATGCGGCGCGCGTGTTCCGATATATGTGCTGCGCCGTAAAGCGAAAGGGCCCGGGAATAATCCCGAGCCCTTTCTGAACCGTTCCGCAATTGGGGGAGGAGCCGCGGAACGATTTTGTTCGTGTCGATTAGGCCGCGCGCGCGGTCTGCACGACTTCAGCCCAAGCCTGAATGCGGCCCTGGAGCGGCTCAAACGTCTCCTTGGAGACGGAGAGAACGATTTCATTGAACCGGTTGATCTGGCCGACATAGGTGTCGAACGCGCTCTTGGCGAAATCGCTCTGGATTTCGAACGCCTCGTGCACCGACTTCGCGCCGAGCACGGCCTTGGTCGCGGCCATCGTCTCTTCGACCGACTGCTTTGAGAACAGGTACATCTCGTTCTGCACCGCCTCAACGCCCTTGCCGGCTGCATTCGCAGCCTTCAGATACGCTTCAACGTTCTCCTTGCCGAAGCCCAGCACCTGGTCATAGCCCTTAACGGCCTTTTCAAAGCCGTTCTTGAAGGCATCCGCGCCGTTCTTCGCCACCGTTTCAGCCGTGTCCTTGAAGGTCTCGCCGGCCGACTTCATCTTCGTTGCCATTGGATGGTCCTTTTTCCAAGAGCACCGCCGGGCCGGCACCATGCGACCCTGTTGCAGTGCAACATGAACTTATATGCAGTGCAGCATGAGCAGTGTCAAGAGGCGGGAGACGTTTGGCCCCGCTTGTGCATTTCCTTGGCACCTAGGCCCAGCGAGCGGGGGGTCACCGAATCGTTAACCAACAGTAAATGCCCGTAGCATAAGGTGATTTCGGTTGGAAAGGGTTGCAAGTGCCCCAATTTGATCGCATTGTGATTCCCGAGGGGTTTCGGCAAATCACTTGGTCCGGGTGCGTGGGTATGATGCGACGGCTATTCGCCAGTGAGAGCCGTTGGGGTCGAGCCTTGTGCCTGGTCGCCCCTGTGCTTCTGGGGATCACCGTCAGCGGACAGCCTGCCTTAGGTCGCACCCATCATCATCAGAGTCATGCGGCCGTCCATAAGGCCCGCTTCGCCTCGCACCGATCCCGCGGCAGCTGGCATGCCCCTGCCCGGCACGCCGGCCGCGGTTGGGTCCGGACCGTCAACTGGGGCCCCACCGATCCGGCTAAGGATGCCGAACTGGTGGAGGACGGCCGGACGGGCAGGATACTCTTTGCCCGCAACGCCGATGCCCAGCGCCACCCGGCTTCGCTGACCAAGATGATGACGCTGTACATGCTGTTCGAGGCCCTGAAGAAGGGCCAAGTCAACATGAACACGCCGATCTACATTTCACAGCATGCGGCCTGGCAGAGCCCGACAAAGCTCGGATTGCCGCCGGGCGATTCGATCCCCGTCGACATGGCCATCCGGGCTGCCGTGGTGTTGTCGGCCAATGACATCGCCGTGGCGATCGCGGAAGCGTTGGGCGGCACGGAATCGCATTTCGCCGAATTGATGACGCAGAAAGCGCATGATCTCGGCATGCGCAACACGTTCTACCACAACGCTTCGGGATTGCCGGATGACCGGCAGATCACCACCGCCTCGGATCTCGGCGTTCTGGCGCGCCATCTGGCCTACGACTTCCCGCAATATTTCCACTACTTCTCGCTGCCCGGCTTCACCTTCCGCGGCCGGGTGCACATGGGGCATGACAATCTGCTGGGCCGTTATGCAGGCGCCGACGGCATCAAGACCGGTTACACGAATGCCTCCGGTTTCAATCTCGTCTCTTCCGTGGTGCGCGGCGGCGCGCATGTGATCGGCGTGGTGATGGGCGGCTACAGTGCTCACCGCCGCGACATGGAAATGATGCGGATGCTCGACCAGATATTTGCGCAGATCAACGCCCAGCCGAACCTGGTCGCCCGCGCGGAAGTGCCATGGCAGAACATGGCTGTGGCGTCCAATGCTGCCCCTGTTGTGGCGGGTTTCCAGTTTGGAACCAGCCAGCCTTCCAACATGCGGCCTTACACGGGGGCGACAGCCGCTGGCGGCGAGATGGACGAAGACGCCGCCGAGTCGCGGCCGGATGATGACGAGATTGCCAAGATCATCGCTGCGCCGCCCAAGCCGCAGGTTGGTGTGCAGCCGCAACGTGCGCCCGTTACACCCGCACCGAAGCCGCAGACCAGTGTGGCGGTTATCAACGCGCCGGCGCAGGTCAGCTTCCCCAAGGTACAGCCTTCCCCGCCGCCCACGAAGATGCCGAGCGTTACTCCGTTGCCGCGCGACAACGCGGTTCCGGTGACATTGGCGTCCTTGCAGCCGCAGACAATTCCGCAGGTCACACCAACGCCACGTGGCAATATCGTCGACGAATCGCGGCCGCTGGATGCGAAGCCGACGTCCGGCTCACTGGTCGCGAATTTCGCCAACGCCGGATCTGGCGCCGAGCGCGGATGGACAGTCCAGATCGGTGCCTTCAACGATGTGCCAACCGCGCGCGCGGAACTGGCAGCCTATGCAGAGAAATCAGCCGGCAAATTGGGACAGGCGGAAAGAATCATCGTCCCGTACACAGGGACCGGCGGCAAGACGATGTACCGCGCCCGCTTCGGCAAATTCGCGGAAGCTGAAGCGCGCGCCATCTGCGTGGTCCTCACGCACCAAGGGCACAGCTGCTTCGCTTCAACCTTGGCGCGTTAGCCGAGCAACACATCTTTCGCTTCATTGATTTTGGCTGCGAGATAATCGGTGCCGCCGCGATCCGGGTGCAGATTCATCATCAATCGCTTGTACGCGGCGCGGATTTCCTCTTCGCCGGCGCCCGGCGAAAGCCCCAGCACGCGATAGGCCTCTTCCCGTGTCATCCCCGAACTGCGGGAGCGCTGCTGTGAGGATGACGCTTCCTCGTGTGCCTTTGTGCGCCACTCCGGACCGAGGCGGTGGTCGAGGTATGCTTCCAACAATCGCGCGGTTTCCGAATCTGCGGCACCGGCTTCTGCATAAAATCGAAGCGCGTCATCATCGGTGAGCTGCTGCAGAGACTTGCCGCTGAATGTGCCCTTCAGTACGCGGCCACGCATGTCGCCGGTGTCGTGATCCAGTTCCATTTCGATCCACTCGGTGACAACCCGCGTGCTTTGCCCCGATTGCGTGCGTTGCCCTCCCCCAGACTGCGGGAAATGCCAGTAGGGCCAGCCCCCGGGCCACATGCGCCCGCCGGTGAACGCGCCGTACGCCATGCTGCCGAGCAGCACCGCGGCAGGCACAATCCCACGCACCAGAAAGAACGCGGCGGCCAATACCAGCGCGCCCGCGCCCAGATAGCGCAATCCCTTCACCAGCGACTTGGGATCGGCGCGGGTGAAGCCGTGCATGAGGACGAGAATGAGGACCAGCGCAAAGGCACCGATCAGCAGATCGATCATCCGGGCTTTGTGCCGATGGAGCGGGCCAGCCGCAACACCGCGCCGCCTTTGAGTTCGGCAAAGCGGTTGAGCACCGTGCCGCCGCCCGTGGCGTACACTGCCGCCGCGCGCAACAGATCGCGCAATTGCTGCGCCGCACCGGAATCGAAGCGCGCGTAGACGCCGTGCGTCAACCGCGCGATGTCGCGGAACACGGCGCCAGCATTTGGATCGTCCCCCTCATGGAACATGAAGGCTGGCACGCCGAGCAGCGCAAGCGCGCCAGCTTCCTTCGCCACCACGTCCGGATTCTCCTCGAAACTATCGCCGACATAGACCAGCGCGCCGACTTTGGTGCGCCGCGCCTCTTCGGCGGCGTGCGCCAGCACCCGGCGCAATTGGGTGAAGCCGCTGCGCGTTCCGACACCGCGCATACGCGCGGCAAGCGCGGCCGGAGTCGTGGTCCATTCGCTGGCCTCGAATTCGCCGCGGCCGCGGAAATAGACAAGCTGCACGCCAAGGCCACCGATCGCTTGCGCCACCTCGAACATGTCGCTCTGGATTTCGGTGGCGGCATCCCAGGTGAACTGCCGGCTCATGGTGGCGTCCACCGCGAAGATCAGCCGCCCTTTCACCTGTGCCAGCGTAGGCGTTCGCGACGCTGTGTCGAGAAAGGCGGCAATGTCTTTCGATGACGAACGCTTGACGGGCAGATTGGCCATAGTCCCTCCGTTCACCAGAATCTCGGCATTCGGAGGTGAAATTCCAAGCCTACCCGGCGAGCGCTACCGGCTCGTGGGCATGTTGCGGCAGGCCGAGGGCGTGCACGAGCTCGCGTACCTCCTGGCGGGCGGCCAGCGTGGACATAGAGAGCGACACGCTCAAACCCGGCTGCGGCAGGTCCAGCATGGTGAGACCCATGGGAAACAGTTCGCGGAAGATCACCCGCTCGCCGAAACCCTTGGTCACGCGAAAACCGATACGCTGCGCCAGGGTGGAAATGGCATCGGATAGCCGTTTTTTGTTGCGCGCCTCGGTGGAAGCCACGCGGTTGCGCATCACCATCCAGTCGAGGGCGGGCTTGCGCGCCATCAGGCGGCGCTTGCGGCAATCCCAGACGAAGTCGCTGTACACGCTCGGACCTTTGATCTGGAAGGTGGCGGGATCGATTCGCCCGAGCAGGTCGAAATCGACAAAGCTGTCATTGAGCGGCGTCACGAGGGTGTCGGCGGCGGCGTGACCGGCGCGGGAGAGCGGCGTGTCGGCACCGGGCGTGTCGATGACGAGGAATTCGAAACGCGGCGCGGCACTCTCAAGCAGTTCAGAAAAGACTTGCACAACGTCGTCCAAACTATTGTTGTTGCGCAGCTTTAGAAGTTCCGGCGTTGGCAGGTCTCTGCCGGTTTTTACCTGCCATTCGGCGCGGTTCTCCAGATGCCGGCTGAAGCTGCGCTGCCGTACGTCCAGATCGACAACGCCAACGCTGCGCCCCTCTCGCGCCAGCGCCACGGCCACATGAATGGCCGCGGTGGTCTTTCCCGACCCACCCTTCTCATTTCCGAAAACAACGACGTGGGCCATTTGCGGTCAGCCACTCCCCATCCGACTCAATCTATATCATTCCCCTTCTCCCCTTGTGGGGAAAGGTGAATGCTACTTGGAGCGTGCCTGGTCTTTAGTGACAGATCGGGTGAGTTCAAATTCTCTCACCCATTCCTTGAACTTCTTGCCGCTTCTCTCGCGCCGCCACACTTGCCGGTAGACTTGCCAAACTGCGGCGGACTTAGCAGCGCGCATGGCTCGCGGCGGCCTGCGATCGCCATTGCCGTAGTCCCTCTTCTTCGAAGATGGTTTCGGAGAGGGCTCGGAGCAACAAATCGGTTCGTAAGGCCACGACCGATTGAGCCGACCCTCCATCTGCGCGGCCCGAAGCTTATCTTCCAGGTTCGCTTTTTCCCAATCCATTCGGGTCAATGCCAGCGCTCCGCGCCATCTGGATAGTCCATTCTAAGCGTAAGCAGCGCACGATCAAATGCTATGCGGATGTATGGATAATGTGCTGGCCGAAGCTGCCAATAGCCGAATTTCTTAGATCCCGTCCCCTGCGCCGCCGGCGAGAAGGGAGGCGTTGCCGCCGCCGGCAGTGGTGTTGACGGTGTAGGTGCGTTCGAGCGCAAAGCGCAGCAGGTAGTGCGGCCCGCCTGCCTTGGGGCCGGTGCCGGAAAGCCCCTCGCCGCCGAACGGCTGCACGCCCACAACTGCGCCGATCTGGTTGCGGTTCACATACACATTGCCCACCTGCACGCGGTCGCGAATGAATTTCGCCGTCTCATCGATACGGCTGTGGATACCGAGCGTAAGACCATAACCGGTGGCGTTGATGGCCCCGCACACTTCACCCAAGCGGTCGGCCTGATAGCGCACGATGTGCAGGATCGGCCCGAACACCTCCCGCTTCAGTTGGCGGATCGAATCGATGGCGAAGACATGCGGCGGAAAGAACACGCCATCCTTCAGCGAAGGATCGACAGGCAGCTTGCGCAGCAGCTTCGCTTCGCGCGTCATGCGATCGGCGTGCTGCTGCAATGCCTCACGCGCCTCCTCATCGATCACCGGGCCGATGTCGGTGGAGAGTTCGAAGGGATCGCCCAGCGATAGCTCGTCCATGGCGCCCAGGATCATCTCCTGCATCTTGTCGGCGGTGTCCTCCTGCAGGAACAGCACGCGCAACGCGCTGCAGCGCTGGCCCGCGCTGTCGAAGGCGGACTGGTTCACGTCGCGCGCCACCTGCTCCGGCAGCGCCGTGGAATCCACAATCATGGCGTTCATGCCGCCGGTTTCCGCGACAATGGCGGGCAACGCGCCATCGCGTGCCGCCAGCGCGCGGTTGATGGTGACCGCGGTTTCGGTGGAGCCCGTGAACGCCACGCCGGCGAGGCGATTGTCCGACAGCACGATGCGGCCGATCTTGGAGCCGCGACCGGGTAAGAGATGCAGCGCGTCACCGGGCACGCCCGCCCGATGCATCAGCCGGATGGCGGCCGCGGCGATCAGCGGCGTTCGTTCGGCCGGCTTGGCGAGCACCGGGCATCCGGCCGCGAGCGCGCCTGCCACCTGGCCGCTGAAAATCGCCAGCGGAAAATTCCACGGCGCCACACAGAAGAACGGCCCGCGGCCGTGCAGCATCAGCTCGTTGGATTCGCCGGTGGGTCCTGGCAACTCGAGCCGTTGCTCGAATTTCGCGCGCGCCTGATGCGCATAATAGCGCAGCAGGTCTGCGGCCTCGCGCACTTCGCCCAGCGCATTCGGCAAGGTCTTGCCGCCTTCCCGCACAGCAATCGCCATCAGGTGCGTGCGGTTCTCTTCGAACAGATCGGCCGCGCGTTCGAGAACTTTGGCCCGCGCTTCGCCGCCGAGCGAATCCCATTCGTGGTGAGAGCGGCACGCCGCCTCGAGCGCAGACTTCACGTCATCATCGGTGACTTCGGACACTTCACCGATCTGGCGCGTGCGATCGGAGGGATCGAACACCGCATGTTTTGGGTGTCCCGGTTCCTTGCCGGAGATGATCGGTCCGGCAGTCTGCGGCGCCCGCAGGCTGGCGAGCATTGCCTCCCTGATTGGCGTCGCGACAGCCGGGTTGCTCCACAGGAAGCCGGAGGAATTCTTCCGATCCGGCAACAGATCGATAGGCTTGGGAATGTTCGGGTTGCGGCGCGGGTGCTTGGTAATCAGCCGTTCCACCGGATCGGCAATGATGTCTTCGAGGGGCGCATCTTCATCCGCAAGGCGATTGACGAACGAGGTGTTGGCGCCGTTCTCGAGTAGTCGCCGCACCAAATAGGCCAGCAGATCTTCGTGCGTGCCAACGGGTGCGTAAATGCGCGTCCCACCCCCTGCCCGCGATTTCCTGATATCGCGATACAGTTCGTGCAGCGCTTCGCCCATGCCGTGCAGCCGCTGATATTCGAAATCCGTGCGGCCGTTCGCGAACACCTGCACCGCCGACAGCGTGTGCGCATTGTGGGTGGCAAACTGCGGATAGATCGCCTCACCCGCCGCAAACAGCGCGCGGGCGGCAGCGAGATACGAGGTGTCCGTTGCCGCTTTGCGCGTGAACACGGGATAATCCGCAAGCCCCAACTCCTGCGTGCGCTTGATTTCGGTGTCCCAGTAGGCGCCCTTCACCAGCCGCACGGGAATTCGCCGATCCTGCCGCTTTGCGAGATTCGCCACCCAGGCGATCACCGGCAATGCGCGCTTCTGATAGCCCTGCACCGCCAGGCCCAATCCGCTCCAGCCGCGCAGTTCGCTCGCTTCACCCATCGCCTCGAGCACATCGAGCATGAGATCGAGCCGCTCGGCTTCTTCGGCATCGATGGTGAGCGCCAGGTTGGCAGCGCGGGCCTGCGCCCCCAGCGCGACCAGTTGCGGCAGCAACTCGCTCATGATGCGCGCGCGCTTGATCCATTCGTAGCGGGGATGCAGCGCCGACAGCTTCACCGAGATGCTGGGCCGCTCGAAAACGGATTCGCCGCGATCCGGGAACGCCCGCGCAATGGCGTTCAAAGCATCGCGATAGGAGGCGTAGTACCGCGCCGCATCGCGCTTCGTGTACGCGGCTTCGCCCAGCATATCGAAGGAGAAGCGGTAGCCCTTGTCGGCATATTCGCGCGCGCGTTTCAGCGCCTCCTCGATGGTGCGGCCGAGCACGAACTGCCGCCCCAGAATGCGCATGGCGTAGGTCACCGCATTGCGGATCACCGGTTCGCCAGAGCGCGCCACCAGCTTCTTCCAGATGCCCTGAAAATCCCACCCCGCGGTTTCCTCCAGGTCCAGAACGCGACCCGTCAGCATCAGTCCGAAAGTCGACGCATTCACGAACAGCGAATCCGATTTGTTCATATGGCGCGCCCAATCGCCGGAGCCGATCTTGTCCTTGATCAGGCGATCGGCGGTGGCGGCATCCGGCACCCGCAGCAGCGACTCCGCTAAGCACATCAGCACCACGCCTTCTTCGCTGGAGAGGGCGTATTCCTGGGTGAAGGCGTCGATGCCACTGCGCTTGTCGGGGGCGGCGCGAATACGGGTGACGAGCTCGCGCGCGAGGCCTTCGGTGGCGGCGCGTTCGGCGGGTGAAAGCCGTGCCTTGGGGATAAGTGCTTCGACGAAGCTGTCTTCGTCGGCGAGAAAGGCGTCGGAAATGGCTTTGCGCAATGGGTTCATGGCCGTGTGTCTGCGGGAAAACTGGCCGCAATTCTAGCCCTTTGACCCGCCCTCGCGCTAATGTCCCGAGATGAGTGGGAAGCCCGAAATTGTCAGCACCGTTGCGGAGCTACGAGCCCGCCTGACTGTGGCACGGCAGGCTGGCGCCCGCATTGGGCTGGTCCCCACGATGGGCGCGCTGCATGAAGGCCATCTGAGCCTGGTGCGGGAGACCAAAGCGCGTTGTGGCCTGACGGTGGTGAGCATCTTCGTGAACCCGACGCAGTTCGGGCCCAACGAGGATTTCGCCCGATATCCGCGGAGCTTCGAGTCCGATTGTGCCAAGCTGGCGGGTTTGGCCGATGTGATCTTCGCGCCTTCGGCGTCCGAAATGTATCCGGACGGGTTCGCCACGCGGATCGACGTCGGTGGCCCGGCAATCGGGCTGGAGTCCGATTTCCGCCCGCACTTCTTTTCCGGCGTTGCCACCGTCGTTGCCAAGCTGCTGATCGCGGTCATGCCGGACGAAGCGACCTTCGGCGAAAAGGACTACCAACAGCTGTTGGTCATCCGCCGCCTGGTTGCCGATCTTGGCCTGCCGATCGAGATCGCGGCGGGTGAGACGGTGCGCGAGCCGGACGGCCTCGCCATGTCGTCCCGCAACGCCTACCTCTCACCGCAGGAACGCAAAACCGCCAGCCGACTCAATGTGGTGCTGCGCGACGTGGCGAATAAGGCCCAAGAGGGCGAAGCCATCGCATCCGCCGAAGCCCGGGGCCGCGAGGCCCTGCTCCGCGCCGGCTTCACCAGCGTCGACTACGTGGCCGTCCGCGATGCCGAATCGCTGGCGCCCATCGAAACCCTCTCCCGTCCTGCGCGCGTGCTTGCCGCCGCGAAAATCGGCACCACCCGGTTGATCGACAACATGGCCGTCTGAACGATCGCTTTCCTCCCCCGCTTGCGGGGGAGGTGTCGAGTTCGCGAAGCGAACGAGACGGAGGGGCAGCCCGGCAGTGCCCCCTCCGCTTCGCTCGCAAAGTGCTCGCTCAGCACCTCCCCCGTAAACGGGGGAGGAAAAGGCGACTCATAGCAACCCCAGTGCGGCCAGCTCGGCGCGGAGTTGCGGCGGCAGGTGTTTGCCGCCTTTGATCATACGGGCATCGGTTGGAGCGTTCTCGGCCGCGAGATAGCGCCAGCCCTGGAACGGGCGGCAGTAGCGTGGAATCAGGTGAACTAGCTTCGGCTCGTACACCAGCCCGCAATGCGGCGTGCCGTTCTTGGTGACCGCGCGCAGTTCGAGCAGCCGCTGACGCACCGCGATCTGGCCCCGGATCACCCAATAGAGTGAACCGCCTCTCAACAATTCGTCAGCCCGTTTCGGTGTCATGCGGGTGACGTGAATCAGTTCGAGCGGCTTGCGCTTCTTTTTCAACTCCGCGAGGCGGCGCTTCTGCCAATCGGCCAAATCTTCAATCGAATCGCAGCCGACGCAGAGCTTGATGAGATGCAAGGTCATGCCGCTTCGCTTTTCTCCTTCGCGAAACGCACGATCACGGCGCCTTCGTTGACCTGATCGCCGGGCGACACATCGACGGTGGCAACCAATGCGTCGGAAGAAGCTGAGAGCGTGTGCTCCATCTTCATCGCTTCGAGCACCGCGAGCGGCGCCCCGCGCTTCACGGTTTCCCCCGGCCGCACCAGCACCTGAATGACCTTACCCGGCATTGGCGCGGTGATCCGGTCGGCGGCACTCCCCTGCTCTTCTGCCGCCGCAAATGGATCGTAGAGCGGCAAAGTCCAGGTTTCGCCGCGCTCGAACATCGCGATATCGCCGGACCTCAACCGCACGGCAGCCAGAGGTGAGAAGGTTGTTTTTCCGCCGGCGACTTCAAGGCTGCCGTCGTGATGGTGCACAAGGTGCACGGATTTGCGTTTGCCGCCGATGAGGAAGTCGATTGTCTCGCGCGCATCACCCACCAGACGAAAACCGTCGTCGCGATCCCATGGATCGTGGGAACAGTGTGCGCGCTCACGCTCCTGAACCAGGAACAGCACGGCTTGAGCAAGCACATGCTCGGGCGGATCGGATTTCAGCGGGATGAGTTCGGCCTGATGGCGCGGAATGAATCCGGTGTCGATCTCGCCGGCAACAAAGTCCGGATGTTTCAGCGCATGGATGAGAAACGCATTGTTGCTGCGCAAGCCGGCGATTTGCGTCTCTTCCAGCGCATGCGCCAGTTTCGCCGCCGCCGCTTCGCGGGTCTCGGCATGCGCGATCACCTTGGCGATCATCGGATCGTAGAACGGCGTCACGGCATCGCCTTCGCGGACGCCGGAATCCACCCGCACCACATCGTCCGGCAAGTGCAACCGCTCCAAGGTGCCGGTCGAAGGCAGGAAATCGTGCTGCGGATCTTCCGCGTACAGCCGCGCCTCGATGGCGTGGCCGTTCAATCGAATTTCTTTCTGCACCAGCGGCAGCGTTTCGCCGGAGGCCACGCGCAGCTGCCACTCCACCAGATCGAGCCCGGTGATCGCCTCCGTCACCGGATGCTCCACCTGCAATCGCGTGTTCATTTCCATGAACCAGAAGCGGTCCGCCTTCAGCCCTTCGGAGGCGTCGGCGATGAACTCCACCGTGCCGGCGCCAGAATAGCCGACAGCCTGCGCCGCCTTCACCGCCGCCTCGCCCATCTTCGTGCGCATTGCCCCAGGCATGCCGGGTGCTGGCGCCTCCTCGATCACCTTCTGGTGGCGGCGCTGCAGCGAGCAATCGCGCTCGAAGAGATGCACAGCATTGCCGTGATTGTCCGCGAACACCTGCATCTCGATGTGGCGCGGACGTGCGACATACTTTTCGATCAGCACCCGATCGTCGCCGAAAGCGGACGCCGCCTCGCGCTTGGCCCCTTCCAGCGCGGCTGCGAACTCGGACTTGGCATCGACGCGGCGCATGCCCTTGCCGCCACCGCCCGCCACCGCCTTGATGAGCACCGGGTAGCCGGTTCGCTCTGCTTCTTCCGCCAGACGCTTGGGCGACCGGTCTTCGCCCAGATAGCCGGGCACCACCGGCACACCGGCTTTGGCCATCAGCGCCTTGGCGCGATCCTTGAGGCCCATGGCGCGAATGGCGGACGGCGGCGGGCCAACGAACACGATGCCAGCCTCCGCGCAGGCCTCCGCGAATTCTGCATTCTCGGAGAGGAAGCCGTAGCCGGGGTGAACGGCCTGCGCACCGGTCTGCTTCGCGGCGGCGAGGATGGTGTCGGCCTTGAGATAGCTTTCGCGCACCGGCGGCGGGCCGATGCGCACCGCTTCGTCGGCCAATGTCACATGCAGCGCGTGGGCGTCCGCGTCCGAATAAACAGCGACGGTGGAGACGCCGAGCCGTTTGGCGGTGCGTATCACCCGCACCGCAATCTCGCCCCGGTTGGCTATGAGCAGCTTGGAAAACATGGAGGCCGCTTATAGCGGCGCCGCGTCTCGGGGCAAAAGATCGTTTGCTCGGCGCAGCGATTGTGCCACAAACCGCCCGCCAATTTTTCGGAGCAAAACCTCATGCGGATGATGACCCTTGCCGTGCTTGCCTCGGCCCTGATGACCGGCTCGGCGCTGGCCGACGCCAACAGTGACTACCTCAAGGCCAACGCAAAGAAGCCGGGCGTGCATGTGACCGCCAGCGGCCTGCAGTACAAACCGATGGGGCGCAAGGGGAACAGCGCGCAGCAGCCGGGCGGTAGCGATTGCGTCACCGTGAATTACAAGGGCACCTTCATCGACGGCCGCGTGTTCGATCAGTCGCCGCCGGGCAAGCCGATCTCGTTCCCTGTGAACGGCGTGATCCCCGGCTGGACCGAGGCGCTGCAGATGATGCATGTGGGCGAGACGTGGGAGCTGACGCTGCCTTCGAACATCGCCTATGGCGCGCGCGGCACGCCGGACGGCACCATCCCTCCGAACACGCCGCTGGTGTTCAGCGTCAAGCTGCTGAAGGTGGCGCCGAGCTGCCAATAACGAGACTTTTCCCCCACTCATTGTTAAGCACGTCGTCACCCGGTCGCGCGAGATAGCGCAATCCGGGTGATCCATTTTTGGTTCCGCGAGAAGAAAATTGGGTCGCCCGGACAAGCCGGGCGATGACGATGGAGGGAATGATTGGGGCACGATTGAATCTGCGACTTGGATGATATACATTTCGGTATGTATATCATTGGAGTTCTGCCATGCAGGTCGCCAAATGGGGCAACAGCCTCGCCGTCCGCCTTCCCAAAGAGCTCGTGGAGAAGCTTGGGTTGAAGGAGGGAGACAAACTCGAGTTAGTTTCCGCCAAAAAGGGGACTGCATCAGTAGCGCGCGACATTGCCCGCGAGGAAGCTCTGAAAAGAATCCGCAAGTTCCGGGGCTGGATGCCGAAGGATTTCAAATTCGACCGTGAAGAAGCGCACGAGCGCGGCTGGCGCCTCGATGAATCACAGGTGCGCCCGAGAAAACGAAAGGCATGAGCACAGCGGACTTCTTCGATTCCAATGTGCTTCTCTATCTCATCTCGGGTGAGGCTGCGAAAGCAGAACGCACTGAGGAGTTGCTTCGAGGCGGTGGCACAATCAGCGTGCAGGTGTTGAACGAAATCGCCTCGGTTGCTGCTGGAAAATTCAGGCGGCCGTTTCCGAAGATTCGTGAACTGCTGTCGAGCATCCGCGAGCTTTGTGCAGTGCACAGCTCAAATGTCTCCACACACGAGCGCGGCCTCGATCTCGCCGATCGGTACCGGTTTTCGATTTACGACTCGATGCTGCTGGCCAGCGCGCTGGAGGCCCGCTGCCGCACTTTCTACAGCGAAGACCTGCACCACGGCCAACGCATCGAAGGCCTGACAATCCGCAACCCGTTTCGTGTTTGACGCGCAAACGAGCTTAGACATAGTAATCCTAAGACTGTTTGTCGAATTCAGTGCAATCTACGAGCGGCTTGCAAGTCGGCTGAAGGTGACACACTTGCTGACATTTCCACGACTGCGTTTCGTCGGAAAATTTGTGCTGAACGTGGCATTGCTGGATACACGGCTTGAATTGATCCGCAAAGCAAATCTGCAAAGACCTAAAGCCGCTATCGTAACGTTGCTTTTCCGCATTATGTAGTTGACCTGAGGGACCGGTCGCTCGCAGACGTCGAAGTGCCCGCCTTAGCTGAAGAGCAGCGTTGCGATCTGAATCTGCAAAACGTCGCATCTGAGCAGCGCCCGCGGCAGGACGTGGACCTCGGTTTTTGATCTTCAAAAACGCTCGCGCTGATAGGTACTTAAATTGAGCGGACTCTTCCTTTTCACCCAGGCAATATGCCATTGCTTCAGTCGTTGAGTTTGCAACGGCTGCGCTGGGGATCAGCAATGCAAATAGGAATGAGAGTAGTAAACGGCACATCGTTACATCCGGAACACGCCGAATTTGGTGTCGGGGATCGGCGCGTTGAGGCAGGCGGAGAGCGCGAGCGATAACACACGGCGCGTGTCGGCTGGGGCGATGATGCCGTCGTCCCACAATCGCGCGGTGGCGTAATACGGATTGCCCTCGTCTTCGTATTTCTGGCGGATCGGCGCCTTGAAGGCTTCGGCCTGTTCCGCCGTCCATTTGTCGGCGTCGCGGTGCACGGTGGCCAGCACCGAAGCCGCCTGCTCGCCGCCCATCACGCTGATGCGCGAATTGGGCCAGGTGAAGAGGAAGCGGGGCGAATAGGCGCGGCCGCACATGCCGTAATTGCCCGCGCCGTAAGAGCCGCCGATGATCAAGGTGACCTTCGGCACCTGGGCGCACGCCACCGCCGTCACCATCTTGGCGCCGTCCTTGGCGATGCCGCCGGCCTCGTATTTCTTGCCCACCATGAAGCCCGCGATGTTCTGCAGGAACAGCAGCGGAATGCGGCGTTGGCAGCACAGCTCGATGAAATGCGCCGCCTTCATCGCGCTTTCGGAAAACAGGATGCCATTGTTGGCGATGATCCCGACCGGCATGCCTTCGATATGCGCAAAGCCGGTGACGAGTGTGGTGCCGTAGGTCTTCTTGAATTCATCGAGCTCGGAGGCATCCACCAGCCGCGCGATCACCTCGCGCACATCGTATTGCGTCATCAGCGATTGCGGCACGATGCCGTTCAGCTCGGCGGTGTCGTAGGCCGGTGCGCGAGGCTCGCGCAGCGGAATGTCCGGCTGCTTCTGTGTGTTCAGATGGCTGACGATGCGCCGCGCGATGGCGAGCGCGTGCGTGTCGTCGTTGGCATAGTGATCGGCAACGCCTGAGATTTTGGCGTGCACATCCGCGCCGCCCAGTTCTTCCGCCGTGACCACTTCGCCGGTGGCGGCCTTCACCAGCGGCGGACCGGCAAGAAAGATGGTGCCCTCGCCTTTCACGATGATGGTTTCGTCGCTCATCGCCGGCACGTACGCGCACCCCGCCGTGCACGAGCCCATCACGCTGGCGATCTGCGGAATGCCGGCGGCCGATAAGGTCGCCTGATTGTAGAAGATGCGGCCGAAATGTTCGCGGTCGGGGAAGATTTCCGCCTGGTTCGGCAGATTGGCGCCGCCGGAATCCACCAGATAGATGCACGGCAGCCGGTTCTCGCGCGCGATCTCCTGCGCGCGCAGATGCTTCTTCACGGTGATCGGATAATAGGTGCCGCCCTTAATGGTGGCGTCGTTGCAGACGATGACGCATTCGCGCCCCTGCACGCGGCCGATGCCGGTGATGATGCCGGCCGCGTGAATGTCGCCCTCGTACATGGCGTTGGCGGCGAGCGGCGACAGTTCGAGGAACGGCGAGCCGGGATCGATCAGCCGCTCCACCCGCTCGCGCGGCAACAGCTTGCCGCGATCGGTATGGCGCTTGCGGCTTTTCTCATCGCCGCCGAGTGCGGCACGCGCCATCTTCTCCTTCAGCTCGGCGACAAGCTTCCCCATCGCCTCCGCATTGGCTTTGAAGGCGGAGGAGTTGGGGGAGATTGCGGATTTGATAGCGGGCACGTCAGTGTTCCGTCGCGAAATCTGAACTGGGGAATAGCTCAGGTAGAGGACTGTTAAGCTCGTTCGCATCACCTTTGAAAACTGAAATGCGAATGGAGTCCGGCAGCGATTTGTGATGGCCCAATGCAATCTCAAGGAGCGGAAGACGCTCCGCGCCGTGGGAGTTTGTAGCGCGCCAACCGAGATCAACCGATCCGATCCATGGGTACAGGGTCGGATAAGGGCTAGGCACTGTGAAGCCTGAGCATTCTAGGAACCTGACCGGCAAATAGTCAGAAAACTCAAACGAGGTATTCGCTTTCAGGTAGTCACACAATTCTCTTGCCGCGGGCGCGCCTGAATTCCGACACTCAAAATGCCAGCCGACAGCGACGTCCATCCAAGTTCCAACCCAACGAAGCTCGACCCAATCGCGCTCTCGCGTTTGATGCGCCTGCATTGGCGCCTCTCTGAATGCGATCAACTCCGAGCACAGCTTATCTTCAGCAGCTCCCGTCGTCCCGGAGATTGTCGTCAGCGCAATGACCGCGACAGCTTGCAGAGCGCGAACGGGACTTCTTGGCGGCATCATCGATTCCCTCCTGCGCCACCATACAGAAGCCCTCGCCCCCACGCATGTGGGGGAGAGGGTTCGAGTGAGGGGTTGGTGAAGCTGGCGCAATGCTTCAGGCAGAGTGCAGGCGGCGACGCCCCCTCACCCTGCCCTCTCCCCCGCTAAAGCGGGGGCGAGGGTGATCTATTTTCTAGTTCGGTTGGCCGGCGTCGCCGGTGAAGCTTTCCAGCAGCTCGGTGAAATTCACGTCCTCGGCATCTTCCTCGCCGGCTTCGAACGACTGGATCGCAATCGTGCCGTCGCCGAAGAACGAGACTTCGTGGATGCCGGCATCCGTTCGCACCAGAACAATCACCGCTTCCGGGTCGGAGCTCAGCATGTAGCCGGCCCCCAGCGAATCGAGATGCGCGAGGAACTTTAGCAGTTGTTGCAGCGGGTTCATGTTACAGCATCTCCACGGCGATCGCGGTGGCTTCGCCGCCACCGATGCAGAGCGAAGCCACGCCGCGCTTCTTGCCCCGCTTCTTCAACGCATTGAGCAAGGTCACCAGCAGCCGCGCGCCGGAGGCGCCGATGGGGTGACCCAGCGCGCAGGCGCCGCCGTTCACGTTCACCTTGTCGTGCGGCAGGCCCAGCTCCTTCATCGCGATCATCGCGACGTTGGCGAAAGCTTCGTTGATCTCGAAGAGATCGACATCTTCCTTCTTCCAGTCGGCCTTTTTCAGCACCTTCTCGATGGCGCCGACGGGTGCGGCCGTGAACCACTGTGGCTCGCGCGCGTGGCTCGCCTGCGCCACGATGCAGGCGATGGGCTTCAGGCCCTTTTCCTTCGCCACATCCGCGCGCGCCAGCACCAGCGCCGCAGCGCCATCCGAGATGGACGAGGAATTTGCGGCCGTCACCGTGCCGTCTTTCGCGAAGGCGGGTTTCAAGGTCGGGATTTTCGCGGGATCGGACTTCCTCGGACCCTCGTCTTCCTTGACCTCCACATCGCCTTTCCGGGACGGCACCATGACCGCCACGATTTCATCGCTGAACGAACCATCTTCCTGCGCCCGCTTGGCGCGCATCAGCGATTCGGTGGCGTACGCATCCTGATCGGCGCGGCTGAACTGGTAGTGCTTGGCCGCATCCTCGGCGTAGACGCCCATCGCCTTGTGCTCGTAGGCATCTTCCAGCCCGTCGAGGAACATATGATCGAACATCTGCTGGTGGCCGATGCGGTAGCCACCGCGGGCCTTGGCCAACAGGTAGGGCGCGTTGGTCATGCTCTCCATGCCGCCGGCCACGATGATGTCCGCCTCGCCCGTCTTGAGTTCGTCCGCAGCCAGCATCACCGCCTTCATGCCCGAGCCGCACACTTTGTTGACGGTGGTGGCGGGAACGCCGTCGGGCAGCCCGGCGTAACGCCCGGCCTGACGGGCGGGAGCCTGGCCGAGGCCGGCCGGCAGCACGCAGCCCATGATGGTTTCCTGGATGTCGGAGGGCTGGAGGCCCGCCCGCTCCACGGCAGCCTTGATGGCGGTGGCGCCAAGCTGCGGCGCCGTGCTGCCGGTCAGTTCGCCCTGGAAGCCGCCCATGGGGGTGCGGGCGGCGGAAAGAATCACAACGTCAGTGGACATCTGGCGGCCTTTCAGAGGGTATGGGATCAGCCCCTCATATCGTGCCTTCGTGACGTTTCGTCAAACCGTAGCTTCGAATTCCCGGCGGCCCGGCTACAGCCGCCGGATCAGCCGCCGCCCGGCGCCGAGCCGCTCGAAACCCAGATGCTCATAGAAGCGGGCTGCGTTGTCATCTTTTGCGTCCACGAGCATGCCGTAGGAAGCAATTTCGGAACGCGTCGCCCGTTGACACGCATCGAAAACCAGGGCGGCACCCAACCCCTGTCCACGGTGCTCTCTTGCGACCGCAAGCCGCCCCAGGAGAACGGCCGGGATACTGTCGTATCGCGGAAGCCTTTTCGCGCGGGCGAATGGAAGGGCTTCGAGGGAAAGCGCGGTTGCACAGATTGTGTAATACCCAGCAACATCGCCGTACGGATCGACTGCGACGAAACAGCTTGCAACGCGGCGCTTGGCGTCTTGTGTGACCTGTTCGCGAAAATAGCGGTCGAGCGCGTCCGAGCCGCTCGCAAAATTGGCCCGTTCGTGGCCGGACAAGGGCTCGATACGATACGTCACTCGCTCGAACGGATGAGCTTGCGATGCGCCTTGGCCGCTCGCTTCCAAGCAGGCGTGATCTTCGGCGGCTTCGAAAGCACGTCCATCACACGCTCAAAATCAGCCAGCGAAAGCCGAATGCGTTGCGTCCGCTCCACTGTGCGTTCCGCAACCTCCTGCGCGGCGGCGACGACGAAATCACTGATGCTGCGGCCCTGAATTTGTGCGGCGCGCCGGACGACCTTAAGCGCGTCCGGCGAGATACGCGCCTCGATTCTCTGTGTCCGTTTTGCTGCCTGTGCCACGGCAGTAATGTACGGTAAACTGCCTCACAAGGCAAGGTTCTGGAATTGCGAAGTGTGCCTTGTCAAACCGTTTCCTCGAACAGCTCCCGGCCGATGAGCCAGCGGCGGATTTCGGAGGTGCCGGCGCCGATCTCGTAAAGCTTGGCGTCGCGCAACAGGCGACCGGTGGGGAAATCGTTGATGTAGCCGTTGCCGCCCAGGCACTGGATCGCCTCAAGCGCCATCCACACCCCTTTTTCAGCGGCGTAGAGAATGGCGCCGGCGGCATCCTTGCGCGTGGTTTCGCCACGGTCGCAGGCCTGCGCCACCGCGTACACATACGCGCGCGCCGACGAGAGCGTGACATACATGTCGGCGATCTTGCCCTGCATCAGCTGGAACGAGCCGATCGACTGGCCGAACTGCTTGCGGTCATGCAGATACGGCATCACCACATCCATGCAGGCCTGCATGATGCCGATGCTGCCCGCCGCCAGAACGGCGCGCTCATAATCGAGGCCGCTCATCAGCACGCGCGCGCCGCTGCCCTCGCCGCCCAGCACGTTTTCTTCCGGCACTTCGCAATCCTCGAAGATGAGCTCGCTGGTGTCGCTGCCGCGCATGCCGAGCTTGTCCAGTTTCTGCGCAGTGCTGAACCCTTTCATGTCCTTTTCAATAATGAAGGCCGTGATGCCGCGCTGGCCGGCGGCCGGATCGGTTTTCGCGTACACCACCAAGGTATCGGCCTGCGGGCCATTGGTGATCCACATCTTGGTGCCGTTCAGCACGTAGCGATCGCCGTGCTTCGTTGCGCGTAGTCGCATGGAGACGACATCGGAGCCGGCATTCGGCTCGCTCATGGCGAGCGCGCCGACATGCTCGCCGGAAATCAGCTTGGGCAGGTAGCGGCCCTTCTGCGCGTCATCGCCATTGCGGCTAATCTGGTTGACGCAAAGATTGGAATGGGCGCCATAGGAGAGCCCGACGGATGCCGAGCCGCGGCTGATTTCCTCCATCGCCACGCAATGCGCGAGATAGCCAAGGCCGGAGCCGCCCCACTCTTCCTCCACCGTGATGCCGTGGAGCCCGAGTTGTCCCATTTGCGGCCACAACTCGCGCGGAAAGATGTTGCTGCGGTCGATCTCATCGGCCATCGGCGCGATATGGTCGGATGTGAAACTGCGCACCGTGTCGCGCAGCAGATCGACGGTATCGCCCAGATCGAAATTGAGGGTGGGATAGGAATTCGGGATCATGCGGCGCCGCCTGGAACTAGCCAGCGATGAGATACACGCCCAATACTGCCGCGGCAATTCCGGCGGCCTTTCGCCAGGTGAGCGGCTCGTGAAGGAACACAACGCCCAAGATCGCGCCACCAACGATGAACATGCCGTAGATCGGCACCACCACGCTGGCAGGCCCAAATGACAAGGCGCGGAACAGCGAGATGACGGCAATTGCCAGCACAATGCCCGTCGCGCAGGACCACAGCATAGCGCGTCCGCCCAGCTGTGACGACAAGGCGGCCCACTCGCCCCGGATCGTCACCATCAGGATGGTACTGGCGAACACGATGGAAACCGCCACGATCAGCACGGTGAAACTGGATGCTGCGCCGGCACGCATGGCGAGCTTCATGAAAAGCGTGGTGAGGGAATAACCCGCCATGCCAATCAGCGCCCAGCCAATGTACCCTAGCGACATCTTGGCCTTCATTCCGGCGCTCTCGCCACCAGCGCAGCGGAGCGGGAAGATTTCAGCCCAAATGCGCGAGTAATTGGTGCGGTCGAGAAGACTCGAACTTCCACGGGTTGCCCCACTAGCACCTCAAGCTAGCGCGTCTACCGTTCCGCCACGACCGCAAGGGCCGCGGATGTAGCAGAGGCGGCCAGGGATGTGAAGTACTGGGCGCTTTGCCGGAGCCCAAATCCAGGCAGGCGATTTCAGTGCCTCAGCGTGAAGACCGTGCCGCAGCCTTCGTAGCAGTGGTGGCTATATCTGCCGCCCTCAGCGGTTGTGCCGTAGAAAGTGCCAGTCACGTTGAACAGCCCGCGGGGGATCTCGCCGTCTTTGCATATTTTTTGGCTGCAAAAAGAGTAAAGCACTCTCTCTGCGCCGGTGGCCGGGTTGAGGTCGAACACCGTACCGCAGCCGGATTGGCAAACGACGATGGCGTTGCCACCCGCCCCTGTGGTGCCGTAGAGCCTTCCCTTCAACTCCATCAGTCCGCCGCCCGGACCCGCGCCGTCCTTGCACACCGTTTTCAGGATTTGGCAGAAAGAATACACCACCGTCTCCGAGCCGGTATCTGGGTTGAACGCGAACACCGTACCGGCGTCATGGTAGGCGCCGCCCGTGACGGTCGTGCCATACAGCGTGCCGCCCACATCGATCATATCGGCGGAGGGTTCGTTACCATCCGTGCAATTCTGCTGGCTGCAAAACGAGTACAGTACGGTCTCGACGCCGGTCGTCGGATCAAGCGCAAACAACGTGCCGCAACCGAGGCTGCTCTGGCAGTTTGCCCCGCCACGTCCCGTTGTGCCGTACAGCGTGCCGCGCGCAGCGATCAGGCCGCCATTGGGCAGGTCGCCGTCCGTGCAGGGATGGCCGCCGCTGCAAAAGGAATAAAGCACGGTCTCCGCGCCGGTGGACGGATCGAGCGCAAACACCATGCCGTGATCGTAGGCGCCGCCAAACGATGTTGTACCGTAAAGTGTGCCGTTCACAGCGATCAGACCGGCGTTCGGCTCGTTACCATCGGTGCAACTCTGCTGAGTGCAAAAGGAATAAAGTATGGTCTCTCTGCGTGTCCTCGGATCGAACGCAAACACCGTGCCCCCCTGATGGGCGCCGCCAAGTTCCGTTTCGCCATACAGTTTGCCCTTTAGCTTGATCAGACCGCCGGGAACCTGACCGTCGTCGCACAGCTTTTTTTTGGATTCCCCGCAAAAGGAATACACCACCGACTCCGCGCCGGTCGCCTCGTCGACTTCAAACACCGTTCCGCAGCCGTGAAAACAGCCGGCGCTGGTTCCGCCGAAACTCGTTGTTCCGTACAGTGTGCCGTTCACGTCGATCAGGCTGCTGGGGGCCTTGCCGTCGGGGTCGCCACCGAACCTGTACAAGACCGTCTCCGGGCCCTTGGCAATGGCCATTGAAGAGAATTGCAACGCCAATACGCAGGCAGTCACCCCGGCGCAAAGACTGAAGAACGCGCGATTCATGGCGGCCCCTCCGAAGGTCTTCGCAATTATATATGAAAATCGGCAGGGTGCGCTGGACCCGAAAAATTGAAGCACGAGGCGGCTGGAGGCAGATCATTGACGCTTCGCTCCGCCGGGTCCATTTGAGCCACATGAACATCCAGTTTCAGGGCGCGTCTGCTCCGATCGGATTGGCGCCGGAGTGGCGCGTGCGACCGGGACTCCTTCCCCACCCGGAGGCGGTGAGCTTCATGGAAGAGCGGGCCGACGCCATCGCGGCGGGACGCGCCAGCGAACTGGTGTGGCTGGTGGAACACCCGCCCATCTACACGGCAGGCACCAGCGCCAATCCCGCCGATCTGATCGACGCCCGCTTTCCGGTGTTCAAGACGGGACGCGGCGGCCAGTTCACCTATCACGGTCCCGGCCAACGGGTGGCCTATCTCATGCTCGATCTCAAGCGCCGCAAGCCGGACGTGCGCGCCTTCGTGCGCGATCTCGAGGAGTGGCTGATTCGCACGCTGGCTGAGTTCGGCGTGAAGGGCGAGCGTCGCGCCGATCGGGTCGGTATCTGGGTGGCGCAACCGGACGGCAGGGAGGACAAGATCGCCGCCATCGGCGTGCGCGTGCGCCGCTGGGTGACGTTCCACGGCATCGCGCTGAACGTGGCGCCGGATCTTTCGCATTTCTCCGGCATCGTGCCGTGCGGGGTGCGTGAGCACGGCGTGACCAGCCTCGCTGCTCTGGGCATGAGCGCTTCAATGAGCGAAGTGGATTGGGCGCTGAAGCGCGCGTTCGTCGGCGTATTCGGCCCTGTGGAAAGCTGAGGCGCGCCCGCTCGAAACCGCTCCGCGTCCGCGCTACAATATGAGCGAAGGGATTCTGGAGGCGTCAATGCCGCGCGTATCTGCTGCTTTTTTTGTCGTGGGTGCTTTGTTGCTGCTGAGCGGGATGATGCTCGGCGAATACATGGGCGCGCATGAGAACTTCACCCTGGCGCCGCTGCACGCGCACATCAATTTGCTGGGGTGGGTGACGCTGGCGCTGTACGGCACGTTCTACACGCTCACCAAGGACACCTACTTGCCGAAGCTCGCCTGGACGAATTTCGTGCTGTCCAGCGTGGGCATCCTGACGATGATCCCGGTGCTGGCGCTGCTGCTGACCGCCCCCGATGGCGCAAAGACCTACGGGCCCTGGGCAGGTTTGACCGGCGGCATAGCGCTGCTGGGCCTGCTGGTGTTCCTGATCTCCGCGTTCCGGGAGCTTGTGCGCAAGCGCGCCTGATCAGAGCGTGGGCCGCTGGCGAAAGCCCTGCTCCGCCGGCGGCTCGGCCTTGTTTAGATCGACATTCTGCACCCGCGCGCCGGAAGGCCCGCGCATGCAGGTGGCAACGAACGCTTCCACATTCTTGGTGCTGCCGGAGGCCAGCGCCTCTACCGTGCCGTCGGAGCGGTTGCGCACCCAGCCGTTGAGACCAAGGCGGCGTGCGTCGGCGGCAACAAAGGCACGATAGCCAACACCTTGCACAGACCCTTCGATGCGCAGCCTCAGGCTGGTGATTTCTTCCTCGGCCATTTGCGCTTTCGAACTCAGGCGAATTCCATGATGACGTCGTCCAGCGCGACGCTGTCGCCTTTTTTGGCGCTGATCTTCCGCACGGTTGCGTCGCGTTCGGCCGTGAGAACGTTTTCCATTTTCATCGCCTCGACGACCGCCAGCGGATCGCCCAGCTTTACGTCCTGACCTTCCTTCACATTCACCGAAACGATCAGGCCGGGCATGGGGCAGCGCAGCGCGTTCGAGGTGTCCTTCACAACCTTGTGCTGCATCAATTCGGCGAGCGCTGCCGCTTCCGGCCGCCGCACGGAAATCGTCACCCGTGTACCGCCATGGGTGAGGCGATAGTTGCCCGCGAGCCGCACGATCTGAAAGACGTATTCGCTTTCGTCCTCGCGCAGCCGAATCACCGGATCGCCCGGCTTCCAGTCCGAGCGCGCGATATAAGGCTGACCGTCGATCTCCGCGTACAGCTTCCCATAATGGAAGGTAGCGAGAGAAACGGCCGTGCTGCGGTTTCCCATCATGACCACCAGCTCTTCGGGTGCCGCGTGCGGACCGTTGAGTGTGCCCGATGTCTCACTCGCGCGCCGGGTGCGCGTGAGCTTCACGATGAGCGCCGCCGCAACGAACCGCCGGGCCAGATCGTCGTTCAGCGGCCGGCCATGGAAGCCATCCGGGTATTCGTCCGCGATGAACGCGGTGGAGAGCCGCCCTTCGCGGAAGCGGGCGCTATGCATGATGGCGTTGAGGAAATCGATGTTGTGATTGATGCCCTCGATGCGGAATTCATCCAGCGCTTCGCCCATCGCTTCGATGGCGCCGTCGCGGGTGGAGGCGTGCGTGCAGAGCTTGGCGATCATCGGGTCGTAAAAGACGGAAATCTCGCCGCCTTCGTACACGCCGGTGTCGTTGCGGATGACGATGCCATTGTCGGTGCCTTCCTGCGGCGGCTGATAGCGCACCAGCCGGCCGGTTGACGGCAGGAAGCCGCGGTAGGGATCTTCCGCATAAATGCGCGATTCGACCGCCCATCCGTTCAGCTTCACATCCGCTTGCCTGATCGGCAGCTTCTCGCCGGCCGCGGACCGGATCATCAGTTCGACTAGATCGAGTCCGGTAATCAGCTCCGTCACCGGGTGTTCCACCTGCAACCGTGTGTTCATTTCGAGAAAGTAGAAATTGCGATCCTTGTCGACGATGAACTCGACCGTACCCGCGCTGTCGTAACCGACCGCCTTTGCCAGTGCGACCGCCTGCTCGCCCATGGCGCGGCGTGTCTTCTCGTCCAGGAAGGGTGACGGCGCTTCCTCGATAACCTTCTGGTGGCGGCGCTGGATCGAGCATTCCCGCTCGCCGAGATAGATGACGTTGCCGTGCTTGTCGCCCAGCACCTGGATTTCGATGTGGCGCGGCTCGGTAACGAATTTCTCGATGAACAGCCGGTCATCGCCGAAGCTGGCGCGCGCTTCATTTTGCGAAGACTGGATCGCCTGCGCCAGTTCGCCTTCCTTGTGCACAATGCGCAGGCCCTTGCCGCCGCCGCCGGCCGAGGCCTTCACCATCACCGGGTAGCCGATGTCTTTCGCAATTTGCCTGGCGTGTGACTCGTCGCGGATTTCGCCGACGTACCCGGGGACGGTGTTCACGTTGGCGGCCAGCGCGAGCTTCTTGGACTCGATCTTGTCACCCATCGCCGCGATGGCGTTTTTGTTCGGCCCAATAAAGGTGACGCCCGCTTCCTTCAGGGCTTCGGCAAAAGCCTCGCGCTCGGAAAGAAAGCCGTAGCCGGGATGCACGGCCTGCGCGCCGGTGTCCCTGCACGCCTGCACGATGCGCTCGATTTGCAGATAGGATTGCGATGACGGGGCCGGGCCGATGCGCACCGCTTCGTCTGCCATCTCGACATGCAGGGCATCGGCATCCGCATCGGAATAAACTGCGACCGTTGCAATGCCCATTTTGCGGCAGGTCTTGATGACACGGCAGGCAATCTCGCCCCGATTGGCGATGAGGATTTTGGTGAACATTAGCAATGCCTTCCCCTCGCCCCCTTTGGGGGAGAGGGGCTAGGGGTGAGGGGGATATCAGAAGTCAGAAACCAGAAGCCAGAAATCACGAACGGGTGCGGACGCAACGCACTTCTGACTTCTGACTTCCGACTTCCGACCACTGAACTCCCCCTCACCCTCAATCCCTCTCCCCCAAAGGGGGAGAGGGAAGTCTCTATACGAATCATTTCCCCGACATTTCCCTGTCGCGGATGGCGCGGAATTCGTTGCCCTCGTACCAGTTCGGCCAATCGTTGCTGTTGGCAAGGCGATTGCCCACCGCATACAGCACCTCCATGTCGGAGACCGGCCCGCTCAAATCCCAATTCGCCTGCCATTCATCCGACGGCTGATGATAATGCCTGGTGCGATATTCATCGCGCACCGCTTGTCCGGCGGTGGTGCCACCGTTCAGCAGATCGTAGCCACCCCCGGGATACAGCATCGGCACCCCCACCTTTGCCAGACTGATATGGTCGGAACGATAGAACGCGCCCTTCTCCGGTTCCGGATCGGGCGAGATGACACGATCCTGCGCCTTTAGCTCTTTCGCAAGCCCGTCCTCCAATTGCGACGCGCCATTACCCACCACCACCATGTCGTGGGCGCTCCCTTCCGGCAAATTGGCATCGAGATTGATGCCACCGAGAATGTGATTGAGCGGCCAGAGCGGATGTTTGGCGAAATATTCGGAGCCGAGCAGCCCCTGCTCTTCCATCGTCCAGGCAATGAATGCCACGGAGCGTTGCGGCGCAGGTTTGGTCTTGGCGAATTTCTCCGCGATCTCGAGAATGCTGGAGAGGCCCATGCCGTTGTCCACCGCGCCGTTGTAAATCTTGTCAGGCCCGGCGACGTCCGGCTTCACACCGAGATGATCCCAATGCGCCGTGTAGAGAAAATACTCGTTCGGCCGCACACGCCCGCGCACCACACCCACCACATTGCGCGTCATCATCTTTGAGATGGTGGAGTGCGCGTGGGCGGTAAGGGTTTCGCCGGTCATCGGCAGCGCCTTGAAGCCGGGCTTGTTGGCGGCAACTTTCAGCCGGTCGTAATCAAGGCCCGCACGTTTGAAGAGATCGCGTGCGGTCTCGAGCGTGACCCAGCCCTGGATGGGCGCCATGCCAGAATTGCCATCCGGTGCATCGAGCCACGATTTGTTGCCGGAGTTGGAATTGCGCACCACCTGCCAGCCATACGCCGCTGGAATGGTTTCGTGCACGATGATGGCGGCCGCCGCGCCTTGGCGCGCGGCTTCCTCGTATTTGTACATCCAGCGGCCGTAATAGGTTTCCGCTTTGCCCTTGAAGAATTTCGGATCGGGCGTTGCGACTTCGTTGCCGGGATCGTTGACGAGGATGACGACGGTTTTGCCCTTCACATCCATACCGGCATAGTCGTTCCAGTTGTATTCCGGCGCCACCACGCCATAGCCCACGAACACCAGCGGCGAATTGGTCACGCTCACATCCGCTGATTTGAACCGCGGCGTCCAGTAAACATCCTCATCCGGGAATTTCGGATCGATCGCGCCCTTCGGTGTGTTGAAGACGAGCGAAGACTTGGCGGGGTCGAGCGCGATGTTCACCGCCGGCACCGGCTGAAACCAGCTGCCGTGATTGCCGGGCTTCAGCCCGATGCGCTTCATCTCGTCGGCGATCCACTGCGCGGCCGCTTCGCCGGCCGGGGTACCCGGTCCGCGGCCCTGGAACACATCGTCGGCAATGGCCTTGTCGCGGGCGGAAAGATCGGCGGCCGTGATGCCCGCCGTGGTAACCGGATGCGCGGGGAATGGGGCCGCGGCCGCGATCAGGAGCACGGCGAAAACGGCACAAGATATGGTGGCGAGCCGCCTATGAATTGTTTTGGGGGTATTCCGTCGTTTTGCTGAGACCATTGTTTTAACCTTGAGCCTTGGTGGGCGCGCTCCCTGAAGGGCTACAATAAGACCGGACGGCCGCTGGGGAACGACTTTATTTTTTGTCGCAGCTTAGGGGCCTGAAGCTGGCCGGTGGGGGCAAGAGGAGACGAGGATGGAATTCTATACCGCACCGGAAGCCAAAACCGCAGGCCTGCCGTTCAGCTCGGCCGTACGCGTAGGCGAGGTGCTGTACCTTTCGGGCGCGTTGGGGAATGTGCCGGGCAAGCAGGAGCTGGTGCCGGGCGGTCTTGAAACGGAAACGCGGCAGACGATGGAGAACACCCGCGCGGTGTTGGAGGCGAACGGCCTCACCTTCGACGACGTGTTCAAATGCACCGTGATGCTGGCCGACATGAAGGATTGGGCGGCGTTCAATCGCGTATACCTCACCTACTTCAAGCCAGACCGCCTGCCCGCCCGTTCCGCTTTCGGCGCCGCTGCTCTCGCGCTTGGCGCCCGCGTCGAATTGGAATGCTGGGCGTACGTGGGGCGGAAGTAACCAAAGCTGTCATGGCCCGGCTTGACCGGGCCACCCAGCAGGCGCGCATCCGCGCGCCAATGACTCCGCGAACCTTTGCGACATTTGGAACAAAGTGCAGCGACAGCCGCGCCTCATACTGCCGCACAAGTGCAGGGGAAGCACGTGGCAGAGCCAAAAGCATATTGGGTGTACATCCTCGTCAACCAACGCAATGGCACGCTCTATATTGGGGTAACCAACGATCTGCTACGCAGAGTTTCCCAGCACCGCGAAGGCATTGTGAGGGGTTTCACCAATAATTATGGCGTGAAACATCTCGTCTATTTCGAAGAGTTCACCGATATCCGTGCCGCCATCAATCGCGAGACACGTCTTAAGAAATGGAACCGCAAATGGAAGCTCGATCTGATCGAGTCGCAAAATCCAGAGTGGAAGGACTTGTACGAGGAGTTGATCGCACCGTGGCCATTACCGGGGTGGCTCACGATCGCAAACGAGAAGAGTGCAGAGAGTCATTAGCGCGCGGACGCGCGCTTACTGGGTGGCCCGGTCAAGCCGGGCCATGACAATTGAGGTTTATGCTTCGCGCTCGGCACCTCCCCCGTAAACGGAGGGGAGGAAAACGGGCACAACCTGCTAAATCATAGCGGGATATTGTCGTGCTTTTTCCAGATCTGCGGCACCTGTTTGTTGCGGAGCATGCGCAAGCTTCGGGCGATGCGCCAGCGGGTGGAATGCGGGCGGATCACATCGTCGATATAGCCGCGTGAGGCGGCGACGAACGGATTCAAAAAGCGGTCCTCGTATTCCTTCGTGCGCTGCGCGATGGCGTCCTTGTCGCCGCGCTCATTGCGGAAAATGATTTCCACCGCGCCCTTCGCGCCCATCACCGCGATCTGCGCCGACGGCCAGGCATAATTCACGTCCGCGCGCATGTGCTTGGACGCCATCACGTCATAGGCGCCGCCATAAGCCTTGCGCGTGATCACCGTCACTTTCGGACAGGTGGCTTCGGTGAAGGCGAACAGCAGCTTGGCGCCGTGCTTGATGATGCCGCCATGCTCCTGCGCCACGCCAGGGAGGAATCCCGGCACGTCCACAAACGTGACAATGGGAATGTTGAAGCAGTCGCAGAACCGCACGAATCGCGCCGCTTTGCGTGAGGCATCGCTGTCCAGCACGCCTGCCAGCACCATTGGCTGGTTGGCGACAAACCCAACGGTCGCGCCTTCGATGCGGCCGAAGCCGGTGATGATATTGCGCGCGAAGGCTTCGCCGATCTCGAAGAAATCGCCTTCGTCGGCGACTTTCAGGATCAGCTCCTTCATGTCGTAGGGCTTGTTGGCGTTTTCCGGCACCAATGTGTCGAGGCTCATTTCCTCGCGCCGCGGATCGTCGGCCGTCGGCCAGTGCGGCGGCTTCTCGCGATTGTTGAGCGGCAGGAAATCGTAAAGCCGCCGCATCTCCTCGATGGCGATCACGTCGTTGTCGTAGGCGCCGTCCGCCACGGCGGATTTTGTGGTGTGCACTTTTGCACCGCCGAGTTCCTCCGGCGTCACATCTTCCTGCGTGACCGTCTTCACCACTTCCGGCCCGGTGATGAACATGTAGCTGGTGTCGCGCACCATGAAGATGAAATCGGTCATCGCCGGCGAGTACACATCGCCGCCCGCGCACGGCCCCATGATGACACTGATCTGCGGCACCACGCCGGAGGCCAGCACGTTGCGCTTGAACACCTCGCCATAGCCCGCGAGCGACGACACGCCCTCCTGAATGCGCGCGCCGCCGGCATCAAGAAGGCCGATCACAGGCGCGCCGTTCTGCATCGCCATGTCCTGGATTTTGCAGATCTTCTGCGCGTGCGTTTCGGACAGTGAGCCGCCGAACACGGTGAAATCCTTCGCGTACACATAAACCATGCGGCCGTTGATGGTGCCCCAGCCCGTCACCACGCCATCGCCGGGGATGCGGTTCTTCTCCGCGCCGAAATCGGTGTTGCGGTGCTCGATAAACATGTCGAACTCTTCGAACGAGTTCGGATCGAGCAGCAGGTCTAGCCGTTCGCGCGCGGTGAGCTTGCCGCGTGCGTGCTGCGCTTCGATGCGCTTCTCGCCGCCGCCCGCGCGCGCCCGCTCCCGCCGCGCTTCCAGTTCCTGAAGGATGTGCTTCATCTCGCCGCCCGCCCGCTCGTGGAATCTCTCGCCCAATTTGTCATGGCCTGCGAAAGCTGGCCACCCAGTAAGCGCGCGTGCGCGCGCTAGCGAGTCATTGCGGCGCAGACGCGCCGCCGCTGGGTGGCCCGGTCAAGGCGGGCCATGACACTGTACATTACGCAGCCTCGCCGAACGCCTCCAGCAGCCGCAGGAAGCGTTCGATGGCGCTGAGTTCGGAAAGGAGGCGTTGCCGGCGCTGTTCGGCTTCCGCGTCGATACCCCATTTTTCCGCCTGGAAGGTTTCGTCGAGGGTGGCGGCGGCAAAGGCTTCTTCGGCGGTGGCTTCTTCTTCCGCCAGCGCCAGCGCGAGGATGAGCGAGCCGGTAATCGTGGTGGCGGTGTGCAGCGCCGCGAGTTCAAATTCGTCGTAACGCGCGATGGCCTCTTCAAGTGCCGCGATGGCCTCGGCCGGCTGCCTCACGTGCCGGATACCCGAGTCAACCTTCAGCCGCGCGCCGTAGGTTTCCGCTGCCCAGTCAAGCAACGGATCCCAGATGCGCGCCTGCCGCGCCACCAGCTCCGGCGGATTTTCGGCGCGATAGGACAGCAGATCGGAGTGCGCGTATTTCAATATCTGCCGCGCGATCTGTTCCCGCTCCGGCGTCACCGCATCGATGGCGGCGAAAGCGAGCCGCGTGAGCGGCATGGATTCGGTTTTCAATTCCTCGCCCTGCGCACGCCACTCCTCCGCCATGGCATTGGCAAGCGCGAGATTTGGCAGGGTGAGCATCGCGCGCTTCGGGGTCTTCACCACCTTGCCGTCGAGCAGCACGGTGTAATTGCCGTCCGCCGCAGCAGAGGCAGCGGCATCTTTGTAGAAACGCTTCATCGCTTGCGTTGCAACGTCCCCAGATTGCGCGCAGCTTCGTTGGCGATAACGGGTGAGCGCCGCAATCGTGCCGGAACCTTCACGCGCAAGCGATCCGGCAGACCGTCATGAGGGCCGAGCTTCGGCACCGGATGATCGGCCCAGTACCCGGCGCCGATCTCCTTGTTGTACTTCGGATGGAATGTGTACCAGTACTGATTGATCATCCGGGAGCGCTCGCCGCCGACGATGATCACCGCATCCTCGTCGCCGTTGTTGATGATGGTGTGCGTGATGCCCGTGCCGTTCCGCCAGCCGATGAAATCGCCCTCGCTCATGGGCGTGATCCAGCCATCGTTCCAGGCATCGACGTTGCCGGAGACGACGTAGACAAATTCACTTTCGTCGCGCTCGGCATGCGGCCAGCTGGTGCGGCGGCCTGGTTTCAGCACCTGCACACGCATGGCGATGCGTGAGAAGCGCGCACGGTTGTCGAAGCGTGCATTGAGGACCAAATCCTCGTCGCTCTTCGGGTAGCGGCCGGCTTTCTTGGTGAGAAGATCGCCCCAATGCGCGACGTATTCAGGAACGCTGCGCTTGCGGCCCGCCGCCGATCCGGGCTTGCCATCGTTCGGTCCCAGCTTGCGTGCGGGTGCCTCGTCCCACCACATGCCGGATTTCGTGAGCTGTTCTTTCAGGTGCGGCTCCAGCGGATGCACAGCGCGGGAATTGCGCCGGAAGGATTCGGTGAACACGAACACCCGTGTATCGGTATCCGAGTTGTTGATCAGCGAATGCACCAGGCCGGTGCGCGCATTGAAGGTAACGCCCTGCCCTTCATTCAGCCGGTGCAGATAACCATCGGCCCACAAATCCGGCGTGCCTTCGAGCACAAAGGCGAAGATTTCCAGATCGTCCATCGCCAGCGGCGGATAGGCGCGGCGGCTTGGCGGAATCCGCAAATGGGCGACGCGAAAATGATTGATGCCGGCGGCGGTCGCCAACTCCGATGCGAAACCGAAATCCTCGCCGGCGCCCGGTGGGGCGGCGGGCGTTTCGATCTCGCGCCAGTTTCTGATGAAAGAGGGTTTGGGCGGTTGTTTCATTTGCGTCTCGATGGAAACGGGTCGCGTGCTTCGCTTTCGGCAAAGCCTAGAAGCTTCCATGTCTTCTGCATATGCGGCGGAAGCGGAGCCGTCACCCGCAAGCGGCCGCCATCCGGATGCGCAATGTCGATGGAGCGGGCGTGCAGATGAAGCCGGTTCTCGATTTCGCCTGCGGCTTGCGCGCCTGCGCCGCCATATTTGAAATCGCCGACGATGGGTGTGCCGAGACTGGCGAGATGCACGCGGATCTGGTGCGTACGTCCGGTGACGGGTTTGGCCGCTATCCAGGCATATTCCTGGCCCGCTTGGTCGATCACCATATAATCGGTGATGGCATGTTTCGCGTCTTCCGCGTCGCGCTCCACACCAACCATTTTTTCGTTGCCGCGGCCGCCTTCTTTGGCCAGCGCCAGCTTGATCGTGCCGCTACGTTTTTTGGGAACGCCGCGAGTCAATGCCCAGTAAATCTTTTGCGCATCGCGACGGCGAAGGGATTCGGAAAGTGCGGCCGCCGCCGGCACCGTGCGCGCCACCACCAGCACGCCGGAGGTGTCGCGGTCCAGCCGGTGCACCAGCCGCGGCTTCTGCTTTTTGCCAAACTTCAGGTGCTCCAGCAGACCGTCGATGTGCTTGGTGATGCCGCTGCCGCCCTGCGTTGCCAGCCCTGGCGGCTTGTTCAGGACGAGGACAGACGAATCTTTATGGATAACAAGTGCTTCTGCCTCCTTCCTCTCCCGGTCTGTGAGCGGTTTGTGGACTGTGGATTTCTCTGTGGAAGCAGCGCCGGCCTCATTTCCCGCCTGCAGCTGCGGCGGCAGCCGAATCATCTGGCCTGTGGATAAGCGATCACTCGCCTTTACGCGTTTGCCGTCCACCCGTACCTGTCCAGTGCGCAGCAGCTTCTCCAGCGCCCCGTGGCCGAGCGCCGGATAGTGCCGCCTGAACCAGCGGTCCACCCGGATGTCATCGTCTTCGTTCTCGACGGTTGCGTTCTCCGCCATCAGATGACACGCACGATCCAGAGGCCCGCAAACAGCGCCGCCACCGAGAGGATCGCGGAGCCAGCCATGTAGGCCGCCGCGCTGGCCCAGGCACCGCGCTCGATCAGCAGCGCGCTATCCAGCGAGAACGTGGAGAACGTGGTATAACCGCCCAGTACGCCCACCGTGAGGAACGCCCGCAGCTCCGGCGAAATGTGGAGCTTCAGCGCCGAAAGCTCGACAATGATGCCCATCAGGAATCCGCCGGAGACGTTGACGACAAAAATCCCCCACGGAAATCCCGGCCATGCGGCTGACTGGATCGTCCCGGCCAAAATGTAGCGCGCCAACGAGCCAATTGCGCCACCCAGGGCGACGGCAATCAGAATGGCGATTGGCATGATTCAACCATCAACTATCTGGGGCCAAGGATAGCAGATTCTCTGCCGCTACCCATGCCCTGAAGCCCGCTTGGCACGCAGTTTCCCCCAATATTCCAGCCGCTTCTGGATTTCGCGTTCGAAGCCGGTGTCCTTCGGCTGATACAGCGATTGGCGCTCCATGCCGTCGGGAAAATAATTCTGGCCCGAGAAGCCTTCTTCCGCCGCGTGATCGTATTCGTAGCCTTTGCCGTAGCCGAGCTTTTTCATCAGTTTCGTCGGCGCATTGAGGATATGCGCGGGCGGCATGAGGGAACCGTGTTCAGCGGCTGCCTTCATCGCCGCGCTTTGCGCCACATACACCGCGTTCGATTTCGGCGCGCTGGCGAGATAGAGCACGCATTGCACCAGCGCGATCTCGCCTTCGGGACTGCCGAGAAAATCGTAAACATCCTTTGCCGCCAACGCCTGTACGACGGCTTGCGGATCGGCGAGACCGATGTCTTCCACGCTGGCGCGCACCAGCCTTCGCGCAATGTATAGGGGCTGCTCGCCGCCGGCCAGCATGCGCGCGAGCCAGTAGAGCGCCGCATCGGGATCGCTGCCGCGAATGGATTTGTGCAGCGCCGAGATGAGATTGTAGTGCTCTTCGCGCGACTTGTCGTAGAGCGGCGCACGCTTCTGAACGGCCGCAACCAACGCCGCAGAATCAAGCGGCTTGGTCGTCTTCAGCGCGGCAATCTCTTCCGCCAGGTTGAGCAAGTACCGGCCGTCGCCATCGGCCATCGCGCGCAACGTCTGCCGCGCGTCATCCGTCAGCGGGAGCTTGCGTTTGTAGAATTCCTCCGCGCGTTCGAGCAGCGTTTCCAACGCGGCATCGTCGAGGCGCCGTAGCACCAGAACCTGCGCGCGCGATAGCAGCGCACCGTTCAGTTCGAACGATGGATTTTCGGTCGTGGCGCCGACCAGTACGACAGTGCCATCTTCAACAACGGGTAGAAAGGAATCCTGCTGGCTGCGGTTGAAGCGGTGAATTTCGTCGATGAAGAGCAGCGTGCCCTGCCCCGTCTTGCGCCGTGCGCGTGCCCCCTCGAAGGTCTTCTTGAGATCGGCGACGCCGGAGAACACCGCCGACAGCTGCACGAAGTGAAGCTGGAATGCGGTCGAGAGCAGCCGCGCGATCGTGGTTTTGCCGGTGCCCGGCGGGCCCCAGAGGATGATCGAGTGTGGCCGGTTGTTCGCCACCATCCGTCCAATCGGACCTTCCGGCCCGATCAGGTGATCCTGGCCGACCACCTCCGCGAGCATCTTTGGCCGCAAACGATCCGCCAGCGGCCGCGGCGCGTCGTTTGGCAGTCCTCCGGCTTCGAACAGGTCAGACATCACAACACACTAGCCGGAATGGGCCGCGCGCGGCAGATCAGCCCGCCAGGGTCACATGAATCTGCTGGCCGCCGCGGTCGATGATCATGTCCCATTGGCCGCCGGCATTCGCGAGCGCGCGGTTCAGCTCGTTCACTGAATGGATCTCCGTACCGTTGATGGCGCGCACGATGTCGCCGGACTGAAAGCCCTGCTGGGCGGCAATGGAGTCGCCCGGCGCCAAGACCACCACGCCGCGCGCCATCAGATCGAGCTGAAGCTCCGTGTTCACGGCAGGCGAGAGGTTCTCCACCTTGGCGCCCGTGAGCGGATTGCGCCCGCTGATTGTCGTTACATTCCGCGCCGGATTCTCCGGCGGCAAGGCGAGCTTCACATCGACATCATGCGTGTTGCCGCCGGTACGCACATGCAAACGTGTTGTGTCGCCCGGCTTATGGGTCGCCAGCCGGAAGTTGAGAGCCTGCATGTCATCAACGGGCGTGCCATCGATATCGAGCACCACGTCGCCACTGTGCAGGCCGGCATTGGCCGCCGGGCCACTGGGATACACGTTTTTCAGGATCACGCCGCCCGGCCGTCCGAGACCGAGCCCTTGTGCGACATCGCTGGTTACCGCCTGACCGCTTGCGCCGATCCACGGCACCTTGAAGCCGCCACCCAGCGCGCCTTCCACCACGCGCCGCGCGAGGTTGGCTGGGATGGCAAAGCCGATGCCCGCATACTCGCCGGTACGCGACACAATCGCAGTGTTGATGCCAGCCAGCTTGCCGTCGGTCGTCACCAGCGCACCGCCGGAATTTCCGGGGTTCACGGCTGCGTCGGTTTGAATGAAAAACTGATAATCGCTGGCGCCGACGCCGGTACGGGCGAGCGCCGAGACGATACCCATAGTCACCGTCTGCCCGACGCCGAACGGATCGCCGATGGCCAGCACCAGATCGCCTACCTGCACGCGATCGCTGTCACCAAACTGGATGGTTGGAAGGCGCTCGCCATGCGTGTCAATGCGCAGCACGGCGAGATCGGTGCGCGCATCGGATAGCAGCACGCGCGCCTTGAATTCGCGCTTGTCGGACAACACCACGACAATGTCCTGCCCGCCTTCGATCACATGGCGGTTGGTGATGATGACCCCGTCCGGGCGCACAATAACACCGGAGCCCAGCGACTGCTGGACGCGCTGCCGCATCTCCGGCGACACGCCGAAGAACTGCTGGAACAGCGGATCGGAAAAGATCGGGTTCACCTGCTGACGCACGACCGAGCGCGAATAGACATTCACCACCGCCGGTGCCACCCGCCGCACCACTGGTGCGAAGGTGAGTTGCACCTGTCCGGCACTTTGGGGAACCGCGGTCGCGGCCTGCGGCAGCGCCTTTATGCTGGCTGACGCTGGCGGGAGCGGTGCCGTTTTCGCGCCTGGCTGCGCCTGTGTTGGTTGAGACGTCTCGGACACGATCTGGTATCCGGCCAGCGACACCAACCCGCCGATCACGCCTGCGATCACCATGCTGCGATTGATCATCTCATCATCCTCCAATGCAAAAGGGCGGCCCTTGCGAACCGCCCTCCCGAATTTTTAGCGCAACGCCCGCCCGGATTACTCCTCAGCTTCTTCCCCGCCGGCGGTGACCGAACCGGAATCCTGCCCCTTGGCGTCCGGATCGCGATCCACGAACTCGATAAACGCCATGGCGGCGTTGTCGCCGTGGCGGAAGCCGGCCTTCAGCACACGGGTGTAACCACCAGGACGATCCGCGTAACGGGGGCCGATCACCTCGAAGAGCTTTTTCACCTGCGCCTCGTCCCGGATGCGGGACACCGCGAGCCGCCGCGACGCCAAATCATTCTTGCGCGAGAGCGTGACCAGCTTCTCCACCACCGGGCGAAGTTCCTTCGCCTTGGGCAGCGTGGTCTTGATCTGCTCGTGCTTGATCAGCGCCGCCGCCATGTTGGCGAACATGGCATGACGATGCTGCGTGGTAACACCGAGTTTCCGGCCGGCATTGCGATGGCGCATAACACTCCCACTTTCCCCTGCCCGTCATCGCCCGCTTTATGCAGGCGACCCAATCTTTTCAATTGGATCACCCGGACAAGCCGGGTGATGACGACCGTAAAATTATCAATACTGATCCTCGTAACGCTTCGCCAGATCTTCGATGTTCTCCGGCGGCCAGCCCGGCACTTCCATGCCGAGGTGGAGTCCCATCTCCGCCAGCACCGCCTTGATCTCGTTGAGCGACTTGCGGCCAAAGTTCGGGGTGCGGAGCATCTCCGCTTCCGTCTTCTGGATCAGGTCGCCGATATAGACGATGTTGTCGTTCTTGAGACAGTTGGCAGAGCGAACCGAAAGCTCGAGTTCGTCCACCTTCTTCAACAGGACGGGATTGAAGGCAAGATCGGGCTTCGCCTCTTCGGAAACGCGCTCGCGCGGCTCTTCGAAGTTGATGAAAACCTGGAGCTGATCCTGCAGGATGCGCGCGGCATAGGCCACCGCATTATCCGGCGTAACCGCGCCGTTGGTTTCGACATTTATGGTGAGCTTGTCATAATCAAGCGATTCACCTGAGCGGGTGTTTTCCACGCGGTAGGACACTTTCTTCACCGGCGAGAAAAGCGAATCGACCGGGATAAGTCCGATGGGCGCATCCTCGGGGCGATTGCGGTCGGCCGGCACATAACCCTTGCCGTTGGCAACGGTCAGCTCCATGCGGAAATCGACCTTCTCGTCCAATGTGCAGATGACGAGATCGGGATTGAGTATCTCCACATCCGAAATCTGCGTGATCATGCCGGCCTTGACCTCGCCGGGGCCGGTCGCGCGGAGCGTCAGGCGCTTCGGGCCTTCCGCGTGCATGCGCAGCGCGATCTGCTTCACATTGAGCACGATATCGGTGACATCCTCGCGGACACCCTGGATGGACGAGAATTCATGCAGCACGCCCTCGATCTGGATCGCGGTCACGGCCGCGCCCTGCAGCGACGACAGCAACACGCGGCGCAGCGAGTTGCCAAGCGTGAGGCCAAAGCCTCGCTCCAGTGGTTCCGCAACCAGTGTGGCGGAGCGGCCGGCATCGTGCCCGCCATCCACCCGCAACTTTTGTGGTTTGATCAATTCCTGCCAGTTCTTCTGAAAGATCATTTGTTCCTCATCGTTTCCCGGACGTGTCGGATCACGCCCAATTCGATCGACGGGTTGCTAGGTCCGAACTCTAGTAACGAACTCTCTTCATCGGTCGCGCGGCCCACGGAAAAACCGGCCTCCACTTTCCCGGGCCGGCGCTCCCTAGACGCGCCGCCGCTTCGGCGGCCGGCAGCCATTGTGCGGAATCGGCGTCACATCGCGGATGGATGTGACCGTCAGCCCCACTGCCTGCAATGCCCGCAGCGCGGACTCGCGGCCCGAACCAGGACCGCTCACTTCCACATCGAGCGTACGCATGCCGTGCTCGACGGCCTTCTTGGCGGCATCTTCGGCGGCGACCTGCGCTGCATAGGGCGTCGATTTGCGCGAACCCTTGAACCCCATCATGCCGGCGCTGGACCACGAAATCGCGTTCCCCGCTGTGTCGGTAATCGTGATGATCGTGTTGTTGAAGGTTGCCGCGACGTGCGCCACACCCTGCACCACGTTCTTTTTTTCCTTTTTGCGGGGCCGGCCGGCGCCCTTTTTCTCGGCAGCCATCTTACTTCGTCACCTTCTTCTTGCCGGCGATTGCCTTGGCAGGGCCCTTGCGGGTGCGGGCATTGGTATGGGTGCGCTGGCCGCGCACCGGCAGGCCACGGCGGTGCCGCAAGCCCCGATAGCAGCCGAGGTCCATCAGCCGCTTGATGTTCATCGCCACGTCGCGGCGGAGGTCGCCCTCCACGAGGAAATCGCGATCGATCATCTCGCGGATCTGGATGACTTCCGCATCGGTCAGGTCGCCCACGCGGCGGTCCTCTTTGATGCCAAGCTTGTCCACGATGTCCCTGGCCTTGGCCGGGCCAATGCCATGAATGTAGCGCAGGCCGATTTCGACCCGCTTCTGGGTTGGGATATTGACGCCGGCGATACGCGCCACGGGCTGCTCCTTGGTAGCTTAGGCTTCTGGCCTAAGTGGCTGAATTCGTTTAACTTCCTGAGCGCACGAAAACCAGAACCCCGGCCAGATCAGGGCCGAAAACCACTTTTTCGACAAGGGTGGAGTCGCCGCAAGGGCGCGGATTATAGAAATCGGCCAGGCACAGTCAACTGCTGAAATGGGCGATTTTGCTGCAGATTTCAAGAGCTTTATCTTCCCCTGGCCTAACCCCACAACGCGTTGCATAGTTCAACACCTCTGCATACACACACCCGAGATACTAGTTCTTCGCTGCCTTTGAAAAAATTTTTCCGAACAGGTGAATTAAGACACTTTCGACCGTAAATTGCGCTTGATGGTTGTGTATTAACTCTCCCGCGATTAGCTATCAGTCTCGATTCCACCCAGCTTCGGATCCTGCGCTTGAAGTTCCATCCTCGCGTGCCAAAACTACGCTTGCTCACACTATGCGTGTGCCTGGCGTTGTCGGGCCTTGTGGCGGGATGCAGCCGTAGCAACACGACTCCGCAAGCGCCGCCGCCTGAAGTCGGGGTTGTTGTCCTTCGCGCGCAGTCCGCCACGCTCACCGCGGAGTTGCCTGGACGCACTACACCTTATCGCATCTCCGACGTCCGGCCGCAGGTGAATGGGCTCATCCTGAAACGGCTGTTCACGGAAGGCAGCGAGGTAAAGGAAGGGCAGCCGCTCTATCAGATCGATCCTGCCCCGTACCAGGCATCCTACAACAACGCCAACGCTGCTCTGACGACGAGCAAGGCGAAGGCTGATCGCTACAGGCAGCTGCTCAGAGCCAGTGCCGTTGCGCCGCAGGATTACGACGACGCACTGGCAGCCTACAAACAGGCGGCGGCCAACGTCCAAACGGCCCGAATCAATCTTGGGTATACACGGATCACTGCGCCGATCTCAGGACGAATCGGCATCTCGAATGTCACCGAAGGTGCATTGGTAACTTCCGGTCAGACGACTGCGCTCACGACGATCCAAAGCCTGGACCCGATCTATGTGAATATCCCGCAATCGAGCACCCAGTTGTTGGAGCTTCGCCAGGCGGTTGCAGCCGGTCAGCTCAACAAGGAAACGCCGGTCGTCACCAATGTGGGGCTCTGGCTCGAAGACGGCAGTAAATATCCGCTCGCTGGCAAGCTCCAATTCACCGATGTGACCGTCGATACCAGCACCGGCGCCGTGACTCTGCGGGCCATCTTCCCTAACCCGCACCGAGTGCTTCTGCCGGGTATGTATGTGCGCGCGATTGTCGGCGAAGGCGTCGCACCAAATGCGATCCTGGCGCCGCAGCAGGGCGTAATCCGCGATACGCGCGGGCTTCCGACTGCGTGGGTGGTGGGCAAAGACAACAAAGCCGAATCACGTACGCTACAGGTGGCCCGCTCCGTGGGGAATGACTGGATGGTGACGTCCGGACTTAGGGATGGCGACAAATTGATCGTGGAAGGCACACAGAACCTTCGTCCCGGAATTTCGGTGCGGCCTGCTGCCGCGAAGCTCCCTGCCGAGCAAATGCAATCGGAACGTTAGCGTGTCGATATCGCGTTTTTTCATCGACCGGCCGGTTTTCGCATGGGTGATCGCGATCGTCATCATGCTAGCCGGCGCGCTATCGATCACCACGCTGCCGATTGAACAGTATCCGAACATCGCACCGCCATCGGTGAATATCGATGCGACATTCCCCGGTGCTTCTGCGGTGACGGTGCAGAACTCCGTCACACAGGTCATCGAGCAGCAGCTCACCGGCATCGACAACCTGCTCTATTTCTCATCGAGCAGCGATTCCGCCGGCAATGTCACCATTACGGCGACCTTCTCGCCTGGCACGAATCCGGACATCGCGCAGGTTCAGGTACAGAACCAGGTGCAGCAGGCGCTTCCACTGTTGCCGGAAGAGGTCACCCAACTGGGCGTGACGGTGCGAAAATCTCAGACCAACTTTCTGATGGTTGTCGGCCTCTACGACACGACCGGCAAATATAACAACGTCGATATTTCCGACTTCCTCTCCAGCACGATGCAGGATCCTTTGGCGCGGGTACCTGGCGTCGGCCAGGTGCGGGTGTTCGGCGCGCAATACGCCATGCGCATCTGGCTCGATCCATTCAAGCTCCGTAACTACGGCCTCATGCCGAGCGATGTGCGCAACGCGATCGAAGCGCAGAACACGCAAGTGGCAGCGGGCGAGATCGGCGCCCAGCCTTCCGTGCGAGGACAGGAACTGGACGCCACGGTAACGGCACTTTCGCGGCTCCAGACGCCGGAGCAATTCCGCAACATCATCCTGCGTACCGAACCCAATGGCGCGACGGTAAAGATCAGCGACGTGGCGCGCGTCGAATTGGGGGCCGAAGCTTATGGCGTTGTCAGCCGTTTCGACGGCAGACCGGCTTCCGGCATTGCAATTCAGCTGGCGCCGGGGGCCAACGCCTTGACCACCGCCAACGCGGTGAAGGCGCGCGCCGAACAACTGAGGCCATCACTTCCGCCCGGTATTGAAATCTCCTATCCCGTCGACACAACGACTTTCGTCCGCATCTCAATCAAGCAGGTGATCGTGACGCTGATCGAGGCCATCGTGCTGGTGGTCATCGTGATGTTCATTTTCCTGCAGAATTGGCGCGCGACACTTATTCCGGCCATCACCATTCCAGTTGTGCTGCTCGGGACATTCGGCGCGCTGGCCGCCGCCGGCTATTCCATCAACGTGCTGACGATGTTCGCGCTGGTTCTTGCTATCGGCCTTCTGGTGGACGATGCCATCGTGGTGATCGAAAACGTTGAGCGTATCATGCGCGAGGAAGGCCTTTCCCCTCGTGAGGCGACCCGCAAATCCATGGACGAGATTACCGGTGCCCTGATCGCGATCGCGTTGGTTCTCTCCGCGGTGTTCCTGCCAATGGCATTTTTTGGAGGGTCGACTGGCATCATTTATCGGCAATTCTCCATCACCATCGTCGCGGCGATGGCTTTGTCCGTAACGCTGGCTTTGATCCTGACGCCAACCCTGTGCGCCACTCTGCTGAAACCCGAACCGCATGAGGAGGGAGCAGGCGGACATGGCCGCTTCGGCCGCTGGTTCAACCGCAACTTCGCGCAGGGCGTTGAGAAATATCAGTCGGGCCTACGCAAGGTGATCGCGCGTCCTATAATTTCACTCGGCGTCTATGCCATCGTCCTCGTTATTCTCGGTGTGTTGTTCTTTGTCCTGCCCACCGGGTTCCTGCCGGAAGAGGACCAGGGCTATATTCTGGCTCAGTTTACTCTGCCCGTCGGCGCGCAACAGGACCGGACAGTAGCTGTCGCAAAGCAAATCGAGCATCATTTTCTGGTGGATGAGAAAGCCACCGTGGCGCACATGTTCAGCGTCAGCGGCTTTAGTTTTGTCGGTTCCGGACAAAACGTCGGCCTTGCGTTTATCCTGCTGAAGGACTGGAGTGATCGGCCAGGCTCGCAAAACCGCGCGCCCGCCATTGTGCAACGCGCATTCGCGGCGTTCTCGAAAATTCGCGATGCGCAGGTGTTCGCGCTGGTACCGCCATCCGTGCCGGGTCTGGGCGAATCCGGCGGCTTCGATTTCGAGCTCGAGGACCACGGCAACCTTGGCCATCTGGGGCTGGTAGCGGCGCAAAACCAGCTTCTCGCGATGGCGGCGCAGGATCCAAAGCTGTCGGCCGTTCGCCCGAACGGACTGCCCGATACCCCACAGCTGCATGTCGACATCGACGACAACAAGGCAACCGCATTGGGACTGAATCTTGGGGACGTCAACGACACCCTTACGTCAGCTTGGGCTGGCCTGTTCGTGAACGATTTCATCGATCGTAACCGGGTGAAGCGCGTTTACATCGAGGGCGACGCGCCCTATCGGATGGTGCCCTCCGATCTGACCAACTGGTCGGTGCGCAATTCCTCGAACAACATGGTGCCATTCTCCTCTTTCGCATCAACATCCTGGCAAACCGGACCTTCCACGTTGCAGCGCTACAACGGCTTTCCGGCCCTGGAGATTCAAGGCAGCGCCGCGCCGGGCCAAAGTTCCGGCACCGCCATCGAGGAGATGGAGAAGCTCGTCGCCAAACTTCCACACGGCGTTGGTTATGAATGGACCGGGCTTTCCTACCAGCAATTGCTGTCGGGCACGCAGACGCCGCTGCTTTACGGTCTGTCGCTTGTAGTGATCTTCCTGTGTCTTGCGGCTCTGTACGAGAGCTGGTCGGTGCCGCTGGCTGTGATGCTTGTGATCCCGCTGGGCGTGGTTGGCGTGCTGGCGGCCGCTTTGTTGCGCGGCCTGACCAACGACGTGTTCTTCCAGGTAGGCCTGCTGGCGACCATGGGCCTCGCCGCCAAGAATGCGATCCTGATCGTAGAGTTCGCGGAGTTTGCCGTGCGCCGGGGGGAAGGCGCTTTCGACGCGGCAATGGAGGCCGCGCGCTTGCGGCTTCGGCCAATACTGATGACATCCATCGCCTTTATCGCCGGCGTGGCGCCTCTGGCAGTGGCGAGCGGCGCCGGTGCCGCCAGTCAGAATGACATTGGCACCGGTGTGATGGGCGGCATGTTCACGGGCATGGTGCTGGCGATTTTCTTCGTGCCGCTGTTCTTCGTACTGGTCGCGCGCGGCAAGGATCGCCTCGCTGCGCGTGGTCATCCGGTGCCTGAATCCCGCTAATCCTGAAGACGAAAGACGGCGAAGACCGGCAGGTGATCCGAGGCTTCGCGAAAGCGGCTTTCGCGCATGATACCCTGTTCGGTACACGGCCCGATGCCGGTGGCAAATATCCTGTCGAGCTGCAGCGCCGGACGGCGCGCCGGAAAGGTCCGTGATGACGAGCGGTATTCGAACAGCTCACCCAACTCATTGATGGCGATGCCGGTTCGCAGCGTGTTGAAATCACCGCACAGGATGCGCGGCCGCTCGGCCTCGTTGCGCACGTACCCAGCGATCCGATTCATTTGCCGGAGTCGCTCCAGTGGATCGAGACCGAGATGGGTGTTCATCACGGTGATGCGTTTTGTGGGCAGCACCATATCGGCGATCTGCATGCAACGCGGCACGCCCCAGCGGCGGCCGAGCTTCACGGTTTGCGTTGCCTCCAGCGGGTAGCGCGAGATGATGAAATTGCCAAATTGCGCCCCGCTGGTTTTGGTCAGGCTTCGGTAATCGTGCCCCTGGATTTCATCGGCGAGGTGCCGGAACTGATCGAAGTGGCGCGTGCCGCGGTGCAGCTGCCAGCCCACTTCCTGCAGGCAATAGACATCGAAATCCACGGAGCCGAGCGCATGCCGGACACGGTCGGGATCGCATTTGCCATCGCGCCCGACGCAGCTGTGAATGTTCCAGCAGAACAACGAAAAGGTCTTACGCATCACTCACGAATCTGGCGACGGCGCGAGGATGATTCCCTGGCGGCGAAACTTCAAGCGACTCCGTCAAGCAGAGCGGCAATCGAGTTGGCCACCGCCGGGATCGGCGCCATGCCATCCACGGTCTTCAGTTTGCCCTGATTGCGATAGTACGCGATCAGCGGCGCGGTGTTCTTGTAGTAAACGTCCAGACGGTTGCGGAGGGTTTCCGGCCTGTCATCCGCGCGCGGCGTTTGCCCGGCGGCGATCATTTCCTTGACCCGGTTGGCGGAGCGCGCGATCAGTGCCTCGTCATTGACCTTGAGTTCGATGGCGAGGTCGATCCGGGTTCCACGGCTCTCCAGCAGCCGATCCAAGGCTTCGGCCTGCGCGATGGTGCGCGGGAACCCGTCGAAAATGGCGCCCCTCAAACAGTCCGGCTCGCTCAGGCGCTCGGCAATGATGCCAACGACGATCTCGTCCGAAACCAGGTCGCCTCGATCCATGATTGCCTTGGCGTTGCGGCCGAGTTCCGTTCCGGCGGCAATAGCGGCGCGCAACATGTCCCCGGTCGAAAGTTGCGGCAGCCCGCGCTGCTCGGTGAGAATCTTCGCTTGCGTACCCTTGCCGGCCCCCGGCGGCCCGAACAGGACGAGGTTCAACGCCGCGGCCCGCGTAGCCGTGACCGTTTGATCAGGCCTTCATACTGCTGGGCGATCAGATGGCTCTGAATCTGCGCCACGGTATCCATCATGACGCTGACGACAATCAGGATGGAAGTGCCACCCAACGCGAACGGCAGGCTGTACTTGTAAATGATGTATTCCGGAATAAGGCACACAACTGCCAAATAGATGCCGCCAACCACTGTGATGCGTGTCAGCACATAGTCGATGTACTCGGCCGTTTTCTTGCCGGGCCGAATGCCGGGGATGAAGCCGCCGTACTTCTTCAGGTTCTCCGCCGTTTCCTCGGGGTTGAAGATGATCGAGGTATAGAAGAACGCGAAGAAGAGGATCATCGCAGCGTAAAGCACAAGATACAGCACAGAGCCGTGGCTAATGTAGGCCACAATAGTCGCCAGCCAGTCCGGAATGTTCTGCGAATTGAACTGTGCCACCGTTGACGGCATCAGCAGGATGGACGAAGCAAAAATCGGTGGAATCACGCCGGACACGTTGATCTTCAAAGGCAAGTGCGAGGATTCGCCCCCGAACATCCGCTGACCGACCTGGCGCTTCGGATATTGAACCAGTAGCCGGCGCTGCGCCCGTTCCATGAACACGATGAAGGTGATGAGCGCCACGATGCCGACAAGCGCGCCGATCATCACCAACGGCGGCAGCTCGCCGGTGCGGCCCGCCTCGAAGCCCTGGGCGATATAGCTGGGGAACCGCGCCACGATGCCGATGAAGATGATGAGCGAAATGCCGTTCCCGACGCCTCGGGCCGTGATCTGCTCGCCCAGCCACATCAGCAGGATCGTGCCGCCGGTCAGGGTAATTACGGTCGAAATCCGGAAGAACCAACCTGGGTCGATCACCACATTGCCCCAGTGTTCGAGGCCAATGGCGATGCCGTAGGCCTGCAACGCGGCGAGGCCCACGGTCCCGTAGCGGGTGTACTGGTTCATGACTTTCCGGCCGGCCTCGCCCTCCTTCTTCAGGGCTTCCAGCTCCGGAAACACCGTCGTCATCAGCTGCATGATGATCGAGGCGGAGATGTACGGCATGATGCCGAGGGCGAAGATCGCCATGCGCTGCACGGCCCCGCCGGCGAGCACGTTGAAAACATCGAGCAATCCGCCCTTCTGTTGGGCCAATTGGTGGGCGAGTTCCGACGGATCGATCCCTGGCATGGGGATGTAGGTGCCAAGCCGGGCGACGATCAGTACGACCACGGTGAATAGAATGCGCTGCCGCAGCTCCGTCGCCTTGGCGAGCGAATTGAAATTGAAATTGGCGGCTAACTGTTCGGCTGCCGAAGGCATTCTTCACTCCTGACCGGGCGCTCCGCCCAAGATGGGGTTGCCGCGCCGGATTAAAGAAGCCGTTACGCTGTCGCGCTCGCATCCGCGGCGCGCATCGCCCGCTTCTCGGCGGATTTCTGGCGGCGCTGCAGGCGTTTGCCGGCCTCGCCCTTCTTGTTCATGTTGACGCGCTTTGTGAACGTGGTTGTGACGGTCCCCCCGGCCTTCTCGATGGCTTCGCGCGCGCCGGCGCTGGCACCGGCAACTTCGAGCTCGATCTTTGCCGAGAACTTTCCATCGCCCAGCACGCGGACGCCATCGCGGCTGCGCTTCACCAGGCCGGCGGCCTTGAGCGTTTCACCGGTGATCTTCTGGCCGGCATCGAGCTTCTTATCGTCGATCGCTTTCTGGATGCGGCCGAGATTCACTTCCGCAAAATCATTGGCGAAAATGTTGTTGAAGCCGCGCTTCGGCATGCGCATGTGGAGCGGCATCTGGCCGCCTTCGAAGCCGTACACTTTCGTGCCGGTGCGGGCCTTGGCGCCCTTCACACCACGGCCGGATGTCTTGCCGAGGCCAGAGGACGAGCCACGGCCGACCTTCAGCTTGCGCTTGTGCGCGCCGGGATTGTTGCGGATTTCGTTGAGCTTCATTGTAACCTCGTCATGGCCGGGCAGCGTAGCGCACCCCTGCCATCCAATCCCTATTTCTCGCCGACGACTTCAACCAGATGCTTTACCGCGCGGATCATGCCACGGACCGCGGGCGTGTCTTCCAGCGTACGTTCGCGACGGATCTTTCCGAGACCCAGTCCACGCAACGTCGCCGCCTGCACTTCCGGCTTGCGGTTGGCGCTGCGGAGCTGGCGTACGGTTACTGTTTTCTTGTTCTCAGCCATCGATCAATTCCTTCAGGACGCGCTTGCCTGCTCGCCCTTGTTGCCTTCGCGACGCGCGATGATTTCGCTCACGCTGCGGCCGCGGCGCTGTGCCACCATGCGTGGGGACTGCTGCCACTTCAATGCATCGAACGTTGCACGCACCATGTTGTACGGGTTGGAGGTGCCGAGCGACTTCGCCACGACATCACCAACACCCAACGCTTCAAACACAGCCCGCATCGGACCGCCGGCGATGATGCCGGTTCCAGCCGGCGCGGGGCGTACCAGCACCTTGCCCGCTCCGTGATGGCCGCGGCCCTCATGATGCAGTGTGCGGCCGTCCTTCAATGGCACGCGGATCAGCGTCTTTTTCGCCTCATCCGTTGCCTTGCGAATGGCTTCCGGCACTTCACGCGCCTTGCCGTGACCGAAGCCCACGCGGCCGCGCTGATCGCCAACCACGACAAGTGCAGCGAAACCGAAACGGCGGCCGCCCTTCACCACTTTGGCGACGCGATTGATGTGGACGAGCTTGTCGATGAACTCGTTATCGCGTTCTTCGCGGTCGTCCCTGCGCCGCCTGCCTTCTTCCCGCGCCATTCAGTGATCCTTCATCAAAACTCGAGGCCGCCTTCGCGGGCCGCGTCTGCGAGCGCCTTTATACGCCCATGATAAATGTAGCCGCCGCGATCGAACACGACCTGCTTTACGCCTTTCGCAGCGGCGCGTTCGGCAATCTTTTGCCCGACTGACTTTGCCGCGTCCAAATTCCAGGTCTTGGCAGCCTTGCCTTCCTTTTCATTACTGGAAGCAGCCGCCAGGGTGGCACCCGCGCGGTCATCTATCACCTGCGCATAGATGTGCCGGCCAGAACGAAAGATGGAAAGCCGTGGGCGCTCCGCCGTCTGCGCGATGCGATAGCGCGTGCGGCTCCTGCGGCGGTTGAAGAGTTTGCTCGTCATGGCGCTTACTTCTTCTTGCCTTCCTTGCGGCGGACATGTTCTTCCGCATATTTGACACCTTTGCCCTTGTAGGGCTCCGGCGGACGATAGCTGCGAATTTCCGCTGCCACCTGCCCCACCAGCTGCTTGTCCATGCCGGAAATGGTCAGTGCCGTCGGTTTTTCCGCCACGATATTGATGCCCGCCGGAATGGGATAGCTCACATCATGGCTGAAGCCGAGCTGCAGGTTCAAATTCTTGCCCTGCACCGCCGCGCGATAACCAACGCCGTTGATCTCCATCCGCTGGCTGAAACCCTGCGTAACGCCAACGACCAGGTTATTCACCAGCGTGCGCGACAAGCCCCACATCTGACGGCCGCGCTCCGCGCCTTCGCGCGGGCTGACCGTGATGCCATCTTCGCCGACAGACGCACTGACCTCGTCCACCAGCTTTAGCGACAGCTCGCCCTTGGGGCCTTTCACCTTCACGGTCTTGCCGTCGATATCGGCGATGACGCCCTTCGGCAGAGGAACCGGCTTTTTGCCGATACGTGACATTTTTCTTCTCTCCTCGCCTAAAAGATCCGGCAGAGAACTTCGCCGCCCACATTCTTTTCGCGCGCGGACACATCGGTCATGACGCCCTGCGGTGTGGAGACGATCGAAAGGCCCAGCCCCTGGCGATGCGGACGCAATTCCTTCGCGCCGGCATACACGCGGCGCCCAGGCGTGGACACGCGCTTCAATTCGCGAATGACGGGACGGCCTTCATGATATTTGAGCTCGATCTCGAGCTCCTTCAGGCCGCCTTTGAACTCGACTTCCGCATAGCCGCGAATGAAACCTTCGGCCTGGAGCACATCGAGTACGCGCACGCGCAGCTTGGATGCCGGACTCTTGACCTTCGCCGTGCCGCGCATCTGGCCGTTGCGGATGCGCGCCAGAAGATCGCCGATTGGATCTGTGATCGCCATATCCTCTTCCTCTACCAGCTGGCCTTCGTCATGCCCGGCACCTGTCCCCAGTTCGACAGATCACGGAGCATGATGCGCGACAGTTTTGCCTTGCGGTAATAACCTCTTGCCCGCCCGGTCAACTCGCAACGGTGGTGAATACGCGTCTTGGACGAGTTGCGCGGCAGCTTTGCGAGCTTGAGATGCGCGGCAAAGCGCTCCTCCGGCGGCAGCGACATATTCTCGGTGAGCGCCTTCAGCGCCTTCCGCTTGGCAGCATACTGCGCCACCATTTTCTCGCGCTTCGCATTGCGGTTGATCTGACTTGTCTTCGCCATTCGGATTCGCCCGTTAATTCATGAAGGGGAACTGGAAGCCCTTGAGAAGCGCCTTCGCTTCAGCATCGGTCTTCGCAGAGGTATTGATAATGATGTCCATGCCCCACACGGTTTCCGTCTTGTCGTAATCGATTTCGACAAAAACCATGTGCTCCTTGAGACCCAAGGCATAGTTGCCGCGGCCATCGAAGCTCTTGCCGTTCAGTCCGCGGAAGTCGCGGATGCGAGGCATCGCCGTGGTGATCAAACGGTCCAGGAACTCATACATACGATCTTTGCGCAAGGTAACCTTCACGCCGATGGGAAGATCCTTGCGGATCTTGAAGGTCGCGATGGCCTTCTTGGCGCGCGTGACGACAGCCTTCTGGCCGGCAATGGCCGTGAGATCGTTCTGTGCCTGCTGAATCTTCTTGCTGTCCGACGCCGCCTCGCCCGCACCGATGTTCAGTACGATCTTGTTGATCTTCGGCACCTGCATGATGTTTTTGTAGCCGAACTCCTTCATCAGCTGCGGCCGCATGACTTCGTTGTAGCGTTGCTTGAAGCGAGGCACATAATTCGGATCCTGCGCGGTTTCTCCCACGGCCACCTGCGTGCCGGCGGACTTGTTCTCGCGCTTCGCAGCCTTTTTCTCCGCTTTGGCGAGTTCGCGCGGATCGCCCCGCTGCCCCGTGGGTTGCCCCTTCGCCGGCCCTTTGCCCTTCTGTCCCTTGTCAGACATCGATCACCTCACCGGACTTTTTGGCGAAGCGCACCTTCCGGCCATCGCCCAATAGCTTGAATCCAATACGCGTCGGGCCGCCGGTTTTCGGATCGACATGCGCAATGTTGGACAGATGCACAGCTGCTTCCCGGTTAACGATGCCGCCCTGCACCCGCGCGGTCTGCTTCTGATGACGCTTCACCATGTTCACGCCGGACACCAGCGCGCGATCTTCCTGCGGCATCACTTTCAGAATTTCGCCTTTACGACCCTTGTCGCGGCCGCTGATGACAATCACCCGGTCGCCCTTCTTGATGCGGGCGCCAATGCCCCGGATTTTCTCCGGCTGCCGTTCGGCTTTCGCGGTCTTCTTTGCTTTCGCCGCCATCACAGCACCTCCGGCGCAAGCGAGATGATCTTCATATGGTTCTTCGAGCGCAGCTCACGCGTGACCGGTCCAAAGATGCGGGTGCCGATCGGTTCGTTCTGATTGTTGACCAGCACAGCGGCGTTGCTGTCGAAGCGGATCAGACTGCCGTCCGGGCGGCGCACGCCATGCGCGGTGCGCACCACCACCGCCTTCAGCACTTCACCCTTCTTCACCCGGCCGCGCGGAATCGCTTCTTTCACGCTCACCACGATCGTGTCACCCACGGCGGCGTAACGGCGGCGCGATCCGCCGATCACCTTGATGCACATCACGCGGCGGGCACCGGAGTTGTCGGCGACGTCCAATTCCGTCGACATTTGAATCATGATCTCAGCTCCCGATGCCTTCCGGCCTTATTTCCCTACGCGCTCGACGACTTCCCAAGTCTTCAACTTGGAAACCGGCCGGCACTCACGGATGCGAACGGTATCGCCCGCCTTCGCCTGCCCCTGCTCATCATGGGCATGGTATTTCTTCGAGCGGCGCACAGTTTTGCCGAGCACGGGATGGATGAAGCGGCGCTCCACATTCACCACCACCGTCTTGGCATTCTTGTCGCTCACCACGACGCCTTGCAACACGCGCTTGGGCATCTCTTCGTCCTTCTTCAGCCGGCCTTCCGGCGCTGTTCGCTCATTACCGTCATGATTCGCGCGATCTGCTTGCGGACTACGCGCACGCGGCTCGTCTTCTCGAGCTGGCCGTTGGCACGCTGAAAGCGCAGGTTGAACTGCTCCTTCTTCAGCTTCGACAGCTGATCGCCCAACTGATCCGCCGAACTGGCGCGGAAATCTTCGACTGTGTTCTTCGCCTTTGCCATCGCCTGCTTCCTAGGTGTGCGCCCGCGCCACGAATTTTGTGGCGACCGAGAGCTTCGCCGCACCCAACCGCATGGACTCTTTCGCCGTTTCGGCATCGACCCCGTCGATCTCAAACAGGATGCGTCCAGGCTTCACCTTCGCCACCCAGAATTCCGGCGCGCCCTTGCCCGAACCCATGCGAACTTCCGCGGGCTTCTTCGACACGGGCACATCCGGAAACACGCGAATCCAAACCCGGCCGGCGCGCTTCATGTGGCGTGTGATGGCGCGCCGCGCCGCTTCGATTTCGCGCGCCGTGATGCGCTCCGGCTCTGTCGTCTTCAGGCCGTATTCGCCAAAATTGAGCCTGGTGCCGCCCTTGGCGGCGCCATGAATGCGGCCCTTGTGCTGCTTTCTGAATTTGGTGCGTTTCGGTTGAAGCATGATCGTTGCCCGTTACTGCGCTGCCGCCGGACGCTGCTGCTGATGACCAGCTGCAAGTTCCGCCTGGCGCTTTTCGACGGCCATGGGGTCGTGCTCCATGATCTCGCCCTTGAACACCCAGACCTTGACACCGCAGGTGCCGTAAGTCGTTTTCGCCGTGGCCGTGCCGTAATCGACATCGGCACGCAGCGTGTGCAAGGGCACTCGCCCTTCGCGGTACCATTCCGTGCGAGCGATTTCCGCCCCGCCCAGCCGGCCGCCGCAATTGATGCGGATGCCCTGCGCGCCAAGACGCATGGCGGACTGCACCGCCCGCTTCATCACCCGGCGGAATGCCACGCGGCGCTCCAGCTGCTGCGCAATGTTCTCGGCCACCAGCTTGGCGTCGATCTCAGGCTTGCGGATTTCCACGATGTTCAGATGCACTTCGTCTTTGGTGAACTTCTGAACTTCGTTCTTCAGCTTCTCGATGTCGGCGCCCTTCTTGCCGATCACCACGCCAGGCCGTGCCGAGTGAATGGTAATGCGGCACTTCTTGTGCGGCCGCTCGATCACCACGCGGCTGACGCCCGCCTGCTTCAGGCGTTCCGTAAGGTGATTGCGAATTTTGATGTCTTCCTGCAGCAGCCGCCCGTATTCCTTCTTCCCGGCGTACCAGCGGGAATCCCAGGTACGGTTGATGCCCAGACGCAGGCCGACCGGATTAACCTTCTGACCCATCAGGCATTCTCCCTTGCGGCCTCAGGGCTCGCGGATCTTTTCTTTGCCGGCGCTTTCTTTGCAGCCGGTTTGCTGTTTTCTGATTTCGCTGCGGCGCCCTTGCTTTTGCCGCCCGACTTTCCTTTGGGCGCGGCCTTCTTCGCCGGCGCCTTCTCGCGCTTCTCTTCGACGATAATCGTCACCTGCGCGAATGGCTTCTCGATCCGGGCACCGCGGCCACGGGCGCGCGCATGGAAGCGCTTCAGCACCATGTTCTTGCCGACGCTCGCTTCCTTCACGAACAGATCGTCGACGTCAAGATCGTGATTGTTCTCGGCATTGGCGATGGCCGACTGCAGCACCTTCTTCACCTGCCCGGCCACCCGCTTCGGCGAGAAGGTGAGCTCGTTCAGCGCCGCCTCCGCGCTTTTGCCGCGGATCGACTGCGCCACAAGATTGAGCTTGCGGGGCGAAGTGCGAATGTTCGTGCCGATGGCTTTCGCCTCGTTATCGGGGAGAACGCGCGCGCGTGCTTCCTTGCCCATTATTCCGCTCTCTTCGCTTTCTTGTCGCCGGAGTGGCCGTAGAAGGTGCGCGTGGGCGAGAACTCGCCCAGCTTGTGGCCCACCATGTCTTCGGTCACCAGCACCGGAATGTGCTTCTTGCCGTTATAGACGCCAAAGGTAAGTCCCACGAATTGCGGCAGGATGGTCGAGCGCCGCGACCAGGTCCTGATCACTTCCTTGCGGCCGGTGCCGCGCGTCGCTTCTGCCTTCTTCAGCAGATAGCCATCGACAAACGGGCCTTTCCAAACCGAACGAGCCATATCTTACCCTTGCATCAGCTTTCCGTGCCGCGAGCGCACGATGTATTTCGTCGTCTGCTTGTTCTTGCGGGTCTTGGCACCCTTCGTCGGCTTGCCCCACGGCGTCACCGGATGACGGCCGCCTTTGGTGCGGCCTTCACCGCCGCCATGCGGGTGATCGATCGGGTTCATCGCTGTGCCGCGAACATGCGGACGCTTGCCCTTCCATACATTGCGTCCCGCCTTGGATAACACCTCATTCATGTGATCCGGGTTGCTGACCGCGCCCACCGTTGCCATACAGGTGAGCGGCACGCGGCGCACTTCGCCCGAATGCAAACGCATCGTTGCGTAACCCTGGTCACGGCCGAGGTACTGTGCATACGTCCCCGCGGAGCGCGCGATCTGTCCACCCTTGCCAGGCTTCAGCTCGATATTGTGCACGATGGTGCCCACCGGCATGGCGCCAAGCGGCATCGCGTTGCCGGGCTTCACGTCCACCTTGTCGCCGGAAATGACGGTGTCGCCTTGCGCAAGGCGCTGCGGCGCCAGGATGTAGGCGAGCTCGCCATCCTTGTACTTGATGAGGGCGATGAAGGCGGTGCGATTGGGATCGTATTCCAACCGCTCAACTGTCGCCGGTAGATCGAACTTGCGGCGCTTGAAATCCACCAGACGGTAGCGCTGCTTGTGACCGCCACCCTGCCAGCGCACGGTAATGCGACCGGTATTGTTGCGCCCGCCGTGGCGATGCTGGCCTTCGGTCAGCGATTTGACCGGACCGCCCTTATGCAAGCCCGTGCGGTCGATCAGCACCAGCTGGCGCTGGGCGTTCGTCATCGGGCGGTATTGCTTGAGCGCCATCTTACAGTCCCGTGGTGATGTCGATCTGCTGGCCCTCGGCGAGGGTCACGATCGCTTTTTTGTAGTCGCTGCGCTTGTACGGCTTGCCGCGAAACGCTTTGGTTTTGCCTTTCACGCGTACAGTGTTCACGCCCGTCACCTTGACCTTGAACAGATCCTCGACCGCCTTTGCGATCTTGGGCTTCGTCGCGTCGAGCGCGACGCGGAACACAACCTGATTGGTTTCGGTGAGCTTGGTCGCCTTTTCGGTGATGACCGGCGAGAGAATGACGTCGTAATTGCTCATGACAGACGCTCCTCGATGGCCTGCACCGCCGCTTTGGTCAGCACCAGCTGGTCGCTGCGCATGATGTCATAGACGTTGAGACCTTTGGCCGGCAGCAGCGACACGTGATTGATGTTGCGGGCGCTGAGCGCGAAGTTATCGTCGAACTCGCCGTCGACAATCAGCGCTTTCGCCACGCCAAGCTTATCGAAGCGCTGCGCGAGATCTTTCGTTTTAACGGCAGAGGCCTTGGCGTCTTCGATCACGACAATACCGCCATTCTTCGCTTTGGCGGAGAGCGCGTGCTTCAGGCCGAGCGCTTTCACCTTTTTCGGCAGATCGAATTCATGGCTGTGGTTGACAGGGCCCATGGCTTTGGCGCCGCCCACAAACAACGGTGCGGAGCGCGCGCCGTGACGGGCCGTACCGCCACCCTTCTGCTTCCCGACTCTGTGTTTCGTGCGATTGATTTCACCGCGAGTCAGAACCTTGTGGGTGCCCGCGCGGCGCTTGGCGCGCTGCCATTCCACCACCCGCTGAATGAGATCGATACGCGGTTCCAGACCGTAAATGGAATCGACGAGCTCGATTTCGCCGGCATCCTTGTTATCGAGATTGAGGACTTTTGCTTTCATAACTCAGCCCTCGCCTTGCGCTTCAGGAGCGGCTTCGGCCGCCGGCGCAGCACTGCCATTGACCTTGTCGGCCTTCTTCACCGAGCCGGGCATCTTGGCGTCCTTCGGTAGCGCCCGCTTCACGGCATCGCGCACCATGACCCAGCCCCCCTTGGAACCCGGCACGGCGCCCTTGATCATGATCAGCCCGCGCTCGACATCCACCTTCGCCACTTCAAGATTTTGCGTGGTCACGCGATCGGTGCCGTAGTGACCATGCATCTTCTTGTTCTTGAAGGTCTTGCCGGGATCTTGGCGGCCGCCCGTGCCGCCTAATGAGCGGTGCGAGATCGACACGCCATGCGAAGCTTCGAGGCCGCGGAAATTCCACCGCTTCATCGCGCCGGTGAAACCGCGGCCGATGGTGATGCCCGTGACATCTACCCGCTGGCCGGGCACGAAATGATCGGCCTGCACCGTGTCGCCGACATCGAGCAGCTTGTCGCCATCCACCCGGAACTCGACCAGCTTGCGCTTCGGCTCGACTTCCACCTTGGCGAACCGCCCACGATCGGCTTTCGTCAACCGCTTCGTCTTGATCGATCCAATGCCGAGCTGCACGGCCGTGTAGCCGTCGCGCTCGTCCGTGCGTGTTCCCGTAACCTGGCAGCCGTCGAGCTTCAGGACCGTGACAGGCACATGCCGGCCGTCCTCTAAAAAGAGGCGAGTCATGCCGACCTTCTGCGTGATGACGCCAGTGCGCATCGCGCTGTTACTCCTTAAAGCTTGATCTCGACGTCAACGCCCGCCGCAAGGTCGAGCTTCATCAAAGCGTCGACCGTCTGCGGGGTGGGATCGATGATGTCGAGCAGACGCTTGTGCGTCCGGATTTCGAATTGCTCGCGGCTTTTCTTGTCGACGTGCGGAGAGCGGTTCACCGTAAAGCGCTCGATTCCGGTCGGCAGCGGAATAGGTCCGCGAATCTGGGCGCCGGTGCGTTTCGCCGTGTTGACGATCTCGCGCGTCGAATTGTCAAGAATGCGGTGATCGAAGGCTTTCAGCCTGATCCGGATGTTCTGACCTTGCATGTTATTCTTCCTTCACCGCTTCTCTTGAGCCGCGCGCGGCTTATTTCAGGATCTTGGCGACGACGCCGGAGCCCACCGTGCGGCCGCCTTCGCGGATGGCGAAGCGCAGCTTCTCTTCCATCGCGATCGGCACGATCAGTTCGACTTCGATCGACACATTATCGCCCGGCATCACCATTTCGGTGCCTTCCGGCAGCTTCACGATGCCGGTCACGTCCGTGGTACGGAAATAGAACTGCGGACGATAGTTGGTGAAGAACGGCGTGTGACGGCCGCCTTCTTCCTTCGTCAGCACGTACACCTCAGCCGCGAAATTGGTGTGCGGGGTGATCGAGCCGGGCTTCGCCAGCACCTGCCCGCGCTCCACGCCTTCACGGTCAATACCGCGCAGCAGGCAACCCACGTTGTCACCCGCCTGGCCCTGATCGAGCAGCTTGCGGAACATTTCCACGCCCGTGACTGTCGTGGAAACGGTCGGACGAATGCCGACGATTTCCACCGTCTCGCCGACCTTAACGATGCCGCGGTCGATACGGCCGGTTACCACTGTGCCGCGACCGGAAATCGAGAACACGTCTTCAATCGCCATCATGAACGGCTGATCGATCGGACGCTCTGGCTGCGGGATGTTTTCGTCGACCGCCTTCATCAACTCCATGATGGAGTCGTGGCCCATCTTCGGCTCCTTGTCTTCCAGCGCCATCAGCGCGGAGCCGCGGACGATCGGGATCTTATCGCCGGGAAATTCATAGGACGACAACAGCTCGCGAACTTCGAGCTCCACCAGATCGAGCAGCTCGGGATCGTCCACCATGTCCACCTTGTTCATGTAGACGACGAGCGCCGGCACGCCGACCTGTCTGGCGAGCAGAATGTGCTCGCGGGTCTGCGGCATTGGGCCGTCGGCGGCAGAGACCACGAGAATGGCGCCGTCCATTTGTGCCGCACCGGTGATCATGTTCTTCACATAGTCGGCATGGCCGGGGCAATCGACGTGCGCGTAATGGCGATTGTCGGTCTCGTATTCCACATGGGCGGTGGAAATGGTGATGCCGCGCGCCTTCTCTTCCGGCGCCTTGTCGATCTGGTCATAGGCTGTGTAATTCGCTTTACCGCTTTCGGCCAGAACCTTGGTAATCGCCGCGGTGAGCGACGTTTTACCATGGTCCACGTGACCAATGGTGCCGATGTTGCAGTGCGGCTTGTTCCGCTCGAATTTTGCCTTGCCCATTTTCGATATCTCCGTAGCCTAGTAATTAGCCGTTCTTCTTCACGATCTCGTCCGCGATCGCTTGCGGGACCTGCTCATAGTGGTCGAATTGCATGGTGTACTGGGCGCGGCCCTGCGACATCGACCTGAGCGTGTTGATGTAGCCGAACATGTTGGCGAGCGGCACCATCGCCGTGACGATCTGCGCATTGCCGCGGGCGTCGGTACCCTGCACCTGGCCACGGCGCGAATTGAGGTCGCCGATGACGCTGCCGAAGTAATCCTCCGGCGTTACCACCTCAACCTTCATGATCGGCTCGAGCAATTTCGCAGCCCGCTTCTCGGCAAGCTCGCGGAAGGCAGCGCGCGCCGCGATGTCGAAGGTCAGCGCGTTTGAGTCCACCTCGTGGTATTTGCCGTCCGTCAGGGTTGCCTTGAAATCGATGACCGGAAAGCCTGCGATCAAACCGCTTTCCTTCTGATTTCTGATGCCCTTTTCCACCGAAGGGATGAATTCCTTCGGGATGGAACCGCCAACCACGTCGTTCTCAAAGACGAATCCGGAGCCCGGCGGCAACGGTTCGAAATCGATGGATACTTCCGCGAACTGGCCGGAACCGCCGGTCTGTTTCTTGTGCGTGTATTTGATGGAGACGGGCTTCGCCAACGTCTCACGATAGGCAACCTGCGGCGCGCCCACATTGGCATCGACCTTGTAGGTGCGCCTCAGGATGTCGATTTTGATTTCGAGATGAAGCTCGCCCATCCCCTTCAGAATGGTCTGACCGGATTCCATGTCGCTGGACACACGGAAAGACGGATCCTCCTGTGCGAGACGGTTAAGGGCAACGCCCATCTTTTCCTGATCGGCCTTCGTCTTCGGCTCGACCGCGACCTCGATCACAGGGTCGGGAAATTCCATGCGCTCCAGGATCACCGGATTATTGGGATCGCACAGCGTTTCGCCCGTGGTGGAAATCTTGAGGCTCGCCAGCGCCACAATGTCACCGGCATAGGCTTCCTTGATGTCTTCACGGCTGTTCGCATGCATCAGCAGCATGCGCCCGACGCGCTCAGTTCTGTCTTTCACCGAGTTCAGCACGCCCGTTCCGGACTGCAGCGTGCCCGAATAGATACGCACGAAAGTAATGGAGCCGACGAACGGGTCGTCCATGATCTTGAACGCCAGACCGGCGAACGGCGCCTTGTCATCCGCCGGACGCTCAACTTCATTGCCCTTGGGATCGATACCTTTCACCGCGGGAATATCCAGCGGCGACGGCAGGTAATCGATCACGGCATCAAGCAGCGGTTGCACGCCTTTGTTCTTGAATGCAGAGCCGCACAGAACCGGCACGAAGCTGAAGCTTGTAGTGCCCTTACGAATGCAGCGCTTCAGATCGTCTACGCTCGGCGCGTGACCATCAAGATAGGCTTCGAGCAGCTTCTCGTCCTGCTCGACCGCCAACTCGACAAGTTTGGTGTGATATTCCCCGGCTTGGTCGCGCAGCTCGTCCGGGATTTCTACCTCGTCGAAGCGAGCGCCCAGCTGCTCTTCGCGCCAGATCAGCGCCTTCATGCGGACCAGATCGACGATACCTTTGAAATCGGCTTCCGCACCGATGGGCAGTTGCAGCACCAGCGGCGTGGTACCGAGGCGATCGACCATCATTTCGACGCAGCGCAGGAAGTTCGCGCCCATACGGTCCATCTTATTGACGAAGCAGATGCGCGGCACTTCGTACTTGTCCGCCTGACGCCAAACGGTTTCAGACTGCGGCTCGACGCCGGCGACCGCGTCGAACACAGCCACTGCGCCATCGAGCACGCGCATCGAACGCTCGACTTCGATGGTGAAGTCCACGTGGCCGGGCGTATCGATGATGTTGATTCGGTGATCGTTCCAGAAGCAGGTTGTCGCCGCGGACGTGATAGTGATACCGCGTTCCTGCTCCTGTTCCATAAAGTCCATGGTGGCCGCGCCATCATGCACTTCGCCGATCTTGTGACTCTTGCCGGTGTAATAAAGGATGCGCTCGGTCGTCGTCGTCTTGCCGGCATCGATATGCGCGGCAATGCCGATGTTTCTGTAGCGATCGAGCGGTGTCGTACGGGGCATTTTCTCTTAACTCAAAACTCTGATTACCAGCGGTAGTGCGAGAAGGCGCGGTTGGCGTCGGCCATTTTGTGCGTGTCTTCACGTTTCTTCACTGCGCTGCCACGGTTGTTGGAGGCATCCTGCAATTCGCCGGAGAGCCGGCCGGTCATGGTCGGTTCGTTTCGTGCGCGCGCGGCGTTGATGATCCAGCGGATGGCAAGCGCGCGGCTTCTGTCCTGACGCACTTCCACCGGTACCTGATACGTGGCGCCACCGACACGCCGCGATCTCACTTCGAGTGCTGGGCTGACATTGCGCAGTGCTTCGTGGAACACCTGCAGCGGGTCCTGCTTTGTTTTCTGCTGGATCGTGTCGAACGCGCCGTACACGATACCTTCGGCGGCGGACTTCTTGCCGTCATACATGAGGCTGTTCATGAATTTGGCGAGCACCAGATCGCCGTACTTGGCATCCGGGTTGATTTCGCGTCGTTCTGCGCGGCGGCGGCGGGCCATGTTTTCTTCCTCTCGCTTCGCTCAGATCACTTCGGACGCTTGGCGCCATACAGCGAACGGCGCTTCTTGCGATCCTTTACGCCCTGCGTGTCGAGTACGCCGCGAATGATGTGGTAGCGAACACCCGGAAGATCCTTCACGCGGCCACCGCGGATCAGCACCACCGAGTGTTCCTGCAGATTGTGGCCTTCGCCGGGGATATAGCTCACAACTTCGTAGCCGCCCTTGCCGGTGAGGCGCACCTTCGCGACTTTGCGTAATGCGGAGTTCGGCTTCTTCGGCGTCGTGGTGTAGACGCGCGTGCAGACGCCGCGCTTTTGCGGACTGCCCTGCAGAGCTGGAACCTTGTTGCGCTTTGGCTTTTCGCCACGCGGCTTTCTGATCAACTGGTTGATCGTTGGCATTCTGCTTTCCGTTCGACATCACCGCTCGCGCGGCACAAAACAAATTGGGGCACCGCCCTTTCGGGCTGCCCCAGCTCGCGGAGGACCGAGGGTAAACCCCAGGTCACGCACGCTGAACCTTCTTAACTAGCTTCCCGGCAGCGTTTCCCAGCCAAAATTCGGCGGACGGCCTGCCTATGGAGTGCGGCTATATAAAAGTGCGACTTAGGTGGGTCAAGGACTTTAGGACACGATATTTCGCTGCTGCAAAAACCAATAGCTGAGACGTCTCGCAACAAAAATGCTGATCTGCGACACCTTGTTGCGACTAATTCTCATTGACGTATGCCGATCCATTGGATCAGGGTGGCGGCACCAGTGAGGGATGTATCACGTGCCGCTGAATCGGAAACTAGGCTTGGGACTACTGTTCGCCGCAGCCGTGATCACCCCACTTAAGGCCGACGATCAGCCGTTCATTACGCTCTACACCACCGATATTGATACCCAATATGAGAAAGAGATTGAGCAGTCGCTATACTGGTCGCACCAAAAGCCGCATCAGGCCTACAATGGCTGGTTGTCCCGCACGGAGATCGAATACGGCATCACCGATGATCTGCAGGTTTCCGGCTATTTCAATTACGAGTGGGAACGAAGCGCGCCGCACCCGCCGACTGGGCCGGACGAGACATTCAACGCGAGCAGCGTATCCGGGGAGGTGATCTATCGGCTGCTGAATCCCTATTTCGATCCATTCGGGCTGGCGGTGTATTTTGAGCCCACGTACGGTGACAACACGCGGGAACTCGAAGGCAAGATACTGCTGCAGAAGAACTTCTTCAACGACACGCTGCGGCTGGCCGCCAACCTCAATTTCGAGAATGTCTGGGAGCGTGAGTACGGCGAGTGGAACAAGGGTAGCGCGATCGAGTTCTTCGCCGGCGCCGCCTACAACATCACACCGGAATTCTCGATCGGCGGCGAGTTCAACAACGAGAACGATTTCGACGGCCTGTTTGGCAATTCGCACGTCTCGACCAACGCCTACTATCTGGGGCCGACAATTTCCTATGTCGCCGCGCCGTTCGTCATTGATCTAGGGGTTCAGTTCCAGATGCCCTGGTCGAGCGACCATACGGGCGAGCAAGGTGCGGTGGCCAACGGCTTCCTGACGGACGCCGAACGCGCGCGCGTCGGGCTTCGCGTCAGTATGGACGTCCCCTGATCGCGAGCGTGCTGCAATAGTTTAAATGCGCACAAATTTGTTCATTGCCTCATAAGCCAAAATTGTTTAAGGATTTCCGTTAGATGCGGGGCTGATCCTGCGGCTTCCAAAGTGTCGGAGTGTTCTTATGGGGCGTGTAGGCGCGGCCGCGGCGCGGTTCCTGTTGTTGTGCGCTGCCGGCCTGACGATTGCATCCTGTGCGAGTACCCCGCCTCCTCCACCCCCTCCACCAGCGCCGAAGCCTGTTACCTTCTGGCCGACCAACGGCTGGCGGGCCTCCACGCCGGAGGTGCAAGGAATCGATTCGAATTGGCTGGCCTATGTCATCCAGACGATCCAGTGGAAGCACTTGCCAGTGCATAGTCTGCTCATCGAGCGGCACGGTTCGATTGTGCTGGACGCGTATTTCCGCCCGTTCGGCGACAATCAGCTCCATGACGTCGCTTCGGTGACGAAAAGCGTGGTTTCGACTCTTGTGGGAATCGCACAGGGAAAGCAGCAGATCGTCGATCTCAACACCCCGGTGCTGGCCGCCCTCTCAGCGGGCGCAACGTCCTCCAACGATGCCCGCAAGGCGCATCTCACGCTCGCGCACTTGCTGAGCATGACATCCGGCCTCGATTGCAGCGACAAGGATGGACAAAACTTCCTGCAGCAGATGGAAGGCAGCCCGCATTGGGCGACCTTTGCGCTCGACCGGCAGGAGACGGTAGATCCAGGCGCTCAATTCAACTACTGCGCAGTGAATATGGAACTGGTTTCCGCGCTGCTGAGCCGGAAGACCGGAACCAGCGCCGGAGACTTTGCCCAGCGCGAGTTATTCTGGCCGCTGGGAATTCACCACATCTACTGGCCGGCGGACAGCGACGGGATCAGTCACGGATTTGCCGATCTCAGGTTGCAGCCGCGCGATATGGCAAAGCTTGGTTACCTCTGGCTTCACCACGGTGTGTGGGAAGATAGGCAGTTGGTGCCAGCCTCTTATGTGGATGCCGCGTTGAGCCCGCAGGCCAATGTGAGCGCGAACGTGAAATACGGCTATGGCATGTGGCTTTATCCGAACGGCCGCGCAGGGTGCCCCGCTAACTTCGAAGCGAATGGCAATGGGGGCCAGCGCATCACTGTAATCCCCATCAAGGACGTGGTGGTCGTTATTACCGGCTCCGGACTCAACGCGGACGATATCATGTCCCTGGTTGCGCCGGCATGGCACTCGGACCATGCGCTGGTGCCCAATCCGCAAGGCGATGCCAAACTGGCAGCCCTCGTCGCGCAAGCCGCCACCTCTCCCAACGCACAATGGGCGGCAACCGGCGGTGCGCAGGCAATCACTGCTCCGGTCACACAGACGGCACCTGCACAACTCTCACCCGCGCACTCGTAAGCCGATCAGACGAACAGATCGAACGGCCGGCCCGCCACCTTGGCTTCGTGCTCCAGCAGCGCGCGTTTCAGCGGCAGACCGCCACCATATCCGGTGAGACTGCCGTCGCTGCCGATTACCCGGTGGCACGGGACGATCAGCGCGATCGGATTGGCACCATTGGCGGCACCGACAGCGCGTGCTGCATGCGGCTGCCCCACCTTGCGCGCGATGGCACCGTAACTGGCCGTTTCACCAAACGGGATTTCGAGCAACGCTGCCCAGACCTGCTTGTGAAATTCCGGGCCATCGGGCGCGAGCTCGAAATCGAAGTCGCGCCGTTTGCCGTTGTCATACTCGGTGACCTGACGCTGGACGTGCGCGAGCTTCTTCTCGTTGCGCTCCGCTCCCGGATCGACTTTCTCCGCACCTTTCGCACGCAGGTGGAAGCGCAACAATCTGCCCTCATCATCCACCCAGGCTGCGAAATTTCCGAATCTGGACTTGATCGGCGCCCAGTACCGCTTTTCATTTTTCATCCTGCGTCCCTGTAGCTGGCCCACAAATGCATCGTTGCAAGGCTGCGATGTGGGGCAAATTCCTGCATCAACGTTTCAACCTGTTCCGCATCCGGCCGTTCGTCGAGCTGGTGCACGCGCTGGAGCACGGTTGCGAGCGCGCTGTCGCCGGCCGGTGCGGCATCGGCAAAGCCGCCGCGAAGCATGGTGTATCGCGCCGTCCATTTTCCGATGCCGCGAATGGACGTGAGTTTCTTCTCCGCTGCGGTCGCAGACGTTTCCGGCAACTCTTCGATGTCGAGCCGCCCTTCCGCCACTTCACGCGCTGCCCCGATCAGATACTCTGCCTTGGCGCGCGAGTACCTCAAATTTGACAATCGTGCAGCGCCCAGATCGACGACTCTTTCCGCTGTTGGGTGCGTGCGCATATCGCCAATCTTTTCGCCCGCAAGATTCAGGATTTCGCGGCGAAGTGCTCCGGCAAACTTCACGTTCACCTGCTGACCGATGATCGCCCAGCACAGCCCATCGAAGCCCGTTGGAATCGTCGGTACGCGCAGGCCGCGACGTTTGCCGATCAGCGACGCAAACCGCTGGTGCTTCGCCATGCGCGTCTCGAATGCCGTGACCTCGTTGTTGAGTCCGAGCATGCGGAGAGCGGAATTGTGCAGTAGCGCCGCTGTCGCGCGGTTCATCTTGTCGATGCCGTGCACCTTGGCCCACGCGCCTTCACTCTCGAACGATACTTCCAGCACCACCGGCCCTTGCGGCGTGCGTAGCGCCTTGAAGATGCGGCTGACCTCGACACGCTCAGTCGGACTCTCCGGATCGCGGGCGTGATAGGCGAGGATTTCCTGCGGGCGATATCCGCCGGGCAGTTGCAACAGAAAGACGGACGCGCCATTCATGGCGCGGTAGGCACCGGGCGTCATGCGCATTAGCGCGAGAAATTGGCGGTGGAATACGGACTCGCTTTCGAAACCAGCGGCATAACCCACTTCGACTACGCGATCAGATGTTTCGAGGAGTTGGTGTGACGCCGTCCGCACGCGTTCGCGCCGTAGCCAGGCTGCGGGGGCAAGATGTGCGTGTTCACGGAACAGATCGCCGAGTTTGGTGAGGCTGACGCCCGCGGTTTTGGCGAGCGCCGGCGCGTCCGGGAATTCGTGCGGCGCAGTGCGCACCCGTGCGGCCAAACCGTCGAACAGCGAAATGTCTTCATCTTCCCCGCGATAGAACAGATCGGGCCGGCAACGCTTGCAGGCGCGCAGCCCCAGCGCTTTCGCCTCCTCTTCGGTGCGGACGATTCGCACATTCTGAGTTTTCGGCTGCCGCGCAGTGCAGGACGGCAGGCAATAGATGCCCGTGGTCAGAACCCCGATCAGGAACTTCCCGTTGAACTTTCCTGCGCGGGCTTCGGCTCGGTCCCAGGAAAATGGCTTTGGTGTTGTCATGAGAGGAATATAGGGCGCGCTTCGCCTCCCTGCCTCTCATTTTCCCCGTTGGATATTTTCGCCGGCGGCATGGCTTCAGAAACAGAATGGGCCGCTTCGCGGGCGGCCCTTCTGATTTCAAACGCGCCGAAGTGGCTACTCCGCCGCCACCTGCGGGGCTTCGAGCTGCGGAGGCTGCTGCTTCGCCATTTCCTCCTGGATCGCTTTGTCCCGTTCGGCTGCCACATGACGTAGCCGCGCCACGGCACCGCCGGTGCCGGCCGGAATGAGGCGGCCGACAATGACGTTCTCCTTGAGGCCTTCCAGGGTGTCCACCTTGCCCTGCACCGCAGCTTCGGTGAGGACACGGGTGGTTTCCTGGAACGACGCCGCAGAGAACACCGACCGTGTCTGCAACGACGCCTTGGTGATGCCGAGCAGAACCGGACGCCCTTCCGCCGGCTTGAGCGCCTGATCGACCGCTTTCTTGTTCGCCTCCTGGAATTCCAGAAGATCGATCTGCTCGTTGACCAGAAGCGTGGTGTCGCCACCATCGGTGACTTCCATCTTCTGCATCATCTGGCGGACGATCACCTCGATGTGCTTGTCGTTGATCTTCACACCCTGCAGCCGGTAGACGTCCTGGATCTCCTTGACGAGATAGACGGCCAGCTCCTCGATACCCTTGATGCGAAGGATATCGTGCGGGCTGGGATTGCCTTCGACGATGTAGTCGCCCTTCTCCACATAATCCCCTTCCCGCACGCCGATATGCTTGCCCTTGGGGACAAGGAATTCGAACGGTTCCAGCTTCTCGTTCTTTGGCCGGATGACGATGCGCCGCTTGTTTTTGTAGTCCTTGCCGAACTCGACGAAGCCATCGATTTCCGCAAGCACCGCGGACTCTTTCGGCTTGCGCGCCTCAAACAGCTCCGCCACGCGCGGCAAGCCGCCCGTAATGTCACGCGTTTTGGCGCCTTCCGTCGGAATGCGCGCAAGAACGTCGCCCGCTTTCACGTCCGCACCCTCATCGACCGACAGAATGGCATCGACCGACAACGGATAACGGGCTTCTCCGCCCGCGATCTGCACTGGCTTGCCGCTCTTGTCGACGATCACCATCGTTGGCCGCAGGTCCTGGTTCTTCGAACCCGTGCCACGGGTGTCGATGACGACGCGATTGGTGACGCCGGTCTTCTCGTCCGCCACTTCCTTTACCGAGATGCCGGAAACGAGATCTTCGTACTTCACGATGCCGTCGGTGTCGGTGAGGACCGGCAGCGCGTTCGGATTCCACTCGGCGAGACGATCGCCGCGCTTCACCGACGCGCCTTCATCCACACGCAACTTCGCGCCGTAGACGATGCGATAGCTCGCACGCTCAAGGCCTTTCGAGTCGACGATCACCATCTGCATGTTGCGGCCCATGGCGACGAGCTCGCCATCGGAGTTTTTCACCACATTGCGGTTGTTGACCTTGATCCTGCCGTCGTAAGACGCCTCGATCTTGGATTGGCCAGCAACCTGCGCCGCACCGCCGATGTGGAAGGTGCGCATGGTGAGCTGGGTACCCGGCTCGCCGATGGACTGCGCCGCAATCACACCGACCGCTTCGCCGATGTTCACCGGGGTGCCGCGGGCGAGATCGCGCCCATAACATTTGCCACAGACGCCGTCGGTGAGCTCGCAAGCCAGCACGGAGCGCACGCGCACTTTCTGGACGTGTGCGTTCTCGATCCGCTCGGCTGCGTCCTCGCCGATTTCCTTGCCGCGCTTGACGATCACCTCGCCTGTTTCCGGATGCTTTATGTCCTCCGCCGCGGTGCGGCCGAGAATGCGCTCGGGAAGTGACGACACCACCTGCCCGCCATCGATTTCGGCCTGGACGGTGACGCCCCTTTTGGTGCCGCAATCTTCGGTAGTGATGATGCAGTCGTTCGCCACGTCGACAAGACGGCGGGTCAGGTAACCTGAATTGGCCGTCTTGAGCGCGGTATCCGCCAGACCCTTGCGGGCGCCGTGCGTCGAGTTGAAGTACTCGAGCACCGTCAATCCTTCCTTGAAGTTGGAAAGGATCGGCGTCTCGATGATCGAGCCGTCCGGACGTGCCATCAGTCCGCGCATGCCGGCCAGCTGCTTCATCTGCTGTGGCGATCCGCGGGCGCCGGAGTGGCTCATCATGTAGATCGAGTTCATCTCCTGGATCCGCTTCGTTTTCGGGTCGATCTTCGGCTCGGAGATTTCCTTCATCATTTCGGCAGCGACCTGGTCGGTGCACTTCGACCAGGTGTCGACAACGAGGTTGTACTTCTCCTTGTCGGTGGTCAGGCCATCCAGATACTGCTGCTCGAACTCGCGCACCTTGTGGCGCGTCTCGTCGATCAGCCTCGCTTTCGTGTCCGGCACGACCATGTCGTCCTTGCCGAACGAGATGCCGGCCTTACAGGCTTCACGGAAGCCGAGACCCATGATGGCGTCGGCAAACAGCACCGTCTCCTTCTGGCCGCAGTGCCGGTAGACCTCGTCGATGATATGGCTGACCTCCTGCTTGCGGAGAAGACGATTCACCAGCTCGAACGGGATCTTCGGATTGCGCGGCAGATGCTCGGCAATCAGCATGCGGCCCGGTGTGCTCTTCACCCGGCGGAGGATCGGCTTGTTGTCCTCATCCACCGTGTGGAAGCGCGCCTCGATCTTAGCATGCAACGTCACAGCACCGGAGAAGAGCGCGTGCTCGATTTCTCCGATGTCGTTGAACTTCATGCCTTCGCCGGGCTCGTTGTCGCGCTCCTGGCTGAGGTAATAGAGACCGAGCACAATATCCTGCGTCGGCACGATGATCGGCTTGCCGTTCGCGGGGCTGAGAATGTTGTTCGTCGACATCATCAGCACGCGGGCTTCCAGTTGAGCTTCCAGCGACAGCGGCACGTGGACTGCCATCTGGTCGCCGTCGAAGTCTGCATTGAACGCGGTGCAGACCAATGGATGCAGCTGGATCGCCTTGCCTTCGATCAGCACCGGCTCAAATGCCTGTATGCCAAGACGGTGCAAGGTCGGCGCGCGATTGAGCAGCACCGGATGCTCGCGGATCACCTCTTCAAGAATGTCCCAAACCTCCGGCTTCTCTTTCTCCACCAGCTTCTTCGACTGCTTCACTGTCTGGCTGAAGCCTTTCGCCTCAAGCCGCGAGTAGATGAACGGCTTGAACAGCTCGAGCGCCATTTTCTTCGGCAAGCCGCACTGATGCAGCTTGAGCTCCGGACCGACCACGATCACCGAGCGGCCCGAATAGTCCACGCGCTTGCCGAGCAAGTTCTGCCGGAAGCGGCCCTGCTTGCCCTTCAGCATGTCGGCAAGCGATTTCAGCGGACGTTTGTTGGCGCCCGTGATGACGCGGCCGCGCCGGCCGTTGTCGAATAGCGCGTCCACCGATTCCTGCAGCATGCGTTTTTCGTTTCGCACGATGATGTCCGGCGCCTTCAACTCCATCAGCCGCTTCAGACGATTGTTGCGGTTGATAACGCGACGATAGAGATCGTTCAGGTCCGACGTGGCAAAGCGGCCGCCATCCAGCGGAACGAGCGGGCGCAGTTCCGGCGGAATCACCGGCACCTGTGTCAGGATCATCCATTCCGGGCGGTTGCCGGATTCGATGAATGCCTCAACCAGCTTGAGGCGCTTGACCATTTTCTTTGGCTTCTCGCCGACGCCACTGGTTTCGGAGATATCTTTCCGAAGATTGTCCCGCAGCTGTTCCAGATCGATCGCGATCAGCAGATCGCGGATCGCTTCGGCACCGATTTTCGCGGTGAAGCTGTCTTCGCCGTAGTCGTCCTGCGCCTTGTAGTACTCGTCTTCGGTCAGGAGCTGACGCTCTTTCAGCGGCGTCAGGCCGGGTTCGATGGTGACGTAGTTCTCGAAATACAGGACGCGTTCGAGATCCTTCAGCGTCATGTCGAGCATGAGGCCGATGCGCGACGGCAGCGACTTGAGGAACCAGATATGCGCTACGGGCGACGCCAGCTCGATATGCGCCATGCGGTCGCGGCGCACCTTCTGCACCGTAACTTCCACGCCGCACTTTTCGCAGACGATGCCCTTGTACTTCATGCGCTTGTACTTGCCGCACAAGCACTCGTAATCCTTCACAGGCCCGAAGATGCGCGCGCAGAACAGGCCGTCGCGCTCCGGCTTGAAGGTGCGATAGTTGATCGTCTCCGGCTTTTTCACTTCGCCGTGCGACCAGCGTAGAATCTGGTCGGGGCTGGCGAGGGAAATGCGAATCCGGTCGAAAGCCGGAATCTCCTTCCCGGCCTGGAAGACGTTGATCAGGTCTTGATTCATTCTTGATTCCCTGCGGGGGGTTCTGGGTTCGAAATCAGCCATTGACGAGCTCCACGTTCAGGCCGAGCGAGCGCATTTCCTTGACGAGCACGTTGAACGATTCCGGAATACCGGCTTCGAACGTGTCTTCGCCGCGGACAATGGCCTCGTAGACTTTGGTCCGGCCGGCTACGTCGTCCGACTTCACGGTCAGGATTTCCTGCAGCGTGTAAGCCGCGCCGTAAGCCTCAAGTGCCCACACTTCCATTTCGCCGAAGCGCTGTCCGCCGAACTGCGCCTTGCCGCCCAGCGGCTGCTGAGTGACGAGGCTGTATGGCCCGATGGAGCGCGCATGGATCTTGTCGTCCACGAGATGATGCAGCTTCAGCATGTAGATGTAGCCAACCGTGACAGCGCGCTTGAACGCTTCACCCGTGCGGCCATCGTACAGCGTCACCTGACCCGTCTCGCTGAGACCAGCCTGGTGCAGCATCTCGACGATATCTTTCTCCTTGGCACCGTCGAACACCGGTGTCGCGACGGGCACCCCCTCGCGGAGATTTTCGCCAAGTTCGATCAGTCCCTGATCATCGAGCTCACTGAGACGCTGGTCGTTGCCGTAGATGTGCTTCAGCGTCTTGCGCAATGCGCCGTCCGCCTTGCCGCCGTCACGCTTCACCTTGTCCACGACATCGCCGATCTGGCGGCCGAGGCCGGCGCAAGCCCAACCCAGGTGCGTTTCCAGGATTTGGCCCACGTTCATGCGGCTTGGAACACCGAGGGGATTGAGCACGATATCGACCGGCGTGCCGTCTTCCAGATGCGGCATGTCTTCCATCGGAAGAATGCGGCTGATTACGCCCTTATTACCGTGACGGCCGGCCATCTTGTCGCCCGGCTGCAGCTTACGCTTCACCGCGACGAACACCTTGACCATCTTCATCACGCCGGGCGCCAGCTCGTCACCCCGGCGAAGCTTTTCGACCTTGTCTGCGAAGCGCTTGTCGAGGCGATGCTTGGACTCGTCGTACTGCTTTTTCAGGGCCTCGATTTCGCCCTGCGCCTTTTCGTTGCGCAGGCCGATCTGCCACCATTGATGACGCGGGATGGCATCCAGCACGTGCTGTGTGACCTTTGAATCGGCGGCCATTCCTTTCGGCCCGTGCGCCACCGTTTTGTGCAGCAGCAGCTCCGACAAACGCGAGAAGATGTTGCGCTCGAGGATGGCGAGTTCGTCGTCGCGGTCTTCGGCCAGACGTTCCTCTTCCGCCTTCTCGATCGACATGGCGCGCTGGTCTTTGTCGACGCCGTGGCGATTGAAGACCCGCACTTCGACGATCGTGCCGGTGACGCCCGGCGGAACGCGAAGCGACGTGTCGCGTACATCGGCCGCCTTCTCGCCAAAAATGGCACGAAGGAGCTTCTCTTCCGGCGTCATGGGGGTTTCGCCCTTGGGCGTCACCTTGCCGACGAGGATATCGCCGGCAATCACTTCGGCGCCGATATAGACAATGCCGGCTTCGTCGAGGTTCTTGAGGTTTTCCTCGCCGACATTCGGGATGTCGCGCGTGATTTCCTCAGGACCGAGCTTGGTGTCGCGCGCCATCGTCTCGAATTCCTCGATGTGGATCGAGGTGAAGACGTCGTCGCGCACAATGCGCTCGGAAATGAGGATGGAGTCCTCGAAGTTGTAGCCGTTCCACGGCATGAAGGCGACGAGGGCATTCTTGCCAAGCGCCAGTTCACCCAACTGTGTGGACGGTCCATCCGCGATGATGTCGCCCTTCTGCAGGACGTCGCCCACCTTCACCAGAGGCGTCTGCGTGATACAGGTCGACTGGTTGGAACGCTGGAACTTCTTTAAGCGATAGATGTCGATGCCCGGCTTGGTGGGATCGGTTTCTTCCGTGGCGCGGATGACAATACGGGTCGCATCCACCTGATCGACCACGCCCGAACGGCGCGCCGCAATGGCCGATCCCGAGTCCCGCGCCACCACATCTTCCAGGCCCGTACCCACCAGCGGCGCTTCCGGCCGCAGGAGCGGCACGGCTTGCCGTTGCATGTTGGAACCCATGAGCGCGCGGTTGGCGTCGTCGTTCTCGAGGAACGGCACGAGCGCCGCGGCCACCGACACGAGTTGCTTCGGCGATACATCGATGAACTCAATCTGGTCCGGCGTCGTCATCACGAAATTACCGGCCGTTCGGCAGGATACCAGCTCGTCGGTGATGCGGCCTCTGGCGTCGATCGTCGCGTTCGCCTGGGCAATGGTGTACTTCGCCTCTTCCATCGCCGAGAGGTACACAACTTCGTCGGTGACGTGCTTGTTCACCACGCGGCGGTACGGGCTTTCGATGAAGCCGTACTTGTTTATCCGCGCAAAGGTGGCGAGCGAATTGATCAGGCCGATGTTCGGGCCTTCCGGCGTCTCGATCGGGCAAATGCGGCCGTAATGTGTCGGATGCACGTCGCGCACTTCGAAGCCGGCGCGTTCGCGCGTGAGGCCGCCCGGCCCAAGTGCCGACATGCGCCGCTTGTGGGTGACTTCCGACAGCGGATTGGTCTGGTCCATGAACTGCGACAGCTGTGAGGAACCGAAGAACTCGCGGACGGCCGCAGCGACAGGCTTTGCGTTGATCAGGTCATGCGGCATGACGCTGTCGATATCGACGGCACTCATGCGCTCCTTGATCGCGCGTTCCATGCGCAGCAGGCCAACACGGAACTGGTTCTCCATCAGCTCGCCGACCGAACGCACCCGGCGGTTGCCGAGATTGTCGATGTCATCGATGTCGCCGCGGCCGTCGCGGAGATCCGCCAACGCCTTGACAATGGCGAGGATGTCCTCTTTGCGCAGCACACGCATGGTGTCGGGCGCGTCCAGGTTTAGCCGCATATTCATCTTCACGCGGCCAACGCTGGAAAGATCGTAGCGCTCGCTGTCGAAGAACAGCTGGCCGAAGAGCGTTTCGGCTGTATCTAGCGTGGGCGGCTCGCCCGGACGCATGACTCGATAGATGTCGATCAGCGACTGCTCTCTGGAGTGGTTCTTGTCCACCGCCATGGTGTTGCGAAGGTATGCGCCGATGGTAATGCCATCGACATTGATGACATCGATTTCGTGGAATCCGGCTTCCACCAATTCCCCGAGATTGGCTTCGGTCAGTTCGTCGCCGGCTTCGACATAGATCTCGCCCGTCTCCGGATTCACCATATCGAGCGCAGAGTAGCGGCCAACCAATTCTTCAGTGGCAAGCGCAATCGCGCGCACGCCATCCTCATGCCACTTGCGCAGCATGCGCTGAGTGATTTTCGTGCCCGCTTCCGCCAGCACTTCGCCCGTCTTGGCGTTCTTCCAGTCGGAAGTCGCCTTGGCGTTCTTCATCCAGTTGGGCTCGAGCGGCGTAGTCCATCCGCCGTCCTTTGTGTGCTTGTAGGCGATCTTCGAATAGAAGTAGTTCAGGATATCTTCCTGAGTAAGGCCAAGGGCATAAAGCAGCGTCGTCGCTGGCAGCTTGCGACGCCGGTCGATGCGGACATGCAGGATGTCCTTCGCGTCGAATTCGAAGTCGAGCCACGAGCCGCGATAGGGGATCACGCGGGCGGCGAACAGAAGCTTGCCGCTCGAGTGTGTCTTGCCCTTGTCGTGATCGAAGAACACGCCGGGAGAACGGTGCATCTGGGAGACAATCACCCGCTCCGTACCGTTCACCACGAAGGTGCCGTTTTCGGTCATGAAGGGGATGTCGCCCATATAGACATCCTGCTCCTTGATGTCTTTGACCGACTTCGCGCCCGTTTCCTGGTCCGTATCGAACACGATTAGCCGCAGAGTCACTTTCAGTGGCGCCGCATAGGTCATGGAGCGCTGCTGGCACTCCTCGACGTCGAATTTCGGCTCCTCGAAGTGGTAATCCACATATTCGAGCAGCGAATTCTCCGAGAAATCCTTGATGGGGAACACGGAACGGAAAACGGCCTCCAGCCCCTCATCGAGCCGCCCGGCCTCGGGCTTCTCGACCTGGAGAAACTGGTCGTAGGAAGTTCTCTGAACCTCGATGAGGTTCGGCATCTCCGCCACTTCATGCATTTTGCCGAAGAACTTGCGGAGCCGTTTGCGTCCCGTGAAAGATAGAGTCATGCGGCGGCTTTCCTTTTCCGTACCTTCTGTCCGGCCGAAATGGGCCGGGAAAACCCGACTATCGATCGACTAATGGCGAGAACACCCACGCCTCCAGGAGCCGTTCTCCCGGAGGGGGTGGATGTTCGAAATATGTATGCGTGAGCGGTGTTTCAACCCGCCACGCCTCCTTACTTCAGCTCGACCTTCGCGCCCGCGTCTTCGAGCTGCTTCTTGATCTTGGCTGCCTCGTCCTTACTCACATCAGCCTTCACTTCCTTGGGAGCGCCCTCAACGAGGTCCTTCGCTTCCTTGAGGCCGAGGCCAGTGATCGCCCGGACTTCCTTGATCACGTTGATCTTCTTGTCACCAGCGTCAGTGAGAACGACCGTAAACTCGGTTTTCTCCACTGCCGGAGCGGCGGCGCCAGCCGCCGGGGCGGCGGCTACTGCGACCGGAGCCGCGGCAGAGACGCCCCACTTCTCTTCCAGCATCTTCGAGAGCTCAGAGGCCTCAATGACCGTGAGGCCCGAAAGATCGGTGACCAGTTGTTCCAGATTTGCCATTTTCCTAAGTTCCTTTTCGGGTTCGAATGTCGGTTCGGTTTGTCGCCTACGCGGCTTCCTTGTTGGCGTAAGCGGAAAAGACGCGGGCCAGCTGACTGGCCGGGGCCTGAAGAACCCCGGCGATCTTGGTCGCAGGCGCCTGCAACAGCCCCACGATCTTGGCCCTTAGCTCGTCAAGCGACGGCAGTTCGGCCAAAGCCTTCACGCCGTTTACATCGAGAGCCGTGTTGCCGACCACGCCGCCTAGAATCACAAGTTTGGCGTTCTCCTTGGCGTAGGCCACCGCGATCTTCGAGGCCGAAACCGGATCCTTGCTCACCGCAATCCCGGTCGGCCCCTTGAACAGATGCGCGATGCCTGCGGCCGGCGTTCCTTCCAGCGCACGCATGGCAAGACGGTTTTTTGCGACCTGGAACGAGGCGCCTTCCGCCCGCATACGCGCGCGAAGGATGCTCATCTGGGCAACCGTCATGCCGGAATAGTGGGCGACAACCACGGAGCCGGCCTCGCTGAAGACCCCTTTCAGGTCTTCGACGACCTCGACTTTCTTGGCTTTCTCCACTTCCTTCTCCTTTACGAAGCCGCGTGGCGATCCGCGCCTTCGCCCTGTGACAGACAGCAGTTTCTCACTGCCGCCACTCCTGCCCAGGGTTCAAACCCGAACCCCGTCTGCGCGAGCAATCCATTAAGCCTTGCGGCACTCGCGGTCTCGGACAGGTCATCGGGCCATCGCCGGCCCGAATTCAGTTCTCCTCACGCCGACGCGGCGCCGACGCTAGGGAGCGCAACCTTTACGCCAGGCCCCATCGTCGAGCTGATCGAAACCTTCTTGAGATACGTGCCCTTGGCGCCGGTCGGCTTCGCCTTCACCACGCTGTCCACGAATGCCTTCACGTTTTGGACGATGGCGTCTTCGGTGAAACTCGCCTTGCCGATACCCGCCTGCACGATGCCCGCCTTTTCGACGCGGTATTCCACCGCGCCGCCTTTGGCATCTTTAATGGCCTGGGTGACGTCCATCGTCACCGTGCCGACCTTCGGGTTCGGCATCAGGCCGCGCGGGCCAAGCACCTTACCCAAACGGCCGACAACACCCATCATGTCAGGTGTCGCAATGCAGCGATCAAAATCGATTTCGCCCTTCTGCACCTGCTCCGCCAGATCTTCGGCACCAACGATATCGGCGCCCGCTTTCTTGGCTTCATCCGCCTTCGCGCCTTTGGCGAATACCGCAACACGCAAGGCGCGGCCGGTGCCGTTGGGGAGCGAAACCACGCCACGGACCATTTGGTCGGCATGACGTGGATCGACGCCGAGATTGATTGCCAGCTCGATCGTCTCGTCGAACTTCGCCGTGGCGCGGCTCTTCACCAGCTTCACCGCCTCGTCAATTTCATAGGCCCTTTCGGCGTTCACACCGTCGATGGCCTTCTTGAAGCGCTTCGAAATCTTCATCGCCCCTACTCCCGCACCTGGATACCCATCGAGCGCGCGGAGCCCTCGATCAGCCGCATCGCCATATCGACATCGTTGGCGTTCAGGTCCTTCTTCTTGGCTTCGGCGATGTCACGCACCTGCGCTTTTGTCACGGTCCCGGCGAACGTCCGCCCCGGCGCTTTCGAGCCGCTCTCCAGCTTCGCTGCTTTCTTAAGGAAGTACGAAGCGGGCGGCGTCTTCATCTCGAAGGAGAACGACTTGTCCGAAAACACGGTAATGCTCACCGGGATCGGCATGCCCTTTTCCATCTGCTGCGTCTTGGCGTTGAATGTCTTGCAGAACTCCATGATGTTGAGGCCGCGCTGGCCCAAGGCCGGGCCGATCGGCGGCGAAGGATTCGCCGCGCCTGCCGGCACCTGCAACTTGATATAACCCACAATCTTTTTTGCCACGTCCGATCCGCCTCCTTAGCGGTTTGCGGTGCATGCGGAGCTGGCTGCCCCTCCCGCGCTCACATCAGACCTTTTCGACCTGCGTGTATTCAAGTTCTACCGGGGTTGCGCGCCCGAAAATCGAGACCGCCACCTTTAGACGCGAGCGATCTTCATCCACTTCCTCCACCACGCCGGTGAACGAGGTGAAGGGCCCATCCGCCACCCGCACCTGCTCGCCGATTTCGAACGTAATGGACGATTTCGGATGCTCGGCACTTTCATGCGCCTGGTTGAGGATGCGATCCACTTCACCCTGGCGCAGTGGCATGGGCTTGTTGCCCTGCCCCAAAAAGCCCGTGACCTTCGCCACGTTCTTCACCAAGTGATAGACCTCGTCCGTCAGCTTCGCATTCAGCAGCACATAGCCAGGCAGGAACTTGCGCTCTGAACTTTTCTTCTGACCGCGGCGAACTTCGACTACCTCTTCGGTCGGCACGACAACATCCGCCACCAGATCATCCAGATCCTGGATCTTGGCCTGCCGCTTGATTTCCTCGGCCACCTTGCGCTCGAAATTCGAGTAGGTGTGCACGATGTACCAGCGCGCGTCCGATCTCGTTTGTGTGCCTGCTTCGCTCATTCCACGTCCAAACCGGGCTTTAGCCCAATGCCCCGATCAGCCAGCGCTCGCCGAGGGCGAGTATCCAATCCACGCCGAAGAAGAACATCATGGTGATCCCTACCATGATGAAGACCATGATCGTGGTCAGGTAGGTCTCCTTCCAGCTTGGCCAGGTGACCTTGTCGATACCCTCGCGCTTCACTTCGCGAAAAAACTTGAGAAAATTCTCGCGATGCGGCGGCGCCTCGGCCAATGCACGGTGGCCGGTCTCGTTGGTGTTCTTGGTTGCTTCGGCCACTGGCTAAATCCGCTTCTTTCGTATTGGCAGGAGTGGCAGGGATCGAACCCGCGACCTACGGTTTTGGAGACCGCCGCTCTACCAGCTGAGCTACACTCCTAGCGGCAAAACAGCAGCGCGCCGGGGGAGTCTACCCGCCAGCGCGACTGAAATTTTCGCCGAGGCGCGAGGGTTTAGCAGCGGTGCGCCCCATCCGCAAGCGGTGCTAAGGGATAAATGGGCGTCTCGCTTCAACTTTTCTACAGGCCTCGCTCCAAGTCCTTTTTGGCTTGAGTGCGCCTTGCAGTCCCCGGTTTGGGACGAGGATAGTACCTACAAAGAGGCCATTATGGATCCCCTCGCCCACGCCCTCGCCCGCTCCCCGGAACTCTTCCCACTGACCCTCGACCCGTCTACCGATCGGGTGACCATTATCAGGCTCAACGAGGCCGATTACGTCCAGGCCAGCTTCCTGGACGAACGGGTACACGCAGACCCCACAGTTTCCCGGCGTCCGGTGCCCTGGCGCCGCCTGCAAGATGCGGTCGCGCAACTACCGGTCGAGAACGCCAGCTACATCTTTCACATAGGGCATGTGGGTTCGACCCTTCTCTCCCGGCTGCTAGGGCAGCACGCCGACATTTTCTCGCTGCGTGAGCCTGCAATCCTACGGACGTTCGCCCAAATGAATTCTACCTCCGGAAGCGGCCGCTGGAGTCCCATTGAATTCGATCAGCGGCTCGGCGTCGCGCTGCAGCTGCTCTCCCGCACGTTCCAGGCGAACCAGCGCGCGATGATCAAGGCGACAAGTTTCGTCTCCGAACTGGCGCCAAATATTCTGGCGCGGCCAAGCTCGCCCAGAGCCATTCTTATGTTCGTGTCAACCGAAACGTATCTCGCGAGCATTCTGGGCGCGCCTAACTCGCCCACGGAAGCACGAGCACTTGCCCCAAGCCGTCTCGCGCGACTGCATCGCCGGATCGGTCAAGAGAACTGGAATCTATCAGGGATGTCACTGGGCGAAATTGTTGCCATGAGTTGGATATGTGAAATGAGCGCACTTTCGGCTGCCGCCGCCACCGCTGGCGATCGCTCCTTGTGGCTCGACTTCGATCAGTTCCTGGACGATCCGGCAGCTTCGCTGTCTGCCGTCTTCGCTCACTTAGGAATCCATGCGGCATCGAACGAAATTAGGGCGCTGCTCGCAGGCCCGGAGATGCGTCGGTACGCCAAAGCACCGGAACACAGCTATGACACGAATCTCCGCCGCGCGGTGCTGGCAGCAGGGCGCAGAAATCATGCTGCGGAAATTTCGCGTGGCCTCGCGTGGTTACAGGAAGCTAACGCAAAGGTCAGTTCAATTCTTGGAGGCGTGATCTGAATTCCGCCTTCATCTTCAACAGAGAGCCATCGCGGCTATTCGACATCCTCGATCTTTTCTTTTGGCTTGCCACCAATGGCCTGGGCCAGTGCCGCGCCCATGAAAGGATCGAGGTTGCCATCGAGAACGTCTTCCGGATCGCGGCTTTCCACCCCGGTGCGCAAATCCTTCACCAACTGATAAGGCTGCAATACATACGAACGGATCTGGTGACCCCAGCCGATGTCACTCTTCTCGCCGATGAAGGCGCCGGTCTCCGCTTGCTTCTTCTCCAGTTCAATTTCGTAGAGTTTTGAGCGCAACATGTCCCAGCACACCGCACGGTTCTGATGCTGCGAGCGCTCGGTCTGGCAAGCGACTGCGATACCCGTTGGCAGATGCGTGATGCGCACGGCGCTTTCCGTCTTGTTGACGTGCTGGCCGCCAGCGCCGGAGGAGCGGTACACGTCGATGCGCACCTCTTTTTCCGGGATCTGGATATCGATCGACTGATCGATAACCGGATAGACGGTCACCGACGAAAAGCTGGTGTGGCGGCGCGCATTGGCATCGAAAGGAGAAATGCGCACGAGTCGGTGAACACCCGCTTCCGATTTAAGCCAGCCATAGGCATTCGCGCCCTTAACCAACAATGTTGCCGATTTGATTCCTGCGCCCTCGCCTTCGCTTTCCTCAATCAGTTGCAGCTTGTAGCCGTGGCGCTCTGCCCAACGCGTGTACATGCGAAACAGCATCTCGGCCCAATCCTGGCTCTCCGTGCCCCCTGCGCCTGCGTGGACCTCGAGATAGCTGTCGTTCGCGTCGGCTTCACCTGACAACATGGACTCAAGACGAAGTTGCTCGGCGCGCCCATGCAGCGTTTCGATATTCTTTTCTGCTTCTGTGCTGAGGCTTGCTTCGCCTTCGGCTTCTGCCATTTCGAGCAAGCCGAGAGCATCCGCCAGTTCGGCATCCAGTTTGCGGACGGCAGAGATGGATTCGTCCAGCCCCTGTCGCTCGCGCATCAGTTTTTGCGCGGCTTGCGGATCGTTCCAGATTGCAGGATCTTCAGCGCGGGCGTTCAGTTCGTCCAGGCGGCGGAGAGCGGTATCCCAGTCAAAGATGCCTCCTCAGCAGGGCAATCGCCTGCTGAATGTCGTCAACCGTCCGTTCGATTTCAGCGCGCATGGATAATCGCCTTCGGTCCAGCGATATGGTCCGCCGCCAAACGAATGTAAAGACGCGCGCTTACTTGGCGGGAGCTTGCTGTTCCGACGTGGGAAGTTTGTAAACAACCTGGACCCGCGCCCAATCTGAAGCGGTCTCTCCGCCGCGGACCGCTGGCACGTAATGCCAGTTGAATGCGGTTTCGACCGCCGCAGTATCGAGATCCCCATAGCCGCTCGATTTCGCGATGTCGACCTTCTCCGCCTGGCCCGAGTCATTCACATAAACAGCCAGCACAACGGTTCCTTCCTCGCCCGCCCGCTGCGAAACTTGCGGATACACAACTGGTGTGGGCTTTGTTGTGTCCACTTTGGGAGAGGCATCGGCGAGCGCCGGCCCAAGCGACATTAAGAACGAGGTGAAAATGGCCGCTCCCATCCAGATCGTGTTCCGAGTCATCCCCTGCCCTTTTGAAAAAACAGCGTCAGGATAGGCGGCAGCCTTGAAATCGCAAGGATAGAAAATGGGGCTGGGCTCACTTTCCCGTGGGCGGCTCAATAGAGGCCGCCGGTGCCTTCATCCACAGCAGGCCCTTGCGTCGTTGCAGCGGGCTTCTGATCCGTCTGAGCCGCGGTTTGGTCGAGGTAACTGGCCGCGCCAGGTTCCGTGCCAGACTTGTATGCCTCCTGAATGGCGCCGGCCGAACCCGGGGGTTCCGGTTCGCCGGTAATATGATCGACCGACACCAGAATAATCCCTGGCGTTGTGCGGAATGGCGTTGCAGGTTGGTCCGCTAAAGCGTCCCTCATGAAGTCGCGGAAGATCGGAGCGGCCGTCGTAGCGCCCTGCTCCACCCGACCTAGAGTACGCGGATCGTCAAAGCCAACAAACACACCACAGACTAGATCAGGCGAGAAGCCGATAAACCACGTGTCCTTCGAATCATTCGAGGTGCCGGTCTTGCCTGCCAACGGCTTACCCACCTGGCTGACCGTTCTACCCGTTCCGTACTGCACCACGCCCTGGAGCAGCGAAACCACCTGATAGGCCGTGCGCGGATCGAGTGTCTGTTGACGCGTGTCAGCGAGCAGCGGTTCGGACTGGTTGTGCCAATCCCAGGTATTGCATCCGTCGCAGTTGCGGGCGTCCTCGCGGTAGATTGTATCGCCATTGCGATCCTGAATGCGGTCGATCAGCTTCGGCGTCACCTTTTTCCCGCCATTCACGAACTGTGCATACCCGGCGGTCATTCGGATCAAAGTTGTTTCATAGGCGCCGATAGAATTCGAAAGATAGGCCGGCAGCTTGTCATAAACGCCCATGCGGATTGGATATTGCACCACCTTATCCATGCCGACATCGTGCGCCAGGCGAATAGTCATGAGATTACGCGAAAGTGTGATGCCACGGCGAAGCGTGGCCAGACCAAGAAAATGTTTCTCGAAATTCTTGGGCGTCCACATCGGCAGACCGGGTCCTTGTGGGAATGCCACCGGCGCATCGAGCACCTTGCTTTCGGGCGTGTAGCCATTGTCGAGCGCTGCCGCATACACGAACGGCTTGAAAGCAGAGCCCGGTTGGCGCTGCGCCTGCATGGCCCGGTCGAATTGACTCGATGCAAAACTGAACCCGCCCGACAGCGCGTACACGCGACCGGTATGCGGGTCCATTACAACGATCGCGCCGTTGACCTCCGGAACCTGTCGAAGGCCATAGCGGCCCGCATTATCGACCGGCTCGACATAGACAACATCGCCAACTTTCACGACATTCTGCGGTCGCGTGGGCGCAGGCCCGACCGTGGCGCTCGCTTTGTGCTCAGGGCGTGCCCATGAAAGCTGCTCGAAGGGAACGGTGGCACGAGTACCGTCATCCAGGCCGATGCGCACCGAGCGATCCGGCCCGTAACCCAATACAACCGCCAGACGCCACGTTGGAATGCCGGAATGATTGCCGGCGTTCTGGAGCGCGCCCTTCCAGTCGCCATCGATGCCGATGTTGTTGATCGCGCCGCGCCAGCCGTGGCGGCGGTCGTAGCGCACCAACCCGGCGCGGAGCGCGTTCACCGCAAAATTCTGCAGCCGCGAATCCAAAGTTGAGCGCACCTGAAGGCCGGCATCGTACAGGCCCTTGGCGCCATATTTCCCGTAAAGAAGGCGTCGCACCTCTTCGACAAAATAGTCCGCGTCCTCGGTTTGGATACCGAGCGGACGCATCTGCGTTACGAGCGGTTCCGTGAGCGCTGTTTTTTCCTGATCGCGCGTAATGTATCCGTTCTCCCGCATCTGGGTGATGACCCAGTTGCGCCGCTGCAGCGCCGCCGGTTTGTTGTAGCGAGGATCGTAGTTCGCCGGCGCTTTCGGCAGCGCGGCAAGGAACGCCGCTTGCGCGATATCCAATTGATCGAGCGATTTGTTGAAGTAGTTCAGCGCGGCGGCAGCTACACCATATGAATTTTCGCCGAGAAAAATTTCGTTCAGGTAAAGCTCAAGTATCTTTTCCTTGGGAAACGTCGAATCCAGCTTGACGGCCAGAATGGCCTCGCGGATTTTTCGCGAGAATTTCACCTCGTTATTGAGAAGCAGATTCTTCGCGACCTGCTGCGTGATGGTAGACGCGCCTTCCAGCCGCTTGTGCTCCAGCACATTGACGACATCCTTCAGCGCCGCGCGCATGATACCGGACGGATCGACACCTGGGTGCGAGTAGAAATTCTTGTCCTCCGCCGAAGTGAAGGCGTGAATAACAAGCTTGGGAACGAAGGCGATCGGCACGAAGAACCGGCGCTGGCGCGCATACTCGCCCAGCAAGTCGCCGTTACTGGCGTAAACTCGTGTTGTAACGAGTGGCTGATAGTTCTTGAGCTGATCGACGTCAGGAAGTCCACGGCTGACAGAGTAGACGTAGCCGCCAAGCGCAAGGATGGCGACAACAATCAAACCACCCAGCGTCAGGCCGAAATAGTAGAAGAATCGACGAAGCATCAATGCAGTCCAGCCATCCTCATGCCGCCAAATTGTGACTCTAGCAAGGCGATGGCCCTGCGGCCAATGCCCGCCTTTCGTGAGCCGGATGCGCGAATGTTTCTCTAACGTGGAGGAAGCGCGCAGGACGGCTCGCAAAATTCTGAAGAAAACTGCCGAGCCGCCCTGCGGAGTGCCGGTGGAGAGGCTTCGTCCGTCGCTCTCGCGGCAACACTAACGTCAGCACAGCCGCCGGTTCCGGAATGTCTGGCGACCTATCCCGACGGCCGCGCCAGCCACGCATCGATGGCTTTTTTGGCGGCCGTAACTGCCGCACCGCGGGAAATATAGCCCTGCGGTGAAGCCGGTTGCGGATGGCCGCGCATCGCCAACAATTTGTCTCGCTTGGGATGCACGCGGTAATGCCACACCCCGTCGTCGTTGTGCGGAATCGAAAAGGCAACGCCCTTGTATTCGCCCGTTTCTCGCATGACCGTGTACTTTGGCCATGTGCGCATGAAGCGCACCTGAACGCCGCGATTAAACAACGGTTCACCTTGGCTGGCCAAATCATCATCTGATAGGCGACATGCCGGCCAGCTCCGGCGCGAACTGCCGGTCGACGGCATTGGCGATCGATTTGGCGACCGAGTCGCGCCAGGCATCGTTACCCATCTGATCGCAATCACGAATGTTCGAAAGATAGCCGAGCTCGATCAGCACGGCAGGAACGTCCGGTGCTTTCAGCACGGCGAACGCGGCGGAGCGATGCGGGTCGCGGGCGATCATGTCCGTGGCGCGGCCCAGCTGAGCGACAAGCATCTGTGCAAACCGGGTGGATCGGTTGATTGTTTCGCGCTGTGCGAGGTCGATCAGAATGTGCGAAACAGTTTCATCCTGCCCCTTCAAATCGACGCCCGCGACGGCGTCCGACTGGTTTTCCTTTTTGGCAAGCGCAGCCGCTTCGCGGTCCGAGCCTTTCTCCGAAAGGGTGTACACAGAGGCGCCGGCGATGGCAGGCTGCGGATTGGAATCGGCATGCAAGGAGATAAAGAGATCAGCGCCGTCTTTGCGCGCGATGTTCACCCGCTCGCGTAAGCGAATATACGTATCGGTATCTCTCGTTAGTCTTACCTTATAGCCGCGGCGCTGGAGTGCCTTCGCGAGCCGCCGCGCCTCGTCTAATACCACATCCTTTTCTTTGGTGCCGTCCACACCGGTGGTGCCGGCGTCGATGCCGCCGTGCCCTGCATCGATGACGATGGTTTTCGCTGCAGCCATGGGCTCCGCTGGCCGCAATGAGGCGATATCTCGTGTCCTTTCGCGCAAGTCCGCCGGCCATCCGGCTGTCTTCTCAAACAGTGCCTGCGAGGTGGGATACAGATCCAGGACCACGCGGTATCCCATGCCGCCAGACGGTGGCAGAATCGCGGGAGCATGGGGCGTCACCGGTTGATTGAGGTCGATGATCACCCGCGAATCGCCCACACGGAACCGGCCATACCGATAATCCTTCACCGCGCCCTCGCCTGTCGGCCGGTCACTGGCTTGAGAGCGCCACGCAACATCCGGCATGGCAACGACGACTCTGTCCGGGTTCGATAAAGTGAAAACCCGGACCTTGACCGGATCGGACAGCTCGAAGACGAAGCGTGTGTGGTCCGGGTGCTCACCTACTCGCGCAGCGAGGACGACCGGCCCCGTAGCGGCCTCCGATTCGCGGCTATCCATGCTCCTCCGGCTCCCCGCCGCCGCCGGAACGGCGGCGAGGCAACAGGCAAGCGCGAGGCAAAGGCTCTTCATCGGCAAGCACCCCAGCCGGAGCAATAATCCTTAAACCGTTTACGATTTCTTAGCTTTGCGGGGGGGGAAGATGCCCCCAGATGTTTCACCCTTGCCCCGGCCGCCCTGAATACCTACAAGTGATTCAACCCTGTTCGCCCAAGCTATGGCGGCTTTTCTTCCGGCCACAAGCCAGCCAGGACGATTCTTGCGGGTTTTCCCTTACGGGACGAGGCCGGGCGGCGCCAATCAAGCGTCAAAAGTTAAGAACGAGATGATAGACACTGCCAGAGCCCATTGCCCCACCGAAGCGGTGAGCCCGCATCGGGCAATGCTCCGGCTCCCACACCCCATTACGCGAACCCCCTGCACCCGCCGAGGCGCGCCTACGCGCTGGACGGCCTGCTGCCGGTTGCGGTCGCACGGAGAACACAATGTCCAAACGAATGCTTATAGACTCCAGCCACCCGGAGGAGACCCGAGTGGTCGTTCTCGACGGGCAGCGCGTCGACGAATTTGATTTCGAAGCGGCCAGCAAGAGGCCGCTCAAAGGAAACATCTATCTCGCCAAGGTTACCCGGGTTGAGCCGTCGCTACAGGCGGCGTTCGTCGAGTATGGGGGCAACCGGCAGGGCTTCCTGGCTTTTTCGGAAATCCACCCGGATTATTACCAAATCCCGGTCGCGGATCGTCAGGCGCTGCTTGCCGAGCAGCAGGAGGAAGCGCGGCGCCGCGCAGATGACGAATTTGAAGCCGTCGCAACCGGCACAGCAGTCGCGAGTGACGAAGAGTTGGAAGCGGAAGACTCTTCAAATTCAGACGAAGCGGAACCGGACGGCGAGGCGCATGACGAACTGGCCGCAGAGGTGCAACGGGGTGAAAACACCGAAGAGGATGATGTAGCACAAGCTGAAGAGAGCGAGAATCCGGAAGATACTACGGCGGACGAGCCGTCAGTTCTGGCCGAAGAAGAAACACAAGAAGGAATCATCGATCAGCAGGCGGTGACCGATGCGGCGGTTGACGAAGCAGAACACGGCGCGCTGGCAAATGGGGACACCGCAAGCGCGGACGATGGCCTCGCTAACGAAAACGATGCGCACGCTGAAACCCGTCCGGCCCAGCCATTGCGCAGCCAGCGTCCCTCGCAACGCTGGGTGCGGCGCCGCCACTACAAGATTCAGGAAGTCATCAAACGCAAGCAGATCATGCTGGTGCAGGTGGTGAAGGAAGAACGCGGCACCAAGGGCGCGGCGCTGACCACTTACCTGTCGCTGGCAGGCCGTTATTGCGTGCTGATGCCGAACACACCCCGGGGTGGCGGGATCAGCCGCAAGATCACCAATGCCGTGGACCGCAACCGTCTCAAGTCGGCCGCAGCCACGCTGGAACTGCCGGAAGGCATGGGGCTGATCATCCGCACAGCGGGCGCCAATCGCACCAAGCTTGAGATCAAGCGCGACTACGAATACCTGCTGCGCCTGTGGGATCAGATTCGTGAGCTGACTCTGCAATCCAACGCGCCGGCTTGCGTGTATGAGGAAGGCGATATTATCAAGCGCGCCATTCGCGACCTGTATAACAAGGATGTTTCGGAAATCGTTGTTGAGGGTGAGGAAGGCTACAAGAACGCGAAGGACTTCATGCGCATGCTTATGCCGAGCCATGCCAAGAACGTGAAGCCGTATCGCGATCCTGTTCCCATTTTTCAAAAGCAGCATATCGAGGCGCAGCTGGACGCCATGTTCCAGCCAACGGTGACACTCAAGTCCGGCGGCTACATCGTCATCAACCAGACGGAAGCGTTGGTCTCCATCGACGTGAACTCGGGCCGCGCCACCCGTGAGCATTCGATCGAGGAGACGGCGCACAAGACCAATCTGGAAGCGGCAGACGAAGTCGGCCGCCAGCTGCGGCTACGCGATCTCGCCGGCCTCATCGTCATCGATTTCATCGACATGGAAGATGCGCGGAACGATCGCGACGTTGAAAAGCGGCTGCGCGATGCGATAAAGCACGACCGCGCCCGCGTGCAGATCGGCAAGATCAGCCAGTTCGGTTTGCTGGAAATGTCGCGGCAGCGGCTGCGGGCGGGTGTCGTCGCCGGTTCCACTGTCCCCTGCCCGCATTGCGGCGGCCAAGGCATCGTGCGGTCCGTGGAATCCACCGCGCTGCGCGTGCTGCGCGCGCTGGATGAAGAAGGCCAGCGCGGGCGCGCGGCGGCGGTCAGCGTACGCGTGGCGAATGAGGTTGCGCTCTACACGTTGAACCAGAAGCGCCGTGAGCTTGCGCGCATGGAAGTGGATTACGGCATGAGCATCGCCTTCGATCCGAAGGACGATCTCGTGGCGGGCCAGTTCGAGCTAGACCGGATTGCCGCGCAGGTGCAGTACCCCACGCAGCAGGTCAAGCCTGCCGTTTCTGCCGATACTGTTGTCCCTGCCCCCACCGACATGGCGGAGCAAATCGAAGAGCCGGAAGAGATAGTGGCATCGGCGGAGGAGCCGGAAACCCATGCTGCTGGAAACGGTGCACAACCCGGCAGTAGCGGCAGGAAGCGCCGCCGCCGGCGCCGGGGGCGCGGTGGCCGTCCCGAGCAGGAGAACGCTTCTTCCGACTCTGCTGTTGGTCCTCGAACCCAGTTGCCGGCCGAGCCGGTCGCCGGCGCTGTCATGTCAGAGCAGCGCACAGAAGCCGAACCTGCGGCAGCGGAAGAGCACGGCGCGAACGGGCAGCAGCCAGATATTGGAAGTCCGCGCCGCCGCCGGCGCCGTCGCCGGAAACCCCATGGCGCCCCCGTGACCAGCGAGAATGCCGGCACGCAATCGCAGGGTGGACCACAGCAAGATCACCGGACCGAGCATCGCCATGCTGAACCGCCGTTCGGCGAGGCCGTAATTCCAAACACGCCTTCTGAGCCGGTGTGGTCTTTGGGCAGCGATCGTGCGGAAGCCGCGGCGGAAGCGGCGCATGAGCCGATGGGCGAAATGTACTATCGCCGCGAAGAGGTTCTCGAAACGCCTGTGGCGCCGGTTGAAGCCGGGCCGCAGCAAGTAGCGCCGGCACCCGCAGCGATCACCGACGAACCCTCAGGTAGCGACGCTGGCGAAAGCGCAATGCAGGTGGAAGAACCAAAGCAGCCTGCCCGCCGCGGCTGGTGGCAGCGCACATTCAAGAACAACGGTTAAGAGGGGTGCTGCTTAGCATTCCTTTACCAAGCCGCAACACGTTTGCTTAAGATGTAAAGCGTAGCCTCCCCTTCCATTGTTTTGAGTCATTTTCTCAAAAATTCTGGAGGCATTATGAGGGGCGCGTCTTTTGTTGCTTCTGTAGCAAGTGCTTGCATTCTTCTGGCCGGCTGCGCTTCATCTTCAGAAGACATTGCATCAGCATACGTGTCTCCGCTGACATATCAAAACTACTCGTGTTCGCAGCTCGCAGCTGAAATGGACCGAATAAGTTTGCGAGTGCAGCAGGTAGCCGGCAGTGTCGATCATACCGCGACCAATGACAAAATAGCGATGGGAGTAGGAATCGTGCTATTTTGGCCAGCACTCCTAATGCTCAAGGGGAACGGCCCACAGCACGAAGAACTCGCGCGACTAAAGGGCGAGTATGATGCAGTTAACGAGCAAATGATTCAGCGCAACTGCAATTCTAGCATGGCCGAAGAGACAGTTGGGCCAGCCGCAAATTCCAACATGCGTCCGTATTCCGCCGCGAACGCAAATCCCGGCTCGAGATAATTGTGGTTTGAAAAAACGTCGAGCGGCGACGCGCAGTAGTTCGCTCACCCCAAACTGATGCCTACGCTGTCCTGGCGAGACACTGCTCCGGCCAGTGGATGTGGTAGTCGCCGTTGATGATGTCCGGGTCGCGCGCCAGCTTTTGAAATAGCGGAATGGTCGTATCGATGCCGCCGACTACCAGCTCGTCCAGCGAGCGCCGGAGCCGCATCAGACATTCGTTCCGATTGCGGCCATGCGCAATCAGCTTGCGCTCGGGCGGAAGCCATCGCCGTTGACGGATGCATGGCTCATGCGTAAATGTATTACCGAATGTCCGCGAAGGTATTACTATGGCCGCCACCGTCACAAGCAAGGGGCAAGTCACCATTCCCAAGCGGGTGCGTGACGGACTTGGGCTGAAAGCCGGCAGCAAGGTGGAAATCGAAATGCAGCCGGGCCGCATTGCGACTCTCAAGCCCGCCGGGCGTGCCAGAAAGAGCGATTACGCCAGGCGAATCGAAAACGTTCGCGGCATCCTGAAACTCGGGATGAGCACGGATGAGTTCATGAAGCTCATGCGCGGCGACGATTAGCTTGATCCTGGTGGACACCACCGTCGTGATCGACATTGTCGGTGGCGATCCGAACTGGAGCCCGTGGTCCACAACGGCTCTCACCACCGTCGCCGCACGCGACCGACTCGCTATCAACGATATTGTTTATGCGGAACTGGCCGCTGGCTTCGACAACGCAGATGCGCTGCAATCTGCCTTGGACGATTTGCGGCTTTCGCTAGTTCGGATTCCGGTCGAGGCCCTGTTTCTGGCCGGACATGCGTTTCGCCGTTATCGACGGGCCGGTGGCGCCAAAGCCAATGTGCTTGCCGATTTCTTCATTGGCGCGTATGCCGCGGTCGCCCGCGCGCCCCTCCTCACCCGCGACACGAGACGCATCCGCGCCCATTTTCCGACGGTGGAGCTTCTCGCCCCGTCTTTCTGATGCGACAGCTACGGGTTCCCCTACTCTCCCTTAAGGGAGAGTTGATCTAGAGCAACGGCGCTACTCGGCGTTGTTGGCCAAATACTGCTCCAGCCAGTGGATGTGATAATCGCCATTGATGATATCCGGCTCGCGCACCAGCTTCTGAAACAGCGGGATGGTGGTATCGATGCCGCCGACCACCAGTTCGTCCAGCGCGCGCCGGAGCCGCATCAAACATTCGTTGCGATTGCGGCCATGCACTATCAGCTTGCCGGCGAGGCTGTCGTAATAGGGCGGGATTTTGTAGCCGTCGTAAATCGCGGAATCGAAGCGCACGCCCAAGCCGCCCGGCGCATGAAAATGCGTGATGGTGCCGGGTGAAGGTTGAAAGGTAAAAGCATTCTCTGCGTTGATGCGGCATTCGATGGCGTGGCCGGAGAGCACGATATCCGACTGCTCCATCTCAATAGCGCCGCCGGCCGCCACCCGAATCTGCTCTCGCACGATATCGAGGCCGGTGATGGCCTCCGTCACCGGGTGCTCCACCTGCAGGCGCGTGTTCATCTCGATGAAGTAGAACTCACCATCTTCGAATAAGAATTCTACGGTGCCTACGCCCAAATAACCGAGCTTCTGCAACGCAGCGGTTACCGTCGAGCCGATCTGGGCGCGCTGCGCCGAATTGAGTGCGGGCGATGGCGCCTCTTCCCACAGCTTCTGATGCCGGCGCTGCAGCGAACAATCGCGCTCGCCGAGATGCAGCACCTTGCCATACGAATCCGCCAGCACCTGCACTTCGATGTGCCGCGGCTTCTGGAGATATTTCTCCATGTACACTTCGTCGTTGCCGAAGGCCGCCTTGGCTTCGGCGCGCGCGGTGGAAAAGGCGAGCGGCAGCTCAGAGGCGCTTTGGGCGACCTTCATGCCGCGCCCCCCGCCCCCCGCGGTCGCCTTGATGAGCACGGGATAGCCGATCTCGTCCGCCAGCCGCGCGGCTTCGGCATCGGAGGTCACTGCACCATCCGAACCCGGCACCGTGGGAATGCCGACGCTTTTCACCGCCTGCTTGGCTGCAATCTTGTCGCCCATCAGCCGGATGTGCTCCGGGGTGGGGCCGATGAAGGCGATGCCGTGCTCACGGACGATCTCGGCAAAGCGTGCATTCTCCGAAAGGAAGCCGTAGCCGGGATGAATCGCTTCCGCGCCGGTGATTTCACAGGCGGCGATGATCTGCGGGATGTTGAGATAGCTTTGCGCGGCCGGCGGCGGCCCGATACACACACTTTCATCGGCCAGACGAACGTGCATGGAGTCGGCATCGGCCGTGGAATGGACCGCGACCGTAGCGATGCCCATTTCCTTGCAGGCGCGGTTGACGCGCAACGCGATTTCGCCACGGTTGGCGATGAGGATTTTTTCGAACATCGCCTAGGAGAGGATCAGCAGCGTCTCGCCGAACTCAACCGGCTGCGAATCCGCGATGCAGATTTCGCTGACAGTGCCGGAGCGCGGCGCCGCAATAGGGTTCATCGTTTTCATGGCCTCGACGATCAGAAGCGTGTCGCCCTCCTTCACCGTATCGCCGACTTTGATAAATGGCGGAGCGCCTGGCTGTGGCGAAAAATAAACTGTGCCGACCATCGGTGATGTGACGGCGCCGGGCGCCGGCCCTTCCCGTTTTGTCGGCGCTGCTTCTGCGGGTGCCGCGACCGGCGTTGGCGCGGCGGCCATCGGGACGTGCGAGACCATCGCTGACATCTGGCGGGCGACGCGCAGCCGTATTCCGTCCTGGTCGATTTCGATTTCCGTCAGGCCGGTTTCTGTCAGAAGTGCCGCCAGTTCGCGGATGGCGGCGGCGTCAATCCCCGCTTTCGTTTTTGAGCTGTTCGTCAAAAGCGGCCCCAGTGCTTGTCCTCGATGTTCATTCGCTCCGGCTCTTCAGAAGTTGCGCAAGATGGTCAATAGCATACAAATATCCCGCCGGCCCTAACCCGCAAATAACGCCAGTGGCCGCCTCGCTGATGAAGGAGCGGCGGCGATAGTCTTCCCGGGCATAGGGATTAGAGAGATGCACCTCTATCAGTGGCCGATCCAGGGCTCGCGTAGCATCCAGCAGGGCGACGGAGGTGTGGCTCAGTCCCGCCGCATTCAGGATAACGCCAGCAGCTTTGGTTCGCGCCTCCTGAAGCCAGCCGATCAGTTCAGATTCGCTGTTGGTCTGCCGGAACTCGACGGAGAAGCTCAAGGCTTTCGCGCGGGCCATTACCTCCCGGCTGATTTCGGTCAAGGTCATGCGGCCATAGACCTCCGGCTCCCGGTCCCCCAAGAGATTGAGGTTTGGTCCATTGAGGACATATATCGGCTTGGTGCGGCTCGGCTTGCGGGGAGGACGGGCCAAGGAATCTCCGGCTCAAGGGTCGGGACGGATATAATGGGCTTTGCACCCCTCGGAAACTGCGGTCGTCAAAAGAGGTGTTATGGGTTTGCGCGTGACAATTAACGGGGAAGAGCGCCGGTTCGAGGCGCCGGTCAGCGTGGATGCTCTGCTGGCGCAATTGGGACTGGAGCCGGCCAAGATCGCCGTGGAGCGAAACCTCGAAATCGTGCCCCGCTCGCAATACCGCGATGTGACAGTAGCCGATGGCGACCGGCTTGAAATTGTACAGTTCATTGGCGGTGGAATGTGAGCGACGCGTCGATTGATCCCAAACCGCTGACGATTGCGGGCAAGGCCTACCGCTCCCGCCTTATCATCGGCACCGGTAAATATAAATCTTACGAGCAGAACGCTCGCGCGCTGGAAGCAAGCGGCGCGGAAATCGTCACGGTGGCGGTGCGCCGGGTGAATCTTACCGACCCCGGCCAGCCGAAACTGGTGGATTTCATTGACCCCCGCAAGGTGACGTACCTGCCGAACACGGCCGGCTGTTTCACTGGCGAAGATGCGATCCGCACGTTGCGGCTGGCGCGTGAGGCTGGTGGGTGGAGTCTCGTGAAGCTGGAAGTGCTCGGCGACAGAAAAACACTTTATCCCGACATGCTGGAGACCTTGCATGCTGCAGAAATGCTGATCGCCGACCATTTTCAGGTGATGGTGTACTGCAACGACGATCCGTTGATGGCGAAGCGACTGGAGAATCTCGGTGCGGCCGCCATCATGCCGCTAGCAGCGCCGATCGGCTCAGGTCTTGGGATTCAGAGTCCCATCAACATCCGTCTCATCATCGAAGAAGCAAAGGTGCCCGTGATCGTAGATGCGGGTATCGGCACGGCCTCGGATGCCGCCATTGCCATGGAGCTGGGTTGCGATGCGGTGATTTCGAACACCGGCATTGCGGAAGCAAAAGATCCCGTGCTGATGGCGTCGGCCATGAAACGCGCCGTGGAAGCTGGCCGCCTCGCCTATCTGGCCGGACGCATGGCGAAAAAGCGGTACGCCGATCCATCCAGCCCGCTGGCTGGCCTGATCTAGACAATGTTGGCCTCGGCGCTCGCCGCGCTTGCTATCGCGACCGCGCAATCCCAAAGCGCTTCTGATGGCAGCGCGACGCTGAGTCGTTTGCTGGACCGGACGGCCTGGATCGATATCGGCCTAGGCCGCAGTTTGAACGCGATGACACGCGCACAAGTCGCAGAGCTGAGGAAATGCCCGGAAGCGACCATGGTTCTGCAAAAGAGCGGCAGCACCTGGGTGCAGTCCTTCTATGCCGGACTCGAGATGCGCACAGTGTATTCTTCGGCAACCGCAAAACCTGATCCCGCGGGAACAACTGTCCTGTTATACACGCCGAGCCATCGTGAGCCAGCCGAAACACTGCGAATTGCACTAAGTGGCGATGTGCTGGTGGAGCAAACGCGCGGATTTCGTCCCCGCACGTTCTTGAAGTGCGACCCGCCCAAAGCCGCTCCAGCCAAAAAGCAAGCGCCGCACTAGATCAGGATGGTTTCATCATCCTGCGCAGGATGGTGTCGTCGAGCGCACCTTCCCGCACAGTGCCGTTGATGATGAAAGCCGGCGTGCCATCTACATTTGCTGCGGCCGCCAGGCCGTGTGCCGCAGTCAAAGCTGCGTCGATGGAGTGATCCTGCATGTCCGCCCGCAACTTGTTCACGTCCAGCCCTGCTTTCTGCGCGTCGGCGTACACCACATCTTCCGTTACCAAGTCCTTCTCGTCCATCAGCAGGAAATGGAACGCCAGATACTTGTCCGGCTGCTTGCGTGCGGCCAAGGCAGCGCGCGAAGCGATGGTGGATTGCGGCCCCTTAATCGGAAATTCGATGAACGCAAATCGCGCATCGTTCTTATGGGCCGCGATGAATTTTTTCACCGTCGGCAGCGAGGCACGGCAGTACGGGCAGTTGTAATCGAAAAATTCCACGAAAGTGGTTCGCGCTGAGGCCGGTCCGGTGACGAATGCAAGGCGCGAATTGAAGAAGGGCTTCAATCCAAGCTTCCGCACCGCGGCCTGACGGGCCTGATCGCCGTTCACCTCCTGTTGCGCCTGCAGCCGATCACTCACCTCCACCAGAACCTGCGGATGAGCCAGCAGATAGTCGTGGATGCGGGCGTCCGAAGCCGATGGAAAAATCCCCAGCGCGGCAGTGCCGAATAATACCGCAGTGGAAAGAATAGTGCCGCCGATCGCGCCAACGATCGCAGCACCCTTGAACGATTTGATCACTCGAAAGCCCTCACCGGCGTTTGTCCGAATTCGCGCTGGACACGGCCAGAATATCCATCGCCCGCTGCCAGTCGGGCGAACCAGCAGCCAGTTTGTGCTGCGCCACCGTGGCGAAGTGCGCCGCAGCACCAAAATTGCCGATGTTATAATCAAGTTCGGCTGTCGACAGGTTCGCCATCGGTTCGTTGCCCATGTCGCTGTAGGCCTGCGCCGACTCATACCATGCGAAGCTGTTGTTGTTCTCCTGCCGCAAGACGATCTTGAGGTTGTCTAGCGCCGGTTTGGCGAATTGCGGTTTGCCGGTGGCGATCTGCGCTGCAGCGAGACTGAGGCGGAGCAGCGGCTCATCGGGCGCAAGGTCTACCGACTTTTGATAAGGCAAAATCCCGTTCTGTGGCTGGCTCATTTCGACATAAATCTGCCCGAGAACTTCCCAGTAAAAAGGATTCTTTGGATCGAGCTTTATCAACGTGTTTGCTTCGGCAATGGCCTTTTTCATATCCGGTTTGCGAAAATAGGCGATGGCACGTGCGTAGTGCGCTTCCTCGCTTTGGTTGGAATCCGGATAGCGCTGCAGTACCGTGTCTACTTTATACAGGAACCCGGCGAGCTTCGCCTGAATGAGTCGAAATTCATGGACAACGGCCGGGCTGTCCTTCACGTCCTTGTACGGCGAGCTGTCCACCAGCTGCTGAAGCAGATCGATCCGCTCGCGCGACAGCGGGTGGTCGGTAATGAGCGGCGTGTTGTGGCCATAGGTGATTTCCGCCTCCATGTCGGCGAACTTGCTGAACACTTCCAGCATCCCGCGACCCGACTGATGGGTTTCGCGCAAGAATTTCTGTCCCATCTGATCGGCAGTGCCTTCCTGGGCGCGACTGAACTGAAAAAATTGCGCCTGGGCCGCCTGCTGGCCCAGCGCCATCACTCCCATGCCGGCTTCGCCGCCACCGAGCGCCATAATCGCGGCACCCAAAGCGACGCCGAGCAGCATCGGAATCGAGGCCTTTTGAATGGCGGACGAATCGCGGATGATATGGCCACCAGCGATGTGTCCCGTTTCGTGCGCCAGAATGCCGATCAGCTGGTTGGGAGTTTGCAGCTGCAGGAAACTGCCGGTGTTCACGAAAATGCTCTCGCTCTCACCCGGTACCGGACTCTGCGTCGCGAAGGCGTTTATTTCGGGATCGTTGACCAGGTACAGCCTGACCGTGTGCGGATCGATGCCCGCGGCTTTCAGGATTGGATCCTCGTAGCCCCGCATCACACGCTCGATCTCGGCGTCCCTGACAAGATCGATTCCTTGCGCAAAGGCCGAAGGCGCGGTCGCCAGAAAGGCCATGATCGCCGGGGCAAAAAATGCCCACCGGCGCGACGCGAAACGGCGAAGCAAACGCGAAAAGGAGGTCTGACACTTGCGGAGCATGGACGCCTGAACTCTCCTGCCGATGCATCTCCCGCTCTTGGCGGAAAAACTAGGATTTCCGCCTGTCATGCGTCAACCCGAAGGCCTGATCGCCGCCGGCATGGTAAAGTGCCGGCGAATCGCAAGGGAACGATTCTGTTACTTAAGGGCCTTCCCATTGGTACAAATACAAGAAATCGTTACGGATTGACGACATAGTACGTTGGATAGGGGCGTATCTCGTCCGGCGGGCCCGCAGGTGAAACGGGAGCCGCTTTGGAGTGTGCCATGAGTAGCGTTGCGTTGCAGGCGCCAAATGTGAACCTCCAATACGCGGCCTTGCCGTGGCGGAAAGTTCACGGGCACCTCGAAATCCTGCTCGTCACCACCCGCACGAGCCGCCGATGGATTGTCCCGAAAGGCTGGCCGGTCTCCGGATGCAAACCGGCCGAGTGCGCCGCGCGCGAGGCGTCGGAAGAAGCCGGGGTGGTGGGCGAAGTGGCGGCCAAACCGCTTGGCTGGTTCAGCTACGACAAGCGCCTGAAGTCTGGCGACATGCTGCCGTGCAAAGTGGTGGTGTTCCCAATGGAAGTGATGCGTCAGCGACGCAGCTGGCCCGAAAAGGGCGAGCGGCAAACCCGCTGGTGCACAATTGATGAAGCGCTCGCACGGGTGCCGGAGGCGGGGCTGCATCGGCTGATCGCAAAATTTGGTGACAGCGTTTCGCGGGCCGCGGCCTAGCGCATTGATTCAACGGCATGTCCTCAGCCGCTGGCGATGCGGCCGCGCGAGATATGGAAGGCGATCCAGCCTCCCAGCACGACGGCGGCGAGTCCGAACCATGTGATCGCATATTCCAGATGCTCGTTGCGGAAGGTGACGACGGTCTGCCCGCCTTTTGGCCAGCCGCCGGGATTGGGTGTTGCGTCGGCCTCAATGATCACTGGTGCGGCCAACCGAATGCGATCCGCCGTTGCGATGCTTTCCACATCGCGCGCATACCAGATGCGTTTGAGCACATTGGGCGCCGGTGTGAACCAGCCTGACGCGTCCGGAATGCGCCACACACCATCAATGTACTGCTCGCCCTTTAATTCGCCTGCTGTTCGCGTGTTCGGATCGCGTAGCTTTTCCGGCACCATGCCGCGATCGACAAGTAATACGCGGCCATCGGCAAGCGTGAAGGGTGTCAGGACATGAAAGGCAGGAATGCCCTCGCCAGCTGTTGTGAAGACGTAGCTCTCTTTTGAATTATCGAATGTGCCGCGCAGTCGTACTCGCCGGTATTGCGCGGCGGCTGTTCCTATTGCCAATGCCTTCTCACCAGGAATCGGCGCGGCGCGCAGATTCTGATTCACCTTCGCGATCAGAGCCAGCTTCCATTGCAGCCGTTCCAGCTGCCACACGGCCAACGCGATGCAGCCGATGAATAGCGGCAGCATGAATGCTGTGAATTTCCAGAGCGGGCGAAAGTGGAGCATCTACTCCATCAGACGCGCTTCACCGGCGCGATGCTTGTATTGCAGCACCAGCAAGGTGGACTTCACCAGCCGCAGGAAACCGAATGCAAGAATGAAGATTGCGGGCAGCCAGATGACGGCATGTACCCAGTATGGCGGCTGGAACTTCACCTCCACGATAAGCGCACCGCCGGCGACCAGAAATCCGACGATCAGGATGACGAACACCGCCGGCCCGTCGCCGGGATCGAAGCTTGTGTAATCCAGATCACAATGCGTGCAGCGCGGCGCGACGTTCAGATAGCCCGCAAAAAGCGATCCCTCGCCGCATCGTGGACAGCGGCCCAGTAACGTAGCCCGGATCGCCCCCTGCGCTGTTGCCGCCGCATCCATCACCCTTGGGTAATGGCGCCCGCGCCCCAGACATAAATGCAGGAGAACAGGAACAGCCACACCACATCGACGAAGTGCCAGTACCAGGCGGCCGCCTCGAAGCCGAAATGGCGTTCGGGGGTAAACTGGCCGACAATCGCGCGGAACAGACACACCGTCAGGAAGATCGTGCCGATAATCACATGACAACCGTGAAAGCCTGTCGCCATGAAGAAGGTCGAACCGTAGATGGCGTCGAAATTGCCGGCGCCGGCGGCGAGGCTGATGTGCGCCGGGTCGGTGAAGGGCACCAGCGCCAGATGGTTGAAGCCGAAGGTGAAGGGCGCGTGCGTGTACTCGTAAGCCTGCACGCAGGTGAAAGAGAGGCCCAGGGCAACGGTAAGTAATAGGCCCTGGATCGCGCCTTTGCGGTCGCCGTGCAGGATTGCGTGGTGCGCCCATGTGACTGTCGTTCCCGATGTCAGAAGAATGAGCGTGTTGAGCAGTGGAAAATGCCAGGGATCGAGCGTGACGATTCCGTTCGGCGGCCATTGGCCAATGGAAACATCCGCCGGGAAGAGCTTGAAGTTGAAGTATGCCCAGAACCAGGCGAGGAAGAACATCACTTCCGAGGCGATGAAGAGGACCATGCCGAAGCGCAGGCCAAGCTTCACCACCGGTGTGTGATCGTGCTCCACGACCGATTCGTGGATCACATCGCGCCACCAGCCGGCCATCGTGTAAAGCACCAGCACAAAGCCGACCACGAACACCCAGGGTTGCCCGTTCAGCCCGTGGAAGGCGCCATAATCCTTGTTCATCCAGAACACGGCACCGATGAGCATGACGAAGGCGCCGATGGAGCCCACGATCGGCCAGCCGCTCGGGTTCACCAGATGATAGGGATGCTTCACCTCAGCGTGCGCCATATCAGCCTCTTCTGCCCCTCTAACCGAACCGGATTCCCAACCGGACGATCGTCATTACGAAAAACAATAGCACGATCCCGCCGAGCACCAATCCAAGCGCAATGTTGCGCAGGCGCCGGGCACTGGCATTTTGATCATTTTTTTCATCCATCGCCTCACATCCAGCCGCCGACATGAGGCGGTGCGATGCCGATAATCCGCTCGGCAATCAATGCCGCGAACAGGGCGAAGAGATAAAGGATGGAAATACCGAACATCTTGCGCGCTGCAGGCTCGCGAACTTCGTCCCGTTCGCGCAGAACCATCACCGCGTCGGCCAGCATCCAGCTGCCAAAGACAAGTGCGGCCGTCGCGTAGAGCGGACCACCAAGACCGATCAGCGCAGGTGTAAGGCCGAGCGGCAGCAGCAACAGCGAATAGAGCAGAATTTGCCAGCGGGTGGACTTCTTGCCGCTCACGACCGGCATCATCGGAACGCCTGCCCGCGCGTAATCGTCGCTCCGATAGAGCGCCAGCGCCCAGAAATGCGGCGGTGTCCAAAAGAAGGTGATTGCGACCAGAACCAGCGGTGCGACCGACAGGCTACCGGTTACAGCCGCCCAGCCGATGGCGGGTGGAAGCGCGCCGGCCAATCCGCCGATCACGATGTTTTGCGGCGTCCGCCGCTTCAGCCACAGTGTGTAAATGCCAACATAGAACAGGATGGTGAAGGCCAGCAGCGCCGCTGCTAGCTCATTCACAAAGAGCGCCATCATCGCCACGGATGCGGCAGCGATCCACCAGCCGAAGGTGAGGGCTTCTTCGCGCGAAATGCGGCCGAGAGGAATGGGCCGAGTGGCGGTGCGCGCCATCAATCCATCGATATCGGAATCGTAGGCCATGTTGAGCGCGCCGGAGGCGCCCGCGCCGAGCGCGATGCAAAGCAGTGCCGTGAACGCCACCATCGGATGCACATGGCCGGGCGCTACCACGATACCGGCAAGTCCGGTGAACACCACGAGCGACATCACCCGCGGTTTCAACAGCGCGAAATAATCGCCGACGGTTGCGGCGCGGGCCTGTGCCCCGAAAACAGCTGTCGTCATACGCTAGTGAACTCCGCCTGGGGCGATGCGGGGCAGCTCATTATAGGTGTGGAACGGCGGCGGCGATGGCAGCGTCCATTCCAATGTCGTGGCGCCAGCACCCCATGGGTTGTCGCCCGCGCGCCGCTTGCGCAGAAACGCGTCTGCCATGCAGACCAGGAAAATCAGCATGCCCGCAAACGAGATATAGGAGCCGATAGACGCGACCAGGTTCCAGCCCGCGAACGCGTCTGGATAATCCGCATAGCGGCGCGGCATGCCGGCGAGCCCCAGGAAATGCATGGGGAAAAACGTCAGGTTCACGCCGACGAACATCACCCAGAAATGAAGCTTCCCGAGCGTTTCGTTGTAAGTGTAACCGGTGATTTTCGGGAACCAAAAGTAGAAACCTGCGAAGATTGCAAACACGGCGCCCAGCGACAGCACGTAATGGAAGTGCGCGACCACATAGTAGGTATCCTGCAGCACAACGTCGACGCCCGCGTTCGCCAGCACCACACCCGTGACGCCGCCGACGGTGAAGAGGAAAACGAAGCCGATAGCCCAGAGCATCGGCGTTTTGAATTCCACGCTGCCGCCCCACATGGTGGCAATCCAGGAGAATATCTTCACGCCCGTTGGCACCGCGATCACCATCGTGGCGAACACGAAATACGCTTTCGTGTCGACGCTGAGTCCCACCGTGTACATGTGGTGCGCCCACACCATGAAGCCGATGAAGCCGATGGCCACCATGGCATAGGCCATGCCGAGGTAGCCGAACACCGGCTTCTTCGAGAAGGTCGAGATCACATGGCTGATCATGCCGAAGCCCGGAAGGATCAGGATGTACACTTCCGGATGGCCGAAGAACCAGAACAGGTGCTGATAGAGGATCGGATCCCCGCCCCCGGCCGCGTTGAAGAAGCTGGTACCGAAATGGCGATCCGCCAGCAGCATGGTGATCGCGCCGGCGAGCACCGGCAGCGACAGCAGCAGCAGGAAGGCCGTGACCAAAATCGACCACACGAACAGCGGCATCTTGTGCAGGGTCATGCCCGGCGCGCGCATGTTGAAGATGGTGGTGATGAAATTGATTGCTCCCAAGATTGATGACGCGCCGGCGATGTGGATCGAGAAGATCGCGAGATCCATTGCCGGTCCCGGAGAACCGTAAGTCGAGAGTGGTGCGTACAGCGTCCAGCCGCCACCTACGCCGATGCCTCCCGAATCCCCTTCCACGAACATGGAAAGCACGAGCAACGTGAACGAAAACGGCAGCAGCCAGAACGAAATGTTGTTCATGCGCGGGAACGCCATATCCGGCGCGCCGATCATCAGCGGCACCAGCCAGTTCCCAAAACCGCCGATCATTGCCGGCATGACCATGAAGAAAATCATGATCAGCCCGTGGCCGGTGACGAGCACGTTAAAGGTATGCGGGTCCTTGAAATACTGGAGGCCCGGATGCATCAACTCAAGCCGCATCAGGATCGACAGAGTGGCGCCCACGATGCCTGCGCAAACCGCGAAGATCAGGTACATCGTGCCGATGTCTTTGTGGTTCGTCGAATAGACGAACCGGCGCCAGCCATGCGGATGGTCGTCGTGAGCAGCGTGGGCGATGTCTGCCATGGTGATACCTATCGCGTCAGTGCGGCGAGCCGCGTGTCATGATTGTCGATAGCGGCGAACTTCTTTTTGGCGCCGGCCAACCAGCTGTCGTAATCGGGCTGACTGACCACTTTCACCTCAATTGGCATGAAAGCATGCCGGGCTCCGCAAAGTTCCGAGCACTCGCCGTAGAAGGTGCCCGTCTGCGTCGCCTTGAACCAGGTTTCGTTCAGCCGGCCAGGAACGGCGTCCATCTTCACGCCGAACGCCGGAACCGCCCATGAGTGGATGACATCGGCACCGGTCGTGACGACCTTCACCACCTTGTTTACGGGCACCACGATAATGTTGTCCACGCCAAGCAGCCGCGGCTCATTGCGCTTCAACGCATCCGCATCGGACAAGCCGAGTGAGTCAAACTGAAAATTCTGGGCCAGGTATTTGTAGCTCCAGAACCACTGCTTGCCGATCGCTTCAATAGTGACATCCGGCTTCGGAATTTCCGCTTCGTAATAGAGCAGCTTGAACGACGGGATCGCAATGATCACCAGAATGATCACTGGCACCACCGTCCAGATCACTTCCAGCAACGTGTTATGCTCCGTCCTGGAAGGTTCCGGATTGACGCGGCGGTTGTAGCGGATTGCGATCCAGACAATTAGTGCGAGAACAAACAGCGAGATGGCGGTGATGATCCACACCAGCAGGCGGTGGAAATCTTCGATGTTTTGCATCACCGGCGACGCTGCCGGCTGAAGATCGATCTGCCAGGGGCACGGCTGACCGGTGGGGGCACATTTCTGTCCCGCCGCGGCAAATGCCGTACTTCCGGCGAGCAGCGGCACCAGCGCGAGGGTGCCCGCCATTATCTTCGATCGAAACAATGCCGGCATCGGCCGCCTCGCAAATGATTGGCGGGCGCCAGAACGCACCCGCGGCCCGAGAGAATCCGCGGCGATTTAGGGCGTATGCGCGGTCCAAGTCATTGCGACCCTATGACGCGCGGAATCCAGGGATTCCGCGGCTGCGTGACCATATGTCTCGAACAGGGCATGATGTCCGGCAGCACAGCAGGAGTTTGAGCGATGGCAGGCGACCTTTTCTTTGGCGACAACGGCATGGACCGCGGCCGCGTACAGCAGCTGGTGGACCAATCACTGAAGGACGCCGACGATGGCGAACTCTTCCTCGAATACCGCCAGAGCGAAACTTTCGCCTTCGATGACGGCCGGCTGAAGGCGGCAACCTTCGACACCTCGCAAGGCTTCGGACTGCGCGCGGTGGCAGGCGAAGCGACCGGCTATGCGCATGCTTCCGAGCTTTCGGAAGAGGCGATCCGGCGCGCCGCCGACACGGTGCGGGCTGTGACGACCGGGCACTCCGGAACTGTGTCGCTCTCCCCTGCCCGCACCAATCGCAAGCTCTACGCCGACATCGATCCGCTTCATTCTGCAAATTTCGAAACCAAGGTGAAGCTGCTGGGCGAAATGAACGAGTATGCCCGCGCCAAAGATTCACGCGTGAAGCAGGTGTCGTGCTCGCTGGCCGGCGAATGGCAGAAAGTGGAAATCCTGCGCACCGGCGGCGAAGTGTATCGCGACATCCGCCCGCTGGTACGGCTGAACGTGTCGGTTGTGGTGGAGGAGAACGGCCGCCAGGAAGCGGGCAGCTTCGGCGGCGGCGGACGCGAAGGCTACGAGAGCTATCTCGATTCGCAATACTGGCACGCGGCGGTGGACGAGGCATTGCGGCAGGCGCTGGTGAATCTGACTTCGATACCGGCGCCGGCGGGGGAAATGCCGGTGGTACTGGGAGCGGGCTGGCCGGGCATTCTGTTGCACGAGGCGATCGGCCACGGACTCGAAGGCGATTTCAACCGCAAGAAGACAAGCGCCTTCGCGGGGCTGCTTGGCGAGCGCGTGGCCGCACCGGGCGTGACCGTGGTGGACGATGGAACCCTCACCGATCGCCGCGGCTCGCTCACCATCGACGATGAAGGCACGCCAACTTCGCGCACCGTGCTGATCGAAGACGGCATCCTGAAAGGCTATATGCAGGATCGCCAGAACGCGCGGCTCATGGGCATGGCGCCGACCGGCAATGGGCGGCGCGAATCCTATTCCGCTTCCATCATGCCGCGCATGACAAACACTTACATGCTGGGCGGCAACACCGATCCGCAGGAGATTATCGCAAGCGTCGATCGCGGCGTGTACGCCGTGAACTTTGGCGGCGGCCAGGTGGACATCACCAACGGCAAGTTCGTGTTTTCCTGCACCGAGGCGTATCTGATCGAGAACGGAAAGATCGGGCCGGCGATCAAGGGCGCAACCCTGATCGGCGATGGGCCGGTGGCACTCAAGCACGTGAAGATGATCGGCAACGACATGAAGCTCGATACCGGAGTCGGCACCTGCGGCAAGAACGGACAGTCGGTGCCTGTGGGCGTTGGCCAGCCCACCCTTCGCATCGATGGTCTTACCGTCGGCGGCACCGCGGCTTAGGGCGCAATGGTTTGACCATCAGCCCTTTCCGTCATCACCCGGCCGAGCGATACAGCGAGGTCCGGGTGACCCAATTGTATGATCAAGAAAAATGGGTCACCCGGATCGCTCGCCAGAAGTGCTCGCGACCGGGTGATGACACGATGGGGTGTGGGAGCTACCCCTCAATCTTCGAGAAATCGGCCACCAGGTGCAGCGTGGCGCGGAGGCGCGAGAGCAGCAGCAGGCGATTGCGCCGTAATTCCGGGTTCTTGTCGTTCACCGTCACGTGCTCGAAGAACGCATCCACCGGCTGGCGCAGCCGCGCCATCACACCCATGGCCTCGACGAAGCGCTCGCGCTCCACTTCCGCGCGGATGAGCTCTGAGGCGGTGGCAAGCTCCACGAACAGCGCCTTCTCTTCCGCTGCGGTGAGCAGTTCGGGATCGGGCTCGCCGTCGTAGCTGGTTTTGTCGCGCTTCTCTTCGTCGCGCAGGATGTTCACCGCGCGGCGATAGGCGACCAGCAGATTGGCGCCGTCATCGGTTTTCAGGAACGCTTGCAGCGCCTCCACACGCGCCACGAGCCGCACCAGATCGTCTTCGTTGCCAAGACTGAACACCGCATCGATCAGGTCATGCCGCGTCCCCTTCTCCCGCAATGCCACCTTCAGGCGATCAGCAATGAACGTCATTAGGCCAGCGACATCTGACCTGACTTTTTGAAGAACATTCTCGTCCTTGGCTAATGCTATCGTCTGGTCGGACAATTTATCGAAGATGTTAAGTGCCTCTTCGCGAAATCCTAATGTGACCAGTTGCTGAGCCATACCATGTGTAAAGTGCTCGAGTCCTTGGCCGAGCAACTTGTCATACACTCTTGCCAACGGCGAAAGGGTGATAGGAATTAGCGCAAGGCGTATCCCTGACGAAAGAACAACGCGTATCAGCCCAAGTGCTGACCGTCGGAGTGCAAATGGATCACCTGATCCGGTTGGGCGTTCATTGATTGCAAAGAACGCAAGTAACTGATCCAGCTTGTCCGCGAGGGCAACGGCGATGGAGACTTTGTTGGTGGGAACCGCGTCATTCGGGCCGAGCGGCTTGTAGTGGTCGCGTATGGCGTCGGCGACGTCGGCATCTTCGCCATCATGCAGCGCGTAGTAGCGACCCATCACGCCCTGCAGCTCGGGAAATTCACCGACTACCCCGGTCGTGAGATCGGCTTTGCACAAACGCGCCGCGCGTTTGGCTTTCTCCACATCCGCACCGATTTTTTCGGCGATCTCGCCGGCCAATGCTTCGATACGCTCGACGCGCTCGTATTGGGTGCCCAGCTTGGCGTGAAAGACGATGTTCTTCAGGTCGTCAACGCGCGATTCCAGGCTGCGCTTGCGATCCTGATCCCAGAAGAATTTTGCGTCTGACAATCGCGCGCGTAACACCCGCTCATTACCGGCAACGATCTGCTTGCCGTCGTCCTCCGCGACCATGTTGGCGACCACGGCAAAACGGTTGGCCAGCTTGTCGCCGCGCAGCTCTTTCAGCGCGAAATACTTCTGATGCGTGCGCATGGAGGTCTGCAGGATTTCCGGCGGCAGCTCCATGAATTCTTTTTCGATGCCGCCGACCAACACCACCGGCCATTCCGCGAGGCCCACCACCTCGTCCAGCAAGCCGGAATCGTCCACCAGCTCCAGGCCCAGCGCGAACGCCTTCTGCTTCGCCTCGTGAACGATGATTTCCTTGCGCTCGGCAGCATCGAGAATGACGTGCGCGCGCCGCAGCTTCTCCTCGTAGTCCTCGAACCGGCGCACTGTGATCGGGCCTTTCGAGAGGAAGCGATGGCCGTGCGTGACGTTGCCGCTCGTCACGCCCGCGAATTCGAACGGCACCACGTCGCCGTCAAAGGTACAGACGATCCCATGCAGCGGCCGCACCCAGCGCACGGCATGCGCCTTGCCAAACGAGATACCCTCGAACGCCATAGCATCACGTTCCTGCGGCCACCGCATCGATTTCGGCCACGGCAGTTTGGCAAACGTCTCCGGCAGGATTTCCGCCAGCACATCCGCAGTCGCCCTGCCCTTGCGCTCGATCACCGCAACGTAGAATTCGCCCTTGCCATCGCTCTGCTTCTGGCACTGCTCCAACGTGACGCCGGCGGAACGCAGGAATCCGTCGATGGCTTTCTCCGGAGCGCCAACCCGTGGGCCTTTGCGTTCTTCCTTCACGTCCGGCTGCTTCGCGGGAAGCCCCTGGATCGCAAGTATCAGCCGTCGTGGGCCCGCAAACGATTTCGCCGCTTCGAACAGCAATCCGCGATCCGACAGCGCGCCGACGACCAGCCGCTCCAGATCCTTCGCCGCCTGCGCTTGCATGCGCGCGGGAATTTCTTCGGAGAACAGCTCGAGCAGCAGATCAGGCATCAGCCGAACCTCGGCTGATACGCACCCATCGGCGATTCAAGCCAGGCTTCGCAGCAGGCTTTGGCGAGCGCGCGTACGCGGGCGATGTACGCGGCGCGCTCGGTTACGGAAATCACGCCCCGCGCATCCAGCAGATTGAAGCAGTGGCTCGCCTTGATGCATTGATCGTAGGCCGGCAGCGCCAGCTTCACGCCGGTTAGCAGCTCCTGACACTGCTTCTCGGCATCCTTGAAGTGCTGGAAAAGAATCTCGCTCTCGGCGCGCTCGAAATTGTACGCCGACTGCTCGATCTCGTTCTGGTGAAACACCTCGCCGTAGCGGAAGTGCTCATTGAACTTCAGGTCGTAGACAAACTCCACGCCCTGCACATACATGGCGAGCCGCTCGAGCCCGTAGGTGATTTCCGCGCTCACCGGATCGCAATCGATGCCGCCCACCTGCTGGAAATAGGTGAACTGGGTGATCTCCATCCCGTCGCACCACACTTCCCAGCCGAGCCCCCAGGCGCCAAGCGTCGGGCTTTCCCAATCGTCTTCCACGAAGCGGATGTCGTGCAGTTTGGGATCGAGGCCGAGCGCGCGCAGGCTTTCCAGATACATTTCCTGCACGTTCGACGGCGCGGGCTTCAGGATCGCCTGAAACTGGTAATAGTGCTGCAGCCGGTTGGGGTTCTCGCCATAGCGCCCATCCTTCGGCCGCCGCGAGGGCTGCACATACGCCGCGCGCCACGGCCGCGGCCCCAGCGAACGCAACGTGGTGGCCGGGTGAAAGGTGCCCGCGCCCATCTCCACGTCGTAGGGCTGCAGAATCAGACACCCCTGCTTCGCCCAGAAATTCTGGAGCGTGAGGATCAGGTCCTGAAAGGTCTGCGGCTTGTCCAAGGGACCAGTTCGGCGCTGAAAATCGCGGCGGAACCTAGCGGCGCGATTCTCCAATCACAAGCGGTGCTGCATAACGCAGAACGGCGTCCGCCTCCGGCGTGTACTGCCCGTCCTGTTCATGCAGCACGAGGCCGGACAGCAATGTGAACGGCGCTCGGCTTGCGCGACGCAACTGGATGAGTACGCGTTTGGCGGCCACATCGCGCTTCGGCCAAAGGGGAAAGACGCTGACGCCATGCTCGGGCAGCGCATCCAGCGCCTCGCCCAAACGGTCGGCGCGAAGAACAATCGTAAAGGAGCCATTTGATGCTGTGCGCTTCACGCCCATTTCGAGCCAGCGCTTGAGATCGCCCGAATCCTGCAGCGCCAGCGCGCGGCCTACATCCGGCGATCTCTCGCCTTCGGGATCATGAAAGGGCGGATTGCAGAACACGTGGTCGAACTCCATACGGAGCTCCGAGGGCAGGTTCAGCACGTCCGCTTGCACAAACGTGACGCGACCCGCCATTTCATTCGCCGCCGCATTGTCATTGGCAAGCGACACAAGTTCAGCGGCAACTTCCACGCCGATGATTGTGCAATCCGGTACGCGCGCAGCGAGACACAGGGTCGCCACGCCCGCGCCGCTCCCCAATTCCAGCACGGTGTCGCCAGCCTGCGCCGGAACCGCCGCCGCCAGCATCACCGCGTCTAGCCCCGAGCGAAAGCCCCCGGTGAACTGCCGCACGCGAATGCGGCCATCCAGAAATCCGTCTTCCGTGAACTCTGTCACGCCCATTCGGCCGGCGTGGCAAGCGCCTCCGCCAGGATTGCTCGGGCGCGCATCTCATCTTCGTCGGCTACCATCAGCCGGCGCGGGATAATAACCATGCTGCCATCCATGATGCTCATATGCGTGTCGAGTATTACGGAAGCGATCCCCGCATCCTTTAGCACCACTTCGGCAAAATTCAGTTCCACGGGATTGTTGCTCTTGAGGATTTCGCGCATCGCTTCTGCCTTGCCGAATTGGAAGTAGTGTCCCGGGCGCCAGTGCTTGACCGGGCGCGGCCTGTAACTAATGTCGCAAAGACGTTGGGGGCGGGGCAAGAAGAGCAAGTATGCAGAGCGCCGAAGCACGCATTCTCGACCGGCAGAACCCCATCGACTGGCTGCACGGCCTGGTCGCTGCCGATATGGCGGCCACCGACCGGCTGATCCACGAGCGGCTGGGCAGCGCCGTGCCGCTTATCCCCGATCTGGCACGGCATTTGGTCGATTCCGGCGGCAAGCGGCTGAGGCCGCTGCTGACTCTCGCCGCTGCCCGGCTCAATGGTTATCGCGGGGCGATGCACACGCGGCTCGCCGCGGCCGTCGAGTTCATTCACACCGCCACTTTGCTGCATGACGATGTGGTGGATGTGAGCGCCCTCCGGCGCGGCAAGATCGCCGCCAACGTGGTGTGGGGCAACAAATCGAGCGTGCTGGTGGGCGATTATCTCTTCAGCCGCGCCTTTCAGCTGATGGTTGAGGCCGGCGACGTGGATGTGCTGAACGTGCTCGCCAATGCCTCGGCGGTAATCGCGGAGGGGGAAGTGCTGCAGCTTCGCTCGGCGAACAATCTCGCCACCACCCGCGACGACTACCTCCGCATCATCACGGCCAAGACAGCGGCGCTGTTTGCTGCGGCGGCGGAGTCCGGAGCGATGATCGCAAACAGTCCGGATGTGTTCACGGCAGCGATGCGCAGCTTCGGACATCATCTCGGGATCGCTTTCCAGCTGATCGACGACGCACTGGATTATTCGGGGCGGCAGGCACAGTTGGGCAAGTCGATCGGAGACGATTTCCGCGAAGCAAAGGTAACTCTGCCGGTCATCGTGGCCTTCGAGCGCGCGCAGGACAGCGCGAAGGAATTTTGGCGGCGCACGATTGAGGACGGCGCCCAGCACGAAGGCGACCTCAAGCGCGCCATTGCTTTTGTGGACGAGACGGGCGCTATCGAGGAAACGCAGGCATTGGCGCGGCGCCATGCCGATCAGGCAATCGCCGCGCTAACGGACCTTCCCGCACATGACATTCGCACAGTGCTGATCGCAGTCGCAGAATTCTGCGTTGAGCGGGCTTACTGAATCTTCCACTCGCGGCCGTAATTGAGCTTGGTGGGCGCGAGCCACCAGTTGGGGTGCTGTCCGGCAATTGTGTGCGCGGCTGCCTGCGCGCTCACTGCATCGGGGTAGATGCCGAAGCAGGTGGCGCCGCTGCCGGACATTCGCGCCAGCAATGCACGGCTGTCGGCCAACGCCTCAAGCTGTTCGCCGATCACAGGGCACAATGTGCGTGCCGGCGCCTCGAGATCGTTTCGCGCGGCTGCGAGGTAGTTCACAAATTCGCCCATCGTCTTGAACCTTTGCGGTCGCGCAATGCGGCCAATCCCGCTGCGGTCACGCAACGCCTGGTACACGGCCGGCGTGGCAACGGAGGCCCCGCCATTCACCAGCAGGACATCGAATGTCCCGACTTCGGCCACGGTCGCGAAGCGTTCGCCGCGCCCCGTCATCCACCAACAGCCCGGCAGCACGCTGACCGGAACATCGGACCCGAGTTCGCTCCCGATATTCCACAACGTTTGGAGATTGGCTCGGCCCGGCCACATTTGCGAGAGACCACGCAGCGTCGCGGCGGCATCGCTAGACCCGCCGCCGATGCCCGAGGCGACAGGCAGATTCTTGGTCAGGGTGATCCGGACTCGTGGCTCGATCTGGGCCTGCTCGACAAAACGCCTGGCCGCGCGCAGCACGAGATTGTCCGGTTCCCCTATCAGCGCGGACGCAAACGGCCCTTCCACTTGCAGCGAAAGATTGTCCGCTTCCTCGAATGTGAGTTCATCGCCTACGCTGGCAAACACAAGCAGGCTTTCGATGTCGTGGTAGCCATCGGGCCGCCGAGTTCCGGCATGCAGAAACAGATTGACCTTGGCGGGCGCCAGCTCGCGGATCATGTGGGGATCAGCCTGCCCTTGTCGGCGCAGTCAGGCCGGATTGCAGCTTCTTTTCAAGCTCCGCTTTCTGTTTCGCATCATCGCCAAAGGCCAGCGCGTGGCTCCACTGGAAGTGCGCATCGAGTTTACGGCCCGTCATCCAGTAAGCATCGCCGAGATGCTCGTTGATCGTCGGATCGCCCGGCACCAGCAGTACCGCCTGCTCCAGTGTTTTCGCCGCATCCTGATAGCGACCGATGCGGAAATACGCCCAACCCACGCTGTCAACGATGTAGCCATCGTTGGGATCAAGCGCGCGCGCCTTCTCCAGCATGGTAAGGGCTGCGGGAAGATTGCGGCCCTGATCCACCCAGCTGTAGCCGAGATAATTCAGCACCTGCGGCTGATCGGGACTGAGCTTCAGGGCCAGCTGCAGATCCTTCTCTGCCGCGTCCCACTTCTTTGAGCGCTCTTCCGCCACGCCCCGCGCATAGAACAGCGGCCACGCCTTCGCGGTCACAGAAGGCAGCAGTTTGACCGCATGATCGTACGCGTCCGCCGCCTGCTCGTATTTCTCGGCCGAGCGGTAAGCGTCACCCAACGCAGTCCATGTGGTGATGTCATTCGGATGCTGCGCCGACAACGCTGCCAGTTGCTGCATGGCGAGATCGTTGTGATCGAGCCGGCTTTCATCGACCGCGATCTGGACCGCAGCCGGGAACGCGTAAGGCGAAGATTGTGGAATGCTCTGATATACCGCTACCGCGTCCTCGAACTTGCGCATGGCCTCGAAACGGTCCGCCAGCACAATCTTCGCGAGATCGAAATCCGGCGACAGATACAGGGCGCATCGCAGGTAAAGAACGGCGACATCGCTGCTGGCTTCGTCGCTCAGCGACGCCGCAATGCCGAACAGTGCTTCGGCGGCACCATCCTGCGCGCGCGCGACCAGCCGCTCTGGCGTTTTCCCGTCTGCGAGCCGCGCGTTCGCGATGGCGGCTACGGGGCCGAGTGCGGGATCGGTGATGTATTTGGTGTAAAGCGTACGGGCATCGGCGGCGCGACCGGTTCGCTCCAGGAATCGGCCATAGGCCTCAACCATGCGTGGGCTGTTGGCCGCCTCCGTGAGCGCTGTCTTGTAGGCGGCATCGGCATCGTTGTTGCGCCCGGCGAGATCGAGAATGAGGGCACGATGGTACGCCTGCAGCGCCGCCGTCCCCCCTTCCGAAGTTACTTCGCTTAGGGCAATGAGCGCTGCATCCGTCTTGCCCTCGCCTTGTGCAGCCCAAGCATCGAGCAGCGATAATGTCAGCGCGGTGAACGGTCCCTTTGCCGATTTGCCCAGCTGCTCCCGCGCTTCGGAAAAATCGTGCCGCTTGATCGCGGCGACAGCCAGCGCAAGCCGGGCCACGCGGTCATCCGGCGTGGTGCCCACGACGCGCCCGGCCAGCTTCGCCGCGGCATCGAGATCGCCGGCCGCAGCGGTGTAGAGCAACGCGCGATTGAGCAGATCGGGATTGGCCGGATCGTAGGAAAGGCTACGCTGATAGAGCTTCGCCGCTTCCGGCATGTCGTGCTCGTTCGCGGCAAGGCGGCCGGCGAGATAGGTGCCATAGGCATCGGCCTGCGAGCTCGCGCTCGTTTCGGGCGCGGGCACGGTTTCGGCGCTGGCGCAGGCGCACAAAGCAAGCGCGGCCGCGGCGGCGAGAAATGTCAGATACAGCTGTCGCAAATGCGGCCTCACATGTTCACGTAGTTCGGGCCGCCGCCGCCTTCCGGCGGCACCCACACGATGTTCTGCTCCGGGTCCTTGATATCGCAGGTTTTGCAATGGACGCAGTTCTGCGCATTGATCTGGAAGCGGGGGCCGGAGGGCTCCTCCACCACCTCATACACCAGCGCCGGACAATAGCGCTGCGCCGGCTCGGCGTATTTCGGCAGATTGACGCGGATAGGAATGGACGGGTCCTTCAACTTGAGGTGAACCGGCTGGTCCTCCTCGTGGTTGGTGTTAGAGAGGAACACCGACGAGGGTTTATCGAAGGTAAGGACGCCATCGGGTTTTGGATAGGCGATTGGCTTGCATTCGGAAGCGGGCTTTAACGTGGCGTAGTCCGCCTTGCCGTGCTTCAGCGTACCGAGCGGGCTGAAGCCGAACAACTGGTTGCACCACATGTCGAAGCCGCCCGCCACGACGCCAGTGATGGTGCCGAGCTTCGACCACAGCGGCTTCACATTGCGCACACGTTTCAGGTCGCGCCAGACCGAGGAGCCGTCATAGGCCTCCTGGTATTCGGTGAGTTCGTCATTGGCGCGGCCTTCTCCAAGCGCCCTGAACGCCGCCTCCGCTGCCATCATGCCGGTGAGGATGGCGTTGTGGCTGCCCTTGATCCGCGGCAGGTTCACAAACCCCGCTGCGCACCCGATCAGCGCCCCGCCGGGGAAGGCCAGCTTCGGCACCGACTGGAAGCCGCCTTCGGTGATGGCGCGCGCGCCATAACCAATGCGCTTGCCGCCTTCGAGGTAGGGCCGGATGCGCGGGTGGGTCTTCACCCGCTGGAGTTCATCGAAGGGTGAGAGATATGGATTCTCATAATTCAAGTGAACGACGAAGCCCAAGGCACAGAGATTGTTATCGAAATGGTACATGAAGAGCCCGCCGCCGGTGCGATTGTCGAGCGGCCAGCCCATCGTGTGCATCACGAGCCCGCGGCGGTGCTTGTCTGGCGCGAGCTCCCACAGCTCCTTGATGCCAATGCCGTACTTCTGCGGCTCGCGATTCCGGTGCAGACCGAGCTTGTCGATGAGGATCTTGGACAGAGAGCCGCGGGCGCCTTCCGCAAACAGGGTGTACTTGCCCAGCAGGTTCATGCCCGGCGTGTAGGAGTCCTTGTGCTGGCCGTCGCGCGCCACACCCAGATCGCCGGTCACCACGCCGCGCACTTCTCCGTTCTCGCCATACACGATGTCAGCGGCCGGGAAGCCCGGGTAGATTTCCACGCCGAGCGCTTCCGCCTGTTGTGCCAGCCACTTACAGAGATTGCCTAAACTGACGATATAGTTGCCGTGATTGCTCATCAGCGGTGGCATGATGAAGTTTGGAATTCGCAACCCGCCTGCGGGGCCGAGAAAATAGAAATGATCCTCTGAGACCGGCGTGTCGAGTGGCGCGCCCTTTTCGCGCCAGTCGGGAATCAGCTGGTCGATGCCAATGGGATCAATCACCGCTCCGGAGACGATGTGCGCGCCCACTTCGGAACCCTTCTCCAGCACACAGACGCTGATCTCGCGTCCGGCTTCGGCCGCCAGCTGCTTCAGCCGGATCGCCGCGGACAGCCCCGCCGGCCCCGCGCCGACGATGACCACGTCGTACTCCATACTCTCGCGTTGGATTTCCTCGGCCATACCCTGTTCCGTTGGCTCGGCGCAGGTTATGGAAGCCGGCTCTTTGTGGGTCAACGCCAAGGCTGATTGATGCCGCGCAACGTCAGATGGTTCGGCTGGCTGTGGGTGGCTTCGTTCCTGCTGGCCTTTCCAGAGCTGTTATTGATGCCAGCGCCGGATGCGGAGGCGACAACACTGGGCGTAACTCGGTCTACTGAGATCAAGCTGGGCATCGGAGCGCTTCTTCTGCTTATGGCGATACTCTTTCCATTCTTCCGGCTCGCGGTCTGGAAGCGAAAGAATTGGGCGCGGTGGGTCCTATTTGCGATCTTCGTGCTCTCCTTGCCATTGCTCTTCGTGGATCATGCGTTTCGCGCAGATACTCTCCCTCTGACCATCTACGGTTTCGTCGGAACGTTGATGGAAGCCGCAGCCTTCTATTTCCTTTTCACGGGGGACGCGCGTGCATGGTTTCAGTCCCAAACTGCGAAATGAGCCGGGAGCAAATCCTCGGAACGCTGAAATGGCTCGTAGATGCCGGGGCGGATGACGCTGTCGGCGAGGCGCCGGTCAATCGCTTTCAGGCAAAGGCGCAGACAAGGTCAACGGATACTTCCCCCTCCCCCCTTGCGGGGGAGGGCAATGCGAACGCGCGCGTGCGTTCGCATTGGGAGGGGGGTGGATCGCGTACCCAAACGCCCCCTCCCCCGAGCGGCTTCGCCGCTCGCCCCCTCCCGCAAGGGGGAAGAGATAGAGCGGCAAGGCCGGAGCCTATACGTCCCACTTCCGTCCTCAATCCGCATGCGCATGACAACGATCACATCGGCCGGGCGCTGGAGATTGCCAACGCCTGCAATTCGCTCGCCGAACTGAAGGCAGCGCTGGAGTCCTTCGAAGGCTGCGCGCTGAAGCAGTTCGCCAATACCACCGTGTTCGCCGACGGCAATCCCGAGGCGCGAGTCATGTTTATCGGCGAAGCGCCGGGCTACGAGGAAGACAAGACCGGCCTGCCCTTTGTCGGCCGCGCCGGCAAGTTGTTGGACAAGATGCTGACGGCCATCGGGCTGGATCGCACCTCGGCCTACATCATTAACGTTCTGCCTTGGCGGCCACCGGATAACCGCAACCCGGACCTCACCGAAGTTGCCAAGTGCATTCCCTTCCTGCGCCGCCACATCGAGCTGCATGCACCGGATATAATGGTGCTGCTGGGCGGCTCGCCGCTGCGCCATGTGCTGGGAAAGACGGAGGGAATCCTAAGCAGCCGAGGCAAGTGGCTCGAATACCACGTGGGGGGGCGGATGGTGCCGGTAATGCCCACTCTGCACCCGGCCTATCTCCTTCGGCAGCCGGCGCACAAGAAGCTCGCATGGCGCGATTTGCTTGCGATAGCCGATAAATTTCAACAGAATCACAGGCTTGCAGGTTAAGCCATGATTAGGTAGCCTTCGTCCCGATCCGGAAACGAAGGAGACGGCTGGGTGGCCCCACTTCGCACACTCTTGCTTGCGGCTGTTGCCGCGTTATCCGCAACCCCCGCTCTCGCACAAAGTTCCACGGCTGCTGTTACCGTTCTGAGCCCTGCGGACGTCCAGCACTACCGCCAGATTTTTCAGGACGAGCGAACGGGCGCCTTCGCCGATGCCGACGCGCAAGCCGCACAACTTAGCGATCGCACGCTGCTCGGTTACGCGCAGGCGGCGCGTTATCTTTCCCCCTTTTCCAGCCCCACAGTTTCCGAACTGGCGACGTGGCTGGAACAGTATCGCGATCTGCCGGTTGCCGACCGCATCTACAAACTGGCCATCGACAAGGCGACGGTGCGGGTGAAACGCCATCACCGGGTGGTGGCTGTCAGAGTGACGACCACCATTCCAACGCCCGCCGGCGCACCGCGCGCCCGCGGCGGCGGTTATGAGGACCCGGACCTTCCGGACCAGAGTCTTTCGAGCGAAGCCGCCCGCGCGGTCGCCCAGCAGATCACCGCTGCTCATCGTGCCGGACAGCCGCAGCAGGGCGATGCCGCCGTGCAGGCGTTCGCCGCCTCCGGTTCTGCCAATCCGCGCGATGTGGCGCGGCTCTACCAGCGCGTTGCCGCCTTCTACATGGCGGCAGGCCAGGACTACGAAGCCTTCGATGTGGCGCTGCGCCCTTCGCTTTCGGACCGTGCATCCGCACCGATGCTCGATTGGTGGGCCGGCCTCGCCGCTTACCGCATGGGCAAGTACGACGTGGCGGCCAGCCGATTTGAGACGCTGCTGCAAAGTCCGAGCATTCCGAACTGGGTGCGTGGTAGCGCCGCATTCTGGGCCGCTCGCGCTGACATGCAGAACGGCAATCCCACGCGCGTGGTGGCGTTGCTGCATTACGCAGCGCAACAGCAGCCGACCTTCTATGGTTTGCTCGCGCAGAAATTGTTAGGCGAACAGAGCGCCGGTCACTTCGCGGATCCTGTTGCGGATCCGGCGAGCACGGCTGCCTTGATGCAGGACCCGGCTGCGCATCGCGCGGTGGCGCTGTGGCAGGTGGGTCAGGGCGAGTTCGTACACGACGAAATGACCCGTGCGCTCGGTAGTCTCGATATGCGTGCCGGCCAGACGTTCGCGGCGGTCGCCCGCCAGATGAGCTTTGCCGACCTCGAATTGCGCGTTAGCGAAATGTTGGCGGCGCGCGGCACCTATCTCAGCGGCCTCTTTCCAGTACCGGATTACAAACCCGCGGATGGCTACCGCCTCGATCAATCGCTGCTGCTCGCCTTCACGCGGACGGAGAGCAAATTCCAGCCGGCGGCGCTTTCTCCGATGGGCGCGCGCGGGCTAATGCAACTGATGCCGGCCACCGCGGCGCAGATGGCAGGCGGACAGCCGACCCAATCGCAGCTGTGCGACCCGTCTTACAACATGTATCTTGGCCAGAAATATCTCGAGCAATTGCTAGGTATGGCCGGCGGCGGCGTGCTGCAGCTGGCCGCGTCCTACAATGCAGGACCCGGTAACGTGATGCGGTGGATGAACGGCAAAGACGACCCGCTCATGTTCATCGAAACGATGTCGGCGCAAGAGACGCGCGCCTATGTGAAGCGCGTCATGACCTACTACTGGATCTACAGTGAAATGGCTGGCAAGACCTCCAGGACGCTGGAAGACACCGCGCGCGGATATTGGCCACGTTACGAAACAACCTACACCGCGCCAACAAGTGTGCCTGCAGCAGCGCAGACGCAGGTGCCGAGTGCGCAAGATCAAACACCGGCCGTGCAGCCGCAGCAGTACGCTCGGCCTCTTGTCGTGAGCGATGCCTCAGCCCCGCATTGACGAAACGCGAACATTCGTTCCTGTCCGCACTGCGGTGCTGACCGTCTCGGACACGCGGGACGAGACCAACGATACATCCGGCGATACGCTGGAAGCACGTATCAAGGAAGCGGGTCATGTGGTGGCTGCGCGCCTAATTCTGCGGGATGACCGCTCGCAGATTGCCGCGCAGCTGCGCCGCTGGATCTCCGATCCACAAATCGACGTGGTGATTTCCACGGGCGGCACAGGGCTCACCGGCCGGGATGTAACGGTGGAAGCGTTCAAATCGGTGTTTGAGAAAGAAATCGACGGGTTCTCTGTGCTCTTCCACCAGATTTCCTACGAGAAGGTCGGCACCTCGACGATTCAGTCGCGTGCCTGTGCCGGCGTGGCGAAAGGCACCTACCTGTTCGCTCTGCCCGGCTCGCCCGGCGCCGTGAAAGACGGCTGGGATGGCATCCTAAAATGGCAGCTCGATATCCGTCATCGCCCCTGCAATTTCGTCGAGATCATGCCGCGCTTGATCGAACGTTAAAGGTGATCAGCGCGGCCGTGAATCGGCACCGTAACCGCGCACCCACCATTATCCCATAGTCCCGCCCGAGGAGAACGTTGAACCGGCGGAATGAACCATGCCACGCCCTCACAAGTATTTGCTGCCTTTTGCCAGGCAAGTCGCGGCGGCCTGTGGAGGGAATTTCTGGCTTGCAGACGCGTCTATTCAATGCGCGGACTGGGACAACGCCCTAGCAACGTGCCACAATGCAGGTCTCTCTACGAGGAGGGAAACATGCGCACGCGGATATCGACCATTCTGGCCCTGCTCGTTTCTACGCCATGCTTTGCCATGGGCGGCGGAGGTGGAATGGGCGGAATGCATGGCGGGTATGGTAGCGGGCTGCACAGCTCTTCGGGATTTGACGATTACAGCACCGCGATCCGGCTCATTCATCATGAGCAATATTTGGACGCCGTTCCGTATTTGGATCGCGCGCTGCAGGAGAAGCCTGGCAACGCCGATGTTCTGAACTATCTCGGGTACACGCATCGCATGCTGGGCGATTATCCAGGCTCACTCGATTTTTATCAGCAGGCGCTGGCGCATAATCCGGATCACAGAGGGGCCCATGAGTACCTGGGCGAACTGTATCTCAAGATGAACAGGCTCGCGGATGCGCAGGTGCAGCTGGCGGAACTGACGCGGCTCTGCACCGATGGTTGCGATGAAAAGGATGTGCTGACGAAAGCGATTGCAGATTACCAACTCGCGGCGGCCACACCTGCAGCGCCGGCCGCGCAGCCTGCCGCAGCAGCGGCGTCAGCGTCAACGCAACCCGCTGCAGCAGCGGCGCCCTCGCAATCGGCCGCGCCCGCGCAAAGCGCAGTCTCTACGAGCGGATCACCTTAGGCCGCTTCTTTCTCGCGTAACGCGCGCCACAGGCGTTCCGGTGTTGCCGGCATATCGATGTGGGGAACACCGAGGGCATCGGCGACGGCACTCATCACTGCCGGCAACGCGCCCACCGTTCCAGCTTCGCCACAGCCTTTGGCGCCAAGCGCATGCGTCTTGCACGGGATTTCTTCGTAGGCGAACTCGATATCCGGAATATCGTAGGCGCGCGGCATGCCGTAATCGCTGAAGCTTGCGGTGAGCAGCTGGCCCGATTCGGGTTCATAAACGACATCCTCAAGCAACGCCTGCCCAATGCCTTGCACGACGCCGCCGTGAACCTGCCCGGCTACCAGCATCGGATTAATTACCCGGCCGAAATCGTCCAGCACTTTGTATGAGACGAGATCGACCTTGCCCGTTTCCGGATCCACTTCGACTTCGCAGATATGGCAGCCATTGGGGAAGGTAGGGGCCTGACCGACATAGGTACCGTCGCTGTCGAGGCCCTGTTTGAAACCGGGAATAGGTTCACGCTTCAAGGCTATCGCGAGTTCTCCGATGCCGATCACGCGATCGGTATCTATCACGCGGAAACGGCCGCTCCCCTCAACCACTTCGAAGCCAACCTCCTTGCCACTCGCCTGCAGCACATGACCGGCGGCCGACTTGCCTTTGCGAATGACCTCCTCCGAAGTGACTTCCAGCGCGCCGCCGGACATATTGAGAGAGCGCGAACCGCCGGTACCGCCGCCGTTCACCCAATCCGTATCACCTTGCTTTACGGTGATGGACTCGAATGGTACGCCGAGGCGTTCGGCCACGACCTGCGCGAACGCCGTCTCATGCCCCTGCCCGTTTGACTGCGTGCCAACGTAAAGTTCGACCGCACCAGTGTCCGTGAACTTTACCCGCGCGGGCTCGCTGCCGACAGCGAAGGTGATCTCGACGTAGTAGGCGATGCCGAGGCCGCGCAATTTACCACCAGCTTTCGACTGTTCGCGCCGCGCAGCAAAGCTGGCCACATCGGCGCGCTTGAGCGCCGTATCCAGCATGCGCGGGTAATCGCCGGAATCGTACTGCACGCCAAACCAGTTCTGATATGGAAGCTCCTCCGGCCCGGGTAGATTGCGGCGGCGCAATTCGACGCGATCAATGCCAGTCTTAAGCGCGGCCACATCCATCAGCCGCTCCATGAGGTAGGCGGCTTCCGGACGGCCGGCGCCGCGATAGGCATCGATCGGCCCACTATTTGAGAAGTAGCCTTTTACACGCGCGAACACCGTCGGCACGCGATAGAGGCCGCCAAAAATGCGCCCCCCGGCCAGTGTGGCAATGAACGGCGCGAACTGCGACAGGTAGCCTCCCATGTTGGCAATGCCGGTGATGCGCAGCGCGAGAATCCGGCCATCTTCATCCAGCGCAAGCTCGCCCTTGGTGATCGTATCGCGGCCGTGATCGTCGCTGAGGAAAGCTTCGGTGCGCGTGCCAATCCAGCGCACCGGACGCCCCAGCTGCTTCGCGGCAATCAGCACCAGCGGCTGCTCGGGATACATAAAGCCCTTCATGCCGAAGCCACCGCCCACATCCATGGTGACAACCCGCAGCTTGTCTTTGGAAAGATTCATCACCAGGCAGACGCGGTCGCGGAGGCCGGAAGAACCCTGGTTACCGGAATAAAGCGTGTAGCTCTCGATTGCTGGATCGTAGAGACCGATAGCGTTGCGGGTTTCCATCGACGTTGGCGCAACGCGGTTCTGGACTACTTCCACGCTTGCAACATGCGCCGCCTTCGCAAAGGCCGCGTCGCAGGGTTCTTCGTTGCCCGCACCCCAGTCGAAACATTCGTTGCCGGGCGCATCTGGCCAGATCTGTGGCCCCGCCGGCGCCGCCGCAAGCATACCCACCGCATCGAGCGATTCGTATTCCACATTCACCAGTTCTGCGGCGTCCACAGCCTGCGCGTACGTCTCCGCGATCACCATGGCGACGGCTTCGCCCGTGAAGGTGACACGATCGTTGGCGAGCAGCGGCTTGGGCGTCTTCTTGATGGGCGAACCGTCGCGGCTTTGTAGCGGCGCAAGGCACGGCATCGGATTGGCGCCAGCAGCTTCCACATCCTTCCACGTCAGTACCCCTATCACGCCGGGCGCGGCTTCCACCGCGGATGTATCGATGGAAAGGATTCGCGCATGCGCGTGAGGACTGCGCAGGAATGCGACATGCGCTTCGCCGTCGAAATGCAAATCTTCCGTGTACTGGCCGCGCCCTGTGACGAAGCGGATATCCTCCGTCCGGCGCGCGGACTGCCCGATGCCGAATTTCATCCCTTATAACCTCGTGAGCGATCGGCGCGAGCGATGCCAGTCATGTCATCTTCAATGTTTGTAGCTCGTATCCATGCGGTCGAGTTTGCGTAAGACCGCAGGCCAGGCCAGCGCGCTCAACGGTCCATCGAAAGCTGCATTCGTGATCTCCGCGTTCTTTTCGGCGACGCCTCGATTGACGCCATAGGGCTTCATCCCGCCCGCCAGAGCGCGCACCTGCATCGAGCACGCCTTTTCCAGATAGTACATCCGCATGAAGGCGTCCGCACACGTTTTGCCGATGGTGAGCGTCCCGTGATTGCGCAGCAGAACGACATGCTTATTACCGATATCGGCAACAATGCGTTCGCGTTCGCCCAACTCCAGCGCGATGCCTTCGTAGTCGTGGTAGGCGAGATCGCCGCACACGGATTGCGCGTGCTGTGTGATCGGCAAGAGCCCACATTCCTGCGATGCCACGGCCACGCCATCCACCGTGTGCAGATGGATGACGCAATGCGCGTCCTCACGGTTCATATGCAACGCGCTGTGAATTGTGAAGCCGGCCGGATTCACCGGATAGGGCGACTCCTCCACCTTGTTTCCTTCGGTGTCGATCTTCACCAGACTCGACGCCGTGATTTCCTCGAACAGCACACCATAAGGATTGATGAGGAAGTGGTGCCCGGGTCCGGGCACACGCGCCGAAATGTGGGTAAAGATAAGGTCGTCCCAGCCATAAACCGCGACAATGCGATAGAGCGCCGCGAGATCGACGCGCTGCTTCCATTCCTCTGCGCTCACCTTGCCTTCGAGGGAACGAATTTCGTGTTCGACAGGAGCCTTCAGCGGCCGGATTTTTTCCGCAACATCCAACATGGCAATCTCCTGCATAATTCAATAACGGGTCGGCAGTTTGCATCGCGCTGGATCGCAAATCAAAGTCTCACGCGCGCAACGGCTTTCATCCAGCCTTCATAAAGTGAATCGCGCATCGTAGCACCGAGCTCCGGCTCGAACCGGCGGTCCAGCGCCCAAGCCTGTCTAATCTCGTCAAAACCGGAAAATACCCCGGCGCCGAGACCCGCGAGATATGCCGCTCCCAACGCCGTTGTTTCTGTGACAATCGGCCGTTCGACCGGCAGCCCCGTGAGATCGGCGAGACGCTGGCAGAACCAGTCATTCTTCACCATACCGCCATCCACCTTCAGGGCGGCGGGTTTGCCGAGGTTGCTTGCAGCCATGTCGCGCGCCATGGCCTGGAGCAGATCGCGCGTCTGGTAGCAGACGGCATCCAATGCGGCGCGTGCGATTTCGGCCGATCCTGCATCGCGTGTCAGGCCGACGATGGCCCCGCGCGCGTTTGGATCCCAATACGGCGCGCCAAGTCCCGTAAAGGCCGGCACGAAATAGAGGCCATCCGTTTGCCTAGCCGTCCGTACCAGCGCCTCAATTTCGTGCGCATTGCGGATGCAGCCCAGCGCATCGCGCAGCCATTGCACCACTGCGCCGGCGACGAAAATGCTGCCTTCAATGGCATAGCCGGTTTCGCCATTCACGCGATAAGCGCAGGTCGCAAGGAGCCGGTTTTGCGATACCGGCGCCGTTTGGCCTGTGTTCACCAATGCAAAACAACCCGTACCGTAAGTGGATTTTACCTCGCCCGGTGCGAAACACGCCTGCCCGACCAGCGCAGCCTGCTGATCGCCCGCAACCCCACGGATGGGTATTGCCGCATCGAGGATTTCCGTGCGCGATGACCCAAAATTCCCTGCACTGTCGCAAATGTCCGGCAGCAGCAGCCGGGGAATATTGAATAGCCGCAGCATTTCGTCGGACCATGCGAGCGATTTCAGATCGAACAGCATGGTCCGCGACGCATTGGTCACATCCGTCGCGTGCACCTCCCCACCGGTCAGCTTGTAAATCAGCCAGCTGTCGATCGTCCCGAAAGCCAGGTCGCCGTGTTCGGCCCGCTCACGTGAGCCCGGGATGTGGTCCAGCAGCCATTCCAGTTTAGTTGCCGAGAAATACGGATCGAGGAGGAGGCCAGTGCGCGTGGAGACCTCCGCTTCGTGACCTTCACCCTTCAGTTCCCGGCAACGCTCCGCCGTGCGGCGGTCCTGCCAGACGATAGCCTTGTGCAGGGGCGTCCCAGTCGTACGATCCCACAAGACCGTCGTTTCGCGCTGATTAGCGATCCCGATTGCCGCAATCCGGGCTGGAGAAATGCCCTTTGTCGCCGCGCGGCAACAGGCGATCGCGGTCCGCCAGATTTCCTCCGGGTCATGCTCCACCCAGCCGTTCGCCGGATAGTGCTGGGGCAATTCGATAGGATGTGAGGAGACGGGCTGGGCGCGGGCATTAAACAGCATTGCCCTGGTGGAGGTCGTCCCCTGGTCGATAGCGAGCAAAAATGGCGGTTCCGAACCCATGACCGAATCAAAGAAGGCGGAAACATGGCTACCTTAAGAGGATATTAACGCATATTGCCTTAATCTCGCCCCGTTTGAAGGGGTGAGCGACGTTCGTGAGTCTGTCTGCGTACCGGATGCGTCAAGAGCCGGATTACTCTGTCTCGGCGCCTGCACTTGCACAAGTCGCCAGCTTCAGGGCCTTGGAGCTGCCGGGCCACGCTGCGGAAGAGGGCCGCCGTCAACTGATTGAGAAGCTAGCCGCCTCCGGGCAACTGAAGGCGGGCTTTCTCCTGCGTGTTCTGCAGCAGAGCCAGATCCAGCTGTTCGAGTTGGGCTTTGCGCATCTGCTAGGCATCGAGCAGGTCCGGTTGAGCCGCGTGTTATATGACGGGGGGCCATGCCTTTTGGCGCTGGCTTGCCACGCCGTCGCCATCGATCGGGCCGTATTTCCAACAGTGTACAGCCTTTCGCGCAGATCACGCCGAATGCCGCATCTGCTCGAGGCTAGCGAACGACTCGAGGCCATTGCCGTCTTCGAGACCTATAGCCGGGCGGAAGCACTGGCTCTTTTGACGGCCGTGTAATCCGGCAGGTGGGCTGCTATATCTCCGGCATGTTCGACCCGTTCGGCCGTGAGATTACCTACTTGCGCGTTTCCGTGACGGACCGCTGCGACTTCCGCTGCGTGTATTGCATGGCGGAACACATGACATTCCTGCCACGCGATGAGCTTCTGACACTTGAAGAACTGGACCGGCTTTGCGGCGCCTTTATCCGCAAGGGTGTCCGGCGCCTCCGTATTACCGGCGGTGAACCGCTGGTGCGCCGCAACGTGATATGGCTGTTTGAGAGTCTCGGGAGCCGCCTCGGGAATGGCCTAGACGAACTCACGCTTACCACCAATGGAAGCCAGTTGGCCCGCTTTGCACCGGCCTTACTTTCGGCGGGAGTGCGGCGGGTGAACGTCTCACTGGACACGCTTGACCAGGCGAAATTCCGTGCCATCACACGCTGGGGCAACCTGTCGAAAGTGCTGGCAGGGATCGACGCTGCGCAATCGGCAGGATTGCACCTCAAGATCAACATGGTCGCGCTTCGCGATGTGAATGACGATGAGATTCCGCAGGTGCTCGAATGGGCGCATGGGCGCGGCATGGATTTCACGCTGATCGAAACCATGCCGCTTGGCGACGTGGAGCACCGGGTAGAGCAGTATCTTCCCCTCTCGCTCGTGCGGTCGCATCTGGCACAGCGATACACGTTAACCGAAAGCGCCTACCGCACGGGTGGCCCCGCTCGGTATTTTCATGTGGCAGAAACGGGCGGTCGAATCGGTTTTATCACTCCGCTGACTCACAATTTTTGCGAAAGCTGCAACCGGGTGCGGATGACTTGTACGGGCACGCTATATATGTGCCTCGGCCAGAATGACAACGCCGACCTGCGCACGCCTTTGCGGGCGTCCGATTGCCGAGATTCGGTGGATAGCGTCATCAACGAAGCAATCAGCCGGAAACCGAAAGGGCACGATTTCATCATCGACCGCCGTCATCGCGAACCCGCGTTATCACGTCCCATGTCGCTGACCGGGGGCTGATCCGGCCGATGGCGCAGGAGCTTCATTTCGTTGCAGCAGAAACATCCGAGGCGCAGGCGGCCCTGATCGAGCTTGGCTCCCGTTACGGCAATACGGCGGCGGAAGACGCAGACGTGATTGTCGCGCTCGGCGGCGACGGCTTTATGCTGCAAACGTTGCACGCGTTCCTCGGCAAGGAAAAGCCGATCTACGGAATGCATCTCGGCTCCGTTGGCTTCCTGATGAACGAATATCGAGAAGCAGGGCTTCAGGAACGGCTGCAACGAGCGGAAGCTGCACAAATTCATCCTCTACGAATGCGGGCCGCTGCCGGCGGCAACATTACCGAGGCTTTGGCCTTCAATGAGGTATCGTTGCTGCGGCAGACACGTCAGGCAGCAAAAATCCGCGTGCTGGTCGACGAGAAGGTACGAATTGCCGAACTCATCTGCGACGGAATTCTCCTCTCAACGCCGGCGGGCAGCACCGCGTACAATCTGTCAGCACACGGACCGATACTGCCAATCGATGCGGCGCTGCTCGCGCTCACGCCCATCAGTGCATTTCGCCCTCGCCGCTGGCATGGTGCATTGCTTCCCCATCGCGCCCGGGCGCGCTTCGAAATCCTGGAAGCAGACAAGCGCCCCGTCAGCGCCGTTGCAGATGATTTCGAAGTGCGCAATGTGAGTTCCGTTGATGTCGCGGAAGACCGTTCCGTCTCAATGACCATGCTGTTCGACGCCGGTCACAGCCTTGACGAGCGAATTCTTGCCGAACAATTCGTTGACTAATCTGCGTTATAGTTCGCCACGCAAACGATCAATCAAAGCTGCGCGTACAGAGTCGTCGTAGGGACTCGGGGCGCCGCAGCCCCACACCGCCTGCGGCCATGCTGCGTCGCCGGGCCTCCGCGCCACGACATGAATGTGGAGTTGCGACACAATGTTGCCGAGAGCGCCGGTGTTGATCTTGTCTGCGCCGGTGATGGATTTGAGGTTCCGGCTTGCACGCGCGATTTCTTTGACAAGCAGGTCACCGTCGTTCGGCGTGAGATCGTGAACCTCATGCAGGCTCTCGCGGCGGGGCACGAGAACAAGCCAGGGAAATCGTGCATCGTTCATCAGCAGTACACGCGAGAGCGCCCAATCCGCAACGAACGCTGTGTCATTTTGCAATTGCGGATGAAGCTCGAACACGGACAACGTGCCTAGACTTCAGGAGGAGGAGGCGTTTGCACCTGCCGGGCCCGCCGCTGCTCCACAAGGTGACGGGTGCGAAACCAGGTTGTTACCGCGGCCGCAAGGATCATGGCCGTGGAAAACACAAGGCCTGCTTCTGTCCAGCCGATGACGCTTGCGGCGGGATGCGCAGCCGCCGCGTGTGGCCCGAAGGCTTGCCCGGCATTCAGCTGCGGAAACGCGAGTTTCAGACCGAAGCGGACTGCAAACAGCGCCGCGAAGATAATCGTGCCAATCGGCGTCGCGCGGCTCATGATCTCGCCGGTTTCCGCGTCGAGGATGAATTCCCGATGCCGACCGTTGAGGTAACCGACACCCATGCCCAACAGACTCGCCGCGGCAAAGATAAGAAGCCAGGTCAGGTCCGGCGCCGGCGATTGCTTCAACGTGAAGAACGCCGCCAGGGCCAGCAACAGGGGCATAATGAAAAGGCGATTTGGTTTCACCTTTCGTGGCGCATTCTTGATCAGCCGCAGCACCAACAGTCCCACAATCAGCAGGGGCCCGAGGTAAGGCAGATACTCAGTCAGATGAAGATTCATAGATCGCGACGGTGTGGTTCGAGGCGGCTCTTTAGCGCGAAGGACTCTGGATCGGAAGCGGCTGTGGACGTTTCATCTCAGCTGGAAGTTGCGCAATGAGCTCCGTGATGCGTCCACCGGAAACAGGATGCCGCCAGTCCGGGGCAATCTCTGCCAGCGGCAGCAGAACGAATGCGCGCGCCGCCATGCGGGGATGTGGCAGCACCGGAGGCCCGGCTTCGACGCGGCCTTCATAGTCAAGGATGTCGAGATCGAGTGTCCGCGGGGCATTGCGTCTATCCCGTGTACGGCCGAACAGCCTCTCAATAGCATGCAAGGATTCCAACAGGGTGCTCGGGGGCAACACCGTATCCAGTTGCGCCACCGCATTGACAAAAGGCGGATCGCTTCGGTCCGGCCATGCTTCACTGCGATAAAAGCGAGAAACCTTTACCGGCTCGATTTCGTTTGCCCTCAGCGCCGCCAGAGCCGCAGCCACGGTTTCCGCAGGTGTGCCGGCGGCTGAACTCAAATTGGAGCCAAGCGCGATCAAAATCATGGGAGTTCGTTGAGCAAATTCATGTTAGAGGCTTTGCTTTTGCATAGGGGAATTTTAGAACGCGATTGGCCATCGGGGCGGATTACCGCAGGGCCTTTGATGTTGGAACTGTAATTTGGAGACAATGACATGCTGTTTTACCCGCAGGAGAAGCTCGCTCTTTTTATCGATGGCGCCAACCTTTATGGCGCGGCGAAGGGATTGGGGTTTGACATCGATTACAAGCGCCTGCTCGAGCTGTTTGCCCGTAAAGGCGTGCTGGTGCGTGCGTTCTACTACACCGCTGTGGCCGAGGATCAGGAGTTCTCACCCCTGCGCCCATTGGTCGACTGGCTCGACTATAACGGTTTTGCCGTGGTGACAAAACCGTTGAAGGAATTCACCGACGCTCAGGGCCGCAGACGCGTCAAGGGCAATATGGATATCGAGCTTGCGATCGATGTGATGGAGTTGGCGGAAAATGTCGATCACATTGTGATCTTTTCGGGCGACGGCGACTTTCGCCGGCTGGTCGAGGCCGTGCAGAAGAAGGGCCGCCGGGTTAGCGTTGTTTCGACAATCCGCACCCAACCGCCGATGGTGGCCGACGAACTGCGCCGCCAGGCAGACAACTTCATTGAGTTGGAAGAGCTAAGGCCCACCATCATGCGCGAAGGTGGACCCCGCTCGACAAATCATCACCAGCAGCAGGTGGCACAGCCGGCACAGCCACAATACGCCTGAAACGTGCGCGAACCGCCGCCGGATTGCCCGCTGTGTCCGCGGCTGCATGCCTTCCGGCATGAAAATCGCGCGCGTCTTCCCGATTACTTCAATGACCCCGTGCCGACATTTGGCTCGCTCACAGCACGGCTACTGATCGTGGGGCTAGCACCGGGATTGCATGGCGCCAATCGGACGGGGCGGCCATTTACCGGTGATTATGCCGGCGTCCTTCTATATGGCACGTTGAAGAACCTTGGGCTGGCCTGTGGCGACTATGGTGAAAGCGCGCATGACGGATTGCAGCTGATCGAGTGTGCCATCACCAATGCAGTCCGCTGCGTCCCGCCGGGGAACAAGCCGCTTCCGGCAGAGGTCAACACATGCCGGCAATTCCTCGCAGCAACGATCGAGAGCATGCCAAATCTGGGGGCGATCCTGTCTCTCGGCAAAATAGCCCATGACAGTGTCTGCACGGCTCTGAACGTCTCTAAGAAGGAGCACGCATTCGCGCATGGCGCGACACACGCTCTCGACCACGTCACTTTAATTTCGAGCTATCACTGCTCCCGCCTCAACACCAACACCGGCGTGCTCACGGCGGCGATGTTCGAAGGTGTCGTCAATCAGGCAAAGCAGGCGGCGTTGACGGCACCCTAGCCGGGCATTTGCGCGCTATTCCCGCGGCCAGACAATCCGAATAGAATCGAGCGGATTGTCGCGGACCAACAAGATGGACTTTCAGCTAAAGAACCGAAACGCCGTCGTGCTGGGCGGTACACGTGGAATCGGCCGGGCAATCGCAGAAACCTTTGCCGATGAAGGTGCCAATGTTGCGGTTTGCGCGCGGGACGCGCGGCAGATCGAAGAAACTGTCAGGGTACTACGCGACAAAGGCAGGCGCGCTACCGGCGCGGCCGTGGACATCGCGGACGGTCCCGCCCTGCGGCACTGGATTGAAAGCGCCGGAAAGGAACTGGGCGGCATCGATGTGCTGGTCTCCAATGCGGGCGCTATGGCCCATGGAAACGATCCGAAGGCGTGGGAAGCCAATTTCAGGCTCGATATCCTTGGCGCGGTAAACGCCTTTGACGCGGCGCGCCCATTTCTGGAAAGGGCCGGCGCCAGATATGGCGATGCAGGCTTCGTCATCATCTCCTCGGTTTCAGCCGCGGAGAGCGAGTGGGCGGATTCCTACGGGCCCATCAAGGCTGCCCTCATTCACTGGGCGAAAGGCTTGGCGCATGAGCACGCCAAACAGCACATCCGCACCAATGTGGTGTCCCCCGGCATGGTCTATTTCAAGGGCGGGGTGTGGAACCGGGTCGAAGAAGAACGCCCCGAGGCCTTCAAGGAAGCGATGGCGCGGAACCCAACCGGTCGTGCCGCCACGCCGCAGGAAATCGCCAACGCCGTCGTGTTTCTGGCAAGCCCAGCCTCGTCTTACACCACGGGGGCCAACCTGTTGGTCGATGGGGCTATTTCACGCCGGGTGAACTTCTGACCTCGGCCAAGCTTGTCAGATCGAGGGCTTCCGGGCTGCCCGCCGATAGAACACGTTATGGCCGATCGTCACCGTCGGCTCCATTCCCGGCCAGTCCGCCTCGAGCCTCTCCGCGTGGAACGAGATCGCGCCCTGCGTGATGTTGGTCAATGGCATCGCGCCCGTGATGATCTGCGCAGCCAACCGTACGGCGTGGTTCCATTCGCCCGCCGCTTTCGGGCGGTCCATCGTGCCGTCACAAACGAACGAAAACTGGCAAGAAGAGCCGGCACCCTGATGCACCACGCCACAGATCGAGTGTGGAAACCCGGCATGGTGCATGCGCCGAACGACAACTTCGGCGATAGCCTTCTGCCCCAGCGTCCCTTGTCCTCTGGCTTCATAGTAAAGCGCCTCGGCAAGGCATGAGGTCTCGCCGGCGAGGTTCTCAAGCGCCACATTGATCTTCAGGCGGCTGAGGAAGGTATTGGCGGGACGTGGCACCGGAACGACGGCAGGGGCCGTAGGAAGCGCCACAGCAGGTGCCGTAAGCACTGCGTCTGTTGTGGTTTCCAGGATCGCCGGCCGGAACTTGGGCGTAGCCGGGACGTTGCCTGAATGGATAGGAAGGTACACGGCGACAGCGGCAACGGTCGCCAAGCTCAGGAACAGGGCGCCTGCAAGGCTCAAGTCGGCGCGGCGGGCCGCGTCACTCAGTCTGTAGGTCATTCGGGAATGCTCTCTTCGGATATGGCGGTTTCAATCGTTGGTCCGAGCGACCACCCCTCCCCCCGGCAGCCGTGCCAGAAAGCTGCCAACCTACACCCGAGTGGTCAAATGAAAATTCATCGGAACCTGACGCTACCGTCAAATTGGAGATCGGTGTACCGGGTCCAATTCCGGCAAGAGCCTGAGAAACCCAGCCATTCCCTCGTAATTCGGTCGGGGATCGTTAACCGCTAATCCGGGTCACGGGGATTGGAGAGGGCGGCTTGAGCTGCCGCCAGCCTCGCTACCGGCACCCGGAAGGGAGAGCAGGAAACATAATCCAGACCCGCCTGATGACAGAAGCGGATAGAATCCGGGTCACCGCCATGCTCACCGCAAATGCCAAGTTTGAGCTCCGCGCGCACGGCGCGGCCGCGTCCGGCGGCCAGTTGCACCAACTCACCCACACCATCGACATCGATGCTGACGAACGGATCGCGGGCGATCAGATTCCTGGTCAGGTACTCGGTCAGAAACACGCCGGCGTCGTCTCTGCTGAGACCCAACGTGGTTTGCGTAAGATCATTCGTGCCAAACGAGAAGAATTCCGCGGTCTGCGCAATCTCGGCCGCGCGCAGTGCCGCCCGTGGCAATTCAATCATAGTCCCGATGAGATAAGGGGGCCGCCTGCCGCGCTCCTTCTCGATGGCGGCTGCCACGCCTTCAACCCGCGCTTTGAGGAAATCCAGTTCGCTCTTGAACCCCACCAACGGGACCATGATTTCGAGCCGAACGGGCGAGGCTCCGCTGGCTTCCACTTCCAACGCCGCTTCGAAAATTGCGCGAGCCTGCATCTCGTAAATTTCCGGATAGGTGATCCCAAGCCGACACCCTCGATGTCCAAGCATCGGATTTGACTCATGCAGCGCAATGGCACGGGCGCGCAGCTTGGCGGGGGTGGTGCCAGCGGCACGCGCGACATCGGCAATCTCATCCTCCTCTTGTGGCAGGAATTCATGAAGCGGGGGGTCGAGCAACCGAACGGTGACGGGCAGTCCTTCCATCGTTCGAAAGATTTCGACGAAATCTCCGCGCTGCATCGGCAGCAGCTTCGCCAGCGCGGCTCTTCGCTCTTCCTCGTCATCGGCCAGGATCATCTGCCGCACGGCGATTATGCGCTCGGCCTCGAAGAACATGTGCTCGGTGCGGCAGAGGCCGATACCTTCCGCTCCAAAACGGCGCGCCGTCGCGGCGTCGGTCGGTGTGTCCGCGTTCGTGCGCACCTTCAGTGCCCGGATGGAATCCGCCCAAGCCATCAGGGTGCCGAAGTCGCCGGTGAGTTCGGGCTGCCGCATCGGTACCGCGCCTTTGAACACCTGGCCGGTTGTACCGTCGATGGTGATCGTCTCACCGCGCCGGATGACTACCGGACCGGCGGTCATGCTGCCGGCCACCGCATCGATCTTCAGGGCCCCAGCTCCGGATACACATGGACGCCCCATTCCCCGCGCCACTACCGCCGCGTGGCTGGTCATACCGCCGCGGGCCGTAAGGATACCCTTGGCGGCATGCATACCGTGGATGTCCTCAGGGCTCGTTTCAGTGCGCACGAGGATCACCGCGCGGCCATCCGCTGCCAACTTTTCTGCTTCATCCGCACTGAAGGCGACCTCGCCAGTCGCCGCGCCGGGCGAAGCGGCCAGGCCAGTGACGATCAGCTCCTTTGGCGCGGCAGGATCAAGGGTAGGATGCAGCAGCTGGTCCAGCGCGTTCGGATCTACCCGCGCGATTGCGGTGTTCTGGTCGATCAAGCCTTCTTGAACCATGTCCACGGCAATCTTCAGCGCCGCTTCCGCCGCCCGTTTGCCAGAGCGAGTCTGCAGCATGAACAGGCGACCATCCTGAATGGTGAACTCGACATCCTGCATATCGCGGTAGTGCGCCTCGAGTTTGTCGCAGACGCCCTTCAGTTCGGCGTAGGCCGCAGGCAAGATTTCCTCCATCGAGGGCCGCCGGCCGTTCTGCCGCTCCCGCACGATCTTGGACACCGGCTGCGGCGTGCGGATGCCTGCCACCACGTCCTCACCTTGCGCATTTAGCAGGAACTCGCCGTAGAGAATTTTCTCGCCGGTTGACGGATCGCGGGTGAAAGCCACGCCCGTCGCACTTGTGTCGCCGCGATTGCCGAACACCATTGCCTGTACATTCACGGCGGTGCCCCAGTCTTCAGGGATGTGGTGGAGCCTCCGATAAGTCTTGGCGCGGGACGATTGCCAGGACCCGAACACCGCCCCGATGGCACCCCACAACTGCTCGCGCACGTTTTCGGGGAACGGACGACCGGTGTCTTTGTCCACCCGCTGCCGGTACAGCGCGGCAACGCGCTGGAGATCCCCGGCATCGAGATCAGTGTCGAGTTCGACGCCTTTGGTCTCCTTCTCGGTCTCAAGAATTTCTTCGAATAGGCCGTGCGCCAGGCCAAGCACGACATTCGCGTACATCTGGATGAAGCGGCGGTAGGAATCGTAGGCGAAGCGCGGGTCGCCAGTCAGTTGTGCGAGCCCTTCCGTGGTTTCGGCGTTGAGACCAAGATTGAGCACCGTATCCATCATACCAGGCATGGAAACGCGGGCACCGGATCGCACCGAAACGAGCAGCGGATTCCTGGCATCACCGAAGTGCGCACCCATCAGATCGCCGATGTGAGCCAGTGCCTTATCGACTGCGCTCTCCAGATCGTCCGGGTAGCGGCGGCCATTCGCATAGTAATGCATGCAGACTTCAGCGGTGATGGTGAACCCAGGTGGCACCGGCAAGCCGAGATTGCTCATCTCCGCAAGATTGGCGCCTTTCCCTCCTAATAGATTCTGCATCGCTGCCGTGCCATCGGCTGCGCCGTTGCCGAACGCGTAAACCCACTTTGCCATCGATATTCCCGATCCGCTCGCCAGCCTAAAATGTCATAGCCCACAGGCCAGCGCCACGCGAAAGAACGTATTATTGTCCTGCCAGGGCGTTGGCGAACATCGCGTTATGGACCCGCTCGCCGGGCCGAATATCGAGCGCGGCAGCCCGGCCTGCATTCAGCTCCAACACCGCCCGCACAGGTTCCTGAGAGGAAATGACGCGCTCCGACAACGGAGTTGCATTGGGCGCGACCGAAGAAACAGTGCCGTCGCCGCGGATGAAGATCATGTCCAATGGCAGATAGGTGTTCTTCATCCAGAAATCGCGGAACTGATTGTCATAAAAATCGAACAGCATGCCCGAGTTGGCATTGAGGGATTTGCGGTACATCAGTCCACGAAGCCGCGATGTATCATCCGCCGCCAGTTCCACGTCCAGTTTTACGGGGCCGCGCGGCGTCTCGACCACCACCGTCGAATGCGGCAGCGGCGTGGGCGCCGCGCCAATTCCAGATACCGCGAACGCAAGCGCGACCGTCGTCAGCCAAACCTTCATGCCAGGACTCACGCGAACTCTGCCGCGAGAAATAGCAAAAGACCTCGCGCCCTCAAACACTTCCGGAATTACAAGTTCCTCAGGCGTCGAGCACGAAGACTTCCGCCGCCAGCTCGCCCTTCGGCCCATCGCCCGCGCGCACGCAGACACGCTGGCCCTGGCGCAACTCGCGGATACCGCACCGGCGAAGCGTCTCCATATGCACGAAGACGTCCGGCGTTTCCGGTCCGCGCGAGACAAAGCCGTAGCCCTTGCCGCGGTTGAACCATTTCACCGTCGCTTCGAAAGCTACGCCGCGCGGCTCCGGCATTTTGCGGATCGGCTTGCCGAATGCGGCCTGCGACGCTGCCGTCGAGTTGTCCAGCGACAGAAGCCGGCGCGCTTGCAGCCCCCTTGGCCCCTGCACCGCTTCGCAAACGACTTTGGCGCCCTCATAGGCCGCCTTGAAGCCGGATTGTCTCACACATGTCTGGTGCAGCAGCACATCGCCCTGCAGTCCGCTCGAAGGCTTGATGAACCCGTAGCCCTTCGTCGGGTCGAACCACTTTACAAGGCCTGTGATTTCCAACCCGGATTGGCCCGCTTCCAGCGCAGCCAACGTCCCCCCGTCAGCACTCACGAATATCCCCCACTACTTATTTTGGTGATGCTTATGTCCGAAATTCTACACAATTGTTTGGTTGACGGGAAGAGCGATTCGTTCGCCGGCCCTCGTTGCCCGACGGGACGCGCCGGGATAGTTACCCGAGACTCTCCCATAAAGGCGCCCTCCGAGATGCAGTTCACCGGCCGCTATGTAATACCGGCCTCGCCAGGAGCGGTTTGGGACGCCTTAAACAATCCTGATGTTCTGAAAGCCTCTATTCCTGGTTGTGAGACTTTGGAGAAAGTCGACGCCACGCATTTCAATGGCGCGGTGAAGATCAAGATCGGGCCGGTGAACGCCACCTTCAAAGGCCGGGTGGAACTTACGGAACAGGAGCCACCGCGGCGTTGCGTGCTTAAGGGTGAAGGTCAGGGCGGCGTGGCCGGCTTCGCGAAGGGCCAAGCCGAGATTTTGCTGTTGCCGGAAGATCGCGGGACCGCACTATCCTATACGGCGAAGGCAACGGTCGGCGGCCGCTTGGCACAAGTCGGCCAGCGGCTGATTGACGGCGCGGCGCGACAGATCGCCGATGATTTCTTCTCCCGTTTTTGCTCAGAAGTGACCACCATGCAGACCGTCGCCACAGCCGCCGATCCGGATATGGCGCTCGCGCCGCCACCGCAGGTGCTGCAGGACCCCGAACCAGCGCTCCGCAAGCCCGAAGGGTTGGCGCCGGAAATTTGGGTGGCGGGACTGATCGCGATCATCGTGATCCTGCTGATCCTTTTCGGGCTGGTGCTATGATAAGGGGCTTGGGATGACAGCGGTGACACTGACTGTAAACGCCCAGCAGCAAAGTGCCGATGTGGAAGACCGCACGTTGCTGGTCCACTTTCTGCGCGACACTCTGCGGCTGACCGGCACGCATATCGGCTGCGACACCAGCCAGTGTGGTGCCTGCGTGGTGCTGCTGAACGGGCGGGCAGTGAAGTCCTGCACCGTGTTTGCGGTTCAGGCCTCCGGCGCCGATGTCACGACCATTGAGGGCGTGGCGAAACGAGGTGAACTGCATCCCGTGCAGGAAGCCTTCCGCGATCATCATGGGCTGCAATGCGGTTTTTGCACGCCGGGCATGATCATGACCGCCATCGATATGATCCGGCGCAAGCCAAAACTCGACCGCAACACCATTAGGCAGGAGCTGGAGGGCAATCTTTGCCGCTGTACCGGTTACCATAATATCGTGAGCGCCATTGAGGCGGCTGCGAAAGAGATGGCGCGCGCGGCCCCATGATCCCCTATCCCTTCACCTATCACCGCGCACAATCAGTGAAAGAGGCGGAAACCCTGCTGGCGCGCTGGCCGGATGCCAAATTGCTGGCGGGCGGCCACTCGCTCATTCCCGCGATGAAGCTACGGCTCTCCAATCCCTCCGAGCTGATCGATATCTCAGGCGTGCCGGAGCTCTCTTACATTCGCGAACGCGAGGGTGGCATCGCCATCGGCGCGATGACGACGCATTCTGAGGTGATGGATTCGGACTTGGTCCGCCGGCACATTCCGGCGCTGGCATCTCTCGTCTCCGAGATCGGCGATCCGGCGGTGCGGCATATGGGTACCATCGGCGGATCGGTCGCGAACAACGATCCGGCGGCGGACTACCCGGCCGCAATTCTGGGCCTTGACGCCACCATCGCAACCAACCGCCGCAGCATCCCTGCGGATAATTTCTTCACCGGCATGTTTTCGACTGCCTTGGAAGAAGGCGAGATCGTCACCGAAATCTCTCTTCCGGCTCCAAAACGGTCGGGCTACGCGAAGTTCGCCAATCCTGCCTCGCGGTACGCCATGGTCGGCGTGTTCGTGTCAGAAACGAGGACGGGCATTCGCGTTGCAGTGACCGGCGCTGGTTCGTGTGTCTTCCGCATGCCCGAGATGGAAACGGCTCTAGCGAAGAGCTTCGCACCCGAAGCGGTCGCATCTATTCCGATATCGGCCGATAGACTGAACTCCGACATCCATGGCTCCGCCGAATATCGCGCCCATCTGGTGTCGGTGATGGCAAAGCGCGCTGTGGCGGCGGCGATCGAGAACAGGGCATGAGCGCCTCTTCAAACGATGACGTCCTCGATACCGCCCAAAGTTGGCTGGATGCCGGCCACGGGGTTGCAATCGGAACTGTCGTGAAAACATGGGGCTCCGCGCCGCGGCCCGCCGGCAGCCAGATTGCGGTGCGCGACGACGGGGTATTCGCGGGCTCCGTTTCCGGCGGTTGTGTGGAAGGCGCGGTGATCGAAGAGGCACAGCTTGCCATGCGAGATGGTCATCATCGCGGGTTGCAATTCGGCGTCAGCGATGAGCAGGCCTGGTCTGCCGGTCTCGCCTGCGGCGGCCACATCGAAATTCTCATCGAGCCCGTTATTGAATGAAGCGCGACGCTTTGCGCGCGCTGAACGAGGCGCGCCGCCACAACCGTGCGATCGTGCGCGCCGTTGAACCTGGCACCGGCGACGAACGCCTGATCGATCCGGCAGACGACAATTCACCGCTCGGAATCGCGGCCGCGAAGGCGGCACGCGCCGATCGAAGCAGTTCCGTCGAGATCGACGGCCGCGTGTGGTTCCTCACCGTCTACAATCCGCCTCTCGATCTGGCGGTGGTCGGCGCGGTGCACATCGCACAACCTTTGTGCGCGATGGCGCAGCTTGCCGGTTACGAAGTCCGTGTCATCGACCCGCGCACCGCCTTCGCAACCACCGAGCGATTTCCAAAGATCAGCATTTCGCACGATTGGCCGGATGAGGCTTTGGCGAAGAAGTCGCTTGGACCCAGAAGCGCGCTGGTTGCGCTGACCCATGACCCAAAGGTGGACGACCCGGCCCTTACTGCCGCATTGAGGTCGAACTGCTTCTACATCGGCGCGCTGGGCTCAAAGAAGACGCATGCCGCGCGCCGCGAGCGACTCACACAGCACGGTTTCTCGGAGACCGAGATCAACCGCATTCATGGTCCCATCGGACTCGCCATTGGCGCGCGTTCACCTGCCGAAATCGCCATCGCCATCCTCGCGGAAATCACGCAGGTGCTGCGCAAAATGCAACGCTACTCTGAGAGCGCCTAGCTTCTTCCTCCGGACGTGTTGCGTGCATAACTCCGGCGCGATGTCATTTCGTCCCGAGTGATTACGCCGTCGTTGTTGCGGTCTATGCGAGCGAATGTTTTCTGCTGGGATGCGGAGAATTCCTGCGCGGTTAGCTTGCCGTCATGATTGGTATCCAGCCGCTGGAAGGCGCGTGCGCTGGTTGCTTCTGCTCGCGACCCTTGCATGGCGGTGAACTGATCCTTCGTCAGCGCACCGCCCTTCGATGCCGCAGCGAATTGCTGATGCAGCGCCTGATCCAGTTCCGCCCGGGTCACCTTGCCGTCATGGTTCAGATCGTCCCGCGAGCAGAAACTGCCTGCGCCACGCGAGCCGCCCCGGCGGCTGCGACCGCCCTGCTTCGGTGCATCGGCATTTCTCGGATGGCAGACAATCGCGCCGGCCGATTGCTTGTCGGCGCGCTCGAAGCTGGCGCGGATTGGATTGGCGAACTCGTCGAACGTCAGCTTGCCGTCGCCGTTCCAGTCGGCGCGCCGGAAGCTTTGGTCCGCGTGTTGGTGCAGATTGTGTGTCCGAAAGCCCTCGAACTGCCTTTCGGTCATCAGTTTGCCGCCGCCGGTCGCTTCGGTGAAGCGCTGGCCGGTCACCTTGCTGAACTCGTCGCGCGTGACTTTTCCGTCGTGGTTCAGATCGTATTCCGACAGGAACCGCTGACCGGCGCGTCCGTGATTGCGAGGCGGCGGCGCCTGATGTGTGTTCTGTTGCTTTTGGGCTGCCGGCGCAGACTGCATGGCGGCACCGGCCACGCCGATGCCCGCAACCAAGGCGGCGCCCGCAATGAGCGCATAACGAACCCGATTCTGCATGTTTTCCCCCTGTGAGCCTTCCGTCTCAAAGGCACCTTAACTTTGGACATGTCGCGAACATTTGTCCAACGGAATGGCAAAAGTCGCAGTGCGGCCGTCTGCGCCACCGCTGCGAAGAATTGCGACAAATCCGGATTGCCTCGAAAGCCGGAACACCGCATCGTCCATGGATCATGGTCCGGGAAGAAACCAAGCCGCATGTGCTGATTGTGGAGGATGCGCGGGACATTCGTGATCCTTTGGCGCGCTATCTACGCGAGCATGGCTATCGCACCACCGTGGCGGCCGACGCGCTTGCCGCTCGCAAGGCGTTGCGCAGCTCTGGCATCGATCTTGTGGTGCTCGACATCATGATGCCGGGCGAAGACGGCCTCAGCCTTTGCCGCTCGATTCGGGAAACCTCGCAAATTCCGGTGATCCTTCTCACTGCCCGCGGCGAGGAGGTAGACCGCATCATTGGCCTCGAAATGGGCGCCGACGACTACATCGCCAAACCTTTCAGCCCCCGCGAACTGATCGCCCGCATCGCCGCCGTGCTGCGCCGGACCCAGGCCTTGCCGCCCCGCCAGCGGCCGCCTGAGGCCGAACGCATCCGCTTCGGCGACTGGACGCTCGATACCGGGCAACGGGAGCTTATCGGGCCGGACGGCGTGGCCACAGCTCTTTCCAGCGGTGAGTTCAGCCTCTTGCGCGCGCTGATCGAACGGCCGAAGATTTCGCTCACGCGCAACCAGCTGCTCGATCTCACCAAGGGCCGCGACGCCGAATTGTTCGACCGCAGCATCGATAATCATGTGAGCCGCCTGCGGCGAAAGCTGGAGCCTGACCCTAAAAATCCCCGATATATAAAGACGGTTTGGGGCGGTGGTTACATGTTCGCGGTGGATCCGAGTTTCGAATGACGTTCAGGCTTTGGCCGCGAACCCTCGCCGCGCAGCTGGTAATTGTGACGGCGGCGGCGGTACTCCTCTCCAATCTTGCAGTGGCAATCTGGTTCACCACCGGCCAGCAGCAGCTGACCGAAAGCGCGCTGACCGACCGGCTGATCGACCGCGCGGTTTCATCAGCGGCTCTGCTGGCGTCCATTCCGGCGAAACAGCGCGCGCCCGCCGCTCACGCCCTGAGTTCGGGTGTTTGGAATTTTCAGGTCCATCGCGGGCCTGCTCCGTACACGGACATGAACGCGCAAGAACGCGCACTTGCCACCCGCATCGAGGGGCTGCTGCCGAAGGGTAAGACACATCGCACCGTTCTGGTGGAATTCAGGACACCCACGGAAGCCGACAGGAAGCACCGGGTGGATGCACAATCGGTCACTGAAATCATCATTCCGCTGGTGCGTGGGACCCAGCTGACCACCACTTTCTACCGCCCTCCCCCCGCGCCTTGGCCTGTGCAATCGTTTGTCGCAACAGCGGTTGCGATTGTGGTCACATCGCTCGCTGCCGCCCTTGTCGCTGGACGCGTGGCACGGCCGCTCGGGAAGCTCGCTGCTGCGGCGTCTGTTGCCGCACGGGGCGGATCGGCCCCACGCGTCCCTGAGCAGGGGCCAGATGATGTGCGCCGTGCTGCTTCCGCGTTCAATGCGATGAACGATCAGGTGACACGCACCATGGAGAGCCAGCGCCAATTGCTCTCTGCCGTTGGCCACGATCTGCGCACGCCCATCACGGCCATGCGCATCAATACGGAGTTCATCGAGGATGCAGACACGCGCGAACGCATCGAGAAGAACATCGAAGAGCTGCAGGAGTTGACGGAAGCCGTGCTCTCGGCAGCGAAGGGCGTCGGCTGGGAGCAGATGCGCAAGATCGATCTTGCGGCGCTGGCTGAGAGTCTCTGTGCTGACCTCGAAGAAATGGGAAAGCCGGTTACCTGGGAAGCGCATAACGCGGCGCCGCTGTGCTGCCGCCCAAATGAAATCCGGCGGGCGGTGCGCAACCTGATCGAGAATGCCATCGCCTATGGCAAGAAGGCGGATGTTCGTCTGGAAGCTTCGCCAGGACGATACGAACTTTTTATCGAGGATGATGGGCCCGGAATTCCACAAAGAGATCGCGAGCGCGTGTTCGAGCCGTTCGTGCGGCTGGAAACGTCCCGGAGCATGGAAACAGGCGGTACGGGTCTAGGGCTCACCTTGGTGAAGGCAATTGCGCAGGGGCACGGCGGCACCATTCGGCTCGAAAGCCGTCCGGAAGGCGGTTTGCAGGCGATCCTCTGTTTGCCGCGGGAAAGCGCGACCGCGTAATCTCCCATAATGAAATTTGGACCGGTTCGGCTCGCACAAGCAGAGGGCGGCGTTCTCGCGCACAGCCTGCGGGCTGGCGATCGCACGCTCAAGAAAGGGCGCGTACTCACAGCCGATGACGTTACGCAGCTCCGCGATGCAGGTATCGCGGAAGCCATTGTTGTCCGCCTGGAGGATGGCGATGTTCCGGAAAACGAAGCCGCCGCGCGCGTCGCCAGGAGCATTAGTGGCGAGGGCGTTCGAATCGGCGAGGCTTTTACGGGACGAGTGAATCTCTACGCCACAGCGCCGGGTCTTCTGCTGATAGATACGGAATGCGTCAACAGCATCAACGCCATCGATGAAGCCATTACGGTGGCGACCTCGCCACCATTTGCGCGCGTCGAGCCCGGACAAATGGTTGCGACCGTCAAGATCATCGCCTTCGCTGCGCCGCGCAGTGCCGTAGAACGGGTCGAGCAATTGGCCCGGCAATCTCCTGTTGGGGTTGTGGCGTTCAAACCGCTCAGAGTGGCACTCATTCTGACGACATTGCCGGGAACCCCGCCAGCGCTGCTGGAAAAGACACGCTTGGCAATCGCGCATCGTGCTCGCGATATCGGCTCGGAGGTCGTTTTCCAACGCGACGTTCCGCATATGGAAGAAGCTGTTGCTGCCGCGCTGCAGGACGCTGTGCGCACGGCCGACCTCATCCTGGTGTTCGGCGCCAGCGCCATTGCCGACCGGCGCGATGTCATCCCGGCGGCGCTTGAAAATGCGAGTGGGCGGGTCGAGCATTTCGGCATGCCAGTGGACCCGGGCAATCTGCTCATGATCGGGAAGCTGGACGACGCGGATGTTGTCGGTTTGCCGGGTTGCGCGCGCTCGCCAAAGCTCAACGGCTTCGATTTCGTCCTCTGGCGCCTTGCGGCGGGATTGCCGGTCGGGCGAGACGAAATCGTCGCGATGGGCGTGGGTGGGTTGCTGATGGAAATTCCCATCCGGCCGCAGCCCCGCGAGGAGCAGGCAATTTCGCCGGCAGCGAAAATTGGCGCGGTTATAATGGCGGCCGGCGCGTCATCGCGAATGGGTGGCAACAAACTGCTCACGGAGCTGAGTGGCAAACCGATGGTGCGCCGCATCGTCGATGCGGCACTTGGGAGCCGCGCCTCGCCGGTGATTGTGGTAACCGGCAACAAGGCGGATGCCGTTCGAGAGGCACTAGCAGGTTGCGACGTGAACATTGTGAATAACCCAGACTTCTCAAGCGGTTTGAGCAGTTCGTTGAAATTGGGATTGCGAAATCTCCCCGCGAATTGCGAAGGCGCGGTGATCGTGCTGGGTGACATGCCGGCGGTCACATCGGCGCTGATCGACAGACTGATCGAGGCCTTCGATCCCGCCGAAGGACACGCGATCTGCGTGGCGACCCATGGCGGCAAACGCGGCAATCCGGTGCTGTTCGCCCGTCGGTTCTTTCAGGAAATCGAGTCCATCGAAGGCGATGTCGGCGCCCGCGGGCTCATCGGTGCCTACCCGGAGCTGGTGAGCGAAGTGGAAGCGGAGAACGATGCGCCCTTGATCGACGTCGACACGCCGGAGGACCTTGCGGCGTATCGGAGACAGGGCACATGAGCGATCCGCTGTACCGGAAGGAGATCTTGCGACTGGCCGCGGATGCGCATGGCGCGGGCCGCCTTCAACGCGCCGATCTTGCCGGCGCGGCCCATAATCTGACCTGCGGTGACAAAGTAATGGTCGAGCTCGCGATCGGTGCCGATGGCCGGGTAACTGCGATGGCGCATGACACCAAGGCCTGTGTGCTGACGCAGGCTTCGGCTTCTATTCTTGGCGACCGGCTAAAGGGCGCTCGGCAGGAAGATGTGGAGGCGCTGGCAAACGACGTCGCCGCCATGCTGGTGAGCAATGGCGACGCGCCCGCACCGCCCTTCGAACCCTATGTTGCGTTTCAGGGCGCGGTGATGCACCGCAACCGTCATCGCTGTGTGCTGCTTCCCATCGAGGCGGTGCTGGATGCGTTCGAGCAGGAGCCGAACCAGGCGGCATAAGGCGCCAGCCGGATGCTATCGCCGGTGGCCTTGCTTGTCCCTGGGCCGACCGGGAGCACCTCGCAGCCGGTCAAAAATTCATGTGTAAAATCAGTTGCTTCTTGGCTCATGTTGAAGAGACACAGAAGCTTCTCTCCGTCGTATTCGCGTGTGAAGGCCAGCAGCGGCGGTGGGGCGTCGACGAAGGCGATCTCGCCCCAGCGCATGGCGCCACTCGTCCGCCGGAAGGCGAGAAAGCGTCGGGTGAAGTTCAGTGGAGACTCGCCCTTGCCTTCCTGTTCGGACACCGCCAGCGCGCGGTGCTTCGGCGAAAGCGGCAGCCACGGTGTGCCGCTGGTGAAGCCCAGATTCGGTGCGGACGCATCCCACGGCATGGGCGTGCGGCAGCCATCGCGACCGCCGGTATACGGCCAGTAGAGATCGCCCACCGGATCGCGAATCCGATCACGGTGGATATCCGCCTGCGGCAGCCCCAGTTCCTCACCCTGGTAGAGCAGCATCGTTCCCTTCAGCGACAGCAGCAGCGCCAGCAGCAGCTTGTCCAATTCCGGCGGCGGCTCGCGGCCGCCGAAGCGCGACACCGTACGCGGCACATCGTGGTTCGAGAACGCGATCGAGGGCCAGTGCGCGGGAAAGCGTCCCAGCAGGTTGTAATGCAGGTGCACGAAGCCAGGGCCCAATTCATGTGCGTGGAGCAGCGGAAAGCTGTAGCCGGAATGAAGCCCCTCTTCCGGGCCGCAGAAGGCGCCGCAGCGCGCCGGATCTTCGGAGAACTCGCCCATCACAAAGCGTTCGGGAAAGTGCTCCACGGTGCGGCGGATTTCATCCAGCGCCTGGATATTGTCCGGGAGATTGCTATCGTGATGATGGAATTGCAGGTACGGCGCGTGACTCCACATCGCGTCGGTGCGTTCACTCATTCGGACGGCCGAATTATCGGTGAGCGATTCATCGTGGAAGTAAGCGTTCGCCACATCCAGCCGGAAGCCATCCACGCCTCGCTCCAGCCAATACGTCAGTACACGGAGCGCCGCCGCTTTTGCGGCAGGATTGCGCCAGTTCAGCTTCGGCTGCTGGCGCAGGAATTTGTGGTGGTAGTACTCGCGCCGCGCCGGCTGATACGACCACGCCGCCCCGCCGAAGGCCGACAGCCAGTTGTTCGGTGCGGTGCCATCCAGTTTCGGGGGCGCCCACACATACCAGTCCGATTTCTCACCGCGCTTGAGGCTGTCCACGAACCACGGGTGCTCGTCGGAGGTGTGCGCCAGCACCTCATCGGTGATCACCTTCAGGCCGCAGGCATGCGCCTCGACAAGCAGCCGGTCGAAATCGGCTTGTATCCCGTAATCAGGATGGATGCCGTCGTAATCGGAGACATCGTAGCCCCAGTCGCGATCGGGCGAGGCGTGCATGGGCGACAGCCAGACCGCATCCACGCCCAGCGCGCGGATGTAATCCAGTTTCGAGACTACTCCGGGCAGATCGCCCTGCCCGTCGCCGTTCGAGTCACAAAAGCTGCGGATGTAGATCTGGTAGATGGCGGCGCCGCGCCACCAGGGCTGCTTCGTCATTCCGTTGCTCGTGCTCGGATCAATATCTGGTGCGTTCGGATGTACACGCCTCATCTAATTGTTTTGGGGGTATCACGCGCAAATTCACGCCCCTTTCAATCATGACGCACTCTGGTCCGAAACAAAATTGCGGAATTGAACCGCGCTTTTCGGAATTTTTTAGCCCTCCTCATTTGCATCGACGCGATTGCGCACGCAGACAAATTCTCAAATAAATACGTGAGAACGATACAGGAACCACACAGCCGCCGTCAACTCTCGGATCGTTATTCCCGTAAGACTTCGTGCCACCGCCTTCAAATGCGCTATGCTGCTGCCAAGAGTGGGGGTGCAGCATGAAGCGACTTTTTATCCGCGCGGCGTTGCTGGCGGCCTTGGCAACCGGCGCGATCGATTCCGCACACGCGGATTTCACGATCTCGAACAAGGCCACGCACGATGTGAGCTGTTCCGCCGGCGTCTGCACCGCCACAGCAAAAGGCGCGAACCTCAACGTCACCGATCTGACGAACATGTTGGCGGCCGGCGATACCACCGTGAAGTTCGGCGGCGGCGCGCTGGCCATTCAGGTGCAGGACGGATTTTCGTGGACAAGCACCAGCCGCCTGACGCTGGATGCGAACACCTCGGTTGGATTCCACAAGCCTGTAACAGTTGCCGGAAAGGGCGCGCTCACCATCACCTACAACGACCTCGGCTCAGGCGGCGACCTTAAATTCTTCGATACGGGCAAGATCGATTTCTGGAACACGAGCAGCAGTCTGAATATCAACGGCCACAGCTACACCCTGCTGGCCGATTTGATAACCTTGATAAATGACACCGCCGTAAGCCCCTCCGGGTACTACGCTCTTGCAACCGACATTAGCCAACCGCTGAAGCTTGGTCACGCACCGGTCAAATATTTTTCAGGCACTTTCGAAGGTCTCGGAAACTCAATTTCCGGACTCGTCTTGCACACCCGTCGAGAGAACAAATCAATCGGTTTCTTCGGGTCATCGAGTGGCATCATCCGTGACTTGCATCTCGCAAGGATGGATGTGGCCGGCGGATCAAACAACGAAGTTGGGGCACTCACTGGTAAGAATTTTGGCCTTCTCACGGGAGATGCGAGTGACGGGACGGTGGCAGGGAACGATTCTGATGCCGTGGGCGGGCTTGTAGGTTGGAATTCGGGCACTATCGAAGGGTGCAATACGAGCGGTACTGTTACGGGAGGGCGCGAGTCGCTCTATATTGGCGGTTTGGCAGGCGCGAATACCGGCACAGTAGAATATTCGAGTTCTTCGGCTGACGTTGCTGGAGAAATCACTGTTCTGGGTGGGCTCGTGGGAACCATGAGTGGAACCGTGATGAATTCACACGCGACTGGCCGCGTCGGCGGCAGCACAACAAGCAACGCCGGTGGATTGGTCGGGCTAGTCAACTCTGGCACAATTGCAAATTCCTACGCCGCGGGCGATGTGACCGCGTACGGGTCGGCAGGCGGCTTGGTCGATCTCAATGGGGGCACCATCAGCCAGTCATTTGCCACAGGCTCAGTGTACGGTGTGTCAAATCAAAACGATCCGTCGCAGGCTGGCGGTCTAGTCGCGTATAGCTACGGCACTATCCAAAATGCCTACGCTACGGGATCGGTCAAGGTAGACCTTGGCTCTGTCGGCGGATTTATCGGAGGCAACTCCGCAACGATCACGGCCTCTTATTCGCTGGGAACATCCGCGGCCGTCGACAGCGCAAACTCTGATGTCGGAGGGTATATCGGCAACGACATGGGGACCGTCGCCTTCGGTTACTGGGACATGGATACAAGCGGCATCGATGATCCCGGGCAGGGGGCCGGGAACAGGCGGCATGACCCCGGCGTGAAAGGCGAATCCGATGCGACATTGAAGTCGACCCTTCCAAAAGGTTTCGATCCCAAAATTTGGAGACAGTCGCCGAAGATCAACCACGGCTACCCGTATCTGCACTCCAATCCGCCGCAATAGGGGCATCGCCATGATCGCCCGTATAGGTTTTGGAACGGCGCTCCTTCTGGCGATGGGTACCGCCGCGCAGGCCGATCTTTCGATTTCAGCCAAGCCAACGCACGACATGAGTTGCTTGGCCGGCGTGTGCAGAGCAACAGCGAAAAACGCGAACCTCAACGTCACCGATCTGACGAACATGCTGGCCGCCGGCGATACGACCGTGAGGTTTGGCGGTGGTGCCCTCGCGATTCAGGTGCTGAACGGCTTCTCATGGACCAATACAAGCCGTCTCGTGCTGGATGCGAACACCTCCGTTGGGTTTCATCAAGCAATAACTGTTGCCGGACAAGGCGCGCTCACCATCACCTATAATGACGGCGGCTCCGACGGCGATCTCAAATTTTTCGACAGCGGCAAAATCGATTTCTGGGATCTGTCTAGCCGTCTCGTTATCAACGGCACGAGGTACGGGCTTGTAAGGAATTTGAAAGTGCTGGCGCGAAAAGTGGCTGCAAATCCTTCCGGATTGTACGCGCTGGCGATGGATTACGACGGCGCCGGCATCAAACACTACAAATCGTCCCCGGTTCCGACCACGTTCGACGGATCGTTAGAGGGGCTTGGGCACAGGATCGCAAATCTCGTTATTCGCGACTACGACCAGAATGCCAGCATCGGGCTGTTCCCGCGCCTTTCCAATCCGGCCGTGGTGCGCGACGTAGCAATCGAAAATCTTAAAATCATCACGGGGAATGCGGCTTCCTATGTCGGCGGAGTCGCTGGTTATGCAGACGGCGGCACCATCGACGGTGTCTCGGTCAGTGGTTCATTTCTGGTCTTCGGCACTGAACCGTCGGTGGGAGGTTTACTAGGTTATAGTGAATTCGCACAAGTTTCGCGCTCCAGTTCGACCGTCAAAATCAAAGTCAATAGTCTTTTCGATAACATAGGGGGCCTGATCGGGGTGAACTACGGCACCGTCGACCATTCCTCCGCGAGCGGAACAATCGCCAGTGATCAATCCGGCGATGGTTATTCAGGAGGTCTCATCGGCTGGAACGACGGTTCGGTGACAAGCTCCCGTTCTTCGGTGGCGATAGTAAGAGAAGACATATATGTCGGCGGACTCATTGGCGAAAATCATGGATCGATCGATGGCAGCTTCGCCACCGGTGCGGTCACCCAGCTTGCGAACGGCCATTGCGACGGCACGGTTTCTGCCGGCGGACTGGCTGGCTATAATTCGGGCGCGATCTCAAACTCCTATGCGACTGGCGCTGTGGCGGGTCCGATGTATGTTTGTATCGGAGGGTTGATCGGCACTTACGTTGCGAAAAAGGACGCGGTTACTGTTTCGTCGAGCTACGCGACCAGCAATGTGTCGGAGGGACAAGGGGGGATGGGCGGCTTCATCGGATCTGGCCATGTGGGACTTTCTGTAGAAGACGGTTATTGGGACGTCGACACCAGCGGCACACGCTACGCCGAAGCTGGAAAGAAGCAGGTCAATGGCGTGACCGGACTCACGGACGATGCTTTGAAGTCGGCTCTGCCAAAAGGCTTCGACCGCAAGATCTGGGGGCAATCGCCGAGCATCAACAACGGCTACCCGTACCTGCTCGCCAATCCACCATCGCAGTGACGTCACAAGGGGGAACAACATGATTACGCGAACCTGTTTTGGGACCGTTGTGTTGCTGGCGATGGCGACGGCCGCGCAGGCCGATCTGTCGATCTCAAAAAAGCCGACGCACAATGTGAGTTGTTCGGGCGGCATGTGCAGGGCGACAGCGAAAGGCGCGAACCTCAACGTCAATACCCTTACGAACTTGCTGGCGGCGGGCGACACCACCGTGAAGTTCGGCGGCGGCGCGCTCGCCATTCAGGTACTTGACGGATTTTCATGGACCAGCGTCAGCCGCCTCACGCTGGATGCCAATACGTCCGTTGGATTCCACAAGCCTGTAACGGTCGCCGGTCAGGGCGCGCTCACCATCGCCTATAACGACGGCGGCTCAGACGGAGATCTCAAATTCTTCGACACGGGAAAAGTCGATTTCTGGAACACCAGCAGCAGTCTCATCGTCAATAGCAACAGCTATCTCCTCGTAAATGACATTACGACCCTCGCAGCCGCAGTGATCGCCAATCACAGCGGGAATTTCGCGCTGGCGAACGATTACGATGCATCTGCAGATGGAACGTACAAAAAATCCCCCGTTGGGCACGAGTTCGGAGGAAATTTCGAGGGTCTGGGCCACACGATAGATGCCTTGACGATCGACGACCCTAAACTGAAGACTGAAGGGCCCTTCAACACTGTGGGGCTCTTCGCCCACGTCAATTATCCGGGATCGGTCCGCGATTTGGGGTTGACCCACGTCAGTGTGACCGCTGCTGGTAATGCTCTGGTTGGCGGAATATCCGGCAGCGGAAATGGAGATATCCGGAACAGTTTTGTGCAGGGCTCCATAACCGGAGGGACGGGCGTGCGTGCCGGGTGCATTGCCGGTTTTGGCGGCACCACGGCCAATTCGCGTGGTGCCTGCGCTGTGCGCGTCGGAAGCCAAGGCTTCGCAGGGGGCGTGGTGGGCAGCGGCATAGTGACAGGTTCGAGCGCGACTGGCTCTGTAACCGGCGGGAGCCGCTCCCTGGTCGGTGGGATCGCCGGCGAGGGAATGATCGACGACTGCAGCTCAAGCGTTACCGTCGTTGGCGGAAACCGGTCTCGAGCGGGCGGGCTCGTCGGGATGATGCACGGACACGAAGCGATAACCAATTCCTTTGCCACCGGCTCCGTTTCGGGCGGATCCGGGGCAAACGCCGGCGGGTTGGTGGGGCACGCCTCACCGTATCATGGCTTTTATCCCGCGATTCAGAATTCCTATGCGATGAGCACCGCACACGGAAAAGCGAATTCCCAGGTCGGCGGATTGATTGGGTACGCTGCATATGGCGTCTCGCTCCAGACCTCTTTTTCGACGGGGAAAGTTTCTGGCGGTTTTGCCTTTGTCGGAGGCTCTGTTGGCTCCAATAGGGGCGCTGATGCAGACTTCATCTATTGGGACATGGATTCGAACGGATCGGCGCAGGGATGCGGAGAAGGTGACTGCGCCGGCATCACCGGCCTTACAGACACGCAGCTGAAGTCGGCATTGCCGGACGGATTCGATCCAAAAATCTGGGGGCAATCGCCCAGCATCAACAACGGCTATCCGTATCTGCTCGCCAACCCGCCGCCGCAATGAAGATGCTCGCCAATATGAGGTTCTGCGTTGACGTGTAACTGAGCAGCTACATTTCGCTCGCGGTGGAGATGATTTTTCCGACCAGCCCGTAAGCCTTCGCCTCTTCCGCGCTCAGCCAGTAATTGCGTTCGGTGTCGTTGACGATCTTTTCCAGCGGTTGGCCGGTCTCCTTCGCGATCTCGCGGTTCAGCCGCTCGCGCATCTTCAGAATCTCTTCCGCCTCGATGTGAATGTCGGAGGCCTGGCCGCGCACGCCACCCAAAGGCTGGTGCAACAGGAAGCGGGTGAACGGCAGCGCGTAACGGTTCTCCCGCGGCGCGCCGAGATAGATGTGCGCGCCCGCGCTCGCGACCCATCCCGTCCCGATAATCTTCACCCGCTTGCCTACAAAGCGGATGAGATCGTGAATGGTGTCGCCGGATTCCACATGGCCGCCCGGCGAATTGAGGATCACGCGGATGTCGCCCTCGGTATCGGCATGGGCCAGCAGCTGCGCCGTCACCCGCTCGGCCATTTTCATGTCCACTTCGCCGAAGATGAGCACGGTGCGCAATTTGAACAGGGCCTGCGCCACGGGGGAAATGGGCTGCTCCGGCGTCTTGTCTTCGGGTTTTTCTTTTTCGTTATCGTCGTCTTCGTCGAGGCGGCGCAAAGGCTAGGCTCCTAATGGGATGGATATCGAGTGGGGCTGATCTAAGGTGCTTTGCGGCAAACGCCAAGTGGCTGGTTCGCGCGTTCCGGAGAGGCCATGGAGGCCATCGGGGAGATTCCATTCATCAGCGGTGCGAATGAGACGATTCTCTGCCTCCTCAACCCGGCCGCACATTCGGACGGTGCGGCCGCCCTGCGCGACGGGCTGGCGCAGACCTTCGCGCAGCTCGGCCACAGGGTTCGCATCGAGGTGCCGTCCAATTGCGACCTCCTCGAACAATTGGCCCGCGAGGCGGCGCAGGCGGGCGCAAAGCTCGTGATCGCGGGTGGCGGCGATGGCACCATGAATGCAGCGGCAAATGCGCTGGCGGGTAGCGCAACGGCCCTTGGCGTCCTGCCGCTCGGCACGCTCAATCATTTCGCTAAAGACCTTGGCGTTCCATTGAAGATCGAGGCGGCGGTGGCGAATGCCCTAGCTGGCCGCGTTCGCGAAGTGGATGTGGGTGAAGTGAACGGCCGCGTGTTCATCAATAATTCCAGCATCGGGCTTTATCCGGGAATCGTGCGCGAGCGGGAGGCGCTGCAACACGACGGAAAAAACAAATGGCTGGCGCTTGCTCATGCGGCGATCGCGGTCATCAGGCGCTCGAATGCGATCAAGGTTCGCATACAGGCGCAGCACCAAATGCTGAAAACGAGGACGCGTTTCGTCTTCATTGGCAACAATGAATATGAATTCGCCGGGCCGCGCATTGCCGCGCGTGTCCGGCTGGATGGTGGCGCGCTGTGGGTGGTGCAGGTGCCGTATGTGGGGCGCTTCCGTGCACTGGCGCAGGCTGCTCTCGCATTTTTCCGCGCCGGCGCGCCGCGCTCGCCCATTGTGTTCAGCACGCAGGATCTCCGCATAGACGTGCGGAAGCGCAGCATCGATGTGGCGCTCGATGGCGAAGTGATGCGGATGCAAACACCCCTGCTCTATCGCAGCCGTCCGGGCGCTTTGCGCGTTGCCGTTCCGGATACTGCATGAAATCCATCGCGCATATTTCCGATCTGCATTTTGGCCGCACGGATGATGAGGTGCTGGAGGGCCTCAAGCGCGCCGTCGTCGCCGCCGAACCCGATGTGGTGGTGGTTTCGGGCGATCTCACCCAGCGGGCGCGGCGGCGCGAGTTCACGGCCGCGCGGGATTTCCTGAAACAGCTGCCGCAGCCGCAGATCGCGGTGCCCGGCAACCACGATGTGCCCCTTTACAATGTGCTGAGGCGCTGGTTGACGCCGCTCACCGCCTACCGGCGCTATATCACGCGCGACCTCTCCCCGTTCTATGTGAACGACGAAATTGCCATTCTCGGAATCAACACGGCGCGCGCGCTCACCTTCAAGAACGGACGCATCAACCGTTCCCAAATTGCGAAAGCCTGCGCAGGATTCGCGCGCCTGCCCGCGAACGTCGTGCGGATGGTGGTGACCCACCATCCTTTCGCGCTGCCCGAAAGCAGCTCGGAGCGCGCCGTCGTGGGACGCGCCAAACACGCCATGCGTGCTTTTGCGGATTGCAAGGTGGATATCGTGCTCTCAGGGCACCTGCATGTGAGTCAGGCAATCACCAGCGAAACTTTATATGCCGGCTCCCATGCGGCCTTGCTGGTGCAGGCGGGGACGGCCGCATCGTCGCGGCGGCGAGACGAAACAAATGCCTTCAATTTGCTTCACATTGAAAATTTCAATGTCACGATTGAGCGGCTCGGCTGGCAAGACAGCGGCTTTGCCATAGTGGCGCGGGAGCGCTTCCGCCGGGATAAGGAAGGCTGGCTCGCCGAAAAGCTGTAGACGGCCGGGGTTTCCGATCAGGGAACCAAAAGACACGAACCCCCGTTTGCGATTGGCGCAGAAAGGTATCGGAGGGAGCCTCATGTCCATCCATGTCGATGTGCCAAATCTCAAAAGCCCGGAATTCTACCGGCGCCTCGCCCGCGAGGCGATCCAGAGGGCGGAATCCTCGCCTTTGCCTTACTTCCGGTTGAGCTATCTGAGCCTTGCAGCCGGATGGCGGGCACTGGCCGATGAAACCGAGCAGGCGATCGATGCCTGCATTCACGCCGAAGCCGAATCGGTGAAGACTGGCCGCTGGCCCGAAATGCGGGCAAGCTAGCTTTTCACCGCGTGGGGACGATTGGACGATTTCGCGACCGTGCACAACATGATCCGGCAGGAGCCGGTTCTCGCCGCATTGCGCCGCCCGCCGGCGGCACGGCTGGTGGATCGTGCGGCCCGCGCGCGGCAATTCCGCGACGAGGCCGTGGAACTGCGCGCCATCTGCGAGGATGTCATTCTGGACGAAACGCGGCAAACATTCCGCCGCCTTGCGGAAAGCTACGAGCGCATGGCCGCCTCCCTCGAAAGCGCCGCAGCGTCAGCCTGAAGCAAATTTCTCAGTACGTTCAGAGTTCGGCCAGCGCGGCTTGCAGCATGCGGCCGATGCCGGTGTGAATCACAAGATCGGCGATGTGGTCCTGCTCCGTGGGCTCACGGTTGACGATCACCAGTTTAGCGCCGTTGCGCTTGGCGAGCAGCGGAAATCCTGCTGCCGGATAGACCACCAGCGAAGACCCCAGCACGAGAAAGAGATCGCTGCCGAGCGTGGCCTGTTCCGCGCGCGCCATTTCCACTTCCGGCATCGCCTGGCCGAAGGAAATGGTCGCGGTTTTCAGCAATCCTCCGCAGGCGGAACAATCCGGCGGCTCGCCATGTTGCTCGAAATGCGCGCGGATGGGCGGGAGGTCGGCGCGCGCGCCGCAATCGAGGCACTTTGCGTACCGCGTGTTGCCGTGCAGCTCGATCACCCGCTCGGAGGGCACGCCGGACTCCTGATGCAGATTGTCGATGTTCTGCGTGATCACATGCGTGACCTTGCCAGCCGCCACCAACTCGGCAATCGCGCGATGGCCTTCGTTCGGTTTAGCCGACGCGAAGGTTTCTTCCATGGCGAAGCGGCGCCGCCACGCCTCGCGGCGCATCTCCGGCGAGCGCACGAAATCATCGAAATCGATCGGCGCCATCTTCGTCCAGATGCCGCCCGGGGAGCGGAAATCCGGTATGCCGGATTCGGTAGAGATGCCGGCGCCCGTGAAAACCACGGCGCGGCTGGAGGCGCGCAGCATCCGCGCGAGCGATGCCGCGCCCTCCAGTTCTCGATCTACACTTGCGCCGGTTGTGAGGATCAGTGCGCCACACCTTTGCAATCGGCGGAAACCCAGCGGCCCTCGAAGCTCGTGGACGTGCTGACCGGGTGGCCCTGCATCGTGCCGCTCATCGTCTGCTTTCCGACATAATGCTCGGCGGTGTCATACGAGACATCCACGTGGCCAGTGCCAACCATATCGCCATGGCACGCCATGTCGGCGCTGAAAGAATTGTTGCCCATTTTGGTATTGGTGAGCGTGCAATCCTTCTGATTGCGCATCTGCGGCGGACCGCTGGCATCCACTTCCGCCTGCGTCATGCAATGCTGCACGCTCATGGCATTGCCGTTCATGGTCACGCCGTGCGCCCGCATCGCGGCCTGTGCCTCCGGCGGCAACTTCGACATATCCGGCATGGCCATGCCACCCATATTGGTGGTGATGGTGACGTTCCACAGACCCACCTTGCCGTGTGCCGCAATGGCCGGAACGGCGGCGAGACTTACGGCGGCTAGCCCTGCAGAGAAATAGGCAAGGCGACTGGAAATTTTCATGTACTCCCTCCTGTTGTGGGCGCGGATGGCGCCACGGCGATTCGCCGGAATGTGGCATGAAGCGCACAGGCTTTGAAGCGCGCAGATATGCGGGTCCAAATGCCGCCACAATAGACAGGCAGTGAATTCCGGTGGGGATCGGAAAGGAACTGTCCAATGAATATCCGGATACTCGCAGGATTTGCCTCGCTCGGCACCGGCTTGCTGATCGCCTCCTCCGCCGCCACTGCCTATTCAGGGCAGGAAATGGAAAAGAACGCGAAAGTCAGCATGCAGCAGGCTTCGGCAACTGCGCTCAAGGCCCGCCCCGGGAAAATCACCGACCGCGAACTGGAGAAGGAAAAAGGAGGCAGCGGCCTGCGTTATTCCTTCGACGTGAACAGCAGCGGCACGACCTATGAAGTTGGAGTCGATGCTATGACCGGGAACGTCCTGGAAAACGATCTGGAAGGCAAGAATCCCGATTAGCAGCAACGCATCACTACGCTCGTCAAAAAGTGAATAGCGCCGACACGTACCAGGTGTACCTGTCGGTTTCGGCTGCGTTTTTCACTGTCGGCCCGAAATAGCCCAGCAGATGATAATGGTCGCTGAGGTCGTATTTTACGCCCGCACCCACAATAGTGCTGGCGCGGCCGCCGACTGTGTCGGCTGTCTGGTGAAACACTTCGCCGCCCAATTGCAGGTTCGGCAGCAGCTGATAGGTGAGCGCCCAACCCGCAAGGCAGAAATTCCGGGAATCGCCGCCGCGGTTGAGCACGCAACCGCCGCCGCCAAAGCTCGACAGCTTGCCCCAATCCTTCTCCACCCAGATAGGCAGAAGAAACGAGGCGTGCCGCTCACCCACCGCGGCCGAGCCCGCCGGCAGGAACACGCGCGGGAACACCGCCACGTCCAGCCCGAACTCCTCCTGATGCAGCACGCGATATTTTGCCGCCAATTCAATATTGCCGATATCCACTGCCGTTGTACCGCCGCTCGGATGCGCGTATCCGGCGGGCAGCACCGCGGTCAGCTGCAGGTCTGGTGTGGCGCCGTAATTGAAATCGATGCCGGCTTCGCCGCCGCTGCCATTGGCGCCGACAGCTCCGTTGGCGAACGTGTAGATTTCAAAATGTTCATAGTCTGTGGGCTCAGGATCATCCGACAGATACGGCGGTCCCGCCTTCCCCGGCAGGGCACTCATTAAGAAACATGAAGCGGCTGCGGCAGCAACGATATGGCGCAGCGACGCACGTTCCGGCAAAACACACTCCCAACGATGAGGTGTAATGTGAAGGGCAGGACTCTGATTGTGTGCGCGGGCGCACTGATTGTGCAAACGGTTTTCGCTTCACTTCCTGCGGCAGAGGCCGCGCCGCTCTACCGGATTGTCAGAGCCATCCCGCTCGGCGCGCCGGACCGTTGGGATTACGCAACTTTCGATGCCGCGCGGGATCGTGTTTACGTCGCGCACGGCGACCGGCTCACCGTGGTGGATGCGGCGAAGGGAACGGTGGTTGGCCAGGTCGGCACGTTTGCCGGTGGCACGCATGGCAGCGTGGCGGTGGGCTCAACTGGCTACACGGACGACGGCAAGGCGGGAATCGCCGCGGCCTTCGACGCGACCACGCTGCGGGTGCTGAAGCAGCTTTCAGCGGCGCCTGATGCAGATGGCATTCTGTACGATCCCGCCAGCGGACATGTCTTCGTGATCAATGGCGACAGCGGTTCCATCACGGTGATCGATCCACAATCGAACAGCGCGATTGCGACCATCAAGGTTGGCGCCGGGCTGGAAGCTGCTGCCCCCGATGGAAAAGGCAAGCTGTTCGTGGACGGCGCGGAGCAGCACGACCTCATCGCCATTGATACCCGCACCAATGCGGTGCTGGCGCACTATCCCATGCCAGGCTGCGTGCGGCCGCACGGTATTGCCGTCGATGGCGAAACCCGGCGGGTGTTTGTCACCTGCGTTAACAAGGCGATGATCGTGGTGGATGCGGACAAGGGCACCAACCTTGCTTCCCTGCCCATCGGCGCGGGCAGCGACGGCGCAGCCTTCGATCCCAAGCGCAAGCTGGCGCTCAGTTCCAACGGCGACGGCACGCTCTCGGTGATCAAGGAAGTGGATGCAACCCATTTCGTGAAGCTGGGCGACGTCGCCACCGCACCGAGCGCGCGCACCATTGCCATCGATCCCGCCACCGGCCGCGTGTTCCTGCCGTCAGCCACGATTGCCAAGACCGAACCGCCGACCACGCCGGGCGGGCGCCCGCATGTCACCTTCGTGCCCGGCTCGCTGAAACTGCTGGTACTTGAACCGACGATTTAGGATTCAGGCGCGGGCGAGTTTCCATGCGTCGCCTGCGGGTGCAGAGCCTGCATCGTAAGGACGCGCGAGCAGCATGTAGAGAGCGCCGATGCCGATGATGGCGAGCCACGTCACGCCCATGGCGTAGTTGATGTACCAGGGCGCGGTGGGCGTGCGCGGCCAGAGCATGTCGATCAGCGCCCCAACGCCATAAATCAGCGCCACGATATTCACCGGCCATGCCCAGGCGCCGAGGCGGAATTGTCCCGCCGGTTTCCAGCCGCGCGCCCGCGCCACCAGTGCGCCGAGCACGATCATCTGGAACGCCGCGTAAATTCCGATGATCGCAGAGTTCACGATTGTGCCGATAGCGTTGGCGAAGAAATAGCCAAGACAGACGATGATCCCGGCGACAATTCCGGACAGCACCAGCGCTCGCACCGGCACATGGGTGTGCGGCGAGATGGCCGAGAGATAATCGCTGGCCACGATCATGCGGTCGCGCGCGTAGGCGAACACGAGACGCGAGGTTGCAGCCTGCAGCGACAAAATGCAGGACATGAACGACACCATCACCACCGCAACCACCAGCTTTGCGCCCACAGGCCCGAACACTGACAAGAGAAGCGTCTCCACCGGCGTCGTGTTCTTGCCGGCAATCACCGCCGCAATATCCGGCTGCGCCAGAATGAGCGCGAGGCAGACGAACGCCGCCGCCGCCATGCCGATGTAGATCGTCATGCGCATGGCGCGCGGAATGGAGAGGCCGGGATTGGGCGTCTCCTCCGCCACATCGCCGCAGGCTTCGAAGCCGTAGCAGGTGAACAGGCCGGTGACGGCGGCGGCAAAGAAGAAGGGCCAATACGCGCCCGGCGCCCCGATGTGGAAGGTGCTGGTCACCACCGCAAACGGCTGATGCCGGTGAAAGAGTAGCAGGTAGCCGCCGACGACAATGGCGCCGATAATCTCGCAGACGAAGCCAAACATCGCGACGCGCGCCAGCAGCTTGGTGCCGGCGAGATTGACGAGGGTGGAAAACACCACCAGCGCCAGCGCGACCGCGGTGGTAATGGCCGGCGTCACCGTGAAACCCAGCAGGGTGGCGAGGAACGGACCGGCGCCCACCGCCACCGCCGCAATCGTGGTGAACAATGCCCAGCCGTAAATCCAGCCGGCCATCCAGGCCCAGCGTTTGCCCACCAGCCGCCGTGCCCACGGATAAAGGCCACCGGAAATCGGGAATTGCGATACCACTTCGCCGAAGATGAGGCAGACGAGGAATTGCCCGGCGGCCGCAAGGAAATACGACCACCACATCGCGGGCCCGCCGGTCGCGAGGCCGAGATCGAACACCGAATAGACGCCAACGACGGGCGACAGATAGGTGAAGCCGAGGGCGAAATTCTCCCACACGCTCATGGAGCGGTCGAATTTTGCCGTGTAGCCGAGCGCCGCGAGTTGCGCGCTGTCGGCATCCGCGTGGTCTGCGTCCATCCCCCGCCCCGTTCGCACTAGCGCCATTTCTGAACCGCCTCGCCAAAGCCGTCCAGTGGCGCCCTCTGAATTACAAGCCGTCAGTGGCTAGCGATGCCAATCAAGAACAGCACGATAAGGACACCCAGGATTGCGACAAAGGCGGACGTAAGTGCAATAGCGAGGGCGATTTTTGGGCGTCCTCTTTTAAGAAGTGGAAGCGTTCCCAACGAGGCAATTAAACCTGTGGCCAAACCGCACGCGAGATAAAGATTAGCATGAGAGAAAGGAGAACGATGAAAGTCGTGATAGTCAGAATAGATGGCTAAGGACGCGATCACGGTCAGCGCGAACCACGTTGTCGCACTTCCGATGGATAGCAGCCTGATTGCTTTGACTGACCGCGGAGTCAACGAATTACCCACTAGAGTGTTGATTAATTCGTGCTTGGCGGGGACCACTTTTCCAGCGCCGTCTTGTATGCGGGCCTCGAGGAGATGCGGTTGCGATAGCCGCCTATCTCGGCGCCGAAGCGATCGGCCAGACCGAGCCGCTCCGCCATCTCCAGCGCATAGATGACGGAGATGTCGGCAGCGGTGAATTCGTCGCCTGCCATCATCGGCGTTTGCGCAAGCTGTCACGTGACCAGCTGCAGCCGGTTGAAGAACATACGCTCGGCAGCCTGCGTGCCCCAGTTCTGCTTCTCGCCGTCCGGCGCCATGAAGCGGCAGGCGACCACAATGTTGAGGTAGGCCGCCAGGCCGGACTCGCCCAGATGCAGAAACTGCTGATAGGTCGGGAAGCTCGGATCGTTCGGCGCCGGCGCCAGCCTGCCATTGCCGTGCCGCGCGAGGATGTATTCAAGGATGGCGACGGAATCGACCATCGCCACGCCATCATCTTCGATGGCCGGCAGGAAGCCGGCCGGATTGAGCGCGATAAACTCCGCATCCGCCATCCGCTGGCGCAGGTCCACGGGCCGGATGCGATAGGGGAGTCCCAATTCTTCCAAAGCCCAGATCACGCGAAACGACCGCGTCGGAAAGGCGCCATACACCGTGATCATCTGTTCCTCCGCACCCAAACGCCCTCATGCGCGTACATTTGATAACGCCGCGCAAACGAACGTCAATGCAACTGCGGGACGAGCTTGGAGGAATGGATAGGAGAGCGCCCGCTCGGCTTAGGCGGATCGGGCAATTTCACGCCGAGCTGCTCGCGAATACGCAAGCGCAACTGATTTTCGTCCTCCGCGGGCGTCGCTTCGAGATACCCGACGCCAGCACGCCTCAAGGCTTCCTTCTTGATCCCGTCCCGCGCGGCGGCCGTGCCCTGATAATGTCCCGGTCCTTGATACTCGACGGCGAACACGGGCCAGCCACCGCGATCGACAACAAGGATATCGACTCGCTTGGCGTTAATCGAGTGGAACGCATCTTCGCTCGGCGAGGCCAGAATCTGGCCGAGGCTAGTTTGCGCGAAAGCACGATGCCCTTTCTTGGCCGCTACCACTTCGTTCTCAACAATCCTGAATACCTCGTACTCTGATCGATTCATGACGCACCGCTTCTGAAATGCAGCCTTCATGATTGCGTTCAACTGCACGCCAACATCCGAAAGGTCCCGAGTCGGAGTATTCTTCGGAGTGGATGTGGAGGTCGGGGCGGGAGGACCAAAGTCGCGTGGCCAGTTGCGCTCTCGATGATGGCTCCAGCTTCGGTACTGACTTTTCCTTTCCTTGGAACGTCCGAGACGCAGCGCGACGGCAACGAGTATCAACGCCACAATTGCGCACAAAGCGGCCAGAACTTCGGTTTCAAAGACTGTCGTGGACAAATTCGCCGCCACACTGGCCGTGCCAGACAAACGGTACCTAGACCTCCCTTAATAATTTGTTGGATGATTGGGTCGCGTTGGTACCGGTTTGGAACACGGCATGAACACGGAATTGTTGATCGACGGGAGATTTGAGCTGGGGCAAGGTTCGGCGGAGAGGATTGTCAATCCGCGCAATGGGCAGGTGGTTGTCGAGGTGCCGGAAGCATCGGACGCGCAGGTGGACGCGGCCGTTGCGGCAGCAGCGGCATTCGACAGCTGGTCGCGCACGACACCGGCCGAGCGCAGCGCGGCGCTGCTGAAGATCGCCGATGCCATCGAGCGCGAGGCTGACGCTTACGCCGATCTAGAATCGCTGAATTGCGGCAAGCCGCGGCATCTCGTGCTGGCGGACGAAATCCCCGCCATCGTCGATTGCTTCCGCTTCTTCGCCGGCGCCTGCCGTACCATGCACGGGCCATTGGCCGGCGAATACCTGCCGGGCCACACCTCCATGATCCGCCGCGATGCGGTCGGTGTTATCGCCTCCATCGCGCCGTGGAATTATCCGCTGATGATGGCAGCGTGGAAGCTCGCGCCGGCGCTCGCGGGCGGCAACACCATCGTGCTGAAGCCGAGCGAGCAGACACCGCTTACCGCGCTGAAGTTAGCCCACACGCTCGCCGAGCATTTGCCGGAAGGCGTTGCCAACATCCTCACCGGGCGGGGCGCGACAGTCGGCAACCGCCTCATCAATCATCCGCTTGTGGCGATGATTTCGCTCACCGGCGATGTGGGAACGGGCCGCAAGGTGATCGCCGCCGCGCAGGCCACCCTGAAGCGCACGCATCTGGAGCTGGGCGGCAAGGCGCCGGTGATTGTGTTCGACGATGCCGATCTGGGCGAGGTGGTCAATGGCCTGCGCACCTTCGGTTTCTACAATGCCGGGCAGGACTGCACGGCCGCCTGCCGCGTGTATGCCAGCGACAGGCTGTACGACAACCTGGTGGCCGATCTTTCATCAGCCGCCTCTTCGCTGAAGTTCAACCAACCGGACGATGCGGAAAATGAAATCGGTCCGGTGATTTCCGAGCGCCAGCGCGAGCGCGTGTCCGGTTTTGTGGAACGCGCGAAAGCTGCCAAGCACATGGAGATCACCACCGGCGGCGCCCAGCCCCAGGGCAACGGCTTCTATTATCAGCCAACCATCGTGGCGGGCGCGGAGCAGGCGGACGAAATCGTGCGGCGCGAAGTGTTCGGCCCCGTGATTTCCGTCACCCGCTTTTCGGATGTTGAGCAGGCCATCGCCTGGGCAAACGAGTCCGATTACGGCCTCGCCTCCTCCGTGTGGACGAAAGACATTTCCCGCGCCATGCACACGGCGGCACGGCTTCGCTACGGCTGCACCTGGATCAATTGCCATTTCATGCTGGCCAACGAAATGCCGCATGGCGGCCTGAAGCAGTCCGGCTACGGCAAGGACCTCAGCATGTACGCGCTGGAGGATTATACCGTGCCGCGCCACATCATGATGAAGCTCTAGACCCCAACGGCGAGCGGCATGACGTTTTCGTCACTTAATCCAATTGCCACCAAAAAGCCGCTGCGGCGTTGGAAGGGTGGAGGGCGTTTCTGCCAAATGAGGACTTTCATGCGCCACTGGCTTGCTCCGGCCGCGATCCTGGGATCGGCCCTGTTGCTGTCCGCCTGCGCCTATTACCCGAATGGGCCGTACGGGCCCGGTTACGGGCCGCCCCCGCCGCCGCCTCCGCCGCGGGGTGCCTATGGCCCGCCGCCGCCACCGGAATCCGGTCCACCGCCGGGAGACGAAAGCGGTCCGCCGCCAGCGGGCGGCGAAGACTATGGCGCCTCCGGCGGCGCCCAGTCCGGACCGCCGGCTGGCTATGGCCCTGCGCCGCGGCGCCGCGGACCGCATTGGTGTGAACGCCATCCCAAACGTTGCGCCAAGGAACAGCAGATGATGCAGCAGGGAGCCGGACCGAACGATCAGGGCGGACCGCCACCGAACGACATGAGCGGGCCTCCGCCCAATGACGAAAATGGTCCTCCGCCGAACGATGAAAGCGGACCTCCGCCCAACGACGAAAATGGGCCTCCGCCGAACGACCAGAGCGGACCACCGCCTCCACCGCATCAATAGTGATAGCGATCGGTTGAAAGAGGGCGGCAGCGTTTGCCGCCCTCTTCATTTTGTCGCCAACGCGCCATGTATCAGACGAGCTTCTCGGCGGTCCCGTTCAGCGCCATCAGATAGCCCTCGCAGCCAAGATCGGGATGCTTCTGCGCCAGCATCGCCTTCGCCTGCTGCATCACGCCCTTGTGCTGCAATGTTTCCGCATCGTGGGCTGCGGCGAAGTCCTTGCCGAACGCCACCTTGTAAGCGCCGCAGTCGCGGTGATCGAGGAAGATCACTTTCTTGATGTGATGCAGCTGCTTGGCGATGACGACATGATCCCAGACCGCCGCATTGGACGATGGAAATTTCGGCGACACCGCCGCCAGCGATGCGCCGGCCAATGCCACCTGATCGTACTCTTTCGTCAGATGAATGCTGCCGAAGAATTTCACGCCGTCGTCGACCAGACGATAATCGATGCAGGTGAGCGCCAGCGCTTCGATGTCCGCGGCCTGCGCGCGCAGCGGAATGAGCGCGAGCCCGCCCGCGCCGGCGAACAACGCGCCAAGCTGACGGCGGTTGAAACTGGAATGATGGATTTCACACATATTCGCCCCTCTCATTTTGAGCCGCTCCGGTGGTCAATGACTGCGAAGCGGCGCCCCTGGAATGGGGTAGACTACCCGAAATCGAAGCAGGGGGAAGTGCCAAACAAGGATGCGAAACCGCTCACCCGGCCATTTGAGCGAAGCAAGACTCGGATACCGGATTCACACCAACCGCGAGCTTGGCATGATGCTGCGGCATGAAAAGCCGCTGGCTGTTTTCTGCGACGTGGAGGATGTCTTTCCGGCGGTGCTGTCGCGTTACCTGCGGCTGTTCGACGGTCACGTGCAATCGGGACGGCTGATCAAGCGGGAATACCGCGAAACCGTCGATATCAGAGGCGCGTGCCGCACGCTGCTGACAATCTTCTATGCCCTTCCCGAAGAAAGCTGGCGGATCGACGCCATGCTCGAGCTTCGACGCAATACCGCAGGATGGACCACGGAACATGAGCGCCGCGAAGGCACCCTCCTCGGCTACACCGATGCGCAGAACGATGCCTGGATTGCGTCACGCTATCCAGCGGACAATGGCGCGCCCGAAAGGGCAGCAAGTGTGGACAGTCAATAGCCTGGGTTGGGATAGTGACTCCCTTCTGGATCCCAATGCCTTCAATACAATTGTCTCACTGCAGATCAGGAACGGCTTCCGTCGTCAGCATCCCTATCGAACACGGCGCGCATGCGGGACTGATATCGGACATGGTGCTTCTCTTTTGGCGTGCCGCGCACTCTTAGCACAGAGCGTTAGGTAAAGAGTGTACCCGCGCTGGCCAGAATCAAGCGGCCACATTTGCCGTGCGACATGACCTTGGAACGGGCGTCGTCTCCCTCCACCGTTATTATCGCGCCCAGTTCTCGACCTTCAGGCCTTTGACGCGTTTGAACTCGCGCTCGTTGTTCGTGACGAGGATCAGGTTTTCGGTCAGCGCATGGGCGGCGGTCCAGAGGTCGTTGGGGCCGATGATCTGCCCCGCGCTGCCAAGCGACGCGCGCAACTCGCCATACGCCTCACCCACCTCCGGCTTGAGCGGCAGCACTTGCAAGACCTGAAGAAGCGCCGTCATCACCGCGAGCGCTCTTGCCGGATTTGTACTGCGCCTCACGCGATAATCGAGTTCGCCGTAGGTGATTGTCGAAATCGCCATGTCGTCAAGCCGCTCGGCGGCAAAACGCGCATGTGTCCTGGCCGGATTTCGCTCCCGGATGTAGATGACGATGTTTGTATCGAGGAGATAGCGCAAAGCCATTCAAAGGCCCTTGCGCTCCTCAGGCGGACGCGTGTCCTTGATGTCCTGGACCGCATCAAGTGGCAACGCCATGATCGCGTCGTAGATGGCCGTTGCTCCCCGCTGCTTCTTCTTCGGCCGAAGCACGATCTCATCGCCGCGGCGGGAGATTTCCACTTCTTTCGCGTCGATGCGAAACGCCTTTGGCAGGCGTACGGCCTGCGAATTTCTGGATTTGAAGACGCGCGCGGTCGCCATTGCAAACATTCTCGTATATACGTGTATGTATACACTCCTTCAGCTCTCTCCTTTTCAAGAGGATGAAGCGGGCAAATAAATTTCGCTGCCGTGCCGCCGGAATTCTTCGGATTTCTTTTCCATCGCCGCGCGGATTTCGGCGGAGGACAGGCCGATGCTGTCTCCCGCATCGTTCTGCGCGCGGGCAGCGTCGCGAATATCCTGCGAGATTTTCATCGAGCAGAATTTCGGCCCGCACATCGAGCAGAAATGCGCCACCTTGGCGCCGTCCGCCGGCAATGTTTCATCATGGAAGGCCTGCGCTGTTTCGGGATCGAGAGCCAGCGCGAACTGGTCACGCCAGCGGAATTCGAACCGCGCCTTGCTCATGGCATCATCCCAGATGCGCGCCGCCGGATGGCCCTTGGCCAGGTCCGCAGCGTGGGCGGCGATGCGATAGGCGATCACACCCTGTTTTACGTCCTCGCGGTCCGGGAGCCCGAGGTGCTCCTTCGGCGTGACGTAGCAAAGCATCGCCGTGCCGAACCAGCCGATCATCGCCGCGCCGATGGCTGAGGTGATGTGATCGTAGCCCGGCGCCACATCGGTGGTCAGGGGCCCAAGCGTGTAGAACGGCGCTTCATCGCAGGCCGCCAATTGGCGATCCATGTTCTCCTTGATCTTGTGCATCGGAACATGGCCGGGACCTTCGATCATCACCTGCACGTCGTGCTTCTGCGCAATGCGGTTGAGCTCGCCCAAGGTGTCCAGCTCCGCGAATTGCGCAGCATCGTTGGCATCGGCAATCGAGCCGGGGCGCAAACCATCGCCCAAAGAGAACGATACATCGTAGGCTTTGAGGATTTCGCAGATGTCCTCGAAATGCGTGTAGAGGAAATTCTCGCGATGATGCGCGAGGCACCATTTGGCGAGAATGGAGCCACCTCGCGACACGATGCCGGTGACGCGCTCTGCGGTCAGCGGAATGTGCGCCAGCCGCACGCCGGCATGCACCGTGAAATAATCCACGCCTTGCTCGCATTGCTCGATCAAGGTGTCCCGGTAAATCTCCCAAGTGAGCTCTTCGGCGACGCCGCCAACTTTCTCCAACGCCTGATAGATCGGCACCGTGCCGATGGGCACCGGCGCGTTGCGGACGATCCATTCGCGGATGGTGTGAATGTGCCGGCCGGTGGAGAGGTCCATCACCGTGTCGGCGCCCCAGCGGATCGACCACACCAGCTTTTCCACCTCCTCGGCCGCGCCGGAGGTGACGATGGAATTGCCGATATTGGCATTCACCTTGGTGAGAAAGTTGCGGCCGACGATCATCGGCTCCGATTCAGGATGGTTGATGTTCGCCGGGATGATGGCGCGGCCGCGCGCCACCTCGTCGCGCACGAATTCCGGCGTGATGTGATCCGGGATGTTCGCGCCGAAGGAATTGCCGTCGGCCAGCGCAGAGAGGCCGAGATTTTCCCGCGCCGCGATGAATTTCATTTCCTGGGTGATTATGCCTTGCCGCGCATAATGCAGCTGGGTGACGTTGCGTCCGGATTTGGCGCACAACGGTTTGCGTCCTGCGCGGTCGAATTGCGGCACGGAAAGCAACTCGCCGCGCTTCAGTCCATCGTCTTCCGGCTTGCGCGCGCGGCCGTCATATTCCTCCACATCGCCGCGCGCGAGAATCCACTCCCGGCGCTTCGCGGCGAGACCGCGTTCGATATCGATCTGCGCGGCATCGTCCGTGTACGGACCGGAGGTGTCATAGAGGCGCAATGGGGCCTCGCCGCCGGAGAGCGCCACCTCGCGAAACGGCACGCCGTCCAGATAGACCTTCCGCGAGCCCGGCAAGGCGCCGCGCGTGATCTCGACAGATTTGGGATGCAGAATGGGCTTGTTCATTACACCTCTCCCTACGCCAGCGTTACCCGGATCAGGTTCAAAGGGACTCGCTTGATCGCGATCTCAGCTCCGTTCAGAGCGCCCCTGGGATCTTTTCAGTGTGGACACTGAACTGCCAAAGTCAAGAACACTGGACAGCTAAAACTCGCGCCGTTAGTAGACGGAAAAACCAAGGTCAATTTGATGATCCTACCATCTCGTCGATTTCTCCCCCTCGGCTTAGTCATCGCCACCTCACTGTCGGGTTTCCTGCCGAATCCCGTCGGCGCAAAAGAAAAGCTTACGGATATCCGTTCTGTAGCTGTCGTCTCGCTCCTAGGGAATGAGGTGGACATGCAAACGATAGGAATGACTAAGTTCGAGTACAAAGACTATAAACTGCACATCGATCCCAAGCTCGACGACGACGTGCGCGATTTCGTCACGAATGCGTTGCAGAAGCGGCTGACCGTCAAGAATGACGTAAGCCCTCAAGCCTTTTCCGGTGTTAAATCGAGCTTTTCAGAAACGCTATGGGACAACATCGGAACTCACATCCGCTTAATGTCACCGGCGCCCGATGTGGATGCTCTGGTCGTAATTTATCCGAATGCAACAAATGAACTGATGCCTAGCCAGTTGGCAGTCACCCATCAGGCGCCGTTTCTCTTTCATGGCCCCATTGACATCTTTGCTGCTGGCTTCGCGATCGGAGTATTCGATGCTAAAACCGGTGAGCGGATTGATTTTGGAACAGGCCGCTTTCCGCAGCGTGGGTACATTGCGGGTTTTTCCCCTCCTTGGGAGCGTTGCCCAGACTCGATGTGGGCAGAATCGGAAGGAGCACTGAGCCCAGACCAGAAGGGCAAAATTCGTCAGGAACTATGGTCGCTTATTACTCGGAGCGCTCCTTACGCTTTGACCAACGCTGGTCTGATTAGCGCATCGGAAGCGGATGAGCTTGCGAAGACCTCCGCGCCAGCCGGGGATTCGGCGTGCGAGTCCGTTGGGTGATTTACGGCCGGGCGTGCGGCTGGCAAAGGGCGAGCTTACCGCAGCGCCACTTGGCGGAATGGCACGTCGTCCAATAACACCTTCCGCGTTCAGAGCGCCCCTGGGAGTGGACGGTATAGCACCGCGTCCCCCACCCGTCACGGGACCCTGCGTTTTCCGCAAACCGGCTCAGATGGAATAGTTTCGCGGCTTGTTCGGCTGTAGGCTGCTCCTAGATTGGACAGACAATCATTGGAGGGACATCATGGCATTGCGCAAATTCATCATCGAACGCGATATTCCGGCGGTCGGCAGCCTGGAGCGCGAGCAGCTTCGCGGGGCCGCAGCCCAGTCGAACAAGGTGCTGCGCGAGCTTGGGCCGGATATCCAGTGGGTCGAAAGCTATGTGGCGGCCGACAAGACTTTCTGCGTGTATCTGGCGACCGGCGAGGAGATCATTCGCGAGCACGCCAACATCAGCGGCTTTCCGGCCACCAGGATCACCGAAGTGACGAAAATGATCGATCCGAGCACCGAAAAGGCGGCGTAATCAGTCTTTGTTGTGAGGCCTGAGGCTCTAGGCTTTTTCTCAGGCAAAAATAAGCACGTCATCGCCCGGTCGCGGGGAACAGCGCGGTCCGGGCGAGCCCCTCGCAAAAGAAGATTAGGTTGCCTGCATGAAGGGCGATGGCGGCGGAGGGGCTGCCGCGGCATCGCTGCGCGGGACACATTGTTGCGCCTCAACAGAGGCCATGCTACATCGCCCGCGCGCGGGGCTCCTGAGTCGCCTGCGCGGGTGAATTTCTTCGCTCAATCAACAGTTTAGCAGTCGTCCGGCCGAGCGCCAGCGCCTTCCCGAAAGGCCGCCTCGCGTGCCGGGCAAAAAGAGGCACGGGTGGCGGCAGAACACGCGCATGAGACGGGTCTGGCGGGGCGCTATGCGCTGGCGGTTTTCGAGCTAGCGCAGGAAGAGCGTGCGGTCGAAACGGTCGCGGCGGATTTCTCGACGCTGAAACAGCTGATGGCGGAAAGCCCGGAGCTCACGCGCCTCATCCGCGCGCCGGTGTTTTCGCGCGAAGAGCAGGCCGCCGGCATGAACGGCGTGCTGCACCGGATGGAAGCCGCCCCCCTCACCCGCCGGTTCATTCTGCTGCTCGCCTCCAAGCGGCGGCTGTTCGCGCTGCCCGACATCATTCGCGCCTATGGCAACATGGTGTCGAGGCAAAAGGGCGAGATGTCGGCACAGGTGACGAGCGCGCGCCCACTGTCGGACGACGAAATCGCCGAGCTGAAATCAATCCTCCGCTCGAAGCTGTCAAAAGAAGTAAAGCTCGACAGCCGGGTGGATCCCTCGCTGCTGGGCGGGCTGATTGTGCAGGTCGGCTCGCGCATGATCGATTCCTCGATCCGGACGAAGCTGAACGGTTTGCGCATGGCGATGCGGGGGGCGTGAACCCCCACCCGGATCGCTACGCGATCCGACCTCCCCACAAGGGGGAGGTGAAGGAACAGAAAACGAAGGAACGAGAACATGAATATCCAGCCCGCCGAAATTTCCGCCATCCTGAAGCGCGAGATCCAGAATTTCGGCGCCGAAGCGGAAGTCTCCGAAGTCGGCCAGGTGCTGAGCGTCGGTGACGGCATCGCGCGCGTCTACGGCCTCGACAATGTGCAGGCCGGCGAGATGGTCGAGTTCCCTGGCGCCATCAAGGGCATGGCGTTGAACCTCGAGAACGACAATGTCGGCGTGGTGATCTTCGGTACCGACTCCACCATCAAGGAAGGCGACACAGTCAAACGCACCGGCGCCATTGTGGAGGTGCCGGTTGGCCGCGGGCTGCTGGGCCGCGTGGTGGACGCACTGGGCAATCCCATCGACGGGAAAGGCGCGCTCACCGATGTGGCGGAGCACCGTCGCGTGGACGTGAAGGCACCGGGCATCATTCCGCGCAAGAGCGTGAGCGAGCCGATGCAAACGGGGCTCAAGGCCATCGACTCGCTGATTCCGGTCGGCCGCGGCCAGCGCGAGCTGATCATCGGCGACCGGCAGACCGGCAAGACCGCCATCGCCATCGACGCCATCATCAATCAGAAATTCACCAACGCCGGCGCCGATGACAAGCAGAAGCTGTACTGTATTTATGTCGCCATCGGGCAGAAGCGCTCGACCGTGGCGCAGATCGTCAAGACGCTCGAAGATGCCGGCGCCATGGAGTACACGACGGTGGTTGCGGCAACCGCGTCCGAGCCGGCTCCGCTGCAGTATCTCGCGCCATTCTCCGGCTGCGCCATGGGCGAATATTTTCGCGACAACGGCATGGCCGCGCTGATCGTCTATGACGACCTTTCCAAGCAGGCGGTTGCGTATAGACAGATGTCGCTGCTGCTGCGGCGTCCGCCGGGCCGCGAGGCCTATCCGGGTGACGTGTTCTATCTGCACTCCCGTTTGCTGGAGCGCGCGGCGAAGCTGAACAACGACAATGGCGGCGGCTCGCTGACGGCATTGCCAGTTATCGAAACGCAGGCCAACGACGTCTCGGCCTACATCCCGACCAACGTGATCTCGATCACCGACGGCCAGATTTTCCTCGAGACCGATCTGTTCTTCCAGGGCATCCGCCCCGCGGTGAACGTCGGAGTCTCCGTCTCGCGCGTGGGTTCGGCGGCGCAGATCAAGGCCATGAAGCAGGTGGCCGGCTCGATGAAATTGGAACTGGCGCAATACCGCGAAATGGCGGCGTTTGCGCAGTTCGGCTCCGATCTTGATGCGGCCACCCAGCGCCTGCTCAACCGCGGCGCGCGCCTGACGGAAATGCTGAAGCAGCCGCAGTATTCACCCATGCCGGTCGAGGAGCAGGTGGTAGCGATCTATTCCGGTGTGCGCGGCTATCTCGATCGCATTCCTGTCGCCGACGTGCAGCGATTCCAGACGGAACTGCTGCGCGCAGTGCGCGGCAAAGCGCCAGAAATTCTGGAGGCCATTCGCACCGAAAAGGCGCTGTCGAAGGAGACGGAGGACAGACTGAAGGCGCTGCTCGACGATTTCGCGAAAGGCTTTGCCTGAATGCCGAGCCTGATTTCCTTTCGGCGGCGGATCGCGACGGTCACGTCGATCCGCAAGATCACCAAGGCGCAGCAGATGGTGGCTGCCTCCAAGCTACGTCGCGCGCAGGAAGCGGCAGAAGCCGCGCGTCCGTACGCAGAGAAAATGAGCGCGGTGATCGCCAACGTGGCGGAAGGCGTGCGTGGACAGGCGGGCGCCCCTCGCCTGCTTTCGGGCACCGGCAACGATGCCGTTCATCTGCTGATCGTCGCCACCGCGGACCGCGGATTGTGCGGCGCCTTCAACACCAACATCGTGCGCCTCGCACGCCAGCGCATTCAGCAGCTGCGCAATGAAGGCAAGACGGTGAAGATACTGTGCGTCGGCCGCAAGGGCCGCGACCAGCTGCGCCGGCAATATGCCTCGATGATCCTCGAGACCATCGATTTCATGGGCAAGAAGCACATCGGTTTCAGCGATGCGGCGAACATCGCACGCCGGGTGCTGGAGATGTTCGACCGCGGCGAGTTCGATGTCGCCACGATCATCTACTCGCGCTTCAAATCCGTTATCAGCCAGGTTCCGACGGCGCAACAGCTGATTCCCGCGCCCATCGAAGCGGTCGAAGCGGGCGGGGCGCAGCAGAAGTACGAATACGAGCCCGACGAACGCGAAATCCTCACCGCGCTGCTGCCGCGCAATGTCAGCGTGCAGATTTTCCGCGCGCTGCTGGAGAACGTGGCCGGCGAATTCGGCGCCAAGATGAGCGCCATGGATTCCGCCACCCGCAACGCGGGCGACGTGATCGGCAAGCTGACCCTGCAATACAACCGCACGCGTCAGGCGATGATCACCAAAGAACTGATTGAGATCATCTCGGGCGCAGAGGCGTTGTAGTGAATTTCGCGCCGGAGCAGGAACGTGAGATTCTCGAGCACCTTCGCGCTATCGAAGAGAGCATGTCGAGAACAGCTGTAGACATTCGGGATATGATCGCGTGTTGCGACCGCATCCAAACGATGGGTCAGAAGAAAGGCCCGACCGGAGAAGAACAATGAACATGATGAGCCCCAGCAACAAGATCGGCCACATCACCCAGGTGTTGGGCGCTGTGGTGGACGTGCAGTTCGAAGGTGGACACCTGCCGGAGATCATGAACGCGCTCGCCACCGAGAACCATGGCAATCGCCTCATCCTCGAAGTGGCGCAGCATCTGGGCGAATCCACCGTGCGGACTGTGGCGATGGATGCCACCGAAGGCCTGGTGCGCGGCCAAGACGTGAGCGACACGGGTTCCCCGATCACCGTGCCGGTGGGTGAAGCCACGCTTGGCCGCATCATCAACGTCATCGGCGAACCGGTGGACGAAGCTGGCGCCGTGCAAACCACGGAGCGCCGCGCCATCCATCAGGAAGCGCCGGCCTTCACCGATCAGTCCACCGAAGCGCAGGTGCTGGTCACCGGCATGAAGGTGGTGGATTTGCTCGCGCCCTATGCACGCGGCGGCAAAATTGGCCTGTTCGGCGGCGCCGGTGTGGGCAAGACCGTTACCATCATGGAGTTGATCAACAACGTCGCCAAGCAGCACGGCGGTTATTCCGTGTTCGCCGGCGTGGGCGAGCGCACCCGCGAAGGCAACGACCTCTATCACGAGATGATCGAATCCGGCGTGAACAAGGACCCGAAGAAGGGCTCGGTGGAAGGCAGCAAATGCGCGCTGGTGTATGGCCAGATGAACGAGCCGCCGGGCGCGCGCTCCCGCGTGGGTCTCTCCGGCCTCACGGTTGCGGAATACTTCCGCGATCAAGGGCGTGACGTGCTGTTCTTCGTGGACAACATCTTCCGTTTCACCCAGGCTGGCTCCGAAGTCTCGGCGCTGCTGGGCCGCATTCCTTCGGCCGTGGGGTACCAGCCGACGCTCGCGACCGACATGGGCGCACTGCAGGAGCGCATCACCACCACCACAAAGGGTTCGATCACTTCGGTGCAGGCGATCTACGTGCCTGCTGACGACCTGACAGATCCCGCGCCGGCCACCTCGTTCGCGCATCTGGACGCCACCACCGTGCTGTCGCGCTCCGTGTTTGAAAAGGCGATCTTCCCGGCTGTGGACCCGCTCGACTCCACCTCCCGCATGCTCGATCCGCGCATCGTGGGCGAGGAGCACTACAATGTGGCGCGGCAGGTGCAACAGATTCTGCAGCGCTACCGCAGCCTGCAGGACATCATCGCCATTCTGGGCATGGACGAGTTGTCCGAAGAGGACAAACTGACGGTGGCGCGCGCCCGCAAAATCGAGCGCTTCCTGTCGCAGCCGATGAGCGTGGCGGAAGTGTTCACCGGCCTGCCGGGCGTGTTCGTGAAGCTGGAAGACACCATCCGCAGCTTCAAGGCGGTGGTGAATGGCGAGTACGATCACCTGCCGGAGCAGGCGTTCTACATGGTGGGCACCATCGAAGACGCGGTGGCCAAGGCGCAAAAGATGGCAGCCGAAGCGGCGTAGGCAGACTTGTCGATTAACGACGTCGCGATTTCTGTTTTCTTCGGACTGTGTGTTCCGACCGTAAGCGATGGGCGACTGGAACAGACATTTTCACCTGAAAGAGTCGTTCCGCTAACGGATGAAGATCGGGAACTGTACGATCTGGGCAAATGGGAGGCATGGAAAATACAGACTGATATCGGCTTTGTCGCTTTTGAACCGCGAGATGGATGGTGCCGAGTTCTTACTTGTGAGGGCGATCCAAAAGAGGCGTTGCAACTCTTTCGTCGTCAGATAGCGGATCTCAGGGGCTGGGAAGAGGGCATCGAAATGCAAGGTGATGGTTACGAGCGCGTGAATGCTATGATCCCATTATGCGATGGTTTTTCGGTGGCAGCGCTACTTGTTGCAGAGATCGAGAATCCGGACGCGGGATTCGTTGCGTCTGCTATATTAGTCCGAGGCACAGAAAATGGCTGAGAAAATCCCCTTCGATCTCGTCTCCCCCGAGCGGCTGCTGCTGTCGGAGGAAGCCGACATGGTGACGATTCCGGCGACCGACGGCTACATGGGCGTGCTGGCCGGCCACATGCCGCTCATCACCACGCTCAAGCCGGGGGTCATTGACGTGACCGGCGGCACGCGTGGCGACCAGCGCTTCTTCGTGCTGGGCGGATTCGCAGAAGTCACCACCACGAAAGTCACCGTGCTGGCTGAAGAAGCCATGCCAATGGCGGATGTGGACATGGTGGCGCTGGACGACCGCATCAAGGATGCCGAAGAAGACATCCTGCTCGCCAAATCGGAAGCCGACCGCGCCCGCGCCATCGATACCGTCGACGCGCTGAAGATGCTGCGCGCCTCCCTCTGAACTACTTTCCAGCCTGAAATTCGACGCGATCTCGCGACGGCGACCGCCGTAGGTCGCGCCCACCCCGTCGAGCTTGCGCTCCCGCGCCCGCTCCAGCAGCTGTTCCATGCACCTTCACCTTCCCCTTTATTAGCGGAATCCGGTAAGGGGCCGGAAACTTCAACCGAATTTCCCAGATTTCCGGCCTGTACAGCCCCGCAACGGGGTTTGCTATAAGACGTTCACACAGAATCGCGGCACCCCAACCCGGACGAGGCATGGCAGGCGGAACGGTTTACTCAGCAGGCTGGACCCTGGATGACATTCCCTGGCAGCGGTTCGACCGCTCCAGAGCCGATCCCGGGATGATCGCGGCGATCAAAGCCGCGGCGATGGTCGAGTACAATGCGCCGGCATACGTGAGCTATCTCTCCCGCATCTTCGGCGGGGCAGAAAACAGCATCGCCGACTTCCAGCGCTGGGGCGAAGAAGAAGCCCAGCACGGCTTGGCGCTCGGCCGCTGGGCCGAGATGGCCGATCCGGCATGGAATTTCGAACGGGCCTTCGCGCGCTTTCACGCCGGCTATCGGCCGCCCCATTTCGCCAGCGAAGACACCACTTCCGTTCGCGGCAGCCGGCGGGGCGAGATGATCGCGCGCTGCGTGGTCGAATCCGGCACGTCGTCCTATTACAGCGCCATCCGCGACGCGACGGATGAGCCGGTGCTGAAGGAGATTGCCGGCCGCATCGCGGCGGACGAATTCCGCCATTACAAGCTCTTCTTCGACACCCTTCACGCGCAGGACGAACCGGAGCTGCCGTTCTGGCGGCGGTTGCTCGTAGCCGTCGGGCGCATCAACGAATCCGACGATGACGAACTCGCCTATGCTTACTACTGCGCCAATGTGGCGCCTGAAGTAGAAACGGCAAAGCCTTACAGCCGCGCGCTTTATGCCCGGCAGTCCTTCGCGCGCAGCGGACAAATCTACCGGCGGCATCACATCCGCAAGCTGGTGCAGATGGTGGCGAAAGCGATCGGTGCGAAACCGCAAGGCCGCACCACGGAAGCTGCCGCGGCGCTGATGTGGCACCTGCTGCGGCTGCGCGCCGGTTTCACCAGATCAGCGGCGGTCTAAGGACCACTCAGAGACCACTCAGCGCTAATACGTCTCGTAACCATAGCCGTACGCGTAGGATTCGCGCGCATCGTTGATCGCCTCATTGGCGTGCACCAGCGCAGTGCGGACCGCCTCAGGATAGCAGCGCCGCGCAGATGTCAGCTGATGGAATGGATAGGCCTCGCGCAGCGTACCGCACACTTCGCGCGCCGCATGCACGACGCGGCGGCGCAGTTCGTGCGCACCCTGCCCTGTGGTCAGATCAAGATCGTCGTAGCGCACCGCTTGCGAGAGCGAGACCTTTTCCGGCGGCATGGTCAAAGATTGCCGGCCCGAATATTCCTCCTGGAATGCGGCCGGAGGCGGCGCTGTGACAATCACCTCTTCGGTGGGGCCGTAACCATATTCCTGCGCCGATGCGGGCGCAGCAGCAAACAGCAGTCCGGCCAAGCCGGCCACGGCCGCGGAATTCAGGAAATGATGACAACGCATGAGCGTCTCCTTGCAGGTTTTCGCCGCCGACACAGTCCGCGTCCGCACCCCTCAAAAACGGCTGGCGGGGCAGGCGGGTTCCTTCATTTGACGGCGATGTAACGCCGGCCATTCCTTCACAAATGGCGCTACACGCTGCGCTTCACCAAGGCTTCCTTGATCTTGCCAATGGCGCGCGCGGGATTGGAAGTTGGTGCAATATGTATCGTGTCCCAGAATGTATCGTGTCCCAGAATTCCCATGCCATCTGCCTCGAGGACTAGCTGCTTGCCTGGTTAATTGGGTGGCAGAGCAAGCAGATACGGAAAGCCGCCATTGATGTTCGCGTCTTGCCCCCAAATCTTCGGATCGAAACCTGCCGGCAGCTGCGATCTTAATTGATCGCTCGTTAACCCGATCAAGCCGGAACAGTCTCCGCCGCGTCCACAGCCTTGAGAAGTGCCGCTTGTCTCTACGTTCCAATAGTCTTGCTGATTCCCCCGGCCGCCGCTCTTGCCGATAAATCCACCAACGGCCGATCCGCCGCCTCCCCCCACCGCGCCGATGGAATAGGACTGCGTGATCATAAAGGCCTCTCCCGCGAACCCGCCAATTTCACCCTTATGCGATCCACCGGTGACAGAACCGGTGGCGTAGGAATTGCTGATTCCCTCGCCGTCTCCAGCGAGTCCACCGACCCTCGCATTATTGTTGCCTACCACCACGGCGCCGGTCGCATAGGATTGGTAAATGTATTCTCCGACTCCGGCCAAGCCCCCCACGCTGGCGCTATCTCCGCCGGTGACTGAGCCTGTGGCAGACGACAGAATTATGTTTGCGCCATTTCCGACGAGCCCCCCGGCGACGTTTCCAAATACATTTCCTGATGTATGCGAATTCGTGATCGTCCCGTACCGGCTGTCCCCTACCAAACCGCCTGCAAGTTCATTCCCTATTACATTTACGGCAGCGCTCGTGTTGACCATTGTGCCCGCATTAGTTCCGGCAATCCCCCCCATAGAATTCGCGGAACCTTCAACGCTGCCGTCCGCAGTGACATTTGCGATGAGCCCGAGATTTGTGCCGACAAGAGTACCAGTGGAAGCCCTTGCGCTAGAGGAGCGAACTTCCACATTCTTTAGATGCACATCGCGGACTATTCCTTTTGCGTCAATAGATGCAAAGAAGCCCTCTAGCGTCTTTAGATCGTGCTTGATCTTGAGGTGCGATATCGTCTGTCCAAGACTCTCGAATGTACCCTCAAAAGTTGTTGGAATCGGCACCTTGTCAAATCGGTCGTGTTTCGCGTCGTAGCTGTTCGCCAGCGCATAGAAGCCGGAGGGATTGGCTGCAATGTCCGCCGCCAGCGTGGCAATACCGTTTACCAGCATGTAGCTTTGGCTGTTGATGACAAGGCTGCTGCCCAAATCCCAGAATGTCACGCTGCCCTTGTTCTCAAACAACAGATCGCCGCCACTGCCGCCATCGTTTGTAATGATGGTCAGGGCGCCGTTGCCCGCAACGATCACCGGCTGGTGAAAACCCACCGTGTGATTGGCATCCAGTGTCAGGCGGGTACTGCCCGTCCAGGAAAATCCCTCTTGCACCTGAATGGTGATCGCACCGCGGCCGGTCTTCACCGTTGCGTCGCCGGCGGCCAGCATGTTGGTCAGATCGTTGACGTTGAGGTTCGCGCCTTTTGCCGTGGCGGTGCAAACGCCGTCCGTGCAACTCATGTTCGCAGTCGGCTTGGCAGATATGTCCACATCCGCCTGCGCCGCCGCGCTCGATAACAACAGAGCCGCCGCGACCATCGCCAGCCTTCCGGAAACCATTGCACTCTCCCCGCCAATATTCGGGCATATTAGCACGCAAGGGTTGCGGCACACAGCTTACACGCTGCGTTTCACCAGCGCTTCCTTGATCTTGCCAATGGCGCGCGCGGGATTGAGTCCCTTGGGGCAGGTCTCCGCGCAATTCATGATGGTATGGCAGCGATACAAACGGAACGGATCTTCCAGATCGTCCAGCCGCTCGCCGGTGCATTCGTCGCGACTGTCGGAAATCCAGCGATAGGATTGCAGCAGCGCGGCGGGCCCGAGATAGCGCTCCGAATTCCACCAATAGCTGGGGCACGACGTCGAGCAACAGGCGCAGAGAATGCACTCGTAAAGCCCGTTGAGCTTGTCGCGATCTTCCGGCGTTTGCCGCCATTCCTTTTCCGGCTCGGCGGTTTTGGTGCGCAGGTACGGCCGGATCGATGCGTATTGCGCATAGAAGTTCGTCATGTCCGGCACGAGGTCTTTCACCACCGGCATGTGCGGCAGCGGATAGATGTTCACCGATCCGGAACTGTCGGAGATCGCCTTGGTGCAGGCGAGCGTGTTGCCGCCGCCGATGTTCATGGCGCAAGAGCCGCACACGCCTTCGCGGCAGGAGCGGCGGAAGGTGAGCGTGGGATCGATCTCGTTCTTGATCTTGATCAGCGCGTCCAGAACCATCGGGCCGCAGGCGGTGAGATCGACGCCATAGCTGTCGATACGCGGATTGCCGCCGCTCTCCGGATCGTAGCGGTAGACCTTGAACTCCTTGGTGCGCTTGCGGCGCTTGCCATCCGGCATGGTGGCGCGGGGCCAGCGCTTGCCTTTCACCGGCCGGCTGTTCTTGGGGAGGCTGAGCTGAACCATGGGAATCCCTTGTGCTGCCCTGTGGATAGCAAGCCGCGGGGCCGCCGCCAACCCAACCGGGCGAGAGTCTCGGCCGAAATGACCATGAGGGAACGGATTTGTTTTCGCCACTGATTCTGAACGCCTTTTCGCCGGCCAGTAGGGACTGCGTTCTCCGGCATGGAAAATGAATGGCGCTCTCCGGGCGTTGGGCGAACAGGCCCACGAGTGTTCGGAGATGAAACAGATGACGGTTAAAATTCCGGGAAGGAGCGCAATTTTGCGCTTGCGTATCCTGCTGCGCCGCTTCCGCCAAGATGAATCGGGCAACTATCTCATTATTACGGCACTCATGATGCCGGTTCTTGTGGGAGCGGCCAGCTTCGGCGTGGAAGAGGGGCTTCTGCTGCACAATCAAAAGGCGATGCAGCACGCCGCGGATTCGGCCGCGGTCAGTGCGGCCATTGCTGTTGCGAGCGGCGCAACCGGCAACGGCGCAACCCAGGCCAATGCCGTCGCTGCTACATATGGCTATGTGAACGGTGCGAACTCCACAACGGTAACCGTGAACTCGCCTCCCAGACTGGGACCAAACACAAACAACCGCTCCGCGCTGGAGGTCGTCGTTGCGCAGCCGCAGGCGCGAATCTTTTCATCGATCTGGGGCTCCCAGCCCATTCCGGTGATGTCGCGGGCGGTTGCGATGCCGCAAGGCGCGCCTTGCATTCTTGCTCTCAATCAGACCGCCGGCGGCGCCTATAGCGAGCAGGGTTCGGTGAACGTGAGTCTGGTAAACTGCTCCGTGATTGCCGATTCCACCAGCAATTCTGCCCTGAAGGTCGGTGGCTCCTCCAGACTTTCCACCTCGTTCGCCGGTGCGGTCGGTGGTATTTCGGGACAATCGGCTATCACCGCCACCGACGGCGTGACGGCTGGATATCATTATGTGGCCGATCCCTACGCGACAGTCCCAACGCCCACATTCACCGGCTGCGATAAGAGGAACTATTCGACGAATTCCGATGTGACTCTTTCCCCCGGCGTTTATTGCGGCGGGATCGACATCAAGTCCCAGGCGCACGTCACTCTGTCGGCCGGCATCTACATTCTCGATCAGGGCAGCCTTTCCATGAGCGGGCAGAGCGCGCTATCGGGCACCGGCGTGACGCTGTTTTTCACCTCCTCGACCGGCAACAATTACGCGAGTGCATCGATTGCCGGCGGCGCAACAATCAACCTTGTGGCGCCCACATCCGGATCGACTGCCGGCATCGCGATTTTCGGCGACCGGGGCATGCCGGCCAGCACGACGTTCAAGCTGACGGGCGGCGATACGCAACTGATCGGCGGCGCGGTTTACCTTCCAAGCGCGGGGTTGAAATGGGCCGGTAATTCCAGCCTGGGCCAGCAGTGCACGCAGATTGTCGCCGACACCATCGCTATGGTGGGCAACAGCGGCCTGAAGGTGAATTGCCAGGGTTATGGAACGAAGCCGCTGGCCACAGCGGCGATGCTGGTGGAGTAAGTTCCGGGCGAAACCCTCGGACAGGACATAGAGCTGCCAAGTGCTTACATTCCTGCAACATGCCAGGAGTGAAATGGCGTAGCGGCTTCATTGCGGGCCGCACAATAGGGGGCTGTCGTGAAAAACCGGCTGAACGGCGCGTCTTTTCGACGGTGCACAATTTTCATTGCCGCGGCGATCTTCGCCTGCGCATCCGGCGCATCGGCACGGGAGCCTGAGGAGCCTACCGCAATCATCGTTTCTTCCATTCACGACGCACAGATTGTCCGCGGTGACGATGGAAAAGATCATGTTGAGTACGAGCTTCTCGTCATCAATGTGTTCCCCGAACCGGTGACGCTCTCGCATGTCGTTGTTCTCGATCCTGCCGGGAAAGAACTCATGCGGATCGAAGGAAATGCGCTTGCCGCTGCCACGCAACCGCTCTTTTCCAGGACTGCTTCGCCTGTTGTGCCTGCGTCAGGCGCCGTGTCCATTGAAGTTGACTTGATCCTGCCGCCGGATACCGCGCCACGGCGGCTAACACATAAGATTGCGTACACTCTCGCGCCGCATTCGGAACTCACCCCAATGATCGGCAGAATGGAGATTGACGCGCCAGAAGTCCCGGTCAATCGCCAGCCGGCGATGTCGATCGAGCCGCCGGTGCGGGGCGAAGGCTGGATTGTTTCCAGTGGCTGCTGCGCACCGAACATCCACCGCGATCTTCGCGTGGCCATCGACGGCGTTCGCATCGAAACGCCTGAGATTTTCGCCATTGATTTTGCGAAGATGAGGAACGGCAGAGTCTACGACGGCGACGGAAGCAAAATCGAACAACACTACGCTTTCGGGCAGGATGTGCTCGCGGTCGCGGATGGAACCGTGGTTTCGATCCAGGACGGCAAGCCCGAAACGCCGCCGAACGTGCCGATGAAGCCGGACACGAAAGAAGATTATGGCGGCAATCACGTGATGCTCCAGATCGCCCCCAATGTCTATGCGGTGTACGTGCATCTGCATCCGGGAAGTTTGAGGGTGAAGGTGGGTGATCGCGTGAAGGCTGGCGCGCCGCTTGCCAAAATCGGGAACACCGGTCCCTCGCTGGGGCCGCACCTGCATTTCGGACTTTCCGACAAACCGGACCTTTACGCCGGAAGGAGCCTGCCTTTTGTCTTCGACAGCTTCACCAAAGTGGGCACGATCAATTTCGCAGCGTCGCAGGCAGACAAGGTGATCGTGGTGCCGGATTCGCGGCACGTGCGATCCGCCTATCCGCTCTATGGTAGCGTGCTGAATTATCCTTAGAGCGCTCGATAGAGAATCGGCGCGGTGCGGCCTGGAATTTGAGGTGCGGGGCGCGCGCGTGCGCTATCCACGAACGCGCGCTTCCCGCGAAAAATGTTCAGCGTGCAGCGAGGCCGGCTGCGCCGTCCGGCAATCCGCCGCCGATGGCAACCGTCGTCAGGCTGCCGTCCGGATTGACGGCGAAACCAGCCACGCTTCCGTCACCGCCGTTGCGCACGTATAGGAACTTGCTATCCTTGCTGAGCGCCGCATCGGTCGGGAAATTGCCGCCAGCCGCCGTGGGATTCAGTAGCGTGAGTTTCCCGCCGACCGAAACCGAGTAGCTGGAGATCGAGTTGCTTCCCGTGTTCACGGTGTAGGCATATGTGCCGTCCTCCGTAACCGCGACCCAACACGCTGCCGTCTGATTGTCCGGCACGGCGGCCGAGATCACCAGCGGCTTCCGCTCGGGACGGATTTTGTAGGACGAGAGCGCGGAGGCAAGCGGTTCGCCGTTCACCGCATCCGACACGATCGTGACACGATGGGGAGCGAAGGCAAATCCAAAGGGCGTCGGCTTGCTGGAATCGAAAGCCATGCCGGCCTGCGCCATCCCGTCTCCGTTGAGCATGAAGGTGTCGATCTGACCGGTGCCTTTCTCCGTCACCACAAGTTTGTCCTGGCCGGGAACAAAGGCGACTTCCGCCGGCGCCGCCGACGCGCCACCCGGCAATGGCTGGGTAGAGTTCGCCAGCGGCGTGAGCTGGCCCGTGTCCGCATTCACGGTAAAGCCCGAAACGTTCGGCACACCACCGGCATTTACGACATACAGCAGATTGTTGTGCACGGCGATGCTGACCGGCATGGTGCCGCCGGACGGAACCGTGCCCAGCGAGGTGAGCGCATCGCCGGACACACGAAACGCCGTGATCGAATTGCTGCCGGCGTTCACCGCGAAAAGCACTCTGCCGCCGTGGCCGAGCACGACAGGGTTTTGCGATTGTAGGGGATCGGTGCCCGCGCCGGCGCCATTGCCGCCGGTGGCGAATGTTCCCTTGGGCGTGAGCGCCCCGGACGCATCGCGGTGAAACACCATCACCGCATTGCCGGTTGGCTGATTGGTCAGCACGTAAACGTGTCCGGCAGGGCTTCCGGCAACGTGCGAGGCCGCGAGCGCCGGTAGCGGCAGAACGATTCCGCCCAAAAGGCAGGTAAGGAACTTTGCGTGGCAATGAATGGTCATGAAGCAACTCCTCCGGTTGCGACAGGATCCCGACTACCGGTGAGCACCCGCGGCCCTAACGGAGAGAAGGAGGAATCGTTGCAAGTTCCGTGGAGAGCGCGTTATGGGCGGGAAGTTGCTGACTGGCGAGAACGGTCAGCTTGCGGCCTGCGCCTCGGCATACAGACAATATTTCTGCCGGATGATGATGTTGCGGTGCTCGACGATGGCGAGCGCGCCTTCGCGCTCCTCAGCATGTGCAATTCGTATCCTGTCCTCGTGTCCGCGATTTTCCGTTTTCCCGAATTTCACGTTTTTCGGATGAAACCGTGGTAGGCGCCATTATAGAACGTCCCTGTAATGTCGCCATTGCGGTTGATGCTGCGAGGGAGCGTTCCCTTGGAGCCAGGCGGATCGAATGCTTTTATGACTCCGGAGGCCGACCGGACGAACCCATGCTCGACATTGTCTCCGCCGATGAACGAGCCGATGATTGCGCCATTGTCATTGATGGCGGCGGCATAGGTCGCGAGCGAGCCCGGTGGATCGAATATCGTCACTGTGCCGTCCGCGATTCGAACGAATCCGTGATAGACTTCGCCGCTGTCGAAAAAAAAACCTGTGGCCGAGCCAGCGTCATTCACGCCCTCCGCCACTGTCAGAATGGCGCCCTTTGCCGCATCGAATGTCGTGATCGTCCCGTCCGAGGTCCGCAAGAACCCGTGGGCGGCTCCGCCGCCGTCAGCGTAACTACCGACGATGCTGCCGTCATTGTTGATCCCCGTCGGGTCAGTTCCGTCCGCATCGCCGGGCGCATCAAACAAGGTGATGGTTCCGTCCTTTGTACGGATGAAACCACGGTCTTGACCGTTCCTGTTAGCCGAAATTCCTGCAATCGCGCTGAACTTGTTGATCCCGACGGGGTATGTAAAGCGGCGGGCGTTGTCTGCCTGGAAGGACCGTATTTTGCCGCCGGGTGTCCGGATATAGCCCCAGAGGCCGCCATGTTCACGGACGTATCCGGTAACCTCCGTCTTGACATTGATGCCGGAACCCGTGGTCTCCTTTGGGTTGGAGTCACCCTTCGCAAACGGTTTGATGGTTCCATCGGGCGCCCGAATGAAACCCTCAGTGACCTGAGCCGCCACGTCGAACCAGCTCCCGGTTATCGAGCCGTCCTCGCTGATGTGAGTCGGATAGGTGCCGCCCGAGCCCTGCGGATCGAAAACAACGATGGTCGCGCCTTCAGTGGCCCCGGCCATTGCTGCCGAAGCGGTGAGTGCCGTGCATAATGCAATAGCATGGTTGCGAATCATGTGAACCCCCAACGTATACTAGTGCCGGCCTCGGGGCTGGAAACGAGAATGGCGTAATCGCGCTTACCTGCGAGGGCCGACTATTGGACCAGCAAGTTGTGCCGATCAGCTCCCTACTATATGGACGAATCTGATTTCTCTCCAGAGACTGCCCCTCAAATTTAATTCGACCTCCAGCTAACGTGTCTCTTCCCGTCGGGTACGATGCTTAGCACCGACTCGCAATCGCAGGGAGCAACGGCCGCTTACTCGCTGGCCAGAACCGTGAGCTTTTCGCCAGCACCACCGCCGGCGATGGAGCCTTCCACCAGCACCATCGTGGTGCCGGGAACGAGAATATCGCGCACCTCGCGATAGAATTTCGGCGGGATGATGATGTTGCGGTGCTCGGCAATGATCAGTCTTTCCCCATTCTCGCCCTCATGACCGGCAAGGCCGATGTAGAACCACTTGCCGCGCCCTTGCTCATCGAAGCCGGTGAAGGTCACGGCCCGCGTGCCGACAATTTCTCCAGGCGGAATTTTCACGCGCGCGGCACCGATCACCACGCCGTTGCGCAGCACCAGGGCACGCTGGTCCGCCGTGCTGGCAAGGATCGTGAGCGGGCCGCCTGGTGAGAGCTGCGGCTGCCAGTTGTAGTCTTCTTCCTTTGCAAAATGGTTTTCCGCCGCTGCCGCTGCCGATGCAGGCATCAACCCGGTAAGCGTATGCGGATCGATGATGTTTTGCGTGGCCGGTTGTTCGTTGGTGATGACGACGGTCATCCCCATCGACGTCTCCTTGAACAGCGCCTCAGAAAAGGCGAGCGGCAGGCGCACGCAACCGTGCGAAGCGGGATAGCCAGGCAGGCCGCCCGCATGCAGCGCAATGCCATCCCAGGTCAGCCGCTGCATGTAGGGCATCGGTGCATTGCTGTACTTGTTGGAGTGGTGGTTCTTGTCCTTCTGCAAAATGGTGAACACACCGGTGGGCGTTGAATGCCCGGGCTTGCCGGAAGAGACCGTGGTGGCGCCGATCCGCACGCCGTTACGATACACATAAGCGCGCTGTGCCGGCAGGCTGACCACCACCGTCATCGGCCCACGCGGCGCCAGCTCCGGGCTCCAGATATATTCGCCCGGCTTGAGCTTGCCGATATCGGCTTCCGCGACAGATGACTTTTTTGCGCCGGGATTAAAGGCCAGCGCGGGAATTGCCGCGATTGCACATAAAGCGATTGCGCCGATCGCGGTTCGTCTTTGAAAGATCGACAGCATTTCCACCCCGATGGAACCGCTCGCCTCGCCCAAGGCAATTTGCGGACGAATGTGCCTCTGAGTCAATCAGTCCGGCGAGGCGTGCCCTACGCAGCGCCGATGCGCTCGAACACCCAGCCGATTTCTACCGGCTCGTCGCGGATGACGCCGCCGATCACCAGCTGCTCGGTGCGGCGCATGGTTTCGCTGGCGAGATAGACGCTTTTGTCGATGGTGAGTTCGCCGCCGCTGGACTGAAAGCGCCAGCCTTCACCGGATGGGAGTTTCAGCAGCGCACCGCCGCCCTGGCTCGCGGAGATGCGAATATCGGGATGGATGTGAAACCGCGCGGCAAAGGGCGTTGGTTCGGGGCTGCGGCGCCCCGGCTTGCGCACCAGCCGATCGAGACCGGAGATCAGTTTTCCGTTCGGCGACATCGTAACGCGTCGCTCATGAATCATGCCGAACAGATCGAGGTACCCGTCATGCGCAGCATTCACGGTCCAACCGGATGCCGATTCCAGACGATCGGTTTCAACGCCGTGCGGGCCGCCAAGCAAACGCGGCCCAAGTAATGTGGCGAGCCAGCCGGTCAGGATCGTCGCCATCGAACGATCCGCCAGTGTGATGGTGGAGTGCGCGGCGGTGGCGCGCAGGATGCCGCCCCATTTGCGTTCGTCGGCCGAAGCGCCGCAATTCACCACCACGCGCTGGGTGCCGGCGCTGAATTCGAACGCAAGGCAGCCCGCGTGCGCAGTGTTGCTGAACGCGCCGCGCGGCGGCGCGCCGCAATCCATCACCAGCAATGTGCGGCCCGCGGTGAGACGCTGATACCCGGAGTTCGGCGCGTGCGCGAATGGCTGCCCGCGCACTTCATCGCGCGCCAGAAGATTGGCGATGGGCTTTGCCTCGCCTTCCTGACCGCCGTTGAACATGGCCAGCGCGCCATCGCCCAGACGGAAGAAGCGAAGCATTGGCGCCATGCGATCGCGCGCGGTACGCAGCGGCAGCGGCGTGGCAAGGTTGGATACATCCAGCGCATCGGTCACCGCAGCCACCAACTCATAGGCGCGCAGTAGTGCCTCCGGCGAACGGCTGACATGTCCGCCATCGGGCAGAATTTGCCGCGCCAGCTCTGTTTCCAGGCGTTCGACTCCGGTGCTGAACCGTCTGGAATGATCGTTGAGGCAAAGGCCAGACAGGGCGTGCGCGGCAGCAGCTTCCAGACGTGGCAAACCGTCCGGTGCTTCTTTCGAAATGCGCGCCAGCATGCGGCTCTGCTCGCGCAGGCTGACGAACAGGCGCGAGCGCCACGTCACTTCTGAGCTGGTCAGCACAAAGCGGCCATGCGCGAAAATGTTGATCAGCCGCTGGCCGAGAATGTCGGCGCGCCAAGCCGGCTCCGAATAGCGGCCGTAACGCTTCAGCCATTGCGTGATAAGATTGGTAGCCAGAATACGCGCCGGTTCTCCTCCGGCGATTGAGAGTGCGGAAAGCCAGGCGAAGCTGTGCAACGCCTCCGCCCATTGTTGCGATGGTGCCGGCTTGTCGAAGATCGAACCTTCGGTGACGTCAACCGTTTCGCCGTTGAAGCGGAAGCGGCCGCGCAGCAATTGATCGGCGTCTTCCAAACGCCGCGGCGAAGAAATATCCGGCGAGATGACAATGCGGTCCGGCATGCGGCCGCGCAATTGCAGCCGATAAAATCCGCTGCGGCGCCAGGTGATGCGCAGCGGCGCTGTCGCGCGCCGCCACAGCGCGGCAGCCGCTTCAAGTCCGAATGAGATGTATGGGTGCGATCGCCACTGCATGTCGCGGTTCAGCCGCGCAAACGCGCAATGTTGGCGGCGTAGTTCGCCGCGCCGCCTTTGAAGACGGAGGTACCGGCGACAAGAATGTTGGCGCCGGCATCGATGGCGCGACGCGCGGTTTCCGGCGTGATGCCGCCATCGACTTCGAGATCGATGTGCCTGCCATTGCGCGCGATGCGTTCTGCCGCCGCTTCGATCTTGCGCAGCTGGCTTTCGATGAATTCCTGTCCGCCAAAGCCGGGATTGACGGTCATGATCAGCACCAGGTCGACGAGATCGAGCACGTTGTCGATGGCATCGATCGGCGTGCCAGGATTGAGCACGATGCCCGGACGTTTTCCGCAAGCGCGGATGTGTTGCAAGGTGCGATGCACGTGGGGGCCAGCTTCCGGGTGAACCGTGATGCCATCGGCACCGGCCTCGCAGAACGATTCGATAAAAGGGTCGACGGGCGCAATCATCAGATGCACGTCGAGCGGCTTCTTGGCGTGCGGACGGATCGCCCTCACCACCACTGGCCCAATGGTGATGTTCGGCACGAAATGGCCGTCCATCACATCGACATGGATGAAATCGGCGCCAGCGTTTTCAATTGCCTCGATTTCTTCGCCGAGTCGCGCGAAGTCCGCGGAGAGAATCGAAGGCGCGATGCGAACGGAAGTCATGTCCAGATAAGGCCGGATTCTTAAGGTGCCCGCAAGGCGGCAGAACGTCTATCCACCAGAAGCAATGCCAATGCAAAGGCTGGAACCCAAATGAGGCGCGACTGATAACGCGCGTGTGGATTGGAAAAAACGCCGCAGATGACGGCGTTCCCAAGCAACGCAATGAGCACAAACCCAAGCAACGGAACTGCCTTCAGATCGCCACGTTTCACGGCAAATACGAATGCGCCCAGAAGCAACAGTAGAATCAATCCGCCCACGGGCACGTGCACGTAATTGATCAGGCGGAAATCGAGTCGCCCTTTCTGCTGGCGCGCCTCGCTGTAGGCCGGCATTTGATCGGGGATGAAGGCATGAAAATCAGGGTACAGGATCCACTGCTGCGGCTCGATCTGGTCGCCGGTGTGAAAGAGCGTCAGCTGCTGCAGCACGTCGCGTGCGGCAAGCTCCAGGTTCCAGAAGGGATAGCGAACCAGAGCATCGTGCACAATGTGCGCCGATTCCTTTTCCGTGCCGATGAAGCGGTGCAGCTTGACGAACAGGGTGCCCGGTCCCCACAGCCACTTGTCGGCGCGGTGCGGCAACGCCTTTCTATAGCGGCAGAGTTCGTAATTCGACGTCGGGCAGGTTTCATTCAGCAGGCGCTGCACCACGCCGTCCTGCAGCATGCGGGCGAACATGAACACCGAACCTGCCCGGCTAACGAAGATGTGGCGGGTATAAATAAAGTTCGCAGAAAAAATCAGACAGAAACCAAGGCAGAGGGAGGAAACCGGCAGCAGTAGCCGAGCGCGCGGCCACGGCTTGCGCCGCAACAGCACGGCGGTGCGATAAACGGCCAGTACGAGAAGCAAACCCGCCGACAAACCGAGATGCGACGGATGAACCGCCGTGGCGAGGGCTGCGATAAAGATCAGCAAGCCTGCGCGCCACCAACCCAATGCCGCGGCATGGAACGCCAGCAGATACAGGCATAACAGCACCAGCGGCGTGAAAATATCTGGTTCGATCTGGCCGGCGTACCATGGCAACCCGGTTAGCACCGTCAATGCCCCGCCAATCAGCAGCAGAATGGGCAACGTAATGCGCGGCGCCACCATGCGCGCCGTCTGCACCATCACGAACGAGGCCATCGCCGTTTGCAGCAGCGCGACCAGCCACAGGCTCGTGCCTGCCCCACCCGCCAGAATGAAAATCGAAAATACCGGCGAGCGCTCCGGCACAAACTTGTCGCCGAAGCCCTGCATCATGTAGGCGCCGGTATCGTAGAAAATGAGCGGGAAGCCGTTCCAGATTGCGGCAGATAACAGCAGCGGGCACAACAGCACCACCGCCATCGCCTCCCACAGCGGCCGTGCGAGCGGCATCTGCCAAAGGGCGTTGGCGAATCGCCGCAAACGGCTTTGCGGCCCAACGACAAAGGCCGTCGCGCTGTACTCACTCATGGGAAAGCGGATCCGCGCGCCTCATTCACCTCTATGAACGCGAATTGCGAGGGTCGCAAGACAGGCCATGACGCCGCAGTTTGGCTGGGCCGCGGGCGGTTGACTGGCCCCGCCCCACCCCTAAACTCCGCCCGCTTCGCAACACCTTGCCAGGACCCTTATGGCGGACAACCCGCAATTGCCGCCCGTCCGGGAGCGGCCGCTCTCGCCTCATCTCAGTGTCTACAAATGGCCGATCACCATGGCCACCTCGATTACCCATCGCGCGACCGGTGTCGCCCTTTCGGTGGGCATGATCGTGGTCGCCTGGGCGCTGATTTCACTGGCGAGTGGGCCAGAGATGTACCAGCCCTTCACCAAAGCTATCGCGAACCCCATCGGGCTGGTCGTGCTGTTCGGGTTCCTATGGTCGCTGGTGTTTCATTTCTTCAACGGCATCCGGCATCTGGTCTGGGACTTGGGCTATGGCTTTGCCGTGCCGACGGCCAACCGCAGCGGAGTGGCGGTGATCGCGTTCTCCGTGCTGATCAGCGTGGGGGTGTTCGCCTATGGCTGGTGGGCGGTGCATGGAGGCTTTCGCGCATGAGCCTCGAAACACCGCTACACCGGGTTCAGGGTTTAGGTTCCGCGCATTCCGGCGTCGGCCATTTCTGGCGCGAGCGGGTGACGGCCGCCGCCCTTATCCCGCTTTCCGCCTGGCTGGTGGTTTCCGTGTTGCTGCTGGTGGGCAAGACGGAAGCTGAAGTCGCCGGCTTCTTTCAGCATCCGTGGAACGCCCTGCTGATGGGGCTGTTCGTGATCGTCAGCTGCGTGCACATGATGCTGGGCCTGCAGGTGGTCATCGACGATTATGTGCATCACCCCGGTCAGCGCATTCTTTTGCTGCTGCTGAACCGCGGCTTCACCTGGATCGTGGGTGGCCTTTCTCTGGTGGCGCTGTTGCGCCTGGCGGTGGGCTGATGGCTGCCGCATATCCGATTATCGACCACACCTTCGACGTCGTGGTTGTCGGCGCCGGCGGCTCCGGCTTGCGCGCCACGCTCGAATGCGCCGCGCGCGGGTTGAAGACAGCGTGCATCACAAAGGTGTTTCCCACCCGCAGCCACACGGTGGCGGCGCAAGGCGGCGTGGCCGCCGCTCTCGGCAATATGGGGCCGGACGACTGGCGCTGGCACATGTACGACACCGTGAAGGGTGCGGACTGGCTGGGCGACCAAGACGCCATCGAATACATGTGCCGCAACGCGCCGGAAGCCGTGTACGAGCTCGAGCATTACGGCGTGCCGTTCTCGCGCACGGAAGACGGACGCATCTATCAGCGCGCCTTCGGCGGCATGACGTCGAACTACGGTGAGGGCATCGCGCAACGCACCTGTGCCGCGGCGGATCGCACCGGCCACGCCATTTTGCACACGCTCTACGGCCAGTGTGTGAAGCATGAAGTGAATTTCTTCATCGAGTACTTCGCCCTCGACCTGATCGTGGACGATGGCGCGGTGCGCGGCCTGATGGCATGGAACCTCGACGACGGCACTATCCATCGCTTCCGCGCGCACAAAGTGATCATGGCGACCGGCGGCTATGGCCGCTGTTATCTCTCCTGCACAGGCGGGCACACGCAAACCGGTGACGGCAACGCGATGGTGCTGCGTGCCGGTTTCCCGCTGCAGGACATGGAATTCGTGCAGTTCCACCCCACCGGCATTTTTGGCGCCGGCGTGCTGATTACCGAAGGGGTGCGGGGCGAAGGTGGCTATCTCACCAATTCGGAAGGCGAGCGCTTCATGGAGCGCTACGCACCGCACGCAAAGGATTTGGCGTCACGCGATGTGGTGAGCCGCGCCATGACCATCGAGATTCGCGAAGGCCGCGGCGTGGGCCCGAACAAGGACCACATCCACCTGCATCTCTCGCATCTCGATCCCAAGATCATTCACGAGCGGCTGCCGGGCATCACCGAAAGCGCGCGCATTTTTGCGGGTGTGGATGTTACCCGGGAACCGATCCCGGTGCTGCCGACCGTGCACTACAACATGGGCGGCATCCCCACGAACTACATGGGCGACGCGCTCACCTTGAAGGATGGCGATCCGGACACCGTTATTCCCGGACTGATGGCGGTGGGTGAAGCGGCCTGCGTGTCGGTGCATGGGGCGAACCGCCTTGGCTCCAATTCGCTGATCGATCTGGTGGTATTCGGCAAAGCCTGCGGCATCGAAGCGGCGAAGGCTGTCACACCGGGTGAAACACACCCCGATCTTCCGAAGAATGCGGGGGACGCTGCCTTGGCGCGGCTCGACAAGTATCGCCATGCGAGCGGCAGTACCCCCACGGCGCAGATGCGCCTCGCCATGCAGACGGCGATGCAGGAGGACGCAGCGGTTTTCCGCACCGGCGAAACGCTAAAGGCCGGCCTGAAACGGGTGGACGAGATTTACGCGCGCCTGCCTGACATTTCTGTTTCCGATCGCTCGATGGTCTGGAATTCCGACCTGGTGGAAACACTGGAATTCGAGAATCTCATCCAGCAGGCGATCGTCACGGTAGAAGGTGCCATGGCGCGTGAGGAAAGCCGCGGTGCGCACGCGCGCGAGGATTTTCCCAAGCGCGACGATGAGAACTGGATGAAGCACACGCTGTCGTGGATCGATCCCTCGAACGGCTGGGCGCGGCTCGACTACCGCCCCGTGCACACCTACACGCTCACCGACGACGTCGAATACATCCCCCCCAAGGCGAGGACGTACTGATGGCTTTGCCCTTGGCCCTCCTCTGCCCTAATATCTTGATATGAGCGACGAGCCCGAGAGCCTTATACTGCGCTATCTGCGCCGGCTGGACGAGCGCATGGAGGGAATGCAAGGCGATATGAAGGACATGAAGAACAGGCTTGGCTCTCTCGAAGCACAGGTTTCGCTCCTGCACACCGACATTGTGCATGTTCACCACCGTCTTGATCGGATGGATGACCGCCTTACACGCATCGAAAAGCGCCTCGACCTGATCGACGCCTAAGCTTTCCTTGAGTCTCCTTGTCAATATGGCCTCATGAGGCTACATCAAGGCCATGAAGACCGTCGGCCTTCGAGAACTCAAGAACAACCTGAGCGCCTATGTGCGGGCGGCTCGCAAGGGCGAAACCGTGTTCATCACGGACCGCGGCGAGGCGGTCGCACAACTCATTCCGCCGGCAAGGCCGCAGGAACGCGAACATCCGCTGGCCGAGATGGCCCGCCGTGGCGAAGTCAGGCTGGGCAAGCCAATGACGCCCGAGGAAAAAGCCAAGTTTTATAACCGGAAGGGTCCGCCGCTGCTGCACGGCATTACGTCAGCGGAACTTATCGACGCGCTGCGCGAAGATACAATCTAGTCGCTGGCACCGATGAACATCTATGCAGAGTCAAGTGCCGTGGCTGCGTGGCTGCTCAAGGAGCAGCGCGGTCCGGAGATCGGCTCGATTTTGACAGCCGCAACTCACGTCGTGACCTCCGATTTGACAATCATAGAATGCGATCGTGCGATCCTTCGCGCCAACGCTGAGGGCAGAATGACCAGCACAGTCACAACATCTGTGAGTTCCGATCTCACTTCGGCTGCTGCAAAATGGGACGTACTTGCTCTACTTCCCGCAATCGTTGCTCGAGCGCGGCAACCATTTCCGCTCGAACCGATCCGCAGCCTCGACGCGCTGCACGTTTCGTGGGCGCTGCATATGCGTGTTGCAATTCCTGAGTTGGCAATGCTGAGCCTTGATGATCGTGTACGGCGTGTTTCGGAAGCAGTCGGTCTTCCGCTGCTACCTGCCTAATTTACGCCAATCTTCCGATCCATTCCGCTAGCGCGTTGAGCAACTCGTTCATCACCTCCGCATCGGTGCAGCCGGATTTGGCGGGGACACGGAAGGAATGGTCGGCGCCCTCGAACAGTTTGAGCGTGGCGCGTGCGCCGAGCCGTTTCACCAGCGGATTGAGATAATCCAGATTGGCGAATTCGTCGCGCGTGCCCTGCAGGAACAGCATCGGAATTTCCACCTGCGAAAGATGTTCCGCGCGCGCATCGGACGGCTGTCCCGGCGCATGCAGCGGGAAGCCGAGAAAGGCCAGCCCTCGCACGCCGGCGAGCGGCGCGTCCGCCTGCGCCTCCGATGTCATGCGCGCGCCATACGACTTTCCGCCTGCGATGAGCGGAACGTCCGGCAGCAACTCAGCCGCTTTCACCGCCGCGGCGCGCACCGCAGTCTGCGCCACTTTCGGCGAATCCGGCCGCTTCCGTCCCTGCTCCATATAGGGAAATTGATAACGCAACGTCGCGATGCCGCGTTCGGCCAGCCCATGCGCCATCGCACCCATGAATTTGTGCCGCATGCCAACGCCGGCCCCATGCGCCACCACATAACAGGCGCGGGCATTGTCCGGCGCCATCAGCAGGCCGGACACTTCGCCTTCACCAACAGCGATCCTGATTTCGCGCTCGGATGTACTCGCCACGATGAACCCTCAGAATACGGCCACGCCGAGTCTACCGTAGCCTCTCCTCTTGTGGGAGTGGGACGTGTAGGGTGGCCGCGCAAAGGGGCATCGCATGATACTCGAGCCGCTGCTGCGGGCGCCACTGCCGGTGCAGATTCACGTCGCCACCGTGGTGCCTGCGTTCTTCATCGGCAGCTATCTCATCTTCCTCAGCCGCAAAGGGGCGCGGCATCACCGCGTGCTCGGCTACTTTTATCTCACCCTTATGACGATCACCGCCGTCGCAGCGTTATTCGTTCACGCCATCATGCCGAGCAGCCCGCTCTTTGGATTGTCGCCCATCCACCTGTTCGTGCCGCTGACATTGTTCGGCGTGGTAGGTGCGCTGCGCGGCGCCTAGACCCACAATATCGACCTGCACAGGCGCGCGATGTTGGGCGTTTACATCGGCGGACTGCTGATCGCGGGCAGCCTTGCCTTCATGCCCGGCCGCATCATGCATGCCGTGACCTTCGGCAGCTAACGCGCCGGCACCAGCGCGGCACCGATCTCCGCCGCTTTCGCGGTCTTGAAGGCGATGCAGCGACCGATGCGCTCCTCGTTTTCTTTCAGCACGCGCGGCATGCCGACGAGCCGGGCAGCCTTGGGGCCAAGAAACGCCCGAAGGTCCGCCTTGTCCGCGGCGGTGCAGCCGAAGCGCTGGATATCGGGCGTGCCGCCCATGCCGTAACGCGACAGCCGCTTCTCCAGCGCCGCGAAGTTCGCCTTGAACCACGCCCACAGCGCCTGTTTCGCAACCGGCTCCCTGGCGAAATACCGTTGCACGTACCGGAAATCGCCGGTGCGGATTTTTGGCGTCAGTGCCAGCGCCAGAACCTTGTTCAGCGTCGCTTCGTCCTGCGCGCCGGAAAGGGCGTAGAGCGCGCTCTGGATGAAATACTCATCGTCCGATTTTTGAAGGGCCTCGATGAGCCGATTGCTGAATGCCGCTCCATCCTGCATCACAGCAGCCCGCATCGCTTCCTGACGCAGTTCGGGCGGAAGCGAGGTGTCTTTGCTGCCCGAGGCCAGATATTCATTCGCAGCCTTGGCAAGGCCGGCAGTCACCTGGGAATCATGCCCCTCTTCGACCAGAAGCTCCGCAAGTTGCGCGCGCAACATCGAATCGGCCGCGGGTTCTCGCCGTTTCGCCTCCAGCCCGAGCTTCTCGAGCCGCGGCCCGAAATGCGTACGCACGAACGCCTGCTGCGTAGCCAGAGCTTGCGGCGACAGAACGCCGGTAACCCGAAGATCGTGCAGCGCATCGGTCAGGTCGAACGTATCGCGATGGTCGCTGTAAAGCAGATCCCAACCGGCCGATGGCGCGAGCCGGGCAATGACGCCATAGAAATCCGAGGCAGGAAGCTGGCCCGCGCGCAAACCCGCATTCACGTTGTGGAACAGCGTCAGCTGGTCGTCCGCGGAAAGGCTCGCACCTTTCTGAAGCAGCGGCTGCCATTGCGCGTCCGGCGAGGCAAAGCGGTAGTACCCTGCCCCGGCTGCATTCGGAAAAACATCCGCCGGACATTTTGGCCCCAGCGAAACGACCAGCGATGAGGGACCGGCGAGGGAACAGGTCCGCTGCCCATCCGTCCCGATGCACATTGGCACATGCCAGCGGCCCTCCGGCAGGCGGATACCGACAGGTTTGTAGGTAGTCTCGTTGATGCGTGCCGCACCGGAACCGTTCGCACAACTCACATCCGTCTGCATCTGCGGAATGTGCGGCTGGTTGATGAAATCGTTGAAGGCCCGAACGATTTCGGGATGGCCGGTGGCCTGCGCAATCGTGCCGATAAAATCCTGTGCCCTGGCGTTGCGGTACGCGAATTTCGTCAGGTACGCATGGATGCCTTTGCGGAAGTCCTCAGGCCCCACGAAACTTTCGAACATCGAAAGCACCGCCCCGCCCTTGCTGTAGGTGATATCGTCGAACGCATTGTCGATGTCGTCGGGATTGCGCACCGGATTGTGGATTTGCCTCGCCGACGGCAGCTCATCCAGCCGCATCACGCCCAAGCTGCTAATGAGCGTATCGTGCGCGAACTCCTCGTCGGGCCGCACGGTCTGCGCGATCTTGAACTCCATCCAGGTGGCGAAGGATTCGTTCAACCAGATGTCGTCCCACCAGCGCGGCGTCACCAGATCGCCGAACCACTGATGGGCGATCTCATGCGCCTGCACGGTGAGGCTTGAGCGGCGCTGCTCCAGCGGCGCGTCCTCATCCATCAGCAGAAGCTGCTCGCGATAGGTGATGGCGCCAGCATTCTCCATGGCTCCGGCCGAAAAATCCGGCACGGCCAGCGTGTCCAGCTTCTGGAACGGATAACCGATGCCATAATAGTTCTCGAGCGCCGTCACGATCTCTGGTGTAAGCAAGAGCGCATACTTCAGCTTGGGCCCCATGCCTCTCGCGGCAATGCCACGCAGGTGCAGTGGATATTTGCGAAATTGGTTCGGCGGCACGTCGCCCGCATCGACAATATCGAGCGGCCCGACCGCCATCTGCACGAGATAGGTCGGCAGAGGTTTTGTGGTCTCAAACACCCATCGGGTCATGCCAGCGCCCGAAGCCGCACTCGTGACCACGCGCGTGTTGGCGATCACCTTGTCACTTGACGGCGCGGTGATCGTCACATCGAATGGCGTTTTGAAGCCCGGCTCGTCGAACCCCGGAAAGGCTCGGCGCGCATCGATGTTCTCGAATTGCGTGAAAGCGTAGGCATCGCCCCGGTCCACCACTTTGTACAACCCGGACAGCGACGTGTTGAACGGCGCCTCGTAGTCGAAAATCAGCGTGGCATGCCCAGCCGGAACGCGCTTGCCAAACGACAGTGTGTCGACTCCGGAATCGTGGACCTGTCTGTAGGTAGCAGGGATTGTCGCGCCCGACGCGAGCCGTACCGCCGCCCGCGACATGCGAAGATCAAGACCGTGCATGAAAAATGATCTCAGCGGCTTCTCAACGGTGACGTCGATCTCCGTGTGCCCTGCGAAGCTGTCCTTCTCCGGATCGATGACAAAAGACAACCGGTAGTGATCTGGAACTACTGTGCGCGGCAGCATTGCCAGCGGCACAACTGTCGTGCGCGAGCTTGCCGCATGCGCTCCGATTGACTGCTCGATTTTCTGGCAGGCGGAAAGGAACGAGGCAGCGACAAGAGCGGCGAGAGGCAGTGAAAGCTTCATGGTGGTATCCAAACGACCTGAGGCCGCGCACATTAACCGAATTGCGGCAGCCTCAAACCCATTTTCGCTTTGCGCGAGCCCAAAGATTGCGCGCCACCTGCCCGCAGGCAAGAAGGTCGCGTCATGCTAGGAATCCGTCCCCCCAAAGCTTTGGTAACCATTTATGCGTATGAGTACCGGGTGGATTAAGGTGGGGCAGAATGTCGTCGACATGGATCATGAGCGTAGAGGGACAGACCTATGGTCCCTACACGCTAGACCAAATGCGGGTGTTCGCCGGTGAGGGCCGCCTCGCCGCGGGTTCACTTGTGGCCCCCGATCGCGATAGCCCGTTTGTGCCGGCGTCACAGGATTCATTGCTTGCTCCGCTTTTTCGACCGGCCTCTCCCACCGGCAGCGGCGCCGAGCCAGACCCGTCAAGAGACTTTGGCGCTCGCTCGTTCGGCCAGAACGACACGACGGCGGAGGAAGAGTCGGCACATTTTCTGATCGTCGCGGATATGAAATCCGGTTCGATGACGGTGCTGGAGGAGCAGATTTTCAATATGGGGCCCGCCTACCAGGTGATGCCGCAGGCGTGGGTGCTGTCGACGACGGTACCGATCGGCGCGATCAAAAATATCCTGATCCAGAAGTTGGGTAAGCTGGACAATTTGCTTGTCGTCGACGCGACGCATGACAAGGCGGCGTGGTCCAATCTGGGCCCAGAGGCGGACACGCGCCTCCGCCGCATCTGGACCAAAGCTCCGAACCTGTCAGCTGCCTGATCCTTTCGCTGGGGCTAGACCATCCCGGAAGCGGCGCTGGTTATCGACATAAACCTGCGCCGAAATCCCAAGCATCGCGATCTGGGCTTCCGTAAGCTGCCGCACCACGCGCGCAGGCGCGCCCAGCGCCAGTGAATTGTCGGGAATCTCCTTGCCTTCCGCGATCAGCGTATTCGCGCCGATCAAGCAGTTGCAGCCGACGCGGGAGCGATTGAGCAAAGTCGAGCCCATTCCGATCAGCGAATTGTCTCCAATGATGGTAGAATGCAGGATGACCTTGTGGCCGATGGTCACGTTTGAGCCGATAGTTGCCGGCTGTCCAGGATCGGTGTGCACAATCGAATTGTCCTGCACGTTGGAGTTTTCGCCGACGGTGATCCAGTCGTTATCGCCGCGCAGCACGGCGCCGAACCACACACTCGCATTCTTCAGGAGCCGCACGCGGCCAATCAGAACCGCGGTCGGCGCAATCCAGTAATGCCCTTCTTCCGGCAGCTCTGGCGCAATGCCTTCGATGGCATAGAGTGGCATTCGGCCGTTGCCTCCTATATGTCAGGTATATGACGCGAGACGGAAGGACGGGAAAGCGTTACTCTCAAAGTGGCAAGTGAGTCGCGCCAAGCCGGGAGCAGCCAAGTTGCGATCCTGCACGACAGCTGAATTCGAGCAATCTCGTTCTCTGTATCCGGCGACAGCTTCCCTTTGTCCCGCTTCATCCTTCACCTGTACGGAGCATCTATGGCCAAGCGTTCCGCGCGCCACAAGACGCGCGACTACCAGGATAGCGAGTCCGCAACTGTGCATCCGCTGTTTCCGTCGGCCGGCTGGTCGCCGCTTGATGGCGAACCTAGGGACCGAAAATACGTAAAGAATATCCGGGCGATGAGTCCGCTGCAGCAGCGGCTCATCGATGCGATCGAGGAGCGCTCGGTGGTGGTGGCGCTGGGGCCAGCTGGTACTGGCAAGACTTACCTCGCGATCGCCAAGGCCGTGGAGGCTCTGGAGCAGGGCCGCGTTGCACGGATTGTCCTCACCCGCCCTGCCGTCGAAGCGGGCGAGAGCCTCGGCTTCCTGCCCGGCGATCTGCAGGAAAAACTCGCGCCATATTTGCGTCCTCTTTACGACGCGCTAACCGAAAGGCTTGGCAATAAGCGGCTGAAAGCGCTTCTCGCCGAAGGCGCCATTGAAGTCGCGCCGGTGGCGTATATGCGGGGCCGCACGCTCAACAACTGCTTTGTGGTCATCGATGAAGCGCAGAACTGCACCTATGGGCAGCTCAAGATGCTGCTCACGCGCCTTGGCTGGCGCTCCACCGTGGTGTTGACGGGCGATCCCGATCAGACAGACCTGCTGCCGGGGCTCTCCGGTCTTGGAGAAATCGCGAGCCGCCTGGAACGGGTGCCGGAAATTTCGGTCGTCCGCCTTGGCGATGCTGACATTGTTCGTCATCCGCTCGTCGGCAGCATGTTAACCGTGCTCTGATAGCGTCTGGCGCAAGAAGAAGATTTGCCTTAAATCCCTCGCTTTCCGAGTCAGTTCGGAAGCTGGGGGATATCATGAAACGAATTTGCGTGCCGGCGATGGCCGGCTTCATGCTGGCTGGATCAATGGTGCCGGGCTGGGCAGCGGGTGTTTCCGTCAAGGATGCTCCAAACTTGGGGCGGCCTGGCATCAACACAAAGGTCAGCGGCAGCGGTTTCGGCGCGAACGAAGCTGTCGACGTTTATTTCGACACCACCGACCTGCTGCTTGACGTGACCGACGATACCGGAAGTTTCGGCGCCGATGGCCTGAAAGTCCCGGCAGATGCGGCGCCCGGAGGCCACTGGATCACCGCCATCGGACGCCACGACGGGATCGCCGCGCACGTCCTCTTTACCGTCCGCACGAACTGGATGGAACGCGGATTTGATGAGCGTGGCCAGCGCGACAACCGATCTGAAAATACGATTAATGCTGCTAATGTGGGCAGGCTCGATCTGGATTGGGCTGCAGAAACGAACGGAAGCGTGGTCTCGTCGGCCGCGTACAATGGGACCATCTATGTCGGGTCTGCCGATGGAAAGCTTTATGCCTTCAGCCCGACGGGCACGTTGAAATGGAGTGCAACAACGGGCGGCGCGATCCTTTCTTCGCCGGCCATCGCGAACAGCAATATCTATGTGGGTTCAAGCGATGGGAAGTTATACGCTTTCAAGAGCGCGAATGGCGCCGTTGCATGGAGCACCGCAGCGGGCGGCCCGATTGTTTCATCGCCCGTTATCTCCAATGGCGTTCTGTACGTAGGCTGCGCCGGCGACGGGAAAATCTACGCCTTCAATGCCACCAACGGGTCGCCTGCCTGGGCTGCTCCCGCTGTGACGGGCGGTTTGGATTATTCCTCCCCGGCCGTTGCCAAGGGCAACATCTATATCGGTTCACTCGATGGGCGGGTTTACGCCTTCAACGCCGCCACCGGCGGGCTTACATGGTCTTCAGCAGCGGCGGGAGGACCGATCGAATCCTCGCCAGCAGTCGCAAATGGCCGAGTGTTTGTGGGTTCCGCCGATCAGAAGATCTACGCGTTCAATGCTGCGACGGGAGCACCCGCTTGGACAAGCAATGTTGCAGTAAGCGTGACGTCTTCCCCGGCTGTCAATAATGGCACTCTCTATATTGGGGGCACAGATGGCGAGCTTCTCGCAGTGAACGCGAACAACGGGAAGAACATCTGGACCGGCTTAGTGAGCGGAGCGATTCAGTACTCCTCTCCGGCAGTTGCCGGCGATGTCGTCTATGTCGGTTCATACGACAAGAGTATCTCCGCATTTCCGGCCGCCGGCTGCAACGGCCAAGTATGCACTCCCTTGTGGAGCGGCCTGACCGGCGCTGCCATCGACTCGTCGCCCACAGTCGCCGATGGCATGGTGATCGCAGGATCCACCGATAAGTCGCTTTATGTTTTCACCCTCGACGGAGGAAATGCCGCGCGCCACCGCGACACGCGGCCGCCATCTTACGGCTCGCTGCATCCCGACAAGCGGCTGAAGCCGGTGAAGCATGGGGCTTTGCGCGAATAGCATCAGAGGGCCAAGGCGATGCTGAGAATGAACAATCCAATGGCAAGGCTCCAATAGCCGCAAAGGGCTGTCACCACCCAAAAGGCAAAGTGGGAACAGCTCTGCGCGCGGCGCGCCTCGGCAATCTTTTGTAAGAAAACATTCGGCCCAGCGATCGGCAAGGCGACGTAGTAGGCAGTAGGTATCGAAGTTTCGTTCGGCCCCATCACAAGCCAGTACACGTTCGAGACAATTCCAGAGGCGGTAAAACCCGTGGTGATTGCGTACAAGAGCACCGCCAGGTCTCTTAGCATGGCCACGGTTTCAATGTGAGGCGAGGTCGTATGGCATGCATGCAGTGCTGCCCGCAGACCATGGTTGATGAATTTCGCCTCGGCACGGCATCCCCTTTCGCAGCGCCAGATTTGCAGCCTTTGCCAGAATGATCGATCGAAAGGTTCTGATGCAGTCAATTCTCCACTAAGGTTAACGGATGGCCCGAATCGGCGAAGAAGAAACGATCAGGCAACGGTCCGGGTGGTTGATTCCCCTTACCGTGTTTGCGGTAACGGCCGTGCTGTCCGGCGCTGTGCTTATCTACTATCTCGCGCCGACACCGGCCGCGCTGATTGGAAATCGCCCTGCTCCGACTGCGCAAACCGACCGTGTGGAACTCTCCGTCGGCGGGGTGAATTTCACTATTCCATCGAACTACATTCGCTACCGCAGCGCGCGCAAAGGCGGACCGCAGAAACAGGTCGCGCTGTTCGCGATGCTTCCCGATTTTCGGGGCTACACCGATGCCGATGCACAGATATTTTCAAGCAACGCCGCAGACTCGCCCATCGTGTACATTCTGCTGCACGACGAAGGATTGAAGCTTAGCGAGCAGGACCGCTTTCAGAGAATCTATCTCGGCTACATCATCGATCCGCACGGGCATCGCGGTCCGTTTGGGCTGACGCAGTATGTCTTTCGCGACGATTCCGGTTACCGCGGGGAAGACCTGTTCGTCGGCCGCTTCGGAACCCGAATGGTGGTGCTGCGATGTGTCCGGATGAGCGACAGCGTCTCCAGTCCAAGCTGCCTGCGGGAGACACGCCTCGCGCACCATGCGGGTGTCAGCTACCGCTTCAAGCGCGCGCAGCTTTCACGGTGGCGCGAAGTCGCCAGCGGCGTCGACACGCTGGTACATTCATTTGTGCGTGGAAAGTAACTGCCTACGTCCGGCCGGCAGGCGCGGGCGGCAAGTCCATCTCCAGAATCGCCATCTGAAAGGCATAGGAGATATCGCCGTCTTCCTCGTCCTTGAAAATGATGCCGATGAACTCACCAGCGACATGTACCTCGACTGAATCGGCTTGGTTCGGCCGCTCCACCACCGAGATAGTGTCGAGGCGAAACAGATTGCGAAGGTATTTTTCCAGCCGCCAGATTTCGCCGCGAGTCATGGAAGTGCTCCCTGCATCTGGGGCTGCCACTCGCATGCCGCCGCGTGGCGGTCAAGCAGGTCAGATCTGGAAATCGACACCGTCCAGCGCCTGATTCATATCCTGGGAGGGACGATCCGAGCCGGCGCAGCCGATGACCTTGGCGGGCACACCCGCGACCGTGCAATGTGCCGGCACAGGTTTCAGCACGAGACTGCCGGCGCCCACGCGCGAATATTCCCCCACCTCGATATTGCCGAGCACTTTTGCACCGACGGAAAGCAGTACACCGCGCCGGATCTTTGGATGACGATCGCCAGTCTCTTTGCCGGTTCCCCCCAATGTCACACCGTGGAGCAGGGACACATCGTCTTCCACCACGGCGGTTTCACCGATGACGATGCCCGTCGCATGATCCATCAGAATGCCACGGCCCAACTCGGCAGCAGGATGGATGTCCACGGCGAACAGTTCCGAAACGCGGCTTTGAAGGAAATAAGCGAGCCAATGCCTTCGCTGCAACCAGAGCCAATGGGCAATCCGGTAACACTGCAATGCATGAAAGCCTTTAAAGAAGAGGAATGCCTGCACGTGTGAATGACAGGCGGGATCGCGCTCGAATATTGCGGACAGATCGGCGCGCGCCGCTTCGCCAATGCGCGGCTCCACGTTCATCGCTTCGTCAAAAATCTCGCGCGCCAGCATCGGGCTGACATCATCCGCCCCTACCTTCTTGGCAAGATGATAGGAGAGCGCGTCCTCAAGGCGTTGGTGTTTGAGGATCGTGGCATGTGCGAAACTGGCCAGCGACGGTTCTGCAATCACGAGTTCCTCAGCCTGGGTCCGCAACGCGGACCAGACCGGATCGCAAATCTCAAGTTTTTCCGCAGCAAGGGTCATGTGAGCATCATAACATAAGACAAGGGACGTCAGGTCACCGGCGGCGTTGGCGGCACGGACTCCGGGCCCGATGGTTCGAAATCAGGTGTAACAGGATCCTTGGCGCTTGGCGCCGCGCCCTCGGGAGCAGATGAGGCGAGTCCACTGTAGACGCTCGAGCCCGCAGGCGGGCCGGGCGGAGGGGGTGGGCTATATGGGGGCCTCGCCGGTCCCGGGGGCGGTTGTCCCCGACGCCAGGCAACCACCTGTGCCACCATCCGGTCCTCCCATTCGGGGCCGATATGGTCGCCGAAGAGGTGGGCCCCTTCCAAAGCCAGAATCACACCCCAAATGAGGGCTATCCAGAAAAACCACCAATGGCCGTACCAGAAGCCGCCGGTTGCAGCGTTCACAAGGAAGAGCACCGCCATCACGGCGATGTAGGTGATCAGGTGCTGCCGGAACCGCCGCACTTCGTAGCGGACCCGCTGAACATCAGGCTCCAGATCGCTGTACGTCATGGCTACCACTCCTCAGCCCCCGGCCCTAAGAGATAAGCATCCCTCTCATATCCACAAAGACGAAATGAACGAACTGCCCGAACCTGCTGCGCCGGCTCTCAACCGGCCCGCGCGTGCCTGCCTCGACTTGCTGTTATCCCGCCGGTCGGGCTCTGCCAAAGCGATGACCGGTCCTGGTCCCTCGTCAGAGCAACTCCGCCAAATCCTGGCCTGCGGCGCCCGGGTGCCGGATCACGGCAAGCTGGCGCCGTGGCGATTCATCGTCTTTGAGGGCGAAGGCCGCGCCCGTATGGGGGAAATGCTCGCCGATGTCGTGAGCACCACAGAGCACGACGCCAGCCCCGAGCGGCTTACATTAGAGCGTAACCGGTTCTTGCGCGCGCCTGTGGTTATTGGCGTCATCTCCCGCGTGCGCGAAGGCATTCCCATCCCGGAGTGGGAGCAAATTTTGTCGTCTGGCGCGTCCTGCATGTCGATGGTGATTGCCGCGCATGCGCTCGGTTTCGCCGCCAACTGGATCACCGAATGGTGCGCATTTCACCCGGCGGTGCGTGAGCGGTTGGGCCTTGGATCCGGCGAGCGCATCGCTGGATTCATCTACATCGGAACACCGGCCGCGCCGTTACAGGAGCGCGTACGGCCCGATCTCGATTCTCTGGTTACCCGTTTCTGAGACTACGGAATCCCGAGCAGCTTGTGTGTCTGTAGCGACAGGCGCCATTGCGGGTGAGCGAGACAGTAGGCAATGGCAGCACGCGTGTTTTCTTGGCGCGCCGGACTGTCCATCGGCTGCAAGAAAAAGTGATCGAAGGCGAGATGCGCAAATCGCTCCGGCGGCGCATTCGCCTGCGGATAGACAAGCTTCAGTTCGTCGCCCCGCGTCTGCTTCAGCGGCGCTTCCGCCTTGGGACTAACGCAGATCCAATCGATCCCCGGCGGTGCTGTAAGTGTGCCATTGCTTTCGATCCCGATCTCGAAATCCTTGCCGTGCAGTGCTCCGATCAGCGACTCATCGAGTTGCAGCAGCGGTTCCCCGCCAGTGCAGACGACGTACGGCTTGCCGGCGCCGGAACCCGGCCATTTCGATTCAACTGCACTTGCAAGCGCAGCAGGATTCTCGAAGCTGCCACCGCCGGAACCGTTGGTACCGACAAAATCCGTGTCGCAGAACGTGCAGACTGCGTTCGCGCGATCTTTTTCGCGCCCGCTCCACAAATTGCATCCGGCGAACCGCAGGAATACTGCGGCGCGGCCCGCGCGCGCGCCTTCGCCCTGCAGCGTGTAGTAAATCTCCTTGACCTGATAACTCATGCCGCTGTGTAGCGCCGGTATCCGTCCGCCCGCAGACCGCAAGCGGGACAGCGGCCGCAACCGTATCCCCATTCGTGCCGCCGCTCACGTGTGCCGAGATAACAGGTGACGGTTTCCTCGCGGATCAGATCGACCAGCGCTTGACCACCAAGTTCTTCCGCCAGCTTCCACGTAGCGGCCTTGTCGATAAACATCAGTGGCGTGTGGATCGTGAATTTCGCGTCCATGCCGAGATCGATGGCCTGCTGCACGGCCTTGATAGTTCGATCGCGGCAATCTGGGTAGCCGGAATAATCCGTCTCGCACATGCCCCCGACGAGATCGCGAATGCCTCGCCGATAAGCCAGCGCGGCGGCCGCGGTGAGAAACATCACGTTACGACCAGGAACGAAGGTGTTCGGCAATCCGTCATCTTTCATTCGAATTTCCACAGCTTCCGTCAAAGCGGTGCCGCCGATTTGCCGGAAGATATCCAGCGAAAGAACGTAATCCATTCCGATTTTATCCTGCCATTTGGCAAAATGATCGTGTAGTTCGACAAGGATTTTGGGCCGCGCGTCCATCTCCGAGCGATGGCGCTGGCCATACTCGAATCCCACTGTCTCGACCGAGGAGAACCGCTCCAGAGCCCAGGCAAGGCAGGTCGTCGAATCCTGCCCGCCGGAAAACAAAACGAGGGCGCTTGCACCAGACATTGCGGTGCAATACGCCACGCCCTTTGCCGTGCCAAGTCAGTGGCACATTTTGAAATCCGTATGCGAATCAGAGGGAATCTGCTGTGCTTGCCTTTAGGGGGCCTGTCCGCCAGCCTGAGCACCGGCGGGTTCGAAGGATGATTGGGTGATTAGTATCGCGATCAGCGGTAGCGGCCTCTACACGCCGCCCGAATCGATCAGCAATGCCGAGCTTGTTCTAGCGTACAACGAGTATGTGCGGCGGTATAACGCCGCCCATCATGAGGCGATTGCGGACGGCGCAATGTCTCCGCTCTTGCGGTCAAGTGACGAATTTATCTTCAAAGCCTCCGGAATCCGCACACGGCACGTGCTGGCTCGCGAGGGAATGCTCGATCCCGAAGTGATGTGCCCGCGCATGCCGGAACGCTCGAACGAGGAACTGTCCGTTTCCGCGGAGATTTCCATTGCCGCCGCGCGGCAGGCACTGGAAGCGGCGCACCGGACGCCCGCGGATATAGACGGCGTCATTGTCGCGGCCTCCATTCTGGAACGCCCGTATCCACAGATCGCCATCGAGATTCAGCAGGCGCTCGGAATTCAAGGCTTTGGTTTTGACATGCTTGCAGGCTGTTCTTCGGCCACCTTCGGCATTCAGACCGCTGCGGACATGATCTCCCGCGGCCACGCGCGGGCGATCCTGTGTATTAATCCCGAAATCTGCACCAGCCATCTCAATTTGCGCGATCGCGAGACGCATTTCATTTTTGGCGATGCGGTAACTGCCTGCGTGCTGGAACGTGCGACGCACGCGGACGGCGACAATTCCTGGGAGATCGTCGGCACGAGGCTGAAATCCGTTTACTCCAACAACATCCGCAATAATTTCGGCCCGATGAATCGCTTCACACCGGAAACGATGGGTGCGCCGGACAAGCTGATCGCCCAGAAGGGCCGCAAGGTATTCAAGGAAGTGGTGCCGATGGTGGCGGAGTTCATGCTGGAGCACCTATCGGAGCTCGGTATTGCGCCGTCCACCCTCAAGCGACTTTGGCTGCACCAGGCCAACATCAACATGAACGATCTGATCGCCCGCAAAGTGCTGGGCCGCGAACCGGCACGGGAGGAAGCGCCGAACGTTTTGCAGGAGTACGGTAATACCAGTTCGGCAGGCTCGATTATCGCCTTCCACAGATTCAGCGCCGATCTCGCCGCGGGCAACTTTGGCCATCTGTGCTCGTTCGGCGCGGGGTATACAGCGGGAAGCGTGGTCCTCAAGAAACTATAGAGGCAGCACTATTACCGGGCAGTAGCACCGTTTGGCGGGCCTGTGCTAAACGGTCCGGCAACAAATTAGGGGCCGGGCGTCATGCACAGTCTTTCCACACGTGTGCCCTCAGCGCTCCTCTAACCCGAAGACAGAATGCCATGATGAGCTTTCTCCAGTCGCTCGATCCCCTGTACGTGCTCTCAGGCGTGCTGGTGGGCGGCCTTGTCGGCATGACCGGCGTCGGCGGTGGCTCCCTTATGACGCCCCTTCTCATCCTCCTCTTTCATGTTCATCCAGGCACGGCGGTTGGAACGGACCTGATTTACGCCTCGGTCACCAAAGCCGGCGGTTCGATGGTCCACGGCTACAACAAGACGATCGACTGGCGTGTCGTGGGACGCCTGGCAATGGGAAGCCTGCCCGCCACCGCACTCACGGTGCTGCTTCTCTATTTCCTGAAAGTGGACAGCGCCACGGCGAAGTCTCTCATCACCAAAGTCCTCGGCCTCGCCATTCTGTTCACCGCCGCCTCCCTGTTATTTCGCAAGCAGTTGATGCACTGGTACGACAATCGCATCGGCGAATTGCCCGCCCCTCTCGTGTTCAAGCTGACCGTGCTGACCGGCACCATACTTGGTGTGCTCGTGACGTTGTCATCGGTCGGCGCAGGAGCCATCGGCGTTGTGGCGCTGGTGATGCTGTATCCGAAAATGCCGGCGCGGCGCATTGTTGGCTCGGACATTGCACACGCCGTCCCGCTAACTCTTGTTGCCGGCCTTGGACATTCCATTCTGGGTTCCATCGACTTTCACATTCTTGCGTCTCTTCTTGCCGGCTCGATTCCTGCGATCATCGTAATGAGTATGGTGTCGGCGCGGGCATCCGATACGGCGGTTCGAGTTGCGTTGGCTGTTGTGCTTCTCGCCGTTTGCATTCGCTTCTGGTTCTTCTGACGCTGCGGCACTACGCTTTGGCGCGATGTAGTAGGCTGCTGTACAAATGCCGATTACGAAACCCCGCCGCGCGTGGCAGCGCATGCTCAGCGGACGGCGGCTCGATTTGCTCGATCCATCGCCACTCGATGTCGAGATCGAGGATATCGCACATGGATTGGCGCGCGTGGCGCGCTGGAATGGCCAGACCACGGGAGAGCATGCATTTTCGGTGGCGCAGCACTGTGTGGCTGTGGAGCATTTGACCACCGCACTGTCGCGCACCATCGACCGGAAGGGCCGCCTGGCCGCGCTGCTCCACGACGCTCCCGAATATGTGATTGGCGACCTGATCAGCCCGTTCAAGGCTGCCGTCGGCCTCGACTACAAGGCACTGGAGCGGCGATTGCTCTCCGCCATCCACATCCGCTTCGGACTTCCATCACAGCTTTCGGCCGAATTGACGGCACTGATTAAGCGGGCCGACACACTCTGCGCCTATTACGAGGCGACCCAGCTTGCAGGATTCAGCGTGACGGAGGCGAAACGGTTTTTCGGCACGCCGCCCAGGGGGCTGAAACCATTGCGCCTGCAAACGTTTCCGCCCGCCAAGGCCCAGGCGGAATTTGTCGACCGCTTCCGGCAACTCAGCGCCTGAAGTTCCTTCTTCAATCTGCAACCGTTTTCCGGTACCCAAGGCACGGGAGACCTTCATGTCCATGCTTGTAGTGACACCGCTGTCGGCACTCGATTCTTCTATTGCCCGGTACCGGCCGTCGCATGTGGTAACGCTGCTGGCGCCTGAACACATGATCGACACGCCGCACGGCTTCGAGCGGGAGCGGCACCTGCGCCTTGGCATGCACGATGTGGCCGATGTCTGGAGCAGCGACTGCGCGCCCTGCGCCGATCATGTGCGGTCGCTTATCGAATTCGGCCGGACATGGAGCGCGCAAGCGCCGATGGTGGTGCATTGCTGGGCCGGCATCAGCCGCTCGATGGCGGCGGCCTACATTGTCTTGTGCGACCGCCTTGGTCCCGGACCTGAGCGTAATGTGGCAAAAGCCATTCGGTGCCGTGCGCCACATGCTTTTCCCAATCCACTGCTGGTACAGCTGGCCGACGACATTCTGGGGCGCGATGGCGATATGGTTGCTGCAGCGGAATCCATCGGGCGGGGAACCATTGTGGCTGAAGGCTGCTGCGTCGAATTGCCGATTAAACTGGACGAACTAGCAAGGTGAAGGCCGAAGCCGAACCGCGCCCCACCATTCGGACGCGGTCCGCGCCAGAAACCGTATTGACGGCACATTCCGTCGAGATCGGACTCTCCGCCGCCATCGTATCGGTGGCGGGCGAGCAGCCGCAGGTACTGGTAGTGCGTCATGCAGGGATGCGCGATGCCCTGCCCTTCGGTCCGTTCGAGCCGCTGCACCACCGCACGCTGGAAAGCGGCTTGCGCAGCTGGGTGAAGGATCAGACTTACCTCGCCTTCGATTATGCGGAGCAGCTTTACACCTTCGGAGATCGCGGGCGGCACATGATGCGGGCTGGCGAAGGACCGCGTGTCGTTTCCGTCGGCTATCTCGCGCTTTCGCGTGCCACCGACGCGTTGGAGGCGCCGGACTCCGCCTGGGGTGACTGGTACAGCTATTTTCCGTGGGAAGATTGGCGTGACGGCAAACCATCCATCATCGCACGGAGCATTGCACCCGCACTCAAGCGCTTTGTAAAAGCTGCTGCGGATGCCGCCGAAAAAGCACGGCAGCAAACGCGCGTGCGGCTCTCGTTTGGCATTGACGGTCCTAATTGGGATGAGGAGCGCGTGCTCGAGCGCTACGAGCTGCTGTACGAAGCGGGTCTGGTCGAGGAAGCGCGGCACGACGGCCGTGGTACAGATGCAACGTCACTTCCTTCGCCGCTTGGCGCCGGGATGATGTTCGACCACCGCCGCATCCTTGCCACCGCGATCGCGCGGCTGCGCGGCAAGATGAAATACCGCCCCGTCGTGTTCGAGCTCATGCCATCGGCCTTTACGCTGCTCGAACTGCAGCGCACGGTGGAAGCGATTTCCGGCATCCGCCTGCACAAGCAGAATTTCCGCCGGCTGGTGGCCGAACAGGGTCTTGTCGAGCGCACCGGACAACTGGCGCCAAGCGCGCGCGGCCGCCCCGCCGAACTGTTCCGATTCCGCCGCGAGGTTTTGGGCGAACGGCACGCGCCGGGTGTGCGCCTCGGCGCGCGCCGTACCGGAATCTGAATCGGCTCACGACATCGGATTGGGCGGGGGCAGCGGATCGGGCGGCAGCGGAATGAATTCGCTATTGTCGAGATCCGGCAGCTTCATGCGGCCCGCGCGCCAATCCGCTTTCGCCTGCGCGATGCGCTCCTTCGACGAAGAGACAAAATTCCATTCGATGAAGCGCGGGCCTACCGGCTCTCCACCCAGCAGCATCAGTAGTGCGGGCGTTTGCGCCTGAATGACGGCGTCATCGCCGCGCCCGAACACGACCATCTGCCCCGCACGGAAAATTTCGCCACCGGCATCCATCTCGCCGGACACCACATACACTGCCCGCTCCGCATACTCGCGCGGCAGCTCCAACTGCCCGCCTGTCCCGACTTGCGCATGCACATAGAACATCGGCGAGTGCGTCGTCACCCGTGCCTCTCTTCCAAATGCTTTTCCAGCAATTACGCGCAGCTGCAAATGCTTCTCTTCGATGAGCGGCAGATCGCCTGCGCCGTGATGGGCGAAGCTCGGCGCCACCTCTTCGCTGCCGTCCGGCAGCGCCACCCATGCCTGAATGCCGTGCATCGCGCCGCCTTCCACGCGCGCCTTCTCGAAACGTTCGGAATGGGTGATGCCGCTTCCGGCGATCATCCAGTTTACTTCGGCCGGACGGATCGCCTGCTCCGAACCCACGCTGTCGCGATGCATGATCTCGCCTTCGAACAGGTAGGTGACGGTGGAAAGCCCGATATGCGGATGCGGCCGCACGTCCACGGTGCGCGGAACGCCGGGCAGAAAGTTCACAGGCCCCATGTGATCGAAGAAGATGAACGGGCCCACCATGCGGCGATGCGGATGCGGCAACACGCGGCCCACTTCGAAACCGCCGAGATCGCGACGGCGCTGATCGATTACCAGCATGGTTCATTCACCTTCATCGGCAATCTCCGTGCTAACGTATCGGAAATGCTTTCATGCAGCGAATGTAGAGCCATTTCGCCGGCGGGGAATGAATTTATTTTCGCCTTCGATTCCACACGCCTTTCCCACGCACTCGATGGCCAATGAAACTTTCGCGCACCTGCTTTAGCGGAACCAACCAAAAATTCATACGCAAGTACGCGCCACGTCGTTGACGGCTTTGCCCATCCATACGCTATAAGGCTCCCCGAAATCCGGGGAACTGAGGCGTGGCGCAAAACAAGGTGAAGGTCCTCCGGGCCAGTCCGGCCGAAATTGAAACGGCGGTGAACAATTGGCTGGCCGATGAAGGCGCGGAGGTGGACATTCGCTCCATCGAAAGCCGGCCGTATACTGCGACACGCGCCTCCGACAATCAGACATCGCACTATGTGCTGGTGACGATCTGGTACACCGCATGAGGCTAGGAGCGAACGCCTGAGCAGCTTGCAGCTCCTTGCAATCGGCGGAGAGCCTGCTAGCTTCGCTGCGGGCGTCTCCTGTTCGTGCGAATGATCCTCTCTCTCCGGCATAATTTCATTTACATTCGCACCAAAAAAACCGGCAGCACTACCATCGAAAAGGTGCTGAACGAGAACCTGGGGCCGGAAGACATCGTCCTCCGGCGGCAGTTCCGGGTGCTTCAGCCGCTTCTGAAACCCGGCGCTGAAATACCGATGCGCCGGGAAGGCTCTCTTGCTCCGACGCATGTGGCAATCGATCAGATCGCCCCGCTGCTGCGCCAGGATTTCTGGGACAGTGCGTTCAAATTTACCAGCGAGCGCCACCCCTATGAGAAAGCTGTTTCGCTTGCGTATATGACCTGGTCGAAAGGAGACGCCCGGCGCCAGAAGCGGGCGAACAACGATTTCAGCAGCTATCTCGATACCGTGGTGCAGAAAGGCAGATACGCGGGCTTCCCTCTCTATTCGATCGAAGGACAGTCCGTGGTAGACGATTTCATTCGCCTTGAAACACTGACAGCAGACCTGCAACGCGTCGGCAAACGGCTTGGAATTGGCATTCCCGATGAATTGCCGAATGAGCGAAGCGATTCGCGAACGGACCGGCGGCCTGCGAGCCAAATTCTGTCTGGCCAGCAGAAGGAAGCGGTATGGAACCACTGCCGCCGGGAATTTGAAATTCTGGGCTATGAAAGGTGAAACGCAGCCAACAAAGTGCGGCTATCGATGATTGAACCCGTCAGGCTGGTGATCTGGGATCTCGATGGCACCTTCTGGGCGGGCACGCTCACCGAAGGCGGCCACACTTACAACGATGCAAATCACAACATTGTCGTGGAACTTGCGAAACGCGGCATTGTCAGCTCCATTTGTTCGAAGAATGATTTCGAGACGGTGCGAGAGCTGCTCACAGCCAGCGGCATCTGGGATTATTTCGTGTTCCCCAGCATCGGCTGGACGCCCAAAGGCCCGCGGCTGAAGCAGTTGATCGAAGATGTCCAGCTGCGGCCGGAGACGGTTTTGTTCCTGGACGACAATCCTCAGAACTTGAACGAAGCCAAATTTTTCCTGCCGGAATTGCAGACGGCGGATCACGCCATTATCCCGCGACTTCTTGAGTCGCCGCTGCTTGCAGGCAACGCCGATCCGGAGCTGATACGGCTGAAGCAATACAGGCTGCTGGAATCGAAAAAATCCGATCAGGCTATTGCTGCCGATAACGTGGAATTCTTGCGCTCCTGCGAGATCAAAACCTCGATCGAGCCAAACGTGGAGAAACATCTCGATCGCGCCATCGAGCTGATCAACCGTACCAACCAGCTGAACTTCACCAAGCGGCGCCTGCCGGAAGACATGGCAACCGCGCGAGAAGCTCTTCTCGAACAGCTCGGCGAATTCGATGCGCAGGCCGGCCTCGTCCGGGTGATGGACCGTTATGGCGACTATGGCTATTGCGGTTTTTATTTGGTCAGAACACGACGCGGTCAGTCGCGGCTCGAGCATTTCTGCTTCTCTTGCCGCATCCTGCACATGGGTGTGGAGAACTGGATGTACCAGCGCCTCGGCTCGCCTTTCATCGAGGTGTCAGGCGAAGTGCTGACTGAACTTTCGTCAGACACGGTCATCGACTGGATAGGTTTATGCAACCACGGCGAGGATCGCAAAACGCAGAACGGAGCTGCGTCCCTCCCGCGTGTCTTCATCCGCGGCGCCTGCCTGGTATCGCCGCTGGCGCATTATTTTCAGATGACCGCAAAGGAAGTGACCGGCGAGTTCAACCATATCCGCCATGCGGTTTCCATTCGCATCGACCACTCCCTGATGTTGCGATATGCGATCGAAGGCGTTGACGATGACCGCATGGAAATTTTCGAGGGACTTGGTTTTCTCCCTGGCGATTTTCACACAGCCTTTCTGGATCGTCCCGAAGAACCGTGCATCAGGCTTCTGAGCAGCTGGGTGGATGTGCAGAGCATCGTTTACCGGCACAAACAGAGCGGCGCCCTGGTCCCCTACAAGGTAAAGCGGATGGTCAAGAGGGGCGTGGATGTTCTGGGGCCGGAAGAAGATGTCGAGGAACATCTCCATCTGCTGCCGCGCCGCGCGGCTGAAGCGGTTCGCTACCTGCGCGAGAATTTCGAATTCGTCGGGATGTTGCCGGAGAAGGAGGCCGATGACGCGTGGGATGTGATCCTGGGCGCTGTGCCGGAAGGACAGCCCATCTTTCTCGCGCTGGCATCCGAAGGCGGGGCGGAAGGACGGCCCAGGACTGCTGAGTTCAATCAACGGCTGCAGCGCGCGGTGAAACGGCATCCGCGCAAAACGATCGTGCCGATAACGTTTGCCGACCTCGCGTCCGATCTCATTTCCGATGAGCAGCGCGGCTCAAATCATTTTCACCGCAGCGTGTACTATCGCGTGTATCAGGAGATACGCGCCTGCTGGAACATGCGCTTGCCACCTGCTGGGGCAGCGCGCGACAGTGGCGAGTCGGTGTCCGAACCTCTCAGCGTGGCCACCACCTGACCTGTCAGTAAAACCCGGAAAATGTGGTCTACGGCCAGGATTGCCAGTTATACGGCGCCCTCAATGGCGGCGACTCCGATTTCGGCGCCGTCTTCGAGCTGGAGCGTTAGCTGTCGCAAGGCATGCAATGCGTATTCTGTCCCCAATTCTAACCCTGAGTGTCCGATCGTTAAGACGTGGCCGGGCCATGGGCGTTCACGCGACGAAGGCGGCGTCATTTGTGGAGTTCGAAAACCGTGCCTCCGCCGCTTCGCAATGTGAGCGAGGGGGTCGTGCCGTAGAGATTGCCATTCGCGTCCTTGATCAGAGCGGCCGCAGGCGTAACGCCGTCGCCTTTGCCCTTCCTGAAGGCGTGAAGCACGGTTTCGCTGCCCTCGGGTGCGATTTTGAAAACGGTACCGCACCTGGTTCCGTAGTCACCGCACCGGACGCCGCCATACTGGGTCGTTCCGTAGATATTGCCCGCCCCATCCGTTGTTAGGCCGCTTACTGGGCTGGCGCCGTCAGAGCCATCCTGAAAGTCGTGAAGGATGGTTTCGGTGCCGTCCGGCGCGAGCTTGAAAACGACTCCCGCCGCAAGACCGCCCCACAATGTTGTGCCGTAGAGATTGCCGGCCTTGTCCATGATTACTCCGGCGTAGGGGTAGGAGCCGTCATTGACTTCTAATTCCAGAAAGGCGTGCAGCACGGTTTCGGTGCCGTCCGGCGCAAGCTTGAAGACCGTTCCGCCTCCATTGCTGCCCCAATAGACGGTGGTGCCGTAGAGATCCCCGGTCTTGTCTGCGATCAGGCCGGCGGCGGGATTGCCACCATCGTCTCCGCCCGTGAAGGTGTGAAGCACTGTTTCCTTGCCGTCAGGAGCGAGCTTGAAAACGACGCCACAGCCTTCCTGATAACACTTCGGAGGATTGCCTCCCGAATAAGTGGTGCCATAGAGATTGCCCGCGCGGTCCAGGAGCAAAGCCGATCTGGGATTGCCGCCATCGCTGCCGCCGGTGAAGGCATGGAGCACGGTCTCCGTCCCGTCCGGTGCAAGCCTGAAAACAATGCCGCAGCCGATGTAGATGCCGTCATTACACTCGCCGCTCCCACCATAATATGCGGTGCCGTAGAGATTTCCGGCCTTGTCAACGACCAGTGCGGCATCGGGGTCGGCGCCATCGCTGCCGCCAGTGAAAGCATATAGCACCGTCTCCGTCCCGTCCGGCGCAAGCTTGAAAACGGTGCCGCAGCCTCGGCCGTCATGGCAGCCAGTAATACCGCCATTGTAGGTCGTGCCATAGAGATTGCCTGCGCGATCGAAAACAAGGCCGGCATATGGATTGCTGCCGTCGCTGTCACCCGCGAAGGTGTGAAGCACCTGGAATGTCCGATGCGCGCTGGCCGGCGGCGCAAGCGTAACCAGGGTCAACAGAGTACTAATGACTGATATGTTCGTGAGGCTGAGATTGCGGAACATCGGTTCCTCCCGCCTGAGTCGCTGAGCACATGCCTATGAATGCGGCTCGGCGAAACGCGTCCCCTCCAGGCAGCTATACCACTTTCACCCGACCTCACCAATTGCTTTCGTAAGACGTGGACGGGCCGCTTGGGTTCGTGCCATGAAGGCCGGCTTTTACGCTAGCGTTGCCATGGCCAGCAAACCAAAGCCCGTCCGCAAAGCCGTCCTGCCCGTCGCCGGCATGGGCACGCGGTTCCTTCCCGCCACCAAGGCGGTGCCGAAGGAAATGCTGCCGGTGGTGGACAAGCCGGTGGTGCAATACGCGGTGGAGGAAGCGCGCGAGGCGGGCATCGAGCAGTTCATCTTCGTCACCGGCCGCGGCAAGGCGATCATCGAGGATCATTTCGATCATGCCTATGAGCTGGAGATGCTGCTCTCCGCGCGCGAGAAAACAAACGAGCTGCACAGCCTGCTGGAAGGCTTGCCCGTCACCGGCGCGGTGAGCTTCACTAGGCAACAGAAGCCGTTGGGGTTGGGACACGCGGTTTGGTCGGCGCGGCATCTGGTGGGCGATGAGCCGTTCGCCGTGCTGCTGCCGGACGATCTTCTGGTGGGCAAACCGGGATGCCTTGCGCAGATGATGGAGGCGTACCACCGCGTGGGCGGCGGCGCCATTGTGGCGGCGGAAGAGAAGCCGCTGGAGGAAGTGAAACGTTACGGCGTCATTGCGCCGGGTTCTACGAACGGCAACGTCGTGGAAGTAAAAGGCCTGGTGGAGAAACCCAAGGCCGCGAAAGCGCCGTCACGCTTGTGCATTATCGGGCGCTACATCCTGCAGCCGGAATTGTTTGCGGAACTCGATCGCAAGGAAACCGGCGCCGGCGGCGAGATCCAGGTGACGGATGCCATGGCGCGGCTGATCGGGCGCATGCCGTTCCATGCCGTGAAAACCACCTGTGCCCGTTACGACTGCGGCGATAAAGTCGGCTTCCTTCACGCCAACATCGCAGTGGGACTGACGAGGCCGGATATCGCGCCCGCGCTGAAAGCAATTCTCAAGAGCGTCCAGACCGAATGACGCGTGTAATTTCAAGCACATAGCGGTTGACGCTGCGCCCGATCCCATTACAGTAAATTCGCGGCAGGGGTACCGGGCGGGTGCGTGTTTTCGCGCTTTTCGGCCACTGCCGGCGGTGAGGGGTCAGGCGGGAGCGAGCGGGACCAGTGCATCAGGCAGAGTTTCACGCTGCGCCCACCGGCGCGCGCATGGTGCGTCTGCGCGTCGGCGCGATGTCGCTGCTTCTGGGAGGCACGGCACTCGCGGGATTTCCGTTCTCCGCGTACGCGCAAAACGATCAGCCGACGGACGTTCCGTTCGAGCAGCAGAATTTCACCACCTATGGCGATGTGGGTTTGATGGAAATGCCGAGCGCGCGCATGGCGCCGGACGGGCAGATGTCGCTCACCATCGGCGATGTCGATGGGCAGATGTGGCGCGTGGGACTCGGCTTCCAGGTGCTGCCGTGGCTCGAAACCTCATTCCGCTACAGCCATATTCCACATTTCTTCGATGACGGAGGGGCGGTGTTCGATCGCAGCTTCGGTTTGAAAATCCGGCTGTTCCAGGAAACGCCGTACACGCCCTCCCTCGCCATCGGTGCGCGCGACATCATCGGCACCGGTGTGTTCGGCCAGGAATATGTGGTAATGTCCAAACGCTTCTGGGACATCGACTTCACCGCAGGGCTTGGCTGGGGCCGCCTGGCTTCGACGGGCATGTTCACCAATCCGCTGGGCAAGATTTTCCCCTCCTTCTTTACGCGCTCCACGAACACCGGCCAGGGCGGCACCATCGATTTCGGTCAGCTGTTTCACGGGCCGGACACCAGCGTATTCGGCGGCGTCAATTGGCAGACGCCGATCGACAATTTGAACCTGATCGTGGAGTACAGCAGCGACCGTTATCTTCAGGAGCGGACCAACACCCATTTCTTCACCCGCATGCCGGTGAACTTCGCGCTCAACTACCACGTCCTCGAAAATGCATCGATCATGGCGGGATATATGTACGGCACCACCTGGGGCGTCGCCGTCAACGTGCATTTCGATCCGAAAACGGCGCTGTTCCCGCAGCACATCGGTGCCACGCCGCTGCCGCCCGCGATCCGCAGCCCCGGGCAACGGCAATCGGCGCTCGACACGCTGAATAAGCAGAACCAGATCACCAATGTGAAAGGCGGCGGCCTTGCGCTGAACCTTGGCAACGATCCGTCCAGCCTGCGCGAAATTCTTTCCGCAGCACCCTCCTCTGCGGCACGCGATTACGAGATCGACGGCCACACGTTGGCTATCAACGTGGACGGGCCGGCGGACCTCGATGCGCAATGCCGCATCTTTGCGCAGATAGCAGCGCAATCCATTCCCGGCATCGATACGGTCGCCATTACGGAGCTGTCCGATCACGACGGCAACGTGGCGCTGTGCCCCGTGATACGCGAGAAGAAGGAACTGGCGGGGCTTCCACCGGAAGCCGTGGCTGCCGCCAACGGCGCGCCGGTCCTGGACGAGCAGACATTGCAGTTCCGCCCAACCATTGTGGATGCGCAAGAATCGGAACGGAAAATCCGCGAGGACGCCGGCAAGCAGCGGCTGGAAATCGACGCGGTTTCAGTGAGCGGCGGAACCGTTCTCGTCTACGTTTCCAACACCAAGTATTTCTTCGAGGCCGAGGCCATTGGCCGCCTCACCCGGATTCTCCTGAGCGACACACCGGCAAGCGTGGAAGTGTTCCGTATCATTTCGATCTATCACGGCGTGCCGATGCGCGAGACGCAGCTCATGCGCAGCAATGTCGAGCGCATTATGGCCAATAACGGCTCAGGCGCAGAGCTGCGCGAGTCGGCCACTATAAAGGATGCGCCTTGGGACAATCCGGTGCTCGACGCGCAGCAGGACGATTACCCGCGCTTCGGCTATTCACTATATCCACGATTGGCGCGCTCCTTCTTCGATCCCAACAATCCGGCGCGGTTCGGCCTGTTCGGCGATTTCGACGGGTATACGGAGTTGCTGCCCGGCGTGACGCTTGAAACCATTGTTGAAGGCAAAGTCTGGAGCGATCTCGGCGCGTCGTTGCCCAACAACAGCCTGCTGCCGCATGTCCGCAGCGATTTCCCGCTCTATTACAGCAAGGGCGCCAACGGCATCTCGATGCTCGACGCCACCTATCGCACCCGTCTTGCGTCCGACGTGTTCACCGAAGTGAAGGTTGGCTATCTGGAAGACATGTTCGCCGGCGCGGGCGCCGAGGTGCTGTGGCGCCCGAATGGACAGCGCTGGGCGATCGGCGGCGATGTCTATCAGGTGTGGCAGCGCAACTTCGACCGGCTGTTCGGGCTGCAGGATTATAAGGTCGTCACCGGTCACGTGAACATCTATTACGAGTCGCCGTGGTACGGGTTGAACTTTCAGGTGCATGGCGGCCGTTATCTGGCCGGCGATTGGGGCGGCACGTTCCAGATTTCGCGCCTGTTCTCGACCGGCGTGGAAGTCGGCGCCTTCGCCACCTTCACCAACGTGCCGTTCAAGCAGTTCGGCGAAGGCAGTTTCGACAAAGGCGTTATTGTGCGCATTCCGCTGGAATGGGCGCTGCCGATCAACACGCAATCGAGCGGCAATTTCGATTTCCGGCCGCTCACGCGCGATGGCGGACAGCGGCTCGTCGGAGACGATTCCATTTACGATGAGACCACGCGCACCAGCTACGGCCAGATCGACGGGCATCTCGATGATATCATCTCACCGTAGGCAGATTGCCGGCGCAATTGCCGGGTTCGCCGCTCTCGGAGGCGCGGCGGTCCTCGCAGGCTGCAGCTCGGGCAACGGCAGCAACTCGGCCGACTGGAACGAGGTGTATGGCATCGTCTCGCAGGCGTTCGGCGGCCGCGCGCCCGGCGTTACTATCCAGGACGCTGCTGCCATTCCATTCGCCACCATCGGCATCCGGGTCGGAAACAGCTCGGAAGGCATTCTGGTGCTGGCGACCAACAATCCGCAGCAGCAATTGTGGACGTCGGCATCGCATGTGGTGCTGCAGACGGAAAACGGCCGGGTCATGCGCACGGCGGGGCTGGAGCACAACCGCACCGACATTCATTTGCTCAAGGGCGACACCGGCGGTCCGCCGCTGCAAGGCAGTGCCGAGACCCAATGGTCGGAAGATTTCGGCGACCTGCATCTCTACTCGGTGCTCGTCACCTGCCGCAGCGTGGTGATCGGACCGGAAGGCGTAACGAATTTCACCTCACGCATCCCCACGATCCATGTCGACGAGCAATGCCATAGCGACACGATCGACTGGACCTTCACCGACAGTTACTGGATCTCGCCGAAGGATGGATTCACCTGGCGGTCTATCCAGCATGTGAGCCCGAAGCTCGATCCGCTGGAGATCGAACTCCTTCGCCCGCCGTCAAAGTAAGGCGAGACATTTTACGACAAGTGAAGCTCAGATTATCCTCCCCCGCTTGCGGGGGAGGTGCCGAATGCGAGCGAAGCGAACATGAGGCGGAAGGGGGATTTGCAGTTTCAACTCCCCCTACCGTCTTGCCATCGGACTTCGTGCTCGGCGAGCCACCTCCCCCGCAAGCGGGGGGAGGATAAGAATGCTCAGCTATCCGATCAGAGAATAAAGCCGCGCTCGCGCAGAAATTCGATGACCTCTTCGGCAGCTTGCTCCGGCGACCTCTCGACTGTGCGGAGCGTCATGTCCGCCAGCTCCGGCGCTTCGTACGGACTGTCGATGCCGGTGAAATTCTTGATTTCGCCGGCCTGCGCCTTTTCGTAGAGGCCTTTTGGATCGCGCTCTATGCAAACTTCAATCGGTGTGTCCACGAAGATTTCGATGAACTCGCCGGGTTCCAGCAGTTCGCGCGCCATGCGCCGCTCGGAGCGGAACGGCGAAATGAACGACACCAGCACGATCTGGCCGGAATCGACGAACAGCCTGGTTGCCTCCGCCACACGGCGGATGTTCTCCACCCGGTCGGCATCGGTAAAGCCGAGGTCCCGATTGAGCCCGTGGCGGACATTGTCGCCGTCCAGCATGTAGGTATGACGGCCAAGCCCGCACAGCCGCTGCTCGACGATATTGGCAATGGTGGATTTGCCGGAACCCGACAGGCCGGTGAACCACAGCACCGCCGGCCGCTGGCCCTTGATGGCAGACCGCAGACGCTTGTTGGTGGTGAGCGCCTGCCAGTGCACATTGGTGGCGCGGCGCAAACCGAAATCGATCATGCCGCAACCGGCTGTTGCATTGGCGAAGCGGTCGATGACAATGAAGCCGCCGGTGTCGCGGTTCTCCGTGTACGGATCGAACGCGATAGGCCGCGAGGTGGAGATGTTCAGGTAACCGACTTCATTCAGTTGCAGCGTCTTCGCCGCCATGTGCTCGAGCGTGTTGACATCCACCTTGTGTTTGAGTTCCCCGATCGTGGCGAGAACGGTGGTCGTGCCGACCTTCAGCAGATACTGCCGGCCCGGCAACATCTCATCATCCATCATCCACAGCACATGAGCCGCAAACTGATCGGAGACTTCCGGCCGCGCCGTGGGCTCGCACAGCACATCGCCGCGCGAAATATCTACCTCGTCAGCGAGGCACACAGTAACTGCCGCGCCGGCCACCGCTTCGTCCATGTCGCCGTCCATGGTGACGATGCGCTTGACCGTGCTTTCGCGGCCCGATTTGGCCACCACCACCTTGTCGCCTTTGCGCACCCGGCCGCTGGCGATGGTGCCAGAAAAGCCGCGAAAATCGAGGTTGGGGCGATTCACCCATTGCACCGGCAGCCGGAACGGCTTTCCGGTCAGGGCCGTATCCACATCCACCGTTTCGAGGTGTGAAAGGAATGCAGGACCGTTGTACCACGGCGTGTTCGGGCTCTTCTCGATCACATTGTCGCCGAAGCGGGCAGACATTGGGATCGCCACCAGATCGATGAAGCCAAGGTCCTTGGCGAACGCCTTGAAATCCTCGACGATCGGCTCGAACACATCCTGCTTGTAGTCGACGAGGTCGATCTTGTTCACCGCCAGCACGACATGCCGGATGCCGAGCAGCGAAGCGATGTAGGCGTGGCGGCGGGTTTGCGTGAGCACGCCCTTGCGCGCGTCGATCAGGATGACCGCCAGGTCGGAATTCGACGCTCCGGTCGCCATGTTGCGCGTGTACTGCTCGTGGCCGGGGCAGTCGGCCACAATGAAGCGCCGCTTCTCCGTGGCAAAAAAACGGTAGGCCACATCGATGGTGATGCCCTGCTCCCGCTCGGCTTCCAGCCCGTCGACCAGCAACGCGAAATCGATGTCGCCGCCGGTGGTGCCGTGTTTCTTGGAGTCCTTCTCCAGCGCGGAGAGATGATCGTCGAACAGCAGCTTGGAATCGTAGAGCAGCCGTCCGATCAGCGTAGATTTGCCGTCATCGACGCTGCCGCAGGTCAGAAAGCGCAGCAGCGACTTGCCTTCCTGCTCGGCCAGGAACTTCGCGAGGTCGGAATGAATGGTGATGTCGTTCATCAGAAATAGCCCTCGCGCTTCTTCTTCTCCATCGATGCCTTCTCATCGGTGTCGATGAGGCGGCCCTGACGTTCGGAGGTGCGGGCGGTGAACATCTCGGTCACGATGCCTTCCAGCGTATCGGCGCTGGATTCGATGGCGCCGGTGAGCGGATAGCAGCCGAGCGTGCGGAAGCGCACCAGCCGCATTTCTGGTTTCTCGTCCGGAGCAAGCTTCATGCGGTCGTCATCGACCATGATGAGCGCGCCGTCGCGTTCCACAACCGGCCGCTCTTTTGCAAAATACAGCGGCACGATGGGGATGTTCTCCTTCATCACATATTGCCAGACATCCAGCTCGGTCCAGTTGGAGAGCGGGAACACGCGAATCGATTCCCCCTTGTTGATGCGCGTATTGTAGACGCGCCAGAGCTCCGGCCGCTGGTTCTTCGGATCCCAGGCATGCGTGCTGGTGCGGAAGGAAAACACTCGCTCCTTGGCGCGCGACTTCTCTTCATCGCGGCGGGCGCCGCCAAATGCGGCATCGAAGCCGTGCTTGTCCAATGCCTGCTTCAGCGACTCGGTCTTCATCACCTGCGTATGCAGCGAAGAGCCGGAATCGAACGGATTGATGCCGCGCTTCACCCCTTCTTCGTTGATGTGCACGAGCAGGTTCAGGCCCAGCCGCTTCGCTGTTTCATCGCGGAACTGGATCATCTCCCGGAATTTCCAGGTGGTATCCACATGCAGCAGCGGGAACGGTGGTTTGGAGGGGTAGAAGGCTTTCATCGCCAGGTGCAACATCACCGACGAATCCTTGCCGATGGAGTAGAGCATCACCGGATTGCGGAACTCGGCCGCCACCTCCCGGATGATGTGGATGCTCTCGGCTTCCAGCCGTTTGAGGTGCGACAGGTGCGGATCGCCCATCCCTTCCACCTCGGTCCCGACAAATTCCTCCGGGCGCGCTGCCCTCGCGACGTTCTGCATATTGTGTAATCCGACCAACGAGTTGCAACCTGGCCAAAGTCACGCCTACTTTCCCCGGGTTGCGACCTTGGCGTTCCCCGAGCCCCAGGCTTTGACCGGCAAGGCAATGGTGTTGCCTCATACCCTGCCATGACCGGATTTCCTAGCCCTGCCCGTCTCCGATTTCTGCTGCGGAACCCGCGGGAACTTTGGGCCGCGGCCGGCGGACGCGGCGGTTTCAGCGTTTTGGCACAGCGGGCCAGAATGGCGCAATTGCGGCGCGACTGGCGCTCGGCCCTGAAGCAGTGGCGGGCGTGTGCCGAACAGACACCGGACGATCCGGCTGCGGCTATTGGCTACATCGGCGCCCTGATTTCGGCTGGAGGAATAGAAGAAGCGGTCGAGCGGACAGCCGCCTTCGTCAGAAAGCATCCAAAAGATGAAAACGGTCCGATAGCGTCAGCGCGCATTGCCGAGCTGCGCGGCGATTTCGGCGCGGCAATCGAACACTGGCAGGCGACACTGGCGCTGAAACCGGAGAAGTTGCAGGCGTTGATCCGGCTGGGCGCCGCGCTGCTGAAAGAGAATCGACCCGACGAGGCCTTGGCTTGCGCTGACCGATTGGAAGGAAAGTTTTCCGCTGAATCGCATGGCGCTGTTCTGCGGGCACAGATCGTGCAGCAGGAGCGCGGTTTCGCAGATGCTGCGCCATTGTGGGAAGCAGCGCTGGTGCGCTTCGGCAACGATGCTGCCTTCCTTCGCGCCTATGGCCGCGGGCTGCTTTCCGCCAGTGCGTACGCCGAGTGTTTGAACGCGGCCGCGCGCCTTCGCAAATCCGATCGTCATGCATCCTTGACGTTGGAAGGCGCGGTGTTGGCCAAGCGCGCGCCTTACCAGGACCACACGCAGTTCTGGAAAAACGCCAGCGCCGAATTGCCGGACAGTGTCGATCTGACGCGCAAACTCCTTGATGCTGCGCTTTCAAGTCGCGAGTTCGACGTAGCAAACGCAGCATTCCTTCGGCTTGTGCAGCAGGATCGGCTAACCGTCCGCGATGCGGACATGGTTGTTGGTCTGGTGAATTTGGACTTGCAATCGGGCAACCGGCCCGCCGCACGTCAAAAGGTGCGCGGGTATTTGAAAAGCATGCGCGGTCTCCCGGGCTACCGCGCCGCCGCAGTCCGGCTGCATCGGACGATTCTCCTTTCTTTTCCGAACCGTGCCGACTCCGCGCGCCGAATTTCAGCGAACATTCCGGTGTTCGTAAACACGGTGTGCCGGGCGCGGCTTAGTGTAGAAGCCACTCAGCCATTGGAGACAATTGCAGCCCTTGAAGGCGGGCTTTCTGGAGCCGGCGCCGGCAGCCTGCTCGATTCGGATATCGATGCCGACGTCTGCCGAACCCTTATCGACGAGGTGCGCGAGCGGCTGCGCACGGCAACACCGTTCTCATTCATCCGCCTGGGCGATGGCGAAGCAAATGCCCTGCACTATCCGCTGCGTCTCGCCGAGCACTTCGATTCCGATGCGGCGGAGCGCGAGAAGGTATGGTGGGGACGGACGCTCGATTCCGACACGCGCGCGCAATTGGCCACGCGGGTGCGCTGCGCAATCGAGAACGCCGATGCAATCGGCGTTCCCACCAGATCACGATTGTTGCGTGACGTTCGCCTCGATGGCGGTCCGGCGCTCGCACGGAGAAAATCCGGACGTGGCCTGATTTCGGTGATGGGGGCGCTGGAGGAAGCGACCGCAAATGGCAGCCTGGCAGGCAAAATCGTCACTTCCGCCCATGTTCATCAGGATATGGAGCGCTGGAATATTTATGGCGAACTGTTCGACGGTGTGAGCGCAGTGGTGCTGGTGTCGTGCCATGCCGCTCTGCCGGATGAGCTGATGCGCCGCTTCGGTTTGCGGACCGCAAAACACGTTCTGATGCCGCCGGGCGATGCCATGCTGGAAATGCAGCACCGCGCGCTGACGGATAACGAAGTGCCCCCGGCCAGCCTTAATCGCGCACTTGCCGATTTAGGCGATTGGCCACGCGGCCGCATGGTGCTGATCGGCGCCGGTTATGCCGGAAAAGTCATCGTCGACGAAGCGCGCCGGCGCGGCGGCGTTGCCTTGGACCTCGGCAGTATTTTCGACGGCTGGCTCGGCCACCACACCCGCAGCTATCAAGACTTGGCATAACGCACTCACAACGCGAAATGCTGTTGTGCATCGGTCAGGAACGCGCGAAGGCAATCGACGATTTGGCTTCCCGAAGTTCCATTGCCGAATTCCGCGATCTCGCGGCGCTCGTTATAGCTTGGGTCAGTCCACAACCGGTTCCAGCCGGCGGCCACGGTTTCCACCCATTCCGTTTTGTCGCGCAATGTGATGCATGGCACGCGATGGAAGTACGCTTCTTTCTGCAAACCTCCGGAGTCGGTCAGCACGAGGCTGGCATGGTGCACCAGTTTGCACATGTCGAGATAGCCGAGCGGTTCTGTGACGGTGATTCCCGGCCGCTCAAATGACAGACCGGCTCCCGCCGCTGCAACCGCGGCGCGCGGATGGAGTGGAAGCACAATCGGCATTCGCTTCGCCTCGTTGGCGAGGTAGTCGATGATTTCGCGCAACTTTTTCGGGCTGTCCGTGTTGCCGGCGCGGTGAACCGTTGCGACGCCATACTCCTTCGGCTTGAGCGAGAGATGCTCCAGAATACCGGAGCACTTCTCCGCCACATCTGTTGCCATCAGCGCGGTGTCGTACATCAGATCGCCCACTGTATGGACATTTCGCGTGATCCCCTCACGCGCCAGATTATCCACTGCCGTTCTAGTTACGCATAACAGCAGATCGCTCAGATGGTCCGCCACAATGCGGTTGGTCTCCTCCGGCATGGCGCGATTGAAGGAGCGCATGCCAGCCTCGACATGCACCAGTGGTATTTGCTGCCGCGATACCGCAAGGGCGCCCGCCAGCGTCGAATCCGTATCGCCAAACACGATCACGGCATCCGGCCGCTCATCGGCGAGCACCCGTTCAATCTTATCCAACATCTGGGCCAGAATGGATTCGCCGCCGCTCCGTTCCAGCGCAAAGCGATGTTTGGGCCGCGGCAGCTTCAACTCGTCGAAGAACACGCCGGACATGTTCTCGTCGAAGTGCTGGCCAGTGTGGACGAGGATTTCCTCGAAATCGGGCGCTGCGGCCAGCGCGCGCGAAAGCGCGAACGCCTTCACAAATTGCGGGCGGGCCCCCGCAATTGTCACCACGCGTTTCGATTTGTTCATACCAGGTGTCAGCCGACGTGCCTGCGCAACGTATCGATAGCGCACGCAATGTGGTAAAGCGAACTCGCTGGCGATGGTTCAATCACGAAGGTGCCGTCCGCGCGCATCTTGTCATGCCACAGTCCGCGCACACGGGTTTGCAAATAATGAGAAAGCCCTTCGGCCGCTGCCAAGGCGGAGCGTTCGAATGTTGCGCGCTGTTCGCCGGATGAGCGTTGTACCAGCGCCAGCGCCGATTTCAGCCGTTCCGTTTGCGGCCACAGCCGCGCCTGCCGGGAATGCGAAGACATATCAGCCAGAAGAACATCGATCGCCACGCCCCGCGTCGTATCGATACCGTAGCGCTCGCCGATCTCGAACAGCCGGCCGGCAGCTTGCGCGGCCGCTTCGTCGCCGCGCATTTGTCCCCAAAGGGACAGAAGCCAAGCCCACTCGAACTGGTGCCCGGGCTCAATGATGTGACCCGGCAGCCCGGAGAGCGGCGCACCGGTGTCGTCGAAGAATTCCCGCAGCATGCCGCTTTCCGAATCCACGAAATGCTTGAGACACAGATTGACCAGCGACTCGGCCAACGCTTCCCAGCGGCCGTTGCGCTCAACGGCACACCACGCCAGCGCCGCTTCCAGCAGATGCATGTGGGGGTTCGACTGGAAACGCGAGCCGCGCAGTTCCTGCTCCAGAAATCCACCGCCTTCGCGCGCGAAGCGTTCTTCGATAATGGAAAGCAACTCGATAGCTTCATGGGAACAGCGCCGCCGCTCGACACCGGCCCGCGCCGCCGTCGCAAGCGCCAGCAAAACGAACGCCTGATCGTAGAGGAATGCCCGCTCGTCCAGCGGCGCGCAGTTATGGTCCACCAGCGTGCGATAAAGTCCGTCGGCACGGCGATAGTGATTGAACAGCGCTTCCAATCCGTGTGTGACAGCCGCGCGCCACGGTCCCGGCCAAGCGGCAAGGCCCGCCGTCGCATAGACGTAGGCTTGCCGCGCCTGTACGCGCGCGCGGCGCGGCACCGCCACCGCCTTCACTTGCTTATCCAACAGTTCGAAGAATCCACCGTGTTCGTGATCGGCACCCAGCGTCCACCAAAGCGGCAAAGCAGAGTTGTCGAGCCAGTCCCTCAGCTGATGCGCCGCGGTTTTCAAATCCGCATAATCCTTGCGGCGCTCAGGCGTCTGTGTGCGCCGAAAAGCCTCCGGCCGCGCGCGCGACCGCATGCCTTCAACGGCCTTCTTCACCAGCGGGCTCTGATCGAGCTTGCAAACAATGATTCCGTCCGGCTCCGCGATGACCCCGATGTCAGAAAGCCCGATCACCGCAACCGGCACGGTGGGACTACGCACAAAACAGCGTTCGGACTGCACGGCAAGGGCATGCTCGCCGACCAGCACATTGTCGGATGCATCCTTTTCGTGCGCGCCATAAATGGCGCTCCAGGCACCCAAGTCCGACCAGGGGAAATCGGCAGCGACAACGGCAGCCTTGGCGGTGCGCTCCATCACGGCATAGTCGAGCGACTTTTTCGGCGACTGCGCGAAGGCGAAGCTGTCCAGGCGAATCACGTTGCCATCGCGCGCTGCACCTTTGACGGCGCGCTCGACCGCATCGGCGATGGCCGGTTCGAACATCCGCATCTCGTCCATGAGAACGGATGGGCGGAAGGCGAACATGCCACTATTCCATAGAAAACCATTCGCGAGATATTCGGCAGCCTTCTGCCGCGTCGGCTTCTCCACGAAGCGCTCGACTTTCGCGACCCCATCACAGCCGTTCAGCGGTTCGCCCGGATGGATATAGCCATAGGATATTTCCGGCCGGTTTGGCGCTATTCCGAAGGTGACGATTGCGCCGTGCTCTGCTCCATCCCTCGCTCTTCTGGCGGCGCTGTGGAACAGTTCCAGGTCGGGGATGTAGTGATCGGCGGGCTGCATGATCGCCGCCCCATCTTGGCTCATGCTGAGCAACACGGCCGCTGCCGCAGCCGTGGCCGGCGCAGAATCCCGGCCCTCCGGCTCCAATACGACGACCGCCTCTACGCCGATTGCGTCCAGTTGTGCCCGCAGGATGGTCTCATGCGTGTCGCCCGCCACAATCACGGGCATCGCCGCGCCGCCGAAATCCTTCAGGCGCAGCACAGCCTGCTGAAAGCACGAAAGGTCGCCAACCAGTGCGGCGAACTGCTTGGGATGGTCACGGCGGGAAACGGGCCACAGGCGGGAGCCTTCGCCGCCACAGAGAATAATGGGGGAAATGGACATCAGGATACGCCACAGCCTGGGAACATGTTTCCCATAGCATCATACCCTGCCGGAGGAACATCCCTGAAAAGGGCGGAACTCTGCCGCGGTTAGCAGGGGCGATTCGTTAACACTTGCCCAAATTTCAGGCGCGCAGGATCGGCAGCGTGGCTTTGGGTGCACCGGGAAAGATACGCGCCAGCGCCTGTTCCGGAAGCTTCATGTGCCCGGTCAAAACCGAACCGGCCACCGTCCGAAAATCCGTTGTCACCGCGAGGTCGCGTCCCTGATAGAGATGTTCGTCCGCCAGGCCGGGCCACTGACCGTAGACTTTTCCACCCTGAACAGGGCCACCCATCACCCACATGACATTGCCATGACCGTGATCGGTGCCAGCATTGCCGTTCTCGCGCGCAGTGCGGCCGAATTCGGACACCACGAGAATGACGGTGTTGGCGTATTTGTCGCCAAGCTCTCGCTGAAATGCTGCCAAGCCCTCCCCTAGCTGCCGCAGGTGATTCGCCAAAACTCCCTTCACGCCACCTTCGCGGACATGCGTGTCCCAACCGCTCAAAGCGAAGAAGCCAACCTGAATTGTAGGATCCTTTCGGACCATCTGACAAAAATGGGCAACGTCCTTTGCAAAGCCGATCGGTGACGGAGCGCCATTCGCAGCTTCTGACATGTCCTGCTCAAGGTCGGACATCAGCCGCGCGTGCGCCGACTGTCCCTGCCGGTAGGCCACGCTCATCGAATCGGCGCCGGAATACATTGTGTCGAACGCCGCATGAAAAACCGGTGCCGACGCCATTTCGCCGGCCCGCGCGCCACCGCCCCCGGCACTCGGCAAACTGGCGACCGGCATCGTCCCGCGCAAAATGAGCGGCATGGCCGGGCCGAAATTCACTGCTTCCGTGGGATTGTGCAATCCGGGAAGGGCAGCGAGCGTCCGGTTCAGCCAGCCATCGTCGGTGGCGCGCACACCGGGCGTTCCCGTCTCCATGTAAGCCTGCGCCTGAAAATGCGAGCGCGATTCGTCGGGCGATCCGCAGGCGTGCACGAATGCAAGGCTGCGATCTTTCCACATTGGCATGAGGGATACGAGTTGCGGGTGCAGCGCAAACTGCCCATCGAGTTCGAGGGCTCCGTTTTCGTGTCCCGGCGGCGGCACGCCAATTGTCGGACGCACTCTGTAATATGCAGCGTCAGTGTGCGGGATCACAACATTCAGGCCATCGACGGCGCCGCGCAGGAACACCACGACCAGACGCTGCGAGACACCGTTGGGATTCTGCGCCGCCCACGCTTGCGAGCCGATCCGAACGAAGGCGATCCCGCCAAATGCAGCCGCCGAACTCAGGAAATCGCGCCGACGCATGTAAACCTCCGTGCTAACACCGCATGAATTCGGGGCTTCCCAAAATCAGCCCGGCACGCTCCGTGCTTTTGGCCGCAGTAACCGCCGATCGAGTCTTGCTGCTGAGTTCTGGTCCGAGCACAGCAAGCAATCTGTCTGCATTTAAGGGCGCGTTGCCCGCCGGGAGCTCAAGCTGGACAGGTTTCTTCATCGAACCATAACCCGCACGCGCCAGATGGGGCTGCATGTAAGCGCCCGTGCCAAACTTAATAGCAAAGGAAATTCGCCGCATCATGGCATCCGGATCGAGCCAGGCCGTTTCGGTGCAGGCATAGCCATCCGGGGACAGGCATCCATAAATCGGCTGCCCAAGCACCTTGAGTTCTTCGGCGAGCGGGGCGGCATTCATCGGATCGAGTCTGGCAACGCGGGCAACGGAAATTATGTATTGGTAGGGTGTCTTGAACTTCGCCCCGAAATTCGCCGGATCGCGGAAATCCTTGCTGGTCAGCATCGTGCGGACAACCGCCTTCAGATCGCCATCGGTCTTCCGGAACACAGACGTCATATCCGCGATCAATTGCGCGGAAGGCCGATCAGCCACAAAATACTGTGCCAGTTGAGTGCTGATGTGCCGCGCTGTTGAGGGATGTTCGGCAAGCATCAGAAGCGCAGCCTCGCCGTCCTTCATACCGCCGTTGCCAAACTTCCGCCCGAGGACCGTTTGCGGCGCGTCGTCGTGACGCCGTGGCACGAACGCGAAGCCGCCCAGACTGGCGCGCAAGTCATCGTCGGACCCGTCCATGCCACCGGCCGCACCGAACTGCCTTCCAACTGTCCAGCCGGTCAGGATGTGTGCAAGCGCGGTGACGTCGCTCTGCGTGTACCCGCCGTCCACGCCGAGCGTGTGCAGCTCCATGACTTCACGAGCGTAGTTCTCGTTGATTCCCGCAGCTGCTTTTTTCCCGTTGCCGTGCGTGCCCGGCGCCACGTTCTGCCAGTTGTCGAGGTAGACCAGCATCGCTGGATGCTTTGCGGTTGCCAGCAGCAAATCACGAAATTTGCCGAGAACGTAAGGCCTGACGGCCTCGGCCTCATATGCGCCAACCCACACCCGAACGAATTTTTTGTTATCGAAAACGTTGAAGTGGTTGAACCAGAAATCGACGAGCGCTTCGTGCAGACGGTGCGGACTTGAGATTGCCCGGATCAGCCGCGCCATGCGCGCTTCAGGACCAACCTCATTGGTGATCTTCTTCAAAAGCTTTTTCTGCTCGTGAGGTACTTTTTGACCGGGCGTCATTTGCGCCAACGCCTTGAACCAATATTTCCGGTAAAGAGTCGTGGTATCCAAGCCGAAGGACGGCAAGCTGCGCAATTGCGCCTGAATCTGTTCCGGCAATTTGGAAGGATCGGCGTTCAGCTGTCCTTCAATGTATCCATCGAATCCGGCCGAGGCGACGCGCTCGATTTCGCCAGGCCCCGGGCCGAAGCTGAGGCGGCGGGCGAGATGCAGGGCTGTCGGTTGGTCGAGCATGTACGCGCCCTTATGCACGGCCAAAATTCGCGCCGTAACTCGCGCCCCTCCAGTCAGAATACATCATTTGCCGCGCTGGGCAACGCGCTCTGCCAATTAACTCATTGTAATTGGCGGGTTTCTTTTCGCGGCCGCTCGGCCGTAGGTTCTGAATAGATTGCTGCGACCGCGGCCGATTGTGCGAGGCGCATCCCGCAAGAGCTTCGCCTGTTGGCGTTGAAAAAGCACGCGCCGCGCGCCAACGAAACCCAGACAAGCGGCTGTAAGCCCCACCAAAATATAGACACTTGCATCGGGCACCAGCGTGGCGACAGCCGACGTTCCGAAGATTGTGGCGACATACACATAAAGCGCGCGCCTGCGGCCGAACACGTCGGCCAAAATATGGTGAAAATGGTCTTTGCCGCCGCGGAACGGTGAGCGGCCGCGCAGGAGCCGCGCAGCGATCACCCGCAGGCAATCGAGCACGGGCATGGCGAACCACACCAGAAGCGTCTCCGCCTTCAGGTGCCCGCTCCGCAACGACGCCAACGCAAGGATTGCCGTCACAAAACCCAGCCCGAAGGTCCCGCAGTCTCCGAGAAAGATTCGGCCCCGCAAATTGAAGACCAGGACAACGCCAACTGGCCCAGTGAGCGCGAGCGATACCAGGCGCACCGGCGCATCGGCGAAAATGTCGAACCCGACGCACCAGATCAGCAGCGCGGACGGAACGAGGCCATCGATGCCGTCCGCCATGTTCACCGAAGAGACGAATCCGGCGGTGGCCATGATCGCCCCCACTATGAACAGCGGCTTTGAAATGGCCGTGTCGCCGAACCCCCAGGGAATCGCCTTCGGGATCATTTGCGGATCCAGGGCAAAGACGATCAAGGTAAAAACAGCCAGAAGAAGAAGCCGCCCGTTGGCCGAAAGGTGCGATTGATCGTCCATGATCCCGACCAAGCCAATCCCGGCGACACTGAGAAGGAGCGCGAGATAGAGCGGCTGCTGCGGATCGACAAACCACTGAACCAACAGCCACAACAGAACCGGGAACAGGATTGCCAGCCCCCCTGTTTGCGGTGTGGGCTGGGCATGCCCCTTTCGGCCGCCGCGGGGATAATCGAAAACCTTCAGCCAATCGGCGGTGGATCTCGCAAGCAGGCAGAGCGCAGCAGTTGCTGCGGCCGTCGCAAGGAAAAGATAAGCAGTCAAACGCCCACCCGAATGTGCCGTCCAGTCTTCCATCGCGGTAAGCCACCGCCGAACAGGCAATCGGCTTACTGATTGAAGACAGTGATCTTTATGCCTTAACGATTACGTCAGTGCGGGTCGAGATGTCCCGCATCGCGTTTCTGGTATCCACAACAAGGTCGAGCGACCGGGTGAGCGCGCGATAATCCACCCCGTCGTGATCGGTGACAATCAGAGCGGCGTCGAACTGTTCACCAAAGCCGTCCGGTTTCCAGGAAATGGAGCTGCGGCCGGCCAGTTGCGGGAATTCGCGTGTTTCGGGAATGATTGGAACCCAGGGATCGTAATACTCGACGGCCGCGCCGCGGCCCTCCAATTGCCGGAAAATGGTGAGCGCCGGGCTCTCACGAAGATCATCCACGTTGCGTTTGTAGGCGACACCGATAAGCAGGATTCGACTGCCGTTCAGGCTCATTTGTTTGCGGCTGGAGAGTGCTGCGGCCACCGCGGCAACAACCTGTCTGGGCTCGGCTGTGTTGATCTCTCCAGCGAGCTCGATGAACCGCGCGGGCACTTCATGCTCCCGTGCCTTCCATGAAAGGTAGAATGGATCGATCGGCACGCAGTGACCGCCCAAGCCCGGGCCCGGATAGAACGGCATGTATCCGAACGGCTTGGTCGCGGCCGCTTCGATCACCTCCCAGACATCGATGCCCATATGCGCAAAGATGTGCTTCAGCTCATTCACCAGCGCGATGTTGACGCAACGGAAGATATTTTCGGTAAGCTTCACCGCCTCCGCCGTCGCCATATTGGTGACCGGCACCACGTGTTCGACCAGGCGTCCGTAAAAGGCCTCGGCCAATTGGCGGCTCTGCGGATCGTCGGCGCCGACCACCTTGGGAATTTCAGAAGTGCGAAACCCGGAACCAGGGTCCTCGCGCTCCGGCGAATAAGCAAGGAAGATGTCGCTTCCGGCCCTTAACCCGCTTGCTTCCAGCGCGGGTTTCACCACTTCCATTGTGCAGCCGGGATACGTCGTGGATTCCAGACACACGAGTTGGTCCAGCCGCACCGCCTCACCAATGGCGTCAGCGGTGCGCCGCACGTGACTGAGATCGGGCTCCCTGTACTTGTTCAGCGGCGTCGGTACGCAAATGACAACAATATCGACGTCGGCAATCTCGGCCAGATTCCCGCTCGCCCGGAAGCGGCGATCCAGAAGCATCGTGGCAATTTTCGCATCGGGGATCGTTCGGATGGTCGAGTGACCGCGATTGAGGGCGGCGACACGGTCGGGGTCGATGTCGAAGCCGACGACGCGGAATCCCTTCTCATGCGCTGTAATGGCCAGCGGCTGTCCGACATATCCCATGCCAACAACGCCAACCGTTGCGTTTCCAGAACGGAACGACGATGCCAAACGGGCTATGCGCGGCGAGGATTCCTCAGCCAGCGCTGTGGCCGGGAAAGCCTCTTCTTGCCCACCCAATCTCATTCAACCACTCCCCACTGCACTTAACGCAACGCGTGCACCCGGCCGTACCATGTCCCCTGGGGCCGTGGCTGCCGGGAACTCTAGTTCCATTTGATAATAGTTGCCAGCGGCAGGCCGCCTAGACTTCATTCATGAGAACCACCGAATCGCCATCGAGGCGATATCGCTCGCCATTGCGACTGCAAATCATTGTCTTGTCGAGGCGCTCACCGCTCCTGCTGACCCAGCCGATCCGGCGGGCCGGGTTACCAGCCACCAAGGCATGGGCGGGCACGTCCCTGGTAACCACTGCTCCGGCGCCGACCATGGCGTAAGCCCCGATTGTGTGACCGCAGACAATCGCGGCATTAGCGCCGATGCTGGCCCCCCGTTGCACCAAGGTTGGCAGAAACTCCGCCTTCCGGCTCACATGTGCCCGTGGCAGCAGAATATTGGTGAACACCATACTGGGTCCACAAAAGACATCGTCCTCAAGCGTTACGCCTTCGTAGATCGAAACATTGTTTTGAATCTTGCAGCCGTTGCCGACACTGGCGTTCGGCCCGATCATCACGTTCTGGCCGATGACACAGCGCTCACCGATCCGGCTTCCGGAAAGGATGTGGGCGAAGTGCCAGATCTTCGTCCCTGCACCGATTGCAGCACCATCGTCGATAATCGCTGTGGAATGCGCAAAGAACGAAGGGGTCATAGACGTGAATCTAAGCTGACATCATAGGGCTAACCGGGCGGCTGCTACTGCGCAAGGGCTGCCTTATGCGGCGGCTTCGACCCGATCAGGGCGGTTTCGGGTGGGAACCATCGCTTCCAGGTTCCGATAAAGGTCAAGTAAGCGGGCGCGATAAACGGTCCAGTTGTCCGCTTCGATAAAGCGGTGGCACCCAGCCCGCGCCTCGTCGATCATCCCCGGCGTGAGCGAAGCTACCAACCCTGCAATGGCCCCGGCGCTGAATGCCTCCGGCAGAACCCATCCGCAGCCGTAGGTTTCGATGATCCGGCGCATCTCGGTGAAGGGCTGGACGATCATGGGAACGCCGGCATTAGGGTACTCCCAAAGCTTGTTGGGCGTCGCGATCCAGTGATTGAGCACGGTATCCTCATAAGGAACAATGCCTACGGTCGCGCCCTGCGTCCACGACAGCAGCTCAGCTGCCGGGACCGCCGGAAGAATGTGGAGCTTCCCTACCGAATCCTTGCCTGGAAGGATGGCGTTGAGAGTTTCAAGGAGGGGACCGCTCCCCATCATGACCAGAGACCAATCGTGCGGCAGCAGCCGCGCCGAGAGCACCAACGTCTCAAGACCACGGTGCCTCGTGAATCCGCCCTGATAGAGAAGAATCTTCTGCTCGGGCGGAAGTCCCGCCGTCCGATGCAGCCGCCCGTCATACGCACCGGCGGGGGTGTGTTCCGTTGCGTTGCGAATCACGACGGCGGGAGGCGCAGTTGGGTAGGCGTGCCGGTAATAGCGCGCCGCGCTGCCGTTCACCGCGACGAATCCGTCCACCAGCGGAAGGTATTTCGCATGCACGCGGGCGAAGTAATCCGTCGCTCCCAGCCTGCGGGCCGCGACAGCTTCATAAATCTCGTGTGCATCGTAAATGAGCGGAATATTCAACGCCTCCTTCACCATCCAGCCTGTCGGAAGCGCACTGCAGTCGTGACAGTGAACGACATCCGGACGGAGCCCGGTCGCTGTTGAGGCGAGCCTTCGTGAACGGTAGCGATAGGAGGAGAAATTCGGAAAACCCGTGCCCAAAAGCGCGAGGGGTGCCGTCAACAGTTCTAGCATCCAGTCAGGAAGCCAGTCCGGAATGCGCGAGCGAATGGCGGGAAAATCCGCTCTGAGCGGTTGATCGCCGTCTTCCGATATAATTTCGCGGCGCAGACGTTCGTTTTCCCTTATGCGTCGTGCCGCGCTGCCCTGCAAGCGCGTCATTACAGATCGAAGAACATAAGAAAATGCAAGCATGAGCGCGGCGATCAGAACGATCTTCCCGAGCGCGGTGCGATCCCAGAGTGAAGCGACTCGCCAGCCACTCGAAGACCCGGAAAGCGACACTGTCGACCCATAAAGCCGATAGAGCGTGTAGCCCGCAGCGAGCGCAACCGGCGCCAGAGCCACTGCCCGGAGGATCAGCTTCTGAATGCGACTCCTGTCATACGCAATGCGAAGGACGCGCACACCGTCGGGTAATCGTTCTTCGGGACTCGTAATACTGGCTTCGGGAATCCCGATCACGGTAACCGAGTGGCCGGCGGCCTGGAGCGCGTGCGCTTCCCGCATGACCCGGCCGTCGCGCGTGCCGCCATTGTGAACGATCATGCAGATTTTCATGCGGACACGATCGACAGTACAGGAATTTCCTGCTGTGGACAGGAGTCTCTGTCAGTTGTTATTGACGGGCTATCAGTTGACCGCAACTGCTCTTGGCAGGTGAGAGGCTTTAGACCCAGCGGTTACCGCGCGGGTGCAGATGGTCTCGCCACCGAGCGTCATGGAACTCGCCGCGGCTTCGAGGACACGCAAGACGCGCAAGCCCTCTACACTATCCGTTCGCGGCGTCTTGCTCGCCGCGACGCAGGAAAGGAAGTGGGTGAATTCTTCCCGCAACGGTTCCTTTTCTTCGAGGCGGACAAGGACCGGCTCCGCACGGATGACACGGACTGCACCCGACGAAATATCGATGCCGTGATCGAAGATTTGCAGTTTCTCGGACCATTTCGCCGTATCGTCGAAGACTGCTTGGGCGCGGGAGCCGATCAAAACCAACTTGTGCTCCTTCACCGGATTGAGCCAGGACACCGCCACGTCCGCCGTGATGCCGTTGGCAAAATCCAGATGCACACGCGCGATATCCGCTATATGCGCATTCAGAATGGGCCGGCCGTGCGCCGAAACCCGTTGCGGCAATTCGCCGAAAATCGCCAGGATGATCGAGATGTCGTGCGGCGCCAGCGACCACAACACATCTTCCTCAGTCCGAAAGCGGCCGAGGCTTAACCGCCGCGAATAGATATGCCTCACCGTGCCAAGCCGGCCGGAACGCACCTCCTGTAGCAACTTGCGCACGGCAGGATGGTAGCGAAGCACGTGCCCCACCATTAGGACTCGCTGACGCTCACGGGCGATGTGCGAAAGCAGCTGCCCATCCTGCACAGTCATAGCCAGCGGCTTTTCGACAAACACGTGCTTGCCGGCTTCAAGCGCCTTGCGGGCGTGAATGGCATGCAACGCAGCGGGCGTTGCAATCGCCATCGCTTCGATGCCGTCATCTTCCAGCAGCTCGTCGAAATGACGCGCTGGCACGTCATATCGGGAGGAAAACTCCGACGCGACGCCATGCGACACATCGCTTACAGCGGACAACGCACCAAGTTGTGACAAATTGCGGATGATATTCTTACCCCATTGACCGCAGCCGATGGCCGCAACCTTGGGTCGCACCGCGCCCACAGAGACAATGGAGCCTGAGAGCCCTTGCTGCTCCGAGCTTTGATCCAAAAGACTAAACCCCACTGCTCGCTGACGCTCACACTAACAAGCCGAACCGGCTGGTACAACAGGGGAATTGGGCAACGACTGCCAAAACGTCACAGTATTGCCAAAGGGGCACAAAGTGGGCAGTAAGGCCCGCCGTTCCGGGCACGGGCGCCATCGACTTGTGCGCCATGGCGGCTGTGAAAGGCCGTTCCTGTCCCCTCGGTCCCGTGATTTGTGACCCTTTATGCGCATTCTCCTGCTTACCGACAATTTTGTGCCGGAGACGAACAGTCCCGCGCTGCGTGCCTATGAGCACGCCCGGGTATGGAGTGCAGAGGGCGCAGATGTCACCGTTATAACCTCAATTCCTAATTTTCCCACCGGTATTCCTCTGGCTCCGTACCGGAACCGCCCCTATCAGCGCGAGCGCATGGATGGCATCGAAGTGATTCGGGTGTGGACCTTTATGGCTCCGAACCAGGGCGTAGTCCGGCGCTCGGTGGATTTTCTCAGCTTTGCGGTTTCAGGGTTTTTCGCCGGATTGTTCCTGTCAGCGGACGTCATTGTCGCGACCTCCCCCCAGTTGCTGACAGGGCTTGCCGGATGGTGGCTCGCCAGTCTCAAACGCAAGCCGTGGATCCTGGAAATCCGCGACCTCTGGCCCGCATCCATCGTCGATGTGGGGGTAATGCAAGAGAATTTTTTGATCCGGACATTGTTACGGCTCGAACGGCGGCTTTATCGCCATGCCACGCGCGTGGTGGCGGTCAGCGCAGGACTGCGCGACGGTCTGCTCGCGCGGGGAGTGCCGGGGGAAAAGATTGGTGTCGTTCCCAACGGAGTCGACCTTCTGCGCTTCGAATTTGCGGAACGCAGAACTCCGATCGTCGCCGACCCAGCGCTTCGCGGCAAATTCATTGTGTCCTATGTCGGCACGCACGGAATGGCGCAAGGGCTCGAGACGGTGGTGGACGCCGCTGTTCTTTTCAAGGCGTCCGATGTCCATTTTCTGTTCGTTGGCGATGGAGCGCGGCGTGAAACCGTCGCCACTCACGCTAGAACGCTGGGATTGACGAATGTCACCTTTACCGGGCTTGTGCTCAGCGCGACTGCGGAAGGATATCTGCGCCTCTCAGACATCGTGCTGATACCGTTAAAGCGGACGAAGCAGATTCAGATCACACTGCCGGCCAAGATTTTCGAAGCGGCAGCGCTCGGAAAACCAATGATTGTTGGCGCGGAAGGCGCGTCAGCCGATCTCGTAATGCGATACGGCGCAGGCCTCGTCGTTCCGCCCGAGAACCCGGCCGCCCTGGCGAGCGCCATTACGCAACTTCGGAAAGATGCATCGCTGAGAGCGCAATTGGCGCAGGGAAGTCTCGCGCTGGCACGCGATTTCGACCGCCGGCGCTTCGCCAAAGAGATGCTGGAACAGATTCGGCAGGTGGCAGCGGAAGCGAACCGGCCAATGCAGGCCTAATTGCCGCGGTTGGCGCCAATAACCGTTAGAGCCGCAGCTGTCGTCGCCATCTTGCTAAGGATATCCGTCGCGTTGATCGCGAACACTGTCCAGTTGAACGGTTGCGGGTCGCGCGGCACGACGACCATCGAGCCAGGCGGGATTTCGTGGCCGCCGCCGAAGTTGAACCAGCTGTCCCCTTCCGGCCGCGACGTCCCATCTGGCAGGACGACAAACACCAGGTCATCGTCGGCCGAACTGTTTTCACCGCCCGCCAGCTTGATGTAATCGCGAACGCTGAGTCCTGGCCGATAGGCGAAGGCGCCATCGCTCAGGACCGCGCCGGTCACTGTAACAGTCGCCGGACGTTTTGGAACGTAGATGGTGTCACCCGACTCGAGAAGCACATCCAGCTCCGGCTTGGTGGCGAGAATGACCGGGTCCGCCGTCACCGAAATTCGCCCCAGCGCAGGCATCGTGCGCAGCTCCTGCGCGATTTGCTCGACATAGGAAAGGCCGGCCGGGTTCACGATGGTCGCCGGTTGGGTCGCAACCGTGGCAATATTGTCTTCCAGCAGTCGGGCCGTGCGCTGGTTGCCATCCGCCTCCTGAATAGCGGCGCTTTGACGGGTAAAGACCGTACCGAATGGGTAGGCTTCGTCGGTGAGTCCACCTGCACGGGCAAGTACAGAAGACAACCTCTCGCCACGGGTGACGTCAAACGTGCCTGGATAACGGACCTGTCCGAGAATTGTAATCGTCTCGCCATTGCGGTCCGAAAAGACCGGACGCAGCCGTACGCTGTCGAACGGTTTCAGCGAGACGCTGGCGAAATCCTGCGGTGTCACGCGCAGCGAATTGCGGACGGTGCGCGACGTGCCGTTATTCGTGTCGATGATCGTGGAAGTGATTTCAACGGAAGAGAGATCTGCTTCGCGCTGCACGCCGCCCGCCGCAGCAACCAGGGCTCCGAGGCTCGAATCTCCCACAGCGAGATAGGGACCCGGATTGCGCACCTCGCCATTGATGGTGACGAGGTAATCGCGCGCGGAGTTCACCAGCTCAACAGTGGGAACGCCGAGATTGGAGGAGATCTGATCGAGCGAGACCTGAGTCGCCGCCCCCTTATTGGTAGCAACAGTGGCTGCCGCGCCCCCGGTTGCCCCTTCGGTTGCTTGTGCTTGACCCAGTCCAACCACTGCCGCACCCGTGCTTGGCAAAGCTGCGGATGGCGTCGTGGTTGGTTGCGGTGGGGCATTGCCCGCCTGCAAAGCAGCAGCCGCCGCCGCCGACGGCGCGTTTTGCGCCAGAGCAGCGAGAGCAGCCGGAGCCATACCGCTGCTGGCCTGCTGACTCGAACTGGCCGCATTGCCGGACGTGCTCGCAGTCGAAGCTTGACCGGCTTGCGTGGAAGGGGTGCCACTCGATTGAGACGAAGATGTCACGCCTGAGTTGGAGGACGAAGTCGAGCTCGACTTCGGTGCCAGAGGATTCTGCGAGGCGGAAGCCGTGGTTCCCAACGCCGCACTGGCTGCCGCAGCCAGAGTCGCAATCTCGGATTGGTTGAAGACGTAGACTGTATCGTTGTCGGCGAGCTTCAGGTCTTCCTTCTTCTCGAAAGTGTTTTCGATCGAGAACGGGATAATGGTCTGGAAATTCGATTTCGGCTCCCGCCGGATCACAACGCCATAAAGGGTGTAGGATTGCGGCGTCAAATCGTCGGTGTCGCGGATGAGGCGCGACATTGTCGGCGTAGCGCCAAGCGCGCGCGTACCGGGCACCGAAACTTCGCCCGACAGGGTAACAACTCCATTTGAGGCTGAACGCTCAAAGTCGACAAACAGAACTTCGCCAGACTTGATCGTGCCGTTCTTTGCGACGGCGACCAACAGCGTGCGGCCATCGGGGAGCAATTCGAGTTTCGTCAGACGTTTGGCGCCGGCCAGTTCGGTACCGCCCGCAAGCGCAGTAAGGGATTGCTCGGTAATGGCGGACGCGCCCGGAGAGAGTTCGAAAATACCTTGATTTTTTACGAGACCGGCAACTGCTACGGTCTGTCCGATCGGCGGCACAATGATCCGGTCGCCCTCCGTCAGGCCACCCGCAGCGGCGAACGACCCGCGGCCGACCAAAGAATAAAGATCGAGGCGAATGCGGCGGTGGCCGCGCTCCAGGATGACATTGCGAAGGCTGCCGGTCTTTTTGATGCCGCCAGAAAGAAGAATGGCGTCCACGGGCGTGTTCAGGCCTGTCAGCGTACGGACACCCGGCGCGGCCACTTCGCCCGTAACAAGGACGGAAACCTGGCGCACCGTGCCGACCGAAACGAATGCCTGCGCTCCGATCTGGGATCTTGCCTCGCGCCGTTCAATTTCGGCGCGGACATCGCCCAAGGTGCGGCCGGCCGCAACAATCGGGGGCAGATCGGGAAGAATGATCCGGCCTTCGCGGTCGATCGTGGCCGTGTAGGCGATATTCTGGTGCCCTCTCAGAATGACGTTCAGCTGATCGTTCACGCCAAGGATGTAACTGTCCTGCAGGGCGCCGACCTGTGTAACCGGCACGCTGCTCCCGACGCCAAAGGTGGCGTAACCGTATTGCGTTAGCTGACGGCCCGCGCGCTGAGAGAAAAGTTGTTCAAGATGCGACGGAGCCTGTGATGCTGCGGACGGTGCCGGCGGCGTAGCCGGTTGAAGCGTAGTTTGCGTTGGCGCGGCGGTTGACGACGGTACTTGCTGCGCCGGCGACGTACTCGTCGCCGAGGGTTGGCCGGAAATAGCATTCAAGATGCCTTGGATGTCGGTACCGCTGGGGATGGTCTGGCCTTCCGCGCCGAAGGACCCAATCGCCGCAAGCGCAAGCCCAATCACAGCGGCCCGAATCGCGCCGGCGCAAACCTTTTTCAGTGACATTACCCCAGTTCTTTCCGTGCCGGAAAACCCAATTGCGTCCGGCTTTTACTCTGCGATGCCCCCCGCTTCAAGCGGCGCGGGCCGCTTCTCACACAAGCGCGCTTGCCGATGTTGCAAACGCGAGACGCTAGTCAGCGCCACCACAATTTGCACCACTGCTTGCATCATGCGACAGAGCGGCACGTGAGAAGGGGTTGAGCGGTTGTGAGTTTTCTGAACAGCAAATGCCTGCCGATCGCCATGGCGGGCATATTCTTCTTGTCGCTCTCTGCCAGAGCTGAGACCAGTAGCCCGTCTGCACCATTCCCCTGGATGGACACGTCATTATCGGCCGACGCGCGCGCCGACCTGTTGCTCACGCAAATGACCGAAGATGAACAGCTTCAGCTGGTGATGGGCTATGTCGGCGCCGATCAGAAGCTGCCCTACGGCCGGCCACCGCCCGACATCCTAAAACCATTCCTGCCGGGCACAGCCGGATACATCCCGGGCGTTCCGCGGCTTGGCATTCCGGCGCTGGTGGAGAGCGACGCGGGGCTCGGCATTGCAAATAATTCACGTATGCGGCCGTTGGATCAGGCAACGGCCTTCCCGTCCGGTGTACTCACGGCGGCCACCTGGAACCCCACGCTCGCGACGCAGGTGGGCGCGGCGATTGGTTCAGAAGCGCGCGCCCGCGGCTTCAATGTGCTGCTGGGCGGGGCCATGAACCTGGCCCGCGAACCGCGTGGCGGACGCACGTTTGAATATGCCGGCGAGGATCCGTTGCTCTCCGGCATCATCGCGGGCGCAGAGGTGAGCGGCGTGCAGAGCCAGCACATCGTCTCGACCATGAAACATTTCGCCTTAAACGATCAGGAAACTGGCCGCACCGTGCTGAACGCCGTCATTGACGAAGCCGCGGCGCGTGAATCGGATTTGCTGGCATTCGAGATTGCCGTCGAGCGCAGCGATCCCGGCGCCGTGATGTGCGCCTACAACAAAGTCAACGGTCCATATGCCTGCGAAAATCCGTTTCTGTTGACCAATGTGCTGAAAACGGACTGGAAATATCCAGGCTGGGTGCTGTCGGACTGGGGCGCGGTTCACAGCACCGAAGATTCCGTCAAAGCGGGTCTGGACCAGGAATCTGCGGCGGGGTTCGATGGCAAGGATTATTTCGGCCCATCACTGAAACAGGCGCTGGCCGACGGGTCGATTGCGCCTATGCGGCTGCACGACATGGTCCACAGAATTCTGCGGAGCATGATTGCAAAGGGGCTATTCGATCAGCCGACGGCGAAGCAGACGTTTAACGTTGAGGCGAACCGGCCGATTGCGCAAAAGGATGCCGAAGAGGGAATTGTTCTGCTGAAGAACGATGCGAAACTCCTTCCACTCAGCAGGAGCGTGCCGCGCATTGCCGTGATCGGCGCGCATGCCGATATTGGCGTGCTTTCGGGCGGGGGGTCTTCGCAGGTCATACCGATCGGCCACAGCACCGCCGATGAATTTCCGGTGGGCGGCGCGGTCCAGATGATGCGCAACCGCGCCAAGGTTCCGCCAAGCGGCACGGAAGTCTTCGATCCCCCCTCGCCTCTCTTGCTCATCCGCGCCTCCGCGCCGAATGCAACCGTCGCTTACGATAGCGGCGAAAACGTGCAGACCGCAGCCCAACTCGCGCGGCAGTGCGATGTGGCCATCGTCTTTGTTTCGCAATGGATGGCGGAAGGACGCGATGTGCCGACTCTTGGCCTGCCAGGCGACCAGGATTCGCTGATTGAAGCCGTCGCGGCTGTAAATCCCCGCACGATCGTGGTGCTCGAAACAGGGGGGCCGGTGCTGATGCCGTGGCTCGCACATGTGCCTGCCGTGCTGGAAGCATGGTATGCCGGAAGCGGCGGCGCAGCGGCGATTGCGCGGGTGCTGTTCGGCGACGTGAACCCGTCCGGGAAACTGCCCCTTACCTTCCCGCAAGCGGACGATCAGTTGCCGCGGCCCGTCATCCCGAGTGCTGCGCCTGGCATGCCGTTCGAGGTGAATTATGTCGAAGGCGCCGACGTTGGCTACCGCTGGTTTCAGCGCAAAAACCTGACGCCACTCTTCGCGTTCGGCTTCGGGCTTTCGTACACCACATTTCGCGTCGATGGGCTGACGGTGAACGCGACGAACGGGATGGTCTCTGCGAGCGTCGATGTCACTAATGCGGGTACCGTGGCGGGAAGCGAAACGGTTCAGCTGTATGCTTCGCCTCCGGGTGACAACGGCCCGGACGTGCGCCGCCTCGTCGGCTGGAGCAAAGTAGAACTGAAGCCGGGCGAAAAACGTCACCTGACGATCGTAGCGGAGCCGCGCCTGCTGGCATCGTTCGACACGGCGCGTCACGCCTGGCGCATGACTGATGGAATTTATCAACTCAGCGCCGGAAATTCATCGATGGCGTTGGGCCAGTACGTCAATATCCATCTGCCCGCACGCGAGTTTGCGCCATGAGCAGCGACGCGGCCGCGCAGGACAATGCGCTGATTGCCGAACGCCGGCAGCCGCTGCTGCTCGGTCTGGTGGTGTTTCTCTTCTTCGCTTGGGGATTCGCCACCGTACTCATCGACACTTTGGTGCCCAAACTGAAGGGGCTTTTTTCGCTTTCCTATGCCGAAGTGATGCTGACGCAGTTCAGTTTTTTCGTCGGTTATTTCGTGTTCTCGATTCCTGCCGGATTCATCCTGTCGCGCATCGGATATATCCGCGGCGCGATTCTTGGCCTCGTGGTGATGGCGTGCGGCTGCTTGTTGTTCATTCCGGCTGCCGCCCTCGCAGTGTTTCCAGCCTTTCTGCTCGCGCTGTTCGTGATGGCCGCGGGCATCACCTTGCTGCAGGTGGTCGCCAATCCGTTCATCGCAGAGCTTGGCCCCGTCGCTTCCTCCCACAGCCGCCTCACCTTGGCGCAGGCGTTCAATTCGCTCGGTACCACCATCGGTCCGTGGGTTGGCGCGGTGCTGATCTTGCGAACGGGCGTCACCGTCCACACCCACGACATGTCCGCGGCCGCCCTGGTTGCCGCACGGCGCGCGGATGCGCATTCCGTGCAGCTGCCGTTCGTGATGATTGGCGTGGCCCTTGCACTATTGGCCGCCGCGTTCTGGTTCTTGCGCCGTAGCGCGGCACCGCCGGTGAGCGCGCAGATGGCAAAGCTCAGCGCGCTGTGGGCCTTGCGTGATCGTCCGCGGCTTATTCTGGGGACGCTCGCCATTTTTCTCTATGTGGGCGCGGAAGTCTCCATCGGCAGCGTCATGACGAACTATCTGATGCAGCCGTCTGTGCTGGGGTTGCCAGCGGAGCGTGCGGGTAAGTTTGTCAGTCTGTATTGGGGCGGCGCGATGGTGGGACGGTTCATCGGCGCTTATGTCCTCACGCGCGTGCGGCCGGGATTCGTGCTGATGTTTTGCGCGGTGTGCACGACCCTGCTCGCCATTACCTCCTCATTCACCACCGGCGAAGTTGCTGCCGGATCATTACTGGCCGTCGGCCTGTTCAATTCCATCATGTTTCCCACCATCTTCGCCCTGGCATCGGAGAATCTTGGAACCGAAACGCCCAACGGCTCGGCGCTGCTGGTGATGGGAATTGTGGGCGGCGCCATCATGCCGGTGATCACCGGCGCGCTCGCCGACCGCACAAGCCTTGCGACGGCGCTGATCGTACCGGCGCTCTGCTACATCTGGATCCTGATTTACGGCTGGCTCACCGCAAACGGCCTCGGCAACGAAAGCTCTGTCACCAAAGCCGCCGGTTAGTCACCTACGCTCAAGAAGATCGCACAATGCCCGCCTACCCCGATGACCTGATAAAATCCGTGCTGCGCTCCACCAAAGTCATTGCCATGGTGGGGGCGAGTGGGAACGAGATGAGGCCCTCTTATTTTGCCATGATGTACCTGCTGGCGAAGGGCTACATCATTCATCCGGTCAATCCCGGTCTCGCAGGAAAGCAGATCCTCGGCCAACATGTCCATGGTTCGCTGAGAGAGGTGCCAGCGCCGGTCGATATGGTGGACATCTTCCGCGCTTCCGAAGCCGCGCCCGGTATTGTGAGGGAAGCGCTGGAGGAAAAAGATCGCCTCGGCATCAAGACCATCTGGATGCAGCTGGGCGTGATCAACGAAGGAGCGGCCGAGATGGCGCGCGCCGCGGGCCTCACCGTCGTCATGGATCGTTGCCCCAAGATCGAATACGGCCGCTTCTCCGGCGAGATCGGCTGGATGGGCGTGAACCGGAAGGTGATCGACAACCGCAAGCCTCTGCTGTTCGGCAAGGGCGGCTCGCTGAAACGTGCCTGACACCCTTCAACGCAAGCGCGGAACGCCTATCTCTCTCGCGGGTTGTTCGCCAACACACGGGAGCAGACGATGAAAGCAATTTCCATTCTGGCCGCTACGGGCTTGTTGATGTTCGTCGGAAACACGGCCGCCGAGGCCAAAGGCTGCATCAAAGGCGCGGTCGTTGGCGGCGTAGCGGGTCACTTCATGCACCATCACGGGCTGCTGGGCGCGGCGGCCGGTTGCATCATCGGGCATCACATGGCGCACAAGAAGGAGCGGGAACAGAAAGCGGCGGCGCAAAAGGCCCAGCAGCACGCAGCGGCAGCGCACTGATGGCAAGGTTTGGAATAATTCTAGAGTAGGTCGCGTCCTCGTACTGTGACGACTCGAAGGGAGCGCGCAGTCCGAAAATGCCGGCCATAAATCTGGAACAACTTCAGTGCCTCGGGAATGCGATCAGCGCCGTCGCTATCGTGATCTCTTTGATTTATCTCTCGTGCCAGATTCGGCAGGCGGAAAAGTACCAGCGCGCTCTGATGCAGCAGGGCCGGGTTGCGCGGATTAGCGCCGCTGCCGAAAGCTATGCGCAACCCGCCATCTCGGAGGCCATCAACCGCGGCTGGGACGGCGCGCGCGATATCTCACCCCTGCAGTTGCGGCAGTTCTCTTTCGTCTGCCGCCAGCTCTTCATCGGCGCAGAAGATTCCTTTCTTCAGCATCAGGAGTCGCTGCTGGATGAGGCTGCCTACAGAAGCTGTCTCGCCAGCACCAAAGCCTATCTATCGTCATCTGGCGTGCGCGCCATGTGGCGGCTGACGCGGGACTGGTACGAACCGGGATTTCGCAACTTCGTGGAACAGCTGATGAAGGATGTACGCGTAGCGCCATCCGACGGATTGGCCCAGTGGCAGGCGGCCATGAATGAGCAGCCGGCGGAAATTCGCAACCTCCGCGCCGTTCACGGCTGAGCGAGGCTGTCTCGACAATGCAATGAATTCGGGGGAGTCTTCACTGCTGAAATTCCCGAGGGCACAGGCATGAGCGACTATGGTTTCGATACGCTGGCAATCCACGCGGGCGCGCAGCCCGATCCCGCCACCGGCGCGCGCGCCACGCCGATCTACCAGACCACCTCCTTCGTGTTCGAGGATGCGGACCACGCCGCCGCGCTGTTCAATCTGCAGGTCTTCGGCAACATCTATTCGCGCATCATGAATCCCACCAACGCCGTGCTGGAAGAGCGCACCGCGGCGCTGGAAGGCGGACGCTCTGGCCTGGCGGTGGCGTCCGGGCACGCGGCGCAGCTGATCGCATTCCACACCCTGATGCAGCCTGGGATGGAGATCGTCGCTGCGCGGCAACTTTACGGCGGCTCTGTCAATCAGCTCAGCCAGGGCTTCGCCAAGTTCGACTGGCATGTGAAGTGGGCGGATGGCCGCGATCCGGACTCTTTCCGCGCCGCGCTGTCGGACAAAACCCGCGCGGTGTTCATCGAAAGCATCGCGAATCCCGGCGGCATGGTCACCGACATCGAGGCCATCGCCACCATCGCGCATTCCGCCGGCGTGCCGCTGATCGTCGATAACACCTTCGCCACGCCTTACCTCATCCGGCCGTTCGAATGGGGTGCCGATATCGTGGTGCATTCCGGCACGAAATTTCTCGGCGGACACGGCAATTCGATCTGCGGCCTGATCGTGGACAGCGGCAAATTCGACTGGGGCGGCGGCAAGTTTCCCACCTTGTCCGAACCCTGCCCGTCTTATGGCGGCATGAAATTGTGGGAGACGTTCGGCGACTTATCGTACGCGATTGCCTGCCGCGTGCTTGGCTTGCGCGATCTGGGGCCGGCACTTTCGCCGATGAATGCCTTTCTGGTGATCCAGGGAATCGAGACCTTGCCGCTGCGCATGCAACGTCATTGCGACAACGCACTGGCGGTGGCGCGCTGGCTGAAGCGGCACCCCGCAGTGGCGTGGGTGAACTACGCCGGGCTTGAGGACGATCCCTGTTATGGTTTGGCCCGCAGGTATTCACCGAAAGGTGCAGGCGCCGTGTTCACCTTTGGATTGGCAGGCGGCTACAACGCCGGCGTCAAGCTGGTGAACGGGGTGAAGCTTTTCAGCCATCTCGCCAACGTAGGCGACGTGCGCAGCCTGATCATTCACCCGGCGTCCACCACGCATCGGCAATTGGAGCCGGAGCAGCGCGCGCTGGCCGGCGCGGGGGACGATGTGGTGCGGCTTTCCATCGGCATCGAAACCGTGGACGACATCATCGCCGACCTCGATCAGGCGCTGGGAGCAGAAGTATGAAGCGCATTCTCTCGGCTACTCTGTTCTGTGTTCTCGCAGCAGGTACGTCCGACGCATTTGCTGCGGATTCGCGGCATACAGTTGACACTATTGCCGTTCAATCAGATGGGACGGTGACCTGGAATCTTCTGCCAATGAAATCGAACAAGGAACTGATCCAGAAGCTTAGGCGGGCCCGTGCTATAAAATCGGACGTGCATGTTAAGGCGGCGTCAAATGCACGTTTCGAAGCAGTCGCGCGAGTGGTCGCGATCATGCAACGGGAAGGCGTGGGCAAGATCGGTTTTATCACATCACCACGCTAAGTCGCGCGGATCGGATTTCAAACGCGTGCCAGAGGGCGGCGGTGAGGAGTGCCAGCGCAGTGAGCTGGTGCAGCGCGGATAACAGGATCGGTGCCTGATTCAGCAAGGTGGCAATGCCGAGCGCGATCTGCACAAAAGTAATAATGAGAATAGCGTAGGCACTGGCCCGTGCAGCACCCTTCACTCTCGATCGCATCGCCGACCACCACACGGCAATCGCGGCGAGGGCGACGATGTAGGCGCCGATGCGGTGATCGAATTGCGCTAAGCCGGGATTCTCGAAAAAGTTGATCCACCACGGCGATGAAAAGAATGGATGCTCCGGCAGAAAGCCTCCGTCCATCGACGGCCAGGTGTTGTAGATCAGCCCGCCATGCAATCCCGCCACCAGCGCCCCCAGCAGCATTTGCAGATAGACGAGGATGGGGAGTGCGCGCGCAAGAGTGACTCCCTCGCCCCCACGCATGTGGGGGAGAGGGTTGGGGTGAGGGGGACTCCGGAAAGCAGAAGCCGGAAGTCGGAAGTCAGAACCGCACTGCATCAGCATCTCTTTCTGATTTCTGTCTTCTGAGTTCTGACTTCCGAGAGCCCCCTCACCCTGCCCTCTCTCCCTCAAAGGGGGAGAGGGTATTCTTAGATACTCAAATGCCGTCCACAGAATGGCAGCAAACAATAGCAGTGCGACGCCAAGGTGAATGGCGAGGCGGTATTGGGAGACGGAGACTCGCGTCTCCAATCCGCTTTCCACCATCCACCAGCCAACGAAGCCCTGCAGCCCGCCAAGCGCAAACAGCACCATCATGCGGGGAATATCTCTGCGGCCTATCGCGCCGCTCCACGCGAAGAACAGAAACGGCAGCAGGAACGCGAAACCGATCAGCCGCCCCAGCAAACGGTGCGTCCACTCCCACCAATAGATGAATTGGAACTGCGCCAGGGTCATGCCCTGGTGTTCGCGAATGTATTGCGGAATGCGCTGATATTTGTGGAAGGCGGCAAGCCAGTCGGCTTGCGACAGCGGCGGGATCGCGCCCAACACCGGATCCCATTCGGTGATGGACAGGCCGGAGCCGGTCAGCCGCGTCAGCCCACCGATCACCACCATGCCTGCTATCATCAGCGCGATGACCAGCAGCCAGATTCCCACGGCGCGGCGGGACCGAAAGAAACTCACGGGCTGCGGGGCGGCTATCGCGATCATGGCCGCCTGATACCGGCTCTCACCCTGTCCCGTCCATGCGGCTTGAGCGGTGGCCCAAATCGCCGCATGCTGATGCGGTTCGGGGAGGGCATCATGAACACACTCAAATTCGCAGCTGGCCTTTTGGCCGCATCCGCCATTCTTTCATCCGCCTACGGAGCAGACGATCACGCGGGCATGGCGATGCCGGCCGCCGCCGATTCCGGCATGGCCATGAAGATGACCTTGCCGCCGATGCCGGCCGTGTATCCGGAAGCCGGCAAGCAGGGCGCGCCCGTGCTCACCGGCTACGGCGATCATCATCATCCCATCACCACCACCAATCCGCAGACGCAGGCGTTCTTCGATCAGGGCGTGCGGCTCCTGTTCGCCTTCAATCATGCGGAAGCCATCCGCTCCTTCCGCGAAGCGGCGCGGCTCGATCCCGATTGCGCCATGTGCTGGTGGGGCGTGGCGTTCGCCCTCGGCCCCAACATCAACTTGCCGATGCAGCCGGATGCCAACGCGCCTGCGATAGCCGCCGCGCAGATGGCGCGCGCGCTGGAACCGCATGCATCGCCAGAAGAAGACGCGTGGATCGAAGCGGTGGCCGCGCGCTATTCGCCCGATCCCAATGCCGATCGCGCAAAGCTCGACGAAACCTTCGCGCAAGCCATGGGAAAGGTCTGGGCGCAGTATCCGGGCGATCTCGATGCCGGCGTGTTCTATGCAGAGTCGATGATGGACACGCAGCCTTGGGATTACTGGCAGGAGGACCGCAAGACGCCGAAAGGTCACGGCGCGGAAATCGATGCCACGCTCGATACCGTTTTGCAGCGCGAGCCGCTGCAGCCCGGCGCGTTGCACCTCTACATCCACGCCATGGAAGCTTCCACCACACCGGAGCGTGCGGAAGCCGCCGCCGACAAGCTGGAACCGCTCATGCCGTCGGCAGGGCACATCGTTCACATGCCGTCGCACATTTATTTTCGCGTTGGGCGCTACGAAGATGCGGTGAAGGTGAATACCGCCGCAGCGCTAAAAGACGAGGAATACATCGCGGCCTGCAAGGCGCAGGGCTTCTATCCCCTTGCCTATTACAGCCACAACATCCACTTCCTGTGGACGTCATCCGAAATGCTGGGCCGCTACCGGGCGGCGGAAGATGCCGGACAGCGGTTGCAGCGCGCGGCGGCGGCCGGCGTGGCGATGGCAGCGGCGCTTCCGCCGGTGCAGCTCTATCTGCTGGTGCCGGTTGTCACCGATATCCGTTTCGGCAAATGGGACAAGGCGCTGGCGCAGAAAACTCCTTCGCCCGACCTGAAGCTGGATGTGGCGATCTCGCATTATGCACGGGCCTTTGCCTATGCGAACAAGCGCCAATTCAGGAACGCGGCGAAAGAACGCGATGCGCTCGCTGCGATGATTGCGAACAAGGAATTCGCCGAAGTTGATGCCTTTCCCATGCCCGGCACGCAGATGGCGCAGGTGGCGCTCGAATTGGCGGATGGTGAAATCGCGCGTTTGAAAGGCCGCAGCGCGGCGGCGCTGCTCCACTTCAAGCAGGCGAACGAACTGTATGAGGCCCTCCCCTACACCGAGCCGGATTACTGGTATCAACCGGTGAGCCACATCTATGGCGCGGAGTTGCTCGCAGCGCACAAGCCTGCGGAAGCCGAGGCCGTCTATCGCGAAAGCCTTGGCGTGCATCGGCTCGATGGCTGGGCGCTGTACGGCCTTGCGCAGGCGCTGCAGGCGCAGGGCAAAGCTAAAGAAGCAGCGGAGACGCGCGCGCAATTCGCTTCCGTCTGGCGCCTCGCCGATACGAAACTCACCTCGTCGCGGTTCTGAGCGAGAGCGGCCGGCGCTAACCGGCCGCTTCTCAATTATTATCCGCGCGATCGATCCAGCCTGAAGGTGACGACCGCATTCGTTGCCGCCGACACGGCATTGCCGTTCTGCATGGCGGGCTCGTAGCGCCAGTGCGCTTTCACCCATCCGATCGCTGCCTCGTCCAGATCGGCATGGCCGCTGGAGCCAAGCACATCGGCGGAGACGACATTACCGTGCTGATCCACGGCGATCCGCAACCGCACCGTTCCTTCGTAGCCGAAACGCACGGCCATCGGGGGATAGGGCGGAATGGTGTGTGTCGAAGCCATCGCACGCACCGGAAGCGTAGAGCTCGTTGCCGGTTTAACAGGAGTACTCGGACCGGTGGCAGTATTCGGCGTGATCGTCGCCGGGGCAGTTGGCAGATTCTGTATGGCAATGGGCGGCGGTGTTCGACTGGACGGCGCCGTCGGATGCGTCAGCACCACGGTAGGCAGCCGAACAGTTGGCGGCGGCGCCATTTTCGTTTGGTCGAGAACGATGGCATGAATGATCGGCGGCGGCTTAGTCGGATTGGGCACGATCTCCAGCGCAACCAGCAGCGTGTAAATCACTGCGACGTGGAGCGACCCGACCAAGGCGACACTGACAAGCTTGCCCTGCCTGCGAACCGGTGCAACACCATGAATCGTCTGTAGCATCTCCATTGCATCCTCCCGGGAATGCCAAGCGCTTCGATCATAGCACAGAATGTCGCGCCCCTGGCATGCGAAAAATGACGGAAAGTCAGAAATGGCCCTGAGGCCGCGCACGAAAAAGCTGATCGGCGCCATGGTGATCGTGCTCTGGCTGCCGATCTACGCCCTGCTGGCTATGGCGCTGGCGGTGAGGATCCTGCCGCATGCCCATGTGGTGGTGCAGTTTCTCTATTATGCCATCGTCGGCATGGCGTGGATTCTGCCCATTGGCTTTATGCTGCCGTGGATGTCGCGCGACGAGCCCCCGCGGGTACAGGCGAAGCCGCCGAACCTTTCCGACGCATAAGAACTGGGCTGCCGATGAGTTTTTCAGACAATGCCCAGCAGCAACGCTTCGAGCTGGAAGAGAACGGGCTGACGGCGTTCGCCACCTATCAGCGACGCGGCGACACGATCGTTATTCCGCATGTGGAAGCGCCGGTGCCGCTGCGCGGCAAGGGAACGGCTGGCCGGCTGATGACGGCAATCGCCGATTACGCGCGCGACCATCGACTGAAGATTGCGCCGGTATGCCCCTATGCGCGCTCCTGGTTCCGAAGGCACCCGGACCGCGCCGATCTTCTCGAATAGGCGCCGTTACTTTGCGGCGTGCACCTGCTTCGAGCCGCCGCCCTGCGCCACCTGCCCATCCTCGGCTTTGCTTCCCGGCGGGTTCACACGGATGATCGCCATCATGCCTCCGTCCTCATGATCGAGGATATGGCAGTGATAGACAAAGTCCCCCACCACCGCGCCGCGGAAGTCCATGCGAACCGTGATGCTCGGATAGGTTTCGCTGACACCGTCCCAATATTTCACCGGATAAGTATCGTAGAACTGCCGCTGGTTCTTCGGCACCGGCTTTCCATCGATCGCTGTCACCAGGAAGTGTATCTGGTGCATGTGGAACTCATGATCTTCGGTCGTGCGGTTCTCGATCGTCCAGTCTTCGACCGCACCTTTGTTGGTCGTAATCGCAGGCGGGTTGGCGGGATCGTAAACCTTGTTCTGCTGGCCATCGACCGTAATGAAGAATTGCATGTGCTTGTCGTTGTCCGGCGGATATCCGTTTCCTCCCGGAGGGGGCTGCCGGCTTTCGATATAAACTTCGTAGAAGAAGAGCTTGCGGCTTGCCGTTACCTTGACATCCGACAGATCTTCGAAGCGCTGCTTGTGCGGCGCAGCACTCGGGAGAGGCATTTTCCGCAAACGCGGCGCCTTGTTGGTTGTCTGAATCACGGCAATCGTCCGCGCCGGCAGATAGTCGCCTGCGGGACCGCTGTCGATGTGATTGGTGATCAGCTTCGCCTGCTTCACGCTGGCGTCCGGAGCGTTGACAATAAATTCGGCGCGGCCGGCCGGCGGAATCAGCAGATGCTTTTCGGTGATGATCGTTCCCCGCCGCTTGCCATCCTGCGAGCCGGTGGGCACACCGTCGAAGCCGACTACCTGAAGGGCCTGCGGCTTGCCATCGTACATCAGCTGCAGATCCATGATGGTATTCGCAGACGCATTGGCAACCCGCCAGAATTCCTTGCTTCCCGTCTGCATCTTGATGATCGCGGGCACAAAATCCGGATAGGTAATCGGCACATAGTTGGCCGAAATATCCCAGAAGGGTGCGGTTGAGGTCTGCGTGATCACAGTGCGCAGCGGCTGATCCCGAAGCACGAGCAAGCGTTGCGGCAAACCTGCAACGGCCGGCTGAATGTTCTCAATCCCCTCTATAATGATGGCGCCCGACGCCCCGCCCTGCACTGCCGGGGAGGATACGCCGTGGATGTGCGGATGATACCAATACAATCCCGGCGGCTCGTTCTTCGGAATCTTGATCTTGTAATTGAACGTCTGCCCCGAGTTCACCAGCGTGTGGATCACTTCATCGCTATGGCAACGGGGCGAAGTGTTCAGGCCATGAAAGTGGATATTGGTTGAACTCGGTGTCATGATCTTGGCGCCGCACTTGTTCTTGTCGTTCGACACGATTTCAGCAGGTGCCCCGGGCGGGTTCGGCACCATATTGGTCAGCGTGATATTGATAGTGTCCCCGGGGTTGACGTTCAGGGTCGGCGATTCTGTCCCATCCGGAGTCTGGAAGCAGAACAGTGTGATCCCGGCATCGCTCACGGCGGTGTAGTAATTGAGCGAGACGTTCAGCTCCCCATTGCTGCTGAAGAGGTCAGGCGGTGGCAATACCTCGCTGCCCGCGGCAGGTCGCGCGCAAGGCCCTGTGCTTTTCGTTGTGGCGAATGCTGGCTGGAGGGCCCCCGTCACCAACAACATGACAAATGCGATGATAATGCGAGCCATTTTCAACCCCTCTATGAAAAAACAGCGCCGCCCATGACAGGCGGCGCTGCTGCTAGTTCACAGTAACCGATACCGGCTGCGACGGAATTCCGTTCGCAACCACCACCAGACTGCTGGCGCCCGTCTCCATTCCCGAGGGAACATCGAAATTTGTGGAGACGGTCGCATTGCCGGTCGCCACGCCCATGGTGCTGTGATCGTGTGTCCGCGCATAGAACACGTGACCGGTGCTGTTGTTGGTGATGCGCACCAACGGATAGTTGGTGTACGTCATCAACTCGTCGCCGAACCCGTTCGCCTGCGACAGTCCGTTAAATTGGGTGCCGGAGATCTGATAGCTTGAGCCGCGATTGACGCTTGCGGGCACGTCGGTGACCGTTGGCTGCCAGGCAGACTTGTACTTGCCGGTGGGCTGGTACACCGCATCGCCGCCGAGAAGCACCTCGCCACTCGGCAGGATCATCAGGCTCTCGCCGTTGGTGGGGCTGGACTGCCTCGTCAGATTTGTGCCGTCGAACTCATACGCAAAGCCGCTGTTGCCCTGCACCAGAACGTTCCCGTTCGGCAGCAATGAAGCGAAGTTATCGCCCGCATCGTCGCCATTCGGGAAGTCCGGCCCGGCTGTCCAGCTGTTCGTATCAGGATGATAGATCGCGGTGTGCCCGTGATCGTTGCTATTGCAAGGTTCTCCCTGATTACAGGCGCCGGCGGCAAATACAGTGCCATCCGGCCGCAAGATTGCCGGTCCGGTTTCGCCCGGCGGGAAATAGCATTTGTTTTTCTTACCGAAATGCTGACAGCTGCAGCACGGCGGGCTTTTGAGGGACTGCGGGGTATCGCCGGCATCGTGCCATGCGCCTTCGTCGGGGAAATATCGCTCAGTATGCGGATCGTTCTTCACATCCACGACCAGCAGACTGCCGTCCGGCATCAGGACAGGGCCTTCTTCGGAATTGAAGTCGTTCTTCCCCTTGGTGGGCAGTTTCGTCCATGCCATGGTCGACGGATCGAGCGCCGCCATCTGCTTGTTCAGCTTTTCCATGACGAAGTACCGGCCATCCGCCAAAACACCCGCTCCGGAGTCGCCAATGTAGGGAAAGGGCGATTTCAGCTTGGTCCATTTGTTCGTCTGCGGGTCATACACTTGGCCCAGCTTTGTCAGGTCGAAGTTTCCGAAATTGTATTCGCCGCCCTGCACGATAACCCGGCCGTCCGCCAGAACGGACGCTGCGAAAGCGTAGGGCGCATAGTTCGACGGCAAATCGGCCGCACGCGTCCAGGTACCGTTCTGATAGCTGCCCTTGTTGTCCGGCGTGAGAATGTACCAGTGCTGTTCGTTGAAAGACTGGCCGAGCACCCGTCCATCTGTCAGCTGAAAGGAAATATCGACCCCTTCCGGCGCCTGATTCTTCAGACTTACGACGGTTCCGGCAGCAGCCGACCCCACCATCATGCACAATGCAACGCCGGCAAATGCCAGACCACGAATGGCCATTCCACACCCCTCTCGAAAGCGGCGGCACACTATCGAGACCAAGACGCAAACGCCAGCCCAATTTTGTTGCGCTGATCGTGCCGCTACGCTCAGGAAGTTTCAGTCAGCAGGAGCAACAGGAGAAGCGACCGGCCGCTCAAGTGATATTGCTGACCGAACAAAAGGGAGAAGGGCTGCTCATCTTCCTGCAAGTTCGTGTCCAACAGCCGCTGCCAGCTTTGGCCGCCCGCGCACTCCGGCAGGGTAAAGACAACCACATCGTGATAGCCGTTGATCAGCATCAGCAGCGTGGCCGTTTCGCCGCGGCGGCGGATGCCGGTAGCCTGCGCCCGGCCATCCATCAGCATGCCGAACGATTTCATGTTCTGGTCCCGCCACTCGGCGTCAATCATCTCGGCGCCGTTGGCGTTGATCCAGGTAACATCCTTCACGCCCAGCTCTTCATTGTATTGGCCGGTGAAGAAACGCGCGCGCCGCAGGATAGGATATTTGTGGCGCAGCGCCGTGAGTGCCTGCGTGAAGCGCGTCAGCAGACGGCCTTTGTCGTCGATCTCCCAATCGAGCCAGCTGATTTCATTGTCCTGACAATAGGCGTTGTTGTTGCCGTGTTGTGTGCGGGCGAACTCGTCGCCTGCCAGCAGCATCGGCGTGCCTTGCGAGAGCAGCAGGGTGGCCAGCAGGTTTCGCATCTGGCGCGCGCGGAGCTCATTGATCGCCGGATCGTCTGTCGGCCCTTCGGCGCCGCAATTCCAGGAGCGATTGTTGGAATTGCCATCGTTGTTGTTCTCGCCATTCGCTTCGTTGTGCTTGTCGTTGTAGCTGACGAGATCGTTGAGCGTGAAACCGTCATGCGCGGTAACGAAGTTCACCGACGCCCACGGCTTGCGCCCTTCGCGATTGAAAATTTCCGCCGATGCGGAAAGCCGCGCGGCCAACGCGCCGGCCGGTTCCTGCTCGCGCCAGAAATCGCGCACCGTATCGCGAAACTTGTCGTTCCATTCCGCCCAGCCCGGCGGAAAGCCGCCCACCTGATAGCCCCCGGGCCCGCAATCCCACGGCTCGGCAATCAGCTTCACGGTGCCGATCACCGGATCCTGGCACACCGCTTTCAAAAACCCGCTCTGCTCGTTGAATCCGTCGTGTTCGCGCGCCAGAATTGTGCCGAGATCGAAACGGAATCCATCGACACGCATCTCCTCCACCCAGTAGCGCAAGCTGTCCATCACCATCTGGATGACGCGGGGGTGGCTAAGATTGACGGTATTTCCGGTGCCGGTGTCATTGATGTAACGGCGCGGCTCGTCCGGGACGAGCCGGTAATAGCTCGCGTTGTCGATCCCCTTGAATGAGAGCGTGGGCCCGCGCTCGTTGCCTTCGGCAGTGTGGTTGTAAACGACGTCGAGGATTACCTCGAGGCCCACTTCGTGGAGGCGCGCCACCATCTCCTTGAATTCGCGCAAGCTGTTGGGAACGTCGGCGGCGTAACGCGGATCGGGCGCGAAAAAACCGATCGTGTCGTAGCCCCAATAGTTGCGGAGGCCTTTCTCCAGCAGAAAATCCCCGTCGATGAAGGTATGGATCGGCAGCAACTCGACGGAGGTGACGCCGAGCGATCTGATGTACTGAACCACTTCTTGTGTGGCGAAGCCCGCATAGGTGCCGCGCAGATTCTCCGGCACTTGCGGATGCAGTTTGGTGAAGCCCTTCACATGCGCTTCGTAGACGATGGTGCGATCCCACGGAATCGAACGGCCTTCCCGCCCGCTGCGCCAGTCAAAATTGGGATCAACCACCACGCAGCGCGGCACGAAGGGTGCGCTGTCGCGCTCGTCGAACGTGAGATCGTCGCCAGATTCCATCTGGTATCCGAAGACAGCCGGGTCCCAGGTGAGCTGCCCGGCATGTGCGCGCGCGTAGGGATCGAGCACCAGCTTGTTGGGATTGAAGCGATGGCCTGCGGCAGGTTCATACGGCCCGTGGACGCGGTAGCCGTAGAATGTTGCCGGCCCAACCTCCGGCAGATAGCCATGGAAAATCTGGTTGGTGTATTCCGGCAGCTCGACGCGCTCGATCTCGTCTTGGCCGCCGGAATCGAACAGACACACTTCCACTTTGGTGGCGTTCGCGGAGAACAGCGCGAAATTGGTGCCGTTGCCGTCCCAGCCTGCGCCGAGCGGATACGGCAAGCCTTCCCGAATGCGTGAAATCGCCAAGCGCGGATCCTGCCCCTGCTCTGGCGAGACAAACGCCTCGCGCGGGACCTAAACGAACGCCGCCGCCTTCCCGTTCCTTACTGCCAATACCGGACAGAACTCAGTGCCAGAACTGGAGACCAGATTCCTTCAGAAGTTGACGGCCTACTCGCGGCAGAGGATGGGATGCGTGGTTTAGCGACGATGCACGGATTGCAACCGGCCGCGCTGCGATCCAGCGCTCAGGAATTTCAATAGCTCCGGCTTGCAGCGGACATGTTTTCTTATGCGGGCAGTAAATGTACGAAGAGCCGTCGCCATCACCCACCGTTACAATCCCCGCATCGTTGACGCTTGATGCAAACGGCAGCGTGGCGCCGGACACATCGATCGGCTTGAAGCGCGCGCGCCGGCTATCGAAAATAAACGCGCCAGAGGTCGTTTGGCCGGAATTGTACCAAGCTCCAGCAATCAACCCTTTCTTGTTCACGTGCTCGAATTGCGTTATTGCAGCGTTAGGATCGGGATCGTCATATGCCGATGCAACACCGTCACGCGCAACAAACCCGCTTTGCGGATGCGTCCCGTTCTGGTGGGCGAACCAGCCCGTTACGGTACCATTCTGCTGGAGGCCCCGGGGAGCGGTCAGCCCACTCTTTAACTCTGGTGGCAGGCCAAAATCAGAAACATATTTCGATCTTTTTCCGTATTCCCCCGAAACTTGAAGGTTACCTTCATCGTCAGTGTAGCTGTATTGCCCAACAAATTTTTGACGAGCAATGATCTGCGCGGCGATTCCGTCAAGCGGCTTCCCACCTTTCCTGACTGGTACGATTGTGCCGTCAGGCTTGCGCAGAAACTCGCAGCCGTAAAACGGGCAATCCTGCGTTACTACTGCAGAATATCCTGGTGATGTAGCCGTCATCATTCAGGCCTCGAACGCCAGTATTGCCGCTCAGCGCATCGAATGTCGTATAGTTGCCGCCCATCGTGCCGACGAAGCCACGCAACTTGCCATCCTGCGTCTTGTAGTTGCCGGCAATCAAGTTGTGGTTGTTTACGGCTTCAACGTAGGTGCTGACGCTGCCCGGCACTGCCGGCAGCGGCACCAGCACACCCGCTTCAGCGGCGGTGAAGGCACACACCATGAATGCAGCTGCCGCGAACGGCGCGGTTAGAAAACTCGCTCTCATGAAATACCCCTTGTTGCCCAAGCGCGATCATAGAGATGGCGATAGCAGCCGCAACGATATTATTTGCGGTAAACCGCTCGCACGGTCGCGTTCAGGGAGTCGCTGCAGCTATCCTTCACGCCGGGTCTGACGCGCAGGCGCTTTGCAATCGTGCTCGCAGAGGCGCGTTCGCACCGTGTTTGGCGCGGAGATCCATTTTTCCGGAATTTCGAGCGCGCCTGTGCGGATCGGGCATTTCCTTTTGCTCGGGCAATAAAGGTACGACACGTTGTCTACGAGCATCGTGACCAGCCCGGCGTCATTGATGTCGCTGGCGGAAACAGACGTGGCGTGTTTCGCTACAATCGGCAAGAACTTGCCAGTACGTGAACGGTAGAGGAAAGCGCTGCTGACCGCGCCGTTCTGATCCGTCCAGTACCCGGCAACAAGGCCTTGTTTGTTGATTGCCTGAAATGATGTCTGGTAGGCGTCCGGGTCCGGATATTGTACGGCTGTCGCTGTGCCATCCTGCAGCACGAATCCCGGATAGTCTCCCCCGCCGTCAAGGTCGCGGAAATAGCCGACGACAGCTCCTGCGCTGTTGTAGCCGCGGGGGCTTGTGCGATCCGTGTTGAAGGGCAGAGTCAGATCGGACGTGTACGTTGTTAGCTGCCCGTAATAGCCGCGGAAGAAGACCTGGTTGCGTTTGTTTATGTAGGTATATTGACCTACAAATGAGCCACCGGGCAGAATCGCTCCCGGAATTCCATCGAGAATTTTCTTGCCTTTGTAGATTTCGCTGATGGTGCCATCCGGACTCCTGAGATACTGGCAACCGAAAACGGGACAGTCATCCGTTGCGACGTTCGAAAGGCCGGTGATGTAGCCGTCATCGCTCAGGCGATCGACGAAGGTCTGCCCGCTCAGCGCGTCGAAGCTTTTGTATTTCCCGTTCAGCTTTCCAACAAAGCCGTGATAGAACCCATCCGGCGTCGTGAAATCGCCGGCGATCTGGTTTTTGTTGTTAATCGCCGTGACATATGTGCGCGCGCTGCCCGGAACTGTCGGGATTGGCACCAGTACCGCGATAGCTTGAGCGGAAGACACCGCCCAGAAAAAGCCGGCCGCCGCAGTCGCCGCCAAACAAGTTTTCCGCATCACAGAGACTCCTGGGCCGGCAAACCATCCGGCGAAAATTATTGTCACCGTGTTTCCATCTCGCGGCAAGGCATTATTTGGTGAATTGATTAAAACGCAGCGTGTGCACAGGTTAACGCGCAACGGCTGCGTGCCGCTGAACGGCCGCTCTTTTCATACTTTGCGAATCGCGCCCGGATATTGCGCCACACCAAGATCTGACGTTAACAGCACATTGGCTTTCAAGCGGCACTTGCACGATCAGAAATCCTAGCGCGAATGCCCGAATGCAAGTCGTGAAGCGTGCGGGCGTGCTGCAAGCCAGTGGCAGTTGCGGTATGAATCCGTCACTACCCATGCAGCGGCCGTCAATATCCAGGAAACGCCGAACTCACCCCATTGAAACGGCGATAGCGTTCCCATCACCGCCATAGGTCCCCAAACCAGCAGTGTGAACAATCCCATCTGCAATGCAGATAGCGCGGCGGCCAATCGCGCATAAACGCCGATGAGCACAGCCGCGCCCCCGACCAGGTAAGTGGTGCCGGTGAAATACGCCCAGCCCACATGCCAGGGCAGCCAGCCGGGCACCAGCGGCGCCGTCAATTCGAGGTAGAAGAAGTGGGAAAGGCCGAACGCGATCAACGCGAGACCGTAAAGCACTCTGGCGATGCGCACGCCGCTGTAGCCAGTCGCAAAACCAAGATACCGCTTGTCCCAACCGGTGGCGAACCACGCATAGAGCACCCACGCGCCCGCCACGATCACCGCATTCTCTCCGCAGCTTTGGTAGGAACCTTCGGTGAGAGGTGCCGACACAATGAAGCGCGCCTTGAACGCCAGCGTCCATAACAGAAGCCACACGAGCAGCACGCGGGCGGCTGTTGCAGCGGTGCGCCGCCAGAAAAGTCCGGCGCCGCACGCCAGCGCAACGATGGCACACGCGTAAGCAAGCGCTTCGTGCGCCTGTAGCGCCTTCGGCACCGGCAGCCACAGCTGGACGAAATTGCCTTCGATCAACCCGGCAATCCCAACCGCGATCATGGTCGCGGCAAAGACCGCGTGACCGATACCTGCGATGCGCATTTGCCACCCCAACTCCTCTGCCGCACCGCCATCGTTGCATCGCCGGGTTCGTATCCGAACCCGCAATGCGCAACGGAAATCGCAACTTTCCGCGATTTTGTTCTTGACTTGTTCTAACGCATGAGCCACATTTGTTCTCATGACAGCGGTACTGGACATCACCGCCGATCCACGGCGACTGAGGGGGCGCGGCGCCGCCTCCAACGCCTCGGGGCGCTTTGAGCGCGAACGGCGGGTGCTGTTCGATGATGGCTGGAGCGCGCCGGCAGATGACGAGCCGCCGCCGCTGAAAACGGAAGTGACGATCGACACCACCCGCACCATCATCGCGCGCAACAATTCGCCGGATATTTCCTTCCAGCAATCCGTCAATCCGTATCGGGGCTGCGAGCACGGCTGCATCTACTGCTTCGCGCGGCCGACGCACGCGTATCTCGGTTTCTCGCCAGGCGCCGATTTCGAATCCAAGCTGTTTGCCAAGCCGGATGCCGCACGGCTGCTGGCGAAGGAGTTGGCGTCACCCGGCTATGTGCCGAAGGCGCTGGCCATCGGCACCAACACCGATCCCTATCAGCCGCTGGAAAAAAAGATGCGCATCATGCGCAGCATTCTGGAGGTGCTGTACGATTTCAGGCATCCGGTGGGGATCGTGACGAAATCGGCCCTTATCCAGCGCGATCTCGATTTGCTGGCGCCCATGGCAAAACTGGGTTTGGTGAGGGTGGCGCTCTCCGTCACGACGCTCGATCGCAAGCTCGCGCGCGTGATGGAGCCGCGCGCCGCCACCCCGCCGCGCAGGCTCGAAACCATCCGTGCATTGAAAGACGCCGGTGTGCCGGTGGGCGTGATGTTCGCGCCGGTGATCCCGGCGCTGAACGATAACGAGATGGAGAACGTGCTGGCGGCCGGTGTCGAGGCGGGCGCGGAAACCGCAGGCTATGTGCTGTTGCGGCTCCCGCTCGAGATCAAGGACCTGTTTCGTGAATGGCTGGAAACGAATGTGCCGGATCGCGCCAAACACGTGATGTCGCTGGTGCGCTCCATGCGCGGTGGCAAGGATTACGACAGCCAGTGGCACACCCGCATGCGCGGCACCGGGCCGTATGCGGAAATGATCGCGCGGCGCTTTTATCTTGCATCGCGGCGGCTCGGGCTGAACAAGGAAAGCCGCGACCGCCACCTCGATCTCTCCAAATTCCACAAGCCGTCGCAACCGGGAGACCAGCTGGCGTTGCTCTGAATGGTCGCGATACCCCCAAAACAATTCATGGCGGTGCGTGTGATTAGGAACACAAGATAGGAGACGTGACCGGCAGAAAAGAGGCTCGCGAAGCCCTATTTCGTTCGGATGAAGCCGTAGGAAGTATATTTTTTGTCGAACTTGACCGTTATGGAGCCCACCACGCTTCCAGCTGTATTAATGCCCGTTATAGCTGTCCGTCTTCCAACTCTAAAATGTTGGAATCTTCCCTTTGGCCTTCGAAAGAATCCTACTCCCCTAATGCCGTTTGGCACGTAGTTACCCGCTACATCTCCACTGTCATTTATCCCTTTCGGGTAGCTACCCGCTTCGAATGCGGTGAACGTTCCGTCAGTCGCTCGAATGAATCCCTGCGGCGGAGACCAGGGGCTAACAGTGAAATAGCCGGTAATTTGGCCACTTTGATTAACGCCAGTAGCAACGGTTCCATAGGTTGCGCCGGGAACATCGAACGTCGTTATCTGCCCCTGAGCCGTTCGTATGAAGCTGTGGCGAATAGTCGATGAACTGAATAGGTTCCAGCAATTGTACCACTATCGTTGATGCTGTTCGCCGTGGTGGTATAAAACTGCGGCACATCAAACTCTGTGATCGTTCCATTTCCCGTGCGCACGAAGCCGTGCACCGCGCCGTTATTGTCAGCGTACTCTCCAGCGATGGTGCCAGACGAATTGATACTTGTCGCCCAGGTACCGTACCCAGATCCGCCGTGTCCGGCATCTGGCGCTTCGAACTCCGTCAGGGTTCCGTCAGGTTCGCGAACAAAACCTATTTCGTTTCCGTCCCCATAATATCCAATGACCGCGCCGCTGGCATTAATTGCCGACACCCTAATCTCTCCGGGGGCATCGAAGTAGATCATCGTCCCGTCCGGAGCCCGTACAAAACCCCGACTGTACCCCGCCGTCCCAGCTATGAAACCAGAGTCATTGATACCATCGGCCGTGGTGCCAGCATCTAGCATCGTGTAAGTTGGCTTGGCTTGTGCAATCTCGCCGATGATAGATGCAGTAAGCAAAATACTGGCGCTGGCTGCTACAGTTGCGACTTTCATAACGATTTGCTCCTTCCGGTTTGAGAGCCGCCTTCGCCATCTTCCATAGCCGGTCGTCAAATTAAGTCCGGGTTGCATTCGACGCGTCGCGCAACAGACTCGAACGGTTCTGCTTATTCTGAGCAGCGGTCCTTGTTACGGCGCCAGTGTAATATCGCCGATTCAATTCCGCAATTTTATTTCGCGCGGCGCGAAAAACTTTTCTGCTGCTGCATCCAGAAGCGGCATTAGCTGCATCACCCCTTCGCGAAAACACGAAGGGAGGCATCCATGCTTGTCTTTCACGGCTATGAGTCGACCATCATTTTCTGGGCTGCGATCGTCCTCATCGTCTTCTTCACCAGCTATTTCGGCTACCGTAGCCGAGCCAGCCGCCATCGCCTGATCGAGGCTATGGTGGAAAAGGGCCAGCCCGTCCCGCCGGAACTGCTGACCAACGGCCATTACGGACACTACGGACGAACCTATTCACCGGTGCAATCCGCCATTTTCCTGATGTGCATCGGTGTGGCGCTGGCGGTGTTTCTCTGGGCGCTGGGAACCAATGGTTTCAGCGACGGCGACAACGTGCCGGGCTGGCTGCCGGTGGTCGGGATTTTTCCCTTCATGGTCGGCGTGGCGCGGCTGTTGGGCTGGTTCGCTGAACGGAAGCCGCTGCCCAAGTGAGGCGCTATGATCGGCTGCCATGAGCGAGGGGGAACTGGCGCAGCGGGCTGCGGCGGGGGACACAAACGCCTTCGCCACGCTCGTACGCGCACATCAGTCGCGTCTGCGCGGCTTCCTGCGCCGCATGACGCGCGGCGATCATGCGCTGGCCGACGATCTGGCGCAGGAGACATTCCTGGAAGCGCACCGCAAGATCGCGGCATGGCGCGGCGAAGGCTCGTTCGCTTCGTGGCTGTATGCGATTGCCTACTCGCGCTATCTGATGGCGGCGCGACGCCGGAAGCTGGAACCGCTGGAAGACGGGGATATTTCGTCGCCCTCACCAGAATCGGCCAGCGCGCTGCGCCTCGATCTGGAAAAGGCCATGGCGCGTTTATCGCACAGCGAACGCGCAGCACTAACCCTGTGCTTTGCGCTGGAACTGACGCATGAGGAAGCTGCCGTGGCGCTTGCGATCCCCCTTGGAACGTTGAAATCTCATGTGTCGCGCGGCCGCGAGAAGCTGAAGACGATGCTGCAGATGTGGGAGACCGCGTCATGAACGATCCGCTCGACGCATTGCTGGCGCAGCGGCTGGAGGATGTGGCGGACAACGGGTTTTCCGCGCGTATCACCACGCAGCTTGCTTCACGTCAGCGCCGCGACGCCACGGTCACCTGGATTGTCGTTGCCCTGGCGGCACTTCCGCTGTTGTGGTTGCTTCCCGTGCCGTCGATTTCGGAAACCGCCGCGCGCCTGGCGCCCGCATTGGCGGGAGCGGCACCGCTGGCGCTTGCCTGCGGGCTCTTGCTGCTCACCCTGTCTTTTGAGAATCTGCTGCGCGAACGCTAACCGACATTTCGTGTGGATAGCGCAATGGGCCGCAGTTCCTGCTGGCCGTGCGATCTGTCAGGATCGCGCGCATGCCGCATTACATTTTCGAGTCGCGCGCCCTGAAAGTCCGGCCCGGTCCCATCTGCGGCGTGGATGAAGCCGGCCGTGGACCGCTCGCGGGGCCGGTGGTTGCGGCGGCGGTGATTCTGGAACGCAAGCGCATTCCCAAAGGCGTGAACGACTCGAAGCAACTGACGCCCGAAGACCGCGAAACGCTGTTCCCGCGCATCCTGGAAATGGCCATCGCGGTGGGCGTCGGCGAAGCCAGCGTGGATGAGATCGATCTCATCAACATCCGGCAGGCGACACATCTCGCCATGGCGCGCGCGGTGCGGGCGCTGGCGGTCGCGCCATTGTTTGCGCTGGTGGACGGCAACGACGCGCCGGCGCTGCCCTGCCCGTGCGACACCATTGTCGACGGCGACGCGCGCTCGGTATCGATTGCCGCTGCTTCCATCATTGCCAAAGTGACGCGCGACCGCATGATGATGGCGCTGCACCAGCAGCATCCCGGCTACGGCTGGTTCACCAACAAGGGCTATTCCACCGAAGAGCACATCGAGGCGCTGAACCGCCTCGGGCCCTGTGTGCATCATCGCCGCAGCTTCGCGCCCGTCCACCGCCTGCTCTATCCGGATGCTTCATCGGCCGTGCTGGCCACGCTCACACAGGTCGAGCCCGTCGCCGACGCTGCCTGATCCTCACCTCCCCCAACGCGGGGAGGTCGAAATGCCGGAGCGCAGCGGAGGCATTTCGGGTGGGGGGCTGACCAAAAAGCACTCCCCCCACCCGGAGCATTTCTTCGCTCCGCTCGAAATGCTCCGACCTCCCCGCGCTGGGGGAGGTGAATCGGCTGTGCAAGCTGTGAGGACTCGCCGTTAACGATTTGACTCTGCAAGACTCTTGACCTGTGGACTCCGCCGAATCAGTGTGCCCGCCCTGTGGATAAGAACGGGGTGGGCGGTGGGAGTTCTTCCAATCGAAAGTGCTGCCGATTCGGTGATCGTGGGGGATTGCGTGCAGGCGATGAACGCCCTGCCGGAGGCCTGCGCCGATCTTATTTTCGCCGACCCGCCCTATAATTTGCAGCTCGAAGGCGAGCTGCGCCGGCCCGACAATTCCAAAGTCGATGCCGTCGACGATGCCTGGGACCAGTTCTCCAGCTTCGCGGAATACGACCGGTTCACCCGCGACTGGCTCGCCGCTGCGCGCCGCGTGCTGAAAGATACCGGCGCCCTGTGGGTGATCGGCTCCTACCACAACATCTTCCGGGTCGGCGCCATCCTGCAGGATCTGGGCTTCTGGGTTTTAAACGATGTGGTGTGGCGCAAGACCAACCCCATGCCGAACTTTCGCGGCGTGCGCTTCACCAACGCGCATGAGACATTGATCTGGGCGGCCAAATCGCGTGACCAGAAGAGCTACACCTTCAATTACGAAGCGATGAAGGCGCTGAACGACGACCTGCAGATGCGCTCCGACTGGACCCTGCCGATCTGCGCCGGCGGCGAACGGCTGAAGGATGCCAACGGCAACAAGGCGCACTCGACGCAAAAGCCGGAGGCGCTGCTGCATCGCGTGATCGTGTCATCCAGCAAACCCGGCGATGTGATCCTCGATCCCTTCTTCGGTTCCGGCACCACCGGCGCGGTCGCCAAGCGGCTGGGCCGCCATTTCATCGGCATTGAGCGCGATCCCGACTATGCCGCGCTCGCCCGCAAGCGCATCGCGGCAGTGGCGCCGTTGAGCAGTGACGCGGTGGAGGTCACGAAATCCAAGCGTGTTGAGCCGCGCATTCCGTTCGGCTGGGTGGTGGAGCAGGGATTGTTGCCACCCGGCTCGGTGGTGATGAGCCCGACCAAGCGTCACCGCGCCAAGGTTCGCGCCGACGGCACTTTGGTGTGCGCCGATGCTACCGGCTCCATCCATCGCATCGCCGCGCACGTGCAGGGGTTAGACGCCTGCAACGGCTGGATGTTCTGGCATTACGAACAGAACGGCTCGCTGGTGCCGATCGATCTGTTGCGTCAGCGCCTCCGCGCGGCGCTGACCTGATCAGAAACCGTTTCTATCGGGGATGTTGTGAGAGTCATGTTGCGTTTGCGATATTCTTCAGCAAGCCCGCGGTACATAGTACCGCGTAGGTGTTGAGAGACAGCCTTCTCACGAAGACCCTGCGGATCGCCCTTCTGCCATCGTCGCCCCAACCGATGGGCTTCGATGCGTCCATGTTTCTTCACCAAATCAAAATAGGACGTGACCAGCATGGTGCCGCGCCCCTGATTGCAGAGCATACAGGCCACAACAAGGTTGATGTCGCCGTTCCACACGTCGACGGCCTTCGGAACAAGGTGTTCGAGCGTAGTGGAATTGTGTTGGCCCGGGATGTCAGTCAAACGAATCCCGCAGTAGCAGCAGCGATGTCCCTGAGCTTCGCTTAATCTGTTCCGCGCTCTCAGTTTTCTTGCCAACACGGATGCAGCCCTCCCGGCGCTGGATATGGCGTTGGACGCGCGGAAGTCATCCGCCGCGGTGGCGAATTGCGAGGGTTGGTAAACAATCAGGAAAGGGCCGCCGCGATAATCTTGCGCATCACCGTCGGCAACGCGACGGTTGGTAAGTCCGCTTCTGCAACCCAGGTTCCTCCCCCGCGCAGCGGGGGAAGGGGACCACGCGAAGGATGGTGGAGGGGGCGGGAGCTGCCGCCCCCCTCCCCGCCTTCGGCGGTACTCCCCCCGTGAACGGGGGGAGAGCCACTTGATTTGCACCTCACCTCCGCCACGTACACTTCTATCTCCAGCTCGAAATGCGTGAAGCCGTGGCGGACGATGCCGACGCGCTTCTTCCAATTCGCGGGAAAGGGAGCTTGCGTGAGAGCCGCTTCGCCTGAAGGAAATTCTTCCGTCCACGGACCGAGTGGCGGTTGCAGCATGCCGCCCAATAATCCGTTCTCCGGCCGCTTCACCAGCAGCACCGCGCCGGAAACATCGCGAGCAACAAACGCCGCCCCACGTTTCAGCGGCCGCACAGCCCTCTCGCCTTTCACCGGCAACAGTTCCTGAATGCCGCGCCGGAATGCTTCGCAATGCACACTCACCGGGCAGGATTTGCAGGCCGGCTTCTTCGGCGTGCAAATCGTAGCACCCAGATCCATCATGGCTTGCGCGAAATCTCCCGCCCGCGTGCGCGGCACCAGCTGCTGACCCAATTCGCGCAAGACCGGCTTCGCTTTCCGCAGCGGCTCCTCCACCGCAAACAGCCGCGCCAGTACCCGCTCGGCATTGGCATCCATGGCGAGAAACGGGAGATCGAACGCGATCGCCGCAATCGCGGCCGCTGTGTACGTGCCGACGCCGGGGATTTTCCTCAGCTGTTCGTAGCCGGCCGGGAATTCGCCGCCGAATTCATCCACAACAACTTTCGCGGCGCGATGCAGGTTGCGGGCCCGCGCGTAATAGCCAAGCCCGGCCCAACCCGCGAGCACCTGATCCTGCGGCGCCGCAGCCAGCGCCTGCACCGTCGGCCAACGTTTCAGGAATTCGTGATAGTAGCGGCCAACCGCCTGCACCGTGGTCTGCTGCAGCATCACTTCGCTTAGCCAGACGCGATAGGGATCGGCGTGTTCTCCGGGCAGCGCCCGCCACGGCAGCACACGCCGATGGACATCGTACCAGGCGAGCAGCGCGGCGGCGGGCGATTCGGGAATTCGGGAGCGTTGCCGCGCGGACATTCCTGTTCCAGACTTTAATTTCCGCCATGGCGCAAGACGCAAAAACACCTGAGGCACCGCCCCCGCGCCGCAACCGCAGCGAAGCGGTGGCGCGCGGCGCCGTGTCCCTGAGTGCGGATATTTTCGCCCGTGCAGGGTTCCGCGATCCCGCTCTGGTGCTCCGCTGGCCGGATATCGCCGGTGCGGAGGTCGCCCGGCTATGCCAGCCGGTGAAACTGAGCGAAGGCGCCGCGGGCGGCGTTCTAACCCTCAAGGCCGAGCCGGCTGCGGCGCTGTTCCTTCAACACGAAAGCCGCGCCTTGCTGGAGCGAATCAATCGCTGGCTGGGCCGCGAGGCGGTTGCGCGGCTCCGCTTTATTCAGGGACCATTGGTCACGCGGCCCAAACCCGGCCGGAGGGCGCGCTCCTCTGGCGAAATCGGGCCGGGCGATCCGGCCCTTGCCTATGAAGGACCGGAGCCGGTGCGCGAAGCCCTCATCAAACTCGCGCGACGGCGCGTTGGCCGCCCCGCTCCGGATTGAACGAACGGCCCGCCTCTGCCACAAGCACCTCCGTCGAACGCGTTGGGAGCCAGCCCGTGAAAGGTAAGCAGTGGATTTATGCCATCGTGGGCATTGCCATCATTGCGGTGGCCGTGGCCGCCTATTTCGTTTTCTACGGCGGAACGCCGCAGGACACGGCGGACGCCTCCGGCGACGCCAAAGTCACCGTCACGGCCAATGACCGCACTCTGGGGAACCCCAAGGCACCTGTCACGATGGTGGAGTACGCCGCCCCCACCTGCCCCCACTGCGCCCATTTCAACGAGGAATTCTTCCCCCGGCTGAAGGCGAATTACATCGACACCGGTAAGGTCTATTACGTATTCCGGGTCTTCCCGCTCAGCTCGGTCGATGTAGCGGCCGAATCGATGGCGCGCTGTTTGCCTGCGAATAACTATTTTCAATTCATTGACCTGCTGTTCCGGAATCAGCCCAAATGGGATCCGGACGGCTACCAGATTCCCGACGTGCACGCGGCGCTCGTGCAAATGGGACGGATCGCCGGCATGAGTGCGGAAGAGGTTGACCGGTGCATCGGAGATACGGCGGCGCAGCAGCGCATTACCAAGGTCGGCGAGGACGCCAACACGCGCTATGGCGTGAACGGCACCCCGACCTTCATCGTCAATGGGGACGTGCACCCGATCTTCGCCAACTGGCAGGAGCTGAAGGATTACCTGGATTCCAAGCTGAAGAAAGCGGCCTGACCGCCTTCCACCCTATCCGGATGAATGCGTCGTGAAATTCACCCGGCTGAGACTTTCCGGATTTAAATCGTTTGTGGAGCCGACGGAGCTTTTCGTCGAGCCGGGACTAACCGCCATTATCGGCCCCAACGGCTGCGGCAAATCAAACTTGTTCGATGCCCTCCGCTGGGTGATGGGCGAAACCCGCCCCACCTCGATTCGCGGCGGCGAGATGGACGACATGATCTTCGCCGGGAGCGCAGGGCGGCCCGCGCGCAACACGGCCGAAGTGATGCTGTTCATCGACAACAGCGACCGCAGCGCGCCTGCCGCCTACAACGAATACGACATGATCGAAGTCTCCCGCCGCATCGAGCGGGAGGCCGGGTCCGTCTACCGCATCAACGGCCGAGACGTACGCCAGCGCGACGTGCAGCTATTCTTTGCGGATGCCTCCTCCGGCGCAGGATCGACAGCCTTTGTGCGTCAGGGGCAGATCGGGCTGCTGATCAGCCAGAAACCTCTCGCCCGCCGCGCCATTCTGGAAGAAGCGGCCGGTATCGGCGGATTGCATCAGCGGCGGCACGAGGCCGAGCTGCGCCTCAGGGCCGCCGAAGCCAACATGGCGCGGCTGGACGATGTGATTCGCGAAGTCGAGAGCGCGCTGCAGAATTTGCGCAAGCAGGCGCGGCAAGCTTCCCGCTATCGCAATCTCTCCGGGCTCATCCGAAAGGCGGAAGGACTGACGCTTTATCTGCGCTGGTCGGCGGCGCAGTCGCAGTTGGCAGAATCTGAATCGGCTTTCAACACCGCGACGTCGGCAGTTGCCGAACGCGCCGATGTGGCGGCGACTGCTTCCACGGCGCAGGCCGACGCGGCCTCCGGATTGCCACCGCTGCGGCAGACCGAATCGGAACGCTCGGCGGCGTTGCACAGATTGGTACTGGCGCGCGAAGCACTGGATGCCGAAGAAACTCGCGCGCGCGAAGAAGCACAGCGCCTGCGCCAGCGCCTCGCGCAAACGGAGCAGGATCTTGAGCGCGAACGAACGCTGGATGCCGATGCCCAAGCCGCAATCGCGACGCTGGAAGATGAAGCAAGCGGGTTGGAAGCAGCGTCTGCCCGCACCGAAACCGAACTCGCGGACGCGCAAAGCCGTGCGATCGAGTGTGCCGATGCGCTAACAGAACGCGAACGCGCCCTTGAACGCCTCACGGCCGATTTTGCCGAATGGAATGCGCAGAAAAGCGGCCAGGAACGCACCCGCCATATCGCCGCGGCGCTGGTGCAGAGCACCGGCCAGCAACTTGAGCAAGCGCAAGGCAATCTCGACGCTGCACTCACTGCGGCATCCGCTGCCGCCGATGTGGAGCTCGCGGAAGCTGCGGCAGAAGAAGCGGGACACGCAGTCGAAACTACGCAGCAGGCACTCACCGAGTTGCGCGCTAAAATGGAGACCGCTGAGCAGGCGGAGAACGCCGCGCGCGTGCCTTTGGAGCAGGCCGAACGCGAAGTGCAGCGCCTCTCCGCGGAAGCCTCCGCTCTCGCCCAGTTGCTGCGTCCGGCACAAGATCTGTGGCCCCCATTGATCGACGCCGTAACGGTGCAGCCCGGATACGAAGCCGCGTTTGCCGCTGCGCTTGGCGACGATATTGAAGCACCGGTGGACGAAGCGGCGCCGCATCACTGGCGCGATCTGGGCGAACTGGACGCCGCCCCGCTCCCCAATGGCATTCCGCCCTTGAATCGTTTCGTCGAAGCACCGGCGGCATTGGCGCGGCGCCTCGCCATGACGGGCGTCGTGTTCCCGGATCAGGGAACAACCCTGCAGCGTGAATTGCACGCAGGGCAGCGGCTGGTTTCGCCGCGCGGCGACCTCTGGCGCTGGGATGGCTATTCGGCGTCTGCTGACGCGCCCTCCGCCGCTGCGGTGCGCCTCGAACAACGTAACCGTCTTGTCGCGCTCGAAAATGAAATCGTAACTGCAAAAGAAACGCGGGCGACGTTGTTCGAAGCCTATGCCAGCGCCAAAACCGAGCTTCATGATACGCGCGAGCAATCGCGCGCTGCGGAAAGCGCGTATCAGTCGGCCGGCGCTGCATTGGCTGCCGCGCAAGCGGAAGCGGCGAAGGCAGCACGGGCCGCGGCAGAGCGCGCCTCGCAACTGGCATCCCTGGAGGCGGAAATTCGCCGCCTCACGCAGACGCACGATGCGGCCAGCGAATCCGAACGCCACGCGAATGAGGCGCTCGCTGTGTTGGGCGACGGCGTGGCATTGCACGAGTCTGTTGCGGCAGCTCGCGCGGAAACGGTCGAAGCGCGCGCCGCCGACAGCACCGCCCGCGCCGAAGCAGAAAGGCTTTCGCGCGAAGCCCATGCGCGGTCCGAACGAATAGCGGCCATTACCAGCGAACGCGCGCGCTGGGAATTGCGCCGTCAGAGCGCGAGCGAGCAGATTGCTGAGCACACGCGCCGGCGGGAAAACTTGCGCGGCGAACTGATCGTTGCCGAAGCGCGGCCTGGCGAAATCGCCGTCAGGCGCAATGCCCTCCTCGATTCCATTGCCGAAGCCGACAGCGCGCGCAACCAGGCCGCCGATGCGCGCGCCACGGCCGAAAATGTGCTGGCCGAAGCGGATAAGACAGTGAAGGGCGCTGAAGCGGCGTTGTCGGAAGCGCGCGAATCCCGCGCCCGCGCCCAGGCGCTGTCCGAGGCCGCCACCTCTCGGCTGGAAGAATTGCGAGCCCGCATTCGCGACGAACTCGATGCCACGCCGGATGCGCTGCACGAGATCGCCGACATTCGCGATAACCACGAACTGCCCTCGCTGGATTACGCAGAGCAACGCGTCGAGAAACTGAAGCGCGAGCGCGAGCAACTGGGCGGGGTCAATCTGCGCGCCGAGGAAGAGGCGAACGAGCAGGAAGAGCGGCTGAACACGCTGACCGCCGATCGCGCCGATCTCGATGGCGCCATCGAGCGGCTGCGACGCGGAATTCAAAGCCTCAACCGCGAAGGCCGCGAACGGCTGCTGCAATCCTTTGAGCAGGTGAATGCGAATTTCCAGTCGTTGTTCGCCAAGCTGTTTCAGGGCGGCGAAGCGAAGCTCACCTTCACAGAATCGGACGATCCGCTGCAGGCAGGCCTGGAAATCTTCGCGCGCCCGCCGGGCAAGCGGCTGCAAAATCTCTCGCTCTTATCCGGCGGAGAGCAGGCACTGACGGCGCTGGCGCTGATCTTCGCGGTGTTTCTGGTGAACCCGGCGCCCGTTTGCGTGCTCGACGAAGTGGACGCGCCGCTGGACGACGCCAATGTTGAGCGTTTCTGCAATCTGCTGGATGAGATGACACGGCTGGCAGATACGCGCTTCCTCGTCATCACCCACCATGCGCTCACCATGAGCCGCATGCATCGCCTGTTTGGCGTGACGATGGCCGAGCGCGGCGTGAGCCAGCTTGTCTCGGTCAATCTCGCCCAGGCCCAGCAGGTCGTGGCAGCGGAATAGCCGCGCTCGGCTTGCATCGCTTCTTTCACCTCCCCTACGCGGGGAGGTCGGAGTGTTTCGAGCGGAGCGAAGAAATGCTCCGGGTGGGGACTTTCCGTTGAGGTTTGCCCCCCACCCGAAATGTTTTCGCTGAAGCTCAAACATTTCGACCTCCCCGCGCAGGCCGCGCAGGGGGAGGTGAAATATCCGCGTTTGCTCAAGTCACTCCAGTACGACAGAATCTTGCGTGCGCGTTTCGCCGCGGTATGTTTTCTGTAAACGGATCAGCCACTTAGCGGCACGTTCCAATTCTTGACGGAACGCCGCCTCGCCCGTATGTTCCGCGCGCCTTCAGTCACGCCCGCGAAGGCGCGTTCCATCACGAGCAGAGCCGGGGAAAATATGAGCGAGCACGCTCCCGAACCGGACGATTTGCGCGCGCTGGGCGACCGAATCGACGCCCTGAAGCGGCATGAATTTCCGCCGCCAAAGAAAAACGCGCCGACCTCGGGGGAAGTCGCAATCCGCTTCGCGACCGAACTGGTTTCGGCCGTGATCGTGGGAGCGGCGATAGGGTGGGGATTGGACTGGGTGTTCAAGACACGTCCGATTCTGACGATTGTGTTTTTCATGCTTGGGGCCGGCGCGGGCATCGTCAACGTGAACCGCGCCTCCAGGGAAATTACCGAGCGGACCGCCGCCGCGGCGCGCGCCGCTGAAGAAGAAGACAAGGAGCGATAGATCCATGGCGATCAATCCCATGGAACAGTTCGAGGTGAAGCCGGTGTCGTGGGCGCAAGCTCCGCTGTTTCACATCGGCCATTACCCCATCTATTTCACCAACCAGGCGCTCTGGATGATCGTCGTGGTGGTGTCGCTGTCGCTGTTCCTGATCCTTTCGGTCAACAAGGGCCGTGTGGTGCCCACCCGTGCGCAATCGCTGGCGGAACTGTCCTACGAATTTGTCGGCGGCATGATCGACATGACGTCGGGTCCGGCGGGGTTCCGGTTTTTCCCGCTGATCTTCACGATCTTCATGTTCATCCTCTTCTGCAACGGATTCGGCCTCCTGCCGATCGCCTTCACCGTCACAAGCCAGATCGCCATCACCTTCTTTCTGACGGCAGTTGTCATCCTCACCGCGATCGTCACCGGATTTGTCAGGCATGGGTTCGGTTTTCTGAAGCTGTTCGTGATTAAGGCCCCGCTGCTGATCATGCTACCGATGGTGCTGCTCGAGTTCATCTCGTTCTGCGCGCGCCCGTTGAGCCTTTCGATGCGTCTGTTCGCCAACATGCTGGCGGGACACACCATGCTGAAGGTGATGGCGGGCTTCGTCATCACGCTGGGCAGCGCGGGCGGCGCCTACACGTTATTGGCGGCGGCGCCGGAAGTGCTGATTGTCGGTCTTACCGCGCTCGAATTCCTGGTGGCGTTTCTTCAGGCGTACGTGTTCGCCATCCTTTCCTGCATCTATCTTTCCGAAGCTCTCCATCTCCACGACAACCACTAAGAGGGATTTACGTTCATGGACGTCGTTGCAGCAAAACAGATCGGCGCAGGCCTTGCGACGATCGCCTTCGTCGGTTCCGGTATCGGCATCGGCGTGGTGTTCGGCAATTACATCTCGGGCGCGCTGCGCAATCCGGGTGCGGCTTCCACGCAGTTCACCAACCTGTACATCGGCTATGCGCTTTGCGAACTGCAGGGCCTGTTCGGCTTGCTGATCGCGCTGATCCTGCTGTTCACCTGAGGCGCCGATGGCCGAGCCCGCGACCACCACCGGCACCACCGCCGAGCACAAGAGCGGCGGCTTTCCGCCGTTTGAAGTCTCGACCTACCCCAGCCAGATTTTCTGGCTGACGGTCACGTTCGTGGCGTTGCTGATCGTGATGTGGAAAGTCGCGGTGCCGAAGATCGGTGGCGTCATCGGCGAACGCAAGGGCCGCATCCAGACCGAGCTTGCGAAGGCGGAAGAGAGTCGCAAGCAGGCGGAGCATGCGGCCGCTGCGTATCAGGCACCGATCCTGGAAGCGCGCGAGCGGGCGCGCGCCGCCTCAGAAGCGACGCGTACCCAGATGGCGCACGAGTTCGAGCGCGCCAAGGCTAGTGCCGATACCGAAGCGCACCGCAAGACCACCGAAGCGCAGGAGCGCATCGCCGCGATGCAAAGGCAGGCACGCTGGCATGTGACCCAGGCCGCTGAGGAAGCCGTCGTGGATATCGTCAATCGGCTGACGGGCGATACTGTCAGCCGCACGGAAGCGGCGGCCGCCGTGCGCGACGTGGTGAAGGCGTAAGACGATGGAATTCATCAAGCACATTCTGAAGGAAGAGGATTTCTGGGAAGGTTTGGGCCTTCTCATCGTCATCGCCTTCTTCCTCTATTGGCGCGTGCCGGCGTTTCTGGCCGCCGCGCTGGACCGCCGCGCTGAAGCGATTGCGAAGGAACTCGAGCAGGCGAGCCAGATCCGCAAAGAGGCGGAAGCCGTGCTGCTGGATTACCGGCAGAAGGCATCCGCCGCGAAATCGGAAGCCGAGCACATCCTGCGCGAAACGAAGGAAGAGGCCGAGCGCTATGCCGCCGAAGCGCGCGCGCAGCTTCAGGCGCAGATGGAGCGGCGCGCCAAGCTGGCCGAGCAGCAGATCGCGCAGGCCGAAGCCCGCGCCATGCTGGAAATCCGCGAGGCCGCCGCCAATGCCGCCGCTGCCGCCGCCGAGCGCATCATCGCCGCGCATCTGGATGAATCAAAATCCCGCGCCCTCGTGCAGAACAGCATCAACGACCTCGGCACCAAGCTGAATTAGCAGCGCGCCCGCTTCTCACGCCCTATTGTCATGGCGCGGCTTGACCGGGCCACCCTCTGAGGCGGTCACCCATCACGGGCGCGTCGGCGCTTACACCTCATCGCTCGCGGATGCTCGCGCGACGGACGGCCAGGGTCGGGCCCGGCCACGACGAAATGGATGGCAGGATTCCGCTCCGAATCTTCAGAGGTTCCAATGGAAATTTTTCTGATGTCGCGCTTCGATGACGGGAGTCCGCGTCGTGCCGGAGAAACGAAAGGCCAGCTACCGCGCCGGCACGCGCTCGCGCGCGGCGCGCAGCTCCGTCTTCAGCATGGTGAGTTCCCGCAGCAGCGCTTCGAGCTTTATCCGCGCTGTCTTGTCGAGCTCGGGCTTCTCTTCCACTGGAGAGAGCAAATCCATATGCGCCTCCTGCACCCGCGCAATCGCCGCGCGGGCATAACGGGGCTTGTCATGCGTCTCGACGGGCGGCGGCGCTTTCCGGGCACCCGCGCGCGATGCCTGCCTGCCAAGCTCGGCCACATGCCGCACACCCTGCTCGCGCAAAATTTTCTGCGCGCCCTTGATGGTGTAACCGTCGGTATAAAGCAGCACGCGAATGCCGCGTAGTAGATCGATATCTTCCGGTCGATAGTACCGCCGTCCTCCCGCCCGCTTCACCGGGCGGATTTGCGCGAAACGCGATTCCCAGAAACGCAGCACGTGCTGCGGCAAATCGAGTTCGTTCGCGACTTCGCTGATGGTGCGAAAGGCTTCCGGAGATTTCGTGGCGAGCGCCACCGGAACGGCGCTCACTCCTCGGCCTCGGGCTCCGGGGTTTCGCCATTGATGATGGCTTTCATCACATGGCTCGGGCGAAACACCAGCACACGCCGCGGTGCGATCGGCACTTCATCACCCGTCTTCGGATTGCGACCCGTGCGCTGCGCCTTCTGCCGCACGGCAAAAGTCCCGAACGAGGAAAGCTTCACGGATTCGCCGCGCGCCAAGGCGGAGCAAATTTCCTCCAGCATGTCCTCAACCATTTGCGCCGATTCATGGCGCGACAGGCCCACCGACTGGAACACCGCTTCCGTGAGATCGGCGCGGGTTAAAGTATCCGTACTCATGGCACGACTCCCCTACTCAGGTGGAAAGGTAGGAGCCAAAGAATGTCGCGTCAACAAAGGGATAGCGAAAAAGGTTGAGGCGTCGCCTTACCAGCGCAGCAGCGCCGCGCCCCAGGTGAGCCCGCCGCCCATGGCTTCCAGCAGAACAAGGTCGCCGCGCTTGATCCGCCCATCCGTAACAGCCACATCCAGCGCCAGCGGCACCGAAGCGGCGGACGTGTTGCCGTGCTCGGCAATGGTGGAGATGAACCGCTCCGCCGGAACTCTCAGGCGGCGGGCGGTCGCATCCAGAATGCGTTGGTTGGCCTGATGCGGCACGAACCAGTCGATATCGGCAACGGTCACGCCGCTATCGCACACCGCAGCCTCAATGGAATCGGCGATGTTGATGACGGCGTGCTTGAACACCTCCTTGCCCAGCATCCGCAGATGTCCTGTGGTGCCGGTGGTGGATGGGCCGCCATCGACGTAGAGCAGATCGTGCAAGCGGCCGTCGGAATAGAGCTTGGTGTTGAACACGCCGCGGTCTGTCGAATCGCCTTTGCCGCCGCCGGCCTGCAGCACCACAGCGCCCGCACCATCGCCGAACAGTACGCAGGTGGTGCGGTCCGTCCAGTCCATCAGGCGCGACATGGTTTCGGCGCCGATGAGGAGAATGGTGTTCGCCTGCCCGGCCTTGATGAAATTGTCGGCAACGGCAAGGCCGTAAATGAAGCCGGAACAGACGGCTTGCACATCGAAGGCTGCGCCACGCGTCATGCCGAGCCGCGCCTGAACGGATGTGGCAACCGACGGGAAAGTCTCGTTCGGGGTGGTGGTCGCGACGATAATGAGATCAAGTTGATGTGCGCCGATCTTGGCGTCGGCCGTCGCGCGCTCGGCAGCTTTGACCGCCAGATCGACGGTGGTTTCGCCGTTTTTTGCGATGTGACGCCGCCGAATACCCGTGCGGCTTGCGATCCATTCATCGCTGGTGTCAACGGCTTTGGCGAGTTCGGCGTTGGTGAGAATCCGGTCAGGGAGGTAAGCGCCGCAACCAATCACCTGTGCGCGGATGATGCTCACGCGCCAGCTGTCCCGCTCGCGAGCGCGGCCGGCGCCGCGCTGCTGGCGATGAACGCCTGATGATCGGCGGCGATTTTCGCCATCACGCCGGTTTGGGCCATGTCGATTGCCATATCGAGCGCGCTCGCAAATCCAACCGAATCCGTTCCGCCATGGCTCTTTACCACGATGCCATTAAGGCCAAGGAAAATCCCGCCATTGGCGGCGCGCGGATCGAGTTTGCGGCGAAGCGTCTTCAGGGCGCCACTGGCGATCACGGCGCCGAGGCGCCCGAAAAAGGAGCGGCGCAGCGCCGCCCGCAGGAATCCCGCGACCAGCTTCGCTGTTCCTTCAGCCGTCTTCAGTGCGATGTTGCCGGTGAAGCCATCCGTGACCACCACATCTACCGAGCCTTCCGAGATGTCATCACCTTCCACGAAGCCCCGGAATTCCATGGGCAAGTCAACTTCGCGAAGGATGTGCGCCGCTGCCTTCACGGCGTCGTGGCCTTTCATGTCCTCGGCGCCCACATTGAGCAGACCGACAGTTGGACGTGCCAAACCAAGCACGGCGCGCGCGAAGGCTTCGCCCATGATCGCGAAATCGACGAGCTGCTGCGCGTCGGATTCCACGTTGGCGCCCACGTCGAGAACGACGCTCTGGCCTTTTTTGGTTGGCCACAGGGCGGCAATGGCCGGGCGATCGATCCCGTCCAGGGTACGCAACTGAAACATGGAAACAGCCATCAATGCGCCGGTGTTACCGGCCGAAACGGCGACCTGCGCTTCCTCTTTCCGAAGCGACTCGATGGTGTGCCACATGCTGGTATTGCGGCCGCGCCGCAGCACCTGACTGGGCTTGTCCTCCATACGCACGACTTCCGCACTGTGGCGGATTTCAACCTTGCTCAAGAGCTTGTCCCATCGCCGCGCGAGCAGCGGCTTCAGCTGTGCCTCATCGCCGTGCAGCAGGAATCGAATCGTCGGGTGGCGCACCGCCGAACGCGCCAAAGCCGTTACGACAATGCCTGGTCCTGCATCGCCGCCCATCGCATCAACAGAAACCGTGAGATCGGCCACCCTCGCCTCGCAAGCCCGTGCGGGAGACCCGCCAAAGACGTGGCGGTTCCGAGTTAGGCTTTCGCCTTTACCGCCTCCCGGCCATCATAATGGCCGCAGGACGAACATACATGGTGGGGACGGCGCTGCTCGCCACAATTCGGGCATTCCACATGCGCTGCAGGCGTGAGGCGATGATGAGACCGGCGCATGTTCCGCCGGGATGGCGATTTCTTTCTCTTGGGGACCGCCATGGCGGAGCCGCTCCTTCATAAGTGCCGAATCGGAACGGCCGACACCTATCGGTGCCGGACCGGCCGGATGGCGAGAAAAAACAGGGGGTGGAGTGAACCCGAAAGAGGTTCAGGATTCAAGGGCAGAAACACGGCAATTCCTCGGTTTAACCGCCCTTCTTCAGCGATTTGAGTGCAGCAAATGGACTTTCCGGCGCATCCTTATCCTTTCGCGCCTTGAACACGACGCCTGGCGCTCGTGGATAGGGATCGATCGCGAGGGAGAACTCTTCCAGCAAAGGCCCGGCAATATCGTAGTGGCGGTCCTGGATCTCTTCCTGCCCCTCGTCAGCGGTGGCAGAGAGTTCGTGCTCAGTGAACTGGCCGCCAGGCGGCAACTTCACCAAGTGAAGGGCCCGTGCGACGTTTAACGAGAGCTGCGCATGGACGGGCTCGAGCGTCACCACGCAACTCTGCGTGATGTTTGCCATCAGCGTGGCATCGTAGGTAAAGCGGGTCGCCGATTTGCGCCGTAGATCAACGTGCGCTTCGAAGCTTTCTACGGAATCGACTCCCGCCCACTCTGCCAAATTGGTGCGTTGCTCATCCGTTGCGGAAATCGACACCTCAGCCCCGCCGTCCGACAGATCGGCAAGATCATAGATGACCGAAAGCGGCGCTGGTTTCATGTGAATTACATATTCGGTAGCGGACTGAATTCCAGTCTGCCTGCGGTCAAGTCTATTGACGCAAGACTAGATCGCGCTGACCACGCATAGGCCGCGACGGCTTTGGCTTGCTCACGTCTCTCTTCTGACCCGCGATAGAGGTTTCGGTGAATGGCTGCGCAAAGTTCATCCTCTGACAAAGCGCTGCGATAGGCCTGTAAGCGTCCATAAAACGCGCTCGCCATTATCTTCAGGCGGCGATTCATGCCGATATCGCCGGTGCCAAGGTGCCGCAACGCCTCGTCGAAATTCACAAAGATCTCGTTGACGAGTGCCTGCGCCAGAGGGGGATTTGTATTCAACCGATCCAGCACCAGCCAGGCATGCAGGGCAACCAGATCGAAGCGACCATCCATCGTATCTGGGACGCCAAGCACCCGGAAAAATTCCGGTGCTCGCGCCTGAGTGATCAGCTCCGCACACAGCCGCCGCGCCATGCCGGCAGTGCGCTCCGGTTTGCGCGAAGCCTTCAGCACGGAACCGTGCTCCCTTGCATGAAGGCAAAACGGGGGGTAGCAGGGTGCCGCGGGGGACGAGCGAAGGACATGGTATGCGTATTCCCTTGGTCGTGCTGTCTGCCGCCTTGATCCTCGGCTGCACCCCTGTCGTCAACCAGCGCGGCTATCTGCCAGACCCGATCGGCGAAGCCTCCATCAAATCCGGAACGGACACCAAAACCACCGTGCAGGCGCGGCTGGGTGACCCTTCCACGCAGGCCATGTTCGGCGGCGATGTCTGGTACTATATCTCCAGCGTTGAGCGACAGGTCGCGTTTTTCGACCCGCGGGTGGAAAACCGCTCCATTCTGGCGATCCATTTCGACAAAGAAGGCAAGGTCCGTGACCTGCGTCACTATAGCTTGAAGGATGGGCATGTGGTGGCGTTCGAAACGCGTGAAACGCCGGCCAAAGGGCGCGAACTGACCTTCCTACAACAATTGATGAATGCAACGCCGGGCGTGCCGATCGGCAATCAGGGCGGGCAACAAAACCCCGGCGGAGGCCAAGGCGGCCCCGGCGGCTATCCCTGATCGTCGAAGAACCGAAGGCGCGAGACCATTGTCTCGCGCCCTTTTCATCAGACTCCGTGCGCTAACGTTGCGAGCAGCAGCAGCGCCACGATGTTGGTGATTTTGATCATCGGGTTCACCGCGGGGCCGGCCGTATCCTTGTAAGGATCGCCAACGGTGTCACCCGTCACCGCCGCCTTGTGCGCTTCGGATCCTTTACCGCCGAAGTGGCCATCCTCGATGTATTTCTTCGCGTTATCCCATGCGCCGCCGCCTGACGTCATCGAGATGGCGACGTAAAGACCGGTGACGATCACCCCAAGCAGCATCGCGCCAAGTGCGTTGAACGCTTCAACCTTGCCGGCGATCGCATTCACGACAAAGTAAAGCACGATCGGCGACAGCACGGGTAGCAATGAGGGCACGATCATCTCGCGGATGGCCGCACGCGTAAGCAGGTCAACAGCGCGTGCGTAGTTCGGCTTCTGGGTGCCCTGCATGATGCCGGGCATTTCCTTGAACTGCTTGCGCACCTCTTCGACGACCGCGCTAGCTGCGCGACCGACTGCCGTCATCGCAAGGGCACTGAACAGATAGGGCAGCAGGCCACCGATGAGCAGTCCGACTACCACCCATGGGCTCGCCAGCGAGAAGCTCGGCACGGTCAGGCCCGCGAAGTAGTGGTAAGTGCCGGAATGCGCGATGAAGTAGCGCAGGTCCGACGTGTAGGCTGCGAACAGCACCAGTGCACCCAAACCAGCCGAACCAATCGCGTAGCCTTTTGTCACTGCCTTCGTCGTGTTCCCGACCGCGTCAAGCGCGTCCGTGGTTTTGCGCACGTCGCCTTCCAGTCCGGACATTTCGGCGATGCCGCCGGCGTTGTCAGTGACCGGACCGAAGGCGTCTAACGCCACGATCATGCCCGCAAGTGACAGCATGGTGGACACCGCGATGGCAATTCCGAACAGGCCAGCAAGCAGATAAGTCGCGATGATGCCGACGCAGATGACGAGCGCCGGAAGCGCAGTGGACTCCATGGAGATCGCGAGGCCCTGAATGACATTCGTGCCGTGGCCTGTTACCGAGGCGCGGGCGATCACGTTGACAGGGCGCCGTCCGGTGCCGGTGTAATACTCCGTGATCCACACGATAGCCCCGGTGACAGCGAGTCCGACCACCCCACAATAGAACAGGTCCATGCCCGTGTAGGCGCGGCCGGTTTCGGTGGTGAGCACGGTGTGCAGCCCGACAATCCAGTTCGTCAGCGGCCAGAGTGCGATCAGGGACAAAATGCCGGTCGCAATCACGCCCTTGTACAGCGCGCCCATGATGTTGTTGCCGGAACCCAGCCGCACGAAAAAGGTGCCGATGATCGAGGTTAAGATGCAGGTGCCGGCGATGGTCAGCGGGTACAGCATCAGCGCAGACTTGAGCGCACCAGTAAAATAAATCGAGGCGAGCACCATCGTGGCGACGGTCGTCACCGCGAAGGTCTCAAACAGGTCGGCTGCCATGCCGGCGCAATCGCCGACATTGTCGCCCACATTGTCCGCGATGGTGGCCGGATTGCGTGGATCGTCTTCAGGAATGCCAGCTTCCACCTTGCCAACCATGTCGCCGCCGACGTCGGCGCCTTTGGTGAAAATGCCACCGCCAAGGCGGGCGAAGATGGAGATCAGCGAGGCGCCGAAGCCCAGCGCCACCAGAGCGTTAGTGACGATGCGGCCTTGGGTTTCGTCATTAATGTCCAGTCCGAGGCCGTAGCGGAGAAACGCGTAATAGCCCGCAACCCCCAGAAGGCCGAGGCCGACGACCAGCATGCCGGTCACCGCGCCCGAACGGAACGCAAGCGAAAGGCCAGCGGCTAGACCGTGGCGTGCCGCTTCGGCGGTGCGCACATTCGCCCGCACCGAAACGTTCATGCCGATATAGCCGGCGGCACCCGAGAAGGCCGCGCCGATGAAGTAGCCTACAGCCACCTGCCAGCCGAAAATCACAAAAGCCACAATGAAGATCACCACACCAACGATCGCGACTGTGCTGTACTGACGGTTGAGGTAGGCGGCGGCTCCTTCCTGGATTGCCGCTGCTATTTCCTGCATGCGGGGGGTGCCGGCGCTCTGCTTGAGGACGGAAGCAATGGTGACCCCACCGTAAACGAGGGCCAAAACGCCACAGACCAACACCAATAAAAGCTGAACGCTCATCGCTTCTCCAATCGGTTTTGCAGCTGGACGGGCCCACAAAGGACGCGCGTGCCCCGGCCTTGCGCGCCGATGGGGCGCGAAGGGCGGCGGAACATGCCAAAAGGTTCCGGCGGACGCAACGCCGAATGAAAGGAAATTATCGGATCAGAAATGGACGTATCCTGGGCACTTCACCGGGATTGTGTGACCTTTGAAATCCAGTAGCGCTACTCTTTTGCCAGCGACAACCCGTCCGATTTCGGAAACCGTCGTGCCGGTGTCCACGGCTGCTTGCATTATGTCCTCCCGCCGGTGCGGGGGCGCTGTGAAGGCGATTTCGTAATCATCGCCCGCCGTCGCGGCTTGGAGCATTCGCTGCGTTTCATCGGGCCACAGGTGCTGTAGCGCTGGAGAAAACGGAAGGCGCGCTGCCTCGACCTCGATACGCACAGCTGAAGTCTCAGCCATGTGATCGAGATCGGCGAGCAAGCCATCGGAAACGTCAAGCGAGGATGACGCCAAGCCGATCAGAGCCGCTCCCAGCCGCATTCGCGGCTCGGGTACCTGAAAACGGTGAACAAGATATTCGCGGTCTGCGGCGGAAGGTGATCCGCCCTCTTCTTTCAGACAGGCTAAGCCAGCGCCGGCATCGCCTAATGTCCCGGTCACGTAGATCAGATCGCCAACTTGCGCGCCGGAACGGCGAATCGTCTTGCCGGCCGGAACATGACCAAAAGCCGTGATGGCGACGGTTAACGCTCCCGGTGTCGCCGTCGTGTCACCGCCCAGCAGCGAGACTCCAAATTCCCGCTGGTCCTGTGCCAATCCGTGCGCGAAGGAGCGAAGCCAATCGGTATCGATCCGGCCTGGAAGGGAAAGCACAAGCAGGTAGCCAGCCGGCGTGCTGCCCTTCGCCGCCAAGTCAGACAGATTCACCCGCAAGGATTTTTTCGCGATAAGGTCTGGCCGATCGTTAGCGAAAAAGTGCACGCCTTCAACGAGAGCATCTGTCGTGACGATGAGATCATGGCCAGCGGGCGGTGTTATAACGGCGGCATCGTCCGTCAGCTTGAAAGCACCGGGGGCAGTCGCAAGTGGCGCGAAAAGTTCGGCGATCAGCTCGAATTCGCCCGGGCGCTGCTTTTCAGAACCGGAGTTCATCATCCGGCGGAGCTTCTCCGAATTCCACTGCCCGCTTCCGGCGCGCCACGCGATCGAGCAGAGCGTTCACGAAAGCCGGTTCATCGCCCCCGAAGAACGCATGCGCAATATCCAGGTATTCATCGATCACCACCTTGGTGGGGACATCTTTCCGGGCAACGAGTTCATAGATACCGGCCCGAAGAATGGCGCGCAGAATGGAATCGATGCGCTGTAATTTCCAGTTTTCCGATAAACCATCGGCGATTGCCCGGTCTATTTCCACTTGATGGTGCGGCACCCCGCGCACCAGATCAGAGAAGAAAAGTTCATCCGGTTCACCCTGTTCGTGCTCGATTTTATTGAAGCGGTGCTCACAGAACTCTTGTGCTACTGTTTCCGCATCGTCGCCGGTCAATTCCATCTGGTAGATCGCCTGCACTGCTGCCAGCCGCGCTGCATGCCGACCTGCGTTCGCCAGCTGCGCCATTATGCTTGGCTCCCAAACCTGGCGCGCAGTGCGATGAGCGCCAGACAAGCGCGCGCGGCATCACTGCCCTTGTCCAACTGATCCCGCGCCGCCCGCACGAGGGCCTGGCCTTCGTTCTCCACCGTGAGAATTCCGTTCCCGATGCAGAGATGGCGCAATCCCAACTCCATCAAGCCGCGCGCCGACTCGTGCGCGACGATTTCGAAATGATATGTCTCACCGCGGATGACGCAGCCGAGTGCAACATAACCATCATAGCGATTTGTGTCTTCCATGCTGGCTCGGGCGGCTAAGGCAATGGCCGGCGGAATCTCCAGCGCCCCCGGAACGGTGACACGCTCGAAACTCGCACCGGCCGACTCCAAAGCTGCACTCGCACCACCCAGCAACGCGTCCGAGATGTGCTTGTAAAAGCGGGCTTCAACGATGAGGATGCGGGGACTCACGCGCGAGCTTCCTTGCGCAGGCCGCGGATCGGATGCGTGCCGACGATATTGAGTCCATATCCTTCCAGCGCCACCACCTTCTTCTCCGGCGTATCCGTCAACAGGATCATCTCTTTTACACCGATATCGAGGAGTATCTGTGCGCCGACGCCAATTTCCTTCACTCGGCGCCGGTCTACTTCTTCCTGTGGCCGGCGCACCAGCATGTCGGTCACGAAAGTGGGGCGCGCCTGCCGGAGTAGCACGACCACTCCCCTGCCAGCTTCGCCGATAATGCGCATCGCCGTGCCGAGTACATCGTGCTCGTGCTGCGCCCAATCGAGAATATCGCTGAACACATTGATGGCGTGCATCCGCACCAATACCGGCTCCGAGCCAGTGATATCGCCTTTAATCAGCGCAATGTGCTCAGCATATTCCAGGGTGTTGATGTACACGCGCAACGTCCAGTCCCGGCCATTGTGACTTTGGAACGGCACTTCCACCGAACGCTCGACGAAATGGTCGTAACGGCGGCGATAGGCAATGAGATCGGCAATGGTGCCAATTTTCAGCCCGTGCAGCTGCGCGAATGCGACGAGATCCGGCAGCCGCGCCATGGTGCCATCGTCATTCATAATCTCGCAGATAACGCCTGCGGGATAGAGACCAGCCAGCCGCGCGATATCGACCGCGGCCTCCGTGTGGCCCGCGCGCACAAGGCTGCCGCCTTCCCGCGCCACCAGCGGAAACACGTGGCCGGGCACCGTGATATCATCCGGACCCTTGGTCGGATCGATCGCGACCGAAATCGTATGTGCGCGATCGTGCGCCGAAATGCCTGTCGAAATACCCTCTTTCGCTTCGATAGAAACAGTGAACGCAGTTTGGTGCGGTGTGCCGTTGAACTGCGTCATCATCGGGATCTGCAGCTGACTGGCCCGTTCCTGCGTCAATGCGAGACAAATGAGTCCGCGGCCGTGTTTGGCCATGAAATTGATTGTCTGCGGAGTGCACATCTGCGCGGGAATAACGAGATCGCCTTCGTTCTCGCGATCCTCCGCGTCCGCGAGGATGAACATGCGTCCGTTACGTGCCTCCTCGATTAGCTCTTCGATGGAGGACAGGTACCCGCGAAACATGCTCATGCTTTCAACAATCGCTGAACATACCGGGCGAGAAGATCAACCTCGACATTCACATGGGAGCCTTCTTTCAACTGCCCGAAGCTCGTCACCTTCAGTGTATGCGGTATAACATTGACGCCGAAACGGTCACCGTTCGCCTCGTTCACTGTCAGCGACACGCCATCGACCGCAATCGATCCCTTTGGCGCGATGAGTGACGCAAGTTTAGCCGGCACCTCGAACAGCATCCGCGTGGATTCGCCCTCTGGCGCGAGGCGGATGAGCTTGGCCGTGCCGTCGATATGGCCGGTGACGATATGCCCGCCCAACTCGTCGCCGACGCGCACAGGACGCTCCAGGTTGACTACTGATCCTACCGCCCATTCTCCGAGGTTAGTTTTGGAAACAGTCTCGGCTGAGGCGGTGACGGCGAACCAGCCGTCACCGCCTCTGCCCCTATCGACGACCGTCAAACAAATCCCGGAGCACGCGATGGAGGCGCCGAGTTCAATTTCACCTGTCTCATAGTTCGTGCCGATCACGATGTGGGTGTCGCCACGCTTTTCGATGCGGCGCACCTCGCCCAGATCAGTCACGATTCCTGTAAACATGGCGCGTTCTTACGCTGTCATCGCGTAGCTTTCCAGCACATCCGAACCGAGCACTCTTCGGCCGGTCTGCACGTAGCTCGCCTTTAGTCTTGCCAGCAGCGAGACTTCACCGGTGCCGTATTCGCCCATCTCCACGGGCGCTGTGAAGATTTCCAGCCGGTCAGCCAGACCTTCCCGCAAGAATTGTGACCACATGGTCGCGCCCCCCTCAATCAGCAGGCGCGTGCAGCCACGCCCGGCGAGCACACCCAGCACCGCCTTTAGCGCAGGCATGCCTCTCTCGTCATGCATCACACGAAGCACTTCGACACCCAGCGAGCGCAAATTGTCGCCTCCATCCGCTGTGGTGAATAGCAGCGTTGGAATATCGCGTGCTGTGCGCACGATTTTCGCGGTGACCGGCAGGCGCAGATGCGTATCCAGTATGACCCGAACAGGTGAACGATCTCCCAGTCCGGGCAAGCGGCAAGTCAGTTCTGGATCGTCGGCAATAGCGGTCCCAACACCGATCAGAATGGCATCGTGTTGCGCACGCAAAAGATGCGCAAAGCGCCGCGATTCATTTCCAGTGATCCAGCGGCTCTCAGTCGCCGGTGGAACTGTTTTTCCCTCCCGGCTTTGCGCGATCTTGAGCACGACGAGAGGCCGGTTCGCGTTGATCCGCATAAAGAATCCAGCGTTGAGGTCAGCGGCTTCTGCCTCAAGCACGCCCACTATGACATCAATCCCAGCACGGCGAAGCATCGCGAACCCTTTGCCCTTCACACGCGGATCGGGATCTTCGACCGCAGCAATCACACGTTTGATGCCTGCACGGATCAACTCATCAACGCATGGCTGCGTGTGCCCCAGATGGGCACACGGCTCAAGCGTCACATACGCGGTGCCACCCGCGGCATCGCTCCCCGCTTGCCCGAGCGCCACAGTTTCTGCATGGGGTCGTCCTCCCGGCTGAGTCCAACCTCGGCCCACAACGCGTCCGTCTCGCGACAGGATCACGCAACCGACTGCCGGGTTCGGTGCCACGCGGCCCAAACCACGCTTGGCCAAACCCAAGGCGTGGCGCATGTAATCGGCATCGGTCATGGAGCAAGCTTAATGTGGATTTAACGGGAAACTGCCAGTATGTTTGGCAACATTCCGTTTTCACGGCGGTTGGTGTATGGGTAAGGCCGCCAATGTTCAGGGGATCGCGATGAACGCCCGTGTGAAAAGCCTGTGTTTGCTTACGGCTTCGGCCTCGCTTGCCTGCTTTTTGCCGATCGCGCAGGCGGCTGCACTGCAACAAGTCGGCGCCTATAGCGGCCACACGGCCGATGGGAATGCCATCAGCTTCGATGTGGTCAGCGACGCTCAGGGCCATCTTGCGCTGAGCGACCTCGCCATTCAGTTTACTGCGGGATGCGTGCAGACGGGCTCTTCAATCACACAATCGTGGCACTTTTTCTTCTCCACCGGACTGCCGATTGAACATGGCCATGTGAAGCACCTGGAAAACAACCCGCAGCTCTATCTCCTGAACAGCCTGAATTTTCACGGCAGTCGCGCGACCGGGACAACGGAGGCGCGCCTGCCGATGCTGGTTCCCGGCAAGCCGTCACAAACTGCGCAGCTTTGCGCTTCGGGCAGGCAGGCGTTCGAAGCGAAATTTCAAAGCCCTGAAGGATCGAGCCCATTCGACCATCCGGGCACGGCGCGACTCAAATCGCCGGAACGCACAGCCATTCTTGAATGGTCGAGTGACGGAGTGACCCATCAGGAACTGCGGAAGCAGCCGTAACGCTGCCCTAATCTCTGTCGGAGTTTTCAAGGGACCCAATCAGTTCCTCGAAATCTTTCGTCTCGCGGAAATTCTTGTACACGGATGCAAACCGCACATAGGCGACCTTGTCGAGGCTCGCCAGCGCCTGCATTACCAACTCGCCGATCACATTCGATGAAATTTCGTTTTCGCCCATGCTCTCGAGACGGCGCACGATCCCGGTGATCATGCGATCCACGCGCTCCGGCTCTACCGGGCGTTTGCGTAGCGCGTGTGAAATGGAGCGCTCAAGCTTGTCACGCTCGAACGGCTCGCGCCGTCCGTGTTTTTTCACCACGATCAACTCGCGAAGCTGCACGCGTTCGAACGTAGTGAAGCGCCCTCCGCAAGCTGGGCAATGGCGACGGCGACGGATGGCCGAATTGTCGTCGCTTGGACGGCTGTCCTTCACCTGGCTGTCTTCATGACCACAAAAGGGACACCGCATGGGTCAGGAAACTCCCATCTGCTCGTAAATCGGAAATTGTTCACATAGCCGAAGCACACGCTCACGAACGGCCGTTTCTACTTCGGGATCGCCCGCCTCGCCCTGTCGTGCGACCGCATCAACCACTTCGACAATCCACGCGCCGATCTGGCGAAATTCGCCAGGGCCAAATCCGCGTGTCGTTCCTGCAGGCGAGCCAAGTCGAATGCCGGAGGTAATTGCGGGCTTTTCGGTATCGAATGGAATGGCGTTCTTGTTACAGGTGATGAAGGCACGATCCAGCGCCCTTTCCGTGGCCTTGCCCGTCGCCTTTTTTGGCCGAAGGTCCACGAGCATGACGTGCGTATCCGTGCCGCCCGATACGATATCCAGCCCCTCGTGCTCCAGCGTTGAAGCCAATTCTTTTGCATTCTTTACAACGGCCTGCGCGTAGGTTTTGAACTCGGGACGAAGCGCCTCCCCCAAAGCAACGGCCTTGGCGGCGATGACGTGCATCAGCGGCCCGCCCTGCAAGCCGGGGAAGACTGCCGAATTGATTTTTCTTCCGAGGTCAAGATCATTGGAAAGGATCATGCCACCGCGCGGTCCGCGCAGAGTCTTGTGCGTGGTTGTCGTTACGACGTGAGCGTATTTCAGGGGATTGGGATGGACGCCGCCGGCCACCAGCCCGGCAAAATGCGCCATATCGACCATGAAATACGCGCCGACCATGTCCGCGATTTCGCGAAACGCCTTGAAATCGAAGAACCGCGAATACGCCGACCCACCGGCGATCATCAGCCGAGGACGATGCTCTTGGGCGATCCTCGCCACTTCGTCCATGTCGATCCGGCAGTCGTCCTTCCGGACGCCGTAAGACATCGGTTTGAACCACTTCCCCGACTGATTCACCGGGGAGCCATGGGTAAGGTGGCCACCAGCGGCAAGATCCAGCCCTAAAAATGTGTCGCCCGGTTGAAGGAGCGCAAAAAACACAGCCTGATTGGCCTGAGCCCCGGAATGCGGCTGAACATTTGCGAATGCACAACCGAAAAGGCGTTTGGCGCGTTCGATCGCCAGTTCCTCGACGACATCGACATACTCGCAGCCCCCGTAATAGCGTCGCCCCGGGTATCCTTCCGCGTATTTGTTGGTGAGGACAGAGCCCTGCGCCTCAAGAACGGCCCTAGAGACAATATTCTCGGAGGCAATCAGCTCAATTTTTTGCTGTTGCCTCTTGAGCTCATCGCCGGCGGCACGAGCCACATCGGGATCGGTGGCCGCGAGATCTGCTGAAAAGAATGCCCTCGTATCAGGGTGCGCCTGCATTCCCGCCTCGGAATATTTCGGGGTCCACCCCTACCCGTTTACCACATGTAGCGCCAGACATTCCGCTGGCGCCTCATGGTAACTCGAGAAGACAGGGGGAGTTATGCAAAACCATGTCACCAAGAGGAACCTGCACGTCTAGTTCTGCACTGGGCAGATGACCTATACTACTTTTGGGTGTATCGGCGCCGCCAAACTGTACCAGAGCGTGCGCGACGAAAGCAGCAACCTTCAACTTCATTCCGATTGCCACCCCGGAATATTCACAACTCATTGGGCCTATTGACTTCCTCTCTCCATTCTTTTGAGGTGGACTGGCGTTATTCGATTCCAGAATAAGCCAAATACACAAATCGAAGGGCTACGAAATGCCGACAATCGCAGACGGGTCCGGCCACCGGTCGGACGACCTTTTGAAGCTTGCTAGCGACATTGTCGCCGCCTACGTCAGCAACAATCCTGTCCCGGTTTCTGAACTGCCCGGCATGATCAAGAGTGTGCATGCCACTTTGGGCGGCCTCTCTGGCACGGGAGGCTCCGAAACGTTGACCTCACAAAAACCGGCTATACCCGTCAAACGGTCAATTACGCCTGAATACATCGTTTGCCTCGAAGACGGCAAGAAGCTGAAGATGCTGAAGCGCTATTTGCGTTCCAATTTCAAGCTTTCGCCAGAAGAATACCGGGCGAAGTGGGGCCTGCCTGCAGATTATCCGATGGTGGCGCCGAATTACGCAGCGCAACGCTCTGAATTCGCGAAGAAGATCGGGCTTGGGCGTACGTCACCGGCCACCAAGAGCCGACGCCGCAGTTAAGGGATCAGGCGGCGCGCTGGAGACGATGCGCCGTCCATACCGAATCGAGTGCCGAGACGAGTGCTTCCACCATCGCATCCGTGTGAACGGGAGATGGCGTGAAGCGCAACCGTTCCGCGCCCCGCGGAACGGTTGGGAAGTTGATCGGCTGAACATAAATGGCGTGGTCCTGCAGAAGCGCGTCGGAGACGGACTTGCACAGCGATGCGTCTCCGACGAACACAGGCACGATGTGGCTGGCAGAGGGCATCACGGGCAGCCCCGCCTCCACAAGCATCCGCTTTAGCTGCGCGGCCCGTTCGTGCAACGCTTCACGTTCCGCATTGCTTTGCTTAAGGTGACGAACGCTGGCGAGCACACCGGCGGCAAGGACCGGCGATAGCGATGTGGTGAAAATGAAACCGGGAGCAAAGGAACGGATGCAGTCGATAATATCGGAATTTCCCGCGATATAGCCGCCCATCACCCCGAAAGCCTTCGCCAAAGTGCCTTCGATGATATCGATGCGATCCATCACACCATCGCGGGCAGCCACACCTGCGCCGCGCGGGCCATAAAGACCGACTCCGTGTACCTCGTCGAGATAGGTCATCGCACCGTACCGATTGGCGAGGTCGCAAATCGCGCCGACAGGACCGAAATCCCCATCCATGGAGTATACAGACTCGAAAGCAATCAGTTTCGGAGCAGACTTGTCGCATTCCTGGAGCTGCCGCTCCAAATCGCGCATATCGTTGTGACGAAAAATGCGCTTCTCACAGCCGCCGCGCCGGATGCCCTCGATCATCGAGGCATGGTTAAGTGAATCGGAAAAGATGATCAGCCCGGGCAGCAATTTCGCGAACGTTGAGAGAGTCGTGTCGTTGGACACAAACCCGGAGGTGAAAATCAGCGCTGCTTCCTTACCGTGCAGCTCGGCAAGCTCCGCCTCTAGCTCAACATGGTAATGCGTTGTCCCCGAAATATTGCGTGTCCCGCCCGAGCCGCCCCCCACGGCATCCAGGGCCTCGTGCATGGCGGCGATTACTTTCGGGTGCTGGCTCATCCCCAAATAATCGTTGCTGCACCATACTGTGATGGGCCGGGGCTGACCGTCTGCAAACAAAGCGGCATGGGGGTATTCGCCGCGGCGGCGCAATATTTCCGCAAAGACGCGATAGCGGCCTTCGCGCTTGAGGCCTGCGAGAGCCGTGCGAAACCTAGTCTGATAGGGAAATGCCATAAGCGCGCGTGGCCCAATCACCCACCCCACGATAGCGCGGCAGGGGCTCGCGCCCCATAGCGAATTGTCACAGCTGGGATCCTACTGGCAAATATTCATGGATCCGGGCGGAATAAGCGCACTTGGCGCTCGTCCAATATCCGTCTTACAGGCGAAACCGCACCTGATCGATCCAGAACCGCTCCAGCCGGCGAAGGCAGGTGTTCAGTCCATCCAGATCTTCGCTGCTAACATTTCCGACTGGCCCCAGGGAACGCAAATGGCGCTGAAACAGCTCGCGGAGCATATCCCTGATTATCTCGCCCTTCTGGGTCAGGCGCACCAGCACGGAACGCCGGTCGACGGAAGAGCGCTCGTGGTGAATGTAACCACCATCGACCAGCTTCTTGAGATTATATGAGACGTTCGAGCCCAGATAATGGCCGCGCGTCCGCAATTCACCCGCCGTCAACTCCTGATCGCCAACATTGAACAGGAGCAGCGCTTGCACGCTGTTGATCTCGCGCTCATCCCGCCGATCCAGCTCGTCTTTGATGACATCCAGCAATTGACGATGCAGCCGCTCAATCAGGCTGAGGGTTTCGAGATAGTGCCTGGAGATGACCGAAACGCTCTCCGAGGCGCCCGTTGCTTGTGGTACTGCCAAGGCTGTCATCATCATTTCCCGGACGGCGGAAGAACACCCCACCAATTCGGTCAAGGTTAGACATAACGTTCTTAAGGCGCGGTAAATGCCGTGCTCACAACTCTCCGCGCAGCATCCGGATAATGCCCGAGAAGTCCAGCCCGCCGTGTCCTTTCGCAGTAAAAAGGGAATATAGTTGCTGGGCTTCAGCGCCGAGCGGCGTTGGTGCCCCTGCCGATTGCGCGGCAGCCTGCGCCAATTTGAGATCCTTGAGCATCAGCGCAGTGGCGAACCCCCCCGAATAATCGCGATTGGATGGCGCGGACGGCACCGGTCCCGGAACGGGACAGTAGGACGTGAGCGACCAGCATTGACCGGAAGAGGTCGAGGCAATGTCGAAAAGCCTTTGCGGGTCCAGCCCCAGCTTCTCGCCAAGCACAAACGCCTCGCAGGTGCCGATCATCGAGATCGCAAGCAGCATGTTATTGCAGATCTTCGCAGCCTGCCCCGCGCCTGCGCCGCCAGCAAGCACGATCCGTTTGCCCATCTTTTGCAGAATTGGTGTTGCGCGCTCGAATGCCGTTTCAGTACCGCCACACATGAATGTGAGCGTACCGGCTTCGGCGCCGCCAACGCCCCCTGACACTGGCGCATCGATGAAATCAAACCCCGCCTCTTGCGCGGCGGCGTGGATGGTCCGCGCTGAATCCATGTCGACTGTTGAGCAATCTATCAGCAGCGTTTCGGGCTTGGCAGTTGCCAGTATCCCGTTCTTCAAAAAAACGCTGCGAACATGCTGCCCAGCCGGAAGCATCGTGATTATTGCATCTGCATCGCCAACGGCGTCGGCCACGGTCGTGGCCTTTCGCGCGCCAGCGGCAGCGACCGGTTCGAGAGCTGCTGCGCTGAGGTCGAAAGCACTGACGGCATGCCCCGCTTTGAGCAGGTTGCGCGCCATTGGCCCACCCATGTGTCCGACGCCAATGAATGCAATGGAGATCATCTTTTCGCCCTTACCAGAGTTAGACGTGCAGTTCGTTGCCAGCGAGCGATCTAAAATATTCATCAACGGCAGCATCCGATGCCTCCGCCAACGTGTTCGGCCGCCATCGCGGAGCACCATCTTTGTCAATAATCGCCGCCCGCACACCTTCGTAGAAGTCGTGACCACGCATGACGTGACTCACCATGCGAAACTCCATGCGCATGCAATCATCAAAACTGAGGTGGCGTCCTTGGCGAAGTTGGCGGAATGTGACCTTCGAGCTGATTGGCGATTTTTTTCGGATCGTCGCTGCCACAGTTTTGCCCCACTCGCTCTCATTACCGTCCAGGGCAATCAGAATACCGTCCGCCGAGCCCTCCGAAAAAATGCGGTCTATGGATTCACGGAGGTCGGCCAGCGGCGTTTCGCCCGGCGACTCCGCGAAGGATTGCAGCACCAGGTCCGGATTGGTTCCCTCTTCGAGCGCTGAAAGCAGCGTCTCAGTCTGATGGGAAGGTACAAGATGGGTAGTCACGCCAGCATACAGAGGGTCCGCGGCCTTCAGGCGCTCACCCGTGAGCGCCACGTACATTCCGATTTCGCCAGGCAACCGCGGTAGAAAGTAACTACCGCCAACATCAGGAAACATACCGATCCCCGTTTCTGGCATGGCAAAGACGACGCTCTGATCGGCGACGCGATGGCTCCCATGCACCGACACGCCAACACCGCCACCCATCACAATCCCATGCAGGAGTGCAACATACGGTTTTGGATAGTGTTTGATGGTGGCATTGAGCCGGTATTCGTCGCGGTAGAAATCCAGTGCAGAAGATGGGTCGCGCTTTCCAGCTTCGTACAGCGCACGGATGTCGCCGCCGGCGCAAAAGGCGCGCTCGCCAGTTCCTCGAATGACGATCGTCTTCATGCGCTCGTCGCCAGCCCACCCGTCCAACTGGGCCTTCATCGCAATGCACATCGCGTGCGTGAGCGCATTGAGGGCTTTGGGCCGGTTCAAGGTGATCAGACCGACGGCGCCGCGGCGCTCAAAGAGAACCTCATCCGTCATTGCCGGAACATCTCGCGGCCGATAATCACGCGCATAATCTCGTTGGTGCCTTCAAGAATTTGGTGGACGCGCAAGTCGCGGACATGCCGCTCGGCGGGAAAATCTCTGAGATACCCATATCCGCCATGTAGCTGGAGCGCGTTGTTCGCGATGTTGAAGCCGGCATCCGTGGCGAAGCGCTTGGCCATCGCACAGAGCATCGTGGCGCGCGGATCCCGGCGGTCCAGCGCCGCGGCGGCGTTGCGGATCATCAAACGAGATGCCTCGAGTTCGGTGGCCATGTCGGCCAACTTGAATTGGCTCGCCTGAAAATCAGAAATCCGCTTGCCGAACTGTATGCGGTCGGAGGCGTAGGATTTTGCTTCGTCCAGCGCTGCGCGGGCGGTCCCCACAGAACAGGCGCCGATGTTGATCCGGCCACCGTCCAAACCCATCATGGCGATGCGGAAGCCCTCTCCTTCCGCCCCGATCCGATTGGCGGCAGGCACGCGGCAATTGTCGAAGTTGACCAGCGCCGTAGGCTGGCTGTTCCAGCCCATCTTGCGTTCCTTCTTGCCGAACGAGAGACCGGGCATGCTCTTCTCCACGACGATTGCGGAGATCCCTTTGGGGCCCTCCTCCCCCGTCCGAACCATGCAGACATACACGTCCGATATGCCGGCGCCTGAGATAAAGGCTTTGGACCCGTTCAGCACATAATGATCGCCCTCCTTCACGGCGCGTGTTTTTAGCGCCGCAGCGTCTGAGCCTGAACCGGGTTCGGTGAGGCAGTAGCTCGCGATCCTCTCCATTGTGGTGAGTTGCGGAAGGAATCGCTTGCGCTGTTCCTCGTTTGCGAAGCGGTCGATCATCCAAGACGCCATGTTGTGGATCGAGATAAACGCGGCGGTAGAGGTGCAGCCTGCGGAGAGTTCCTCAAAGATAATCGCCGCATCCAGCCGCGACATCTCTGACCCGCCCACGTCTCCTTTGATGTAGATGCTGGCGAAACCCAACGCCGCGGCTTCACGGAGAACGTCTATCGGGAAATGCTCTGTCGCATCCCATTCGGCCGCATTGGGCGCGAGCCTATCGGCAGCAAAGCGCCGCGCCGCCTCCTCGATGGCGCGCTGGTCCTCTGTAAGCTCGAAATCCATGAGAACTCCGTGGGGAAGGCGTCTCACTTAGCGCCGCTGCGGCGGGGTTGCCAAGGGCAGCCTTGCCCACGCTGGAGCAGAACAGTAGATGCTCGCTTACGATGCGTCTGCCCCCCTCACCTGCCTATCCAGCCATCCGCATGCGGCGCTTGCGCCGCCACGAATGGAGCCGTCGGTTGGCGGCGGAGACGCGGCTGTCCGTTAGCGACCTTATCTGGCCGGTGTTCGTCATCGAGGGTGAGAACCGTCGCGATGCGGTAAACTCAATGCATGGCATAGAACGCCTCTCGATCGATTTGACGGTCCGCGCAGCAGTGGAAGCAGCAAGGCTCGGCATCCCGGTAGTCGCCTTGTTTCCTTGCATCGACCCATCGCTGAAAACGCCCGATGGGCGGGAGGCAATCAACGAACGCAATCTGATTTGCCGTGCCGTCCGTGCGATCAAAAAGGCGGTTCCGGAAATTGGAGTTCTCTGCGACGTGGCGCTCGATCCTTACACGTCGCACGGCCACGATGGTCTGTTGATCGAGGACTATGTTGCCAACGACGAAACAGTCGAGGTTCTTGTCCGACAAGCGCTGGTCCAGGCGGAGGCGGGCTGTGATATCATCGCGCCGTCGGACATGATGGATGGCCGCATCGGCGCCGTTCGCAATGCGCTTGAGGCAAACGGCTTTCGCAACACCCTCATCATGGCTTACGCCGCGAAGTACGCCTCCGCTTTCTACGGACCGTTTCGTGATGCGGTCGGCTCGGCCAAGGCGCTCACCGGCGATAAGCGCACGTATCAGATGGATCCGGCCAACAGCGACGAAGCGCTCCGGGAAGTCGCCCTCGATCTCGCGGAGGGCGCGGACATGGTGATGGTCAAACCAGGAATGCCGTATCTCGACGTGTTGCAGCGCGTGAAGGACACGTTTCGCGTTCCGGTTTTCGCGTATCAGGTGTCGGGTGAGTACGCGATGCTCAGCGCCGCAATGGAGCGAGGCTGGCTCGATCGCGAGCGGGCGGTCCTCGAAAGCCTCGTTGCTTTCAAGCGTGCCGGCGCCAGCGGTATCCTCACCTATTTCGCCCTGGAAGCCGCAAGATTGCTCGGCCGCTGACGGCTGCGCCGGCTATTCGGCGATCGCCTCAAGAGGTTGCTGTTGCGGGCTGAGTACCGGCTTCTTCATCAGAAAGATCACCAGCAGAGCAGGCAGGCTGATGAAGAACATGAACAGGAAATCGTTGGCATAGGCGATCACCTGCGCATTGTATTCCACGACGCCATTCAGCTGCTGTAACCCAAACGGCAGCTGCGGATTCCACATGAGACTCGGCGCATTCTGGCCCAGCGCGCGGTTGAAGGGCGTAACGTGTTCTGCGAGTTGCGCGTGTGCCGTCTGCACTCCGGTTGCGAGCACGGTTGTTGTAATCGAAACGCCGATCGCCATGCCCACGTTGCGGACAAGGTTGATCAGCGCCGTGCCATCGGTGCGGTAGACCGGCGGCAAGGTGGCAAAGGCCACCAGATTCATCGGCACGAAGATAAACCCCATGCCGATGCCCTGAACGAAAGTTGTGAAGATCAACCAGCTGGCAGCGACTTCGGGCGTCCAGCGGGACATTTCCCAGATCGACCACAGCAGCAGCAGGGTACCACCCGTCATCAGGTGGCGCGGGTCGAGCCGGAACGCGAGGCGCCCGGCAAAGAGCATCGCGAACATCACGCCGACCCCGCGCGGCGCCAGCAGTAACCCGGTATCGGTGACGGAATAGCCGCCAAGATTTTGCAGGTACGGCGGCAGCAAAGCCGAGCTCGCCAGCATCACTAAGCCTAATGCGAACATCAGGAAGAGCGACGAGACGAAGTTCCGATCGGCAAAGATCGCTCGCGGAATGAAAGGGCGCGCAGACGTGAACATGTGAACGAAAAAGAGATAGAAACCGAGCGAGCCTATAACGCATTCAGCAATAATTTCCCCAGAGCCAAACCAGTCCTGCGACGTCCCGCGGTCGAGCATCAGCTGAAAGGCGCCCAGTCCGATGCCAAGCACGGCAAAACCAGTCCAGTCAAAGCGAAGGCTTTCATCGCGATGCGTGTCGCGCAGGAACAGCCAGATGCCGGTCACGGCCGCGACCCCGAATGGCACATTGATATAGAAGACCCAGCGCCAATTGTAGACATCGGTGAGATACCCCCCGAGCGTCGGCCCAAGGATCGGCCCCACCATCACGCCCATTCCCCAGATCGCCATCACCTGACCACGCTTTTGTGGGGGGTAAAGATCAAGCATGATGGATTGCGAAAGCGGTGACAGCGCGGCGCCGAACACACCCTGCAATAGGCGGAAAAGAATCATCTGCTCCAGGCTTTGCGCAGCCCCGCACATCATCGAGGTGACCGTGAAGCCGGCGATGCAGACCACCGCCAAATTCTTTCGGCCGAAACGTGACGCCAGCCACCCCACGGGCGCAGTCATGATTGCCGACGCCACGATATAAGAAGTCAGTACCCAGGTAATCTGGTCGCGCGAAGCCTGGAGGCTGCCCTGCATGTAGGGTAGCGCCACATTGGCAATGGTGGAGTCGAGGGCCTGCATCAGCGTGCCGGCCATCGAGCAGAGCATCACGATCGTGAGCTCGAATTTGGATTCGTACGCTTCGTAGGAAGCGCCGAGGGCGCGGGTCATCGGCGCAACGCCTCAATCATACAACAGGCGTTGCCAGCGACGGTGCCCGGTATCGATGCTGACATCGGCGCTCATGCCGGCGCGGAGTTCGGGATTGCCGGGACAGCTGTCGATCTTCACGCGCACCGGAATGCGCTGCACCACCTTCACCCAGTTTCCGCTGGCGTTCTCTGCCGGCAATACAGAAAAGGCGCTACCGGTGCCCTGGCTGATGGCATCGATGTGCCCTTTGCATTTCACGCCAGGATACGTGTCCACCGTGAAGGTCACCGGCGCATAGTCGCGCACGTGAGTCAGATCCGTTTCCTTCATCTGAGCCTCGACCCACATGTTTTTTTCGCTGACCAATCCCACCGCGCTGGTGGTGGTGAAGGCCGACATGGCGGAAATGACCAAGGTTCCCGGCTGCAAGGAATCGACCTCGGTCACGACGCCATCGAAAGGAGCGCGAACGACCGCGTGATCGAGCTGACGCTGCGCCTCGCGCACTTGCGCGGCGATTTGCTGATATTGGGGATTCTGCTCAACCGGCAGGTCGGCGCTTCCGCCCAACTTGGCCAACTGCGTCTGCGCCGTCTGCTGGAGCGCCTGCAACTGTTGCTGGGCCGTCGCCAAACTCAGGCGCGCCTGATCGTAGGTCGCCGCCGCGATGGCGTTCGCCTTCAGCAAACCCGCGTAACGCGTATAGTTGCGCTGCGCGAGATCGACCTGAGCCCGCTGCGCGTTCACATCACTCAACATGCGCCGATAATCCTCCTGCATCGACTGCACAGTCAGGCCCGCTTGAGCGAGTTGCGCCTTCGCATTCGTAAGGGCAATGCTGAACGGCTTGGGGTCGAGGCGGAACAGCACCTGCCCCGTTTTCACCCGTTGGCCCTCGCGCACGTCCACATCCTGGACCAGGCCCGACACGTCCGTGGAAACCATCAGCTTGGCGGCTTGCACGTAGGCGTCGTCCGTCGAAACATAGCGTCCGCCGATCAGCCAGAACACGAGCGACACCAATGCCACAAGCGCGATACCGCCGAACATCAAGAACCGGCGCAGCGCCGCCTTGTCCTCGCGTAAGCGCGCGATGAAGCCCGGCTTCGCAGGTGCATGCCGGCCACCAGCGGCGGAATACTCCGAATGGGTGGCAGTGTTGGAAATCGCCATTCCTACTCTCCGGCAGCTTTGAGGCGTGGAAGCTCGAATTCTTCCGACGTCAGTTTGTTTTTGATGTGGAGCAGCGCATCGACCAACGCATTCCGTGTGCGCTCGTCTAGGCCGTCCAGAATCTGCTCGCTAAGGACATCTCGATAAGAAGTGATCTCTTCAAGGATCGGTTTCGCGGCAGGAAGCAAATGCAGCCGGTTGACGCGGCGGTCCGTGGCATCCGGCCGCCGCTCGACGAAGCCTCTCGCCTCAAGCCGGTCCACCAGCCGCCCGATAGTGATCGGCTCGACTTCACAAATGCCGGCCAGTTCGTTCTGTGAGATCCCCGGCTGGCGCGCCAAACGGGCCAGAATCACCCATTGGGCGCGGGTCATCCCCCGCGCCCGGGCACGCTGATCGAATCGCGTGCGCATGAGCCGGGCCACGTCATGGAGAACGATCAGGAGATCGCGTTCGAAGGTTTGCTGCATGTATCTAACCTAAGCCATGATAACATAAGCCACGTTACTAATTTCTCAATAGTACAGATGGAATTTTCGTGGTCGGCAACCAGGCGCATGGAATTTTGATTTTTGTGCACAAGCGATGGATTCGCTGGCATAGTGATCCCACCTTGGCCCTAAGCAGAATGCCGTGACTGACCAACGCACCGCCCGGTTGCCGCAATTTTTCCTAACGCCAGGAGGCCCCTGCCCCTATTTGGAAGGGCGCATCGAGCGAAAAGTGTTCGCCCGCCTGACCGGCGGCCTTGCCCAGCAACTGAACGAGGCGCTCACCCATTCGGGCTTCCGCCGCAGCCAAATGATCGCCTACCGCCCGGCCTGCGATGGATGTGCGGCCTGCGTTTCCGTCCGGATCGTTGTCAACGAGTTCGCACCTTCTCGCGGTCACCGCCGGATTCTCAAGCGCAATACAGATCTCGCACGGCGCGAAGTCCGAGCGGAGGCGACGCGCGAGCAATTCGCCCTGCTTCGCACCTATCTCGATTCCCGTCACGCGGGCGGCGGTATGTCCGACATGGGATTATTCGATTACGTCGCCATGGTCGAAGAGACGCCGGTCAACACCCAACTGGTGGAATACCGGTCAACCCCGAGGAATGGCTCTTATGAGATGCTGCTGGGATGTGCGCTGACCGATGTGCTGCGCGATGGGCTGTCTATGGTCTACAGCTTCTATCATCCGGGCGAGGATTGGCGCAGCGTCGGCACGCACATGATCCTCGATCACATCGCCGAAGCGAAGCGGCGCGGCCTGCCGTACGTCTATCTCGGCTACTGGATCGAGGGCAGCAACAAGATGGATTACAAATCCCGCTTCCGTCCCATGGAGGCGCTCCGCCCAGAGGGGTGGACGCGGTTGTAGGTTTGGGCCCCATCTTAAATGCGTAGGAGATGCGCCCGGCGCACTAGGCACCAAAAAACAACTTTGGGACAATTGATCAATCGCAAATGGAAAGCTGTGGTAAGGCAAATGCGACGCTCGATCCTAACAATAGGATTCCTTTTTCCGCTGATTACATACGCGTAAGCGGGCGCATTTTCGGATGATCTTGCGAAATGTCTTATATCGAAATCGACGGCGGCGGATCAGACGTTATTTGTGCAGTGGATGTTTGCAGCCATTGCGGATCATCCCGCAGTGCATCCTCTGGCCAATATCTCATCCAATCAGCGTAGCGAGCTGAATCGAAGGATCGGCGAGTACATCACTCGCGTGATAGCTGAGGACTGCCGCCCACAGATGGTTGCCGCCGTCAAATACGAGGGGGCGAGGCACTCCGAACAGCCTTCGGGACGCTAGGAGAGGCTGCTATGCACGAGATAATGACAAATCCAACCGTACGGAACGACCTTCATTCCTTTGAAATCGATAAGCACAAGCTCGAGGCGATTAGAAAGGAAGCAGGTTTGCCAAGCAGTTCGGAATCAGAATCTTGAAGGACGCTAGAGGCTTCACTCCGGACCGCCGAAGCGTTCCGTCCAGGCGGCGATCTGTTCGTCGGTGATTTTGGCAAACAGCACGTCTGGCGCCCGGATCGCCTGACCTGCCTCAAGCTGATCAAGCTCGTCCGTCATTGAAGCTTCGGGCCATGGAATGACATCGGCATTGCCTGCCACCGGCTGGATGCTTTCATGAATCAGTCGCGCCATCGTCGGCATAATCGGCCATGTAAGATGCGCAAATATGTGCACCAGATTGAGGCCCAGACGCACCGCCGCGGCGGCCTGCGCCCGGTCCGTTTTGATCGCGGTCCATGGCGCGGCGCGCGTGAGGTATTCGTTGCCGGCAACCCATATGGCGCGCAGCTCGGCCGCCGCCTTGCGGAATTCGACTGCATCGAGATGTTCCACATACGCTGCGACGCGCTTTGCGAGTTCAGCGATGAGCGCCAATTCTTCTGGGCCATAGTCCCCCTCGCCTGGCACGCGGCTATCGAAACGCGAGACGCAGAATTTCGTGATGCGGTTGACAAAATTGCCCAGCACGTCTGCCAGATCTTTATTCACCACAGCCGCAAAATGGTCCCAGGTGAAATTGGAATCCGATCCCTCCGGTGCGTTTGCTATGAGGTAATATCGCCAGTAATCCGCCGGCAGAATTTCGAGCGCGGTATCCATGAACACGCCGCGCTTCTGCGAGGTTGAGAATTTGCCGCCGTAATAGTTGATGTAGTTGAAGCCTTTCAACCGGTCGACCAGCTTCCACGGCTCCTGGCTGCCCATAATAGTGACGGGAAATCCCACGGTGTGAAACGGGATGTTGTCTTTGCCCATGAACTGACAGTAGGTGACGTCGCTCGCCTCATCGCCGAACCACCAGCTCTTCCACACATCGCCTTTGCCGTTAGTTTCCGCCCATTCCCAGGTGGCGCCGATGTATTCGATCGGCGCATCGAACCAGACGTAGAACACCTTTCCTTTTAGCTGGCCGTCGCCGATGTCGTCCGGCACGGGCACACCCCATTCCACATCGCGTGTGATGCCGCGGTCGTGCAGCCCCTCATCCAGCCATTTGTTGGCGATGGAGGTGACCAGCACCGGCCAGTCTTTCTTGCTGGCAATCCACGCGCGCAGCTGCGGCACAAATTGCGACTGCTTTAGAAACAGGTGGGTCGAGTCCCGGATTTCCAAGTCGCCGGAGCCGGAGATGGCCGAACGAGGATCGACCAGATCGGCCGGATCGAGCACGCGCGTGCAATTTTCGCACTGGTCGCCGCGCGCGCTTGGGTAACCGCAATGGGGACAGGTGCCGATGACATAACGATCGGAGAGAAACCGCCCGTCCGCCTTGGAATAGACCTGCTTTGTCGTGCGCAGTTCCAGATGCCCGTTCTTCCACAATTGCCGCGCGAAATGCTGCGTTAGCTTGTGGTTAGGTGCATTCGAAGAGCGGCCGAAATAATCCCAGGAAAGACCGAAACGTCTGCAGACCTCAGCTTGGGCGGCGTGCTGTTCGGCGCAGAACGTCACCACATCCTGCCCCGCTTCCATTGCTGCCAATTCGGTCGTGGAACCATGCTCGTCCGTAGCACAGACAAACAGCGTTTCGACGCCGCGCGCCCGCTGGAACCGTGCGAACACATCCGCGGTCAGCATCGAGCCCACAAGATTCCCGAGATGCTTGATGCCATTGATGTAGGGCAATGCGCTGGTGATGAGAACGCGTTTCCGGGGAGTGCTCATGTCTTGCTTCTATCCGCAAGACCCACAAGATCAAACAGGAGCACGAATCGGTCGCGCTCCGGAGGCGGGGATGCCAGAAGGGCCACGGAAACCAAAGGTCGGATTCAATATTCAAGGCTACCTGCTAGCCGGCATTTTGACGATCGCGCCGCTGGCCGCTGTGTGGCTCGTATTCAATTTCCTGCTCGGCATCTTGTCGGCGGCAGGAAGGCCAATCGCCACACCGCTTGCCCGCGCAGCCGAGCAGCGCTGGCCGGCCCTCACACCGTGGCTTCAGGAGCCATGGGTCCAGTGGCTGAGCGCCGTTGTTGTGGCTCTACTCGCCCTCTACGCGATCGGCGCCATCACATCCCGCGTGATCGGGGCGAAGTTGTTTGGGCTTTTCGAACGGATTGTGGAACGCATTCCCCTCGTGGACACAATTTATAATGCGACAAAGAAGCTGGTCGACGTCCTTCGCCAGAAGCCGGAAAGCTCCCAGCGCGTGGTGCTGCTCGATTTTCCACACGACGGGCTGAAGACACTTGGCTTCGTTATGCGTACGTTCGCCGATGCACAAACAGGGGAAGAACTGGCCGCAGTATACGTGCCGACGGCGCTAAACCCGACCTCCGGCTTCCTGGAGATTGTAGCGGTAGCGAAGCTCACGGCCTCCGATATCCCCACCGATCAGGCTATGGCCATGATCATTTCCAGTGGGGCCATAATGCCGGAGCAGTTTTCAGTGTCCGCTCCTACAAAGACTGTGGATTACTGAAGAGTTATACAATGGAAGCCTCCACAAGAGCCGCGGAACCACAACATGCTTGACCCCAGACGGTAGCCATGATGGTGACCGGGACAGGCGGTCAATCGTTCGTATACAAAACTGCCACTGTCAGGCGCGAATTTTGCCACAAATCCAAGGGATCAACCCTTATGCTGGTATTATGTTACGGCATCACAAAATCGGGAAGCACCCTCACCTTCGAACTGGTGAAGGGGATGCTGGAAAGCGCGGGTCATCCCCAGGTGCGGCTCCCAGATCATGCCGTAAACCCTGGGCATCGGGTCAACTACATTCAGCCGATCACCAATCGAAGGCTCGACGACCTTTGTACCACCGTTGGAGACCAATTAATCGCGGTAAAGACTCATGCCGCGCTTTTGGACCCTGTGTTTCAACAGGCGGAGGATCTCCAAAGAAGAGGTCAGCTCCAGGTTATCGCATCCTGGCGCGATCCAAGGGACATTTGCCTTTCCCTTGTTGATGCGGGCAAGAGCGCCAGGGTATCCGGCCGAAGAGAGTTCTCATTGATGACCGATGTTCACGTGGCCGCCTATGAGGTGATGAGCCAGATTCAAAAATTCATTAAGTGGGCCGCGCTAGAAGGTACACTGACGCTGGAGTACGATACCGTCGCGTTTTCTCCCGAAGCCGCCATTGATCGAATCGAATCGATACTGGGCATCACGTGTGACCGTGACCAGGCCATGCGTTACGCTTTTGAAGAGGCTTTCACGCAAAAGAATAAAGGCGAGAGAAATAGATTTCAGAATGAGCTGAACGAAGACGAAAAGCTAGCCTTGGAGAAGCGTTTCCAAATTTTCTTGCAGCGAATGTATGAAGGAGACGCGGTTCAGTGGTTTGCCCAGGAACGTGAGGATATCCTGCGACGATGCAGGGATAAAGATGCGGAGCCGAGAAGGGGAGCTCGAAATCGGCGACGTCTGACGGCATGGACAAGTGCCATTCGCTAGAACGTTCGTTGGCGCACTCGGATGCCGTACGCTCCCGCTGGACCTGTCATTCAGATGACTTTAATAGGACTTCGAGCCGGCTTAGCTCAGTTGGTAGAGCACCTGATTTGTAATCAGGGGGTCGCGGGTTCGAATCCTGCAGCCGGCACCAATGTGCACCGCGCGGCTATCGGGGCTTGCGATCATCGCCGGGCAAATTTTCGATATCCGGCAGGCTGTTCGCTGCCTCGACCAAGGACTGCGGCTGAAATGTTGCCGCCGCGTTCTGGGCGATTGCTATGTCTTGTGCTGTAAGCTGCGTCTTAAGGGCTTCAATACGCAGATGGGATTCCTCGTCGCCCCGCACGGCGGCGATGGCATACCATCGATACGCCTCCCGCAGGCTCTGCGGCACCCCGAGTCCACGCTCATACAGCACTCCCAAATTGAATTCGGAATTCACGAGCCCCAGCTCCGCGGCTTTGGCGAACCATGCCGCTGCCGTTGCGTAATTTTGTGGGGCGCCGTGCCCTTGCGCAAAGGCGACGCCCAGCGCATGCATCGCCTTTCGGTTGCCTTGCGCGGCAGCCGCTTCATACCACCGCATGGCTTCGGCTGAGTCTGGTGAAATGCCATCTCCGTGTTCGTACAACGTACCGAGCCAGTACTGCGCGATTGGCTCGTGTTGCTGGGCAGCCTTGCGAACCCACTCGACAGCTTTTGAAGGATTAAGAGCAATACCGTTTCCGCGCAGGTAATTGAGGCCGAGAAGCAACTGGGCATGCGCGTCGCCAGCCTGTGCCAACGCTGCGAGGGACGTACGCGGATCGGCTCCAATACTATCAGGGGCGAGCACCGGTTTCAGCTGTGCAGCGCGATGTTCCGTCCCCAATTGCGCTATCATTTCGCGGCCCCTGGCCTGGCCGGCGTAGAAAGCGACAGACCCCCCCACGAGAAATGCAACAAGAACCCCACAGACCGCAAAGACGTAATGGTGCCGCTGCAACCGAACACGCGTGTTGGTGAACGCCTCCCATCTGGAATCTGCAGCAACGTCGCGACCATCTAGGCTAACAAGCGCCGCTGCGGCATGGGCAGCTCGCTGCGCCGCTGCTAAATATTCATCTTTCTCCAATGGGTAATTAGACACCTCGATGTGCATAGCGCTGGGGTGCTGCTGTAGTGGAGGGATGCACTGCTCCTCCGCAGGCGCAGATTGTGAATCCCGCCCTGCAGACTCGCTGACATCGGACAACTCACCTGCGGCCTCGCTCGTCACCGCAATGGACTCGCTTTCCCTCCGCTCGGCTCCCAAGTCGACGATCAATGATTTTACCGCTGCGACTTGCTGTCGCTCGAATGTTTCCATGCGCTGAAACAGTGCCGCGGCCCCATGTTCGGACAGACTTGTAGCGCGGGCCGAACTGGCGTCGGCTTGTTTCAGCCGCGTCTCGATTTCCGTGAGCGTTCGCTCCAGCAGGTGAAGCCGCGCCTCCAGCTTCGCGTCCTCGTTGAGAGGAGGCAATCTCTTCGTATCGGTGAGCACCGGCGCCTGAAGCTCCACGTCCGGTGGCGATTCGGCATAATCTCGCGCTTCAATTTGTGTAACACCGGCGGTTGCGATGGAGCCGTCGTGAACTTCCGTTTCGGCACTGCGCATGCGGTAACCCCGGACTGATTTGTGGCATGGCATTAAAGCGAGAAGGGGTTAATGACCGCTTTCGCCAACATCGCATATTGCGGGAAACGAGCGAATCCCTCGTTCATTCCTTGTTCAGCCCTGGGGGATCAGCATAACTTCGACAATCGTTCACGAGGCTTCGAAATGATAAAGTCGACCCGGCTCTTTGCCGGCCTTCTACTGGGTGGCGCACTCGTTGCCCCTGCAGTTGCTTTGGCCGACCCCGTTGATGTTCATGCCCGTGTCCGCATCGGTCCGGCCGGACATCCTCATGCAACGGTGCACGTTGACCGTTTCCACCGTGTACCGCCCGGTATCCGCGCCCGAGGCTTTCCGGGTCGCGTGACCGTGCGGGTGAACCCATTTCGCGCCCGCTTGGGGTGGCGGGTCAACCGCTTCACGCCGCGCGAACGCGCGATGTGGACGCATGGCCGCTGGTGGCATGGCCGGCACGGTGGCCGTTCGGGCTGGTGGTGGTGGGCCGGCGGCGGCTGGTACTTCTATTCCGCGCCGGTTTACCCCTATCCGGATTACGTTTCGGAAACGGTTTATGACGAGCCAAGTGCGGACTACGGCGACTACTGGTACTATTGCCGCAAGCCGCGCGGCTACTATCCGTATGTGCAAACTTGCCGCGGTGCGTGGCAACCCGTCCCCGCTCAACCTGACGCCGCTTATGGCGGTGGTTCCGGAGGCGGCGATCAGTACGGACCGGCGAACCAGATGGGGCCGAATGACCAGGGTCCGTCAGACAATTACGGACCCCAAGATAACCAAGGACCGCCTGACGGATATGGTCCCGATGACCAAGGGCCGCCGGACGGATACGGGCCGGACGATCAGGGTTCGCCCGATGATCAAGGTCCTCCGGATGGAAACGGACCGGATGACCAAGGGCCGCCCGATACAGGCCCGCCGCCTCGGTAATTGGACTAAAGCAGCGCCGCCGAGAAATCGGCGGCGTTGTTGATTCAGGCGGGCTTGGCGATCAGCTGGCCATGGGGTCGATTGCGTTCCCAGCGCATAAGCCCGAAAACGGCAGCGATGGTGCCGAGATATGCAATCAGCTGCGCGCCATCAGGCGCCGCCGTATAACCGACCAGCGTGTGCAGCATCTTGCCGAGAATGCCGCGCCAGCCTTCGCCCCCATCCGGCAATAGCCACGACGTATCCCACAAGGAGCGGGTCAGTAGCTGAAGATAACCGGCATTCTGGATGAACAGCACAGCCTGCGCCGCCATTCCGGCCGCAAGCAGCGTAATGAGCCACGCCGTAGTGCGAAAGAGTTTGCCCGGAGGAATGGCGAGTAGCCCATAATACATCAAGGCAGATACGGCAGCGCCAGCGGCAAACCCTACGGCCCCCCCTGCCAACATGGAAGCGCCCGTCGTGCTCTGCGCGATACCATAGAGGAACAGTACCACTTCCGAACCTTCGCGCAGAACTGCGACGCCAACCACAATTGCCAGCGCCGCAAGCGGACGCTCGCCTGCTGAAACGGCAGCACCCACACTTTTCATATGGCGCGCCATTTCGCGGCCGTGTCCGGCCATCCAGACGTTGTGCCAGGTCAGCATGAAGACGGCGAGCGCGAGGACGCTTGCGTTAAAAATCTCCTGGCCGGAGCCGGAAAACAGGTTCGCGATCTGGCCCGCGAACGCCGCAACCAGACAAGCGCCGATCACGCCGCCGGCGATGCCAAACGCGATCCAGCGGCCGCGTGCAGGTACGCCCTTGGTCGCCGCGAGGACGATCCCGACGATCAAACCGGCTTCGATCGCTTCCCGGAAGACAATGATAAGTGCCGCGAGCATTTTATTCCGCGACTACCACGCCGCGAGCAGTGTCCGCGTGATATTCCCCCATAAACGGATAACGGCCTGGCGCAAGCGGTCTGATACGAACGTTGCCGGTTTCATGTCCCGGCACCACCTTTTCAACCTTCAATGCAGTGGAATCGAATTCTTCCGCCACACCGTCCTGATTGGTCAGAACAATAAGAGCCGGCTGGTTCGCGGGCACATGGATTTCCGCCGGCAAAAAGCGATGATCTTTCAGGCTCACCGGAATACCCGCGCTTTCGTTGCCGCAGCCGGTCAGCACGATCAGGCAGGCAGCCGGAATCAGGGACAAACGTCGAAACATGAAGCGATTCTTCCGCAAGTGTCCCCAAATATAGTCGCAACTCATTCTCAATTTCAAGACGCTAAGGTCACACCCATACGTCAAAAATAGACCCAAACCGAGGCATCCGCGCCGCGCTCGACAAGGGAATTCTGCCCGGTCGGCGAAAAGTAAGCGCCGCTCTCCAGATAGACGCCCTTCCACAGCCGCTGGAGGATCGCGAGCTCGACTTTATGAGAGCGGTAGTAGCGGTATGGCGGATCGCCGTTGCCGCTCGCCACAATGTTGAAGTTCTGCAGCATGAACGTGAATTTCTCTGACCAGTGCAGACCAAGAGTTAAATCGATCGGGACTTCGTTGGGCCTGGCGCCTGAAATCCAGCGGTGTGCGATTTCGGCATCGATATATGCGTCTTTGCGGAAGAGCTTGAAATTCACCCCATAGAGCAGCCGGAGTTCCGTTTCACTGCCCGAGTCGCGATTTGCGGAAACGGACATGTCGAACGCGCCGGCCGTCTTGTAAGAGGCCTGCGCTGACAGCACGCCAATAGTGTCGGTCAACAAATAGCGCAGACCGCCCTTGAGCGCAAAATCGTCGGCATGGATCGTGGGGCGATCGGGTCCACCTTCTGTTGCGATCGCATATTCCGGTGCGAGAACAAGCGTCAGCCTATCCGTCAGTCCATGCTCCCCATATGATTGCAGCAGGAGTTTGCGATAATAGGTCGGGATTGTGCCGCCTTTATCGTCGAAGCTTTCCGCCGCGGAGCTAAGGATGGCGCCCGAAATGATTTGGGTATCGCCTCCGGGCAATGTCCAGGCGCCTGCAAACACCTGGTTGCCGCAGTACACGATGCTCAGCGCCATGATGCCAACGGACAGAGCGCAGCGACGCAGACTACACATTTCCCGGCCCCGCCAACTCAAACGCCAAGAGCCACGCAACCACGAAATTCGAGACAGCCGCGCCGACCGCCAAGCCGGCGCGTTTTGTATCGGAAGGCCATTCAGAAATCAGATATGCCAGAAGAGTTCCGGCAGCAGCGGACGACTGCAACGCATACTCCTGTCCGCCAATAATTGCGGACACCAAGCTCGCGGCGGCCGCAATCACGCAAAGGACTCCGATGATAGATCTGGATGGAGCCGAACGCAGCGCCAGGACCGCCAGCAAAGGAAGGATGCCCGACGCCGCTTCAATTGAACCGAGTATCGATCCTTGATCTGGAAACGCTTTCGAAATCGGCCATCTGAGAACCGACAGATTCTGACTCAGCAGATATAGCGAGCCGATTGCGGCCAATGCCGGAATAAACAGCACAGAAACGATGGCTCCCACCGTGCCGCGGGCGTCTTCGGTAACGAGCGACCGGCGGAGTGCGAAGGGCAACGCGATGCTCGCTGCGGCGCACATCGGATGAATGAGTTGCGCGCCGGCCAGCGATCCACCGAGAAGGACAGTGCGCCGTGGATCCTGCTTCCGGACAAACGCCGTCGCCGCGGCGCACATTGCATACATGGAAATTGCAAAGAGGACGGCATGAAACCCGCTGACCGCATGGGCATAGGCCGGTTGCGCAACACAGAACACGGCAATCAGCAAGGCAGCGGGAATGGCGTAGTCAGCGGTGCGCAACCGAGAAAAGAGCACTGTTCCGAACACCGCAACCAGCGCGAGCGTTGAGAATTCGTACACCGCCGCGCTCGACGAAATCACAACCCGCCTTCCACGGCTTCTGCCATGCGGCTTACGCCGTGGGGGGTCTTCTCCCAAAGCCACGGATCGCGCGCGAGTTGCCAAAGTGCACGATAGGCCGCTACCGAGATCAGCAACCAATAAAGGGGCACAAGCAGCGCATAAGGTGAAAGGTCAAGCCAGCCTCGCCGGTAAGGCCCGAGCATCGCGAGGTAGGCGAACAACGCGTTCCCGATCAGAAGACCGAATCCGGATATCAAGTGCATCGTGCTGGGAAAACCGATGACCGGAAGGTCCACACAAAAGGACGCGATGAATATGAGCCAGAGAAACGGGTTCAACAGGGCAGACAAGACAGTTCCGCCAACGAACATCTGAAAACCAAAGAAACCTTTCCAGCCGGCGTTGTGCGCCAGTTGGCGTGGATTGCGCATGTGGACCAGCCAGGTTTGCATATACCCTTTCAGCCAACGCGTTCGCTGACGAAGCCAATTCCCAGCTGCATTGGTTGCTTCTTCATAGGTAGTAGAATCCAGGGTCTTCACGCGCAGCCCGAGACGCGCGAGGCGAATCCCGAGATCGGCATCTTCTGTGACATTGAACGGATCCCAGCCGTAAATCGCGCGCAGTGCGTCGACCTTGAAATGGTTCGAGGTGCCGCCAAGCGGCATCGGAATATGGAGACGGTCCAGACCGGGCAGCAGGAAGTCAAACCACAAGGAATAATCCAGCGCGAACATACGCGTAATCGGTATTATGGCGCAGACGCCACAAGCGTTCGGGACCGCCTAGCCCCACATTGGTGGGATGCAAACCGACAACGGAAACAAGTACGCGCTCGCCGCGCTGAAACATAAGCGGGCGTCACTCGCCGGCGAGATTGTCAGCCTCGAAAAGTCTCTCGCATGGAAGCGATCACAGCTTGAGCATGTAGATGCTACGCTGGCGATCTTCGGGGAAGCTGACCCTGACAAGGTAAAGCCTGTGAAGCCCTACAAGCGCATTGCGCTGTTCAAGCAGGGCGAGTTAGCCCAGCTCGTTCGGGACGCGCTACGGAAGGCTGCAAAGCCTCTCACGCTGTCTCAGGTGGTGGCGAACGTGACGGCGGAACTGGGCCATGGCGAGGAAGCGATACCCGCCATGCGGCACAGGGTACGGGCGTCCCTGCAATACCTGTCACGCGAGAAGCATTCCGTGACGAAGCAGGGGAACGGGAGCCGCGTTCTATGGACACTGGCCGCAACAGCCACACGCGATAGCCAGCCATAGGAGAAGGCCCAAGCCTATCAGCGCCGCCGCGCCGAATATGCCGCCCACAATCATAAGCGGTGTTCTAAAGCGAGTGATCGACGCCGCCATGCCCTGAGCAACGCCCCTGAGCGTTCTTTGCCATGCTGTAGGTGTGATCCTTGCACATGGCTGTTGCACCCGCTGGCGGAGCCGCAACAGGCGTTGCCATAGCAGCTGACGCAACCTTGTAATCGGCTTTCAGGCACGTTGTGGACCATGCCTTGTACGATCCCGCGCCGACCGCTCCCGGCGTATGGGCTTTCCATGCGGCGGCGCAATTCTTCATCGTGTCGGCATGGGCGGCGGAACTCGTAAGCAATCCGGCGAGCGCGGCAACGGTTATCAGGCGCATAGAAAATCCCCTCAGTAAAGGAACGACCCCCACAGCGTAGCGCGGAGGGGGCTTCATCACCAAAGGGGCCGTTCTTTGCGTTTGCCACGCCCAGAGACAACCCGCTCCCGATACCGAGGTTCCGCGCTACTGCGGATAAGCGCCAGCGGGCGCTAGAAGCGCCTCGCAATCTGAAACGGGAAGGCGTTGTGTAACGCCCTCCCAATCTCAGTGCCGCGACTAGCTAGCCTTCTTGAAGGCGGGGAGGGTGCGCCCCTTCATCATCCCAATTTTTGGCTTGGTTGGCGATGGCAGAAGCTTCGGCAGATACGGGAGAGCCGCCGGATCGCGGGTGCGCATATACCTTTCCGAATGTTCTGGAATCCAAACCGTGTCCACAAACTCAATAAAGAGCGGAAGCAAAGAGTTCGGGTACTGCCTTGCTGGCCCTTCCCACTCCGGCGTCTTGTGCGGGTAGTAGGTAAAGTTGGTGCAGACCGTCGGGTGGTTCTCGGTCAGCCAGTCGGAAAACAGGCGTCCAACAGAGTTATCCGGGCGGAGTTCCTTCCCGTCCGGCGCGCGGTCGGCCATGGTGTGACCGACCATCTCCAAGCGACCCCAAAGCCGCGTAGTCAGCTCGTTGATAACGGAAAAGTGGCCGTTATCGACGCTAGCCCAGTTTGCGTTGTACCGGCGAATGAACGCCGGGATGCGCGCCATACCGTGATAGCTGCCCGTTTTGCGAATAGCGGGCAGAACTTCGGAGGTGACCCACTTCTTAAAGCGCTTGGCCCCCTCCTTACGGCTCGTCAGGATCAGGGAGTAAAGCCCCGACTCGTTGATAACCGTGTGAGGCTTGGAGCGGCCCATACCATCGGTAATACCGAGGGTATCCCGTTCATCGGGATCGAGACGGCTGGCTGCATCGCTAGAATTCGCGATTTCCAGTTCCCGGCAGACATCAACCAGAACGAACCACGGTTCGCCGTTCCGGTCGATGATGCGGAACTTCTCGTGGTTCTGATACTCAAAAACTTTCAAAGCATATTGCATTGGCATTTTGCCAGTTCCTTATGTGATGGAACTAGCGATTCAGATTACAGTTGACATATACGACCTGTTAGCCTATATACGCCTTACCAAATTGATCCGACCGCTAATTCCGGTTTGATTACAACTTCTAGCCCCGTAGAAATCTCTGCGGGGCTATTCTTATTAGTATGCCATATTCTTAATGAAATGTCAAGCTTTTTCTCGCCGTGACAGATGGTTACCCCTTCAAGTGCCTCTGCCAGTAACCAGTGAAATCGGGGCTTTCCTTTTTTGACATGGCGAGCGCCGCGAGGCGCTTCACCTGTTCGCCATTGGATACCTTGCGATGATCTTCACGCCATGACGCCTCTTGCGCGTAGCGCAGGAGGTAGGCGCCAGCGATGTGGTGATGATGGCCCAGCTCCGCGCGACGCAAACGGCTGAAATAGCTTTCCGCCCAATTCGTGCAAGCGCCGTCCATCGAATACGCCTCTTGATGGTTGACGCGTTTCATTTCGAAGCGGGCGTGTAGGTCGTTGTACGCTGGCGCTTCATCCGCATAGACGGTCGTGCCGGTGTTCACGCGGGCTTTGATCCAATTCAGGGCCGCGCCTTCGGTACGGAATACGGCGGGGAGCGTCTCGCCATTGCGTTCACGAACGACCACAACACACTTGCGCTTGCCGGTCTGGTTTTCGAGCAAGCGCCGGTCGCGGCGATCTTCACGGCGGTTCGCGGGCGTCACATAGCCGCCGAAATAGCCACCATCAATTTCCGCTTCCTTGCCAGCGCCGCCGATGGTCCGGCCTTTCATTTCCTCTGCCATCGCTTCCCGCAATTTGTGGCAGAGAACGAATGCCGCCTTGTAGGAAAGGCCCAGCTCGCGAGACAGCGCCAACATGCTCTTGCCCTTCACTTCATTGCAGAAGGCCGCAATGGCGGCGAGGTACAAGCGGAGGGAGAGCTTGTGGTTGGCGAACAACGTGCCGGACGTATTCGAGAAATCGGCCTTGCACTGTTTGCAGCGATACCTGGGTGCGCCATTGGGACGGCGAGCATCGTAAGCATCCAAGCCGCCGCATTCCGGGCAGACCGGCTTGCCGTCAGTCGCGGCCCAGCGGACCAGCCGGAACGTGGTCTCGATCTCCGCATCCGACATGCGAAAGACCTGCCCTTGTGTCAGGGTCTTTGCGGCGTGGGAAAGGAGGAAGTGTTGGGCCATTGGTATCGCGTTAGCAACCTAAGTCTCATATACGAGACGATAGGGCCACTTGCAATACCAATTAGTCTCGGATACAGTCTCTAGGTCGCATATCTGATACGCGGAGACTGCATGGCTGCATTAGCCAAGACGGAACAGGAAATTCAAGACCGACTAACGCGCTTCCTGAAAGCGGAACTGAAGCGGGCCAATGTCACCTATGCCGAATTGGCCGCCCGTCTCTCCAAGCACGGTCTGAAGGGCGAGACAGAGGCATCCGTAAAGAACAAGCTGGCGCGGGGTACATTCGCTGCATCGTTTCTGCTGGCCTCTCTAGCGGCGCTGGAACTGGACTGCTTAAACTTAGGGGATGTTTAGAGGGCTAGGCATCCCAAAGCGATTGCACGCGCCGCTTGCCGTGCTTGCGATCATCTTGCTTGCCGGTGTTTGGCTAGCAGCTTCACTTAGTCCCGCGCCAAATGATCCATGCGCCCAATACACAGGAAACCATCAAGCCTATAAGGAATGCATTGAAGCTGCGTCTACGCAGGCTGTCGCGGAATACACGGAGTGGCTCGCGGGCTTCACTGCGGTACTCGCGTTTTTCACCATCGTGCTTGCGGGCGCTAGTGTTTGGCAAGGAAGGCTCACTCGCCAATCCATTGATCTGGCCCGCGATGATTTCACCGCCACGCATCGTCCTTGGTTGTCCGTAGACGTTGAAATTGGTCCGCGCGGGCTCTTCTTCAACGAAAACGGGGCCAACATCACGTTGGTCCTGAAAGCCACGAACACAGGAAATTCGCCCGCCAAGGACGTGGCATTCATTGTCCGGCCTGTATTCTTCCCGCGCCCCCCGGACGGCGTCGCAGGAATGGGCGAAGCATACCAGAACCGAGTCCTCATTGAGCAAAAGCGCCTTAGTGACCTGACGAGAAATGACAGAGCACCCGGAGCAAGTGGCCGCATCGTATTTCCAAGCGAGTCTCCGCTTGTTGAGTTCACGACCTTTACCTTCGCCACAAGAGAACAGCTTGAAGAATGGACAAGCGAAAGCGATGTTCTGCCACTGTTGGTAATCATAGGCTTTGTTAGCTATCGCTTCACGTTCGGCGCTCGTGAGAACCACCAAACCGGATTCGCCTTCGACATATCGCGCCGCCGCGCTGGCGAAGCAGGCGTCTTTGCACTGAGATATCCCGAACACGTTCCCGGCGGCGAGGCGGTTTTGTTCCCGTGGTGGCAAGGAGCCGCCTTCTACGCCGACTAACAGACCTATCGCCGCCAGCGCGGCTCGTGCCCACACGCGCCTAACTCACGGGCCACCTCCGATATCTAGGGTAGGCCACACAGTAGGCTTGTGGCGACAGCGCCATAATACCGCGCGTAATCCAGCACTCGCGCGCATTGAAGAAATTTAGCCGGGCCTGCACGCACGCCAACTCGCGCGGACCGATACCAAACGCGTGAAGCGCTTTCTTCAGCTGGTCCACTTCCGGGCGGTCTTCCGCATCGTAGATGACAAGAAATTCGCCACGGGCGAACTGCAGTCCGTAGTTACAAGCGCGTGGCTTGGTGCGCGGCTCGCCTCTCGGCACGACGATAACTTCAAAAAAGCCATCGGCGCCAGCGAGGCGCGCTGCTTCGCGCGTTTCGCGATCGTCTTCTTCGACTATCAGTTTGCAGTCCAATTTGGCGGCTGGATAATCCAGACGGCGAAGCGACGTCGTCAGTTGGGGAATGACATTGGCCTCGTGGTAAAGAGGGACCAGGACTGTGTAGACTGGAAGGGGATCCGGTCCGGCTGCCGGAATCGATACCCCTGGCGCCTCACCGGCTCCGACCCAAAAAAGCACGCCGCGGAAAACCGCGTTGGCCAGGTACCCGCAAGCTACAATTCCGGTCAGCAGTAAACCGCCAACTGCCGGAAATACGGCCATAGTTGATGTCAACAGCAGCAAAGCTGCCAGAAAGAAGGTTCGCTGCCCCTTCGTCAGAACCTGAGCAGCTGAGAATTGAGGCTGGTGTCTCTGAAGCCCGTATGTCGCTTCCGCCAAAGCGCAGGACCGCAGCGATTCAGTTAGCGGGTCGCAGCCGTCCTCGGACAGCAAAATGGATTTGCAGGCCGCACCCAGTCGGGAATGCAGCCGAAAAGCAAGCGCGGAAACGCCGTTTTCTGCCTGCGCATTGCTTTGACTGCGCAGGCAAGCACAGTCTCCGCTGGAAACTGATTCTTCCCCCACCAGAATCCCGCCTTACCGAAGTAAGTAACCACGCTCGCCTGCCCGGAAGACCGGACATCACAGTTCAACAGCGAGATTTACAACTTACGCAGCACATGAGCGCCAGAACAGCGCCAAGTATTTAAAATGTTAATAACCTCACCAGACGTTGGCAAGAGCTTCTTTGCGGCGGACGAAAAGTGCTTACAACGGCCGAGGATAGCACGAGAGCGTACCTGAACTGTGGAGAATTCGCTCGAGGGTTTCGAAAAAGACGAGAGGTTCGTCCGTAATCGGCTGCGCCCCAAGGATGCCGCCACGCTGGTGCTTGTGCGGTGCCATGCGGATGGTCCGCGCGTGCTGATGGGCCGTCGCCACGGCAACATGGCCTTCATGGCCAACAAATATGTTTTCCCCGGCGGGCGGGTTGACCCCTGCGACGCGCGGCTGACGGTTGGCGGTGCATTGAAACCAGACGTGGTGGAACGGCTGACGCGAGATATCAGCGTGGTGCGCGCGCGGGCACTCGCGCTTGCCGCCATTCGCGAGACATTCGAGGAAACCGGAATTCTCGTTGGCCGACACTCCGAACAACGTCCTTGCACGAAAAGTGCCTGGTCCCGGTTCTTTGCACACGGTGTTGTGCCGAACCTTGATGCGCTCGATTACGTCGCGCGCGCTATCACGCCACCCAACCGTCCGCGCCGTTTCGATGCGCGATTCTTTATGGCGGATGCAAGTGCCATCGCGGGTCAAATTGACTCGGCTCATTCCAACGAGCTGCTAACGCCGTGCTGGCTCAGTTTCGCTGAAGCACGCGCCGTGGACATTCCGGCCATCACGCGCGCCGTATTGGCCGAAGTCGAAGCCCGTCGGACTGACTCCGATGCACCGCGCCGTGTGCCGTTCTTCCGCTTTGTGCACGGCAAATCCCGGCTGGACTACCTTTGAGCAGCGCGGAACCTGCGCGCGCCTCTCCAATCTTGGCGTCATTCTGTCCGCCGTTGTCGCTTATGGCATCGGTATGAGACTCACGTTGCCGCTGCTAGAAAATCCAGCTTCCGGCAAGAAGAGCCAAGGCGATGATACCTCCCGCATCCCGGTTGGCGCGGAATAAGCGGAGATTGACCCCAGGTTGATCCAACTCCACGCGCCGTGCCTGCCAGACGAAATGCGCGGCCGCAGGCAACAACAGCAGCACAGCGAAACCGCTGTCGAATGCATATGCGGCTGCAGCGCCCATGAAGGCGAAGGCCATTGTGTAGAAGAGGAATATCCAGGTGCGGACATACTTGCCGAACAACCGCGCGGTGGATTTGACGCCAGCCAGTGCGTCATCTTCCAGATCCTGCAGCGCGTAGATTGTGTCGTAGCCAAGCGTCCAGAAAAAGCAACCTACGTAAAGCACGAGGTCGATAGCGGACATCCGCGCGGTCAGCGCGGAATAGCCGAGCAGCGCGCCCCAGTTGAAGGTGAGGCCCAGCCACGCTTGCGGCCACCAGGTGACCCGCTTCATGAAGGGATATAGCGCGATCAGAACAAGGGAGAGCGCGCCCAGCGCAATGCTGAAACGGTTCAGGCAAAGCAGAATAACAAGTCCGGCCGCACATTGGGCCGCTGCGGACGCCCATGCTTGCTTGACTGATACCGCGCCGGAGGGAATAGGACGGCCGCGCGTGCGTGCCACGCGCGCATCGATATCGCGGTCCACGATGTCGTTGTATGTGCAGCCCGCACCGCGCATGACGACGGCGCCCACTGCAAACAGCACGAGCAGCACCCAGTCACGCGGCGCCCCGAAGACACCGCGATGCTGCGAACCGGCGCCGGCTGCCAACCCGAAGATGCAAGGCCAAAACAGCAGCCACGTGCCAATAGGACGATCCAGCCGCGCCAGCCGCAGATAGGGTCGCCATGCCGATGGAGTGCTCTCCAACCAGGTATGTGCGACCGCATCCGCAGGAATGGCTTGCGTTTCTTCAATCATGCTCCACTCTTGCATGCATGACGACTCCCGGCCAAATGCAGTGAACGATCGCCTCATCTATCCCGGCGGCAAGGTGCGGCTTTATGTCGAAGTAGCGCTTGCGCACGGCGCATGCGTTGAAGTGACCCAGGCACAATCACATTACCTCATACATGTGATGCGTGCGCGTACTGGCGACCGCGTTTCGCTGTTCAACGGAAAAGACGGAGAATGGCTCGCCAAAATCGCTAACGTGTCCAAACGCCATTGTGCTCTTGTCTGCGAAGCGGAGCTCCGTGCCCAACAAGCCACTCCTGACATTTGGTTATGTTTCGCACCGATCAAAAAGACGCCCGCAGATTATCTGAGTCAAAAAGCAACGGAACTGGGTGTATCTGCGCTGCAAGCCGTTATGACCCGCCGCACGATTGTTTCACGGGTGAATACCGAACGCATGCGCGCCAATGCCATCGAAGCGGCGGAGCAGTCCGAGCGACTCACTGTGCCGGATGTTCGCGAAGCAGCCTCGCTGGAAAAGCTGCTGACAACCTGGCCGGCCGACCGCCTGCTGATGTTCTGCGACGAAGCCGGGGAGGCATTACCGATCACGGACGCCCTCGCCGCACGCCAAACATATCCTGGGGCAGTTCTGACGGGCCCCGAGGGGGGCTTCGATGCAGAGGAGCGCGAGCGCATCCGCTCGCTGGCATTTGTCACGCCGGTTTCGCTGGGTCCGCGTATTCTCCGGGCCGATACCGCCGCTCTGGCGGCGCTGTCTGTCTGGCAGGCACTGGCGGGCGACTGGCGCTAACCTTGCCTTGCTGAATGCTGAAGCCGAAACTACATCCAGCCAGGCAGCTGATTTCAAGAATCCGTACAATTGCCGGGGTTTTTGCCGGCATCGGCGTTGGAGGGTGTGCGAATGTCCATTCCGCAGCATGCGGGTGGCCCAATCGGGTCACGCGACGACCTCGTGCGCTACATGGAGGCAGGCTCAAAGCCGCGTGCCGAATGGCGTATCGGGACCGAGCACGAGAAGTTCGTCTATGACCTGAAGACCCGCAAGCCGGTGTCTTACGAAGGGCGCCCGGGAATTCGCGCGCTGCTGGAAGGCATGCAGCGGTTCGGCTGGTCGCCGGTCATGGAGGGCGATCACATCATTGGGCTCACGGGCAAGGATGGCGCCATCAGCTTGGAGCCTGGTGGACAGTTCGAACTTTCCGGCGCGGCGCTGAAGTCTGTGCATGAAACCTGCAACGAGGTGAACATGCATCTGGAGCAGGTGCGCGACGTGGCAAGCGAAATTGGCGCTGGCGTGCTCGGCTTGGGGTACGCACCGACTTGGCGCGTTGATGAAGTGCCCATGATGCCCAAGGGGCGTTACACCATTATGCGCAATTACATGCCAAAGGTTGGCGGCCTTGGCCTCGAAATGATGTTCCGTACCTGCACAGTACAGGTAAATCTCGATTTCTCCGATGAAACCGACATGGTGAAGAAATTCCGTGTCGGGCTTGCGCTTCAGCCGATCGCGACGGCCTTGTTCGCCAACTCACCGTTCCGGGAAGGCAAAGCGAACGGTTTTCTCTCTTACCGCTCGCATATCTGGACCGATGTCGATAACGACCGCGCGGGAATGCTGCCATGGGTATTCGAGCGCGGCATGGGGTTCGAGCGCTACGTCGATTACGCCCTCGGCGTGCCAATGTATTTCGTCTATCGCGACGGAAAATATATCGACGTTGCGGGCAAAAGTTTCCGCAAGTTTCTCGCCGGCGAAGTTCCGGAGCTAAGGGGTATCACGCCTACGATGGACGACTGGGCCGACCACCTGACCACGATCTTCCCGGAAGTGCGGCTCAAAAAATTCCTGGAAATGCGCGGCGCGGACGGAGGCACATGGCGGCGCATTTGTGGCCTGCCTGCTTTATGGGTCGGCATCTATTATGATCAGACCGCACTCGATGCCGCCTGGAATCTGGTGAAGGACTGGACGGCAGAGGAGCGGCAGTGCCTACGAGATGCCGTCGGAACGCAAGGATTTCGAACCCCGTTCCGCAACCGGACGGTTGGAGAGATCGCACGAGAGATGCTGGAGATATCGTCCGCTGGCTTGCGGCGCCGCGCCAATGAAGACGCATCGGGCATGTCCGAAGAGGGCTTCCTGGTACCCCTGCGCGACCTTGTTGAGCGCGGCTATACCCGCGCGGAGGAACTGCTCCGGAAATTCCGCGGCGAATGGGGCGGTGACCTCGCGCCACTCTTCAGCGAATACAATTTCCTTTAGCCCACGGCCGTGGGGAACGGCTGGAATCGGCCCCGCTTGACCCGGGACTACGATTGTTCTTCACATCGGCGGCGCTTCGAAGGGAACTCTCATGTCTCTGCTGCTGGAATCCTCCTATTACGCGTTCGCCTTTTATACTGCGCTGAACGCGCTCACCATGCTGGTTCTTGGCATGCTGGTGACCCGCGCACGCGTTCGTACACAAACCGATCTCGGGGATGGTGGCAAACCTGAAATGGCGGCACCGCTCCGCGCGCATGCCAACAACACGGAATACACGCCGATGGCGTTGCTCTTGATGTGGACTCTGACACTATCGACGCTGGGCGCCTCAATCTGGATTATCCACAGCATCGGCATATCGCTGACTGCGGGCCGACTTCTGCACGCGATTGGCCTTTCGCGTTCAACCGGCCCTTCGGCGCTGCGCTTCATCGGAATGGTGCTGACATGGATCGCCTATGTGATCGGAATAGTCGCCATCTTCTGGCTTGTGTTCACAACCGGGGCAGTGGCGGCTTGACAGTTGTGAGCACACCCAATCCGCATGACGTTCTGCAGGGCCTGATCGAAGCTGCGCTGCGGGCCGGCGCGGATGCCGCCGACGCCCTCCTTGTCCAAAGCATTTCGGCGAGTGTCTCCTATCGGCTGGGCAAACTTGAAGACGTGGAACGTGCGGAGTCATCCGATTTGGGATTGCGTGTGTTCGTCGGCCAGCAGGTGGCTTTCGTTTCCTCAACCGACCTTTCCTCCGCGGGTCTCGCTGAATTGCCCGGGCGAGCGGTGAGTATGGCACGGCTCGCGCCTGAGGACCGGTTCGCCGGCCTTGCACCACCCGATTTGCTCGCCAGAGATTTTGCTTCGCTCGATCTTGAGGATGCGCAGGAACCATCGGCGGAGGCGCTCGTCGAACGGGCGCGCGCTGTGGAAGGCGCGGCCATGGCAGTACCGGGTATCATCAACTCGGAGGGGGGGAGCACGAGTTTCAACCGCAACAGCGTCATGCTTGCTACCAGCCAAGGCTTCATTGGTGGCTATGCCGCCACTAGCCACAATATTGGCGTGGCAGTGCTGGCAGGCGAAGGCACCGCCATGGAACGGGATTATGACTACGCCAGCGCCCGCCATGACACCGATCTCGAAGGGCCCGAGATAGTCGGACGCCGCGCCGGTCAGCGTACAGTCGCTCGCCTGAATCCACGTAAGGTCAAATCACAGGCGGTGCCGGTGGTTTACGATCCGCGCGTGTCTTCGGGGCTGCTTAGCCATTTTTCGGGCGCCATCTCCGGTGCAGCAGTCGCCCGCGGCGTAACCTTTCTCAAGGACAGCATGGACCGGCAGGTGTTTTCGTCCAGCGTGAACATCATCGATGACCCTCACCGGCTCCGCGGACTGCGATCCAAGCCGTTCGACGGCGAAGGCGTGCGGAATGAGCGCAAGGCGATCGTCGAAAGTGGCGTGCTCAACACGTGGCTGCTCGATTGCGCAAGTGCGAAACAGCTGGGACTCGTCACGACGGGCCACGCAGCACGCGGCACAAGCGGCCCCCCATCCCCGTCCGCCACCAATCTCTACATGGAAGTCGGAGAGAAATCTCGCGAGGAACTGATCGAAGATATCCGCGACGGCTTGTACGTCACGGAGCTGATCGGGATGGGCGTCAACGGCGTGACGGGCGATTACAGCCGCGGCGCTGCCGGCTTCTGGATCGAGAATGGCCAGGTTGCCTATCCCGTTTCAGGTGTGACAATTGCTGGCAATCTGAAAGACATGTTCCGCAAGATCACGCCGGCCAGCGATTTGCAATTTCGCTACGGCTTCAATGCGCCGACCTGCCGCGTGGAGGGGATGACCATTGCAGGGTCCTGAGGCCGATCTTGCGCTGATGGAGCAGGCTGTTCGGGATGCCGGTGCAATCGCACGAAGTTTCTACCGCGGCTCCTATCGGAGGTGGGATAAGGGCAAAGGTCAGCCTGTAACGGAATGCGACCTCGCGATTGACAAGTTCCTGTGCGACCGCCTTCGTGCTGCGCGGCCGGATTACGGATGGCTCTCGGAGGAAACGGAGGACGATCCGGAACGCCTGAGCACGAAATTCGTCTGGGTGGTCGATCCCATCGACGGCACAGTGGCATTTCTGAAAGGGCGGCCGCACTTTACCATCTGCGCGGCGATTGTTGAGCGACACCGGCCTATTGCGGGGATCGTCTACAATCCGATAACCGGCGAATGCTTCGCGGCAATCTCAGGCGTTGGGGCGAGCCTCAACGGCAGGCGGATTCACGTATCGGATCGCGTCGATCTCGAGAACTGCCGCATGCTGGGGCCGAAGGCGACGTTCGATCATCCCCCAGCTGCTATTGCACCATCCACTCCATGGCCGCCGATGCATGTGGAAACTCGTAACTCCGTTGCCTATCGGCTGGCGATGGTCGCCTGCGGCGCCTTCGATGCCACTGTTGCGCTTTCGGCAAAGCACGATTGGGATCTTGCGGCGGGCGACCTCATCGTGCAGGAAGCGGGTGGCCGGATCACGGCGCACACAGGCGAAACCTTCCGGTACAACGGGGAGGTGCCGGTGCAGCCTTCCGTGGTGGCGGCCGGACCTGCGCTCCATGCACAATTGATCGCGCGCGTTCGCGACGTAAAATTACCAGCGCGGTAACGAAGAATGGCTGAGCATCAACCGAAGCAACTGTTGCATCTCGTATTTGGCGGAGAACTGACTTCACCGGACAAGATGGAATTCAAGGATCTTTCGCGACTGCATATTGTAGGTATCTACCCGAACTATAAAACTGCGCTTGATGCTTGGCGCGCGGCTGCGCAGTCCACCGTGGACAATGCCCACATGCGTTACTTCGTTGTTCATCTTCACCGCCTGTTGGAGCCTGAGAAACCGGGCACGAGGTGAACCGCCGCCCCTGCCCTCGCCCGCCGCTCACCTTCGTGATAATGTCCTGTCCTGCATGAACTTCCAGGCAAAGAACCTTGCCGCACCTGCCGTCCAGGCGCCCTTGGGGACGGAGCGAGGCGGCCATAAAACACGGGCTGGCGACTTCCAGATCATCAAGCGCCTGCTGCGCGACTATCTCGGCGATCAGTGGGGCGCGCTAAGCCTTGCTGTTGTCTGCATGGTAATTACCGCAGGCACCAATGGCGCTCTGGCGGCGATCCTGAATCCTGCCATCAAGAAAATCTTTATCGACAAGGTCCCGCACATGCTGGTGACCATTCCTTTTGAGATTATGGGGATTGTGCTGTTACGCGCCGTGACGAGCTTTGGTGAGCAATATTTCACCAATTCCACCGCAGAACGGATCGTCGCGGCGGTGCAGCGTGACATGTTTCATAGTCAGGTGCGTCTCGACCTGGGTTCGTTGAACGCTGTCCATTCCGGCGAGATGATTTCGAAATTCCTCTATGACGCTGCAATGCTGCGCAATGCGATTATTCGCGGTGTGGCGGGGTTAGGCAAAGAGATCGTTACCCTCATCGCACTGCTGGTTGTGATGCTGCTGCAGGATTGGCAGCTAACGCTGATATCTCTCGCGTTGTTGCCCGCCGTCGGTTTTATAACTCAAAAACTGGGCCGCTCACTGCGCAAGTCATCCACCCGCGGAATGGAAGAGACAGGTGTTCTGGCGCGCGCACTTTCGGAAGCTCTCTCGGGGCGCCGCATCATCAAGGCATACAATCTCGAAGATCAGGCCGCGGAGATCGCCTACGGCCGCATCGCACAGCGGCTCAAATATATTCTTAAGGCAGTCCGGTCGCGTTCGGCGTCGGTGCCGGCAACGGATTTGATCGGTGGATTGGCGGCCGCGATTACAGTGGCATTTGCGGGGTGGCAGGCCATGCATGGACAACTCGCCATCAACGAATTCGCAGCTTTCGTTGCAGCTATGCTGCTAGCGCAGCAACCTGTCCGCAATCTGAGCCAACTGATGGCAATTTCCAGCGAAGGCCTTTCGGCTGCCAACCGCCTTTTCGCGATCATTGATGCCAAGCCGCGCATCGTCGATGCGCCTGCCGCAAAGCCGCTGGAGATTGGCGGAGCGCAGGTTTGCAGTGACGTGCGTTTCGAGCGCGTAAGTTTCGAGTATCAGGCCGGTGCGCCTGCGCTGGATCAGGTGACGCTTGACATTCCCGCAGGGAAGAAAGTGGCTTTGGTCGGTCCGTCGGGGTCAGGAAAAACAACCATCTTCAATCTTCTGCTTCGGTTTTATGAGGCAGATACAGGCGCGATCACGATCGGAAAGCAGGACATTCGCGACGTGACGCTGAAATCGTTGCGGGACAATGTCGCCCTTGTGACACAGGAGCCAATCCTGTTCGATGAAAGCATTGCCCGAAACATCTCTCTGGGCAGGCCCGGGGCCAATCGCGCGGCGATTATTGAAGCAGCGCGCGCGGCGGCGGCGGATGAATTCATTCAGGCTATTGACGGCGGATATGACGCGACGGTTGGCGAAGGCGGTTTGAAGCTTTCCGGCGGACAGCGGCAACGCATCGCGATTGCGCGTGCCATGCTGCGGGATGCGCCAATCCTGCTGCTCGATGAGGCAACATCATCGCTGGATACTGAAAGTGAGCGGCACGTGCAGGACGCATTGGCGACATTGATGAAGGGGCGCACAACCATTGTCATCGCCCATCGGCTTTCCACTGTGGTCGATGCTGACATCATCTATGTGCTGGAACGAGGCCATGTCGTCGAAAGCGGACGTCATGCCGAGCTCATTGCGAAAGGTGGACTGTATGCGCGTCTTTACCGGCACAACCTTTCCGATGCGCAGGAAAGCGTCTGAAAGTGTCGGTAGCGCTCACGGTTTACCGGTATGCAACTATGGCGCTTGCGCCCGCAGTGCCACTTGTTTTGGCTCGTCGTGCCCGGCTGGGCAAAGAGGATTCGCTTCGTATTCACGAGCGGTTGGGCCATGCGAGCGTCGCACGGCCCCCCGGGCAGCTTGTCTGGATTCACGGTGCCAGCGTGGGCGAGTGCCTCTCGGTTCTGCCACTTATCAGCGTCCTGCTTGAGCAGTCAGACCGCACAGTGCTCGTGACTAGCGGTACCGTCTCCTCGGCCAAGCTGATGGCAGAACGGCTGCCGCCCGGTGCAATGCATCAATACGCACCCGTGGATACACCGTCGGCCATCCGTCGCTTCCTGGATCACTGGCGGCCGGATATCGCGCTCTTTGTGGATTCTGAGATTTGGCCAAATATCATTTCTTCCGCACACGCCAGAAACATTCCGCTCGTGCTGGTGAACGGACGCATATCCCAGCGCTCATTCCTCGGTTGGAAGCGCTGGCGCAAGAGCGCGGCCTCCCTGTTCAGCCGCTACGATCTTTGCCTTGCACAAGACACCGAAAGCGCCGACCGCCTTTCAGCGCTTGGAGCAAAGCGTGTAGAGATCTCTGGCAACCTGAAAGCCGACGCTCCACCGTTGGCCGCCGATCCACGCAAGCTGGATGATTTGTGCCGGGCGATTGGAAGCCGTCCAGTGCTGCTGGCCATCAGCACACATGCGAGCGAAGAAGAAACGATCCTCCCCGCGCACGACAAGTTGCGAACGTTTGTCCCTGATCTTCTGACGATTATCGCCCCGCGCCATCCGATGCGCGGGCATGAGATCGCAATGCTGTGCGGCGAGCGAATTTCGGCGCGCCGTTCCAAGGGCGAGCTGCCGTCAAGCGACACAGCCGTGTACATTGCCGACACGCTGGGGGAACTGGGGATATTCTACCGTCTGGCGCCGTTCGCGTTTGTTGGCGGCAGCATTGTTCCACATGGCGGCCAAAATCCGCTGGAGCCAGCACGGCTTGAGCGAGCCGTCCTTGCAGGGCCTCACACCCACAACTTTCGGGCTGCCTACGATACAATTTTTTCCGCGCAGGGCATGGGCCGCATTTCGTCCTCGTTTGAATTCGCCGCGATCGTGGAACGACTACTCGGGAATCCTGAGGAAGCTAGGCAACTCGGAAAGGCTGCTGCTCAGGCAGCACAGTCCCTCAGGGGCGCCGTCGCCCAGACCCATCTCGCGACCGAGACTCTGTTATCCAATGCGCACACCTGAATTCTGGGACGGAGTTACCGTGGGTTCGAAGCTCACGGCCATGGCGCTTGCGCCACTTGGATGGGCCTATAGCGCCACTGTTGCCTTCAAGGCCGCCAATGCAAAACCATACCGTTCCTCCGCCAAAGTAATCTGCGTCGGCAATCTGACAGCGGGCGGTACAGGGAAAACACCGATCGTCATTGCCATTGCACGCGCTCTGATGGAGCGGCGCCTTCCGGTGTACATTCTGACGCGCGGCTATGGCGGCCGCGTGCGTGGACCCACAATCGTTACCTCGCAGATGGACGCCAGCGAAGCGGGCGATGAAGCGTTGCTACTCGCTGCAGCGACGCCCGTCATTATTTCCCCCGATCGTGCCGCCGGCGCGAAACTCGCGGAAGCGAATTCCGCTGATGTCATCGTCATGGACGATGGCCATCAGAACTTTTCGCTGGCAAAGGACCTATCGATTGTTGTCATTGACTCCGACCGAGGGTTTGGAAACGGACGCATGCTGCCTGCCGGTCCCCTAAGGGAACCAGTGCAACAGGGGCTTGCACGGGCCGATGCGATCATCCTTACCGGAGAAGGCAATTTCACTCCGCCAAAATTCACCGGGCCTGTGCTGCGCGCACGGTTGGTCCCGACTGAGGGATTTGAGCTGAAAGGCCGCCGCGTGCTTGCCTTCGCCGGGATAGGTCAACCGGAGAAATTCTTCCGCACCCTCCGGAATTTGGGCGCGGAGATTGCCAGTGCGCATGCGTTTCCGGATCACCATGTGTATAGATCCCACGAAATGGCGCAGCTGCGCGAGAAGAGCGGCGCGAAAAATGCGATGTTGATCACGACTGAAAAGGATTTTGTCCGGCTTCCCCCTTTGCAACGGCAGGATGTTCAATACCTTTCGGTGCGAGCGACGTTTGATAATCCGAATGCGCTCAGCGCACTTCTCGACGGCATTGTACAACCAACAGGCGGGGGTTTATCAGATTGAAAAACAAGATGCCGTTTTCAAAAACGCTACGTTACGCGATGGAGGCGGCCCTGTTCTTCGCCCTTATGGGGATATTTCGCGTCCTGGGTGTCGATATTGCATCTGCAATTGGCGGCATGTTGGGGCGCCAGGTTCTCTATCGGACGAGTATCAGCAACCGCGCACGCGAAAATCTGCGCGCTGCCTATCCCAACAAAAGTGGCGCCGAAATTGAGCAGGTTATTGTCGAGATGTGGGACAATCTCGGCCGAACGATCGCTGAGTATGCTCATCTCGACAAGTTCAACTTTCGAGGGCCGGGGGCGCGGATCGAAGTGGCCAATATGGAGACCGGCGTTCGCATTATAGAACAAGGAAAAGGCATCCTGTTCGTGTCCGGGCACTTCGGAAACTGGGAGATCATGCCGATAGCAGCGACCGAATACGGCTTGGACGGCGCGCTGGTCTACCGCCCCCTCAACAACCCCTATGTTGACCGCTGGATGGTGAAGCAGCGGGGGATAAAAGGACCGAAAGAACATCTCGGCAAAGGGGCGCAGGGTACCAAGCGTATTTTCACGCTTTTGCGGGCATGCAAGTCAATTTTTTTGCTCGTGGATCAGAAAACCAGCGAAGGCGTGCCGGCGCCGTTTTTTGGACGAATGGCGATGACAACGCCCGCACCTGCGGCGTTTGCGCTGAAACTCGGCTCAGTCATTCTTCCTGTCACCAACGAGCGTCTGAACGGCGCACGCTTCCGCATGACGGTGCATGAACCCATTACTATCGAACCGACAGGCGATCATGACCACGATGTGCTGGCGCTGACCACAAAAATCAACGAAATTGTCGAGCGAGCCGTGCGCTACCGGCCGTCGCAATGGCTCTGGATTCACCGCCGCTGGCCGAAGGAGGGTGACAAGCCGCGCAAGCGGCGCGGCCAGGAAGCTCAGGCTTTGGCGGGCGCCGGCGTTCGTGTCGAAAGCGACGGATCGAGCTTCATCTGAAACCAGTTCATTCCCCAATGCAGGTGCGGGCCGGTGGCGCGACCTTTCATGCCGACGAGGCCGATCAACGCGCCACGTTTGACGATCTGTCCCCTCGCCACCTTCAACGCGCTCTGATGAATGTACATTGTGAAGACGCCATGTCCGTGATCGAGCACGGTTGTGCCGCCCGTAAGGTAGAAATCGGGCTCTGCCAGTGAGACGGTGGCGTCCGCCGGAGCATGAATTGGCGTCCCCTCCGGCGCCGCAATATCAACGCCGAAATGCGGCGCCTTCGGCACGCCGTTCAGAATGCGCTGGCTACCGAACAAGCTGCTGATAATGCCAGTCGTCGGCCAATCGAACGGCTCGGCGAAGGCAGTGCCCGAACTATTGAACTCGCGCGCTTTGGCAATGCGCGCATTCTCGTCGTCGATCCGCGTCTGGATATCTGGCGGCGGCGTGACGAACTTCTGCGGCAAGCCGTTGATCTTCTGAATCTCGTAAGTTCGCGCGATGGGCTGAACAGACCGAGCCTCTTTAGTGCCCTCAACATATTGTGCGGCGACCACGGTTGGCTTTTTCTGGTCGTAATCCAGACCGAACGCGAACAGGCCAGTATCGGAAACAAGGACGGGGCTGCCGTTCACCAGAACCCGGGCGTGTGGGTCAGTTCGGCCGATCACGAGGCTGCCCTGCTGCAGCGAGCCGGAAAGTGAAAGGCGACTTGCGCTCGATGTGGGTGCTGCCATGCAGCCCGGTGCTAGCGCGAGTGCCAGTGTGTCGATCAGGAACGCGCGGCGCGGTATCACTCGGGCGTGAATCCCTTCTCCCGGAAGCGCTGCAGCGCGACATCTGGCGACGCGTAAGCCTCCTGAAGATCAACGCTCCAATAGCGGAGCACTTCAACAGGGATCTGCACACCGGTCACGGCGCAGATCACGAATGAGCCCGGTCGCACCACGCGATATTCGCCATCGAGATACTCCAGATCGGCAAACCCATCGGGGCGAAAATCGCGTTCCATCTGATTCATAAGAGAACTCCTGAACGGCAGTGTAACGCGCGATGGCAGCAAGCGGGAGCGGAATCTAGAAGAGGTTGCCCTGCTCCTTCGCGGATTTCTTCGGGCGGCCCGACCGCTGAAGGGGCTGGCGCGGCGGACCGATTGCCACAGCACTGGCGGAATCGTCCGCAAAGGTGAGGATCAGTTCCTCACCGGAAACGAGATCGGCAGCGCGATGCTTGAGCAAGCCCTCCTGGTTGCGCACAAGCGCGAAACCACGGTCCAGCACATTGCGGTAGCTAACGCTTTCCAGCACACGTGACGTGCTATCGAGTTTTGCCTGGCATTCCGCCAGTCGGGCACGCTCCCGCCGTAGCAAACGCTGATCGAGTGCCATGACGCGCTCGCCGCACTGAGCGATGCGCTGCTGCAACGAGCCCGGACGGAGCATGGCGGAGGCTTCTCCAAACGCGCGGCGGTGGATTTGTAGATTCATGAGCAGGGCACGGCCAAGATTCTCCGACGCGTAATCCAGCCGCTGACGCGATTGCGCAAACAGCTGATCGGCCCGCGGTAGCACTCGTGCCAGAGAAGCCAGATGCGTTCGCCTCTGCGTGAGACCGCGCAGGAAACAGTTCGCAACGCGCCGATCGAAGTCCAGCGTCTGCGAAAGCAAATCAGCTCGAACCGGCACCGCAATTTCCGCCGCTGCGGTGGGTGTCGGCGCGCGCCGGTCGGCAGCGAAATCGATTAATGTCGTATCCGTTTCGTGGCCCACGGCCGAGATCAGCGGAATGATGCTTTCTGCCGCCGCGCGCACGACGATTTCCTCATTGAAGGCCATGAGGTCTTCTATGGAGCCGCCGCCGCGCGCCACGATGAGGAGATCAGGTCGCGGTATCGGACCGTTGGCCGGCATCGCATTGAACCCGCGGACCGCCGCAGTAACTTCAGCGGCCGCGCGTTCGCCCTGTACGGCCACAGGCCATACCAGCACATGCCGCGGAAACCGCGCCTGCAGCCGATGCATGATATCGCGAATCACAGCGCCGGTCGGCGAGGTCACCACACCGATCACATCGGGCAGGAAGGGCAACTTCTTTTTCCGGTTTTCGGCAAACAGACCTTCTGCCGCAAGCCGCTTCTTGCGCTCTTCCAGCATCGCCATCAGTGCGCCGACGCCGGCCAACTCGACCTGCTCGACCACGATCTGATAGCGCGACGAGCCGGGATAGGTGGTGATCCGCCCGGTACAGATGACTTCCAGCCCTTGCTCCGGTTTCAATTTCAGCAAGCGCGCCGTCATCCGCCAGACGACTGCGTTGAGACAAGCTTTGTCGTCCTTGAGGTCGAAATAGATGTGGCCGGAAGAGTGGAACTTGAGATTGCTGATTTCGCCGCGCACCCGCACGAACGGGAAGGCGTCCTCCACCGTGCGCTTCAACGCATTGGCGACTTCGCTGACGCTATATTCCGGCAGATTGGCGTGAGTTGCGGCGACTTCACTCATGATTCCGCCAATGATACAGGACACGACAGCCTAGGTGGGGTGAAAGTTGAGATTTCTTCTAATCGGTTCGGGAGGGCGCGAACACGCGCTGGCGTGGGCGCTTTCTGCCAGTCCTCTCGTGGACAAGCTCTACTGCGCGCCGGGCAACGCCGGCATTGCCGAAGTGGCCGAGCGCGTGGCGATCGGCGCCCTGGAAGCGGACAGGCTGGTTCAGTTTGCCAGGGAGCAAAGCATCGATTTCGTCGTGATCGGGCCGGAGGCACCGCTGGTCGCCGGGTTGTGGGACCAACTGGAGGCTGCAGGAATCCGAGCACTGGGCCCAAGCGCAGCGGGCGCTGCGCTCGAAGGATCGAAGGGGTTCGTGAAGGATCTCTGCGCCGCCAACAACATTCCGACTGCAGCCTACGCGCGCTTCAGCGAGGCGGGTGCAGCGAAACGCTTTGCGGCGAGCCTTGGGCTGCCGATCGTCATAAAGGCCGACGGCCTCGCGGCCGGGAAGGGTGTGGTGGTTGCCGCTACCGAGGCGGAACGCGACCGCGCCATCAATTCGATGCTCGACAGGCCGGGCGAAGAAATCGTCATCGAGGAATATCTCGAAGGAGAGGAAGCCAGCTTTTTTGTCCTAAGCGACGGCGAAAACGTTCTGCCGCTGGCGGGTGCGCAAGATCATAAGCGCGCGTTCGATGGCGACACCGGACCGAACACCGGCGGTATGGGCGCCTATTCGCCTGCGCTGGTTCTTACGCAAACCGTTGTCGATCGAACAGTGGAACGGATTATCATGCCGACGATCACCGCGATGGCCGAACGTGGCGCGCCCTATATGGGCGTGCTGTACGCCGGACTCATGATCAAGGACGGCGAACCGAAGCTGATCGAATACAATTGCCGCTTCGGCGATCCGGAGTGTCAGGTGCTGATGATGCGCTTGAAATCGGATCTGGCAGCAGCGCTCATGGCGGCACGCGACAAACAACTGAAGCACATGGATCTGCGCTGGTCGGATGACGCGGCCCTGACCGTGGTGATGGCGGCGAAGGGTTATCCCGGCGATTACGCCAAGGGCTCTGAAATCCGGAATTTGGATGCAGTGGCGCAAAGCGAAGGCGTGCAGATTTTTCATGCTGCGACAGAACGCCTGAATGGAAAGCTTATCGCGACCGGCGGGCGCGTGCTGAACGTCACGGCTTTGGGAAAAACCGTAGCCGAAGCACAGCAGCGTGCCTATCGCGCCGTCGATCTGATCGATTGGCCGGAGGGCTTCTGCCGCCGCGATATTGGCTGGCGTGCGCTCAGCCGCTAGCATTTGTTCATGGCGGAAATTCTTGCTCGGCAGCAGGCGTTTTCCGGCACGCGGGACGTGCGGGAGCAGCATCGCTTCGACGAAATGTGTCTGGAACGATATCTCGCAGAACACATAGAGGGATTCACCGCGCCGTTCAGCGTACGCCAGTTTAAGGGCGGCCAGTCCAACCCCACTTACCAACTCGTCACACCAACACAGAAATATGTTCTGCGCCGCAAGCCGCCGGGGAAACTCCTGCCCTCTGCCCACGCCGTGGACCGCGAATTCCGGATCATATCCGCGCTGCATCCAACAGGCTTTCCGGTGGCGCGGCCGTATTTGTTGTGCGAAGACGAATCCATCATCGGCACTGCGTTCTATGTGATGGGATATGTGGAGGGACGTATCTACTGGGGACCGCTCCTTCCCGATCAAACGCCGGAACAGCGCCACGCCATCTATGACGCGATGAACGAAACCTTCGCGCGGTTGCACAATCTCGATTGGCAGGCGCTGGGCCTTGGAGATTTTGGAAAGGCCGGCAACTACGTCGCGCGCCAGATCGCACGCTGGACGAAGCAATACAAGGCGTCCGAAACGGAACGCATCGACGAGATGGAAAAACTCATCGAGTGGTTGCCGCAGCACCTTCCTAAATCGCCGCGCGACGCCATCGTTCATGGCGATTACCGGCTCGACAACATGATCCTGCACCCTACCGAGCCGCGCGTGCTGGCGGTGCTGGACTGGGAACTGTGCACCATCGGCGATCCCATGGCCGATTTCGCCTACCACCTGATGCCGTGGCAAATGCCCGGCGAAGCGTCGAACACCGGCACCAGCCTGCTCGGCGCGAATCTGAGGGCGCTCGGGATCCCGCCGATGGACGAGTACACAGCCTGGTATCTCCGCCGAACCAACCGCGAGCGGCTACCGGAGCTGGACTACTACTACGCCGCCTACAATTTCTTCCGCCTCGCCGGAATCCTTCAGGGAATCGTGGGCCGGGTGCGGGACGGCACGGCTGCCAGCGCTCAGGCCGGGGAAAACACCCGGCGGGTGCGGCCGCTTGCCGAGTGGGGGTGGTATTTCGCCAGAAGGGCGGGCGCGTAACGCTCGACCGTTGTAGGTATGGGACGCGATCTAGGTACCAGATGCAGCGTGGTTGTTGTTTTCGCGCACCCTGCACCCTTCCTCCGTGCGCCTCGATATCTGGTCGTGGAATGCGCGCGACCCGCAACATCTTGATCTTTGTTTTCAAGGAGCCCGGCCCCCTCCCCGCAGCCTCATCCGAGCAGCACCCCCCGCGCGGTAAAGTAGGGCAAAAGAAGCCGGTATCGTGTGTTCTGTTCATATTTGCTGTATATATTCATAGCAGGTATATGGAACATACACTGAACTTTCGTCAAGATCCGCGCGAAATCCGGACCAAGGAATGGCAATCGGCTCCGGCCGTTTTTCCTGCTCGTGCGTTATGAAATGACGCTTAACGGGAGAAGCCGCCGATGACCCTGCTGATTATCATCCTCATCCTTGTGCTGATTTTTGGCGGCGGCGGCGGATATTACGCGCACCGCAGCTACGGCCCCACGGGATGCGGCAGCGTGGTGGTGGCTATCGTTGTGGTGCTGTTACTGCTCTGGCTTTTGGGCGTGCTGCATCCCCACCATTACTGAACCAACAGACCCGCAACCGTCACCCCGTCGCGGCGGCGCGGGCGGACGCATCGCGGGCGCGCTGGTTCTCGATCAGCTTCACGCACCAGATCGAGATTTCGTAGAGCAGGACCAGCGGAACCATTAGTGTAAACGGGCTGATGAAATCCGGCGGCGTAAGGATTGCCGCGACGACCGCGATCGCGAGGATGGCATAGCGCCGCATGCTCCGCAGCTGCGCGCTCGTTACCAGGCCCACACGGCCCAGCAAGGATAGCAACACCGGTAATTGGAAGGTCAGCCCGAACGCGAAGATCAGGGTGGTGACGAAATCGAGGTATTCGCTGACCTTCGGCATAAGCTCGATGCCGAGAGTGTTGGGTCCGCTTGGCGTTTGGTAACCCACGAAGAAACGGATCGCGAAGGGCAGCATCACATAAAACACGAACGCCGCGCCCATCAGGAAAAGAATGGGTGTCGCCATAAGGAACGGCAGGAATGCCTTGCGTTCCTGCCGATAGAGGCCTGGCGCCACGAACAGCCATATTTGCGAGGCAATAATGGGAAACGAGAGACACAGTCCGGCAAACACGGCGAGCTTCACATAGGTGAAAAAGGTCTCGTAAACGCTGGTGTAGATCAGGTGATGGTTCGGCTGACCGGCCAGCGCATGGGCCAGCGGTTCGGTGAGGAAGGCGTAGATTTCTTTCGAAAAGCCGAAGCAGATTCCGAAGCACACGGCCAAGGCGAGAAGCGACCAGATGATGCGCTTGCGCAGTTCGATCAGATGATCGAGCAGCGGCGCCTTGGTTGACTCGATGTCGGCTTCATCCTCGGGCGTGCGAATCGTCATGGCGGCGGTTCGCCGTCGTGCGGAGCAGGCAACGCCGGAGCGGCCAAAGGCGCCGCATCGTGTGGCGCTTCTTGCTCATGCGCTGCGCCGCCCTCCGAAGCAGCCGGTGTTGTAGGCGCGGCATCGGGCGGCAACACGGGCTCGTGCAGCGTTTGCTCGATGCCGGCAAACGGGCGTTCGTTCCGGAGCGCGTTGATTTCGGCACGCAGCTCATCCAACTCTGCCTGCCGCGACATCTCATCGAAGCTCTTTTTGAACTGATCGGCCATGGCGCGCGCCTTACCGAGCCACTTGCCAATCATATGCATCAGGCGCGGTAAATCCTTGGGCCCGACCACGACAAGGGCCACCACAAGCACGATGAGAATGTGGCTCCAGGAAAGATCGATCATCGGCTGGGACTAGCGACCGACGGTCTGATCCTTGTTCATGACTGTTTCGTCGCGCCGCTGATCGGCGAGCGGAGGAACGCGACGATCATCCTCATCGGGCTCATTCAGCCCTTTTCGGAAACTTTTGATGCCTTTGGCAACATCGCCCATCAACTCGGATATCTTGCCGCGGCCGCCAAACAGCAGAACGGCGATCATCGCCACGATGAGAATGTGCCAGATGCTCAGGCCACCCATAAATCTCTCCTTCGCCAGCCAGCGGGTTGTGGCGGCTAGTTAAACCTAAGGCCGCTTCGATATGGTTAAAGACCCACCGGAAAACGGTTGCAAGCTATCCGACGACGAGTTCGCTCTTGGCGCCCAAGACCTGCGCTAACTCCGACAGGCGTTTCTGGACCGGTTCTGCCGCAATTGCGCCGCGGCGGCGGGACACTTCCAGCAGCAGCCGATTGCCAGCCATGCGTAGCGGATAGTGCGGCAATTCACCCACGGCCGCCGCGGAAATCGCAAAACCGAGGCGCGCCGCAAGGCCGAGGCGCCGTGCGAGCCGGCTGTCGTCTGCATCGAGCAGCTCCTGAATGGCTGTCCCGGCGGGGAAATCCTCATCCCCGGAATAGCGATGAAAAATCGCGGTGGCGATCATCGCCCGTTCGCGATGCGAAGCGCCCGCAAATGGCGCGGTCACGACCTCGTTGAAGCCGCCCGCGGCGCGATCATCGGGATGACGTCGCCAGCCGATATCGGAGAACAGACACAGCGCTTCGCGGATGCGCCGCAGCTCCGGCGCATCGCCCTCAAAAAGCGGAGACATCCAGTGGAACAACTCGCCGGCATGCGCGGGCGTCCGTGACAGCCGGCGGTTCGCGCTGGCGGCGAATTCGATCAGCGGATCCTTGGCGCGCTCGTCCGGTGAAAGCTGCACATGCAGGAGGCCCTCGCGCAGTCCGTACGCGGAGATCACCACGCGGTCGAGATTGGCCGCGAGCAGAAGACGCTCCAGAACGATCGCGCCATAGGGCAGCGCTTCCGCGCGGCGCCGCGAGATGATGCCCATCCGGTCGAGCGATTTTCGCGACATTTGCGAAACCACGCGCCCAAGCTTCAGCGCACGGCTGCGCGGAATTTCATAGTGATGGAGGACATGCAGCGGATAGCGTGTTTCCTCGATGTCGACGCGCGCGAAGCTGCGCCAGGCTCCGCCGACCGCATACAATGTCCGCCCACTGAGTCTCGCAGCCTGTCCGGATTTCGACAGACCCCGATCGACGATCTCCCGCGCCTTGTCGCGGTCTCCTTTCGCGAGATCCATCAGGCGTAACGGCCCAAAGGGAAAGGTAAGCGCGTCAGCGGTTTGCCCGTTCCGGACCGACACCATGTCGAGACTGCCGCCGCCCAAATCAGCCGCGAGGCCATCGGCATCCGGAATACCGGCAATGACACCCTCAGCCGCGATACGCGCTTCCTCCTCACCCGACAAGATTCGAATGGGACTGCCCCATGCTGCTTCGGCGCGGCGCACGAAATCGTTGCCGTTCGGCGCATCACGCGCCGCGGCTGTTGCCACCGCTTCGCGAATATCCGCGTGGTGCGCATCCGCCAACATGCGGTAGCGCGCAAGCGCCGCCAGCGCAGAGCGAATACCGTCCTCGCTAAGCCGGCCGCTCGACACCATGTTGCGGCCGATGGCGCAGATGGCTTTTTCGTTGTGCAGCACCGCCGGCGTGCGGGTGAACGATTCATAGATCACCAGACGAACGGAATTGGAACCGATATCCACAATGGCGAGTGGGCCCGAACGGCTGCGGGATCCCCGCGCATCTTGCGGGAATGAAATTGTCCGGGGATCGGCGAGTGTCACAGCGTCAGTCGCTTTGGCTCGCAATCGAGATGGACCGCTTCTGCGTCATTTTGAGGGCGCGCCCCCGGCCAGACAGCGACGGGTTGGTCATGAAATACGTATGTGCGGAGAAAGCATCGTCCCGCAGATAACCCGGATCGCGCACGTAGGCGCCGTCCGGCTGCATAGTCCATGTTTGTGCCTGGTCCTTGAGCAATGCCACCATGATCTGTCCCATCACCTGCTCATGCACCGTGGGGTTCTCAATGGGAACGAGGGTTTCTACGCGGCGATCCAGATTGCGCGGCATCCAATCCGCGGACGTGATGAACACTTTGGCGTTCGGCGAGGGCAATTCGTGGCCGTTACCGAAGCAAATGACGCGTCCATGCTCCAAAAAACGGCCGATTATACTCTTCACCCGGATATTTTCCGATAATCCCGGCACGCCCGGCCGGAGGCAACAAATCCCGCGTATCACCAGATCGATCCGCACGCCGGATTGGCTCGCCTTGTAAAGACCGTCGATAATCCGTGCATCCACCAGCGAATTCATCTTGGCCCAGATAGCCGCCGGACGCCCCGCGCGGGCATGCGCGATCTCTTCCTGGATCGCATCCACCAGTTTCGCCCGCAGGTTTAGCGGTGAAATCGCGATTTTTTCGAGACTGACTGGCTCGGCATAGCCGGTGACGAAGTTGAACAGCTGCGCGGCATCTCGGCCGAGCGCAGGATCGGCGGAGAACAGCGACAGGTCGGTATAAATCTTCGCTGTCACCGGATGATAATTACCCGTGCCGTAATGCACATAAGTGCGCAGCCGGCCGCTCTCGCGCCGCACCACCAGGCTCACCTTGGCGTGTGTCTTAAGTTCGATGAAACCGTAGACCACTTGCACGCCCGCGCGCTCGAGGTCGCGCGACCATTGGATGTTGGCGGCCTCATCGAAGCGCGCCTTCAACTCCACCAATGCGGTGACGGATTTGCCGGCATCCGCCGCTTCGATCAGCGCCTTGACGATGGGTGAATCCTGCGACGTGCGATAAAGCGTTTGCTTGATCGCCACGACATTTGGGTCCGTTGCCGCCTGCCGCAGAAATTGCACCACCACGTCGAAACTTTCGAACGGATGGTGCACGAGGATGTCCTTGGCGCGGATCGCCGCGAAACAGTCGCCGCCGTAGTCGCGGATGCGCTCCGGAAAGCGCGCGACAAACGGCTTGAACTGCAGATCGGGACGCTCCTCCAGGATCAGCTGCTTCGTATCGTTCAGACCCAGCAGGTATTTGACGATGATGAGGTCCGAAAGTTCGACATCCAGATGATCGGCGATGAAGCTCCGCAGTTCCTGCGGCATGGTTTCGCTGCATTGGACATGGATGACGGTGCCGCGCCGCCGCCGCCGCAGCAAAGACTCGAACAGGCGTACGAGGTCTTCGGCTTCTTCCTCCACCTCCACGTCGCTGTCGCGGATGATGCGGAAGAGACCGGAGCCGTTCACGTGGTAGCCCGGAAACAGCTGATCGAGATAAAGCCCGATCACGCGTTCGAGCGTTAGGAAACGCGCTTCCGAGCCGTTGCCCGGGACACGGATGAAGCGCTGCAGCTGTGGCGGGATCGGCAGCAACGATGTGATGTTCTTGCTATCCTTCTTGCGCGTGAGCTGCAACGCCAATGTGAATGCAAGATTGGGAATGAAGGGAAAGGGGTGCGCGGGATCGAGTGCCAGCGGCGTGAGTACGGGGAAAATCTGCTCGCGAAAATGCGCGTCCAGCCAGATGCGATCACGCTCGTTTAATTCTTCTCGCTTCATTACTGCGATGCCGGCGTTACGGAGCTCGCTGCGCAGGGTGGACCAGAGGTTCTGTTGATCCACGATCAATTCGCCAGCTGTTTGATCGATGCGCGCGAGCTGCTGTGCGGGCGTCAGACCATCGTCGCTGCGGGTGGTGACGCCGGCGCTGACCATGCCGCGCAAGCCGGCCACCCGCACCATATAAAATTCATCGAGATTGGAGGCGGAAATGGAGAGAAACCGCAGCCGCTCCAGCAGCGGGTGGCGCGGGTTGCGTGCCTCATCCAGTACGCGCCGATTGAAGGCGAGCCAGGAAAGCTCCCGGTTGATGAACCGGTCAGGCGATTCCGTGCCGGACGCGGTTTGGACGACATCCTCCACCTCGAACGGCAAACCGTCTCCCGTCCCGATAATTTCTTCGAGGTTCGCTTTGGCCATTACCGAGTTTCGCGCAAGTTGGGTGAGCAAAGCTAAACGAAATCCTCGATTCTGTCATGCGCCGGAGGTGGTGCCGGCGAGGAGTTCCCGCACCAAAGCGGAATTTATGCTCCTCCCCTCGGCCAGCGCCTTGGCATCCGCGCGTGCCACGAATTCACGGACGGCGGCAGGGCTACGCTCCAGGGCGCGCAAAATCTGGTTGATCGTGGGTTCCGGCACCGCAAGCTGACGATCCTCGAACAACTTCTGCGTGAGTCTGCGCAATAAAAGGTCGTCCGGCGCCCAGAGTGAGAACGCAACAAGGGCAGAAAATCGCGACCCCAGATCGGGAAGTGCGAACGGCCATGAAGGAGGTTCCGTGCGCCCGGTCAGCAGCACGGGCGTAGCGTGCGTGGCGGATTCAAGCAGCTCAAAGATGCCGGCGTCCCGAGCAGGGTTGGGCAGGCTGGTATCGACATCCTCTATAACCACAGGACACGTCCGGTCCAGCAACACGAATGCACTGCCGCTGAGGGCCGCTGCCGGCACGCATTGCGCACGGCTTCGGGCGATCCAGATTGCGGCGAGGTGGCTTTTGCCAGAAGCGGCAGGACCATAAAGCGCAGCGGCTGGAACAGCCCAGGCCGGCCACGATTCGATAAAGGCAAGTGCGTCGCGATTGCCGTCAGCGACAATGAAGTCCGCCCGCGTGAGCGAGGGGGCATTGTCCAGGGGTAGGGGAATTTGCGACGGCACCACGCTATCCGGTTCAGGCTGCCGGGCGATAACGCGCGGCAAATGCTTTCAGCCATAGAATCGCATAGGCGAGCCACGAGGCGATGGTGAAAGCGGCCGCGACGATCGCGGCGGCTTCCAAGGTACGCGGCGCCTCGATACGAAGCGCAAGAAACAGGAGCACCAGCGCCACGTAGGCGACTTGCACGGCGGTGCAAAACTTGCCGATTGGGAGCGGTTCGATCCGCAACGGCAGTGCCAGCAGCCGGGCGACCAATATACCCAGGACAATGCCAATATCCCGGCCGATGACAATCAGCGTGAGCCACAGCGGTGTTTGGTGAATGGCGGTCAAAGCCAGGAATGCCACAAGCATCAGGAACTTGTCGGCCGCGGGATCGAGATAACGGCCCACCCGCGTCATCAGGCCAAAGCGTTTGGCGACAAAACCATCAGCCGCGTCGGTCAGCCCCGCAAAGGCAAACACCACGAAGGCGTAGGTCTGGTGTCCATACAGAAGGAAAGCAGCCAACAGTGGCGCCGACAGCAGGCGCAGGGTGGTGAGCGTGTTGGGAAGCTGGCGGATCATTCCGGCGAGGCCGATTCATCGCCGGACTCGGTACGAGCAGCAATCCACCATAGGCCGCCACGGTCTGTGAGCATGAGCTTCGTCTGCTCCGCCGCCGCACGCAGCTGGTCCGGTGTGCCCGTGTAGGAAAAGCTTACCCGCGCCTCGCCGGCGTTCATGGCGATCAGGTCGACATCGCTGATCGACGGCACCGATGAGAGCCGCGAGAACAGGCTGGTCCACTCCCCAAGCGAAGCGATGCGCACCTCGGCCACCATGCGAGACTTCTTGCTGAGATCGACGGTACCTCTGTTTTTCCAGGCATCCTCGATGGCGGCTTCGGCTTGCTGGGCGGCGGCGGCATAGGCTTTTTCGGGCGGTGTTCCGGCAGTAACCGGGACTTCAACATCACTCAGAACAACCGGCTGGCCCGGACCGATGCGCCGCATTCGGATTGTCAGCTTGCTGGCAGCCGGGTTACCGGCCTGCATCAATACCGCCTCGCCCGCATGCACCCGCGCGGCAGCGGATTGCACCTGCCCCCAGCCGGCGTCGCCGAAGCGAAGTGGCCCCAGCGAGGATTGGTCTACCGAATCACCGATCGGCGTCACCAGCGGGAATTGCGCGGACCCATATTTGGATTGCGCCACGGCTTGGGCCCAGGCGGAATGGGCGTTGTAGGTGGGCGCCATCGCCACGAGCAGAATGGCGCTGCCGCCCTGCTCTGCCACGCCGAGATTCGCCAGCCGAAAGACGTGCTTCACGGCCGCCGGATTGAAGACATAGGTGATACGCGCGACGTAGCGTGTTGTGGAGCGCCTTTCGTTCGCGACCGAATAGCCACGGATGAGCCGCTCCAGCCCATTGGTATCCAGCGGCGGAAGGTTGCCCCAATCCTTTTGCGGGACAAGGCGATGCGATAGCTCTGTCCAGGCTTTCGCCCTCCCGCCATTGATGGCGTTGTTTTCCGCGACCGACGCGGAAGCGGCAGAAGCGTCTACCGGCACGGTGACACTGTAGGGATCGCCTTTGCCCGCAGCCGGTTTCGCCGGTGCCGCTTTGGCGGGCGCCGGCCGAGCGGCGGACTTCGGCTTGGGCGCAGCGCCAAGGGCGAGGGCCGCGACCGCGATGGCGGTGATGAAAGGGAAGGAGCGCATGAAATCCCTGTTTATCCTCCCAAATTATAAAGGCAGCGAAGGGCTAGTGAAAGCATTGTGGTGCTCCAACTTGCGGCTTCTGGCTCCGGCTGGTTTAACGCCGCGGGTATGATGATGTTTCTGTTGCACGCATGAATGCCCCCAAATCGGGCCGCAATGGCCTCACCTACAAGGACGCGGGCGTCGATATCGATGCTGGCGATGCTTTGGTCAGGCGAATCGCGCCGTTCGCCCGCGCCACACGGCGGGCCGGCGCGGATGCCGATCTTGGCGGCTTCGGCGGCCTGTTCGATCTCAGGGCGGCCGGTTTCAGGGACCCGGTGCTGGTGGCATCCACCGATGGCGTCGGAACCAAGCTGAAGATCGCAATAGACACCGGCCTGTTCGGCGGCATCGGTAAAGATCTGGTGGCGATGTGCGTCAACGACATTGTGGTGCAGGGAGCACAGCCCCTCTTTTTTCTCGATTACTACGCGACCGGGAAACTGGACGTGGATGCCGCGGCGGCGGTGATCGAGGGCATCGCAAAGGCCTGCATCGAATCCGGGTGTGCGCTGATCGGCGGCGAGACGGCGGAAATGCCCGGACTCTACGCCGGCAAGGATTTCGATCTCGCGGGATTCGCGGTGGGCGCGGCGGAACGCGGCAGCATTTTGCCCAATCGCGAAGCGATGACGGCGGGGGACGTGCTGATTGGGATTTCCTCTTCTGGATTGCACTCGAACGGATTTTCGCTGGTGCGCCGCGTGGTGGAGGAAAGCGGCACCTCTTATGGCGCGGCAGCACCTTTCGGCGGCGGCAAAACATTTGGCGAAGCATTCCTGGTGCCCACCTGCCTTTATGTGAAGAGCACCCTTGCCGCATTGCATGCGGGCGGGATCAAAGGGCTTGCCCACATCACCGGCGGCGGCATCACGGAGAATTTGCCACGGGTGCTGCCCGAAGGCGTTGATGCGGAGATCGACCTTTCCGCGTGGGCGCCGCAGCCGGTGTTCGGGTGGCTGGCCAAATCTGCCGGTATTGCCGAATATGAGATGCTCCGGACTTTCAACTGCGGGATCGGCCTGATTGTCGTAGCAAGCGAGAAATGCGCCGGGCATGTGATCGACGCATTCCAGGAAAATGGCGATCGGGCCACGCGGCTCGGCACTTTGATTGCGGGCGGGCTGGAGCCGAAGGTGCAATACACCGGCGCACTGAGGCTTTAATGGCGCGCGTTCGCACGGCCGTTCTGATTTCGGGACGCGGCAGCAATCTCGGATCGTTGATCGAAGCCGCGCGCGCGCCGGATTATCCCGCACAAATCGTTCTCGTCATCTCGAATAGGGGGGAGGCCGGTGGACTCGCAATTGCGGCACAAGCGGAAATTCCAGCCAAAGTGATTGCGTACAAAGAATTTGCCTCGCGCGAAGAATTCGATGCCGCGATCGACGCTGCATTGCGCGAAGCCGATGTGTCGGTGGTTTGCGAAGCGGGATTCATGCGCATTCACTCGGAGTGGTTTGTAAAGCGCTGGGAGGGACGCATCCTGAATATCCATCCTTCATTGCTTCCCGCGTTTCCCGGGGTGCGGGCGCACGAGCAGGCGCTCGCGGCGGGCGTGAAGATTTCCGGCTGCACGGTCCATTTCCTGACCGCCGAACTGGATTCCGGGCCCATTATCGCGCAAGCATCTGTGCCCGTGCTGCCCGGCGACACGGCTGAGACGCTTGCTGCGCGCGTGCTGGAGCAGGAGCACAAACTCTATCCCGCAGCGCTGAAGCTGGTGGCCGAAGGCAAAGTGAGTTTGGAAAACGACCGGGCGGTGTTCGGCTAGGGTAAGACTTTACTCGCCCCGAGTTCCTGACGCCAGGCTGCTTCCCGCTCCTTCAGCAGATCGCCGATGATGAGCGGATTGTCGTCCTTTACTTCTTCGAGAACTTCGTAGCGAAAGGCGGCTTCACCATTTTCGTTCCACGTTTTCTGCAGTTGCGAATTGGGATACTTGCCCATCCGAAGCTGGGACCAGAGCGAGTTCTGCTGTTTGTCGAGATTGCGTGTAAATCCGGTCCAGCAAGCCTCACCACAGCGGACTGCGAACACGCCTGCGCGCTGCGGCTTCTCCTTGTATTCGCGCAGCAGCTCTTTTTTGCGAGCGTTGCTCATCAGAATCCCACGCCGCTGATTTTTGCAGAGATTTCCCACAACCGTGCAGAGTCAGTGTCGTTCTGTCCGGCGCGGGACGGCGTGTCGGGCTTGCATTTATAGTAGTAGCCGCCGCTCTTGCCTTCCACCGCCGGCGAAGAGGCGAGATAGATGATCGTTTCCGCGCCCTGCTCCGGCGTGATGGCAAAGTTCTTGGCGATACGCACGGCCAGCGACATGAAACCGCCGCTCCGGTCGCCGAAGCGCGTCGATACAAATCCAGGGTGCAGGCAATTGGCTGTCACACCGGAGCCGGCAAGCCGCCGCGCCAGTTCGCGCGTGAAGAGAATGTTCATCAGCTTGGTGCGGCCGTACACCGCAAAACCGGAATAGCCATGCGCCGACTGCAGATCGTCAAATCGCAGCCGCTTGCCCTTGTGCGCGTCCGACGCCGTCGAAACGATGCGCCCGCCCGGCGTCGCGCGTAGCCGGTCCAACAACAGATTGGTGACGACGAAATACGACATGTGGTTGAGCGCGAAGGTGCGCTCCAGTCCATCGTCCGTCACCTCCCGGTGCGTGAACAGTGCACCGGCGTTGTTGATCAGCACATCGATCTGCGGCTCCGTCACCGCAATCGCTTCAGCCACGCGCTTCATCTCGGAAAGACGAGACAGATCGGCGTAATGGACTGTGTGCTCTGCATGGCCCGCGATGGCACGCAGATGTTTGCGCATTTCTTCGCCGCGGGCGCGGTCCCGCGCCACGAAGACAATGCGCGCCCCTTTCTGGGCCAGACGATCGGCCGCGACCTCGCCAATGCCGGAGGTGGCGCCCGTGATGACGACCACCTTTTCCCGCATCGCGTTCGGCGCGTAATCGACCATCAGCCGCAGATTTCAAGATCGCTGAAGAAGAAACGGATCTCCGCCTTGGCCGTCTCCGGCGCATCCGAACCATGCACGGAATTGGCCTCGATCGATTCCGCAAAATCTTTCCGGATCGTGCCGGGCTCCGCTTTGGCGGGATCGGTGGCGCCCATCACTTCGCGATTTTTCGCGATGGCGTTCTCGCCTTCCAGCACCTCAACCACCACGGGGCCGCTGGTCATGAATTCCACCAGGCTGCGGAAGAACGGCCGCGCCTTATGCACATTATAAAAAGCTTCCGCCTGCGCCGTGGAAAGCATCATGCGCTTCTGCGCGACGACACGCAGGCCTGCTTTCTCAAACCGCGCAACGATGTCGCCCGTAATATTCCGCCGTGTGGCGTCCGGCTTGATGATGGAAAGCGTCTGCTCGACGGCCATTCTTCTGTCTCCAAAGTGGGAAAGCGCGCGCCTTATAGGGGCGGGTTTGCAGCCGAGCAAGCCGTGCTAAGAACACCGCATGCTGGTTATCGATGACATCACAGTCCGCATTGCCGGACGCGAGATTCTGAAAAATGCAAGCGGCAATGTGCCGGCGGGCCGGCGCGTGGGACTCGTGGGCCGCAACGGCGCCGGCAAGAGTACGCTGCTGAAGGTCATCCTCAATCAGCTGCATGCCGACACGGGCGAAGTGCGCGTTCCGGCGAGCTGGCGTATCGGCGCGGTGGCGCAGGAAGCGCCCTCCGGCGAAACCAACCTGATCGATACCGTGCTGGCGGCCGATTCCGAGCGCCTGCGGTTGCTGGCCGAAGCCGACACCACGACCGATCCGCACCGGCTCGGCGACATTCACCATCGGCTCGATGCCATCGATGCCTATTCCGCGCCGGCGCGCGCCGCTTCGATTCTCGCCGGGCTTGGCTTTTCAGCGCAAGATCAATTGCGGCCCACACGCGAGTTCTCCGGCGGCTGGCGCATGCGGGTGGCGCTTGCCGCTGTCCTGTTCGCCGCACCGGACCTGCTGCTGCTCGATGAACCCACCAACTACCTCGATCTGGAAGGCGTGCTGTGGCTCGAAGATTACCTCCGGCGCTATCGCGGCAGCGTGCTGATCGTCAGCCATGACCGCGACCTGCTGAATACGCTCGCCGAGTTCATCCTCCATCTCGAATGGGGCAAGCTGAAGCTCTACTCCGGCAATTACGATACCTTCGCCGAAGTCCGTGCCATGCAGCGCGCCAACGACATCGCTTTCAACAAAAGGCAAGACGCGGCGCGGGCGCATATGCAGGAGTATGTGAACCGCTTCCGCTACAAGACGGAGAAGGCGCGGCAGGCGCAAACCCGCCTGAAAATGATCGCCAAACTGAAGTTCATCGACGTGCCGCTGGACGAGCATATCGCGCCGATCCGCCTGCCAAATGCGCCCGAAGCGAGCCCGCCGCTTATCACCTTCAGCAAGGCGTCCGTTGGTTACGAGCCGGCCAAGCCAATTCTCTCGAACATCACCTGCCGGATCGATCCGGACGATCGCATCGCGCTGCTCGGCAAGAACGGCAACGGCAAATCCACCTTCGCCAAGCTGCTTGCAGAGAAACTGACGCTGATGGGCGGCGAAACAGTGCGCGCCAAGAAGGTGCAGACGGGGTATTTCGCCCAGCACCAGCTGGAAGAACTCGATCCCACCCTCACCCCGGTCGAAACCTTGGCGCGGCTGCGGCCCAAGCTCACAGAACAGCAGTTGCGCACCAAGCTGGGCTCCATCGGACTCACCGCCGATAAAGCGCTGACCAAGGTGGGGCAGCTTTCCGGCGGCGAGCGCGCGCGCCTGATGTTGGCGCTCGCGGTGCTCGATGCACCGAACCTGCTGATTCTGGACGAGCCGACCAATCATCTCGATATCGATGCGCGCGAAGAATTGCTGACGGCACTGAACGATTTCGAGGGCGCGGTGATTCTGGTGAGCCATGATCGCCGTCTGATCGAGGCCACCGCGGACCGGCTGTGGTTGGTCGCGAATGGGCGGGTCGAGCCGTTCGATGGCGATCTGGAGGATTACAAGCGGTTCCTGCTTTCCGGCGACGAGCAGCGGATACGCGAAGAACAAGTGCCGAGGCGCTCCAAAGAAGAGGCGCGTCGGGAGGCGGCTGAGCGACGGCTGAAACTCAAGCCGTTGAAGGAAAAGATCGGCGTTGAGGAGCGCCACATCGCGAGCCTCACAGCAGAATTGGCAAAGCTCGATGCCACCCTCGCCGATCCGCTGCTGTTTGTTCACGACCCGGCGAAGGGCAGCGCAGTGTCGAAGAAGCGCGCGGAAGCCAAGCGCAAGCTCGATGCAGCGGAATCGCGCTGGGTTGCCGCTAATGAACAATACGAACGGGAGCTGGGCGAGACGGCTCTTGCCGGCGAATAGCGCCGGTCAACCGCCGAGATTCTGCCTGGCGATACGGTACCATTCGCGCTGACGGCTGCGGTAGTAGGATGGCGCGCCGCGCACCGATTCCACGATCTCACGGAACACGCGCTGGGCGCGCTCTTTCTGCCCAAGTTGCTGCAACAGAAGCGCGTAGCGGCAGCGGGCCTCTTCTCCCGGATATTTGGGAAGCACCGTTTCGTATTGCAGCAGCGCCTCGTCGTTCTTGCCCTGCAATGCAAGCGCACGGGCATAATCGAGTTCCGATTCGGCGCTGAAGGCGACCGGATCGGCCGCTTTCAGTTTTTCATACGCGGATTGCGCGCCGGCGCCGTCGCCTGCCAGCAGCTTTGCCCGCGCAAGGCCGTGCAACAGCGCGGAATCGTTTTCGAAACCCCCAGACAGCGCACTCTGATAGAGATCGATGGCGTCCTGGAAATAGCCGCGCTTGATACACTCCTGGGCAAGCTCGCGCTTCGCCTGCACAGAACCCACCAGCTCCACCTGCCGCTTTTTCTCCCGATAGCCGCGGCCGGGATCGACAGTGCTCACGACGTTGTCGGCGAGTTTGCGCGCGGGCGCGCTGGTAGCGGCATCGGGGAGAACGGCGAAAACCAGGTAAGCCGCGCACCCAACCCAAGGCAGGAGAATAATCGCCAGAATCCACAGATACGATCTTCCGCTGCGAATGACGTGCGCTGCGAACGCGAACTGCACAAGAAGCGTGAGAATGAATCCGTAACTGAAGAGAGACATCAGGCCGTTCGCTCTCCAGGACTTCGCGCGATCGATTGCCAGAAATTCAAGCCTGCTTCTCCCATTTTCCTGCTGGCGACTGTTTCCAGTAGGTTATTTCGTGCTGCGCAGCCTTGGCCGCGGGCCAAAGCTCTCGCGCCGCGGCCAAAGCTTCCGGATCGCGCCCGTCGAACAGAACAACGATTCGCGAGAAGGATCGAGCCAGATCGCCGCGCCAGTCCGGCGGCCGGGCTCCGCCGACGAGAAACAGCACGTTCGCGTTATTGGCGTTGTCGTCCTCGACCGTGAGCAGAACCGGCTGGCGCGCGGGATCGCCGTCGCCCGCCTGCGCGTGCGGCAGGAAGCTCTGGTCGTCATAGGTCCAGAGAAGGGCATCGAGCGCGGCTGCCCGGTCTGCCGATTCGCACTTGATAAGCGCCCGCCAGTTTCGCGCCAATGTGCGCTCAACCAACCCCGGCAGCACATCCTCCAGTGTGCCGCGTTCGAGATGGTAGAAGAGAACTTCCGTCACTTCTCGTAATGATCCGCAACCAGCCGGTCGAGGATGCGCACGCCCCAGCCGACCCCCCAACCCGGCGAAAGCGGCTTCTGCTCGCCGTCCTGCCAGGCGACGCCCGCAATATCGAGATGCGCCCACGGCGTCTTGTCGATGAAACGCTGCAGGAACTGCGCCGCCACGATGGAACCCGCATGCGTCACGCCGGAGATATTCTTCATGTCGGCAATCTTCGACTTCAGCATCTTGTCATAGGCATCGCTGAGCGGCAGGCGCCATACGGGTTCCCCGACTTCGCTGCCCGCTTCCTGAATGCGGCTCGCCAGCTTGTCGTCGTTCGAGAACAGTCCGGCGTGCTCAAGTCCCAGCGCAATAAGGATCGCGCCGGTGAGCGTGGCGAGATCGATCACGAATTTCGGCTTGAACTTTGTCTGCGCGTACCAGAGCGCGTCGGCCAGCACGAGCCGGCCTTCCGCATCCGTATTAAGTATCTCAATCGTCTGTCCGGACATGGAGGTGACGACATCGTCCGGACGCTGCGCCTTGCCGTCCGGCATGTTTTCGACCAGGCCGAGAATGCCCACCGCATTCACCTTCGCCTTTCGCGAAGCGAGCGCCAGCATGGTGCCGGTGACAGCCGCCGCGCCACCCATGTCCCCTTTCATGCCCATCATGCTCGCGCCGGGCTTGAGCGACAGGCCGCCGGAATCGAAACACACGCCCTTGCCGACAAACGCGACCGGCTGATCCTTCTTGCGGCCACCGTTCCATTGCATGATGACCAGCTGGCTTTCCCGCTCGCTGCCCTGCCCCACTCCCAACAGCGTATTCATGCCCAGCTTGCGCATGGCGTCTTCACCGAGCACCTCGACTTTCACGCCGAGCTTGCCAAGCGCCTTCGCACGTTCCGCGAATTCCTGTGGCGACATCACGTTTGGTGGCTCGTTCACCAGATCGCGGGCAAGGAACACACCCTCGGCAACAGCACGCAAGCGGTCCCACGCTTTGCGAGCCGCGGCTGCTTCGCCGGTGCCGATCGTGACATTTGCCAGCGTCGGCTCGTGCTCCTCGCGCTGCTTCGTGCGATATTTGTGGAAACTGTAGCTCCGCAGCTGCGCGCCCAAAGCGACATGGGCCGCAAGCTGACCCGGTTTGATTTTCGCATCGCGCGACGAATCGATAACAAACATCACGTCGGTCTCGCCGCTGGTGAGCAGGCGGGCGACAGCGGCAGCCCCAACCTTCTCCGCCGCCGGTCCATCGATCTTGTCGGCGCGGCCGATTCCGATCAGAAGAACGCGCGAGGCCTGAATTCCGGAGGGCGACAGCAGTTCGACAATCTGTCCCGGCTTGCCTTTGAATCGACTCGCCTGGGCCGCGCGCTTTAAGGCGCCACCGAGGCGCTGATCGAGGCCGCTTGCGGCCGGCAGCAGGTCCCGATCGCTGGCAGCCACCACGAGCGTGCCTTTGCGGTCGACCTGAGGCGCGGCGAAGTTTATCTGCATGTGTCATCTCCCGGTCATTGCGCTGGACCGAATTCTAGCCGCGATTTCAGACGGATGCGGTGAATTCGGGATTGCCGAAGGGCGGCATGAAAGTGGTAGCTTAGGAGATAATCTGCAGGAGACGAAAGGGCGCGGGACCCTCCTTCGCGGCCTGACGGGTGCAAACGCATGATGCCGCGACTGTCCAGCTATATCCTGCGCCAGCTCATTGAGCCTATTCTGCTGTTCACCTTCCTCCTCACCATCGTCATCTGGCTCTCCCAATCCCTGCGACTGCTCGATCTGGTGATCAATCGTGGGCAGTCGGCGCCCACCTTCGTCTACCTGACCGTGATGATGCTGCCGCAGCTGCTGGTGATCATCCTGCCGATCGCGTTTTTTGGGGGCGCACTCTACGGGCTGCACCGCCTTAATGTGGAAAGCGAACTGGTGGTGATGAGCGCCTCGGGCTACAGCCGGGCGCAACTGACCGTGCCAGTGCTGATCGCCGCCAGTATCGTCATGGCGCTGACCTATCTCTGCGCGCTTTATCTGATGCCGCTTGGGCAGCGGAACATGAAGGCCGAGGTGATGAGCATTCGCGCCGATGTGGCGACCGCCCTGCTGAGCGAAGGCAACTTCAATGCGCCAGTGAAAGGGCTGACAGTATTTATCCGCGAACTGGACCCCGACGGCCAGATCCACGGCATCCTGGTGCATGACAGCCGCAACATGAACCGGCCGACGACCTACATCGCCCAGAACGGTGTATTGGCGCAGACGCCGGCAGGCCCGCGTCTGATCATGCTGAACGGCACGGTTGAACAGGGTTCTACGAGGAAATCGCAGCTGTCTGTGCTGAAATTCCAGCGCTACGTGTTCGATCTCGACCAGTTCGCCGAACAGCAACACCAGCAGACCCTTCAAACAAGCGAACGTTTCCTTTCGGAGCTCCTGTGGCCAAAACTGACGCACGATCCAGGCGGGAGGACGCGTCGAATCCTGTTGGCTGAGGCCCATAACCGACTGTCGGCGCCGCTATACTGTCTGTGTTTCGCGCTGATCGCGCTGGCGGTGGTGACCCGCGGGCGCCGGGCGCGAGGTGTTTATGCTCTCCGGCTTACGATTGCCTCCGTCGCGGCAGGTATGCTGCGGCTACTTGGGTACGGCGCGCAAGGATTCGTGGTGCGCCATCCAAGTTCCTATGTACTTCTGTACATGGTGCCACTGCTCGGCTGTGTGCTAGCGGCATTTGAGATAAACGGCACCGACCTGCTCGCTTTCATTCCAAGCTTTCGCCGCACGGCTGTGGAGTCTGCGCAATGAGCTGGTCGTGGACAATCTACCGCTATATCGCGCGGCAATACCTGTTGGGTGTCGGAATTGTCTTTGCCGCCTTCGCGTTTCTGTCCTTTTCGATCGACATCGTGGACCTGTTCAATCAAACCGCCGGCAAGCGCGTGCCGACGTCGGCCGTTATCGGGATGGCGCTGCTGCAGTTGCCGGATATTTCACTGAAGCTTTTGCCCTTCGCTGTTCTGCTGGGCGGCGTGTTCAGCTTTGTGCGGCTGTCACGGAGTCAGGAACTGATTGCCGTGCGTGCCGCTGGTCTTTCCGCCTGGAATCTGCTCGCTCCGCCGCTGGCGGCCGCGGTCATGCTTGGCGTGGTGAGCGCCGTGGCGTTTACGCCCTTCACTTCTCTGCTGCTGCAACGTTTTGCAGGACTGGAAGCGAAATATATTCATGATGAGCCGTCGCAGCTCGCCGTGTCGCGGAACGGACTCTGGTTGCGGCAAGGCACGGCGGCGCGGCAATCGGTCATTCACGCGCTGCGCGTGGCGCAGCAGGGTGTGAAGCTCGAAGATGTCATCGTCTTCCTGTACGCCGCCAGCGATCAGTTCGTCGGGCGCATCGATGCGGAATCGGCCAAGCTCGAATCCGGCATTTGGGCACTGCGCAATGCATGGGTAAGCGGGCTGGACGGCCGGCCCGTTCATTACTCCACATATCGCTTGCCAACGACATTGACGCCTTCGCGAATACAGGAAAGTTTTGCGTCACCCGACACGATGTCATTCTGGGCGCTACCAGGTTTCATACAGAACGCACGTCAGGCGGGATTTTCCGCCAACCGTTACGAGCTGTATTTTGAAAGCCTGCTGGTGCTGCCGGCCCTGTTCGCCGCGATGGTATTCATGGCCGCGAGCTTTTCACTGCGGCTCGCACGGCTTGGCGGCATGGGACGGGTGATTGTCTACAGCGCTCTGTGTGGCTTCGGCATCTACTTTTTCAGCGACGTTACGCAGGCATTGGGAATATCGGGGATTCTTCCGATCCCGCTTGCTGCTGCAGCGCCTGCCTCGGCGGCTATCCTGCTTGGCATGAGCCTCGTCTTCCACCAGGAGGACGGCTAATTCATGGCTGCAGAGGGGTGTTCGCGGGCTACGTGGGTGGCCATTGCCGCCATTCTCACCGCGTCGGTGGCGGGTAGCGTGTACGGCGCTTCGCGCACCTCGGCGACGTCCCATATTGGCGTCAATTCGAACTCGTTGCTCGGCAAGCCGGGCGGAACGGGGCTGCTGCGCGCGGACGAAGTGACCTACGACACGCAGAACAAAGTCTTCATAGCCGCGGGCCATGTAGAGATCGATTATAACGACCGCATCCTCCTCGCCGATAAAGTTACGTATGACCAGATCAAGGATGTCGCGATAGCAGACGGGCACGTTTCCGTACTTGAGCCGAACGGCACGGTCGGATTCGCCAGCCACGCGGTGTTGACCGACAAGATGCGCGACGGCGTGGCCGAAGGCTTCAGCGCGCTGGTCGGGAAAACAGGTCGCTTCGCCTCCGTAACCGCAACTCGCACAAAGAACGGAACCATCCTGACGGGGAACAAGGGCGTCTTCACAAGCTGCAAGGTCTGCAACCAGCCGGGAAAGAGGACCCCGCTGTGGCAGGTGAAAGCGGCGAAGATTGTCTGGGATCAGACGAAGCATCAGATTGTCTACCATGACGCCACTTTCGAGCTATTGGGCGTTCCCGTTGGTTACACGCCATATTTCAGCCAGCCTGATCCCACCGTGAAACGGAAAACCGGAATCCTGCCGCCGGAATTCGGTTCATCCACCCTGCTTGGTTCGTTCATTCGCCTTCCCGTTTACGTGGCGCTGAGCGATTCACAAGACATCACCGTCTCGCCGATGCTGACGACGCATTCCGGTGTGCTGCTGGAAAGCGAATACCGCCAGCGCTGGAACGATGGCGGTATGTGGTTCCAGGGCAGCGTCGCCTACAATCCGGATGGCGGCTTCTCAGGCCACGAAGGGCAATGGTACAGCTCGTTGTTCGGCTCTGGCCGCATTCCGATCGACAACGTCTGGCACTTCGGTTTCGACGCGCAGATCACCTCCAACGACACGTTCCTGAAGCGCTACGATCTCTCAACGCTCGACCGGCTGGTAAACGATCTTTTCATCGAAGGGATCAGCGGGCGCAACCGGTTCGCCATTACGGGATACTACTTCCAGGGATTGCGGCTCACGGACGATCAGGAACTCTTCCCGATTCCCGTGCCGATTATCGAGTACACCTATATTCCGAAGCACGATGTTCTGGGTGGCGATTTTCGCTTCGATCTCAATACTGCCGTGGTGAGCCGGGATCACGGCCCAGACAGCCAACGCGCAACAGCAGAAGTGCGCTGGAGTCTTCCGCTCCTCACCAGCAACGGACAACTGATCACGGTTCAGGCGGACGCGCGCGGCGATGTATTTCGCGTTACCAACAACGACCTCGCCGATTTTCCGAACATTCCGCAGAAGGCCGATTACATCACCCGGGGCGTGCCCTACATTGCACTCGACTGGCGGTGGCCTTTCGCTTCCGCGACCGGCCCCGCGAATACCTCAATTGTCTTTGAACCTATCGTACAGGCAATTGCTGCGCCGTATGGCGGAAACCCAAAGGGCATCCCGAACGAAGACAGCAGCGATTTCGAACTGGATGACAACAACCTGTTCAGCTTCGAGCACATCCCCGGATATGATCTTGTGGAGACTGGGCCGCGCGCGAACGCCGGGTTTCAGGCCACGGCCTATTTCCCGTCCGGCGGATCCGTCGAAGCGCTGTTGGGCGAAGCATTCCGTCTGAAACCCGATCCGCTTTTTGGACCGCTAGTTGGCTTCACCGATAACAACACCTCAGACATTGTGGGCCGCTTCACGATCAAGTTCCCCCCGCATTTTAGCCTGACGCACCGGGTGGATTTCGATCAAAATACCGGCACGTTGCGGCGGAACGAAGTGTATCTGGACGCGACCTGGGGCCGCTCGGTTCTGGAGGTCAGCTACCTGAAAGTGATCCAGGCGGAGCCCACTTTCGATCTGCCGTCACGCGAAGAAGTGAATGCACAGGCAACAGTAGGCCTTTGGGGCCACTGGGCCGCCTTTGCCGGCGGACGGCGCGACCTCGAAAACGACCGGATGATCGATGATGAATTTGGCATCGGCTACGAGGACGAGTGCCTGGGCGCCTCCATTTCATACCGGCGGGATTACACCAGCGACCGGGATCTTCCGCCTTCGACCTCGGTTCTTGTGCGCTTCCAGCTGAAAACCGGGGACCAGAGCGAGCAGCCCTCTACCCTGTTCCCCAGGCACGTCTTCACCACGCCTTGAATCCAAGACCGAATTGCGTATTGTCCGCCGCTGGCTGGGTACCCCGCGCACCGGATGCCGGAGAGGCCCACCCTGAAACCCTGAAAGACTGCCCATTGATTGCCAGAGAGTTCCTGCGTCCTTGCTTTGCAGTAGTGGTTTTTTTCGCGGCGTCTTTGACTGCTGCCCACAGCGCTCCTCTCCAGGCAAAGCACGCTGGGGCGGTAGCGCCAGCACCGCCGGCTGCACCCGGTACCGAACAGTACATGCTGAACGACAATGCCAATGATGGCGTCGCAGCGGTCGTCAACGATTCCGTCATTTCCGATTATGACCTTCGCCAGCGCGTCGCACTGTTCCTTGCCACCTCTGGCGTTCACCCGAATGCCGACAACATGAAAGCGATTCGCCGCCAAGTGCTCTCGCAACTCGAGACGGAGCGGTTACAGGTGCTGGAGGCACAGAAGAAGAAAATTTCGGTCAGCACAGGGGAGGTTGACAAGGCAATCAACTCCATTTTGCAGGACAATCGTCTCACACTGGAGCAGATCAAAAATCTGCTGGACTCTGCGCATGTGGAAATGGCCACATTCCGCAGCCAACTTGCAGCGCAGATCGCGTGGACGAAGACCGTACAGGATCAGTACGGCGATCGCGTCACCATCTCGCCGGAAGATGTGGATGCGGAGGTGAAGCGCATCGCGGCGGGGGCCAATAAACCGCATTTCCGCGTCTCGGAAATTTTCCAGGCCGTGGACAGTCCCGAGCAGGACGCCCAGGTCTTCAAGAACATGCAGGGGTTGGTGGAGCAAATCCGCGGTGGCGCGCCCTTCGACGCGGTCGCACGGCAGTTCAGCCAAAATCCAACGGCCGCTGCCGGCGGAGATCTGGGAATCGTGCAGGCCGGTCAATTGGTGCCGGAGCTGAATACCGCCCTTGAGAAGATGCATTCGGGCGAAGTTGCCGGGCCAATCAAGGCCTCGGGCGGCTATTATCTGCTGCTGCTGCGCATGCGCTACGAACCCGAAGGTACCAAAGTACCTGACCCAGCTCAGCAACAGGCAAACGCAAATCCAAGCGAGCTTACCTTGGCACGCGTTCTGCTGCCGATCGGTCCGAAGCCAGCCAAAACGTTGCTGGACAATGCAACACAAGCCGGACTTGTTCTGCGGCAGCACATCGCGGGATGCGAAGGTCTTCAGGAACTCGTGGGCCGCATGAAGGGCGCGATGTATTTCAACCTCGGCAAAATGCAACTTTCCTCGCTGAGCCCCGACATTCGCGCGGCGCTTGCCAAGACCACGCCGGGGCAAACCACACAACCGTTCCAATCGCCCGCGGGCGTCGAATTGATCGTCCGCTGCGACAAGCCGGCGCCGGTGACGCAAGTCTTTCACATGCCCAGCCGCGACGACGTCGAGCAACAGCTCTATCAGGAACAGATGACGGTCTATGCGCGCCGCTATTTGCGGGACCTGAAGCGCACCGCAAACATCGAAACCGCCGAGGACCGGGCGCTAAAACATGCCGAGTCAACTTCTGCCGCCATCCGCTGAGCGCCTCGCGCCAGATGCGCCCATCTGCATCACGATGGGTGAGCCTGCGGGCATAGGGCCGGAAGTTGCCGTCTTGGCATTTCACGCCTTGAATGGAGCCATAGGACCGCGCCCGTTAAGGTTGGTCGGCGACGCGCAGGTGTTCCGCGCCTGTGGTGAAGTTCCAGACTCGGCATTGATTTCCTCTCATCCGGTTGAGGTACCGCGGACGCCGGGGAACGCTAATCCCGCCAACACGCACGCCGTGGTGGATGCGATCGACGAAGCCGTTGCGCTGGCGCGGAACGGCGCTGCGGCGGCGGTGGTGACATCGCCAATTCAAAAGGCATCGCTGCTGCAGGGCGGATTCGAGCACGCGGGCCATACCCAATATCTGGCGGAATTATTGGACGCCCACCGCGCGGTAATGATGCTCGTCGGTGGTGGGCTGCGCGTGGTGCCGCTGACCATTCACATTCCTCTTGCGGAGGTCTCGCGAGCTGTTACCACGGTCGCTATCGTTGAAACGGGCCAGATTGTTCTTCAGGCCCTGGCGCGGGACTTTGACATCAAGTCGCCTCGGCTGGCGGTCTCCGGACTAAACCCGCACGCAGGCGAAGACGGCGAACTTGGCCGCGAAGAGCTCGAGATTATTGCGCCAGCGGCCGAGGCGTTACGTGGGACAGGCGCGGAGGTATCAGGGCCACTGTCCGCTGACACCATGTTCCACGCCGCCGCGCGGGAACGCTACGATGCCGCCCTTTGCATGTATCACGATCAGGCGCTGATCCCGCTCAAAACGCTGGCGTTCTGGGAAGGCGTGAACGTCACCCTCGGCCTTCCCATCATCCGCACCTCGCCCGATCACGGCACTGCGCTCGATATCGCGGGAAAAGGCAAAGCCGATCCGCGCAGCATGATCGCAGCCATCGAGCTGGCGGCGCAAATGGCCGATGCCCGGGCCTGATCCGCTGCCACCGCTGCGCGAAGTAATTGCCGCGCACGGACTGGCAGCCAAGAAATCCCTCGGGCAGAATTTTCTTCTCGATCTCAATCTCACTCGGCGCATCGCCCGCGCCGCTGGGCCGCTCGAAGGCACGACTGTGTATGAGGTTGGGCCAGGACCGGGCGGATTGACGCGCGCCCTGCTGACCGAAGGCGCAACATGTGTGATCGCTGTCGAGCGGGACGCCCGCTGCCTTCCGGCGCTTGAGGAGATCGCTTCTGCGTTTCCGGGCAGGCTGGACATCGTCTCTGCGGACGCGCTGAAACTGGACGAGGGTGAGCTGTTCGCAGAACGTCACATCGACGGCTCTATCCGCATCGCCGCAAACCTGCCGTACAATGTGGGCACGGCGCTGCTGGTGAAATGGCTTTCTACCGAGCCGTGGCCGCCGTGGTGGCATAGCCTCACCTTGATGTTCCAGCGCGAGGTCGCGGAGCGGATTGTGGCGCGCCCATCGACTCCTGCTTACGGCCGCTTATCGATCCTCGCCCAGTGGAGAGCGCAACCACAGATTCTGTTCGACGTAAATCCGCGAGCCTTCACGCCGCCGCCGAAAATCACCTCTGCTGTCGTGCGAATCGCTCCTCTCGACGAACCAATCGCGCCTGCAAAACTCGTTTGTCTTGAGGCTGTAACTGCGGCTGCGTTCGGCCAACGGCGCAAGATGCTGCGCCAGAGCCTCAAATCTCTTACACCAGATGTGGAGCGCTTGCTGGCTCCTGCTGGCATCAGCCCGACTGCGCGGCCTGAGCAATTGTCCGTCGCCGAATTTGCCGCGATCGCGCGCGCCTACGAGGCGCCCGTTGCGCGAGCCTAAGGAGCGCGCGACATTCCCTACAGATCGCCTTGGAGAAATTGTGCTGGCGATCGTCGGTGGCGCCGTAATCAGCGGGTCAGCTGCGCCACAAATTCACCGACGCCGACCAACCGGCTCCGGCGCGCACGTTCTGCTTCCAGGATAGCCAATACCTTGGCGTGTGCGCGGCTAACGTCGTCGTTGACGATGACGTAATCGTATTCCGGCCAGTGACTGATTTCGCTCGCCGCCTTGGCCATACGAGCGGCGACGACCTCGTCCGAATCCTGCGCGCGTGTCTTCAACCGCCGCTCCAGTTCTTCATGCGAGGGCGGCAACACAAACACACTGACGAGATCCTCGCGCACGCGCTCCTTCAGCTGCTGTGTGCCCTGCCAGTCGATGTCGAACAGGACATCGCGTCCGGATGAAAGCGCAACCATGACGGGCTGCTTCGGCGTCCCGTAGTGGTGATCGAAGACGTGCGCGTATTCGAGAAATTCTTCACCGCGAATCATTTGCTCGAACGCTTCTGATTGAACGAAGATGTAGTCATTTCCTTCCACTTCGTTCGGCCGCTTCGGTCGCGTAGTAGCAGAAACACTCATCACAATACCGGAATCGGATTCCAGCAGGCGGCGCGAAAGCGTTGTCTTGCCCGCGCCGGATGGCGACGACAGCACAAGCATCAGCCCGCGGCGGCGAATTTCGCTCATTCCACGTTCTGCGCCTGCTCGCGGAACTGATCGACCGTGTGTTTCAGCGCGAGCCCGATACGGGTGAGCCCGATATCAGCCGCCTTGGAGCACAGCGTGTTTGCTTCACGGTTGAATTCCTGCGCCAGAAAATCGAGCTTGCGGCCAACTGCCTCGCCAGAGTTCAGGAGTGCGCCCGCCTCGTGCACATGGACGTGCAAGCGGTCGAGTTCTTCCCGCACATCTACCCGCGTTGCCAGCAGCGCCACCTCTTGTGCGAGGCGATCTTCGGAGAGTTGCGTGCCAGCGAGAAGCTCTTTAATTTGCAGCATAAGGCGTTCTCGCAATGCGGCGGGCTGAGCGGCCGCAACAGCCGATGCGTCTGTCGCAAGACGTCCGATTTCCTCCACCATGCCGTGCAGCAGGTTTGCCAGCTTGACGCCCTCCGTCCGGCGCGCGCGGCGCAATGCGTCAAATGCCGTCGCCAAACTTTCGAGCAGAGCGGCATCGCGGCTTGCCCGCTCCGCCGCATCGACAGGTGCAAGATCGTCCTGGACGATGATGCCCTTCAGCGCCAGCAAGCCATCGACCCGCGCGGGCGGAAAGCCCGTTTGATCGGCGACCTCTTTGGCGAGACGGACCGCTGCGGAAAGCGCTTCCCGATCCACCCGGAAATTGCGGCTACCTTCCTGCAGTACGAAATTGAGCGTCGCCTGAAGATTGCCGCGGCGAAAACGCTCGGCCGCCAGCATGCGCACGGCCGGTTCGATGCTGTCGAATCCTGGTGGCGTGCGCAGCCGCACATCGAGCCCGCGGCCATTGACGCTCTTCACTTCCCAGCGCCAGCGTAGCTCGCCCTGCGCGCCGTGGGCTTCTGCAAATCCCGTCATGCTGACGAGCGTCATCGGCGACTCCGTTGAATACCGGACCTTACCGCCACCTCGGAAAAACCAGAAGCGTCTTCAATGGCGCCGCGCATGATACCGCTGGCCGAGATGCTGCCGCGGCGTAGTTCCTGTCGCTGGCGCAGCGACCGGTGGCTCAGGCGGTACCGCGGTAGTTTGCGCCGGTACAGACAGAAGCGCGCCCTTCTGCTGCTCGATCTGCCGCCAGTGCACGACGTTCTTCTCATGCTCCTGAATCGAGGAGGTGAAGACGTGGCCACCGCTCCCATTGGCGACGAAGTAGAGATCGGCTGAATCCTCAGGCTGCAACACGGCTTCCAGCGATGCCTTGCCCGGATTACAGATCGGCGTCGGCGGCAGCCCAGCGATAACGTAGGTGTTGTAAGGCGTCGTGGCCTGTAGCTCGCTTTCGCGGATGCCACGGCCGAGCGGATAACCCCTGGTCAATCCGTAGATGGTGGTCGGGTCGGATTGCAGCTTCATCCCGGCTTTCAGCCGATTGATAAACACGGCCGCAATGTGACGCCGCTCCTCTGGAATGGCCGTTTCCTTTTCCACAATCGAGGCCAGCGTGACCGCGTCCTGCTGCGAGGCGAACGGCAAATTGGCAGTCCGCTTCGGCCATTGTTTCGTGAGAAAGCGCTGCTGCGCACGTGCCATGCGTTCCAGAAGTTCTGCGCGCGTGGTACCAAGGATGAAAAGATAGGTTTCGGGTAGAAGACTGCCTTCCGCTGGAACCACGCCTGCATCCCCCACCAAAACGGGATTCTTGCGGACCATCTCGTAAATCATTGCGCTGGTGAGGCCCTCGGCGGCGGTGATCCGGTGTTCGATGGCTTTGCCGCTCACAAAGATGCCCATCACATCGGCCATGGTCGTGCGCGAGGGAATGGCAAATTCCCCCGCTTTCAATGCCGTGTTCTTTCCGCGCAGCCATACCCCGAAGCGAAACAGCGCTGCGTTCTTCACGATGCCGGCATTTTGCAAGTCGCCCGCGATAGCCGCGGACCGCTCGCCGGATTTGATCCAAATAATGGTCGCGTTTCCATGTCGCGCCGGCGGACCGGAGGCGAAGAACTCCCATTGCTCCGCAAAAAATGCGGCGCCAGCCACTATGATCAACAAAAAGAAGAGGAGCAGAAACCGTCGCATCGCTGATTCTTATACTTGGATCTTCTCGCCTGCCCGTCGGCGCACCTACTAAACGGCGGTGAAGATCAAAGAGGCGTTGGTGCCGCCAAAGCCAAAGGAATTGGACAGAGCAGTCTTCACGTGGCGTTCCTTTGCTGCGTGCGGCACGAGATCGATTTCCGTTTCCACCGATGGATTGTCGAGATTGAGCGTGGGGGGGACGATCTGATCGCGAATGGCGAGAATCGAGAACACCGCTTCCACCGCGCCGGCCGCGCCAAGCAGATGACCGATGGACGATTTCGTCGAGGACATCGACATCTTGCCTGTGGCATTTCCAAACAGACGTTCGACCGCGCGCAGCTCAATCTCGTCGCCAAGCGGCGTCGAGGTGCCATGCGCGTTCACGTAATCGATATCCGAAGGTGAAAGATCGGCGCGCTTGAGCGCCATCTTCATGGCCCGATAGCCACCATCGCCATCTTCCGCCGGCGCAGTGATGTGATGCGCATCACCCGACAGGCCGTAGCCCGTGACTTCTGCGTAAATCTTCGCGCCGCGCGCTTTGGCGTGTTCGAATTCTTCGAGCATCACTGCGCCGGCGCCCTCGCCCATCACGAAACCATCGCGATCTCGATCATAAGGGCGAGAAGCCTTTTCCGGTGTGTCATTGAATCCGGTGGAGAGTGCGCGGCAAGCGCTGAAGCCTACGATGCCAATGCGGCACACCGCAGCTTCCGCGCCGCCTGCCAGCATCACATCGGCATCGCCCAGCGCGATCAGGCGCGCCGCATCGCCGATGGCGTGCGCTCCGGTTGCGCAGGCCGTCACCACCGCATGATTGGGCCCCTTGAAGCCAAAGCGGATTGAGGCATAGCCGGACAGTAGATTGATCAGCCGTCCCGTAATGAAGAAGGGCGAGATTTTCCGCGGCCCCTTTTCATTGAGGAGGATGGCTGCTTCGGCAATACCGTTCAGTCCGCCAATGCCGGAACCGAGCAGCACGCCGCTGACGTCGCGCTCCCCTTCCGTCTGCGGTTTCCAGCCCGAATCGTCAAATGCCTGCTGTGCGGCCGCCAAACCGAAGGTGATGAAATGATCGACCCGCCGCTGCTCCTTCGAATCAACCCACTGGTCGGCATTGAACGTGCCGTCCGTGCCATCGCCGACTGGAACGGTACAGGCGATCCTGGCAGGCAGATCATCGACCTTGAAAGTGGTGATTGGGCGCGCGCCTGACTGGCCCGCCAGCAGGCGCGACCAACTCTCTTCGACCCCGCACGCCAAAGGCGTGACGACGCCGAGTCCGGTAACTGCCACTCTACGCATGGGGGAGGCGTTCGCCCCGATCATCAAGCCGCTTGTGTCTTGTCGATGTACTTCACCGCATCGCCGACTGTGACGATGGATTCGGCGGCATCATCGGGGATTTCGATGCCGAACTCTTCTTCGAACGCCATCACCAGTTCGACCGTATCGAGACTGTCGGCGCCCAAATCTTCGATAAACGAGGCGTTTTCCACGACCTTGTCGGGATCCACATTAAGATGCTCGACCACGATCTTCTTCACGCGCTCTGCCGTATCGCTCATTGTTGTTTGGAACCTCTCCATTGTTTCCCTGCCGCGATTAGGGCGCGCGGCCAGCCCTCCCCGCGTGTGACGGCCAAGGGCTGAACTGTACGTAACATAATCCCCAAGGCCCTGCCACCGCAGGCTAAGCATTTGTTTTCAGGATCAAATCATGGCCATCCCGCCGTTGACGTGCAGCGTCTGGCCGGTAACGTAACCGGCTTCTTCGCTTGCCAGATAGACGACCGCCGCTGCGACATCGTTCGGCTCGCCCATTCGGCCAGCCGGAATTCGGCCAAGAAGCGCAGTCTTCTGATCGTCGGACAGCACCTCCGTCATTGCGGTGGTGATAAAGCCCGGCGCCACGCAATTCACGGTGATGTTGCGGCTCGCCACTTCGGCTGCCAGCGATTTGCTCATACCGATGATTCCGGCTTTCGCGGCCGCGTAATTCCCTTGCCCAGGATTACCCGTTACGCCCACGACCGAGGTGATGGAGATAATGCGGCCCCACCGCTTCTTCATCATGCCGCGCAATACGGCGCGTGAGAGGCGGAACGCCGCGCCGAGATTGACGGCCAGCACCTGCTCCCATTCTTCATCTTTCATCCGCATGAAAAGATTATCGCGGGTGATCCCGGCATTGTTGACGAGAATATCGACTGGAGCGCCGGCCGCAGCTTCGGCGCTCTTGGGCAATGCTTCCACGGATGCGGTGTCCGCCAGATTGCAGGCCATGACATGAGCACGTTCGCCGAGTTCCCTTTTGAGCGATTCCAAAGCCTCGGCCCGTGTGCCGGAGAGCACGACCGTGGCGCCCCGTGCATGCACCTGTCGCGCAATGGCACTGCCGATGCCGCCCGAAGCGCCAGTCACAAGTGCAGTCTTGCCGCTGAGATCGAACATCACAGCGTCTTCGCAAATGCTTCGATGTCGGCGGGCGTGTTGAGGCTGACTGTCTGCAGCTCGCCGTCAATGCGCTTGACCATCGTGGTCAAAACCTTGTTGCCACCGAATTCGACAGTGGTTTCCACACCGACGTGCCGGAATCTCAGCACGCTTTCTCGCCAGCGGACGCGCCCAGTAATCTGTTCGACCAGCAGGCGGCGAATGGTTTCAGATTCACTGACTTCGGCAGACGTGACATTGGCGATCAGCGGCGCGGCAGGCGGACGAATTGTCACTCCCGACAATGCCTCGCGCATCTTCTCCGCAGCCGGCTGCATCAGGGGCGAATGAAACGGCGCGCTCACAGCAAGCGGAATGGCGCGCTTGGCGCCTTTGGTTTTTGCGATCGCCCCGGCCCGCTCGACCGCGGCGGCGGTTCCGGAAATCACGATCTGCCCCGGCGCGTTGTCATTCGCGATGACACAGACTGGATCTTTCTCGGTTTCAGGCGCGTCAGCGACAGCCTGTTGCACGGCCTCTTCGGCCAATGTCAGATCGGCTCCCAGAAGCGCACTCATGGCACCCTTCCCAACTGGCACCGCCGCCTGCATCGCCTGTCCCCTGGTTCGCAGCAGCCGCGCGGTGTCCGAGACCGTGAAGGAACCAGCGCCGGAAAGAGCAGTATATTCACCCAGTGAATGGCCTGCGGTCACGCGGGCGTGACGAGCCACTTCCAGCCCTGCCTCCCGCTCCAATACCCTAACGATCGCCATGCTGGCCGCCATAATGGCCGGTTGGGCATTCTCGGTGAGCGTCAGGTCGGCTTCGGGCCCTTCCCACATCAGGCGGGAAAGGCTCTGGTTCAGAGCCTCGTCTATTTCCTCGAATAGCTCGCGGGCGGGTGCAAAGGCCTCGGCCAGAGCCTTGCCCATGCCAACGGTTTGGCTGCCTTGGCCGGGAAAGATGAAAGCGCGAGTCATGGGCGGCGAGAGAAATCAGGCCCGCTCTCTTTCGTCAAGGCAAGGGTCCAGTACGTTCCGATCATATGACAAGAAAGGCGCTGTCCGATTCGCGCCGAACCTGATACGAACCGATCTTCATTAAGGGGAAGCACATGAAAACACTTGTTGCAGCGAGTTTGGCACTCTTGATTGCCGCTGGGACGCTGGCGTCTGTAACGGCCCCAGCCTCAGCGGCAGCTGTCGTGGTACGGGTGGGACCGGGCCATCATCATTGGCACAGAGGCCATTGGATGTGGCACGGCCGCTATTGGGGCCATCGGGATTGGACCTGCCGCCGGTGGCATCATCGCCGCGCTTGCGCCTGGCGCTACTGGTAAGTTTAGGCAGAGGGGAGCGAAGGCAAAACTTCGCTCCCCTTTTTATCGGCAACGCCTACGACATGTTCAACAGCTAGCGTGGTTTGAAGATTGTTATTTCCTTCTCTGCGGGCCCGGCCCGCATGTTGCAGTGCGGGATGCAATTCGTGATCGCTCGCGCAATTGACGCGCCGGGATGATGAGTCGGATAGTTCGCCTGCCCAGCCGAAGAGGCATGAGGGGCAAATGACGGGTCCGCCCGCCGGACCGGTCGGTCTCAAGCCGAGTGCTGAGGCCGTGAAGACAGGGGCGCTGCCGAGGCAGCGCCCTTTGTTTTCAGAGTCACAACTTAATGCGCTGCGGCCGTTGCCGGTGGCAGCCGCTTCGTGGCTGCTGACAAGGCATCCTCGGCGGCCGCTTCGCGGTCCATGGCCGTCTGCAGATCGACATGCACGCCAAGATCGACGTCGGCCGTCGGCGTCGAAGATGGCGTGACCGGGGCTTCGCCCGTATCGTTGGAACGCCACGTCATCACCGGCCGCGTGTGCCCCTTCATCGACAGGACGGTTTGTGTTTCCGGGCTGAGCTGCGAGTCCGCCGGTGCCTTGTTGTGCGCGATCTGGCTCAATTCATCCTGCTCGGCACGCGCCTGAATCGACTGGTTCATAGTCGCCTGCAGGTCTGCATCGGCATCGCGGGCCGCCTGCATCAGCAGCAGGAAACTGACGGAATTCACATCGGCACCTGCCGCCATGTGCGCGCCTTGCGCCAGTGAGCGGGCCCGGTCCTCGCTAATACGTCCGGAGGAGACCATGGTCCGGGCCTGCTCCTTCACCCAGTTCTGCCAATTGGAATCGATCTGACCGAGCAACGTGCGCTCGGTGGTCTCAGCTCCCGCAGGAAAATTGGGCGAAGCTCCGGCCGCGCCCCATCCGAGGGTGCCGGACACCACGATAACGGCGAACACACGCATTCGCTTTGCCCCCAAGGCATTGTTTACGAACACTAACACAAACCGTTGAGCCGTCGAGCGGCACAATGCCGTGACGCGAGGGCACCGGCGGAAGCCCCTGTGGGTTGCGGTTTCAGCCCGGTCCCGTTATACCGCCGCCCTTCATGACGGCTCGCGGTCGCGGGAGAGCGGCAGGTTCCTAATCTGTAGGCTCAATGCCGGATGGTCCGGCGTCCTTTGCGATCCATAACCGGCCCGGGCACCCCTGCCCCTGTCCGGCTCCGCAGGCCAGCGAAAGGGACTTCCATGGCTCTTTACGAGCATCTCCTGATCGCGCGCCAGGACATCAGCGCGCAACAGGTGGACGCACTCGCGACCCACCTCAAGACCATCATCGAAGGCGAAGGCGGCAAGGTCGAGAAGCACGAATATTGGGGCCTGCGCGGACTTGCCTATCGCATCAAGAAGAACCGCAAGGGGCATTACGTGCTCCTCAACATCAACGCGCCCGCGAACGCGATCCATGAACTCGAGCGGCAGCTCAAGATCAACGAGGACGTGCTGCGCTACATGAGCGTGAAGGTGGACAAGTTCGAGCAGTCTTCGAACAAGAACAAGCGCGAGCGCGAGGAAGGCAAGACCGAAGGCGCGCCTGCCCAGGAGACAGTACAATGAGCTACGGTGGTGAACGCGGCGAGCGCGGTGAGCGCGGCGGCGGCGGCGGACAACGCCGGCCCTTCTTCCGCCGCAAGAAGACCTGTCCTTTCTCGGGCGCCAACGCTCCGAAGATCGACTACAAGGACGTGAAGCTGCTGCAACGCTTTATTTCCGAACGCGGCAAGATCGTGCCTTCGCGCATTACTGCGGTTTCGACCGGCAAGCAGCGTCAGCTTGCCACAGCTATCAAACGCGCGCGCTACATGGCGCTGCTGCCTTACGTCGTGAAGTAGGAGAACGCCATGCAAGTGATCCTGCTCGAACGCGTCGAGAAACTCGGCCAGATGGGCGATGAGGTGAAGGTGAAGGACGGCTTCGCCCGCAACTTCCTGCTGCCCGAGAAAAAGGCGCTCCGCGCCAACAAGGCGAACCGCGACTATTTCCAGACCCAGAAGGCCCAGCTGGAAGCGCGCAATCTCGAGCGCAAAAGCGAAGCGCAGAAGGTGGCGGAGAAGCTCGAGGGCAAAACCTTCATGCTGCTGCGCCAGGCGGGCGATCGCGGCCAGCTTTATGGCTCGGTCAGTCCGCGCGATATCTCGGACGCGATCTCCGCCGGTGGATTTTCGATCGGCCGCACACAGGTGCCGCTCGATCACGCCATCAAGACGATCGGCCTTCATCCGATCGGCGTGGTGTTGCATCCGGAAGTGCGCGTGAAGGTGACGATCAACGTCGCCCGCACCGAGGACGAAGCCGAGCGCCAGGCGCGCGGCGAGAACGTGCTGGCGGAACGCACTCCGGAGGAAGAGGTCGCGGCCGAAGCCGCCGCCAATGCCGAGGCGCTGTTCGAAGAAGGCGCCGGCCCCGCCGCGGAAGCGGAAGCCTGACTTTCTCCGGCCAATTAAGAGCGGACCGTCGCCGAGCTTGACGAAGGGGGTAACGCCCCCTCCGCCTCGCGCCTTCGGCGCTCGCCACCTCCCCTGCAAGAGGAGAAAAATTTGGACGTGTCCGCAGCTAGCGGATGGGTTTTCTCTGACGGGTTGAGGAAGTGGAACTGCCATTTCGCGATTCCTCGCGCAGCAATCCCGGCCTTCTGTTTCTTTAAGGTTCTGTCATAGAACAAGCTCACGCCTTGCCCCCTCCCTTCCGTCCTCACAAGTTAAGATCCTCGAAGCACCGAGCGAGACGCGGGGAGTGGCAGACTGGTACTACAGCCTGGGAGGCGGATTGCGGTGGCTGTATGATCGTCGCATCGACACGCCCGCGATTTTGAACACCGAACGCTATTTTCCGAATTCGCACCGGTTCGCTGACGCATGGGAAGCGCTGCGGGATGAAGCTTTGGCTGTTGCGGCGCAAATGCAGCACGTACCGCGGTTCCACGAGATCATGCCGGAGCAGGCTGAGATTTCCGCCAATGACGGCCGCGACTGGCGCATGTACATCGTGAAGGCCTACGGGCATGTCTCGCAGCAGAACCTTGCGCGCTGCCCCGCAATGGCGGCGCTGCTGGAGGACTGCCCGGAGGTTCTCTCCGCCACCTATTCCTTCCTCGCGCCGGGCAAACATGTGCCGGAGCATCGCGGACCGTTTCGTGGTGTGATGCGCTTCCACCTCGGGCTTTCCATGCCGCGCGACGCGAACGGCAATCTCGGCGCCATCCTGTGGATCGATCACAAGCCGGTCCTGCTCGATAACGGCGATTGCCTTTTATGGGACGACACCTACCCGCACGAGCTTCTGAACACGACCGATCAGGTCCGGGCCGTGCTGCTGCTGGACGTGTGGCGGCCGGAGATGCCGGCCGACATGCGGGCTTTGTCCAATGTCATCGTGGGCGGAATGCGGGCCGTTTCCGCCCTGAACGCCGCCCGAGCCAATCTTTCGCAGGCGCAGCATCCGAGCTAGACTGGGCACGCCTTCCGGCCGGAGAGCCCGATGTCTGCAGTGGTCCAAGTGAAGCGCGTCACCGTTCCTGAAATCCGCGCGCACAAGAACGCCAAGCCCGTCGTCTGTCTCACTTGCTATCACGCACACACCGCGCGGCTGCTGGACGAGCATGTCGATCTCATGCTGGTGGGCGACAGCCTCGGCATGGTGATGCACGGGATGGAAACGACCCTCGGCGTCACGCTCGATATGATGATCCTGCACGGCCGCGCCGTGATGCGTGGAAGCAAGCGTGCCCTGGTCGTGGTCGATATGCCGTTTGGCTCTTACGAGGAGAGTCCGCAGATCGCCTTCCGCAATGCGGCGCGCGTGATTCAGGAAACCGGATGCACGGCGGTGAAGCTGGAAGGCGGCGCGCGCATGGCCGAAACCATCTACTACCTTGCCCAGCGCGGCATTCCGGTGATGGCCCATATCGGCCTCACGCCGCAGATGACGCAGGTGATGGGCGGCTTCAAAACGCAAGGCCGCACGCAAGCCGAATGGCCGGCCATCGAAGCCGATGCGAAAGCAGTGGCGGAGGCCGGTGCGTTCTCCGTGGTTCTGGAAGGCATGGCAGAACCGCTGGCCGCGAAAATCACCCGCGAGATTTCTATCCCCACCATTGGGATCGGCGCGTCGGCCGAATGCGACGGGCAGATTCTGGTGATGGAGGACATGTTGGGCCTTAATCCCTCGCCGCCGCGTTTCGTGCGCGAGTATGCGGCCCTCGGGCGCGATATCGAGGCCGCGGTGAGAGCGTATGCCTTGGACGTCCGTGCGCGCAGCTTCCCCGGCGCCGAGAACGTGTACGCCATGAAGAAAGCAGGCTGAGGCGAGTTTATGGTTACTTTCATTCGCCAAATTTTGTGATCGCGCTAGACGTTTCTAAAATCCCGGATACCCGGAGATACTCAGCGCGAACAGAAACAGCACGAAAAGGCCGGCGAGCGCCATGGCGCTCCAGACGATTGCTTTTTCGGCCACCGGACCCATGCGCCGATTATACAGCGTGCTCGGCAGCCCAAATCATGCAGTCAGATTAAGAATGCTCCATGTGGCGGGCGTACCCCGCAAGGGATACAGCGGCGCGGCGCGCCTCGCCTTTGCGGCGCTGGCGACGGGCATAGAAGAACGTCCAGAGCGCAAGTGCGCCCATTGTCCCATAGCCGACAATCGGGCCCGTAATCAGATAATCGCGGATCGGCATGGTGTAGATCAGTGCGGCCGATACAGCGGTGTCTGCGAGCAATCCGAAACCCCAAACCAAAGTCATGATCGTCATCGTGCGCCGGAAATATTTGTTGGCGCGCAGCGCCTCGAATTCCTCCAGCTCGTCCGAGGCTTTGCGCATCATGCTGGCGCGCGCGAGTTGGTAAATCAGCGGCCGACGGACAATGGCAGAGCCGAGAAACACGCAGCCGATGATCGCGGTCACCAGCTTTTCCCGCATCTGCAGAAGACGCACGGAGCCGCCGCCAATGAAAGCAACCAGCGAAAGCGCGATTCCTAGCAGCACCAGGATCGAAAGTGCGTCGATGCGGCGGTGACGGCCGAACTCCACGATGCTCCACAGGATGGGCGGCGCGGACGAGGCCATCAGCGCCTTCACATCGCCAAGCTGCTTCTGCGTCAGCACATAGATCGCGTACGGCAGCACGAAATTGACCAGCAGCTCCACCGCGGTGGCGGTGCCATGCTCCCGAGCGAAGAGCCGGACTTTTCCAGCGAAATTGTGCACTGTTTGATTGTCCGGCATTACGCAAGCTCCTAGGCGACCCACCCGATCCGCAGTATGATGCCTGAAATTGGGGAGAGCCGGGATGAACGGCAAGACGATGGTGCGCCTGACGCGCGCGTTAACCTTGGGTGCAGCGATCTGCGGGCTGGGATCTCAGCCGGCTGCGGTAGCGAAGCCACAGATCGTCACGTTCGATCCGCCAAGCGCCCTCGACACCTATCCCTGGCGCGCCAGTGAAGACGGCAGCATCGCAGGATTCTTCTACAACTCCAGTGCGGGCGATACCGAAGGTTTTATTCGCGCCGCCGATGGCACCATCATCACCTTCGATCATCCCGATTCTAAAGTGACTGCCGCGTACGGCATCAACGACAAGGGAATTGCGACGGGCTATTACAGCGTGGATGAAGGAAACCATCCCGGCTTCCTCCGCGAGACTGACGGCGTGCTGGACATCTTCCATGCGCCCGGCGACGACAACGGCACCTATCCAATTCAGATCACCAACAAGGGCGTGATCACTGGCGCCTATTACGACTTTTACTCCATCCCGCACGGCTTCATGCGGAAGGCAAACGGAAAGATCGTCACTTTCGATGTGAGCGGCGATACCTACGGCACCAATCCTATGAGTATCAATGCCGACGGTTTGATCGCGGGTCATTATGGCGACAGCAGCGGGTTTGTGCACGGGTTTTTCGGCACTGCCAATGGCACACTTACCGTCTTCGATGCGCCGAACGCACCCACCGGCACATTCCCCATGAGCATCAATAGCGCCGGCACGATCGCCGGCTATTCCAGCGACACGAATTATGTGTTCCATGGATTCATGCGCGCCCCGGACGGCACCATGACGACATTCGATGTTCCGAATGCGACTGCAACAGTCGTGAACAGCATCAACGACAAGGCCGAGATGACGGGCTATTACGACGACGCCAATTTCGTCGCCCACGGTTTCGTCACCACCGCGGCCGGCAAGATCAAGAAATTCGATGTGTCCGGCGGCACCGGCACCTTTCCGAACAACATCAACAATCACGGGCTGGTCACCGGCTGGTACACGGATGCGGACGGCGATTATCACGGCTTCCTGCGCAGCAAGTAGCGGTGCTGCGCGATCCCCGCTTCAGCGAATAAATCCAAAGCGGGGATACAGGTTGGCGCAGGCCGCCTGAATCTGGAGGGCGGCCGCATCGCTCTGAGCATCGCTCAGATATTCCAGCAGGCAATTGTCGTAGGTCTTGGGCGATGCCGTCGAGAGGCCGAGCGGATGGTAAATGTCGTTGCAGGCGCTCCGGATCAGCTGAACGGCAATTTTCGAGCGTGTGCCCGCGGTGTACTGCAACACGCATTGTGAGGCCTGTCGCTGACCGTTCATCACAAACTGCGCGCTCGCCGTGCCAGATTGGAATGCAAGCACCGCCGCAAGCACGCAGATTAACCTTAGCTGCATCTTCCGAGTCTCCCCTTCATCGAGGCACTAACGCTACGTACAGCCTGGGATTCGCGTCAACAACGGGCGCCATGCTTCGCATTGCGACATTGGATGCATTCCTCACCTTTCGCTTAATACATTGTTTGCGCCTTGGCCGTAGTTTCCTCCGCATCAGGCATGTTGGAGAAAAGCCATGGTCCCCGAAATACCCGACAAAGTGATCTGGGCGCTGGCTGTGGTGGCGACCTTGGCCGCCATGGCAACGCACGGGCATGCGGGCGTCAATCCAATGGCTGCACTCGGTCAGCACGTATCGCACCAGCTCACCGCCTCAAACGCAATTGCAGCCAACAGATCCTGGTAGGCATTCCGAACAGCGGCCCATCAATCATTCCAGGTTCACAAGCACGCTGATTTCCGCGACGATATATAGCCACGCAGCGGATTGCGGATCGATCAGTTCGAAATGTCCTGCCGCCCGACACACGATCTCGCGTGGGTTTTCCTTCGCCGCTCGCGCCTTTGCTGCAAAACGCATGTCGAATTCCTTCGGCACGATTTCATCCAACCCGGCAGACACCAGCACATAGCGAACGCCGATCGGCAACAATCGCGCGGGCGACGTATCGACATAGACATCGCTTCCCTCGCGCGCCTGCGCGGACACCAGCCGATCGACGGTCTTCGGCCCGCCACAGGCCAGCGGTCCGTTGGCGCGATAATCTTCCAGATCGAGGATGCCTGCGAGGCTGACGACGCCGCGCACGCGCAGCGGATCGGCGCGATGGAGCGGAGATGTTTCCGGCAGTTGGGCACGCGCCGCAGCCCATAACGCCAGCTGCGCGCCCGCAGAGTGGCCCACCAGCACTACGCGTGAAAGATCGAGCCGATGTTCTGGCGCGAGTGTCCGCAGGAGATCGAGCGCAGTTGCCACATCGAGGAATGTCCCTGGATAGCCGCCGCCCTCATGGCCCAGCCGCCGGTAGCCGATGTTCCACACCGCGTAACCCCGCCGCTGAAGATCGGCGGCCGCGTAATCGGTCAGCTCCGGTCCCGGCAGTTTGGCGAGCCAGCAGCCGCCATGAATGAGCACGATAACCGGATATGGGCCGTCGCCCTGCGGCAGAAACAATGCGCCGTTCTGTTGCTCTGCGGGACCGTAGGCGACAATTCGCGTGGGCGTTGGACGCGGCCGCGCCAGCAACTCGGTATAGAATATCGGCGCGGGCGCTGAACTCATGGCGGCTTCATCCCGCGCCCGCAGGACTCAAAGTTCCCATTCGAACCTCCAGAAAAGCGAGGGAGCCCCGCCCGCGATTCCCCAGAACACAAGATGTTGTGGTTCGCGGTCTGCACGAGCAGTCGAACTCAAGAATTCGCGCGCGTTTTGCGCGCGCACACGGTTATTGCGCTCTACATTCGCCGTTGCAGGGTTGCGCCGACCGTCCATTCGCCACTGCACAACATATTGTGGTTCGCGACTGCGAGAAGCATTTGAAGTCAAGAATTTCGCGATTTTCGCGATCGCAATTCGATTCAGTCGCGCGGGCGGCACGCTGTGCTTCATACTGCAATCGGTGACGGCAATGCTCTTCATGCGCACAAGTGTAAGGCCGAATCACGCGTGGGGAACGGATTTATTTTCGCCGTTGATTTCTCATCGCTTTTCGCCCGTGAAGTGGCGAATGGCGGTAGATTCACATTGCTAAGGACCGCATCGGCCCGGCGCGCAGAGACCCAGATGCCAACGCTGTCGTAAACGGATTTACTGTCACCACTTTTTGGTCGAGTCGGGAGCCATGCGGCATGGCACCTAGAAGGTGGGGTAGTCTTTCGCGATCTGCGGATTCTTGGCTAACGCTTCGGCAACGTCCGCCTTGCCTCCAGTCGGATCGCCGGCTTTTTCGCGAGCGAGTCCCCTGACATAGAGCGCGCCGGTGTTGTTCGGCTCAGACTTCAAAGCAGTGTCGAAATCAGCAATGGCTGCGGTGTAATCGCCCATTCGGTATTCAACGTCGCCACGGAAATCGAGCGCGTTGGGATCGTCCGCACGCAATTTGAGAGCGGCATTACAGTCATCCAACGCTTCCTGTGTCTTTCCACGGTTCAGCTGCACGAAACACCGATAGCCGTAGAAATCTGGAAGGTAGTGATAGCCTTTTCGGGCATTGCTGATGGCATTGTTGAGATCATCCAAGGCGTCTTGATACTTACCGAGGTGGATATAGGCCACAGCTCGCGTGGCGTAGGGCCATGGTTCGCTACCCATAGGCGTATCATTAATTGCGCGCGTGCAAATCGCGATCACATAGTTGGGGTCTATACTGCTGGGCGCATAGCACTGCTGTGCGATGTTCTGCCCACCCCGTCCTATTTGAAAAGTGTCCTGCGCTGGTGCGCTGGAGACTACGATCAATGCAAACAACGTGGAGAGAGTCCCAGCACGCGCCAGGTTCTTGACAATCGAAAACATGGAAGGCCCCTACCCCGCTTGCAATACCGGCTCCTACAACCGAGTGCTTGCATTACTCAAGCGGCGATATTGCCGCTGGACTGCTCTCGGGCAAAAAATGCCGGCAATCAAGCAAAGGAGGGATTCCAATGCGCCTGATCGCTCTTGCCGCGTTGGCCGGCCTGCTTGTTGCGCCTGCGATTGCCGATCCCGAGGGGCAATATTCCGGCGTCTGCGAAAGCGCGATGCGGCTCCAACTGGCTGCCACCTGCAGTGGTTGCGACTTGCCCGGAGGGAACCGTCACCTTAGGCTTTATCATCAGGAAGGACGTTCAGTCAGCGATATTACGGTGCGTGAATCGAGCGGCAATGCTGCTCTGGACGGAGCTACCAAGGCATACGCAACGCAATGGCATTACGTTCCAGCCCTAAAGAACGGCGAGCCGATTGAAATTCATTGGGCCACGAGAATTCGATCGGCCAGTAAGGAGTGCCACGCCTCATCCCGGGCGGCGAGGCTCCATTGCACCTTGTGCCCACTACCCTACTTTGCAACCGTGCCCTTCTCCCGTAGTAGATGCTGGCCCACCCGCTGGCGAGTTGCGAAGCGGGCCCTGACCGGCTAAATCCCCTCGCGCGGTCAAGGCCTTGGGTGGGCGCTGGCCTTCCGTGGCCCCTAACCTTTCGAAAGGATCATCCGCTTGAGCGACATCTTCCGCGAAGTCGAGGAGGAGGTTCGCCGCGATCGCCTCGAGAAAATCTGGAAGCAATACGGCGATTACATCGTCGCCGCCGCCGCCCTGGTGATTTTGGCGGCCGCCGCCTTTCGCCTGTGGAATGTATACGAAGCCCGCGAGCGGGCCGCCGCATCCGTCCGCTATCAGGCGGCGCAGCAGCTGCTTCAGGCCGGCCAATCGCGTTCGGCGGCCGAGGCTTTCGCGAAGCTGGCAAAAACTGCCCCCGGCGGTTACGCGAAACTCTCCCAGCTACAAGAGGCGGATGCGCTGCAGGCCTCCGGCAACACCGCAGCGGCGCTGGCCAACTATCGCAAGCTCGCGGCGGATAGCGATGAAATGATTTCGTCGATCGCCAAGCTTCGCGCGGCGTGGATTATTGTGGAAGGCGCGCCGAAATCGGAAGTCGAGTCGATGATCGGCGGCATGGCGGCCGACAGCAGCCCGTGGCACCAGGTGGCGCGCGAAATTCTCGCTTATGCCGATTACCATGCCGGCGACACCAAGCAGGCGCTGGCGGAGTATCGGGCGCTGTCGAAAGATCCCAAGGCGCCGGGCGGCGTGCGCGGCCGTAGCCTTGCAATGGTGACATTCCTGACGGCGGGCGGGGACAAGGATGTCGGCAAGCCCCTGTATCCGGAATTGCCGGGAACATTGACCGCCGTGCCGAAACCGGGCGTGCCAACCGCGCCGGCGAACGGCGCACAGGCGGCACCGGCTCCGAGCAATCCGCCGGCGGCGCCCGCGAACACGACATCCTCCACGCCGGCAAACGCATCTTCTCCCGCGCCGGCGGAGACAAAGGGTTCAACTCCGAAATGAAATCTTGCGTACGTGCGATGGTGTGCGCGGCGGCGCTGGCGCTTGCCGGCTGCGGCGCGGTGAGCGGTCTCGGCGATCAGTTCAACACCCTCACCAACGGATTGTTCACCGCGGCCCATCGCTCCAACATCAAGGGAGAGCGCATTTCCGTTTTGGCATCCGATGAATCGCTGAAGCCCGACCCGGAACTGGCCTCCACCAAGGTTACGCTGCCGCGGCCCTATCGCAATCCGGCGTGGCCGCAGCCGGGCGGTTATGCCGGCAACGCGATGTATCATCTGGAAGCGAGCGGGCCGCTCGCGGTGGCGTGGCAGCAGCAGGCCGGCAAAGGCTCTGACAGCGATTCCCGCTTGACCGCTGCACCGATTGTAGCCGAGGGCCGCGTGTTCGTGCTGGACGCGCAGGCGCATCTTTATGTGTTCGATGCGCGCACGGGCGCGCCGCTGTGGGATAAGGAACTCGCGCCCTATTCCGAGAACGGCTTCTTCAACTCCGCCTCCTTCGGACTGGTCGGGACGAACACCCGCATCGATCCCTCGAAGGGATTCGGCGGCGGAGTGGCGTTCGATGCGGGAAAGGTGTTCATCACCACCGGCTTCGGCAATGTGTTCGCGCTGGATGTGCGTAACGGCAAGCAGCTGTGGAAGACCGATCTCAGCATTCCGATCGTGAATGCGCCGGTGGTGAATGGCGGGCGGGTTTTCGTGTCGAGCGAAGACAACCATTTCTATGCGCTGGCCGAGAGCGATGGCCGCAAGCTGTGGGACCATCAGGGCATCTCGGAAACCGCCGGCATTCTGCAAAGCACCAGCGCGGCGGTGGCGGGCGATTACGTGATCGCACCGTACACCTCGGGTGAGCTCTACGCACTGAACGTTTCCGACGGCCGCGTGGCGTGGAGCGAAATGCTGACTCGCTCCGGACAGCAGACGGCGCTTTCGGAACTGGACGACATCGCGGGCCGGCCGGTGGTGGATCGCGATATCGTGTTCGCCATCAGCCATTCCGGTGTCATGGCCGCTATCAACGTTAACACCGGCGAGCGCGCGTGGTCGCGCGATCTGGGCGGTATTCAGACACCGTGGGCCGCCGGTGATTTCATCTATGTGCTGACCATCGATTCGCGCCTGATCTGCCTGCAGCGCAAGGACGGCAAGGTGAAATGGATTCACCAGCTGCCGCGCTGGGAAGACGAGGAAAACAAGGATGGCGCCATTGTGTGGACGGGACCAGTGCTGGTTTCGGACCGCCTGATTGTGCTGTCGTCCAACGGCCGCGCCTATTCGATTTCGCCGTACACCGGCGCGCTGCTCGGCAAGACGCAGATCCCGGACGGCGCCTACATTCCGCCGGTGGTGGCGAACGATACCCTGTACCTCCTCACCAACGGGGCACAGCTGGTGGCGCTGCGCTAATCATTCACACCCTCCCCTTGAGGGAGGGTCGAACGAATGAGCGCGAAGCGAATTCGTTCGGGGAGGGGGTGTATGTATCAGTAACAATACCCCTCCCCGAAATTTGCTCACATGTGTTCGCAAATTTCGACCCTCCCTCAGGGAGAGGGTGAAATTGACTGCAGTTTCCCTCTAGAAGCTCTGCCATGGCGCTCACAGTTGCAATCATCGGACGGCCCAACGTCGGCAAATCGACCCTATTCAACCGGCTGGCGGGCCGGAGGATCGCCCTTGTCCACGACACTCCGGGAGTCACGCGCGACCGCATCGAGGCGGAGGCCGCGCTTGGTCCCCTGTGCTTGCGGATTATCGACACCGCGGGTTTCGAGGATGCCAAGGGCGACACCTTGCCGGCGCGGATGGTGGAACAGACACGGACCGCCATTCGCGAAGCCGATGTGTGCCTGCTGGTGATCGACGGACGTGAGGGCGTAACTGCCGGCGATGAAATCATCGCCGCTGAGTTGCGAAAATCCGGCAAGCCGGTGGTGCTTGCCACGAACAAGATCGAAGGCCGCGCCGCGGCGGCGAATGTGAACGAGGGTTTTTCTCTTGGCTTCGGCGAACCGGTGACGCTCTCCGCTGAACACGGCATCGGGTTCGGCGATCTGCTGGAAGCGCTGTCGCCTTTCGCGCAGGAAGAAGAGGAGAGCAAAACAGCGCCACAAGACGAAGGAAACAAGCCGCTGAAGCTTGCCATTGTTGGGCGGCCGAATGTCGGCAAGTCGAGCCTGTTCAATGCGCTGATCGGCGAGGAACGCGCATTGACCTCACCGGAGGCCGGCACCACCCGCGACGCAGTGATCGCGAAGTGGGAGATTGGCGGCCGCGCTTTTCTCCTCCACGATACGGCAGGCTTGCGTAAGAAGGCACGCGCCGCCGGTCACACCTTGGAAGAGCTTTCAGTCGAAAGTACGCTGGAAGCGATCCGGTTCGCGGAATGCGTGATCATGCTGGTCGATGCGACCGCGCCGTTCGAGAAGCAGGATTTGTCCGTTGTCGATATGGTGGCGCGCGAGGGCCGTGCGATTGTGTTCGCCATCAACAAATTCGATCTGCTGGAGAACCGCACCGGCGCCATTTCGCGCTTTCGCGTGCAGCGCGATGAATTGCTGCCGCAAGTGTTTGGCGCACCACTGATCGCTACCTCGGCGCGTACCGGCGAGGGTATCGAGCGCGTGCTGGAAGCGGTGCGGGCGGCGGATAAGGCATGGAACACGCGCGTCGGCACCGGTGAGCTGAATCGCTTTATCGAGCAGGCGCTGTCGCAGCACCCTCCGCCGGCGATACACGGCCGTCGCGTGCGCATTCGTTATGTCACGCAGCCGAAAGCCCGGCCGCCGACCTTCGCGTTATTCGGCAACCAGCTGAACGCTCTGCCAGATTCCTACCTACGCTACCTGCAGAACGCGCTGCGCGAAACCTTCAATCTCTACGGCACACCGCTGCGCTTCTCGCTGCGGACCTCAAAAAACCCGTATGCGCGCTAGCGTTGGAATGACACCAGCTCGCCGTGCTTGGTGCAGGAGGGTGAAAGCAGCTCGGCGATCAACGGCGCGACCGCTTCGGGCGGTTGCAAATCCATCGGGTCTTCGCCGGGCATGGCTTTGGCGCGCATCTTGGTACGCAGCGGACCGGGGTTGAACAGATTCACTTTGACATTCGAATTGGCGCACTCCGCCGCGTAGGTCAGCGCCAGTGCTTCCAGCGCCGCCTTGGCAATGGAATACGATCCCCAATACGGACGGAAGTTTCGCGCCGCACCGGACGAGATGAACAGCACCCGCGCGGCATCGGATTTGCGCAGCAGCGGATCGAGCGAACGGATCAGCCGCCAGTTCGCTGTCACGTTCACGTCGATGGATTTCTGCCAGACTTTGGGATCGAGATGCGGCAAAGGCGTCAGCACGCCCAGTTCGCCGGCATTGCCGAGCAAGCCATCGAGCTTGCCCCAGCGTTCGAAAATCGTGGCGCCCAGCTGATCGATGCCCTCGAATTTCGTCAGATCGAGCGGCACCAGGGTGGCGTTGCCACCGCCTTTGCGGATTTCATCGTCGGTTTCTTCAAGGCCCCCAACGGTGCGCGCCACGAGGATCACATGCGCGCCACTTTTCGCCAGCTCGATGGCAGAGGCGCGGCCGATGCCACGCGAAGCGCCCGTGACCAGCACAATGCGTTCGTTGTTCATGACGCATTACCGTAGCAATACGACATCGCCTGCAATTGAAAACGCGCCATCCGCCGCAACGTCGCCGCCATTTGGCCCTCCACGTCCTCGACAACGGCGAGCAGCTTCAGGAAATGCAGCCGGTTGGCGTGCTGGATGGTTTCGAATGCGGTTTCGAAATTGGAATATCCCGCGTCCCGCATCAGCGTGTGGAAAATGTGCTTGCTGGCGCGCGGATGGCGCTTGTTGCCGATCATCAGAAATTCCAGTTGGGCGATGCCCTGTGTTTGCGAATGACGGGGAAACCAGACTTCCTGCGCCGGATCAAGGGCACCCAGCTCCCTGCCAATTTGAGCGGGTCGTCCGCCGACCTTGCCCTGTATCGCAATGCTGAAGGCCTGCGGCTGATCGGCAGCGAAACCCCAGGTCATGAACATGCCATGCGCATCGAAATTGGCGTATTTGAGCAAGACCTCTTCAGCAAAGATTCCGTGGATCGCGACGCCGTCACCGGTGGAGATGGGCGGACCGGCGCCATGATTGGCCAATTCGATGAACGGCATAAAGACTTTGCGGCCCTTGTAGCGGACCGGGCGCGAGGCGACGAACAGTTCGCCGATCAACTCGGTCGAGGGTTCTGTGAACCACGGGCCGCAATGAAACTCGGCTCCGAGCGCCTGCCGCAATTCCGGCGGGAGCTGCTGCGCCTGCTCGACAATCTGCTCCAGGTGCTGGCGGCCACCGCCGCCCCACGACAGGCTGTTCTGGTATTCCTCCAGAAAGGCCCGCTCTCGTCCGCCGACCTGCGCGTTTGGCGCGAGGCGAAAGGCGCCACCGGGAAATTCCGCCCAAGCGGAATCGGCCAGCAGATTTTCCGGAATCCGGACCGCGACAGGTTTGGCCGGATCGACCGGAAAAAGGCCGCGCCCGTGCGCGCCTTCCCGCAAGCAGATATTCTCCGCGAGGCCGCCGAGCGCGCGGAATTCGGTCAGAAGGTCTTGCCGCAAAGAGTCATTCATGCCGGATGGACGTTAGCGTAAGCGGAAATCCCCATCCACATCCGATGCTCGCATGCGTAGCAGACGATCTCCCATAGAATCTGCCCGAAGCTTTTGGGCTGCGTCAGCCCTGATTGTCCCATTGCTCCTTCAGTTCACCCCTGCAAGCGCGGCTTCGGAAACTCCGGCGTTGTTGCATGGCCATCTGGTGGATATCGGCGGCGGCCGGCACATGAACATCGTGTGCCTCGGCCGCGGCTCGCCAACGGCGGTGTTCGAGTATGGGCTGGGCGGCAATCTGCTGAACTGGCAGAAAGTGGCCGGGCCGATTGCCGAACTGACCACTGCCTGTTTCTACGATCGCGCAGGGTATGGCGACAGCGATCCCTCCTCGCGCGCCATGACCGCCGGGAATGTGACCCACGATCTCTACTGGCTGCTGAAGAAAGCGGGCGTGCAGACGCCGTTCGTGCTGGTCGGGCATTCGCTGGGCGGCCTTTACGCAACCCTGTACGCAAACCGCTTCCCTTCCCAGGTTGCCGGGCTGGTATTGATCGATCCAGCCTTTGCCGGGCAGGATCTGGACGAAACACCTGAGGAAAAAGCGCGTGCCGCTTCCATCTACGCGCAATCGCAAGCGAACATCGCACGTTGTGCCGCCCTGGCGCGTGAAGCGAAACTGTCCTCAAACAATCCCGCCGGCTGCGTCTCTCTTCCTGCCAATGCAACGGAAGGCGAAAGAACATATCTCGCGCAGCAATTCGCAAAATCCGCCCGCTGGGACGCAATGTTATCGGAATCGGAAAACCTGCATGCTGCGGGTGCGCTCAGCGAGGACGAGCTGGAAGAACAGCGCGCCGCCCGTTCCTTCGGTGACAAGCCGGTCATTGTGTTGACGGCGAGCATCATCCCCACCCAGCCGGGGGAAACTCCTGAGGAGCACGCGAAGTCCGTCGGGCATTGGAAAGCGGGACATGACCGCCTTGCCGCCCGTTCAAGCCGCGGCGAATCCATCGTGGTGCCCAATGCCACCCACATGATCCAGCTGGATCAGCCGCTGGCAGTAATCGATGCCGTTCGCAGGGTGTTGCTGGCGGTCCGCGCACACCGCAGGCGCTAGGCACCCACTGACTCGACATTTGGAGTTGTCCCCGCGTGAGATATTGTCGCTCTCACAGCCAAGAGGGGGATTAATATGGGCGCTGTTGGGCTTGCCGTTCTGATTGTCGTTCTCTCGATGGCATTCGCAACAACCGGCGTGTTTGTTGGGCGCTGGCTTGTTCGCAGACACATCGGCCGCTTCCACAATGAGGTCTTGATCTCGCTTTTCGCGACTGCCGGCGTGATCTATGCCGTGCTCCTGGGATTTCTAGTCGTTGTGGTGTGGGAAGCGTATGACGCCGCTCACCGCAATTCCGCCGAGGAAGCGGCAACTCTAATCCCGCTTTATCGTCTGACCAATGGAATGGAAGCAAAGCATGGCGCGGAAGCCCGCCAGACCATTCGCGCCTATACGTACGCGGTCGTCACTGACGAATGGCCGAACATGGGCAAGTCTGAGGAGGGAAGCAGGAAAGCGCGGCGGGCCATCGGCGACCTCGATCGCCAGTTCAGCCGGTTGAGCGCCAACCGGAAGGAAGCCGACGCCCAAATAGATTCAGAGTTCCTCAACACGAAATCGCAGATCGTGACCGACCGCAACAAACGCCTCCTGGAAGCCACCGATAAAATTCCCTGGGTGATGTGGCTGGGCACAATCGGCGGCGGCATGATCGTGATGATGATGAGTTTCCTCATTTACATGGAACAGGGCTGGCCGCATGCGGTGATGGCCAGCCTGACCGCTTCGCTCATTGGCTTGCTGCTGTTTATTATGCTCGTTCTCAGCCGGCCTTTCAGCGGACCCTTGGCCATTGGGCCACAGCACTTCGAGGCCGCCCTGAAAGTGATGGATGACGTGGATCGCGGCAATTAGCTGCGCCGGATGCTCACCTTCCGTATACTGGGCTCTATGGGGCGCATGGAAGGCGAAGCGGACACAAAGGGCCGTTACGTTACTTGGGCAATTCCTTAATCAAATCCCGCTATCGTTCTTAGCCTTCCAAGGGCTTCAGTATGCGACCGCGTGACTTGTTTGGTGTGGCACTGCGTATCCTAGCTATTTGGTTTTGGACGCAAGCTGCTTTTTGGGCGTACTGGGGCGCTCTGAAATACGCGGGAACCGGGTTGGGCGGCACTATCTCTCCGGCACGCGAAGATTCCGCCCGCGTGATCATTTATGTGCTGATGGGCATCGCATTGATGGTCGGGGCGCAGGCGCTGACGTGGTTAGCATACGGAGACGCTCCTATGCTGCATCACGCTGGCGCTGCCAACAGCCTTTCCACTGACGAGAAATCGGGTAGTGAGCGGCTGCCCTAATACGCGCCAGATATCGCCCTTCATTGCTCACGCGTCGCGAGGGACACCGAGACGTAGATTTTCCACAGCCGAGTGGTCTCCGACTGTTTGAAATTCCCGTCTTACACCTTCTAATCGCGTGTGAGTGCGGAGATTCGCATGAGTGCTGCCGGCCTCGCCATTCTGATCGTGGTCATTTCGGTCGGCTTCGCTGCCGGCGGTGTGTTGCTCGGGCGCCGGGTGCTGCACCGGCACGTGGCGGCATTCCACAATGAAGTGGTGATCTCGCTGTTCGCGACGGCGAGCGTCGTCTATGCGGTGCTGCTGGGCTTTCTCGTGGTGGTGGTGTGGGAAGGCTACGACAACGCGCACAGGAACGTGGCCGAAGAAGCCGCCTCGCTGGTGCCGCTTTACCGCCTCACCTACGGCATGCAGGGGCCGCACGGCATCGAATCACGCCGGCTGATCCGCGAATATGCGGACGCCGTCATCAAGGACGAATGGCCCACCATGGGCGAATCGAATGCCGGCAGCATGCGGGCGCGGCACGATATCGGCGAACTGGATCGCCAGTTCAGCCGGCTGACGCCGGTGCAGAAGGCGGCAGATTCCGAAGTGGATGCGCAATTTCTGGCCACGAAGTCGACCATTATCGCCGATCGCAATCGCCGGCTGCTGGAGGCGGGCGACAGCATCCCGTGGGTGATGTGGCTCGGCGCCATCGGCGGCGGACTCGTCGTGATGACGATGAGCTTCTTCATCTACATGGAGCAGGCTTGGCCGCACGTTCTGATGGCAAGCCTCGCGGCCTCGCTGATCGGGCTGTTGCTGTTCATCATGGTGGTGCTGAGCCGGCCATTCAGCGGCCCGCTGGCGCTCGGCCCGGACCACTTTCAGCAAGCGCTCGCGGTCATGGACGACGCGGATCGCGGCTACTAGCTACGCCACTTCGGCCAGCAGGGAGAGCTGCGCGTGCTTGCGGCCGCCATCCACATCGGTGAGCTCGATGGGATAATCGCCGGAGAAGCAGGCATCGCAGAATTGCGGGCGCTTGGAATCCCGCCCCGTTTCACCCATGGCGCGGTAGAGAGCGTCCATGGAAATGAAGGCAAGGCTATCGGCATCGATGAACTGCCGCATCTCTTCCACGCTCATGCGGTGCGCCAGCAGATCCTGATTGTTGGGCGTATCCACGCCGTAGAAGCAGGAATGCGTGGTGGGCGGGCTGGCAATGCGGAAATGCACTTCGCGAGCGCCGGCATCGCGCACCATCTGCACGATTTTCTTCGACGTGGTGCCGCGCACGATGGAATCATCCACCAGCACCACGCGCTTGCCCTGCAGCTGCGCGCGATTGGGATTGTGCTTCAGCCGCACGCCAAGATGGCGGATGCGGTCCGATGGTTCGATGAAAGTGCGGCCGACATAATGATTGCGGATGATGCCGAGCTCGAATGGCAGCTTCGCCGCATTGGCATAGCCAAGCGCCGCGGGCACGCCGGAATCCGGCACCGGGATCACCATGTCGGCGTCAACCGGCGACTCGCGCGCCAGTTCCTCGCCGATGCGCTTGCGCACCTCGTAGACGTTGCGGCCTTCCACCACCGAATCCGGCCGCGCGAAATAGATGTATTCGAAAATACAGAAGCGCTCCGGCTGCCGCGTGAAGGGAAAGTAGCTCTCGATGCCGTCTTTCGTGGCGACCACCAGCTCGCCCGGTTGGACATCGCGCACAAACGAGGCGCCGATGATATCCAGCGCGCAGGTTTCCGATGTCAGGATCGGCGCGCCGTCGAGTTCGCCCAGCACCAGCGGGCGAACACCCCACGGGTCTCGCGCACCGATCAGTTTCTTGGAGGTCATACCTACGAGAGAATAGGCGCCTTCCACCTGCTTCAGCGCATCCACCAGCTTGTCGATAACCGGGTTATAGCGGCTGCGGGCGATCAGGTGGATAATGGTTTCGGTGTCGGAGGTGGACTGGAAAATCGCGCCTTCGCGCACCAGCTCGTCGCGCAACAGGACCGCATTGGTGAGATTCCCGTTGTGGGCAAGCGCAATGCCACCGGCCGCCAGATCGGCGAACATCGGCTGCACGTTGCGCACGGTCGTGCCGCCGGTGGTGGAATAGCGCACGTGCCCCAGCGCGTGGCGTCCGCGCAGCTTCTGGGCATGGATGCTGTTCTTGCCGAACACATCGCCGACCAGACCCAGATGCCGCTCGGCGATGAATTGCGCGCCGTCATAGGTGACGATGCCGACAGATTCCTGGCCGCGATGCTGCAGCGCGTGCAATCCCAGCACCGCCAGCGCGCCGGCATCGTCATGGCCGAAAATGCCAAAGACGCCGCATTCCTCGTGCAGCGTGTCGTCGTCGAACGCCAATCTGTGCTCCGTGAGGCCGGTCATCGCCCGTGTCCCGTTGCCTCGATGACGCGGTTTAGCCTGCGGCGGTCGTCCGCGCCATAGCTTTTGTGCAACAGCTTCTGCGGGGCTTTGGCGCCGCGCTGCGTGGAGGCCATATCTCCTGCATCCTTCGTGGGCCGCTGCACGGCCGTTTCAGTCGAATTGCCGCTCTTGGCGCGCTGCATGACGTAATTCGCGTCGTGCTCAGGGAGCAGCGACAACAGGGTGCTGGCCGATTTCTGGATCAGCGGCAGCGTGCGGGCATCCTTCATCCAGTGCGCCTGCACCGGTACGGGGATGACGAGCGAATAAAGAATGTAGAGAACCGCAATCGTAACGAGGCCGCGCAGGATGCCGAACAGGGCGCCGAGCGTGCGATCGAGTCCGCCCATCGGCGAGGCGCGTATCTGACGCGAAATTCCAGCGCCGATCAGCGCCAACGGAATCAGCACCAGGAGGAACACGCCCGCATAGCCCAACACCTGCGCCGCCATCTTCGGCATGTGCGGTGCCAGCGCCGTTGCCGCATAGCGGCCGAAATAGAGCGTGGCGAACGCGGCCGCGGCCCAGGCGAAAATGGACAGCGTCTCGCGCACGAAGCCGCGCGCGATCGCCATCCATATGGACAGGATGAGGATCACCGCCACCGCGATGTCCACCCAGGTGATGTGCAGTTCAGTCATCCGATTCGATTCCACTGCGGCGCCGGCGCGGCACGCCGCCCGCCAACTGCACCAACTCCGCGACGTCCCTTACGAACTTCAGGTCCAAACCCGCGCCTTCCGCCTTCGTGCCCTCGGGCACCACAGCCGTGTGGAAGCCCAGCTTGGCCGCTTCCTTCAGCCGGAGTTCCGGCTGCGGCGCCGGGCGAACGCCTCCGGAAAGGCTGATCTCGCCGAAATAGACCCAGTCGCTCGGCAGCGGCTGGCCCGAAAAGGCGGAGATCAGTGCCGCGGCGGTGGCCACATCGGCCGCCGGCTCGCTCACCTTCAACCCACCGGCCACGTTCAAATAGACATCGTGACTGCCCATTGCGAGGCCCGCGCGGGCATCCAGCACAGCCAGCAACATGGAGAGGCGGGCAGAATCCCAGCCGACCACGGCGCGGCGGGGCGTGCCGTAGCCGGTGGGCGCCACCAAAGCCTGAATCTCGACCAGCAGCGGCCGGGTGCCTTCGAGGCCGGCGAACACCGCCGTGCCCGGCGCCGTGCCGCTTCGGTCGCCAAGGAACAAGGCGGAGGGATTGCTGACTTCCGCGAGACCGCGGCCGGTCATCTCGAAGACGCCGATTTCGTCGGTAGCGCCGAACCGGTTCTTCACCGCGCGCAGGATGCGGAAATGATGGCCGCGTTCGCCTTCGAAATAGAGCACCGCGTCCACCAGATGCTCGACCGCCTTGGGGCCGGCGATCTGGCCCTCTTTGGTGACGTGGCCGATCAGTAGCAGCGCGGCGCCGGAAGCCTTGGCATAGCGCACCAGATCGAATGACGCGGTGCGCACCTGCGCGATGGTGCCGGGGGCGGCATCCAGTGCCGATGTCCAGATGGTCTGGATGGAATCGATGGCGAGGATGGATGGCGTGGGGCCGCTTTCGAGCGTGCTGAGAATGTCCTCGACCGAGGTTGCCGAGCCCAGCGCGACCGGCGATTGCGAAAGGCCCATACGGACGGCGCGCATCCGCACCTGCGCCATCGCTTCTTCGCCGGAGATGTAAATCGCGTGCGCGCCTTGCAACGCGTGCGCAGCCAGCGCCTGCAAAATGAGAGTGGACTTACCGACGCCGGGGTCGCCACCAATCAGCAGCGCCGAACCCGGCACGATGCCGCCACCGCAAACGCGATCGAATTCCGCGATGCCGGTGGTGCGCCGCGGCGGGAGTTCATCCGCAGTTTGCAAATCCTCCAGCGCGAAAGGGCGGCCCTTGCTGCGCCGGGCGCCCGCACCCGCGGGGATGGCGGCGACCTCTTCCACGATGGTGTTCCAGCCGCCGCACGCCTCGCATTTGCCGGACCATTTGGAATGCGCCGCGCCACAGGATTGGCAAACGAAGGAGATTTGAGCCCGCGGCATCAATACACCGTTGGTCCTCCCCCGTTTACGGGGGAGGTGCCGAGCGAGCGAAGCGATTTGAGGCGGAGAGGGCGGAAGCTGCTGCCCCCTCCACCGCTTCGCGGTCCCCCTCCCCCGCTGCGCGGGGGAGGATCACTTTGTCCAAATATCTCGCGCGCCATGATCCGATTCGTAGCATGGCAGGAACATTGGTTATGGGCGAGCACTGACCAGCTCGGGGTCTTCCAATTTGTAACGGAAGCAAGTCACAGCTGTACAATCGAAGCCGTGAACAATCGCAAATCGTCCGCGATATACTGTGTGAACGGGTTGCATATCATCATTTTTCACCAAAGCCTCCCAAACAGCCTTGGCGTCGCCGTCGTCGCGTTGATGACTCCAGCCATCCAGCTTGATTTCTGTCTTTGAGCAATTATCGCCGTAGAAAATCGCTCCATGAGGTTGCCAACGATATTCGCCGGCGATCAACAACTGCTTGCCGTCGTATTTTGTAGGATCAGCAATAATTTTGCATATTGAGATTGGATGATCGGGACCCTTCGCCGGAAGGATGCTTCCAAATAAGAGGGCCAGAGCAGTTCCAGCTGCAAGAACACCAAATGGTGTCACGCCCGGATTTCCATCTTGATCGGGCCGATGGCTGAGCCGTGAATGAACTGGTCGACCAGCGCATTGTCGCTGCGATCGATGTCCGGCGTGGGGCCATCCCAGACAATCTTGCCCTTGTAGAGCATGGCGATGTGATCGGAGATTTTTCGGGCGCTCACCATATCGTGGGTGATGGACAAGGTTGTGACGCCAAGGTCGTTCACGGTGGACACGATCAAATCGTTGATCACATCCGCCATAATGGGATCAAGGCCGGTGGTGGGCTCGTCGAAGAAAATGATTTCCGGATCGGCGGCGATGGCACGAGCCAGGCCCACGCGCTTCTGCATGCCGCCGGATAATTCCGCCGGTGACAGCATCGCCACGTCGCTCCCCAATCCCACTTTCGCCAGCTTCTCGATGGCGATGTCTTTCGCCTTGGTGCGGGAAACGCCGCGGCCCTGAATAAGGCCGAAGGCGACGTTCTCCCAGACCGGAAGCGAATCGAACAGCGCCGCGCCCTGAAACAGCATGCCGAACTTCTTCAGCACGGCATCGCGCGCGCGGCCGCCGAGGTGCGTCACTTCCTGGCCGTCCACGAAGATCTGGCCCTCGTCGGGCTGCAGGATTCCGAGCACGCATTTGATCATCACCGACTTGCCGGTGCCGGAACCACCGATCACCACCTGCGAATGTCCCGGCTGAATGACGAGATCGACTCCGTCCAGCACGATCTTGTTGCCGAAGCGCTTCTTCACCCCGCACAATTCGATCTTCGGAACAGTCGCCACGCTCATCACCGCGAGAACAGCAGCGAGGTGAGGATATAGTTCGCCGCCAGAATGAGGATGGAAGCCGAAACAACGGCGTTGGTGGTCGCAGCGCCCACGCCCTGCGCGCCGCCCTTGGAGTTGAAGCCGTTGAAGCAGCCCATCAGCGCGATGATGAATCCGAACACCGCCGCCTTGATGAGGCCGGATGTCACGTCCTGCCGCGTCACGAAATCAACTGTGTTCTTCAGATAGATGCTGCCGTTGAACCCGAGGCTCGCGGTGCCCACCACATAGCCGCCGAAAATGCCGATCGAGTCGGCGATGGCGACGAGAATGGGCATGGAAATCACGGCGGCCACCAGCCGCGGCACCACAAGATATTTGATCGGATTGGTGGAAAGCGTGGTGAGCGCGTCGATCTGCTCCGTCACACGCATGGTGCCGATTTCCGCGGCAATGGCGGCAGCCACGCGGCCCGCCACCATCAGCCCCGCGATCACGGGCCCAAGCTCGCGCGTAATGCCGAGCGCCACGATCTGCGGCACGATGGACTCCGCGCCGTAGCGATTGCCGCCGATGTAAATCTGCAGCGCCAGCACGCCGCCGGTGAAGAAGGCGGTCAGCCCAACGACCGGCAGCGAAAAATAGCCGATGCGCATCAGCTGTTGCGCAATCAGCCACCAGTAGACCGGCGGACACACAATGGCGGAAACCGAATCTCCGGCGAACAACGACACCCGCCCGGTTTCTCGAAAGAACCCGAGTGTCATCCGGCCGATAGCGGCGAACACATTCATGCCGCGGGCTCGTAATGCCGCGCCATGCGCGCGCCGAGCGAGGTCAGCACTTCGTAGCTGGCGGTGCCTGCAGCGGCCGCGAATTCCTCCAGCGAAACGGTATCGCCGAGAAACTCGACATCGGCGCCGAGCTTCAGCGCATCCGATGGAATATCGGTAACATCCAGCGTCACCAGATCCATGGAGACGCGGCCCACAACCGGCACGCGTGTGCCCGCAATCGCGCCGCTCCCCCTGTTGCCGATGGCGCGCATGAGACCCTCTGCGTATCCCAATCCGATGGTTGCCAGAATTGAAGGCCGTGTGGCGCGGAAGGTGGCTCCGTAGCCAACGCTCTCTCCAGTGTCAACGCGGCGCAGCTGGAGGATTTTGCCCGTCAGCACGGCCACCACGGCGAACGGATTGGCCATGCCGGTGCCGGGATTTCCGCCGTAAAGGCCGATGCCCGGCCGCACCAGATCGAAGCAGTAATCGGGCCCGAGCAGCGCGCCGGCGGAAGCGGCCAGGCTTGCCGGTGCGGGCGGCAGCGAGGCCAGTGCGGCGCGGAAGCGGTCGCGCTGTAGCGCATTCATTGGCGAGGCACAGTCGTCGGCGCAGGCGAGATGGCTCATCCACAGCACGACATTGAGGTCGCGCAGGCGAGTGGCTGCTTCCGCGGAAAGCGTCGCGCGTTCGTACTCGGGCAAGCCCAGACGATTCATGCCGGTGTCGAGATGAACTGCGCAATCGAGCATCGCGTTCTGCGAGCGCGCCGCAGCGCTCCAGGTTTCGATTTCGAACAGCGAATTCAGCACTGGCGTGAGGCGGTATGAAATCAGCGGCGCCACTATTGACTGATGGACGCCGTCGAGGACAAAAATGCGCGCCTGCGGTTGAAGCGGGCGTAGCGCAATTCCCTCCTCCACCCGCGCAACAAAGAACATGTCGCATCCGGCAGCGGCGAGTGTGCGCACGACCGGCTCCATGCCGAGGCCATAGGCATCCGCCTTGACGGCAGCAGCCACGCGCGCCGGAGCGCAGCGGCGGACAAACTCGCGATAATTGTTGGCGATCGCGCCGAGGCGGATGGTCAGGCGCCCGGACTCAAAGCAGGAAATTTCCATTGCCGGGAGAATGACAGTGCGAGACTACTTGCGAAAGCCCCGCGAAACGCAATCGAAGCAGCGAATTCTCAGTTCGGCTTGCGCGATTTCACTTCCTGATAGATCAGCTGCTCGCCGCGAAGAATCTCCACGCCCGAATACTGTGCATTCAGAACGGAGCGCGCGATTTCCTTCGCCTGCTCATCGCTGAAGCATTGGGTGGTGTAGAAGCATACCGGCGATCCGTCGTCTCGCAGAAATTGAAGCTGATAGGTCATCGTTACGGCCCCTTCATCCTTCGCCGTGTCCGCAGGTTATCAAAAACCGGCGGACATTTCCCGATCCCTGGCCCGATCATCCACAGCAAATCGGCGCAATTCATCATTCTGGTACTTGTACTTTGAGGGGATTCTTGGGCACGAAAATGGCGTCCAGTGATTCAAACCGAGGCCTGTCAGTGTCAGAGGGCCTGCATGAACGAGGCATTCAGTCAGCGTTCACAGCAGGTTAACCATTCTCCTCCGCGACAGGGCTGGGACCACAAGAACCCTGGGAGAGACCATCATGCATGGGCTTACGAAGCTTGCGCTTGGCATCACAATGCTGGGCGGAACGATTGGTGCCGCGCACGCCAACGTCGCGATGGACGTGCCCGCGCGAGCAAACTACGACGCGCACCAGTCCTGCCACTACTATCTCAATCACAATTTGCCTGGCCCGAAGCGCTGCACCCGCTTCTTCTCGAACGCGCTGGGCTCTCATGCCTATGTGAGCAACGGATTCGTGTTTCGTGACCACGACACGTTCGTCCGCTTCCGCGACCGCGGCTGGTTCACGGATGAAACGCGGCTTGCCGCGAGAGAAGACCGGCCGCGCGCACGTGAGGAGGACCGCGCTCGGGAGCACGACGAAATGCGTGCGGAAAAGGAGAAGCAGTATGCCGGCCGCGACGATGATGAGGGCTCAGGCGGCGCCTCGCGCGGTGATGTGGCGCACGGCAGCGGCTCCGGCGGCGCCTCGCGCGGCGATGGTGCGCGCGACAGCGGCTCCGGCGGAGCCTCGCGCGGCGCAACGGTGTACCCGAAAGCAGAATCTGGCGGCGCCGGGCACGGGGAGCGCGCCCACCGAGGAGGCTCAGGCGGTGCTTCCGGGTATTAGTTACCCACCTGCAGAGGGCTCGGGGGCGCGCCGAGCCCTTAGCTTTCTTCCGCCAGATTGCTGAAGCGGGTGAAGCGATCGTCGAAGAAGAGCTCAACCTTGTTGGTCGCGCCGTGGCGGTGCTTTTCCACCATCACTTCGGCGCGGCGGTGCGCGCGCTCCATTTTCTCCATCCATTTGCCGTGCTCCGGCGTGCCGGGATCGGGTTCGCGCGACTTCAGATAATATTCTTCGCGATAGACGAACATCACCACGTCGGCATCCTGCTCGATCGAGCCGGATTCGCGCAGGTCCGACAGAACGGGGCGCTTGTCGTCGCGCGAATCCACGCCGCGCGACAGCTGCGATAGCGCGATTACCGGCACGTCCAGATCTTTCGCCAGCACCTTCAGGCCTTTGGAAATTTCGGTGATTTCCTGCACCCGGTTCTCGACGCGGCGTGAGGACGACACCAACTGGATATGATCGATGATCACGCAGCCGATTTTCTTCTCGCGCTTCAGCCGCCGCGCACGGGCCGCGATCTGCGCAATGGAAATGCCGCCGGTGTCGTCGATGTAGAGGGGCAAGGTGGAAAGTTCCTGCATGGTGAGAACGAATTTCTCCCACTCGCTCTCCGCAAACTTGCCGTTGCGGATTTTCCACATCTCGATCTCGGTCTGCTCGGAAAGGATACGCGCCGAGAGCTGCTGCGCCGCCATTTCCAGCGAGAAGAACAGCACCGGGGCCCCGCGCGAATGGTCCGCGCCGGCTTCTATGTCCTGCACGTAGGCGCGCGCGGCATGGAACGCCATATTGGTGGCGAGCGAAGTTTTCCCCATACCAGGCCGGCCGGCGAGGATGATAAGGTCCGACGGCTGCAAACCGCCCAACAACGAGTCGATGTCGCTGAAGCCTGTCGCCACGCCGGAGATGCGGCCGCCGCGCGCCTGCGCCCGTTCGGCGGATTCGACTGTGCGGCGCAGGGATTCTGCGAAGTCGAGCGGGCCTTCGCCGTAACGGGCTGTATCCGAAAGGCGATAGAGCGCCTTCTCCGCTTCCTCGATCTGGGTTTGCGGCGGCCGTTCGTGCGGCGCTTCGTAGGCCGCGTTGACGATATCTTCGCCGATGTGAATGAGGCCGCGGCGCACGGCGAGATCGTGCAGAATGCGCGCGTAATCCCGCACACTCGGCATTGCCGGTGCCGCCGCGGCGAGACCTGAGAGATAGGCGTGGCCGCCGACTTCGATCAGCCCCGGATCGGCCTTCATCGCAGCGTTAAGGGTCAGCGGCGTGATGATCATGCCGCCGCGATCGAACTGCGCGTGCATCACTTCGTAGATGCGCTGGTGCAGGGGATCGTAGAAATGCTCCGCCTTCAGCGCCGAAGCGACGCGTTCCAGCGCACCGTTATCGACGAGAATCGCACCGAGCAGCGCCTGCTCGATTTCAATGTCGTAGGGGACGTGACGATAGAGTTCCTGTTCCATCTCGTGCCGGAAATGCGGGGCTGAAAACGAATCAATCGGCGCGCGCGCGCCCCCGCAAGTCTATTCCGGAACGATGCACAGGTTTAGCGGCGCAGGGAAATGGGAAGGAAAAGCCGCCGGTTTCAGCGGCTTTTCTCTAAGCCAATTTCAGCCAATGATCATGTGCGTGGCGCCGACCATGCAGAACAGCATCGGGATCGACAGCATGGTGTTGATACGGCTGAACATGCCCGCGGTTTTCGCCGCCGCATCTTTCTGCGGCTGTGCAAGGTCAGGATATTTGTTGTCGATGTTCAGCACCTTCTGCTGGTTCGGCCAGATCAGGAACCACACATTGAACCACATGATGGTGCCGAGCCACATGCCAATGCCGATGACGATGGTTTTCGCGTTGGCGAATCCTTCGATGGCATCCAGCGTGTAGGCCTGCAGCAGATAACCGTACAAGAACGCGAGGATGATTCCGAAAACGATTGTGGCCATTGCCGACCAGCGGAACCAGAACAGCGCGGCGGGCGTGATGTAACGGCCGAGCGCCGGCTTCAGCTCGGCGGGAATGAGCGGTATGATCGGCGTCGAAACGAAATTGAAGTACCACAGCAGCCCGATCCACATCACGCCGGAAAGAACGTGCAGCCAGCGCAGCATGAAGGTCCAGAAGGTCGCGCCGGTGAGCGCGTGGGTCTGCCAGCCGACGATGAAAACGATGACCACCAGCACAAACCCCGCGATCACGGTGTTGCGCAGATTGGCGAAGAATGCGGCCATGGATGAGCCCTCCCCCAGATGAGTCTGCCGAGAGTTTACTCCATTTTTTGATAAGTCCAGTGCCTAAATAGCCAGCCGCTTGGGGTGGCGGGTTTCCAGCCAGGTGACCACCATCAGCCGCGTCACCATCACGGCGGTGAAGAACGACGTGATGATGCCGACGCCCAGAGTGACGGCAAAGCCGCGCACCGGCCCGGAGCCCAACTGGAACAGGATCAGCGAGGCGATCAGATGGGTCATATTGGCGTCGATGATGGTCGCCATGGCGCGGCGGAAGCCCGTGTCGATGGAAGCCAGCATGGAGCGGCCGTTGCGCTGCTCTTCCTTGATGCGCTCGTAGATCAGCACGTTGGCATCGACCGCCATGCCCATGGTCAGCACGATGCCGGCGATACCGGGTAGGGTCAGCGTCGCGCCGAAAATCGTGAGCGCCGCGAACAGCAGCACCACGTTCAGGGTCAGCGCCACATCGGCAAACAGGCCGAACAGGCCGTAGCGCAGCACCATGAAGAGCGCGACGAGCAGCAATCCGCCGATCGCTGAGTATTTGCCGGCCTTGACGGAGTCTGCGCCCAACTCGGCACCCACAGTGCGCTGTTCGATCACTTTCAGCGGTGCCGGCAGAGCGCCTGCGCGCAGCAGGGCGGCCAGATCGCTCGCGGATTGGATGGTGAAGTTGCCTTCGATCTGGCCCTGGCCGCCCAAGATGGGCTCGCGGATGACGGGCGCTGAGATCACCTTGTTGTCGAGCACGATGGCGAACGGGCGTCCCACATTCTGCCGCGTGGCGTCACCGAATTCGCGAGCGCCCACACTGTCGAACTTGAAATCAACGATAGCCTGACCGCTCTGCTGACTGAACGTGCCGGCCGCGTCGGTCAGCCGGTCGCCACCCACCACGACGCGCTTTTCAACAACGATGGAGTTGGGCTGCCCAGGCTCCGGCTTGTCCATCGGGAGCAGCTCATCGCCGATGGGCACCACGCCCTTTTTCGCCTGCTCGACGTTGGCGTTCTGATCCACCATCTGAAAGGTCATCTTGGCGGTCTTGCCCAGCATGTCGATCAGCCGCTGCGGATCAGACAGCCCGGGCACCTGAATGAGGATGCGGTCTTGTCCCTGCCGCTCGATGGTGGGTTCGCGTGTGCCCAGCTGGTCGATGCGACGCCGCACGACTTCGATGGACTGGTTCACCGTCTGCTGGCGCATCTCGGCGACATAGCCTTCCGTCATGGTCATGCTGACGGTGTCGTTGCCCAGCTCCTTGAAATCATAGGCGCGCTGGCCCACGCCGAGCAGCGAGCCGCCCGTCGTGGGATTCAAAGTTTTCAGAATGGTGACGGCATCTGCGTAGCGGGCGCGATCGAGGATCTGCACCGACACCGTATCGCCGCCGCGGGATTCCAGATTGGTGTAGCCGATACGCGCCTTGCGAAGACCGATGCGGATGTCGCCCATCAGCGACTCGATCCGGTCCTTCTGAACCTGATCCAGCTCCACTTCTTCCAGCAGATAGGAACCGCCTTGCAGATCGAGGCCAAGTGCGACCGTGCCGCTGGGCAGGAAGTGCGGCATCTTCGCCCGCACGTTCTCCGGCAGCGCGTTGGGCAGTGCGATCAGCAAGCCGCCCAGCAGCACAATGCCGATCAACACGCGCAGCCATGTGGAGATCTGCAGCATGGCTATTCCTTGTCGTTCGCCGGCTGATTCTTGGGACGCACTTCGCTGATGGTGTTCTTGAGCACCTTGGTGTGGACGCCGTCCGCGATTTCCACGGTAACGTGCTCATCCTCTGGTTTTACCGGCTTGGAAACGGTGGCGATGTGCCCGCCCGCGGTAATCACCGTGTCCCCCCGCCTGATATTTCCAAGGGCGGACCGCAAATTCTTCATACGCTGCTGCTGTGGCCGGAGGACCAAAAAATACATCACCCCCATCACGAAAACGATCGGAATGAGAAAACTGTTTGGGCCGAAAAGAAGATCCTGCATGGCGTCCGAATGCGCGTGTTATACCCGGAATATCTGGGAATCCCTTGCCCATTTGGCAAAGGCGCGCGGACTATAGCGGCGAAGTTCCGCTTTGCAACGGGAAGCTCAGCTCTCCCTGCCAGTCATCAGAGGCCGCGGATCGACAGGCTTGGTGCCCTTGCGGATCTCGAAGTGCAGCTGGGGCGTGCCGACGCCGCCGCTCTTGCCGGCATAGCCGATAACATCGCCGCGACCGACCTGGTCGCCGGCCGACACCAGCAACTTTTCCGCATGCGCATAAGCGGTGATGTAGCCGTTGGTGTGCCTGATGAGGACGAGATTGCCGTAGCCTTTCAGGTTGCTGGCGTAAGTGACGGTGCCGTTGGCCGCGGCATGAATCGGGGTGCCCGCATCCGCGGCGATGTTGATGCCATCGTTACGCTGACCGTCTTTATCCGCACCGTAGTTTTCGAGGATTTTTCCTTCCACCGGCCATTCAAATGCGCCTGCCGTTTTGGCGGGAGCCGCGGTCTCAGAGTTCGACGCCTCTGCCAATTTGGTGGGAGCAGCGGATTTTGGTGCGGGTGCCGCAGCGGTTTTCCCGGAAGCAGATTCTGACTTGCTGGCGATCCTGAGCTTTTCACGAGCGGCCGATGCGTGGGTTTGAGGCGGAGGTTCAGGAGCGGTATCGCCATGCGGCGCCTGATTTGGTGCCTGCAGTTGCTCTATTTCGACGGCAGCCCTGCGCTGGGACGGAATCGACACCAGTTCGCGCGGCCTGGATGCTTCCGGCTCAGGCCTAGCTGCCGGGGCGATATCCGCCGTTTGCGCATCAGCCGGACCGGCAGAAGCGGTCACCACCGCTGGCTCGGCCAAATCGCTGGCGAGTTCCGTGGGCGTCGATTGGCAGGCGCCCAGCAACAGTAGGGGCACGAAGGCGCTCCAGGCCGCTTTGCCCCAGCCGAAATTAGCTTTTTCTTCCGCTCTCTGAACCATCCGAATTCCCCTTTGGCAGGCCCGGAACCATGGGCACAAACACCACGGGAATAAGCCGCTTCATGCTCGTTCCCTCGTTTGTCCGGATAATCTTTACCAATTGTTGACAATTGGTTTCCGACGAGACGGCTTGGCCCACAGGACCCACAAGAATTCCGTCCGGCTTTAACTGGTTAACAAGGCTGTCCGGCAGCTCCGGGATGGCAGCAGTGAGCAAGATTCGGTCGAAGGGCGCCTGCTCCGGCCAGCCCTGGAAGCCATCGCCGTGGCGGGTGACCACATTGTGCAGTTTCAGCTCTTTGAAGCGGGACTGCGCCTCCAGCAGCAACGGCTTGTGCCGCTCCACAGTGTAGACCATGCGGCAGAGCTGGGCGAGGACGGCCGCCTGGTAGCCGGAGCCGGTGCCGATCTCCAGCACGCGATGATTCGGCTGCACCTCCAACTCCTGGGTGGAGAGCGCCACAACATAAGGTTGGCTGATGGTCTGGCCGCAGGCAATGGGCAGCGCCGTGTTGTCATAGGCGCTGGTCTCGAACGGCTCCTCCACAAACAACTCGCGCGGCGTGCGCTCGATGGCGGAGAGCACGCGCTGGTCGGTGATACCCTGCCCGCGCAGGGCCATGATCAGCGAGATGGCACGGGTGTCGGTCATGGAGACCTTTTACATCCGATTTCGGACTTTTCTGAATCAACCCACTGTTCGTCATGACCGGGCTTGTCCCGGCCACCCATGAACACCTCCGGAGTCGGTGAGTATGGATGGCCGCCACGAGGGCGGCCACGACGCTAACGCTCGCCGGGGCCGATCTGTTGGCGCGCGGGTGCGGCTTTGTCTTCGTCCTGCGGTTCGAGTTCCTCGTCATCCCCTGGGACCAGTGGCGCGGAGAATTGTTGGTTCAGCGACGCCTTGAGCCGACGCAGGACTTCGAATTCCGTCAGGTTCAGATGCAACGGCGTGATGGAAATGCGCTTCTCGTAAATGGCGCGGAGGTCGGTGCCCCGGTGCGGATGGCTGCGCATCCGCTTGAAACCGATCCAGTAGTAGGGATTGCGGCGCAGATCGACGCGGCGGTCGACCTTTGCTTCCTGCATATCGCGCTTGCCCTGTTCGGTGACCTCGATGCCTGTCACGTTCTCCGGCTCGCAATCGGGAAAGTTGACGTTCATCAGCACTTCCTGCGGCTCGGGCCAGCCAGCCTCGAGCAGCTTGCGCACCACCGCGGGACCGTGCGTTTCGCCGCAATGCCAGCGCACCTTGTATCCTTCCTCGAAGCCATAAGATTGCGAAAGCGCGATGGCGCGGATGCCGAGCACAGTGCCCTCCATCGCGCCGGCAATGGTACCGGAATAGGTGACATCGTCGGCGAGGTTGGAGCCGCGGTTGACGCCGGACAGCACCAGATCCGGCTTCCTGTCTTTCAGCACCTCCGCGACGCCCATCAGCACGCAATCGGTGGGCGTGCCGGTGAGCGCGAATTTGTGCTCGGCGACGCGGCGCAGGCGCAGCGGCAGCGACAAAGTCAGCGAATGCGAGGCACCGGATTGCTCGGTTTCCGGCGCCACCACCCAGACGTCATTGCTGATGGCGCGGGCGATGTTCTCGGCCACCGTCAAGCCCGGCGAATGAATGCCATCATCGTTCGTGACGAGAATGCGGAGGGGCTTGGATTTAGTGGGCATCAACAACAGCCCTCCCTCTCCCCCTCAGGGGGAGAGGGATACAGGGTGAGGGGGGCTTCGGAAATCAGAAGCCAGAAATCGGAAGTCAGAAGAGCCTCGTATCCGCTTCTGACTTCTGACATCCCCCTCACCCCCTGCCCCTCTCCCCCAAAGGGGGCGAGGGGAGTCATTACGCTCACCCTCATCTACTGCTTCTCAATCTTCTTCAGGCCGCCCATGTAGGGCAGCAACGCGTCCGGCACCGCGATGGAGCCGTCCGGGTTCTGATAGTTCTCCATGATGGCGATGAGCGTGCGGCCGACCGCAAGGCCTGAGCCGTTCAAGGTGTGCACAAACCGCGTGCCTTTCTCGCCCTTCGGACGATAGCGCGTGTTCATGCGGCGAGCCTGGAATTCGCCGCAGTTGGAGCAGGAGGAAATCTCGCGGAAGCGCCCCTGCCCCGGCAGCCACACTTCGATGTCGTAGGTTTTCCTCGCGGAGAAACCCATGTCGCCGGCGCACAAGGTCATCACGCGGTGATGCAGGTTGAGGCGCTTGAGCACGGCCTGCGCGCAATCCGTCATGCGCTCGTGCTCTTCGTCCGATTTTTCCGGGGTGACGATCGACACCAGCTCCACCTTGGAGAACTGGTGCATGCGGATCATGCCGCGCGTGTCCTTGCCTGCCGCGCCCGCTTCCGCGCGGAAGCACGGCGTCCAGGCGGTGTAACGGCGCGGCAGCGATTCTTCTTCGAGGATGTCCTCCCGCACATAATTTGTCAGCGACACCTCGGCCGTCGGAATGAGCCATTCTCGATCTGCCGTGACCTTCTTCAGTTCGTTTTCGAACGCAGTGCGCGCAAGCGCGATATTGAAACCAAATCCGATCGAGCTATGTGTAGTGTCTTCTACGTAGTAGCCGCCCACAGGATTCTGTCTGATGTAATACAACAGCATGGCAACGGCGTTCTCGAACTCATGATCCGGAATTCCCGGCGCGATTATGCGCACAACTCGCTGGGCTGCTTGTCTTTGTTCATTCGTGGATAATGCGGTGGCAGGTAACGTAGTTGAGTAAAAGAGATCCTCGCCAAATTTTGGCAACTGGCCCGTGCCAAACATTGCGTCGTCACGCACCATGAGCGGTGGTTGGAATTCGGTGTAACCGAATTCGCCGGTGTGCAGATCGAGCATGAAATTGGCGATGGCGCGTTCCAGCCGCGCAAGCCCCGCAGTGAGATAGACGAACCGCGCGCCGGAAACTTTCGCGGCGCGCTCGAAATCCATCATGCCAAGCTGCTCGCCCAGCTCGTAATGCTCGCGGGCGGAATTCAGCGGCGGACGCTCGCCGAACGCGCGGTCCTTCACCTCGACATTGTCATCTTCGCCTTCACCGTCCGGCACATTCAGCGCCGGCAGATTGTCGATCCCGGCAAGCGCCTCTCTCAGCGCCTCCTGCAACTCGCGCTCGCGGTGCTCACCAGTTTGAATCTCCTCCTTCAGCCCGGCCACTTCCGCCATCAGGCTTGCCGCCTGCGCTTCATCCTTCTTCGCTTTCGCCTGCCCGATCAGCTTGGAGGCTTCGTTGCGCCGGGCCTGCGCCGCCTGCAGCCGCGTCACCAGATCGCGCAGTTCCTTGTCACGCGTCAGAATGTCGTCGGCCAGCGCGCCGGCGCTTTCGGCGTATGCCGGGCGGCGAGCAAGCGCCGCCACCCACGCGTCGCGATCCCGTCGAATGAAAGCGATGTCGTGCACGAACGCCCTCCGATCTCGCGGCCGTCATACAGGGCGGCAACGGGCGGTCAAAGTGGCTGCCAGTCCATAAAAAAAAGACGCGGCGCGTTTCCGCACCGCGTCTCTCGATGATGTCAGATGTTTAGTGGCCGCCACCCGGTGGATTGTGAGTTTCCCACTGATACATGTCGTGTTGGCTCTCTCGTCTCATGCTGTCCCATTCGGACTGGCGGTAACAAAGGCGCTTCGAGCCCAAACGAGATCCAGTCACCTCTTCGACGTGGCAGACGATCGGGTTGGTATCGGCCTGGGCCGCGGCGGATGTGGTAGACGCGGGGACCCCTGCGGAAGCCCCGGTGGCGGACGGCATCGCAGGCGCGGTGGCAGGTGCGGCGGTGGCAGCCGCATCTGGCGTGGCGGCGGGTTCCGCGAACCCGGCGGCGGTACCGCTCACAAGAACAGCCGTGGCAAGAATGGCAATAGAACTCAAGCGCATTTGAAACCCCTTCAAAATCAGCACTCCCACTATTTCGCTGACTGGAACCCAGTTGGCAAGCAACATTACCGGCCGCGCCATCTTGGTTTGTGTCACCTTGCCGCGACCAGGCATCGGCGCTTAGGCGGAGTGCAAATTCTCCTATTCCGCTGCTTGCGGCCGCGGCAGGTTCATGTATTTCGCGAATTCCAGCCGGGCGATGGCGCGGTTGTGAACTTCGTCCGGCCCGTCGGCCAGGCGCAGGGTGCGCACGCTGGCATACATTCGCGCCAGGCCGGAATCCGTGGTGACGCCCGCACCGCCCCAAGCCTGAATGGCATCGTCGATCACCCTCAGCGCCATACGCGGTGCCGCCACCTTGATCATCGCAATCTCGGCACGCGCGGCCTTATTGCCGACCTTGTCCATCATGTCGGCTGCCTGCAAGGTGAGCAGACGGCACATGTCGATGTTGGCCCGCGCGTCCGCCACCCGCTGCTCCCACACGGAATGGTCTGCGATTTTCTTGCCGAAGACAGTGCGCGACAACAGGCGCCGGCACATCTTCTCCAGCGCCCGCTCCGCCGCTCCGATGGTGCGCATGCAGTGATGGATGCGCCCCGGCCCGAGGCGCCCCTGTGCAATTTCGAAACCGCGGCCTTCGCCAAGGATCATGTTCTCCGCCGGCACTTTCACGTTCTCGAACACCAACTCGCCGTGCCCGTGCGGGGCGTCGTCGAAACCGAACACCGGCAGCATGCGGGTGAGCGTGACGCCGGGCGTATCCATTGGGACCAATACTTGCGACTGCTGGCGATATTTCTCTGCGTCCGGGTCGGTCTTCCCCATCAAAATAAGAATACTACACCGCGGGTCACCCACGCCGGACGACCACCATTTACGCCCGTTGATCACGTAGTGGTCACCCTCGCGCTCGATGCGCGTGGAAATGTTTGTGGCGTCGGACGAGGCCACATCTGGCTCGGTCATGATAAAGGCGGAGCGTATTTCACCGGCGAGCAGCGGCTTCAGCCACTGCTCCTGTTGTGCCGGAGTGCCGTAGCGGTCGAGCACCTCCATATTGCCGGTATCCGGCGCGGAGCAATTGAAAACCTCCGATGCAAAGCTCACGCGGCCCATCGTTTCGGCGAGCGGCGCGTATTCGAGATTGCTGAGCCCTGCGCCATGCTTGCTGCGGGGCAGAAACATATTCCACAGCCCGTGAGCCTTTGCCCTGGCTTTCAGCTCCTCCACCACCGGCACGACGATCCAGGGATTTCCCTTCTCGCGCGCCGCATTCATCTGCTCGTGATAGACCTGCTCTGCCGGACAGACGTGCTGTTCCATGAAGTCGCCGACGCGTTTCAGCCACTCGCGCTGGCGCGGAGAATAGTCGAAATCCATGTTCCTCTCCGGAAATAGCAGTCGCGGAACTGTAGTCCGCGGAGCCGGCGTTTGACAGCGGCGGCAACTCCCGGCAAGCACGCGAAATGCTGCTTTGGGCGGGTTTGTGCTTGCTGGCGTTGGGGCTTGCCGCGTTCGCCATCGACCGGCAGGCGACGCACTTCTTTCATGATCGCGTGGCCGCGCACTGGTTTCGCCGCATCCGCCGCACCACGGATTTTGCCAAAGGGGCGCACTGGCTGGCTGCCGCAATTATCCTTATCGCCCTGATCTATCTGGCGCGGTTGGCAACTGGCGATGTGCTGTTCCTGATTCGATTGTGGCGAGCGGCGCTTGCCTTCCTGGCCTGTCTCGCGGTTTCCAGCGCGATCCTGCATGCGATCAAGCTGGTGTGCGGCCGCAGGCGCCCACGCGACGAGCTGGAGCACGAGTTCTACGGCTTCCGCTTCTTCCATTACGACTCGCAGCACGATTCATTTCCCTCCGGCCACGCCATGACCATTTTCTGCGTCGCGATTGTTCTCGCCGGACTATTTCCGGCGCTCGCGTGGCTGTGGTTCGGGCTGGCGCTGTACCTCGCCCTGACGCGTGCCGTTCTCAATGCGCATTTCCTGAGCGATGTGTTCATCGGCGCCGCCATCGGCCTGCTTGCATCGCGGGAAACGCTGCTGTTTGTCTTTCCCGATCTCACTCAGCCCTGGTTCTGACAGTCGACCGCCGATGCTGAACCTGCTCACCGATCCGCATGCCTGGGCGAGCCTCGCCACATTGACAGCGCTCGAGATCGTGCTGGGCATCGACAACATCGTGTTTCTGTCGATTGCCTCCAATCGGTTGCCGCCGGAACGCAGGCCCGCAGCGCGCCGCATCGGTCTCTCGTTTGCGCTGGTGATGCGCATCGCGCTGCTTACGTGCATCGCGGCGGTCATCGGCTTGTCTGCCACCGTGATCACCCTGTGGGGCGACGCATTCTCCTGGCGCGACATCGTGTTCGCCGCGGGCGGATTGTTCCTGCTCACCAAGGGCACCCGCGAAATCCATGGCATGGTGGAAGGCGAAGAGGAGGACGCGCGGCGCGCCATCGCTTCCTTTGCGGGAGTCATCGCGCAGATCGCGATCTTCGATCTTGTCTTCTCCATCGATTCCGTCGTCACCGCGGTCGGCATGGCGGAACACCTTGCGATTATGATTGCCGCTGTCGTGCTCGCAATGATTGTGATGCTCGCGGCTTCCGGTCCTGTTGCCAATTTCGTACACCGCAATCCCACGGTGAAGATGCTGGCGCTCAGCTTCCTGCTGCTGATCGGCATGTCGCTGATGGCGGACGCGATGCACTTTCACATTCCGCGCGGCTATCTCTACTTCGCTGTGGCGTTCTCCGGGATTGTCGAAGCGCTGAACCAACTCGTAGCGCGGCGGCGCAAGAAAGCTTAGGAAGACGGAGTTAAACTGTTGCGCCGGGCCTGAAAAAATTGGCGCAGCAGTTCGCCGGCGCGTTCGCCATCGCCGGCGCGAGCGACAGCCGGCCGGTGATGACAGGTTGCCTGCGCGAAAAATTTCGGGCCATGCAAGACCGCGCCGCCCTTTGGATCCTCGGCTGCGAACACCAGCCGCGCGATTCGCGCCATGGCAATGGCGCCGACGCACATCGCGCACGGCTCCAAGGTCACATAGAGTGTGGTGCCGACCAATCGCTCGTTGTCAATGATCCGCGCACCATCGCGGATCGCCAGCATCTCCGCATGGGCGGTAGGATCGCGCAGTTCGACGATGCGGTTGCCGTTCGCCGACAGGAATTCCCCTGCGCCGCTGACCAGCACCGCGCCCACCGGCACTTCCCCACGCTTTGCCGCCACTTCGGCCTCGTGCAGCGCTTGTGCTATCCAGCCTTCGTCATTCATTCCGCGAGTCCTCTTTGGCCGACGATAGCAGCGAAGCCGGTGAACGCATTGCCAAGATCGTCGCGCGGGTGGGCGTCTGCTCCCGGCGCGACGCGGAAAAACTGATCGCGGACGGGCGCGTGACGCTGGACGGCGAGCCCGTCACCCAACAGGGCACCCGCGCCACCGACAGCCAAACCATCGCGGTGGATGGGCGGCCGCTGAAGCACGCCGAACCCACCCGTCTGTGGCGCTACCACAAGGCGACGGGGCTGGTGACCACGCATCGCGACCCGCAAGGCCGCCCCACGGTGTTCGAGAAGCTGCCGGCCAAGCTGCCGCGGGTGGTTTCGGTCGGCCGCCTCGACATCAACTCCGAAGGCCTGCTGCTGCTGACCAATGACGGCGCCTTCGCCCGCCAGCTGGAACTCCCCGCTGCCGGCTGGGAGCGGAAATATCGTGTGCGCCTGTTCGGACGGATCGACCAGGCGGCGCTCGACAAGTTGGCGCTCGGCACCACCCTCGACGGCGTCCGCTATGGCCCCGTGGTCGCCGATCTCGAGCGGGCCCGCGGGCACTACGCCTGGGTTACCGTCAGCCTGAAGGAAGGCAAAAACCGCGAAGTGAAGCGGTTGATGGAATCCCTGGGCTGTAAGGTGGCGCGGCTGATCCGAGTGCAGTTCGGCCCGTTCCACCTGGGGCAACTGGAGCCCGGCCTGGCGGAAGAAATTCCGTCCCGTACCTGGCGGCCACTACTCGGCATGGGCCGGAAGAAACCCACTTCGGTCTGAATCAGGATTGGCCGAAGCGCTTGCTGCTACCCGCCCCGGGTGGCTGTATCCCAAAGAGGCCGGTTGTCCTGGGAATAGATGACCACGTTGCCATCATCCTGCAGGGCAAGATAGGCGGCATCGTTGCCGTGCGTGCCGGACGACCACAGGGCGCGGCGGTTCTGGTCGTAGATCACCAGATTCCCGTCCTCCTGCATCACCATTTTGGCGACGCTGATGCCCCGCGTTCCCGTTTGCCACAAAAGCCGCCGCTCAGCCCGGTTCCACAACTCCAGGTTTCCCGAGGCTGTAAAGTGCAGCATATATTTTCCCACTGCCCAATGCCGCCCCGGCACGATTTCCGTCGCGCGCAGTTCGATATTCTCTGCCATGATGCTCGTCCCACCGAGTGGGTGGAGCATGCCACCGCTTTTTGTCAATTACACGACCGTTATTGTGTCAAATCGTAGTAGGCGGTTTCACTGGTTTAACCTAACCAGATTTAGAGCCCTTTATGTTGCCACCTCAATACCTTGATCGCTGAATAGGCGACGATATTATACTTGACAGACTTGCCGCTAGAGCTTGAGTCCCGTCATTTGCTAATCCCCCGATAACGGCGCACGCTCGCGGTCCACTTTAGGGGGAAATCACCATGCTCAAGTCTATGGACCTTTTGGCCGCGTCCGTTGTTCTGTGTGTTGCCACTGCGGCAAGCGCCGGGGCTCCGATCAGAGGCACCGTCGTAAAGGGCGGCCAGAATCCCAAAGGCAATTATACCAGTGCGGCACGCCCGGACGCCGCTCCGACCGATACTGGCGCCACGCCGCAACCGGTGGAGAACACAAACCCGAATAGCGGCATCGGCGTTGTGATCAAGCAGCATGGGAGTTCGGCAAGTCGTACGACCAGCCCCACAGGTGGTGACGCTAATGGCGACGGCACGCCGGAAGAACACGCCATCAATACCAAGGGGACTGGCAGCGCTGGTGGCCGCATGGCCCATCCATCCTGCCCCGATTCAGCGACCACTCACGAGCGTGGGATTGTTCCCAAGGGTTGCGTTCTACGTCCGCCGCCGCCTCGCGGATAGGGTGAGCCCCCTAGAGGGGAAGACTCTTTCGTGATTCAATTGGAAGGCGTGTGATTCGCGTATCGGGCTGGCCCCCGGAAGCGCAAATCGTCGCGCGAGGTCATATGTGATTTCGATGACCCCGTCTCGCTGGTATTAAACCACGATTCGGGGCCGAAGTCATGCGCAAAATTCAAACGGGCCGGAATGGCCGTTCCCTACGCGATGCCGACATTAGAGAGCCTTTGCATCACTGGCTTTGGGAACAACACGCTGACATAGGCACATCCATCCTTCATGAAGTCTCCATCCCACGCCCCTCAGCACGGATGGACGTGACGGTCGTGAACGGCAAGATTTGCGGTTTCGAAATCAAAAGTGACGTAGACCGCCTGACGCGCTTGCGCGCGCAGGAACCTGCGTTCTCCGCTGTCTGCGATGAAGTCTGCCTCGTAACCACATCTCGCCACCTAAAGAGTTCTCGATCCTCAATCCCGTCATGGTGGGGAATTGTTGTTGCTCGCTCTTCCGAAGACGGGGTGATCTTCGAAGAGCGAAGGTCGCCTAAGAAGAATAAACAGTCGAACAACGAAGCCTTACTCTACATGCTCAATCGCGCTGAACTGAAACAAGTCTTGCGCGAAGCAGGTATGTCACGGATGCGGCAATCAGAGCTGATTGATGCAATCATCCAGCGTATATCTTCTGATGACCTGCGGTCGCGCGCGCGAGACGCACTTAAGCGCCGAGCAACTTACGCTTATTCATCTTCCCCGCCTCCACTGAAAAACTCCATCACGCCCGGAGCATAATGTATCTGACGATGCAGATGGATATTCACCTTCACACCGTACCAGTCTCGGGGCCAATCCAAGTTTGTTAGATCACCCTTCGCGGCCCTTCGTATGGCATCGACTCCCCATGTCTTCGGAGTGTTTTCGTTAAACTCAGCGATGCCAACGATTTCCTTTGCGCCGTCAATCCATCCTTGGCGATCCTGCGCGTTCACGTCACGGTATGTTATCCAGCCCTCATTCAACGGCATCACAACTTGAGCGCGCCACCCGTGCGGCTTAGTGGCAGCAATTGGATGCCGGTACGTCGCTGCATAGTCCCCGAACATGCAGGGGAATTCTTCCTGCACGTTTTGCCAAGCTGTCCAGTCTAGGCTCGGCAGATGGATCACCCCTTCGTGACTCGTGTTTGGAAATGAGCTGCCCATATAGACGACCCGCAGAAGTGTCTTTTCCTGCTGCGTCATCTCATGGGTAATTTGTGCAATCGCATCCGCCGCGAAATCAATGCCCTTTGTCGAATTCGGCATGCGCGAATACCCTGCATCAAGCACAATGAGCAACTGTTCTGGCGAATCCAGCAATGATGCTATTTGTCCGACCAGTGGAAGGATCTTCGGATCATCGGTTCGCCGAACGCGAACAGCCAGACTGTCACTGTGTTGAGACAACCGTACCGCTTGTTTCAGTACTTGGTTAGATGCTTCGTTGAACAGGATAGTCGGAACTGCGTTGGGAAACTGACCAACGATCTGACGCCACGCTGCAAACCCATCGGATGGGTCCATCACCTTTTCGTAAGCTGCTGTGTAGTTCGCATGCGCTACACAGGCTAGATCGTAGCGTTCCTTGGCCGCATCCGGGTCTTTGCTTTTTTTAGTCGGTACAGGGATTGGCATCTGCTCCCGACAAAAATCTAGAATGAACGGTCGGGGTCCAGCGCTCGTCTCGATTAATTTCAAACCGGATTTGAAACCGCCCTCGTCTCCGTGCTGGCTGATTTCGAAGATCGGAAGCAGACTATCCTTGTCCTCATCTGACAGAGTGCGATAGCCGATATGCTCGCCTTCCGTGCAGCGGAGCGACGGTTAATAAGGAAACTGGCTGAAATCAGCATCGGGCATGAACCTGCATCCTCCATCATTTTAAGAATGATGAAAAATACCCGATTCGTTCTCTGGAGTCCCAGCTGTCAACTATCTAACCACAGCTTTGCGAAAGCTGTTACTTGCCTTGGCTCTTCGGAGGCTTGGCCCTTGCGATCTTCTGGAGCTGTGCGTCAAACTTCTTAAGGTCCGGGTCGCATTCAAGGCGACGGGCGACGGATTCAAAATCATCGGACTTCTTGGGGGCAGCCTTGCTAACGCTTTGACTCTTTCGCGACACTGCTCTTGCCTCCCACTCCATGGCTCATAGCTTTGTAGCATACATTGATGAGGCAGGCGATGACGGCCTGACTGGCAAGTTCCGCGAACTGGGCAAACGTGGCGGATCATCTCACTGGCTCATTGTTTCGGCTACCGTCATGCGTCACGCGTGGATCGCGCATACCGTACGATGGCGAGACGAGATTCTTCGCAAAGCGGAAAAACAGTCACGAGAACTGCATTTTGTGAATCTCACTCACGGGCAAAGACTCGCTGCCAGCCAGTATTTAGCTGCGAAACCGATTCGTGCCACGACCGTAATATCAAATAAGCGGGGCATTCCTCGCGCCATGTATCCCGAAAAGAACCAACTCTATTTCTACACAACCAGGTACGCTATCGAGCGCGTTTCGTGGATTTGTAGAGACTACCGAAATGTGGGAGATGGCGACGGTCGCGTTAAGATCATCTTTTCACGCCGCGGCGGAATGGCTTACGAGGAGTTCCGCGCATATCTTTGTCGTCTACGAGATCAGAAAACGCGCATTCATTGGGACGCAATCGACATTGATGGAATTGAAGCGCACGACCATTCGAGAATAGCCGCACTGCAAATTGCAGATGTTGTTACGTCCGCGATTGCAGCTGGTATGGAGCCTGATAAGTTTGGAAACTGCGAAGCAAGAGACGCGATCACAGAGCTCAAACAGCTGGGCCTTCAGCGGCAACTGATGATCACCGGCGATCGGTCGCAGGAGGCGCATCGGGTCGCGGCAAAGCTCAATCTGCACGACGTGCGGGCCGAAGCCTTGCCAGCACAAAAGATGGATCTAGTGCTGGCGGAAATCCGGCAAGGCCGGCGCCCCATGGTCGTGGGCGATGGCATCAACGATGCGCTGGCGCTAAAGGCAGGAGCGATCGGCATTGCCATGGGCGCACAAGGCACCGATGTCGCGCTTGCTTCCGCTGATCTTGTCCTGATGAGCAACGATCTGCGCAGGCTCGGCACCTGCATCCGGCTGAGCCGAAAGTGCCGCGGCACCATTCTCGTCAATGTGGGTGTCGGCCTGGGATGGACGGTTCTTCTCGTCGCATTGGCGGCTGCGAACGCGCTCGGCCCGAGCGGCGCGCTGATGGCCGCCATCCTGCACAATGCTGGAACCATTGCGGTAATGGGAAATGCTGGACGCCTGCTGAAATTCCAGGACAGGCCTTCGGAACCTTAGGGGGAAGCATGCACCCGTTCATCGTATTGCCGATCGCGCTGGCGACCTGTGTGGCGACCATGGTCGGCGGGTTGTTCGCCATCGCCATGCGCGACCGGCTGCATCTGGTGCTCGGGTTCAGTGCCGGGGCAGTCATCGGCGTCGCCTTCTTCGACCTCATGCCGGAGTCGATCGAAACGGCGCGCCAGATCGACCCGCGCGACATGCTCGGAATAGCAGCGTTGGGCTTCTTCTTCTATACCTTGCTGGACCGGATGGTTGCGCTACACGGCCACGACGAAGATCCGCGCCATCGCGAACACCGCGGCTGGATTGGCGCAGCAAGCCTTTCCCTGCACAGTTTCATGGACGGTTTTGCGATCGGCGTCGCATTCCAGGCCAGCCAGGCGGTTGGCATCGTCGTCGCGGTGGCGGTGCTGGTGCACGATTTCTCCGACGGGCTGAACACGGTCAACGTCGTGATCAAGAATGGAGCAAAACGTCGAACGGCGCTCGGCTGGCTTGCCGTCGACGCGCTGGCGCCGGTCCTGGGAGCATCGGCGAGTCTGCTGGTCGCCATGCCGCCCAATATCGTCGCGGTGTTCCTGGCGATCTTCTCCGGCTTCTTCCTCTATATCGGTGCGAGCGATCTCCTGCCCGAGAGCCATCACGCGCATCCGCGGTTTCTGACGACGGTTTTCACCTTCGCCGGTGCGCTCTGCCTCTTTGTCGTCACGCGCATTGCCGGCTGACCGCGAATGGCCAGAACCTACGAAGCTTTCTGGCAGGCAGCATTCAGCATTTCGTGGCCTGCCGCATCCGTACCGCGGAGCACATTCGACTGCCTGTCGAACACATAGTGATTGGAAACGCGCGACCTGTGAGAGGCATAATTCTCATCCCACGCCACCTCCTTTTCCGTCACAACCGCAGCCCAGCGCTGGGCACTGTAGCCCGCTCCGTTGGAAACAACGCCGCCGGTAAGATCAATCACTACATGCCGCCCGGCCGAGTCATTGGCTCGCGCGCATATGAGACTGAGGGTCTCTGCAGATGCGGGAGAGACGGCTAAGCCCACAAGCGCAGCCGCTGCGAAGTAAGCGAGGTGTTTCATTTCTTTCCCCATTGAAGGAACCATAGCATGGGGGGTATCCTATTGGATGTGATCTCGTCAGGGAAGCGCTCGCGTGAGCCACACCGTTCGGCAGAAGGCAAAGCTCCTCAATCGTGTTCGCCGGCTCCGCGGTCAAGTTGACGCCGTCGAGCGGGCGCTTGAAGCCAAAAGCGAGTGCATCGATGTCATGCAGCTCGTGGCTTCCGTCCGCGGCGCTGCCAATGGCCTCATGGCGGAATTGATGGAAGATCACATCCGCTTCCATGTGTCAGACCCGGCACATGACCGGCACAAGAAGCGCGCGAAAGGTTCCGAGCAGCTTATCGACGTCGTTCATGCCTACCTGAAATGAGGTGAGCGGTGAGTGGGGCAGCCGACCCGAACGTCCACAGCCATGTCTTTTTGTCTGACAGGCATGAGGCGAACGAGCGCAAGGCGTGGGCCGTCATTGCGCTGTGCGGCTTCATGATGGTCGCCGAAATTGTCGGCGGTCCCCTGTTCGGCTCCATTGCCCTTGTCGCGGACGGACTCCACATGAGTACCCATGCGGGAGCCCTGCTGTTGACGGCGCTCGCCTATAGCTACGCCCGCAAACACGTCCACGATTCCAGATTTGCTTTCGGTACCGGCAAATTCGGCGACCTCGCAGGATATAGCAGCGCAATCGTGTTGGCGATCATCGCTGCTTTAATCGTTACGAAGCCATCAATCGCCTGTTTGCTCCGGTGCCGATCCGGTTTGCGGAGGCGATCCCGATTGCCTGCCTCGGCCTGGCAGTAAACATCGCGAGCGCGTGGCTGCTTGGCGGAGGAGACCACGATCATCATCGCCACGAACATGACGATCACCATCACATCCACCACGGTGCGCGCCGCGACAACAATATCAGAGCCGCCATCATCCATGTGACGGCGGACGCGGCCGTGTCCATTCTCGTGATCACGGGTCTGTTGCTGGCAAGGACGTTTGGCTGGCTGTGGATGGACCCGCTTGCGGGAATGATCGGCGCCATCGTGATCGCAAGCTGGTCATACGGGCTGGTGCGGGACACCAGCGCCATTCTGCTCGATATGACTCCGGATGCCGCGTTGCCGCACAGCTTGCGAGAGCTCATCGAGCAGGACGGCGACCGCATATCCGACCTTCACCTCTGGCGGCTCGGTCCCGGGCATCTCGGCGTCATTCTCGCGATTACGACGGAACAATCGAGAGATCATCGATTCTATCGTGAGAAATTGGCCGGCTTCCCGGCGCTCTCCCATGTGACCATCGAAATCGAACGAACCGTCGCCCGAGCCTCCTAACGTGCCGGCATCGTTATCGGCCGTCCCGAGAAGCCTGCGGCTTTCCTGAGCGCGTCCGCGTCCATCAGCTTTCCGTCCATCATCACGAGCCGCGTGTTCCTGAGATCGCCGATGCGGTGCGAGGGATCGCCCTCGACCAGCACGAGGTCGGCATTCTTTCCGGCCGTGATGGAGCCCGTGTACTTGTCGGCGTGCACGTTGTGCGCGGCCACGATGGTCGCCGCCTCCAGCGCTTCTTCATTTGTGAAGCCGGCCTGCACGTAGAGTTCGAGTTCGCGCACCAGCTCCATACCCGAGCCATCCGTTCCGGCGACGATGGAGATACCCATCTTGTGCATGGTACGGACCAGATCGAGCAGCTTGGCGAAGCTTTGCCGCACATCGGCGCGCGTCAGCCCCTGCGGTGGCGTAAAGCCACCCTGGCGGAAGTTCCGCTCGGTCTGCGGCGGCAGCGTCCCGACATAGGGCGCAAAGGCCGGCGACAGATCGCCGTTATCCGGCATGTAAAGCGCCTCGGTCACAACCAGGGTCGGGTCGGAAACGATGTGCTTCGCCGCCATCGTCGCCAGCAGCGACTTCATCGGCTCGGCGTTGAGGTCCACGTTGCGCGCGTAGCGCCCGATGCCGTCGAAACGATTGATGCCGTTCGACGTCTTCACCACGTCGTCGGGCATCGCTTCCATCATCACGAAGTAAATATGCGTGATCTCATCGTAACCGTCAGCGATCGCCTGGCTCGTCCGCATGCCGGCCGGCAGATGCCCGTGGACGTGCAGGCCAAGCTTGTGCGCTTCCGCGGCGGCCGCCTTGACCCAGGCCGGATTGAACGTGCCGTAGAACTTGACGCCGGTGAACCCGTTCGCCTTGGCGCGGTCGACAAGCGCGACGGCCTCGGTCTGCGAGGTTGCGACGTTGGCAACTTGCGCGGTATACGGCCCTTTCCCGTCGATCAGCGATGAAGGATAAATGCGCGGCGTCAGGAGCTGGCCCGCGGCCCGGCGTTTGGCACGGTCGAGCGTCAGGCTATCATCGTTACCCGGGTCGCGAGCCGAGGTGATGCCCAGCGAAAGCAGGAACGGCCCGGAGAAGTCGTCGCCAAAATGGTGATGTGAATCCCACAGGCCAGGCACCAGGGTCTCGCCCTTGCCGTCGATCACCTGCGCGTTCGCCGGCACCGCCACCGCTGCTGCCGGGCCGACCTTGGTGATCTTGCCGCGATCGACAATAACAGTCTGGTCTTCGGCAAAGCGTTTGCCGTCGACGAAAGCGCGCACGTGACTGAATGCGACCGGGCCGGCCGGCGTCTTCAGGACCGCATTCCGGATGACCGGCGCCCTGCCGGCCAGCGCGTCCGTCTGCGCCTTCACGATGGCATCGAGCGCGCCTTCATAGCCAACGGGCAAAAGCGCGAGGCCGAAGTAGGCGCCGAAGAACTTGTTGTCCGTCGTCGTCCACACCGGGATTGGGGAATTGCCGAGGCCGGTGATCGCCCAACAGACGATGGTTTTCTTCGCTGGGCCTTCGCCCACTTCGATCTGGCTGATGCGTTCGGCGCTGGCGTGGCCGCTCGGCAGGAGCGCGAGCGATTTGTCAGGCCGGTTAAGTAGTGCTTCGATCAGGATCGCGATGCCTTCGAAGCTGCCGCCGGCGGTGACGTATTCTGCGGGCGTCGTGTAGGGCGCCGCACCGGAATCGACCTGGCTCTTCCAGGTCGCCTGCCCATTCGCAACCGTGAAGGTTTCCGCCGCGTCGCCGTTCGGCGTGAAGCCGCGGACGACGACCCGATCGACAATGCCATCGGCGCCGAGGTGCGTCGCCTGTTCGAGTTCGAACACCTGGCCGCGCAAATTCAGACTGTCGCGCGACATGATGGCGCCGTCGGCAAGCCGCCACACCGCCGAGTGGCCATGCGGCCCGGCTTTCGACAGGATGGTGTACTGCTGGGCGCCGGCCGGGGATTTGGCCAGCTGGTCCACCGGGATCAGCGCGTGCGCTGCGACACCGGAGAACGACCGCCCGAGTGGTTCGTCGGAGACCTGATAAAACCCGCTGTATAGGGGACTGCTCCAGGCGGCGGCGAAGAAGCCGCTGCCGACCAACGCCGTCGCACTGAGTGCAACCTTCAGAATCCCGTGCATGCACGCCCCGTTTTGTGTGAACCCGCTCGCCAAGTTAGCACCCGCAGATCGCCCAGGCGCTATGATATTCGCGCGGCCACGTGCTGCATTCCGTGCATTGCCTCTCACGTGCGCGTGAAATTTCGCGCAGGCCTCAGGCCTTAAGGCTGCGTTCCTCACGAGTAGGCGGGGAAAATCCGTGGAAAACGTGCACTGGCGGTCGAAAAGCCCAGCAGAACCATGCGTTCTGATTCCCTTCACACGGGAGGAGTCACGGGTTCAATCGCTGTCGCGCCCACCATTTGACCCACAGGTAAAAGCGTGCCGCCCGCGGTCTTGTTCGCGGTCAGCAGGCGATTCTCGGCGCATGAGAACCCTGTCATTCCGGCCAGCGAACGCCAGCGAAGCGCGAGCCGGACCCAGGCGCCGTCGCCGATGAGATTGCCTTTGGGACCGTAGGTGAAGGATGTTCCGTCCACGGAGGGATACTGGTTGAGGTTGTTGGCCGCGGCATAGGTGGTGGTAGAAGATGAGGGCGGCTGCCAGACGTAATCCGGATCGGTGATGCTTTCCGTCTGCAGCTCATGCGCGTTGGTGTAGGTGACGCTGTAGTGCAGATCGTTGGTGCCGCCGCTCATGTTGTCGTTGAGGGTGAGCAGATCGCCGGCATTTCGAGTAGGTGTAGGCCATGCTTGCGGTGTTGCCATAGGTCAGCCTGGTAAGTCTGCATTCGGCAACGACTGTACGCTCCCCGACGTCCTAACTACTGGCAGATCGCGTTAGCCCAGGACTCGCTGCCGAGGCGCACTTGCAATCGGTGGCGCAAGCTTGCAAGAACTCAGCAGACTTTCTGAATTTCAGTTCGGAACTATCGAACCGGAGGGGGAATTCGGAGTGACATTCATTCGCAGTCCGGGTAACCGCGTGCTCGCGCCGCTGTGTTTGGCGACGACACTCGCTCCATCGCTCGTCCGGGCAGATTCTATTCTCTCGCCGGTCGGGCCGGTCGGCAAGGGCGACACCATCATTTTGCTCGACTCGCTCGTCATCATGCTGGCGATCGTCATTCCCACGATGATCGTTACGTTGGCGTTTGCATGGTGGTATCGTGCCTCCAACACGCGCGCCGTGTACCGGCCGGACTTTACCTATTCGGGTAAAGTCGAGTTGGTGGTGTGGTCGATCCCGACGCTCACCATTTTCTTTCTCGGCGGCGTGATCTGGATCGGCAGCCATACGCTCGATCCCTTTACGCCGCTGCCTTCAAAGGTAAAGCCCTTGGAAATCGAAGCGGTATCGTTCGATTGGAAGTGGCTGTTCATCTATCCCGAACAAAAAATTGCCAGCGTGAATCATCTGGTTGTGCCCGTCGGGCGTCCCTTGCATTTCCGCATCACCTCCGCATCCGTATTCAACGCGTTCTTCGTGCCGCGCTTCGGAAGCATGATCTACGCGATGAATGGCATGGTGACTCAGATCAACCTGCAGGTGGATCAACCGGGGAAGTATCTGGGGCTCTCGACGCAGTTCAGCGGCGATGGTTTCCCCGATATGCGGTTCGATTCCGTCGCGGTACCGCCCGCACAATTTGCGAGTTGGGCCACGGGCGTTAGAGGCGCGCCGCTCGATCGCAGCGCGGTCAATGCGCTCCTGAAACAAAGTCGCGCGCGGAAACCGTACACCTACCGCGGCCTGGATCCGACGCTGTTCTACGCCATCGCCGCGCAGAAGTTGCCGCCCGGCGAAGGCCCGCAAGAAGGTCGCGGTGGGCCCGGAACGCAGCATGTCGTCCCGCACGGGGTGAGCCGATAATGCTCGGCAAGCTCGGCTGGGACGCCATCCCGTTCGATCAACCGATTCCGCTGATCGCCGGCGCAGTAGTTATGCTCGCGCTGCTCGGCGTTCTCATCTGGATCGCCATCAGGGGCTGGATTCCATATCTGTGGAACGAATGGATCACGAGCGTCGACCATAAGCACATCGGCATCATGTATATCCTGCTGGGGCTGCTGATGCTGCTACGCGGCTTCATCGATGCGATCATGATGCGCTCTCAGCAGGCGCTCGCCTTTCATGCGCAGGGTTATCTTCCGCCGGAGCATTACGACCAGGTCTTCTCCGCGCATGGCACCCTCATGATTCTGTTCGGCGCCATGCCGCTCATAATCGGGATCATGAACTTCGTCGTGCCGCTGCAGCTCGGCGCACGCGATGTTGCCTTTCCCACGCTCAATTCCGTCAGCTTCTGGCTGACCGCGACTGGAGCGCTGCTGGTGAACCTCTCCCTGGTGATCGGCGAGTTCTCCCGCGTCGGCTGGCTCCCCTATCCGCCATTGTCGGAGTTGCGTTACTCGCCCGGCGTGGGCGTCGACTATTATCTATGGGCAGTGCAGATCTCCGGCATAGGCACGCTGCTCACGGGGATAAATTTTGTCACCACCATTCTGAAGATCCGCGCCCCTGGCATGACCTATTTGCGCATGCCGATGTTCTGCTGGACGTCGCTCGCCTCCTGCCTGCTGATTGTGGCAGCATTCCCGGTGCTGACCGCCACGCTGGCCATGCTGACGCTCGACCGCTATCTGGGCTTTCATTTCTTCACCAACGAGGCCGGCGGCAACGCCATGATGTTCGTGAACCTCATCTGGGCGTGGGGACACCCGGAGGTGTACATTCTCGTGTTGCCGGCCTTCGGCATCTTTTCGGAAGTCATCTCCACCTTCTCGGGCAAGCCGCTGTTCGGCTACCGCTCGATGGTTGCCGCGACACTCTTCATCTGCATCGTCTCATTCTGCGTGTGGTTGCATCATTTCTTCACCATGGGGGCGGGCGGCGACGTCAACGCTGTGTTCGGTATTGCAAGCAGCATCATCGCCGTCGGCACCGGCGTAAAAATGTACAATTGGCTGTTCACCATGTATGGCGGCCGCATCCGCTTCACCACGCCGATGCTGTGGTCGCTCGGTTTCATGACGACATTCATCACCGGCGGATTGACGGGGGTGCTGCTCGCGGTACCGCCGGCGGATTTTCTCCTGCACAACAGCATGTTTCTGATTGCCCACTTTCACCACGTGATCATAGGCGCAGTGATTTTCGGGGTTTTCGCGGCGATCACGTATTGGTGGCCCAAGGCCTTTGGGTTCCGTCTGCATGAAGGATGGGGAAAGGCTGCGTTCTGGTGTGCGCTTGCCGGATTCTACGTCACCTTCGTACCGTTGTATGTGACGGGTATTCTGGGCATGACGCGCCGCCTGCAGCACTACGATGTGGCGGAATGGCGTCCCTGGCTTCTGGTTTCCGTTGTCGGTGTGGTCATTCTGATTTGCGGTGCGATCTGTCAGGTCATTCAGCTTGTCGTGAGCATTGCGCACCGGGACGAACTCCGCGACGTTACGGGCGATCCGTGGAACGGGCGCACCCTGGAATGGGCAACATCTTCGCCACCGCCAGTGTTCAACTTCGCCGTGCTGCCTCCGGTGCAGGGCGCGGAAGTGTATTGGCAGGTCAAGCAACGGGCGTTCGAACATCAGCGCTTGCCGAAAGAGCCCGACTACGAGCCGATCGAAATGCCGCGCAACAGCCCAACCGGCTTCGTCTGCGCCTTTTTCGCCACCCTTATCGGTTTCGCGCTCATCTGGCACATCTGGTGGCTGATGATCGTAGGGCTTGCCGGCGCCTATGCGACCTTTGTCGTGTTCGCCTGGCGTGACGTGCCCGAATACATGATTCCTGCCGATGAAGTGGCGCGCATCGATCGGGAGAATCGGGCCAGCCGTCAGGCGGTGCTGAGCGGAGCCCAGTGGACATGAGCAGCACTGCCGCATCCATCGGCAGCGCCGATCCGTATAGGCTCGGACAACGCGGACCGAATCTCGCGCGTGGCCATGGTGGCGGCGGGCCAGCCACCAAGCGTGTGATCGTCGGTTACGGCTTCTGGCTGTTTCTGTTATCCGACATCATCATCTTCGCCTGCCTGTTCGCTACATACGCCGTGCTGGCGCAGGCGACGGCCGGCGGCCCCGCGGCGAAGCAGATTTTCGAGCTGGATCGCGTCGCTTGGGAAACGGCATGCCTTCTCGCGTCCAGTTTCTTCTGCGGCATGGCAACCATTGCGGTGGCGAAACGCAATCAACTGCTCACCCAAGTGACACTGCTCGCGACGGGACTGACCGGTCTGGCCTTTATCCTGCTCGAGTCTTCGGAATTCGCAGCCCTGAATGCACAAGGGTTCGGGCCCTCGCGCAGCGCGTTCCTCACCAGTTTCTACACGCTGGTCGGCTGCCACGGCGTGCATGTCACCGCCGGCCTGTTGTGGCTCGGTACCATGATGGCGCAATTTTTCGCCAAGGGATTCCGCCCGGATATCGGCCGGCGGTTTCTCTGCTTCAGCATGTTCTGGCACTTTTTGGACGTGATTTGGGTAGCGATCTTCTCGCTGGTCTACCTCGTGGGAACGCGGCTATGAGCGAACGTGAAAGTGATTACCTCGAACATGAGGAAGACGATAAGGGCGGCGCCAGCGACGAGCACAGCGCGCATCTCGGCACCTACGCTCTCGGTCTAACGCTCGCCATCGTGCTGACAATCGCATCGTTCTGGGTGGCGAAAACACACCTCATCTACGATCCGGGTATTCCCATGGCGCTCGCCACACTGGCGGTTGCGCAAATGGGAATCCACCTGGTGTTCTTCCTTCATCTCACCACCGCGCCCGATAATACCAACAACATTTTGGCGCTGGCCTTTGGTCTGCTCATCGTGGGCCTGGTCATTTTCGGCTCGGTGTGGATCATGGCCCACCTCAATCACAATCTCATGCCCATGCAGCAGATGATGCAGATGCAGCGCTAAAGCGTCCGTCAGCCCGGTGCTTGCTGCACCTCATCGCCGTTCCGCACGCGTGCGGAAGTGCTGGCTTCGGTGGTACGCCAGACGCGTCCGGCGCTTGGGCCCTTATCGCCAACCACAACGCAGTACTGCACGGCATCGCCTTGCCGCAGATCGTCAAAGCCGCCATCGGCGACTGCATTGCGGTGAAAATAGAGTTCCTCGCCGTTGCCGGTGGCGATGAAGCCGTAGTTCTTTTCGGCAATCAACTGCGCAATGGTGCCGTGGACCGGCATCTCCTTGGCTTTCACCTCGCCATATTGCTGCTGCTTGAAATCCATCAGCCGTTTCTCCGCGGCGCGAAACGCGTCCGTTATGGCGGTGTGCACATTCGGCGCGATTCGGCGCAGCTTCGCTTTGTGGGGCTCGCGGCTGATGGCAATTTCGTGCCCCGGCACGCGAATAATAATGTGGACCCCGGGAAGGTTGCCATGGCGGTGCTGTTTGTGCGGTATCTCGACCGAAACCCTGCAACCAACGAGATGCGGATAAAACCTCTCCAGACGGTTCACGTGCTCCGCGATCAAGGATTCGACTTCATCTGACGGGTTCATGCCGTGGAAGGCAATCTCTAGCGGAATATCCATGGGTAACCTCAGTAGCGGATGGCGAGCAGGCAGTTCGCCGGGCGGACATGGCGTTGCGATTATTCGATACGATTTTTGCTACTGACGGGAGGTTTGGCCTGTCGCTTGCCCCCCTACGCCAGGCTTCACGATGTCCGGGCCAGATCGAACCTTCCGCGGATCGCTGGAATTTTCGGATTGGGGATCCTGAATGGGGCTTTGGACGTTGGTGTTCCTCAGGCTGGTAGGGGGCTGATCTCTCAAATCCCGCTTCTTGTTGGCGGAGTCGTGGCTTTTCTCGTGCATGACGTTCTCCAGCTTTTCATTATGGAAACGTTCATGCAGGAGAAGCGTTGCGGGCGCGCCGATCCGATCACATCCTTTGGTGCACGCACTGGAACTGGATGCTCACGGCTCGATCCAGTGGGCGATGTCGGCCCAGACGGTTTCGCCGTCCAGATCGCGCAGCAGCATGTGATAGCCGCGCGGATAGCGGTGAACCTGCGCATGCGCGCCAAGCTGTTTGACGACCGCTTCGGTCGGCTGTTTGGGGATCACCTGATCGTTGCCGCCGTAGAGAAACAGAATGCGGGGCGCATGCCGCAGCTGCAGCGGTGCCTGCTTGGCATCGTCCATCAGGTTCACCAGACCGTACACCTGATCGGCGCGCACCGCATGCTGATAAACCGGGTCGCGCGAAAGCTTTTTTAGCACCTCGATATTGTCGCAGGCCACGATGTGAAGCCCCTCACCCGAAACATGCATCGAGGGCACGAAGCGAGCGGCAATCCACAGCGCCGCGCGATAGGTGAGAGGCATGTCCTTGCGCGACCACACCGCCGGCGCCACCAGAATTGCGCCATCGATTTGCGGCGGGTGCGCGCTTGCCAGCGCGCTCAACACCACGGAGCCGCCCATGCTTTCGCCGAGGGCGTACACCGGCACTCCGGGATATTTGAGATGCACGGCCGCGACGAAATCCGTCAGGTCCTGGCGCATGGCGTCGCCGCCTCCCCACAGGCCATGATCGGGGGAAAGGCCGAAGCCGCGCTGATCGTAGGCGTAGGTCGTGATGCCGTGTGCCGCCCACCATGGACCTGGAAGATCGAAGGCTTCCGAATAATCGCTCATGCCATGCAATGCGACGAGAACGGCGCGAGGATGCTCCGCATTCCAATGACGGAACGGCAGGCGCAAGGCATCGCGGGTGACGAAAGCATCGGCCTCGACGGCGGGCGCCCGGATCTCTGTGGCAGGTGGCACCCGCATGGCAACGCAGGCGGCAAGCGCCGTTACTCCGCTAACGCACGCTGCACGCGCCGCCGCAAATAAGGCAGGAGATCTTTGCCGAACCATGGATTCTTCTTCAGCCATCCGCTGTTGCGCCACGACGGGTGTGGCAACGGAATATAGCGGGGCACGTATTCGCGCCATGCTTTCACCGTATCCGTCATGTTGCTCTTGATCCGGCCGCGCAAGTGCCAGGCCTGCGCGTAGGAGCCGACCAGCAGGGTCGTCTCGAACGGCGGCAGCGCCGCAAACAGGCGTTCGCGCCAGGTCGCGGCGCATTCTTTCCGCGGTGGCAGATCGTGACCTTGGGCGTTGTAGCCCGGAAAGCAGAACGCCATCGCGGCAATGGCAACACGCGATTCGTCGTAGAACATGGCGCGGTCCACGCCCATCCATTCGCGCAGGCGATCGCCGCTGGCGTCGTTGAACGAGAGGCCGGTCTCGTGCACGCGCAGACCCGGCGCCTGGCTGACGATGCAAAGTTTCGCAGTCGTACTGAGATGCAGCACTGGCTTCGGCCCATGGGGCAGATGCGCTTCGCACAGCCGGCAGGCACGGATTTCCGCCAGCAGCTGTTGCAGATCAGCTTCCGCAGTTTGAGCAACTGCGCCGGAACTACCATGAAAAAGGGCGGCCGAAGCCGCCCTTCCAAATTCTGATTTCGAGCTCCGCATGCGGGAGGCCAACCTCACTCTTCGTAGTCGCCTTCCGGCTCTGGCTGCGGCTCCGCGCGACGCTGCGCCTCGGAGGTCAGCGCCCGCAGCAGCTCCTCCTCCGTCACCTGCCGGTGTTGCTCCTCGCGCACGTCCTCTTCCGGCGTGGGCTCCGGCTCATCCACCTCGGCATGTTTCTGGAGGGAACGGATGTAGTCTTCTTTCAGGTCGTCTGGCTTGAGCGACTTGGCCGCGATTTCCCGCAAGGCCACCACCGGATTCTTGTCACGGTCCCGGTCGACGATGGGCTCGGCGCCGCCGGACAGTTGGCGCGCGCGGTAGCCTGCGAGCAGCACCAGGTCGAACCGGTTGGAAACCTTGTCGACGCAATCTTCAACGGTAACGCGAGCCATTCGAACATCCTTGGGGAGGGGAGCGGGGCCGTATATAGGAACTGACGAGCCTGGGGCAAGGGTCAAAAGTTAACAGCGCGGGCCGCTGCCCCCGGAATGGGGCCAAGAGAGGGGACAACATGACTTTTCTGGAACTGCTGCTGATCGGAATCTGCGTGTTGCTGGCGTTGATCGCCGTTGGGGTGCGCTTTGTCGTCGGGGAATTGCGGGAAATCAAATTTCATCTGGCGGCAGCAGCAGCCCATCGCGAACATCGGGGCGAACCCTGATTCTTAGGTTGGATAAGTGGGAAAGAAGGGGGAATGGCTGTGAATCTCAAATCGAAGAAGGTGGAGCGCCGCCGGGTGGTGGGATGGCTTTCCTGCGGGACGGCAGCAATCAGCGCCCTCAGCTTTTTTGCTCCAGCGCTGGCGCAGGGTTCTGCGCCGGATGCACAACCAAAGGCGCTTCAGCCTGGCCAGTTCATCTGGCGGCCGGAGCTGTCGCCTGCCGGCCCTGTTGCCATCATCGTGTCAATCCCCAAACAGCTCGTGTTTGTGTACCGCAATGGAATCCTGATCGGCATTTCCACCTGTTCGACCGGGAAGCCTGGGCACGAAACGCCAATCGGCGTCTTCACCATTCTTCAGAAGTTCAAGACGCACATCTCAAGCACCTATCATGCGCCGATGCCGGATACCGAGCGCCTCACCTGGCAGGGCATCGCGCTGCATGTGGGTGGCCTGCCCGGTTTTCCCTCTTCCCACGGCTGCGTGCATTTGCCCCCAGCGTTTGCGGACAAGGTGTTCGCGGCCACGGATGTTGGGACGCCGGTGATCATCGCGGGCGACCACACCGATCCTGCTTCCGTTCTCGATCCCGGCCCCGTCCTCGGTGTCACAGCGGACGAAGAGATCGCGGCGAAGCTGGGCAGCAAGGCGCCAAATCCCTCCAATCCGGATGCCGTCACATCCATTCTGGTGTCCGCTGCGGACAAGCGCATTTATGTGCTGGAGAACGGGGTAATCGTTGCGCAGGGCAATGCGACTATCCGGAATCCGTCGCAGCCGCTGGGTTCCAATGTCTTCATTTGGCAGGGCGGCACCGCGAACGGATCGAGTTGGCAAGGCATGGGCTTTCACACCCAACTGAATGGTGCCACAGCGCCGGACACAGATACCCTCGAGCGCATCGACGGTTCGCCTGACGTCATGAACGCCATTCGAGCACGGCTGCGGCCGGGAACCGTGCTCGCCACCACCGATCTGCCCGCGACCGAAGGCACCCGCACTGGCAATGATTTCACCGTGATGGACGCACCAACGAGTTGATTCGCCGACTGTATCCCAATGCGCCGTCCGCGAGTCACCCTTTCTCGGGCACCTCCTTTTTCGGTGGCTCCTCCTCTGGAGTCAGCGTGTCCAGAACCGCGTCGTTTCGTGCCGGCGATACCACGGCCGTTTCTTCGGTGGTGACCTCCGGCGGCTTTGGTTTGTACCCGAGCGCTGTGAAGGCGTCGTCGCTCTCTCGGGTGAAGATGCTGCGGATGCGCATATCGCGCTGTGGGAATGGAATTTCAATTCCAGCCGCGCGCAGCGCATCGTCTATTGCCCAGGTGTAGGCGGCCTGCATGGCAGCGGGCCGCTTTACGGCTTCAAGAGTCGGCCAGACCACCAGCTCGAAATTCAATGCGGACTCGCCAAAGCTGGTCATCCACACTTGTGTGCGGTGCGTGCCTTCGTCCGGCAGGGTGAACGGCAACGCTCTCGCTGCTGCCAGCACCGCGTCACGCACCTCGGCCTTGTCAGCATTGTAGGCGACATTGAAGGGCACATGAATGCGCCGCGTATCGCCCTTGAACGTCCAGTTGCTGAAGCGCTCCTCAATGAAGCGCGAATTGGGTACGAAAATGTCGAGGCCGTCATTGGTGCGAATGCGCGTGGCGCGGGCGTCGATTTCCCACACTGTGCCGCGCACGGCCGGGCTTGTCGGCAGTTCGACAAAATCTCCCACATTCAGGCTGCGATCGAACAGCAATATGATGCCCGAGACAAATTCCTTCACCACGCCTTGAAGGCCCAGACCCGCGCCCACGCCCACCGCGCCCGCGAATATTTCGAGGGAACTGAGGTTCAGTCCCGTCGTAGAAAGAGCGAGCAATACGCCGGCAATGGCGATGCCATAGCCGGCAAGCTTCTCAAGAATGTAGAGGCCCCCCGCGCCTTCGGTCCGCCGCTTGCGGACACGCGAAATGAGCCGGACCGCAAGACGCGAGAGCGCGAACGAGATAACAAGGATCGCGACGCCGAGAAGCAGGCCAGCCAACGTAATCGGCGCGCCGGCGACTTCTACCAGTCGTAGGGAAAGAATGTTTGCCGCGTTAGGAGCCAATGCCATACCGAGAAGTCCTTTATCAGAATTCTCGAGAACGATTCGCTTTCATGAACATCTCGCCAGACGTCGAGTGACGCAACAGACCGGTGCTCTCCCTATCCAATGACATTTGCCACGATTCTTCATGTCGGACGTTTCCACGGTGCTTCTCTCGCAGGAGAAAATCCGATGCGTTATTTGCCTCTGATCGCAGCGGCCCTTTCGATTGCCGCAGTTCCGGCTTTCGCTCAATCGACACCGGAAACCGCTTCGCCGCCGACGCCGGCCATCGCTCCCATTACCGGGACGAGCACCGTTGCCCAACCGGGAACACCCATGACTCCGCGGCGTGCTAGCGTTCGTCGCATCAGGCATTATGTGCGCCATCATGTGACCCATCCTCACCGGATCTATCGCCATCCGCTGTGACGCTTTGGTTTAAGATTTTCGCATGGTAATGCCTCCGGAGGCTTGGAAGGCTCCGGACTCGGTCAACGCCACGAGCCAGGTTGCACCTACCAGATAGCCTGCAAGCACATCGCTCGGAAAGTGAACGCCGAGATATATTCGAGACCAACCGATGCCGAGCATCATCAGAACGGCCGTAATCCACAAGGCTATTCGCGGCAACCAATTTTCGAGTTGGGGCGCAAGCAAGGCCGCGAAGGCGCCATAGAAACAGGTGGCAAAGAGGGCATGGCCGCTCGGGAAACTGTAGGTGTCCGGCGATACTCCGAAAAAGACCTCGGGCCGCGCGCGATGAAAGAGAAATTTCAGACCGTTATCGAGCAGGATGGCGCCGAGCATCGTTGCAACCATCGCAAGTGCCGGCTTGCGCCGCTGCAACAGCCATAAGGAACCTGTCGCCATCAGCGCTGCCGGTAGCCACACGAACGCCGAGCCAACAAAACTAAAGATCCGGGCTAGAGTTGTAAGATCGTTCGACGACATGCTGTGAATCGCACCGCGGGCGGTCATATCGAAGGGCAATGTTGTTCCGGAAATCATCGCGCCGGCGAGCGCCAGAAAAGTTATGACCAAAATGAGGGCGGGTGCGCAGCGCATCGCGCACGATAACCCCTCCGCCGAAGGCGCCGCTATTCCTTCTTGTCCGCCAGCGCGCGGGCAGCGGCGACGAATTCGCTCGGCATCATGACCACCGTCATGGTGTTCTGCTCGGCGCCGATCTCGGTGAGCATCTGCATGCGCCGCAATTCCAGCGACTCCGGCGTTTTGACGATCTCGTCCGCCGCCTGCCGCAGCTTCACCGCCGCCTCCATTTCCGCCTCGGCCTTGATGATGCGCGCACGTTTCTCGCGCAGGGCTTCCGCTTCCTGCGCCATGGCCCGCTGCATGGACTGCGGGATCTCCACGTTCTTCATCTCGATATTTTGCACTTCCACGCCCCAGCCTTCGGTCACCTGATCGACGCGCTCCTTGAGCAGCGCTGCGATCTGCTCGCGCTCCTTCAGCACATCGTCAAGCGTGTGCTGCCCGATAGCATTGCGCAGCGTGGTGAGCGCCACCTGTATCACCGCATCGCGCACATTCTGCACTTCGATAATCGCAAGGTCCGGCTTCACCACACGATACCAGATAACGGCGTTCGCCTTCACCGGAACGTTATCGCGCGTCATCGCCTCCTGCTCTTCCACGCCATCGGTGAACACCCGCATGTCCACGAACTCGGCGCGTTCAATTCCAAGCGGAATAATCCAGAACAGGCCGGGGCCGCGGATGCCGATATAGCGGCCGAAGCGGAACACCAGCGCGCGCTGGTATTGCTGCGCGATGCGAAAGCCCGTGACGAGGATGAAGAACGCGACAGCGATGATGATCAGCCCGACCATGTGAATCTCCCATGCCGGTGACAGCTATAGGTAGGTACTCGGGCCTGGTTTGGCAAAGCGGCGGGGATCGAAGGCCGGCTCTGGCGATACGTGGTTAAGAATGAGATCGCGCATCGCTTCCGCGATGGCAGGCGCAAGCAGGATGCCGTTGCGAAATTGCCCGCTGGCGATGAACAGCCCATCGAGTGCCGACGGTCCGATCAGCGGCAGATCGTCAGGTGAGCCGGGACGCAATCCGGCCCAGTGATCCATCAGGTCGCACTGGCGAAGCGAAGGCATCAGCGCGCAGGCATGGCCGTAAAGCCATTCAGCGGCGGCTTTCGTTGTCCCGGTGTCGAAACCTTCGCGCGTGACCGTGGCCCCCAGCAACAAACGATCGTGCCGCGGCACCAGATAGACTTCATTGCCCCAGATCATATGGTTCGGGAGTGCACGGGCGTTGGGCAGCAGCGAGATCATCTCGCCCTTCACAGGAATGATTGGCGGCGACGCTTCGGCCGGGATACCTTCAAGGCGGCTGCTCCACGCACCGGCCGCCAACACGAATGCGTCGGCCCGATGCAGAGCAAACGGCGTGCGCGCACTGGCCGCGCGCCCGCTCTCAACTTCAATGCGGATCACCGCTTCGTTCGTCTGCAGCACGCCGCCAGCACGCCGAAACCCGGTGGCCAGCGCGGGCGCAAGAGCGCGATTGTCCACCTGCCCTTCCGCCGAATCGAGCAGCGCGCCTTCGATGTTTTCCGCGAGCAGCGGTTCCAGCGACCGCGCTGCATCGGGCAGCAGGAATTCCAACGCCGGCGATGCTTTCCCGCGCGCCCGCAACCGCTCCGCCTCGCCTGCCGAATTCGCGACGATCAATGTACCATCAACGCGATAACCGACATCCACACCGGAAGCTTCTTCGATTTCGCGCGCGAAATGCGGCCACAACGCCGTGGAATGACGCGCGAATCGCGCCTGTGGTGTTTCGCTTTCCTCGATTTCCGCAGTGGCGGCAATCATGCCCGCCGATGCCCATGTCGCCCCGCCGCCCGGCTGCGCGCGCTCCAGCACCGTTACCTGCGCGCCGGCTTGCGCCAGCCTCCAGCCGATCGAAAGCCCGGCCACACCCGCACCGATTACAACGATTTTCATGAGGGCGGGATTAGAGTTTCACGGCCAGAGGGTCAATTCGTGTGAGGGGCGGTGGGCTGCTCCCTATGGTCAGCAATACAGGAGACGTAGCTGAAAGAGGCTTTTCGCCGGTGCTGTTTCCCGGACGCGCAGATAGCGCGGCTAGCATTGATCGATCGCTGTGTTTCGGCGATTACACGTCGCGCGCACCTCTAAACAGCCGGCAATCGATATGCTCATACTATGTTATGGCCTGACGAAGTCGGGCAGCACGCTGGCCTTCGAACTCATCAAAGGCATGCTCGAAAGTGCAGGCCACAAGCAGGAAAGACTGCCGGATGGGCCTGTAAATGCGGGGGCTCGCATCAACTATGTTCAACCGCTGACGCGAAAGAGACTTAACGATATCCTGTCGGCCGTTGGCGATCGCTGGATTGCCGTGAAGTCACATTCCGGAATTGCGGACCCGCTGTTCACCTATGTGGAAAGGCTTCAGCGCGAAGGGCGGCTTCAACTTATCGTCTCGTATCGCGACCCTCGCGACATCTGCCTGTCAATGCTCGACGCCGGACAGGCTTCGCGCGCCGTCGGCGAAAAAACATTTGCCGACATCACGGATCTGACCATTGCTGCCAGCAGGGTGGCTGAGCAGGCCGAAAAATTCTTCAGATGGGCCGCTGTTTCCGGCGCGTTGCTTCTTGAGTACCACACGGTTGCATTTGACGCCGATGCAACGATCGACCGAATTGAAGCCAGCCTGGGACTGCGTACAGATCGCGAACAGGCAAAACGGCACGCCTTCGAGGAGGCCTTTACGCAGAAAAACAAGGCGCAGCGGAACAGATTTCTCAGTGAATTGACGGAGCAGCAGAACGAGGAGATGAAGGAGCTTTTTTCAACGTTCATTTCCAACTTTATCGATGGCGAGCCAACGCAGTTTCTGTCGGAAAAGCGGTTGGAGATCCTTGAGCGCGAGGCATCGCGGCGCTCGCCCGGTGCCGGTGGCGCGCGGCACGCGATTTCGCAATAAAGTGCCGGCCCGATTACAGGCATTGAGAACCCAAGGCGGGTTTACGATATTATCAGACAGGCGCAGCAGGCGGTCCCTTCCTCTCGGAAGATATAGAGGTACAGATGGAAAAGGCATTGTTCGGTGCGGGGTGTTTCTGGGGTGTCGAGCACTTCTTCCGCGAGGTGCCGGGCGTGATCGAGGCCGTCAGCGGCTATGCCGGCGGCAATGTCGATCATCCCACCTACAAACAGGTTTGCACCGACAAAACCGGTCACGCGGAGGTCGTGGAAGTCACCTTCGATCCGGCGAAAGTTTCATACGCCACACTGGTCGATTTGTTCTTCAAAATGCACGATCCCACGCAGCTGAACCGCCAGGGACCAGACTTTGGCACGCAATATCGTAGCGTGATCTTCACGCATTCGCCCGAGCAGGAGCGGATTGCCAGGGAAGAACTTGCGAAGGCGCAGGCTTCCGGCCGCTATAAGCGCCCTATTGTCACCGGCATCGAGCCGGCGAAGCCGTTCTGGCGCGCGGAAGATTACCACCAGCGCTATTTCGAAACGAACGGCGGCTCCTGCCATGTCTCGTATGACGAACTGACGCATTCCGCCTAAATGGCGCGGGTTCAGATTGGATTGCACGATCTGTCCCCTATTACTATCGTCATTCCGCTGCGGCCATAAGATTGCCTTGCGGGGACAAAGATGATTTGGCGGAACCTCATGAACCATCTTCGCCCAACGGGCGCTGAACCGCCCGGCATGCCGTTGGAGACTCCCACGCCCTCGAATACTCCTGCCCCGGCAAATGCACCCGTCCCCGTGGCAATCCTTTCCTTCAATCGCCCCCATTACCTTTCACAGGTGCTGGATTCTCTGCTCGCCCAGACCAATCTCCGCAACCGGCCGGTGCTTCTATTTCAGGATAGCGCAGTCAGCCCAATCACCGGAAAGCGTTTTGCCAGAGACGAAGAAATCGAAGCCTGCGTAACCCTCTTCCGGGAGAAGTTCCCAGCCGGAACGGTCGTGCTCGCCGAGCATAATTTGGGCATTGCGCGGAACTTCCTAAGAGCGGAAGAACGGTTGTTTCTCGACCTTGATGCCGATGCGGGTTATTTTTTTGAAGACGATATGATCGTGTCGCCGCATTACCTGACGATGATGGACCAAATCTATGAGTTTGCCAGGAAGGCCGAGCGCATTGCATATTTCGGCGCTTATGGCGCGTTGATTAAACCTCTTGAAGAGCAAAGAAAGCAGCCACGCGCTGTAAAGCGTTTCACACACAATTGGGGCTTTGGCCTGATGCGGCGCCATTGGAAAGACCTTCGCGAATGGCTGGTACCCTATTATCAACTTTCTGAGGGGCGTGATTACAAGGAGCGGCGCACTGAGGAAATCGCAGACCACTACTGGAAAACAGGCGCTCCGCTGATTTCCGCAGACCAGGATGTGATGAAGCAGTTGGGAACTTGCGAGCTTGGGCGCGTCAGCATCAATTCGTTTGCCGTATTCGCCAAGTATATCGGCGCCGAAGGCGTCCATTTCGATCGCGAGCGATTCGAAACCAAAGGGTTCTCGCGCACGGAGATGTATCCCGAACCGGTGGAGCTCGAATTTCCTAACGACGCTACCTTGGAACAGTTTCACGCTGACGAGCGCAGGAATCGGTGGAGGCGATTCCACGACCGGATGGAAAAAAACCGGGCGTGGAGAACCAACTATGAGCGAACGATCGGGCCGGTGCCGCCAGTATCGCATTCCTGATCGCTCGGCAGGCGGGATTTTGATGGATAATATGGTAATCGGAACCCGGCTGGCGGCGGCGCTGGTGGCTGTACTTCTTAGCACCTCAGCGTACGGACAAATCAGCCGCGGGGACCGTTATTCTGGTGCGCCTTGGGCGACGCGCTCGCCGGTACTCGCCCAGCACGGCATGGTGGCAAGCGAGCAGCCGCTGGCGTCTGAAGCCGCCGTTGAAATCCTCAAGCATGGCGGCAGCGCGGTGGACGCCGCGATTGCCTGCAATGCAATGATGGGGTTGATGCAGCCGGTGCTGAACGGCATCGGCGGCGATCTGTTCGCCATCGTCTACGATCCGAAAACGCACAAGCTTTACGGGTACAACGGTTCGGGGCGCTCGGCGCGCGGGCGCGATCTCGCGAAAATGACCGCAGAGGTTGAGGCGGCTTACAAGCGCGCGGGTCTTCCGGCAAAACCCCACATTCCTTCCGTGGGCTCGCTGCCCATCACCGTGCCGGGAACGGTAGACGCCTGGTTCGCGCTGCACCAGAAATTCGGGCGGCTGCCGATGGCGCAGGATCTGGCGCCCGCCATCCATTTCGCCACCAGCGGTTTTCCGGTCACGCAGCTCATCGCGAAATACTGGGCCGGCAATATGGCCGCGTTCGAGAAGAACAACCGCCTGATCGAAGAACTCGATAACGCGCGGCACACCTATCTCATCCCAGATGCGCGGGGCGGCCATACGCCGATGGAAGGTGAGATATTCAAGAATCCCGATCTCGCGCACACGCTGACGACGCTCGCGCAAGGTGGGCGCGATGCCTTCTACAAAGGCGCCATCGCGCACGCCATCGATACCTATTTCAAGCGGATCGGAGGCGATCTGCGCTACGAAGATTTCGCCGCGCATTACGGCGAATGGGTTCAGCCGCTATCGGTGAACTATCGCGGCTATGATGTGTACGAGCTGCCGCCAAACGGCCAGGGCGCGGCGGTGCTGCAGATGCTGCAGATTCTCAAAGCGTACGATTTGAGAAAGATGGGCGCGGGATCGGCGGACGCGCTCACTGCCATGCTGGAAGCGAAACGCCTGGCCTACGAAGATCTCGCGAAATGGTATGCCGATCCGGCCTTTGTGCACGTGCCGATGAAGGGACTGCTATCCGACGCCTATGCCGATGAGCGGCGCAAGCTGATCCATCTCGATCATGCCAATCCGGATATCGGGCCCGGAGATCCGCGCCTGCATGATGGCGACACCATTTATCTGACGGCCGCCGACAAGGACGGCATGATGGTATCGCTCATCCAGTCCAATTACCGCGGCATGGGCTCAGGTCTGGTGGCGGATCGCCTCGGCTTTATGTTCCAGGATCGCGGCGAGCTCTATTCCCTCGATCCCAAAGCGGCCAATGTGTACGCGCCGGGCAAGCGGCCATTCCAGACCATTATCCCGGCTTTCATTATGAAAAATGGGCAGCCGTTCATGTCATTCGGTCTGATGGGCGGCGACATGCAGCCACAAGGCCACGTGCAGATCGTCACCGACATCGTCGATTTCGGCCTGAATGTGCAGGAAGCAGGCGATGCCGCACGCTGGCGGCACGTCGGCAATGCGGAAGTGACAGGTGAGCCATCGTCGGGCATCGGCGAGGTCGAAATGGAAACCGGTTTCGATCCTTCTGTGAAATCGGAACTCGCAAAGCGCGGCTACAAAATTGTGCCGGGCACCGGCAATTTCGGTGGCTACCAGGCCATTATGCGGGCACCAAATGGCGTGTACTGGGGCGCTTCCGAAATGCGCAAGGATGGCGAAGTGGTGGGATATTGAGTTCCTGCCAGCCCTGACCTAAGATGACCAACTAGATGGTCAGGAGTGGGTTCGATGGACGACGTCAGCATCGCCGAAGCCAAAGCGCATTTGAGCGAACTGGTGGACCGCGCGGAAGCCGGCGAGACCGTCCGTATCACGCGCCGTGGCAAACTCGTGGCGCGCCTTGTTCCGCCTGAACCCAAGAAGAAGCGCCTGGATGTAGACGCTCTCCGCAAGCTTACGGATTCATCTCCATGGCAGCCAGTTAGCGCTGGGGAGTTCATGCGGCAGATGCGTGACGAAGAACGCTATTGATCCTGTATATCGATACGTCGGTTCTCGTGGCCGCACACACAGCGGAACGGCGCACAAGCGATGTGCAATCCTGGTTAGAATTGAAAAGGGCAGGAGCTCTCGCCATCAGCGCATGGGTCGTCGCAGAATTCTCCGCTGCCCTTGCGAAAAAGCAGCGCATCAGGGAAATCGATGCCTCATACCGCGCCTACGCTTTGGGTGAATTCCATCGAGTCGTGCTCGCCTCCATGGAGGTCCTTGATGTGAAAGGCGCCACCTTTCATCTGGCCGCACGATTTGCCGAGGACTACGCAACAGGACTTCGCGCAGGCGATGCGTTACATCTGGCAATCGCATCCGAACATGGCGCATCGCTTCATACCCTCGATGAAAGGCTCGCGGCGGTAGGCCCGCGGCTCGGCGTGCAAGCTGTTCTGCTTTGAAGGACTACTGCCCCGTTGCGCTTTTCACCGCGAATCTTACGTGCGCGGCTGAGCCATCCGAAAATTTCAGCGTGACGGGCACCGATCTCCCAATCTTCATCGTGGGGCCAGGGTCGGTGCACATGAGATGATAGCCGCCGGGCGCAAATTTCACGGTTTGCCCTGCGGGAATATCTACGCTGGTGACATCCGACATCGTGTCCATGCCATTTTTCTGTTCGCTTTTGTGCAGCATCAGCATGCCGCAAGCGTCGGAATCCGCACCGACAAGGCTGGCTGGCCATTTGCCGAGATTGTGCAGCTCGAAATAGCCACCGGCAGGCAAATGCCCCGGCAGCGATCGAAACCAGGGACCGCCGATCGCGACGAACTGTGTTGCCGGCGGCGGCGCGATAGCGCCGGCGGCCGCCGCCAAAATCACCAGACTATGCAGCCACATGCGCGCCTCCTTCTTCGTTCCGCCGCATGTTGATCAAGACAAGGATAATGGCAAGCAGGCTCAGCAGCGTACCCGGCAGCCAGATAATGAGACCGCCGTAATGCTGGTCGCTGAGCGCCGGGATATCGAACATGCGCCCGCATATTTGATAGACGGGGTAGTAGTCGGTGCTTGAAAGCGAAAGGATCGCGCCGAGCAGCATCTGCGGCGGCTCGACAGCGATAACGAGCAATGCGCGAATGCCGCTGCCGAGGCGGGCCGGTGGTTTTGGCCGCGGGTCCAACACCAGCCACCAGAACGCAATGCCGTCCAATGCCATTGACCAGTTCATGACATCGTAGAGGCGCGTGTCCAGCATCACGCGCGTGTGGATGGCGGGGACCAGCCACACATAGATCATCCCGACGAAGATCAGCGGCGCCACCACCGGATTCATGATGACGTTCATGAGGGCGCGGACCGGCTTCGAGGTGAGCAGCGGCTTCAGAAACTCCGGCATCCCGGCCCAAATCACGGAGCCGGACGCGCCCAAGGCAATCAGGAATGCGCCCACATGATGCAAGATGAAATGCTGCGCGCGGTGAATGAAAAACATATGCTGGGCGTAATAGTCGATGTGTGTCTGCACCATCGCGTAGAGGAGCACCACGCCGATGATGAAGCAGCCGCTCCGCCACGCCGGCGGGTGCTGTGCCGCCGGCAACCGCCGCAGCCCCATGAAGAACCACGCCAGACTGAGGCTTGTTGCGAGGTAGACCGGCCAGGAGAATTCCCACGGGAAAAAGACCGGCAGCTCGGCCGGGTAGGTGCGACAGACGAACCAGAGGACTGCGCCAGCCGTGAGCAGCGCGCCAAAGCCGAGCCATTCCCGCCCGCCGCTTTCGATCCGCTCCGCAACGGCCGTAACAGTCATGCCCGCGTTATAGCGAAGCCATGAACCCGCTCGCGAGAACCCGCTCGCGAGGCGTTTGGTCACAGGCCGATACAGCACCGCCAGCATGATATGCAAGGCGCATGAGACCTCTGGCCATCCTGATCGTTCTGTTGGCCCTTGCCGCATGCGGGCGCGGCGAGACCCGGCCCGGCGCCAGCGACATTTCCGGCGTCATGCCCGACCTTTCGTTCAATATGACGCGCGCGAATGACGGCGCGGCGGTGACGGCGGACAGTTACCGCGGCAAGGCCGTGCTACTCTACTTCGGTTACACACATTGTCCGGACGAATGCCCGACCACGCTCGCCAACCTTGCCAACGCGCTGCATGATCTTGGACCTCGTGCCAACGACGTGCGTGTGCTGTTCGTGAGCGTCGATCCGGTGCGCGATACGCTGCCGATCCTCAAGGCGTATGTTTCCACCTTCGCACCACAGATTGACGGATTGCGCGGCACCGGCGACCAGATCGCCGCACTGGCGCGCCGCTATCGCGTGCTCTACCGCGTTACGCCATCTTCAGGGAGCAAAGAGGCGGAGGTAATGCACTCGGATTCCACATTCTTCTTCGATCCTTCAGGCCATGCCCGTTATGTCACCACACGCACGGACGACACGAAAGCCATTGCGGGAGACGTGAAGCAGTTGCTCGACTAATCACCTCCCCCTTTGTGGGGAGGTCGGCGAACGAAGTGAGCCGGGTGGGGGCGGCCTTCGCGAGAGCCCCCCACCCGATTTGCTTCGCTGCGCCTCAGCAAATCGACCTCCCCACAAAGGGGGAGGTGAAATCAAATATGTAGCGGCCGCCCCTCCGCAGCGAGAACGGCCTCGTGCATCATTTCACTCAACGTCGGATGGGGGAAGATGGTTGAGGCAAGCTCGCCATCTGTCAGCTCGCCGGCCTTGGCTACGACATAACCCTGAATCAGTTCGGTGACTTCTGCGCCCACCATATGCGCGCCCAGCAACTCGCCGGTTTCCGCATCGAACACGGTCTTGACCATCCCCTCCGGTTCGCCCAGCGCAATCGCCTTGCCGTTGCCGATAAAGGGAAATCTCCCGACGCGAATCTTCCGCCCTGCCGCTTTCGCAGCCGCTTCGGTGAGTCCCACGCTCGCAACCTGCGGATAGCAATAGGTGCAGCCCGGCACGTTAGAGGTGTTCAGTGGGTGTACGCCTTTCACCCCGGCGATGCGCTCCGCCACGATCACCCCTTCATGCATGCCTTTGTGCGCGAGCCAGGGCGGCCCAACGAGATCGCCGATGGCCCACACACCCGGGGTACCCGTTTCGCCCCACTCGTTCGCCACCACATGCGTGCGCTCGACTCTCACGCCCGCCTGCTCGAAGCCGCTGTTCTCGACATTGCCGACGATGCCGATGGCGAGGATCACGCGATCCACGGTGATGGTTTCCATCTTGCCGTCCTTCGATTTCAAAGTGGCGGTGACATTATCGGCGCCTTTTTCCAGTTTCTCGACTGTGGTGCCGATCTTGATCTTCATTCCCTGCTTGACGAACGCCTTGTGCGCGAATTGGGAAATTTCTTCATCTTCCACCGGCAGCACGCGATCCAGCACTTCCACCACCGTCACGTCGCTGCCCAATGTCCGATAGAAGCTCGCAAACTCGATGCCGATGGCGCCGGAGCCCACCACCAGCAGCGACTTCGGAAAGCTCGGCGGAATCATCGCTTCCCGATAGGTCCAGATAAGCTTGCCGTCTGGCTCAAGCCCCGGCAGCGTTCGCGCGCGCGCGCCGGTCGCCAGCACAATGTTCTTCGCGGCGTATTCGGCGGTCTTGCCATCCTTCGCGACGGCGATCTTGCCGTTACCAGATAGCTTCGCTTCGCCCATAATCACTGCGATCTTGTTCTTCTTCATGAGAAACGCGACGCCGTTCGACAACTGCTTCGAGACTTTGCGCGAGCGCTCCACGATTTTTGCCAAATCGAATTTGAAATTGTCGGCCGAAAACCCGAACTCCCCTAGCCGATGCATCAGGTGCCAAATCTCTGAGGATCGCAGCAGCGCCTTGGTCGGGATGCAGCCCCAGTTGAGGCAGATGCCGCCCAGCTGATCGCGCTCCACGATTGCCGTCTTCAAACCAAGCTGCGCCGTGCGGATGGCGCAGACATAGCCGGCAGGGCCGGAACCGATCACGATCACGTCGTAGGAATCCATGGTGTTCTCACGAATAGAGGAAGCCGTAGGCGATGATTCCCGCCAGCGCGGGAACAAGAAAGAAGATGGTATAAATACCGGAAATTGCCAGTGTCTTCACGACCGACCACGTCCAGCTCTGCTGATAAAAGCGATGGATGGAAAGCAGCACATAGATCCCGATGGATAGCAGAAAGAGCCAGAAAACCGCTTCACCGGAAAGGATTTGCGCCAGCCCTGCCGCGACCAGCAGCGCGACGAAGGTGAAGGTGTGGATGCTGAGCGAAAAGATCAGATGATCGACCAGATAAAACTTCTTCCGCTGCCGCCAATAGAAGGCCGCCAGCAACAACGCATAGAGCGGCAAGAGCAGGAACAGAATACGCGGAATCCAGGTCGTCAGCGGCTCGTTCAGCGCGGCGGGATTGGCAGCCAGGCGCGCCATGCCACCGAACACGTGCTTGTCCAGCCAGCCTTTCAGCGCCTTCGCTTCGGCGCGCTTTTTCGGATTTCTCTCTTTGCTGATGCTGACGCCAAGATCCGTCTGCGCTTTCTTCAGCCGCGAAAGCGCCGCGGCCGGAAGCGTTGAATGGTATTCGCCAATGGGGGCAAAGAAATGCACCTGCGTCGAATACCGGTAATGTGCAAAATCACGCGCCACGTCGTTTTTCGGCAGCGGGATTAGCCTCGGCGCGCGGCGCTGGTCAGGATCGCCGGGGTCGTATGCGGGGTTCGGCAGGAAGGCATTCCCCTTGGAGTCGTAAAACAGCTTGAGCGGGGTGGCGACCACCTGCAGCTGCATGATGGCGATGTTGAAACCGCCGAGGATCAGGAAGAACACGAGCGTCACGAAGAAATAAAGCCGCAACGGCGGCACGTAGCGGCGCGTTCGCCCTTCGTGAAAGGCGAGCGGCAATTCGCCCGGTTTCAGCAGCAGCGCTCTGGCCGTGCGCAAAATACGACTGTCGAAACTCGCAATGTCTTCGAACAGATCGTGCGCCAGGCTTGCCACCGTCCGCCGGTGCATGTCCGGTTCCTGGCCGCACATGGCGCAATAGGGGCCGACCAGCGGCGCGCCGCAATTGGCGCATTTGCGGGGCGGCGTGCCCTGCTCGGCAAGCCGCGTGGCGGCGTACTCCAGCCCCAGCGCCGCGCCGGTTTCCAAGATCGCTTCCATGTCGCTCATAGCCCCTGGGACTATAGCAGCATCGAAGCCGGTTCTTCGATGAAGCCCTTGAAGGCTTGCAGGAAGCGGGCGCCGGTGGCGCCGTCGATCACCCGGTGATCGCAGGACATGGTGACCGTCATCAGCGTGGCGGCTTCGATCTTGCCGTCACACACGATAGGCCGCTGTTCGCCTGCGCCGACCGCAAGGATGGCGGCGTGGGGGGGATTGATGACCGCCGTGAAATCGCGAATGCCGAACATGCCGAGATTGGAGATCGCGAAGGTGCCGCCTTCGAACTCCTGCGGCTTGAGTTTCTTGGTGCGGGCGCGTTCGGCGAGGGATTTCACTTCGTTTGAAATCTGCACGAGACCTTTTTCTTCGGCGCGAAACACGATGGGCGTGATGAGCCCGAAATCCAGCGCCACGGCCACGCCGACATCGGCATGCTTGTGGCAAAGGATCGATGTTTCGGTCCAGCTGGAATTCGCTTCCGGCACGCGCATGAGCGCAAGCGCCGAGGCCTTCACGATGAAATCGTTGACGGAAAGCTTGTAGGCGCCGTCACCCTTGGGCGAGCGTTCGTTGAGCCGCGCGCGCGCTTCGAGCAACCGGTCGATGTTGCAATCGACGGTGAGGTAATAATGCGGGATCAGCGTCTTCGCCGAAGAGAGCCGCTTGGCGATGGATTTCCGCATCGAGTCGTGCGGGATTTCCTCGTAGTCCTCCGGCTTGAAGTAGAGCCTGGCATCCGGCAGCGGCGCGATCCCTGCAATTGCGCCTGCTTCGCCTTTTGCCGCCACTGCACTTGGCGGAGCCGCAGCTGAAACTTTCCCAGCCTTTGCAGTGCCGCTCTTCTGCGCTGCCTCGACATCGGCCTTTACGATGCGTCCGCGGGGCCCTGATCCGTGTACGGAGGAAAGCTCGATGCCCCCCTGCTCCGCCATCCGCTTCGCCAGCGGCGAAGCAAACACCCGGCCGTTGCTCGCTTTCGCTTCTCCACGCTTCGATTCCCCTCCCCCCATGCGGGGGAGGGCATTCGGCGCAAGCGCAGCTTGCGCCGAATGGGAGGGGGGGCTTGTCGCTGCCCCCTCCCCCGAGCGCTGCGCGCGCGCCCCCTCCCGCGGTGGGGAGGGGGGAGGCGGCACTTTCGTTTCGGGTTTTTTTGCCTCTTTGCTCACCGCCTGCTTGATCGACTCCATCGCCGAGGAGATATCCACCGCACTTGAAGGAGCAGGCGCAGCAGCCGCGCTGGCGTCTTCACCCTCATCCAGCAACACCGCGATGGGCTGGTTCACCTTCACGCCCTCACTACCCTCCGGCACCAAAATCTTTCCAATGCGGCCTTCATCCACCGCCTCGAATTCCATCGTCGCCTTGTCGGTTTCGATTTCGGCGAGAATGTCGCCGGAGTGAACTTCATCGCCCTCCTTCACCAGCCATTTCGAGAGCTTGCCCTCTTCCATGGTGGGCGACAGCGCCGGCATCAGGATATTGGTCGCCATCAGTTCGGCTCCAGCTGCGACAGCTCGCCTGCATGCAGCTCCCAGTGCTGGCCGTCGAATTCCGTGGTCATGATCGACTTGAACTCCCCGGCATCGAGGCAGCGGAAATTCACGCTGTAGCCATCCGGATGCGAGCGCGGAACGTAGAACGACTTGATCCCGCACACCTTGCAGAACATGTGCTTCGCCGCACCGGTGTTGAAGGTATAGGTGGTAAGCACCTCTTCACCGCGGACCAGCTTGAAACGCGACTTCGGCACGACGAGGTGGAGATAACCGGTCTTGAAGCACATCGAGCAGTTGCAATCCACCAGCTCGATTTCATCCGGTGCCTGCACTTCATACGCCACGGCCCCGCAATGACATCCACCGCGGTGCCATTGCATCGCAGGCGTTTCGATGTTCTGCGATTTTCGTTTGGGGGCCACTAACTCCTCCACCCGTCATGGCCGGGCTTGACCCGGCCACCCATCGCGCGAGCGTCCGCGAGCGCAAATGACTCTTCTCGACGCGCCGACGCGCGCCGGATGGCTGGCCGCCTCAAGGGCGGCCATGACGGAGAAGAGATGCGTGAAGAACTCATCGGTAACAAACCGCCTTGGCAGCCGTAACGATGTCGTCCACCGAGGGCAGCGCGAGCTTCTCCAGATTGGCGGCGTAGGGCATCGGCACATCCTTGCCCGTCACCTTGGCCGGCGAGGCGTCCAGATAATCGAAGGCCTCATCGATCACGCGCGCGGCCAGCTCCGAACCGATGGAGCAAATCGGCCAGCCCTGCTCCACGGTGACCATGCGGTTCGTCTTCTTCACCGATGCGATCACGGTTGCCGCATCCAGCGGGCGCAAGGTGCGCAAATCGATCAGCTCGGCATCGATGCCTTCCGCAGCGAGCTTCTCTTCCGCTTCGATCATTTGGCCGACGCAAATGGAATGCGCGACGATGGTGAGGTCCTTGCCCTGCTTCAGCACCCGCGCTTTGCCGATGGGCACCACATAATCGTCCAGCTTCGGCACCGGGAAGGAGCGGCCGTAAACGATTTCGTTTTCCAGAAAGATCACCGGGTTCGGATCGCGAATGGCGGCCTTCAGCAATCCCTTTGCATCGGCGGCAAAATAGGGCGCGATCACCTTCACGCCCGGCACGTGCGCGTACCAGCTGGAGTAATCTTGGCTGTGCTGCGCGGCGACGCGCGCCGCCGGGCCGTTCGGCCCCCGGAACACAATCGGGCATCCCATCTGGCCGCCAGACATGTAGCGCGTTTTTGCCGCCGAATTGATCAACTGATCCATCGCCTGCATGGCGAAATTCCAGGTCATGAATTCGACGATGGGCTTCAGCCCGCCGAACGCCGCGCCAACGCCCAGTCCTGCGAAGCCATGCTCGGTGATGGGCGTATCGATCACGCGCTCGGCGCCGAATTCATCCAGCAATCCCTGGCTGACTTTGTAAGCGCCCTGGTATTGCGCGACTTCTTCACCCATCAGGAAAACCGCTGAATCGCGGCGCATCTCTTCCGCCATCGCGTCGCGCAGCGCTTCACGCACCGTCATGGTGACGAGTTCGGTTCCCTCAGGAACTTCGGCATCGGCGAGCGCGGCCTCCGCGCGATCTGTGTCGTCGGCAGCGCGCGCCGCCGGCTTCGCGCGGGTTTCTTCCTCCCGGACCTCCGCTTTCGCCTGTTGCCGCGTTTCCTCGCGTCCGCCTTTGAACCCCGTTGCGGCGACCGGCTCGGCTTCTTCGCCGGCATCGCCATCGGCGATAAGCTCTGCGATCGGCGCGTTGACCTTCACCCCTTCAGTGCCTTCGGGAACGAGAATCTTGCCGATGCGGCCCTCGTCCACCGCCTCGAATTCCATGGTGGCCTTGTCGGTTTCGATTTCGGCGAGGATGTCGCCGGAGCGAACTTCATCGCCTTCCTTGACCAGCCACTTGGCAAGCGTGCCCTCTTCCATCGTGGGCGAGAGCGCCGGCATCAATATCTCGGTTGCCATTAGGACCCCTCGAATGTCATGGCCCGGCTTGACCGGGCCACCCAGTAGGAGCGCGTCTGCGCTCCAATGACTCAACAGCGCGCGGACGCGCGCTGACTGGGTGGCCCGCTTTCGCGGGCCATGACAATGTGATGCTAAGTGGCGTCGCGCCGTTCATGCGGTCACGTCTGTGTAAAGCTGATCAGGCGAAGGTTCCGGGCTATCGGTGGCGAAGGCTGCCGCAGTGTTCACGATCCCGCGGATTTCCTTGTCCATGGCCTTGAGTTCATCCTCGCGCAACGCATTCCGCTGCATCAGTCGCGCGCCGTAATGTTCGATGGGATCGCGCTTCTCGCGCACCTCCTGCACTTCCTCGCGGGTGCGGTATTTGGCGGGGTCGCTCATGGAATGGCCGCGATAGCGGTAGGTCTTCAGTTCGAGAATGATCGGCCCCTTGCCGGAGCGCGCATATTCGGTGGCGCGCAGGCCCGCGGCTTGCACCGCCTCCACATCCATACCGTCCACCGGCTCGCCGGGAATGCCGAACGAGGCGCCACGCTTGTAAAGCTCGCGCGTGGCGCTGGAACGCTCCACGCTGGTGCCCATCGCGTACTGATTGTTCTCGATGATGTAGACGACCGGCAGCTTCCACAGCTCGGCCATGTTGAAGCTTTCGTACACCTGCCCCTGGTTCGCGGCGCCATCGCCGAAATAGGTGAGGCACACTGCGTTGTTCTTCTTGTACTTGTTGGAGAAGGCGAGCCCGGTGCCGATGGGCACCTGCGCCCCGACGATCCCATGTCCGCCATAAAAGTGCTGCTCGACGGAGAACATGTGCATCGAGCCGCCCTTGCCTTTGGAATAGCCACCTGAGCGGCCGGTAAGCTCAGCCATAACGCCCTTGGGATCCATGCCCGTCGCCAGCATGTGGCCGTGATCGCGATAGGCGGTGATGACCTGATCGCCGGGCTTCAGCGCCGCCTGCATGCCCACGACCACCGCCTCCTGCCCAATATAAAGGTGGCAGAAGCCGCCGATCAGTCCCATGCCGTATAGCTGGCCCGCCTTCTCCTCGAAGCGGCGGATAAGCAGCATATCGCGATAGAACTTCTTTGCCAGGGCAAGCTCGGGCGCCTGGTCAAGCTCCTGTTTTCTGGCCGCTTCGGCCATGGAAGACGCCTCCGGGCGCGGGCTGGGTCTGTTTGGCCGGTTGTGGCAAGGCACCGGATTTTTGGCAAGCGGAGAACGGGCTGCGAGCAGGTCTCGTTTATGGCTTACGCGGAACCAGCACCTCGCCGTTCTCTGCACCGAGCAACTGCTTGCGCCGGACCTCCTGCAGGATGTCCGGGTCGCCGGCGCGCAGGAGCGCGATGCGGCGCTGCAGCCGCTCACGCGCCGTTTGCAGCGTGTCGAGCTGCTGCTGTTCGGTGGTAAGTTGGGTGCGGGCGGACGCGAGCGCCATTAACCCTCGCTCGCCCCAGACGGTGAAGTATCCGAAGTAGGCAACGGCCGCGGCGCAGATCGCAGGCACGATCGACGCCCCCACAACTCTTGCCACGCTGCGACGCATCACCATTCCGTCACGGAATCACAAGGTGATTCGGGCGGCAAGCGAAAAGTGGATTCGCGCGCGAAATTTCTTTGCGGTAGCGGCAGTAACCCGCAAAGTGGGCGCGGGACGCGATAGCGCCCCCAACAGGTTTCCTTAGCGTGTGATCAAGAGCTCAACGCATGTAGGAGAAGGTGTTGCACAGGCCGGGCGAACGCGCGTTTGCCGGCTTGTCGGCACCGGTGAAAGCATCGACCTCAAGGCCGGTGGGAGGCTGCGGCACCACCACGATCCAGGTGGGCGCGGTATCACCGCATAGCTTGTTGCCGTTGAGAAGAACCGGATTGGTTGTGCTGGTTACGGCGTAGATGCGCGCTGGAATTGAGCCCTGACCGGATTTGAACGCGACTACAGTGCTGTCCTTGCGCAGCGAAAAATTCGCATTGCCCATATGCAGCCTGTCCGGCAAGACGATGATCGGACCGGTGATGGTGTTTGCGGCCGGGCTGTTCGGCCGCCAGCTCGGGTAATCATCATCGTCCGCCAACACTGCACCGGCAAGAAAAAGCGCTGTGAACGCAGCGCCGGCTATGCAAAACATTGATTTCATATACGCGTCTCCAGGCGTCTATCGCCGGCCGCCGAACATGGACGGTCAAACGTGCGTGGTGCGGACTTCGCTACGCAGGCATCATGATCGGCGAATTGTGCGACAGTTTCGTGAGCACGATGCATTCCAGTGAAGCATACGGCTCCCGCGGCGCGCGTTCGCGCATTACAAATGCGATAGAGAGTTACAAAGATGACAGCGCCAAAGTCGCGCGAAGAAAAAACGTCATCGACAGCACACCGCATATCCGCATGAATATTCTGGATTTTCGTTGTTCATAACAGTGTGACAGCGGCTGCCGCCAACAAATTGCTCCGACGCGATGGCTGTTCTCTATCACGCGACAATCATCGGCACGTCACGCGGCTGCAACAGTAGGAGCACACTCGTCCTTTGCCGCAACAGAAGTGCGCGGCGAAACCGCATCACACAATCCGCATCAAAGGAGATTCAGATGCAATCGAAACGCTCTTCGTTGAGGGCGATCCTGCGTGGCGGCGTCGCCGCGCTGGCCGTTCTGCCGATGATTACGACGACCACTCTCGCCGTCACAACGTTCCATGGCGAAAAGGCCGTGAAGTCCGACGGCGCCCCGCCGTCCAATGTCGCCCTCTTCAAAGTTCCCATGCGCAAGGGCCGCAACGACGACAACACCACCTCGCCCATCAAACACGTCATTATCATCGTGGGAGAGAACCGCAGCTTCGATCACTTGTACGCGACCTATCAGCCGCCATCGGGTGATTCCGTGCTGAATCTCCTGTCGGAAGGAATCATCAACGCGGACGGCACGCCGGGACCGAATTTCTCGAAAGCCAAGCAGATGCAGGCTTCCGATACGACGGCCTTCAGCGTCAGTCCGACGATCACGAAACCGTACAAGAATCTTCCGGCGCCCAACCTGGCCTTCACGCCCGAAAACCAAAGCTATGCTGCCGCACCCTGGGTGAACACCAAGGTTGCCGCGCAATACGATTACGGCCTGCTGCACAAACAACTGCCGGCCGCGACGGAAGGCGCCTCCGGTTTGCCGCAGGAGACGATCGATACGCGCATCGACAATGTCCATGATTTGCCATCGGGCCCGTTCCAGCTTTCGCCCGGCGTTGGCTCAGAAGACTATGCCAACAGCCCAGTGCATCGCTTCTACCAGATGTTCCAGCAGATGGACTGCAGCGCGTCTTATGCCTCCAAACCAAATCCGAGCGGTTGCAAAGCCGATCTGTTCCCATGGGTAGAAGTGACCGTCGGCGCAGGCGCCAACGGCAATCCTCCGCCGGACAATCTCAACGATGAGACGACGCTGGAAGGCGCTACGGCCATGGGCTTCTACAACGTCAAACAGGGCGATGCGCCCTACTTCAAGGCGCTCGCGGATCAGTACACCCTGCTCGACAATTACCACCAGCCGGCTAAAGGCGGCACCGGCCTCGATAGCATCTATCTCGGCTACGCCGACGCTCTCTGGTACAGCGACGGTAAGGGCCACCCCGCGACGCCGCCATCGAACCAGATCGAGAATCCGGATCCGATGCCGAACACCAATAACTGGTATGCCCAGGACGGCTATTCGGGCGGTACGTACAGCGAATGCTCGGATTCGCAGCAGAAAGGCGTTGCGTCGGTCAATGCGTATCTTTCCAGCGTTGGCGTGAATCCGAATTGCGAAGACGGACACTACTATCTTCTCAACAACTATAACCCAGGTTACGTGGGCAACGGCGATCTCGCCTCCAAGACGCAAGGCCCGTTCACGATCCCGCCTTCGTCGACGCCGTCCATCGCGGACCTGCTGATCAAGTACGACATTTCCTGGGGCTATTTCGGCGAAGCATGGACTGCGTATGTCAACGATCCGGACTATTACGCAGAAGGTTCGGAATATTGTAACATCTGCAATCCCTTCCTCTATGAAACCAAAATCATGAGGGGCAAGAACAGCGATGGCGTCCCCTATCGCATTGCCAACCTTCACGACACCACCGACCTCTACGACGATCTCAAGACCGGAAATCTTCCTGCCGTTTCATACGTGAAGCCGAGCGGGGTGAATGACGGGCATCCGGAATCATCGCAGGTCTCGGAGCTCGAAGGCTTCATTCAGAAAATCGTGACCGAGGTGCAGGCGAACAAAAAACTCGCCAACAATACCGCCATCCTGATCACCTTCGATGAGGGCGGCGGCTACTACGATTCGGGCTATGTACAGCAGCTCGATTTCTTCGGCGATGGCACGCGCACTCCAATGCTCATCGTCTCACCATGGACCAAGGGCGGACACGTGTCGCACGTCTACAGCGATCACGCCTCCGTGCCGAAGTTCATCGAGGCGAACTGGGCTCTGCCGGCCATCACGTCCCGCAGCCGTGACAACATGCCCAATCCGGTTACCGATCAGAACAATCCTTACGTGCCGACCAACGGGCCGGCGATCAGCGATCTGATGGCCGCGTTCAAATTCAAGAACTAACGCCAGCCTTATCGAAAAAAGGGCGCCTGCGGGCGTCCTTTTTATTTTCCGGCCGTCAGGCACCTCGCAATACGGAGCGGCCGGCGTAGACGGCCTGGTCGGAAAGCTGTTCTTCAATGCGCAGCAGCTGATTGTACTTGGCGAGCCGGTCGGAACGGGCGAGCGAACCGGTCTTGATTTGCCCGCAATTGGTGGCGACCGCTAAATCGGCAATCGTCGCGTCTTCCGTTTCGCCGGAGCGGTGGGACATCACCGCGCGATACGCCGCGCGTTGTGCCGTGTTCACGGCGTCCAGCGTTTCCGTCAGCGTGCCGATCTGGTTGAGCTTGATCAGAATGGCGTTGGCGACGCCCTTCCCAATCCCTTCCTTCAGCCGCGCCACATTGGTGACGAACAGATCGTCACCGACCAGCTGCACCTGCTTCCCCAGAACGCGGGTAATTTCTCCCCACCCCTCCCAATCGTCTTCCGCCATGCCATCTTCGATGGAGACAATGGGATAGCGCGCGCACAAATCGGCATAGACTTTCACCATGCCGGCTGGATCGAGCGTCTTGCCCTCGCCTTCCAGCACGTACTTGCCGTCCTTGAAGAACTCGCTGGAAGCCGGATCGAGCGCCAGCATCACGTCGCCGCCTGGCCGATAACCCGCCTTCTCAATGGCCTTGCAGATAAAGGAAAGGGCTTCGTCCGCGCTTTTCAGGTTGGGCGCGAAACCGCCCTCGTCTCCCACATTGGTGTTGTGCCCTGCGTCATGCAGCGCCTTCTTTAGCGTGTGGAAGATCTCGGCGCCTACGCGCAGCGCCTCGCGAAAGCTCTCCGCGCCCACCGGCATGATCATGAATTCCTGGAAATCGATCGGATTGTCCGCATGCATGCCGCCATTGACAAAGTTCATCAACGGCACCGGCAGCACGCGCGCGGCGACCCCACCCACGTAGCGATAGAGCGGCAGGTCGGAAGCCTGCGCCGCGGCCTTGGCCACCGCGAGGGACACACCGAGAATAGCGTTGGCGCCAAGACGGCTCTTATTGGGGGCGCCATCGAGGGCGCACATGACAGAATCGACACGTGATTGTTCGACCGCATCCATGCCGCCGATCGCGTCGAAGATTTCTCCGTTCACGGCGGCGACAGCTTTCTCCACGCCCTTTCCGCCATAGCGCTCGCCGCCATCGCGCAATTCGACTGCTTCGTGCTTGCCGGTTGAGGCACCGGACGGCACCGCAGCGCGGCCGAAAGCGCCGTCCTCCAGCGTGACATCCACTTCCACGGTGGGATTGCCGCGGCTGTCCAGAATTTCACGGGCGGTGATATCCACTATGGCGGTCATGCGATTAATTCCCTGCAACAGAGCCGTATTTAATGCGCTGCCTTCTACGGGACAGGTTATGCTCCATCAAGCGGCCAAGCCCGGCGGGGGCAAACGTGGAGGTTCACATGAGGCTCTCGACATTTATTTGCACGACACTGATTTTTTTGGGCACCGCCGCCGGCGCGGCGCCAGTCCCGGTCATGCATGGCGGTTTCACACCGGAAGAACATTTTCTTTACATGCGGCAGCAGCACGGGCTGCAATGGCGGGATCTTAGCCTCAATGAGCGGTGCCAGCGCAAGCGTGAGATGCGGCAGCAACGGCAGCAGATGACTCCTGCGGCCTTCAATACGTTGAAGCAGAAGCTGGACGCAGAATGGCAATCGTTGCCGGCGGCCGAAAAGCAGCGCCTTGAGCAGCGCATCGCGAATCGCCACGAACCGGGACAGAACCGCCCACGCCAAGGAGCTTGCGCCGGCATCTAGGCCGGACCGGCTGCTACGACGCACGCGAATCCGGTAAGCTCCCGACTCGCAGTTCAACGCGAGCGGGGACGCCATGACGATCACCTACGAGACGCTATGGAGCGCCATCGTCACCATTCTGGTGATCCTGTTGTATTTCTATATGAGCAGCGTGGTCGGCCGGATGCGTGGACGGCACGGCATCGCGGCACCGGCCGTTATGGGCCATCCGGAGTTCGAACGTGCATTTCGCGTGCACGCGAACACACTCGAGCAGCTGGTGCTGTTCCTGCCGCTGTTGTGGCTGGCAACAGTGCTCTTTCGAGACATCGCGTGGCTGCCGGCGCTATTTGGACTGGTCTTCCTGATCGGCCGCATCGTTTATATGCAGCGTTATATGTCGGAGCCGAAATCGCGCGGACCGGGAATTCTTATCGGCATGCTGGGAATTTTCGGCCTGCTCGCGCTGACGATCATCGGCATTGTGCAGGATTGGCTAGCCCTCAGCGCGACCTAGTTCGCTGCCAGCGCGACTTCGGCGCTCGTAAAGCTCCGGAGGAAGTTCTGATAGGCGGGTGCGCGGTTGAGCGCCTCGCCGCCTCCTGCGATCAGCGTATCCACCTCATCCGCGGGAAGCGCAAGGGTGGTCGGTATCCGGGACAGTTTCTTCGCCTCATCAGGGGCGAGCAGCGAAAACGACACCCGTGCGATGTAGATCTCGAAATCATGGCAATCGTAGCCCGCTGCGGTGCCGCGATAGCCGGCGATCTCATCCGTTGTCCGGCTGCAGCGCCAATCCAACACCTTGTCGTGCCATTGCTCCATCAGGGAAAGGAACATATCGAAACTGCCGCGCGTTCCGGCCGCCATGGCCGTGCTGGTCACCGCGTTGAGCAACGCCGGCGCTTCGGGTCCGGATGCGGTCTGCACCCATGAATTGCCGGTGGATTGTCCTGCATCGACCACCACGAAGAGCAGCCGCTTCAGGGTGGCCGCCTGCGCCGCGATCATCGGGCCGTATGGCGTATTCGACTCAAGGCGGCGAAGCGAAAGCCCGAGCAAGCCAAAATTGTCGATCAGGCCGCCATCGAGCAGCTTCACGTAACGCATCACTGCCGGATCGTGGTAATTCGACAAGGCACGTGCGTAAGCCTGCAGCCCTTCCGGACTTAACGGGTCGGCGAGCGCGGCGCGCGCCCAATCGGGCAGCTGATAGGCGCAGCTTTCAGGGAAACTCTGCATCACAATCGGCGCGAAGGCGACCGGAACCGCCGCCGAAGCCGCGACCGCTTCGGAGAGCGGCAGCTGCGAAAGATCGCTGCACAGCGCGCCGAAAGTCTGGCGGTCGAAGACGAACGGTGTCTCGTTGTAAATGTCCGAGGCATTGATCCAGATGATGGGCTTGCCGGGCGCGTTCAGTGCGCTGAAGGTTGCGTCATGAAACAGATGGGCATCGAGCCAGCGCTGCACGCCGCGCCGGTCGTTGACGCCACCCGCCCAGGCGAACAGCCAGTTCCGCGGATCCCAGAGATCCGTGTGCAGCGTCGATTGCAGATCCTGCACCAGGAACTTGTCGCGAAAATCGGTGAGCGCCGCATCGCCCGCATAGCCGAAATAACTGGCGGTGATCGATCCGCCGGAAACACCCGATACGAAATCGACATCGTCGATCAGCGCCGCACCAGCCAAATCCGCGGGCGTTTGAGTTCGTGCAAGCTCTTGGAGCACGCCGAACGAGAATGCTGCCGCGCGGGTGCCGCCACCCGAAAAGGCGACGCCAATTGCCGTTGCCGGGTCTCCACGCGAGCCCGGCGCAACCGGCAGGGGAGCAGGCTGCACTGTCGCGGCGTTCACCGGCACGTTGATCGGCGCATTCTCGATATTGACCGCGCAGCCGCACAGCGCAGCGCTTACCCCAAGGATCGCAAAATCTCGCAGCCGCATCTCATCACCCGGAAAACGGCAATCGATTTCATGAACCGATTCTGCGCGTCCGCCAAATCCTGACGGCGCTCAGGAGCGGCGCTTGGCAATGGCGTCGAGTTCGACCAATTCGCTGAGAATGGCTGGCAAGTCCTTTAGCCGGATCATGTTTGGACCGTCGGACGGGGCGTTGTCAGGATCCTGATGCGTCTCCATGAAAACCGCGGCGACACCGACGGCCACGGCTGCGCGCGCGATGTACGGCGCCATCTCGCGGTTGCCGCCGGACGAGGTGCCCTGCCCGCCTGGCTTCTGCACCGCATGCGTGGCATCGATCACCACCGGCGCGCCGAACTTCGCCATCTCCGGCAGGCCGGTCATGTCCACCACCAGTGTGTTGTAGCCGAAGCTGGTGCCGCGCTCGGTGACGAGCACATTGGGATTGCCCGCCCCGGTGATCTTCGCGATCACGTTTTTCATGTCCCACGGCGCGAGAAACTGTCCCTTCTTCACGTTCACGACCTTGCCGGTCTGGGCCGCGGCAATCAGCAAATCGGTCTGGCGGCAGAGGAAGGCGGGAATCTGGAGAACATCTACCGCGTCGGCCACGGCCGCGCAGTGCTCGCGCTCATGGACATCCGTGAGCACAGGCACGCCGAGGCTCTCACGGATTTCGGCGAAGATCGGCAGGGAGGCTATCAATCCGGCACCCCGCTTGCCCGAGCCGCTGGTCCGATTCGCCTTGTCGAAACTCGTCTTGTAGATCAGCCCCACGCCCGCATGGTGCGCGATCTCCTTCAGCGTCGAGGCCATTTCCAGCGCGTGCGCGCGGCTTTCCAGCTGGCAAGGCCCCGCGATGAGGACCAGCTTTCGGTCATTCCCCACCTCGACAGAGCCGATTCTCACCACGGAATGGGGGTTCATGGACGGTTTCCCAAGCCTTCAACGAATTGATCTGAAAGTTGAAGAGATCGTTTCATCCTGTTGACCTGATACAATAAATCACAATTTGACATGCAGCCGCGGGGCTCAAATCGAGCCTTGCGGCGTTGACACGGCCGGACGCCCGCGGCCAGTGTCCGCGCCCCGAACCGAGCAGGCATCCCGGACCCGGGCCCCTTTCAGAACCGCCGAACCGCCCTATTTGAAGCGCCCATGAACGTACTCATCGTTGAATCCCCGGCCAAGGCCAAGACCATTAATAAGTATCTTGGCTCCGGCTACCGGGTGCTGGCCAGCTTCGGCCACGTCCGCGACCTGCCGGCCAAGGACGGCTCGGTGCGCCCGGACGAAGACTTCTCCATGTCCTGGGAGGTCGATCCGAAGGCGCAGGCCCGGATCAGGGAAATCGCCGACGCGGTAAAGGGCGCCGACAAGCTGATCCTTGCCACCGACCCGGACCGCGAGGGCGAGGCCATCTCCTGGCACGTCTTGGAATTGCTGAAACAGCGAAAGGCGCTGGGGAAGACCGACGTACAGCGGGTGGTGTTCAACGCCATCACCAAGAATGCGGTGCTGGATGCCATGAAACACCCGCGCGGCATCAACGAGGAACTGGTGGACGCGTACCTCGCCCGCCGCGCGCTCGATTATCTTGTCGGTTTCACCTTATCTCCGGTGCTGTGGCGGAAGTTGCCTGGTGCGCGCTCGGCCGGCCGCGTGCAGTCGGTGGCGCTGCGGCTGATCGTCGAGCGCGAAGCCGAGATCGAAGCGTTCCGGGCGCAGGAATACTGGACCGTCGATACGGACGTGACCACGGATGCCGGAGCGTTCGGCGCGCGCCTCACGCATCTCGACGGCAAAAAGCTCGACAAGCTGTCGCTCGGCAACGAAGCCGACGCCACGCGCGCGGTGGATGCCATTCGCGCGCAGGCCTTCCGTATCGGCAGTGTGGAAAGCAAGCCGGTCAAGCGCCACCCTGCCCCGCCCTTCATCACCTCGACGTTGCAGATGGAGGCGTCGCGCAAACTTGGCTTCAACGCCAAGCACACCATGCGCATCGCCCAGCAACTGTACGAAGGCGTGGACATCGGCGGCGATACGGTCGGACTCATTACCTATATGCGTACCGACGGGCTGGATGTCGCGCCCGAAGCAATTTCCGAAGCGCGCCACGTCATCGACGGACAGTATGGCAAGCGTTATCTGCCCGGGAGCCCTCGCAAATACACCAGCAAGGTGAAGAATGCGCAGGAAGCGCACGAGGCCATCCGCCCCACCAGCTTTGCGCGACGGCCGGAACAGATTTCACGCCGTCTCGATGCCGATCAGGCGAAACTGTACGAGCTGATCTGGAAGCGCGCGCTGGCCAGCCAGATGGAAAGCGCCGAACTCGAGCGCACCACGATCGACATCGTGTCCGCCGATAACCAGATCACCTTGCGCGCCACCGGCTCCGTCACCCTGTTTGATGGCTTCCTCACGCTCTACCAGGAAGGCAGGGACGACGAGCAGGACGAGGACAGCGCGAAGCTGCCGCGCGTGAAGCAAGGTGAAGCGGCCGCCGTCGAGCAGGTGAAGCCGGAGCAGCATTTCACTGAGCCGCCACCCCGCTATTCCGAAGCGACTCTCGTTCGCAAGATGGAGGAGCTCGGCATCGGGCGACCCTCCACCTACGCCAGCATTCTCTCCACTCTGCGCGACCGCGCCTATGTTCGGATGGAGCGCAATCGCTTCATCCCCGATGACAAGGGCCGCATCGTCACCACCTTCCTCACCAGCTTTTTCAAGCGGTATGTAGAGTACGGCTTCACCGCCGATCTGGAAGAGAAGCTGGACGAAGTCTCCGCCGGTAAGCTCGATTGGAAGCAGCTGCTGCGCGATTTCTGGCGCGACTTCTCCGCCGCTATCGGCGAGACGAAGGACCTGAAAATCTCGGACGTTATCGACGCGCTGGATGAGGTGCTGGGGCCGCATCTGTTCTTGCCGGTGGACGGCGAAGACCCGCGCATCTGTCCCACCTGCGGCAATGGCCGGCTGTCATTGAAGCTGGGCCGCTTCGGCGCCTTTGTCGGCTGCTCGAACTATCCGGATTGCCGCTACACAAGGAAGCTCGGACAGAGCGCGGAAGATGCCAACAATGAGCAGCCGCGCGAGCTGGGCCACGATCCGGAAACCGGCGAGCCGATCAGCATTCGCGTCGGCCGCTTCGGGCCCTACGTGCAGCGCGGCGAAGGCGACAAGCCTGCGCGTGGCAGTATTCCGAAGGGCACCGATGCAGCCGCTGTCGATCTCGAATATGCGCTGAGGCTGCTGTCGCTGCCACGCGAGATCGGCAAGCATCCCGAAACGGGCGAGCCGATTATGGCGAACTTCGGCCGCTTTGGGCCGTATGTGCAGCATCAGAAAACCTACGCCTCGCTGGAATCGCCGGAGGATGTCTTCACCGTCGGCATCAATCACGCTGTCAGTCTGCTTGCGGAGAAGAAGGCCAATCCACGCGGTCACCGCGGACCGGAACCGCTGAAGGAGCTCGGCCCCGCCGCGAACGGCGAGACTATCAAGCTGATGAAAGGCCGTTATGGTCCGTATGTCACCGACGGCACGACCAATGCTACAATCCCGAACGGCACCGATCCGCAGAGCGTTACGTTGGATCAGGCGCTTGCGCTGATCGCGGAACGCGAAGCCAAAGGCGGCGGGAAGAAAAAGAAAGCCAAAGCTCCGCCGAAATCGAAAGCCGCCGCAAAACCGAACGGCAAACCAAAGGCGAAGAGCACCGCTTCGAAGCCGAGGAAAGCGAAAGCACCCGTTCCTGCGGAATAGGTTTCGCGCGTTCGCCTTCCCCCTTGTGGGGGAAGGTGGCTCGCTCGCACGAAAGTGCGAGCGAGACGGAAGGGGGGCTCTCGCGATGAACACCCCCTTCAGTCATCCGTCGCTTGCGCGACGGCTGACAGCTTCCCCCACAAGGGGGGAAGCGGAACGCGTGTTGTCTGGGCTTCCCTCACATCGCGCGGCGCGCGATGCTCACCGGGGATGACAATCTTGATTGCGATCAGAGTTTGAGAAGAAAACAGAAAAGCGAGAAGGAAACCCTCACGCGCGAGACGGTGCTGGAGGCGCTTGCGGCCAATCCGAGCGGCACAAAGCGCGACCTCGCCCGCGCGCTACATGTCAGCGGCAACGAGCGCATTGCCCTCAAGCGCATCCTGAAGGAACTGGAATCGGAAGGCGCCGTCGCCCGCGGCCGCAAACGGTCCTACGAACGGCCCGGCGCACTTCCGGAAGTGACCGTGCTCGAAATCACCGGGCAGGACCCTGACGGCGAGTTGCTCGCGCGCCCGCAGCGCTGGGAACACGACGAAGCACCACCGCAGATTATTGTCGTTCCCGGCCCCGAAGATGAAAGCCACGGCCCGGCATTGGGTGCCGGCGAACGCGTGCTGGCGCGGCTGACACAAGTCCGCGAAGGCTATGAAGCGCGTATCATCAAGCGGCTCGGCGCCAGCGTCCACAAGGTGCTCGGTGTCTTCCATCAGAGTGACCGCGGCGGCCGCGTGGCGCCCATCGATCGCAAGAGCAAATACGAATTCGTGGTCGAGCAACGCGACCGCGCCGGCGCGCAAGCCAACGAACTGGTACTATGCGAGCCATTGTCAGGCCGCGCTTCTGGTCTGCCGCGCGCGCGGGTGATTGAGCGCCTTGGCTCGATGAACGAGCCCAAGGCTGTCAGTCTCATCGCCATTCATGCGCATGGCATTCCCACCGAATTCTCCCGCGAAGTGCTGGATGAAGCGGAACGTGCAAAGCCGGTGGACGCGCGTGGCCGGACGGACCTGCGCAAGATCCCGCTCGTCACCATCGATCCGGAAGACGCCCGGGATCATGACGATGCGGTGTGGGCCGGCCCGGATGACGATCCGAAAAACAAAGATGGTCATGTCGTCATCGTCGCCATCGCCGATGTGGCGCACTATGTGACGCCCGGCTCGGCGCTCGACCGCGAGGCGTTCAAGCGCGGCAACTCGGCTTACTTCCCAGATCGCGTGGTGCCCATGCTGCCGGAAAAGCTGTCGGCCGATCTCTGCTCTCTGATGGAAGTGGACCGCCCATGTCTGGCCGCGCGCATGGTATTCGACCGCGACGGCAACAAGAGGCGGCACGAATTCGTCCGCGGCACCATGCGCTCCGCCGCCACCCTCACTTACCAGCAGGCGCAGAATGCCTTCGACGGTAAAGACAACAGCGTACTTGCCGAGAACGTGCTCGCGCCGCTGTGGAAGGCATATCAGGCGCTGGCGAAAGCCCGCGACCGGCGCGATCCGCTGTCGCTGGATTTGCCAGAGCGGCGCATTGTCATCGGCGACGACGGGAAAGTGAAATCCATCGCCTTCCGCGAGCGGCTGGAATCCATGCGGCTGATCGAAGAGATGATGATCATGGCGAACGTCGCCGCCGCTGAAACGCTGGAGAAGGCGCGCACACCCCTGATCTATCGCATTCACGAGGCGCCTTCGAAAGAAAAACTGTACGCCTTTGCGGATTACCTCCGCACCATCGGCATGAGCTTCGCCAAGGGCCAGGTGGTGAAGCCCGCCGCCTTCAACCGCATTCTCGCCCAGGCGAAAGGCGGACCGAACGAAGCACCGATGAACGACGTGGTGCTGCGCACACAGGCGCAGGCCGTTTATGCGCCGGAGAACGTCGGCCATTTCGGTCTCAACCTGCAGCGCTACGCGCACTTCACCTCACCCATCCGTCGTTACGCCGATCTGGTGGTGCATCGCGCGCTGATCCGCGCGCTGAAGCTGGGTGACGGCGGATTGAGCGATGCTCAAGCCGCGAAGCTGGGTGAAGTGTCGGATCACATCTCGATGACCGAACGGCGCGCGATGGCCGCCGAGCGCGATTCCAACGACCGCTATGTGGCTGCCTATATGGAGGACCGGGTCGGCGCCACCTTCGAAGCGCGCGTCACCGGCGTCACCCGCTTCGGCCTGTTCGTGCGGCTGCCGGAAAGCGGCGCGGAAGGGCTTATCCCCGCTCGCACGCTTGGCTTCGAATACTTCCGGCATGACGAACGCCAGCATGCGCTGATCGGGGACCGCAGTGGCACGAAATATTCCATGGGCGACAAGTTGACCGTTCGCCTGATGGAAGCCGCGCCGCTCACCGGTGGCCTGCGTTTCGAACTGGCCGAAGCGAACACGCTGCTACGCCGCGCGCCGTCCCACCCGAAGGTGGCGGGCAAGCGGAAGCCGCAGCGCCGCGCCTGACGCTCGGTTGCATTCACAAACGAAACCGCATGATCGGGAATTGAGTAGCCACAACCAATTCAGCGGAGCCGCATCCGGACACAGTCCGTTGGCGGCACACGGCAAACCTGCGAGAATAGCGGTATGCTGAGTTCGGGCAATTGGAGGTGGAAATGGGCGTAGCGGTGATCGTGGGGACGGCGAAGGGGGCGGCGATCCTGACAAGCAAGGATCGTGAGACTTGGGAGATGAGCTTCGATCTACGCGGCTGGCCGGTGACGGCATCGGCGCGCGACGATGGCGGGCGCACCTATGCTGCGGTCAACAGCCCGAATTTCGGCGTCGCGCTCTTCGCCAGCGGCGATCTTTCAAATTGGAAGCAATTGGAGTCCGCGCCACGCTATCGGCCCGAAGATCGCGGCAATCCGGAACACCATCGGCTTGTCGCCAAGATGGATTTCGAGGGCAAGCTGAAAAGCGGCGGCCGTTTCGTCGATCAGATATGGACGCTCCACCCGGCGCATGGCGCGCTTTACGCCGGCGTTTCGGAAGCGGGCCTGTTCGTTTCGCGCGACCGGGGCGAAACCTGGCAGCCGGTGGATGGGTTCAATGAACAGCCGGGGCGTGAAAACTGGTTTCCCGGCTTCGGCGGGCTTGGCCTTCACACCATTTTGACCGACGCACAAAACCAGTATCGCATGTGGGTCGGCATTTCGGCTGCCGGATTTTTCCGCAGCGACGATGGCGGCAAGACCTGGATGCGCAAGGACGATGGCGTGCATGGCTTCGGCGGCAATTGCGTGCACCATGTCGCCAACAACCCGTACAGTGCTTCCGTGCTGTACCGGCAGGAGCATTTCGGGGTGTATCGCAGCGAGGATGGCGGCGACACCTGGCGCGTGTGGGAAGATGGCCTGCCGGTGGCGGAAATGAGCGATGGCCACCGCTGCTCGTTCGGCTTCCCGCTGGTTCACGACCGCAAATCCGGCGCCACCTTTGTGGTGCCACTGGACGGCGACAATTACCGCTTTCCGCGCAACGGACAGCTGGCCGTCTACCGCAGCAGCGGTGGGAAGCGTTGGGAGCCGCTCCGGAATGGATTGCCGGCCAATTGTTTCGCGGGCGTGCTGCGTGGCTCCATGGCCGTCGACCAGATGGATCCGGGCGGCCTCTATTTCGGCACCACCGCGGGCTCGATTTATGCAAGCAACAATCTTGGCGAGAGCTGGCGAGAAATTGCCTCCGGCCTGCCGCGCATCATGAGCGTGGAGGCTTACGTCACGTGACGGTGCGCGTGCAGCTGCCGCCGGTGCTTCGCCACGCTACGGGCGGCGAGCGCTGGCTGCAGGCGAATGGCGCCACCGTCGCGGCCGTTCTCAGCGATCTGGCCGAAAATCGGCCGGCGCTTGCGCTGCATTTGTTCGATGAGCAGGGCGAGGTGCGCCACAACCTCGTCTGCGTGCACGAGGGAATCGTGGTGCGCGCCCGCGAAATGGCATCGCATCGTGTGCAGGCGGACGACGAACTGGTGCTGGCCAACGCCCTTGCGGGCGGCTAGCCCGCGCGCGGCGAATCAGATCGGCAGAATCTCGTCGAAGTGATCCGGGTCCGGATCGCCGGGATCGTTGTCGTCGCTGTCGTCTTGATTCTGGGCGAGCGGCGAAACTTTGTGCTTGCCGGGAGGGGGCGCCTCATCGCCGTCCGGATTCACCGCGAAGGAATCGTCCACCCCGCCCCACTGATGAATACTGGCGTTGCCGCCTTGCGGCGCAACCGGAATGCCGAAATTGTTGGTGACAAGTTCGGCTCCAAACGCAGGGATCGTAAAGCTTGCGGCCAGAACACCGGCCGCGAGCGCGACAACAGCACGCGACATAAAATTACTCCTTCGACACAACTCTCGCCGAGTTGCACCATACTCTATGGTCCAATTCGTTACAGCATTATTTCCGCGACAGATTCACAGATGTGATCATGTTGCGGCAAATTGCAGGGGAAAATCCTGCGCCTGAAACTGCAAAGCCATGTTTTGATGCAGCTGACGGAACGGGCACTCCGAACGATATCCGCTGCGCTTCTGAAAAACTTCAAAAATTACCCATTGTTCATGCCGCCTGCATCGCCTTAACATCCCCCGTGCGGAGCGCAGTGGGTGCTCCTCAACCATAACGGGGGTTATGATGAAAAAGACGCTAGCGTTGGGCTTTGTGGCTGCTGCTGCACTGTGCAGCACATCTGCGATGGCCGCCAAGGACAACTTCGATCGCTCGGACCTCGGCAAGAAGTGGGTGGTCACGTCGGGACGGCTGTACATCAACAACAACCAGCTGCAGGGCGATTCACTGTCGATCGGCTATGACAAGAAATCGGCCAGCGATACGACAGTCTCAGCAACGCTGATCCTGAATGGCACAGACCTGGAGTACGGTGCTGTTGCCTCGGGCAACATCGCCAGCGGCAACAATGCCTTCGTCAAGCTGCAGGAAGCCAATGGCGACGGCGCGTTCGAATACGGCGCCTTTTATACTGGCAACAACGGCGGCGGTGACTACTTCCAACTGAACTCACCGGTCTCCAGCCCGGCACAGATCACTCTTTCGTTCTGCGGCACCGTGGCCACGTTGAAAATCAAGAGCGCAAGCGGCAAGCAGACCTACACCTACGACTACGGCACGAGCTTCGGCGGCGGTGGCGGCCTCGGCACTTATGGCCTGATCTCGATCGATAATTACAAGAGCAAACCGGGCGGATGCACGGCCGACCGCACAGCGACCGTCATCAAACACACAAGCAACGGCCCCAAGGACCCGACGCTCGCAAAGTAATCAACGCATTAGAATAGTTCAAACACCCGCATCGGCACGGCCGGCGCGGGTGTTCTTTTCAGTACCGCTCCGGACGGATACACCCATCGCGGCAGAGTACGGACCGTACGTTTTCCGGCGAAGCGGGCTTCCACACCGTTGGCACCTCGATGGCTCCGCCTGCCACCACGGGACAGGTGCTCCTCTTCAGGCAGTAGATGTAGGACGCCCTCTCTGTCGAGACGGCAACAACGCCCTTGTTGTTGATGCTGTTCGCCAGCACATAATGCCCGTGCGGCACGTCGATGCTCGCGAATGTGTTTTGCGCCGTGTCGTACAGAAAGGCATTTTCCTCGGTCAGCGCGAAGTCTACCCATGAACCCGCGACCATTCCGCGGTCGTTGATGCTTTCGAGGTAAACCTGCCAGGCATTATCGTCCGGATAAGACACGGACGTGGCGACGCCATCCTGCAGCACAAATCCGGGGAACGTGCCGTTACCCATCTCGCTGTAATAGCCCACGATTGTGCCGGCCTTGTTCATGCCACGAGGCCGCGTCTGGGTGGTGGTGAAGGGCAAAGTGATACTGCTGCGGTAGCGGTCGCCTTTGCCCAGGTACCCATAGAAGACGGGGTTTACATTCGGGGCTTCGCCATCGACGGCATAGTCGCCAACGAACCGGTCCTTGTCGAGAATGCCCTGTACCACTGAATCGAGCATGTGCTTGCCCTTGTGGATTTCTGATATCGTTCCGTCCGGCGCGCGGATATAGGCGCAACCGGAGATGGGACACTCGGAAGCGTAATTCGTGCTGATGGTGATATAGCCGTCGTTGTCGATGCCGAGCGGCATCGTTCCATTGGCCGGTGCATCGAACGAGGTGTAATTGCCGTCCAGCGTTCCCACGAAGCCGTGGGTATTGCCGTCGTCGGAGGTGTAGTAACCGGTGACCACATCCTTGTCATTGATGGCGCGGACGTAAGTGGCGGTCGCGCCCGGATACTTTGGAATTGACAGCAGGACGGCAGCTTGTGCGCCGGTCAGCCCCAGCATGAATATCCCAAGAATGGACGCCATCGAGGATACTGGTCTGCGCATGCTACTTCCCTCGCTTCAGTTCAAATGGGCGGCTTGAGCCGAACACCCTACTGTAATTTGCGGAGCGCCCATTGAAAAAGAGCACTAATGGCGTTTTTGCGCTTTCGCAAAGCCATGATCCCGCCTAGGTTCTCGCGCCGCACACATCCTGGGGAGTCTTCATGATCCGCCGCGCCCTGCTGCTCGGGCTTCCACTCGCGCTTTCCTGCACAATTTCGATGATGGCCGGCGCCGCACAGCTGCACTGGCCCCTGCCGGAAGGCAGCCTCGCCCGCAATGGCACGCCGCAGCATAAGATTTCACACAGCCTTCAGCCCGGCCTGGAGGCCGCCGCACCGGCGCTTTCCAATCGTGGACTCCATCCCGCCGCCGCAAAGGGGCTGAAACGCCGCTACTCCGGCACACCGATCGACGTTCTCCGCTACCACAATGACAACTATCCGACAGGCTGGAATCAGAGCGAGACGGACCTGACAGCGGCGACGGTGGGATCGGCCAATTTCGGTCAGCTGACGACGCTAACCGTGGATGGCAACATTTTGGCCGAGCCGCTCATGGTTTCCAATTTCCAGATGCCGGACGGCAGTACGCACAATGTGCTGATCGTCGTCACCGGCAACAACACCGTCTATGCCTATGACGCGCAGGATTACTCCATCCTCTGGCAGCGCAATCTCGGCAAGCAGCAATCGACGGCGGATGTCGGTTGCGGGGACATTCAGGGCGGATATGGCATCTCAAGCACGCCGGTAATCGTCCGCAACGGCAATTCCGCCACCATCTACCTTGTCGCTGCGACGGAACCGGCGCAGTTCTCATTCCACACCCAAATTCACGCGCTTGATCTCGGGACCGGAAACGACATCCACAAGACGCGCGAAATCAATCCAAAGGCCAAGCTGAAAACGGGACAAATCCTTCATTTCGATCCGCAGAACCAATGGAACCGCTCGTCACTCGCGTACAACAATGGCTCCATCTACGTGGATATCGGCTCACATTGCGATAGCAATGCTGGCAACATCTCCGGATGGGTGCTCCGCTACGATGCGAATACCTTGAAGCTCACCGGAAAATTCAACACCATCGAGGCGAAGGCGGGTTATCAGCTTTCCAGCGTGTGGATGGCGGGCTATTCGCCGGCGATCGATCCGAGCGGAAACGTGTACGCCATCACCGGCAACGGCAATTACAATCTGGGGCGCGGCATGAAAGGGTATGGCGAAAGCGTGCTCGCGCTCGCCCCGGATCTCGCGAAGAAACCCGTTGGCACGTTCACGCCCAGCAACTGGTCCCAACTGAACGGTAATGACGCCGACTTCGGCTCCGGTGGCGCCATGTTGATTCCGGTTGTCGCTGGCCAAGCCGCTCCGCCGATGATCATCGGCATGGGCAAGGCCGGTACAGCATATTTGCTGGATTCGAGCCACCTTGATGGGCTTGAGGGCCACAATGGCTATCAGGCGCTACAGAAATTGAGCATCGGCGGCTGCTGGTGCGGCCCTGCCTATTACGGCGCGAACGGCGGGATTGTGTATTACCAGGGTGGCGGCCAGCTGCATGCGTACAGCGTCGACACGGTGAACGGCCAACTGAATCAGATCGCGACCAGCAGCGACAGCGGCGGCGGCAGCGGCTCTTTCCCCGTCGTCTCTTCAAACGCCACCACGTCCGGCACCGCGGTGGTGTGGGCCATCGAGCGCGGCAATCCGACCGAAGTGCTGGAAGCGTATGACGCAATCAATCTCGGCAATCCGTTGTTCAAGGCGAATGCCGGAACCTGGTCGAATGGGAGCCGATCTTATCTCACGCCGCTGATTGCCAACGGCCGTGTATACGTCCCCGCCGCAGGAACTGTCACGGTGTTCGGCTTGACCAACTAAGTAGAGAGGCCGGCAGGGCGAAGAAAACAACGCGCTTCGTTCTGCCGGCAAAGCCCTCTCTAGGGCTGAACGGCTTGCGTCTCGTGCTTAAAGTTAAAGCCTGGAACGGGCGGGCACTGTCCCCACGAAGCGCACTCCAACATGAACGCACCGAAAACGATCAGCAGGATGAACCCCCCTGCCATTGCGAGATACGCCAGTACCTTCGCGATGCTTCGCTCGAACATTCCAACCCCGGCAGCAAGGAACGCGTGCTGCGAGTATAGCATGGACCTTGGGGCCGGATCATGAACAAGGACTAAGCTTTTCGCTAGATCCCGGGCAGCATTTCCGCGATTTGGCCGAGGGCCGCCGACCTCGCCGAATCTGGGCATTTTGAGCGGTCATGCGAAGAAAATGATAAAGTGCGTAAAATGAAATTGGGAAAGTTCTTTTGAGCAAGACAGCCAAATCCGCCGCAGCCGCCGCGCCTCCGGACGCCTTTGCTGCAGCCGCTGCTGCCTTGAACGCGCAGCGGCCCATCCGCAGCCCGCGATTGCGGCAGTTGTTGCCGAATGTTCAGGCCGCTCCACCGGCGCAGCTGGAGCAGGCGCTTCGGCAATATCTCGCAGGCAATCCTGACGATCCGGATGCACTCGCCTTTCTGGCTTACGCCGTAGTCGGACGCGGCCGGCGCAAGGAAGCTGCCGCGCTGCTCGCGCGCGCCCTCGATCTGGCGCCGGATTTCGCGGCTGCCCGCTTCAACTATGCGGACCTGCTGATCAACCTGAGCCGCTTCGATGCGGCGACGGCCGAAGCCGATCGCGTGCTTGCACAGGACAGCCGCAACCCGCTGTTCCGCCAGCTGAAGGCCAGAGTGCACGAAAGTTTGGGCCAGGTGGAGCAGGCGCGCGCGATCGCCGAAGAACTCGCGCAGGAGAACCCTGCGCGCGCGGAATCCTGGATGAATTACGGCCATGCTTTGCGCGCCACCGGCAAACAGGAAGGCGCAATCGCCGCCTACCGCAAGACGATTGAGCTCCAGCCGAGCATGGGGCTTGCGTACAGCAATCTCGCGCACCTGAAGACGTTTCACTTCAGCGAAGCAGAAACCGCCGCGATGGAACAGCGCCTGAAAGGCTTCGACCTTACCCCAGAAGCCCGCATGAACATGCAGTTCGCGCTCGCCAAAGCCTATGAGGATCGCGGCGACTACCCCCGCGCATTCGAGCTGTACGCCAAGGCCAATGCGGCGGCTCGGCTGCGCTTCACCTACGATCCGGAGGCAATCACCGCCGGAACGCGCCGCACCAAGGCCGCATTCAGCCGCGAATTCTTCGATGCCCGCGCCGAAGGCGGATGCCCTGCCCGCGATCCGATTTTTATCGTCGGCCGCCAGCGCTCCGGCTCGACGTTGCTTGAGCAGATTCTCGCAAGCCACTCGGCGGTCGAGGGGACGGCAGAGCTGCCTTACATCCCGGACATCGTGGCCGAGATCGCCGATATCGAAGGACCGGCTGGCGGCTCGCAGTACTTTGAAAATCTCGCGAAGCTTCCGCCCGAGACGCGGACGCAGTTCGGTGAGCACTATCTGGAGCGGGCGCGGCTGCACCGGAAAACAGACAGACCGTTCTTCATCGACAAGGATCCCGGCAACCATTTTCATGTGGGATTGATCGCGTTGATTTTGCCCAACGCCAAAATCATCGATGCGCGGCGCAATCCCGCGGCCGCGTGCTGGTCGCAGTTTACCCTCCAATTCAAAATGACCAATTTGCGCCTGACGGAATACGCCCGCGCGTGGCGCGACTACGCCGAGCTGATGGCGCATTTCGATGCCGTGCTGCCCGGCAAGATTCACCGCGTGATCTATGAAAATCTTGTCAGCGACACGGAAGGCGAAGTGCGCCGCCTGCTGGATTATCTGGAGCTGCCATTCGAGGAGAACTGCCTGCGCTTCTACGAAACTGACCGCGCGGTGATGACGCCCAGCTCCGAACAGGTGCGCCGCCCGATCACCCGCGAGGCGATCGAGCATTGGCGGCATTTCGAGCCGTGGCTCGGCCCCATGCTCAACACCTTGGGCGATGCCTTCACCTGCTACCCCGACGTGCCTGCCGGCCTGAGCTAACAACGGTTTCCCGCTACATTTTGCGACAGATTCTGCACGCGACATTGCGGCGCGCTGCGCTAGATTGCGCACCGTCAGGCAAACCGAAGTTCAGGGGATTTCCGAAAACATGAACGCCATCGTCACGCGCCGCGATTTGCTTCGCTCGTCCGCCGCAACCGCGGCGGTACTTCCAGCCTTTGTGATTCCCGCCTGGGCGCAAATGCCTGCGCCAGCGGCAGCACCAACGCTCAATGCAGAAGCGGCCAAGCTGAACGCGATGATGGACGCGTTCTTTCAGGAGAACCTGCATCAGAATCCGGAAGGTGCGACCCTGCTCGGCCTCGACAAAGGCGCCAACGCCAGTCTCAAGAGTCAGCTGCGCGATGAATCCATGACCGGCGTGCGGCGCGCCAAGGCGCTGAATGCCAGCCAGCTTGCGCGCCTGAAAACCATCAACCCGGCGCAGCTCGCCGGCATTGACCGGGTGAATTACGACACGCTGGTGTATGTCGGCGAAAGCCGCGCGCAACTGGCGCCCTTCACCTATGGCGGCTTTGGCTTCGGCCCTTCGCCCTATGTGGTGAGCCAGCTCACCGGCGTGTACCAGACCATACCGGATTTTCTCGACACCAAGCATCGCATCGAAACGCGGGAGGATGCCGATGCTTATCTTGCGCGGCTTGCCGCCTTCGCCCGCGAGCTGGACGATCAAACCAACCGCATGAAGCACGATGCCAATCTGGGCGTTGTGCCGCCGGACTTTCTGCTCGACAAAACCCTGGAGCAGCTCACGGCCATCCGCACCACGCCCGACAAATCTCTGCTGGTCACCTCCATCGCGCGGCGGGCGAAGGAGAAGGCGCTGCCGGACACCTACGCAACGCAGGCGGCGAAAATCTACACACAGCAGATCGCACCGGCGCTCGATCGCCAGATTGCACAAGCCCGCGCCATGCGCGCCCACGCCACCCACGATGCGGGCTTGTGGAAAATCCGCGGCGGCGAAGCGTTCTATGCGGCCGCGCTACACTCGGCCACGACCACCGATATGACGGCCGATCAAATTCACCAGCTGGGTCTGGATCAGGCGAAGGAGATCGCAGCGCGGCTCGATACGCTGCTGCGCGCTCAAGGCCTGACACAAGGCACGGTGGGTCAACGCATCGCCGCGCTCTACAAGGATCCGAAGCAGCTTTATCCGAACACCGACGACGGTAAGGCGCAGTGCATCGCCTACTGCAACCAGCGGCTGGCGGAAATCAAGCCGCGCCTTCCTACCGTATTCAGCCACGTGCCGCCCTACTCTTTCGAAGTGCGTCGCGTGCCGCCCGCCACAGAACCCGGCGCCGCTTCCGCCTTCAGCCAGCCGCCGACGCTGGATGGCTCGCGCCCCGGCATCGTGTACTTCAATCTGCACGACACGGCGGAGTGGCCGCGGCTCGCGCTCTCCACCACCGTGTTCCACGAAGGCCTGCCGGGGCATCAGCTGGAAGGCGGGCTTGCGCTCGCCAACAAGAACCTGCCGCTCATCCGCAAAGCCATCGGTTTCTCAGGCTACGCGGAAGGCTGGGCGCTCTATGCGGAGCAGCTGGCCGACGAAATCGGCATGTACGACAACGATCCCTACGGCCGCATCGGCTATCTCAAGTTTCAGCTGTTCCGCGCCAACCGCTGCATCGTGGATACCGGCATCCATCACCTGCGCTGGAGCCGCGAGCAGGCGATCCAGTATTTCGTCGACAACGACGGTTCTGCGCCGAGCTTCGCCACGCGCGAAGTGGAACGCTATTGCGCCACGCCGGGTCAGGCCTGCAGCTACAAGATCGGCCACACGGTGTGGACGAAGGCGCGCGATCGCGCGAAGACCGCACTCGGCGCCAAATACAACATCAAGAATTTCCACGATGCCGGTCTCGGCTGTGGCCGCGTGCCCTTGGATATCCTCGACGGCGTGATCGACCGCTACATCGCCACCGCCAAAGCGGCGTAAGTCCAGAACCGGACGAGCTGCGTGCTTAAGGCGGCCGGGCGAAACGGAGCACGGCGACTGGACCGTCAATGGTCCGGGCAGGATTACGGAATGCGGAGGAACCCGAGTGTACCGCCGCTGGTGTAGGTGCCAACGATTGTGCCGGAATCGTTGATGCTCACCGGAAAGGTGCCGTGCGGAGCTCCGCTAGGACCGTGCGGAAACCCGCCAGGCCCCTTCGGCACCTCAAATTCCTTGAACTTGCCGGAAGGGGTGCGCAGGAAACCGTGCGATTTTCCGGTATCATCGTCGTAATAGCCGGTCACCGCGCCCAGATTGTTGATTCCCCATGCGAATGTATAGCCGTGCGAATCCGGCGGGTCGAAGGTCGTGATGGATGCGTCGGCCGCGCGAATGTAACCGTGAAACCCACCATTGACGATGCAGTACCCGGCAATCGTCCCCGCATCGTTGATGCTGAGGCCGTACGTGTCTACCGCCCCTGCGGCGCAATCGAATCCAGTCAGGGTTCCATCGGCGGCGCGCACGAAGCCCCGGACGATGTTGTTCGAAGTAACCGAAGTTCCAGCAACAACACCGCTTGTACTGATACTGTATCCCTCCGTGCCCGCTGCGCCTGCGACATCGAACGACACGATTCTGCCTTTCGCCGTTCGCAAGAAGCCGTGTTGATTGAAATTGCTGTCGAACCAGCCGCCTGTCGCCGTACCGCTGCCGTTGATCCCCCAAACCGAGGTTCCGACCGATCCGGAAGGGTCGAACGTGGTAATCGTTCCATTGGAGGTTCGGACGAAACCGTGATTGGGCCCACCGGCCGGTGCATAGAAGCCGGCGACCTCGCGATTGTTGTTGATGGCTTCCACAAAGTAATTGATCGCCCCGTCGATATTAAAGGTCGTGATTTTGCCCGAGGGGGAGCGAACAAAGCCGTTTGCGGCATACCTGCCAGCGACGAATCCCTTGGCGTTGATGCTGCCGGGAACGGCGCCGTCACCATTGATGTCGAGTGTGATGTACTGTGCCTTGGCCGCGGCGGTACCCAACGCCTTGAAACCGAAAATGGCCGTGCAAAGCACGGCGGCGGCAACGGGCAACATTGTCTTCTGGTTCGCAGGCATGGCATCCCTCCTTCCCAGCTCCCTGGCAGATCATAGCACAAACGAACGCGATCGGCGCCCCCTCAGCCACGGCCAATTAGACGGTTTATTGGCCAGGATGCTTTAAAATCGCACGGACAAACTCAGGGCGCCGAACTGGTCGGCGCCGCGCTGCGTCTTGAATTCGCGCGTGCGGAAGACGTGCGTGTAGGCAAGGCGGAAGCGGTTCCACGTCACCGCCGCGCCGTACTCCAGATCGCCCACCAGGATGTTCTTGTCGACGTGCCGGCTGTCCTGCCAGGTGTTGCCGTCGAGGAAGATGTTGTGCGCCACCGCGCGCCCGTCCACGCCCACAAAGACATAGCCGCCCAGCGCGCCTTCCTTGCGCGGCTCGAAATAATAGGAGCCCGGCAGGCTTGGATCGATACGCGGCGGCCCGAAATCGTCCGGCAGGTTGAAGCCCACGCGCGCCATCGCGCCCGCATTGGCGAAGATGTAGACGTTGCCAACCGCGGCGCCCAGATGCGGATCGGCCTGCAATTCCAGATCGCCAAACAGCTTGCGCCGGAAGCGCCAGCTGCGTTCGTATTCGAACAGCAGCGCGGGCTCGTTGTGCAGCTGGGTGCCCCAGCCTTCGGGCCTGGTGTCGTTCAGGATGGAATGGATGAACTTCTGCGTCTCTTCCGCAAGCGAGGCAGGCCCCACCACGCCAAGCTGCAGCTCCAGCTGATCCAGCCGGTCCGGCGCGCCATCGATGGCCGGCGTTTTGCCCAGCACGCCGACGGCGCCGTAAAGGTAGCCGGCATAGGGATGATCGTTGAGCGGCGGATTTTTCAGCGCGATGTTGCTGGGCGTGAAGATGTCCTGCCCCAGCGCGTACACCTTGCGCACGTCGGAGCTGTAGGAAAAGAAGGGCAGCTTGTTGGCGAGCTGCACGGCCCAGTCTTCCGGCGCCAGCACCGGCGACGTCCACGCCAGCTGCACGCCGTTCGTATAGTCGCGATCCGTGCGGTAGAAAACGTCGTTCTCGAACAGCACGGTGAACGTGCCGTTCTCCTGCGCTTCCTGCGCAACCGTGGCGCCGCCATGCCCGACCAGAGCCGCGACAGCCGCCGCCGCAAGAAGGAATCGTCTTGCCATTGAACGCATGCGCCTCCCCCGTCGCTTGCATGAAGCTTACGGTAACTCGCGATCTGGCAACATCGATCCGGCGCGGCAAAGGAGATACATTGGATTATCTTGGAACAGCAGCTTGCGGCGCTCATAAATGATGAAAGATGCAACTCACTCCTTTTTCGGGATAGCGCTGATGGCGGGCGCCGTTTGCTGTGCTCAACAGCTGCTTGCGGACCCTTCCACTCCTCAAACGCCCACGGAGGAAGTGATCGTCTCCGTCACCGGACTCTACGGCGACTGGAAAATGGTGCTGCCGGAATGGCCTGGGCTCGCCGGACCTGTCACCGGCGATTTCTGCAATTTCAAAAAGCGCGGCGACGGCGTCTCGATCGTTTGCGCCGACGATTTTCTGCAGCAGGTTCCAGACGTCACCCTCGACGGCAGCAAGCTGAGGATGCGCTGGGGCGGCGCGCTCAATCACACCACCTACGATGCCGTCTGGGATGGAAACGGTACCTTCGACGGTGAGATCGTTCAGGCGCAGATGGGGCTCGTCAGCCACCGCATCAAGGCGAAGATGGAGCGGCTGCCGGAACAATCCGCTGCAGTGGCTCCGCAAGATTCGGCGGCCGTCGTGAACAATTACTTCGCCGATCTCGCTTCCAAATCAATGCGCGAAAAATATTACGAGGATGATGTCTATGCCTCGATGAAGAAGGCCATGGCCGCACCTGCCTTTTCGCATGCCGGATTCAGCCCCAGATATTTCGGACGGATCCTGGACCAAAAGGGGGATGTGCGAACCTTCCCGGACGTTTTCAAAGTGTCGAACGCCGAGGGCGCCGCGCAATGGTGTCTGGTTCGTGTCGACGCGAAAGGTCTCGCGGACGTTCACTGCCGCGCCATTCCATAGGGGAGACCAAGCACGGCGATGTCGCCAAACGTTTCGCCCCACATTTGCTCGCGACCTGCGCCAATACAACAATGGGTTGTGACGAAGTGCATCCTAAACTAGAATTCCATGCGCATTGAGGTGGCCGATGTGACCACAACGCTTAAATACGGCGAAGAATTGCGCATTGTCGCCCGCGGCCCGCGCTAAGGTATTCGGATATAGCCGTGGAATTGCCCCCCCGTTGCGGGTTTTCGCGCGAGGGGCCTCTAGTGCATCCGGATTCGATTGAACTTTCGCTTCGACGCTACACTTCGCTTTGATTCGAAGAGTTGACGCGCAAATGGGTTCCGCTGAAATCATCCCTGTGAAAACGTGGGAGGACTGTGAAAAGCGGCTTCGTAAGCTGGAAGCCAAGCATTCTACCCCAAGCACAAGATGTTGGTTCCGGGGACATTCAAGGCGTGACTGGCGTCTCAAAACAACCCTTGAACGACGTTACGCGGCACAGTTCAGCGTTGGACAGTATTTCGACCTAATGACGCAAACGTTGCCCCTTGTAGAAAATTTCACAGGAGGGACGTGGCCTGAGCCCAAATGGGAGAAGTTTGAGGGCCGGTTCAACCGCTATTTTTTGGCGAACGGCGCACTGAGTTATATGGCGTATCTGCGCCATCACGGCTTCCCTTCCCCATTTCTGGATTGGACTAGCTCGCCGTATATCGCCGCGTATTTTGCATTTGCGGAAGCACGCCGAGTCGATACTGAAACTCAGCCTGACCCGATGGTCGCAATTTTTGCGTATTCCGAAACCCCTAATCACGTCAAAACAAGTAAGTCTGACGGCCCCTTCATTGTCACACATGGGGGTTTTGGATTGAGAACCCATACTCGGCATTTTCAGCAGAAATCATGCTACACGGTATGCGTCGAAAAACGCGACGATATTTGGTGGTTTGTTCCGCACCAGCAGGTTTTCGACTACGGCGACGGCATACAGGACAAACTTTACAAGATTGAGATTCCCTACAGTGAGCGGGTCAAAGCGCTCACGTTCTTTGACAAGTTCAACTTGAATCATGTCTCACTTTTTGGCTCCGCAGAGAGCCTGATGGAAACCCTCGCCTTTCGATTCATCGACAAATAAGGGGATGACTAAAACTCAGGGCTTGTCGCATTTCCACGCCTGCGGAAACGCGCTGACGGCAAGTGTCGCGCCGGACTGATCTCGCGTCTCCGGATGTTTATCGATATATGCCATGAGAACGTCTTTCGCTTGCCCTAGCTCGGCGGTTGGCGGCAAGCATGGGTGCACACCCATAAACGAGCGCAGAGTCTCAAGATAATCCGCTACTCCCGCAACATACCCTACGCAAAAGACTTGATCGTCTTTCGGCGCGGATGCAGCACAGCGCCGCATTAGCTCATTGCCCGTTATGTATCCGTGCGGATGCTGCGCGTAGGCCGCCGAAAGCATGAATGGCTGCATCGCAGCCGCCACCAAAAAATAGTGCAACCTCATTTTGACCCCCTTGCTCCGCTCAAGAACATAGTGCGATTAGCGCTTCCCGCGAATATCGCAAAGTTCGGGACTTTTCCGGGGCTCACCGTTCCCAAAGTCGCACTTTGAGGGCGATTCGTTCCCATTTGCGACCTAATCGTGAGCAATGAGAACACGCCAGTTTTGCAGCAAAACAAATGGTTTTAAGTGGTCGGAGCGGAGAGATTTGAACTCTCGACCCCCAGTCCCCCAGACTGGTGCGCTAACCAGGCTGCGCCACGCTCCGATACCGGCAGAACGGCCGGAGGCAGGCTTCTATAGCAGCCGCCCTCCCCTGTCATCCCCCGCTAAACGGTGCGCCCCCTCGAGCTTCCCATCCCGGCGATCGGTCACTCAATTCCCAACATTGCTCCGTAGGCGGAGCAGATTGGCCTCGCTTTCGCGGGCCATGACACATTTGGGCATGAGAAGAGCGAACAAACAGAGCAGCGGAAACGTGTTCGCCGATCTCAGTTAGCCGCATATCGAACAGGAACTTCGACCCCTCACCAAGCTGGGTTAGCCTTATCGAAACTTAGTCGGCGGCGCCCTCTCGGGAGGCGATCCACGTTTCTGCGGCAGCTCGGTCGGCATTCGAGAACACCCGAACGGGATTGCGAAACAGGGGGGCAAACAGGCGCACACTGTCCCGAATCCACGGAATGTCTGTTACTACGGCGACCCGGCTGAAGTCGCTCAAGTGGCCGAAGCCCAGCTTGGCATCCTCCCACATCGCCCCCGCGGTAATGGTCTCGAACGAGGGTCCAAGGATGGCCAGCATACGCAGATGTCCGTGCTGCCGAATCTTGGCGAGCGCGGCCGGTACCAGCACGCTGCGGTAATCCTCCGCAGTCACCTCACCCTGCCATTCGACGGCGAGGATATCGTCGGAAAATTCGGGTAAGACGTTCAGCATCGCGCTTTTCTCCTGGGTGAAACGACAATCGCAACGGTATCTCGCTACTCAGGCTTTACCGTGCGGATGTGGAGTTCGCGGAGCTGGCGGGGGGACACTTCCGACGGCGCGCCCATCATCAGGTCTTCCGCCTTCTGGTTCATCGGGAACAGAATGACCTCGCGCAGATTCTCCTCGCCCGCGATCAGCATGACGATGCGGTCGATGCCGGGCGCGGTGCCGCCATGCGGCGGAGCACCGTAGCGGAAGGCGTTCAGCATGCCGCCGAACTTCTCTTCCGTCACTTCGCGCGGATAGCCGGCAATCTCGAAGGCCTTCAGCATGATGTCGGGGTCGTGGTTGCGGATGGCGCCGGACGACAGTTCCACGCCGTTGCACACGATGTCGTACTGGAAGGCCTTGATATTGAGGATGGTCTCCGCATCGTTGTTGTCGAGCGCGAGGAATTTGGCGCGGTCGAAATTCGGCATGGAGAACGGGTTGTGGGAGAAGTCGATCTTCTTCTCCTCCTCATTCAGCTCGTACATCGGAAAGTCGACAATCCAGCAGAACTCGAAGCGGTTCTGATCGATGAGATTGAGATCGCGGCCCAGGCGCGTGCGCACCTGCCCTGCCAGTGCGGCGGCCCGATCCTTCTTGGCATCGGAGGAGAAGAAGAGCGCGTCGCCAGCTTTGCATCCGGCTCTGGCGGCAAGTTCGTTCAGCGCCGGTTGCGGGATGAACTTAGCGATAGGACCACGTCCTATTAGATTTCGAGGAACATCAGGCCGATAGAATTCAGGTCCGCTTGCGCCCGGTCCCGGTCCAACGACGGTCTCTCCTTCGAAGACGATGTAGCCCAGTCCCTTCGCGCCCATTTCGTTCCGCGCCCAATCGACCATACGGTCGAACCACGACCGCGGCTGCGAGGCGGCACCGGGCGCAGGGATCGCCCGCACCACCGAATTCTTGAACGCCTTGAACTCCACATCCTCGCGCGCGAACACGTCCGAGACATCGGCAATCACAATCGGATTGCGCAGGTCCGGTTTGTCGCTGCCGTATTTCAGCATCGACTCTTCATACGGAATGCGCCGGAACGGCATGCCGGATATGACATGGCCCTCCGTGCATTCGCTAAAGACACCGTGCAGCACGGGCTCGACCGCCGCGAACACATCCTCCTGCGTGACGAAGCTCATCTCCAGATCGAGCTGGTAGAATTCGCCAGGCGAGCGGTCGGCGCGCGCATCCTCGTCGCGGAAACAGGGTGCGATCTGGAAGTAACGGTCGAAGCCCGCCACCATGATAAGCTGCTTGAACTGCTGCGGCGCCTGCGGCAGCGCGTAGAACTTGCCGGGATGCAATCGCGACGGCACCAGAAAGTCCCGCGCACCCTCCGGCGAACTCGCGGTCAAGATCGGTGTCTGGAATTCGGTGAAGCCCTGCTCGATCATCCGCCGGCGGATCGACGAGATCACTTTCGACCGCAAGGTGATGTTCTTGTGCAGCCGCTCGCGACGCAAATCGAGGAAGCGGTATTTCAGCCGCGTCTCTTCCGGATATTCAATGTCGGTGAACACGGGCAGCGGCAGTTCGTGCGCCAAGGACTGCACGGCAATCGACTGAATGCGGATTTCGATTTCGCCCGTCGGCATTTCCGGATTGATGGTTTCCGGCGTGCGCGCCACCACTGGCCCCATCACCGTCACCACCCATTCGGAGCGGCACTTGTCGGCTTCGGCAAAGGCAGGCGAATCCGGTTCCACCACGGCTTGCGTAATGCCGTAATGATCGCGCAGGTCGAGGAACAGCAACCCGCCATGATCGCGGCGCCGGTTCAGCCAGCCGGAAATGGTCACTCGCCGGCCCACATCCGCTGCACGCAGGCTGCCGCAATTGTCCATCGCGCCATCGGTCTTGCGCGAACGATAGGGATTACCGGCTGAAGACAAGGCTGAATTCCTCGGGAACGGGCGGTATGTGGCGGGAAGGCGGCGTCCGGTCAACCCCACTTCCAAAGGCCTTTGGAGCCGTTACAGTCCAGCAGCTTCAAAGGGAATTTTCATGGTCTTCCGCTGCCTGTTTGCCGCCGCTCTCCTACTCACCATTCAGCAAGCGGATGCCAGGACAAAGACAACGCCGCAGCCGCACAATGTGCTGATCTTTGTGGCGGACGGGCTGAGGGCTAACAGCGTCAACGCCAAGGACGCGCCCACGATGTGGAAGCTGGCATCCGCAGGCGTGCGGTTCACCAACCCGCACTCGCTTTATCCCACCATCACCACCGTGAACGCATCCGCCATCGCCACGGGACATTACATCGGAGACACGGGAGACTTCGGCAATCAGCTCTACACCGGTTTCTCGGTGCCGGAAGCGGGCGGTGCCGAAACGCCCTTTCTCGAGAACGATACCATCCTCGGCGAGATGAACGATCATTTCGGCGGCAATTATCTGAATGAAGAATCGCTGCTGGCCGCGGCGCGCAAGGCCGGATTTCAAACCGCCGCGTTCGGCAAGACTGCTGCGGCGCCGATACAGGACGTAACGGCGCGAGACGGGATGAGCACTATTGTGGTCGACGATTCAACCGGCACGGACAGCGGCGTTCCCGTGGCTCCAGATATCGCCTCCGCGATGAAAGCAGCGAGTATTTCATCGACCGCACCGAAGACATCGGTGCCGAACAATGCGCAGGAGAAGTACCTGCTGGACATCGCGACGAAGATCGTGCTGCCGAAATTCAGGCAAGCCAGAAAACCGTTCGCGATTGTGTTCTGGTCGCGCGATCCGGATGGCTCGCAGCATTCGCAAAAGGACAGCCTCGGCAAACTTACGCCGGGCATCAATGGCGCGACCAGCAAGGCCGGCATCGAGAATGCGGACGATATGTTGGCCGGGCTACTTACAACACTGAAATCACTCGGACTCGACAAGATTACCGATGTGTTCGTCACCGCGGACCACGGCTTCTCCACCATCGACAAACACAGCCAGACCAGCGCCGCAGCACGCTACGAAGCGGCTGGTGGACCGCAGAACGCGGTGGACACGCAGAGTGCTCCGCCGCCCGTCGGCCAACGCGATCTGCCGCCAGGATTTCTCGCCATCGATTTGGCGGATGCGCTGAAACTGCCGTTGTTCGATCCCAACACACAGAAGCCGGTGAATTTCGCGCAAGGCGAGCATCCGCAAAACGGCAACGGCTATATCGGCAATGATGAATCCAATCCGGATATCATTGTGGCGAGCAATGGCGGCTCGGATGAAATCTGGCTGCCGGGCGCGAATGCGTCCGATCTGGCGAAGCGAATCGTCGCCGTCCTGATGGAGGAAGATTACGTCAGCGGCATTTTCGTCAACGACGATTTCGGCGATATCCCCGGCACGCTTCCGCTCAGCGCCATCGATCTGCGCGGCGCCGCGAAAACACCGCAGCCTGCTATCGTGGTGAACTTCCGCTCCTCGCTCATACCCGGCTGCACGCCGGAGCCCCTTTGCGCAGCCGAAGTGGCGGACACTTCGCTCTCCACCGGCCAAGGCATGCATGGCAGCTTCAGCCGCGCCGATACCATGAATTTCATGGCCGCGGCCGGGCCGGACTTCAGAACCCGCTTCGCCGATCCCGCCCCTTCCGGCAATGCCGATATCGCCCCGACCCTCGCCCATATCCTTCATCTCACCATCGCGCCCAAAGGCCGCCTCACCGGCCGTGTCCTGACGGAAGCGCTGCCCGGTGGGCGGAAGATCATGGTTTCGCACGGCTGGGTCGCCTCCAAACCCACGGCCAGCGGTGCGAAAACCGTTCTCAACTACCAGCAGGTCGGTGGCACCCGCTACTTCGATGCCGCCGGCTTCCCCGGCCGTACCGTCGGGCTGGCTGTGCACTGACCCTCATTTGCCAAGGCGCCCCGCGAACGAATCCGCTATGAACAGTCCGATGCGTATTGTCGAAAACACCGCCGGTCTCGAACAGCTGGCCGGCGAGTTGGAATCCGCCCCCTACATCGCCCTCGACACCGAATTCATGCGCGACCAGACCTACTGGCCGAAGCTCTGCCTCATGCAGGTGGCGGCGCCGGGAGGGCCGGCTGCGATCATCGATCCGCTGGCGAATGGGATCGATCTCGCGCCGATCTACCGGCTGATCGCCAAGCCCGAGCTCGTGAAGGTGCTGCACGCGGCACGGCAGGATATCGAAATCTTCTGGCACCAGGGCGATGTGATCCCCGATCCGCTGTTCGATACGCAAATCGCGGCGATGGTCTGCGGCTTCGGCGATTCCGCGTCGTATGAGACGCTGGTGCGCAAACTGACCAATGCCGAGCTCGACAAGTCGGCCCGGTTTACGGATTGGAGCCGCCGGCCGCTCAGCAATCGCCAGCTGGAATATGCGCTGGGCGACGTCACGCACCTTTGCGAAGTGTACGAGAAGCTGGCGCGCGAGCTTCACCGTACGGGGCGCGAATCCTGGGTGCAGCAAGAAATCGCAGCGTTGAAGGACGAAGATTTATATGAACTCGATCCCGTCAATGCCTGGAAGCGGCTGAAAGCGCGCACGACGAACAAGCGCTTTCTCGCGGTGCTCGCAGCGGTTTCGGCATGGCGCGAAATCGAGGCGCAAACCCGCGATGTGCCGCGCCAACGCATCTTGCGCGATGAGGCGCTGCTGGAAATTGCAGCGCATCCTCCGGAGCACGCTGAAGGTTTGGAGCGCATTCGCGCCGTGCCGAAGGGCTTTGCAGCCTCGCGCTCCGGCAAGGCGCTACTGGAAGCCATCGCCGCCGGGTTGAATACACCGCCGCCAAAGACATCGGAGATCGAGCGTCCACGGCGCCGGCGCGAGCCCTCACCGTCCATGATCGATCTGTTGAAAACGCTGCTGCGGCTGAAAGCGGAAGAGGCCAAGGTTGCGGCGCGTCTCATCGCCAGCAGCGACGACATCGAAAAGATCGCCGCTTATGAGGATGAAGGTCTCGCTGCGCTGCATGGCTGGCGCGCGGAAGTGTTCGGCAACGACGCCATCGCCTTGCGCGAGGGCAAGCTCGCACTGGCGCTGGAGCTCGGCGAAGCCGTGGTGGTCGAGCTGGAAGACGAGTAGCCAGCTCACGGCTTACTCTGTCATGGCCGGGCCTGACCCGGCCACCCATCGCGCGAGCGTCCGCGAGCGCAAATGACTCTTCTCGGCGCGGCGCGCTATTTGCGAACATGCTCTCGCATGCTTCCGCATGCTTCGCCTTGCGCGACGGATGGATGGTCGCCACAGGGGCGGCAATGACGTTTCAATATCTAGAATTCTGTTGAGGCGGATTCCTCGCCCGCCTCTTCCCCCAGCGGGTCTTCGTCGGGAGACAGCTGGTCCGAAGGATTGGGGATCTCCAAACCGGACGGCGGCACCGCGTCCAGAAAACCAGCCGCTTTCAATTCATCCATGCCCGGCAGATGGCTCACGCTTTCCAGCCCGAACTGCACGAGGAACGCATCCGTCGTGCCATACGTGACCGGACGCCCCGGCGTGCGCTTGCGGCCGCGGATCTTGACCCAGCCCACTTCCATCAGCGCATCGATGGTGCCTTTGGAGACCACCACGCCGCGAATGTCTTCAATCTCCGCCCGGGTCACCGGCTGGTGATAGGCAACGATCGCCAAAGTCTCGATCGCCGCGCGCGAAAGACGGCGCTGCTCCGGCTGCTCCTTGCGCAGAAGAAACGCGAGATCGGCCGCGGTACGGAACTGCCACTTGCCGTTCACCTGGACAAGGTTCACGCCGCGCCGCGCATAGATTTGCTGTAGCTCATCCAGCAGCGGACCAAGCTCGGCGCCCTGCGGCAGCGAGCGCGCCAATGCCTCTTCGCTCAGCGGCTCGCTGGCGGCAAATAGCAGCGCCTCCACCATGCGCAGATGCTCGGGATTCATATCCGGCAAATAGGGTGTCTCCTGATCGGACATGGCTTCCGCTTCAGCGGTAATCTCGGCCAGACGAACGACACGGTTCATGATGCGGCCTCCATTCGCGTTTCGCGATCTCTCAGATACACTTCGTCGAACGGCTGCAACTGCCGGATTTGGATACGGCCGTCGCGCGCCAGTTCGAGCGACGCCAGCAGCGTGCTGGCGAGCGCCGAGCGGCGGCGTTCGCCGTAGTTCCATTCCCCCGGCAGCAGGTTCGACAGTGCATTCCAGCTCCCGATCCGCCCAAGCATCCGTTCGAGCCGCTGCCGCGCCTCCTCGATGAGCAGCACCGGCGCGTGAACCGGTTCGTAGGTGCTCACCCGGGCGCGCTTGACCCGTTGGGTGCTGTAGGCGGTCAGCAGATCGTAAAGAGTGTCGGACTGGGTGCGCAGCTTGATGACGTTGACGGGCTCCGGCGCGCCGCGCGGAAAAACATCGCGTCCCAGCCGGTCGCGCGCCATGAGGCGCGCCGCCGCCTCGCGCATGGCTTCCAGCCGCTGCAAACGCCAGCGCAGGCGCGCGGCCATTTCCATGGCCGTAGGTTCGCCATCGACACTTGGCGGCTGTGGCAGCAGCAGGCGCGACTTCAGATAAGCAAGCCACGCCGCCATCACGAGATAATCGGCTGCCAACTCGAGGCTGCGCGATTTCGCCGATTCCACGAACTCCAGATACTGATCGGCCAGCTTCAGGACGGAGATTTTTGCCAGATCGACTTTCTGATCGCGTGCCAGCGCCAGCAGCAGATCGAGCGGGCCTTCGAATCCATCGACCGTGACTACCAACGCTTCTTCCGGCGCGATCGGCGCGGCATCCAGTTCGCCGAAATTGTCCTCCGCCTCGCTCACGCCATCGTTCCCATCAGTTCGGAAAGCCTTGCTTCCGCCGCAGCAGGATCGAACCGTTTCGGGGCGTGCAGATGCGAGAGAGCCATCTCCGCCCTCATTTTCGCTTCGCCCTCCAATGGAGTGGCTTCACCGGCAACCGCCTGCATTTCTTCCATGCTGCCGTTACAGTGCAGGAGAATATCGCAACCGGCTGCCAGCGCGGCGCGGCTGCGCTCTGCGAACGAGCCCGCAAGCGCTTTCATCGAAAGATCGTCGGACATCAACAGCCCGTCAAAACCTATTTCATCGCGGATCACGTCGCGAATGACTCTCGCGCTGGTGGTGGCGGGATGTTCTGGATCGACCGCCTCGTAAACCACGTGCGCCGTCATCGCCATCGGGCAACCGTTAAGGGCGCGGAACGGCACGAAATCCGTCTCCCGCAATTCCACCTCCGGTGTGGAGACGCGCGGCAGTGCAAAGTGCGAATCCGCAGTGGCGCGGCCGTGGCCGGGAATATGCTTCATCACCGGCAGCACGCCGCCATCCAGCATGCCTTCGATCACTGCGCGGCCAAGGGCGATGGCTGTTTTTCGATCGGACGCAAACGCGCGGTCGCCAATCACCGCATCCGCACCGGCGGCCGGCAGATCGAGAACCGGCACGCAATCCACATTGATGCCGAGTTGCGCCAGATCGTGCGCGATCAGCCGTGCGTTCAGGTACGCCGCTTCACGGCCTGCCTCGGCATTCTCATGATACATATCTCCGAAACGCTGCGCCGGTGGACGCGCTTTCCAGTGCCGCGGCTTCAACCGCGCCACGCGCCCGCCTTCCTGATCGATCAGCAGGGGGGCGTTCTCATCGCCCACCGTTGCACGCAGGGATGAAACGAGCGTTCGCACCTGCGCCGGATCGCCGATGTTGCGCGCGAACAGGATAAAGCCCCAGGGCTGGGCCTCGCGGAAAAACGCGCATTCGTCCGCCGACAGTTCCGTACCGGCACAGCCATAAATCGCGCGTGTGCGTGTCATGCTTACCGTTTCGCCGGGAAACACTTGCCGCCTTGCGCTTTCAGTTTAGCGCAAGCCGCACTGGCCTCCCCCAGCGTGGCAAAGGGCCCGACACGCAGGCGATACCAGGTGCCTTTGCTGCCAAGATTGGCTTGCGCCACATCCGGCGCATATCCGGCAACCGAGGAGTGTGCCGCCTTGTACGTTTGCCACGACGCATTCGCTTCGGCTTGCGAGGTAAAGGAGCCGATCTGCAGCACGTAGCCGCCGCTGGCGTGTTGCGTAGCTGCCGCTGCCGGCCCGGTGGGAGGCTGCTGTGACGCAAGCACCTTGTTGATCATCGCTGAATCGTTCGGCGCGACCGATTTTGGAGTTGCTGGACGCACAGCCTTTTTCGGTATCGAAAGCGGTGTGATCACACGCGGTGCCCCTGTGGGCGCAGCAGCTGTATTCTTCGGCGTGAGCACTGCAGGCGTTGTAACGCGCGGCTTCGCGGCAACTGGCTTCTCCAACATCTCTGCCTTTGGTTTTGCAGCGAAAGCATGTGTGCCCGGCGCAACGGCAGGTTTGTTGATCGTGCGTTCTGGAACCGTCGCTTGCGGCGATGAAGATGTCTCTCCCGGCGCTGCGGACTCATTGTCCGCTTCAGCATTGCCTTTCGGAGACCGGTAGATCTGCAAATCCGAATATGGATTTTTCGATTCCGCTGGCGCGGCCTTGTTCTGCTGGGCAGCGATGATCCGCGGCGCATCTTCGCGCCCGCGCTGCACGCCCTGCGTATAGGCGAGCCACACCACGCCTGCGAACGAGGCGAGCACCACCAGCGCAATGACGATCAGAAGCGGAAGGCGCGAGCCCTCGTCCCCCGTGTCATCCTCGCCTCCATCGTACGCCCGAAGCTCGTCCGGTTCGTACAGCCTCCGCTCGAATTGCGGCATGCACCTGCTCCCAACGCGAATCTAAAATCCGCTGAATTTTAGCACCGATTCGGCGCAAATCGCGCGCCAACCGCCTCAAAGGCGAATTTCGGTGTGGGTGATTTTCGCGTGTTCCAATATGGCAAAGCGGTCCGTCATGCCAGCGATATAGTCGCGCACCACCGCGGCCGTAGCTGCATCCCCCGCCGCGCCACAGGCCGCGGCCCAATCCTGCGGCAGCAGGGCGGGATCGGCAGAGAGCGCGGCGAACAGTTCGCGCACCACCTGCTTGGCTTTATCCACAGACTCCATCACCCTGGGATGGCGGTACATTCGTTCGAAAAGGAATGATTTGAGGGTGGCAACTTGTGTCGCCATGCCGCTGCTGAACCCTGCAAGTGCGGCAGAATTTGCCCGCACGGCCGCCGTGGAATTCACATTTGAGATGGCGACGCGCCGTCGGGTTTCGGCCAGCAGGTCTTCGATCAGGGCGCTCATCAATCTTCGAACGGCCTCGCCGATGAACCGTCCCAGTTCCAAATCGCCGTAGCTTTGAACGACAGCTTGGGCGTAGCCGCCGGCAAGTGGCGCGCCGCGCAAGTCATCAATTGAGAACAATTCGGCGCGCAGCCCGTCATCGATGTCGTGATTCACGTAGGCTATATCGTCCGCGAGGGCGGCGAGCTGCGCTTCCAGTCCGGGCCAGCGATCCAGCTCCAACGGCCATCGCGTGTTAAAGGTTGCGATCGGTTGCGGCAGGGGACGGTGCGTAAGTGGGCCGTTGTGCTTCACCAGCCCTTCGAGTGCTTCCCAGGTGAGATTAAGGCCGTCGAAATTCGCGTAGCGATGCTCCAGCTGGGTCACCAGCTTCAGGGCCTGCGCATTGTGATCGAAGCCCCCGAATGCCGCCGTGGCCTCGTTCAGCGCATCCTCGCCGGCATGGCCGAATGGTGTGTGGCCGAGATCGTGCGCCAGCGCGATGGTTTCGGCCAGGTCCTCATCCACCGCCAGCACCCGCGTCAGGCTGCGGGCGATCTGCGCCACCTCCAGAGAATGGGTCAGCCGGGTGCGGTGGTAATCGCCTTCCTCATGCACGAACACTTGCGTTTTATGCTTAAGGCGGCGGAAAGCGGCGGAGTGGATGATCCGGTCCCGGTCACGCTGATAGCAGGTGCGGGTGGCACTCTCCGGCTCGGGGTAGAAACGGCCACGGCTGTCCGCAGGCCTTGTGGCATAGGGCGCCGGCGCCCGCGGCGGCTCGAAAAGCGGCCCGATCAGCCTGCCGGCCGGTCCGTTCAAAGACTTTGCCTCGGCATTGCGGCGCATTACATAAGGCAGAGTCGGAAGGAACGCGAATGGAAGCCCCGGTGACAGTCTCGGCCCGCGCCGCCAAACGGATTGCGGAAATCCTCAAACAGGAGGCGCAACCCTCGATGTTGCGGGTGGCGGTGACCGGCGGCGGCTGCTCGGGCTTCCAGTACAATTTCGCCATCGACGAGATGAAAGCCGACGACGACCTCGTGCTGGAGCGGGACGGCGCTGTGGTGCTGATCGACTCGCTGTCGCTGGATTTCCTCCGCGGCGCGGAAATCGATTTTGTCGATGACCTGATCGGCGCCGCGTTCAAGATCAACAATCCGAACGCGCAATCCTCCTGCGGCTGCGGCACCAGCTTTTCCGTCTAGGCGGGCTGGGTGGGGGGCGGATATGAATATCGAGCCGGAACAGCATCATGAGCCGCCGCGCACCGGCCTCAAATGGCTGGATGCGGCGCTCGCCATCGCTATTCTGTTTATCTCAATCAGTTCGCTCATCGTTGCCATCGTCCATAGCCGCACGCTGGAACGCATGGCCGATGCCAATGTGAAATTGGTGGAAGCCAACTCGTGGCCGTTCGTCGCCTATTCGACCGGCAACCGGAGCGACGAGAAGCCCGCCATTAACCTGAGCGTGGAGAACAACGGTATCGGCCCGGCGAAGATCGAATCGTTCGTCGTCACCTGGAACAAGATCCCGCAGCGCAACGCGCTCGTTTTTCTGAAAACCTGTTGCGGATACGAGCATCATTTCGGCGACGGCCTTGAATACAGCGTGGTGCAGGGCGAAGTGCTGCGCGCCGGCGCCCGGCTGAACTTCCTCAATTTTCCCCGCAACGCACAGACCGCCGCGGCCTGGGACAAGCTCAATGGCGACCGCATCAGCAGCAAGCTGGACGTGAACATCTGCTACTGCTCCGTGTTCGATGAATGCTGGGCGGGAGACATCACCGAGTTCTCGCTGCATCCCAGGCGCGTGGACAAATGCACCCCCTCGAAAACAGCATTCGATCAATAAGAACAACGTGCCGGGCTGTTATGTCACTGGCCGATTGGCCCCGCCGGCTATAGCCTTCCAGATAAGAACCGAGGAGGAAAACATGTCCGCAAACCATTTCGGCGCCATCGTTGCGTCGGTGCTCGTCTCGACCGTTCCTGCGATTGCCGCGACAGCCAACACCACTTACGTGAACGCACACGCTCCGGTCATTGGGCCTTCGAAAACCTTATCGGCGGTACGCGCCCGGGGATTGTCCCCCAACCAGATCACCCCGCCGGGCGTGCGCGCCAACACCTGGACCAAGCTGGGCGGCATGAGCGGCGCGGTTGTGCACGATGTGACCTTCGTTTCTCCAACCGTGGGCTACGCAGCGGCGGAGCTTGGCCAGGTGTGGCAGACAACCGACGGCGGCGGCCATTGGACGGAAATTCTCAATCGCGGCTTCCCCTATTACTATTACGGAATCTACGCCTCCGGCGACACTGTGATTGCCTCCGGTTTCAACGACCAGACCGGCGAAGGATTGCTCACCGAAAGCGACGATGGCGGCACCACCTGGAACCAGGACAAAATCCTGAGCTCCAACGCGTGGGCTGGGCGCGTGCGTTTCGCCCGCGGTGTGAAACACGGGCTCGCGATGAATGGCGAAGGCTCGCCGGGTTCCAATCCGAACGTCGCGTGGTGGAGCAAGAAGGGAAACAAGTGGCGCACCGATGTGCCCGATCCCAACGGCGGATGGTTCGGCTACCAGTTCAGCCTGCTGAAGGATCGCACCGCCTACGCGTCCGGCATCACCTTCTGCAAGAGCGCGGACACCGGCGCCACATGGTCCTGCGCGCCGCCCGCCGATTCCGTGTTCGACGGGCCGACCCAGTTTGTTTCAGACGACATCGGCTGGACGGGCGGCGGCGAAATCTCGCCGGATGTGGCGGGATGGCTGCACCGCACCACCGATGGCGGTGCAACCTGGAGCGACCGCGTGTTGAACACGCCGTGGCCGATCCGGCAGATCGAATTCCTCAACAAGAAAACCGGCTGGGCTGCCGGTGGCAATGTCTACAGCAATGCCGGCGGCATCTATTTCTCGCAGGACGGCGGCAAGACATGGGCGCTGGATGTCAGTACTGGCGATGAAATGGGCGCCTGCGCGCATCAGCCGCTTGGCAATGGACAGACGCAGGTGTGGTGTGTCGGTTTCCTGTTCAACGGCAGCAATTTCAACAGCGAAACCTTCAGCACTGTTGTGAGCAAATAGCGCGCAGTGCAGGAATGAAGATCGCCACCTGGAATGTGAATTCGATCAAGGCGCGGCTCGCGGCAGCCAAAGAATGGCTCGGCGAGACCGCGCCGGATGTCGTCTGCATGCAGGAAATCAAATGCACCGACGAATCCTTTCCCCGGCTCGAATTCGAGGACTTGGGCTATAATTGCGCCGTACACGGACAGAAGAGCTATAATGGCGTCGCCATTCTTTCGAAGCGGCCGATGGAAGATGTCTCCCCTCGCCTGCCCCACGGCAACGGTGACGACCACGCACGCTATCTCGAAGCGGTGATTACGGGCGAGCATGGCGTGGTGCGCGTGGCCTCCATCTATGCGCCTAACGGCAATCCCATCGGCACGGAAAAGTTCAGCTACAAACTCGATTGGCACGGGCGGCTGGCGGCGCACGCGAAAGAGTTGCTGCCCAGGGAAGACCCCGTCGTGCTGATGGGCGATTACAACATCATCCCCGCACCGGAAGATGTGTATGAGCCTAAAAACTGGCTAACCGATGCGCTCTATCAGCCGGAATCGCGTGCCGCGCTCAGGCGGCTGGAAAACCTCGGCTACACCGATGCCATTCGCGCCCGCCATGCGGAGCCGCATCTCTACACGTTCTGGGATTACACCGCCGGCTGTTGGCAGAAGAACCGCGGCATCCGCATCGATCACATCATGCTCTCACCGCAGGCCGCCGACCGCCTGGTCACTAGCGGCGTCAACAAGCACATGCGCGGCCGCGAAAAACCGTCGGACCATGTACCCGTGTGGTGCGAGTTGGACGTTTAAGGCAGCTGCCTATAGCTGATAGGCAGCAATAATCATAGACAGAATCAGCGCCGCGATGCCCACGAGGAACGACCAGTCCGCAAGCCGGATCTGCCACGGCTTCTCAATGCCGGCGCGAATGCCGCCGTAGGACAAAAGAATACTGATGACCATGAAGAACGCCGCGCTCCAGGCGATTTCATCCGACCAGGTTTTGGAATCCTGATTGGTGAGCTTCAGGCCGCCGATAATGATGAAACAAATGCCGAGCAGATTGGTGGCGGCGTTCAGCACGTGCGGATGGCGGCGCATCGGGCTGTTCTCCAGGGCGCGATCGAGTGCGCCGTCGTGAAACTCGCGATCCAGCTTGCGGAACAGCGTATGCAACGCTGAACCGGCCGCCGTCCACGGCTCGATCACCAGCGCGCCAAGCAAGGGCGTCAGGCGCAAAAGAGCAAGGCGGATCGAATTGGCGAAGCTCGACAGAAGCGGCGCGCGAACGGGCACCTGTTCGGAAACGGAGGCCATGAGAACGAATCCTTTTCGGCACCCCGCCGCAATCGAATGTACGTCAGTCCAATCGTCAGCCCAGTGAATTCGCTGCCATGATGTAACGAGGTGTTCCGCGCCGCGCGCGGAACTTTCCGGCGCATTGCGCGCGCGAAATGTTGCCTGTGTTACTTGTCCGAACATGCCCCCCACTGCATCCGGGGTCAGGTCAGCTTTGCCGCAGACTGGTGCTGGCGCGGCGAGCGTCAGCCGTGTCATATATCCTGCGCTGCATGCTGTCGAGCGGACCGCAATTCTAGTCCGTCACCTGCACGCTCAACAGCTGTAGGCCACTGCCGCCAAAACTCGCTGTGCCGGTGCTGCCCTTCGCGCCTTCGACCGCCTGTGCAGTCCACAAGCCCAAAACCGGGGTCGCACCGAGCGCCGCGTTGTAGCTCGACTGTGATGCTGAATTTGTCTGTACGATCGGCGTAGGAGCAGCAGGCGTTGTCGCCGGGTTAACGTCTATGCCGATCGTCGCCGTCTTGCCTGTGTTCTGCATGCTTTGCGTGACTTGCGAGACCACCTGCATCTGACCGAGACCATCCACGACATTGACGAAGTTCTTGCTTCCGCCCGGAGCTGAAGCATCCATGCGTTGCCACAGGAAACCCCCAGTGCCGCCGGCAAAGGTATAAGTGCTGCTGGTGTCGGCGGACCTCGATGTCAGCAGAACATGATTGTAAGCATTGTACAGACAAAGGCAGGGCGCACCGCCGCCAGCGCCCGAAACTGGACCGAACTGTTGTGACACCTGATTGGTCCCGGTTACATAGATTGAGCCAAGATAGGTGCATTCATAAGGTTGACACTGCAGATTGGTGCCTGTGCCACCGACAGCAGGATTGAAACGGCATTGCATTTTTGTCGAGTTCACCAGACGCCGTTCACCGAACTCTGCGCGAAGCGGGCCCGCAATGATAAGGCGCCGTCGCGCCGCAAGCGGTCGTGCCGTTGTATTGCGCCGTGGGATTGGGATTGAAGGCGCTGGCTTCCAGGACCGATGAGCGCAAATAGGTTTTCTGACTTGGCGTATCGAGATCGCATGTGCCAGCAGCAGAATCCGGTTTGCAATTCGGAAACCAGATCGACGGAGAATACGGGTTTTCGATACCGGTCGGGCCGGCGCCGGCTTCTATGGTACATCCCTCGAGTGCGGAGTTCTTGCCGGTCAGCCGGATGGTGTAGCCCGTAAAGGGGAAATGGCCTTCTTCATTGGCGTGCGTTGGATCGAGCACGATCGCCTTGCTGAGCGCGGGAATGCGATAATCATTGGCGTTAGCCTGCGTCACGCTCGTCCCGCCGCACGTCAGCGTGATGTTATCGGGGATGGTGATGTCGCCCCAATTGTCTAGGATCACCCCGCCGCCAGTGTTTACGACCGGGACAATATTTGGAGGGAAACCGGCTAGTATTTTGGCAGCCAAGTTTAGACAGGTCTGCAACGCGGCTCCGTCGCTCGGGGTGTGATCGGCGCCGTCGCCCCAGACCCCACATTGGCGAGCGTCAACAACACCATTCAGTCCGAAATTCTTGCGGTAGAAGCAATCAAAATGAGGCGCGGCGTCTTGGATGATGGTCGCACCGTTGTTCGCCGTTCCGGTAAGCGGACACGGCGATGTGCCCCTGGGTATGCGATCGAAGTCACCTCCGCCAGCGCATATAGTATTCGCAGTCGCATAATGATGGTAGCAAGTTACCGTGATGTAACCATAATCCGAGGTGGAGAAATCTCCTCCTTGCAGAGTTTCAACACTGTCTACCACAGTTCGACAAGTGGCAACGCTTCCGCATGACACTGCGGCCGCGGGAGAAGGACTGAGAGTGCAAAGCAAGGCGATAGTAGCAAAATATAGGTAGTCCCTCATCCGCATAGCTGCCCCTTCGATACAATACGAATCCGGTCCATACAGTCGAAAACTGAGGCAAACTAGTCGCGTGGCGGGATATCCACCAAATACGGAAATCCCCCATTAGTGTTTGGCCCGATTGCCCACACTCTCGGATCAAAACCCGATGGCAGTCCCGCTTTCAGCTGCACATCTGTTAACCCGACAATTCCTGGATCGTTTGGGACATTTCCTGCCCCTTGGCTCGGATCGCTGATGCCTTTATCCAAATCCCAGTAGGTGTCGCTGAAACTGCCGGGTGCGTTGTCGCTTCCTACCACGCCTCCTGCAAAAACTGAATTGTTTGGCTTCTTCTGCTGAAAAGTACCCCCAACGTATGAGCTAACAACAGTAGCACCAGAGTTGTTCGTCCCGATCATCCCTCCAAAGGAACCATTTAGGTTTTGTTTTCCAACCGTCATGTTTGTCAAAGAATAACTATTGCTGATCGCGCCGATATTGTAACCGACGAGACCTCCGAAATTTGCCGCTGAGTATCTCGCCCTAATCGTACCATCAGCGTAGGACCTTTCCACTTTGCCCGAAGATGCTCCAACTAATCCGCCGACGTAGTTGGCGTGTTCAATCGAAATTCCTATGTGGGCGTAGGAATTTCGAACGAGACCGAGACTCTCAGCAACAAGCCCACCCGTGTTGATGCCGCCGTTTAGAGGCAGCTTGATTGATCCAGATGCTGACGACCTTAGTAGCGCTCCCTCATTGATCAGCACCAGAGTGGCGACATCACCCAAATCGTCGCCCCCGTCTTCAATCACCAAATCCACCTTGCTTAGGCGAACGTCACGCACGACCCCCGGTTGAGCAATCCACGCGAAGAACGCATACAATCCACCGTCTGAGTGCCTCATCGAAAAATTGGAAATCGAATTACCAAGACCATCGAAAGTACCGCCGAACGTAGTGGCAACCGGTGCCGTTGTGTACGCACCATCCACGCTGGCATCGTAAGGCTTTGCCAGCGCGTAGAAGCCGGAGGGATTGGCGGCGATGTCGGACGCAAGAGTCTTGATGTCGCCCACCAGCGTGTAGCTGTTGCCGTCGATGATCAGGCTGCTGCCCAGATCCCAGAACTGCACGCTGCCGCGTTCCGGCACAATGATGAATTCGCCGGTTTTGCTTTTGCCTTTCGCGCCGCCGCTGTCGTTGGTGATGACGGTGAGCGCGCCAGTCCCGGCCACGGTAATCTGCTTCTTCACCGTCACCGATTGCTGTGCGTCCAAGGTCAGACGGCTGGTGTTCGTCCACTGCAGCGGCTGGTCGATGCCGATGTCCTTCGCCACCAGACCCGTCTTCACCGCCACGTCGCCGCTCGCCAGCATGGTGGCGAGATCGCTCACATTCAGCACCGCCTTCTGCGCGGTCGCCGTACACACGCCGGCGTCGCAGCTCATGTTGCTGGTGGCCTTGGCCGATATCTCCACATCCGCCCGCGCCGCCGCGCTCGACAGCAGCAGCGCCGCTGTCAGCCCGATCAATGTTTCCGATTTCATTTGCCGCTCTCCCGCCAGAACTTCGCCAAGTCTAGCCGGGATGTCATTGCCGTAGAAGGACGACCGGCTTCTGTTTCAGCCCGGACTGCTCCAGAAACGCTTGGCAGCGGCGGCGATGCCTCTCGTCGCGGGAGATTGGATTGCAAAGCGACCGGGGCAGGGCCCGCCGACACTATTAAGTATGTTCCTGTTCTGTTTACAAATCACGGCGCCGGGTCTACATTGGACGGGCAACCGTTCGACATGACAGGAGGGAGAATTCAACTACGGGAAAACGACCGCAAATTCGGCCGAAAACTGTACTTCAAATGCCTTGCCGCTGCTGAACCACAAGATGTTGTGTTCCTTTCTGGCAGACGGAGGTCTTCGGAGAAAATCCCGAATTTCGCGGTTCAATTCCGCAACAAAGTTGCGTATAAGGCCATCCAGCCGCGCTATACGGCATAAAAAATATTCACAGCTCCACTGCAGGGCAGTCTTGCATAGTGTGAACTCCTCCCTAGATTGACCTTCGTAATAGCAGGGAGGCGGAAAACGGCGCGTGGCAGAAGAATCTACATATACGCGCAAATTCCGTAAGGAACTGATGGCCGGGCTATCCTCGCTCGTGCTCCTGGCCGTGCTCGCCCGCGCGGGCCGGGAGATGTATGGGTACGAAATCGCCAAAGCCGTGAAGGCGGAAGGCGAAGGCGGGCTGATCTTCAAGCAGGGGGCGATCTACCCCGTCCTGCGCTCGCTCAACCAGCTGGGGCTGCTGGAAAGCCGGGTGGAGGCCTCCGCCTTCGGACCTCCACGGCGCTACTACAGCATCACCGAGGAAGGCCGGCAGGCGCTCCGCGAATGGCAGGGCGCCTGGAAGGATATGCGCGAGTTCGTGGACGACGCACTGGCGTCTCAGGGAGCGGTTTATGAAACAAGACCGTCCGCCTGACACGGTCCGCGCTTATCTCGCGGCCCTGCAACGGTCGATGAAGGCACAGGGCTGCAAGCCCGGCCTCATCTCCGATGCGCTGGCGGATTGCGAAGAGCACCTGAACAACGAAATCGCCATGCACCCGGGGCTGAGCGAAGCCGACGTGCTCGCCTCGGTGGTTGAAACCTACGGAACGCCGGAGGAAATTGCAGAGGAGTACAAATCGATGGAAGCCGCCATCTTAGGGCCCTTCCCCAAGAACGAAGGAAGCATGCCGGCGCGCCGCTATGGCTTCTTCAACGTGGTGCGCGATCCCCGCGCCTATGGCGCGCTGATGTACATGCTCTTGTCGCTGGTGACGGGTGTCTTCTACTTCACTGTGGTTGTCACCGGTTTGGCGTTGAGCCTCGGGTTGTTCATTCTCATCATCGGCATCCCGTTCGCCCTATTGTTCATTGGCATCTGCCGCGTGCTGGGTCATGTCGAAGGGCGCATTGTCGAAGGTCTTTTGGCGGTGCGTATGCCGCGGCGCTTGCCGCCTACCAGCCAGCCCGACGAAACGATCTTCGCGCAGATCAAGGAAGCGCTGATCGATGTGCGCACCTGGTCGACGATGTTCTATCTCGCGCTGATGCTGCCGCTCGGCGTCGCCTACTTCACGATCGCCGTCACCGGCATTGCGATGTCGGTCGGTCTGACCTTGGGTTCGCTCTGGAGCCTCGTCACCGGCCGCTCCGATATTCAGATCAGCGATGTGCCGTGGCTGGAGCACCTGTTCCACACGGCGCCCGGCCTGATCGTGCTTTTGGTTGTGGGCATCTTTCTCTTTTTCGTGATGCTGCACATCGCCCGTGGTATTGGCTGGCTGCACGGCCGCATCGCCGAACTTCTTCTCGTCCGGCTCTAAACCTTCCCCCCCAGGGCCGGACTTGATCGGATGCGCCGCTGTCCTGCCCGGATGGCGGCGCATCCACTTTATCCACAGGAAAACTGGGACCGCTCCGATCCCCCCTGGCTGGAATCAGGCAAAAGTCTTGCGCTTACGCGGTGTTAACCGTCTCCGACTGATTATGGCCAAAGGGTGGCTGGCCCTGGATGGGGCACCTCGGTGGGGCCGGGATTTCCTGCCAGAGAATCGACGGGAGTGGGCGTGCATCAGCGAAACAGTTTCGGGCTTGCCGACGCGGCGAGCCGGTTTCGAGACACGGCGAACGCTGCGGGCCAGATTGCGGCCAGCGCCGACGGCCGCTGGGCGATCGTTTCCACTTCGGTGACGGCCCTGATTGCAGGCTCCATCGCCTGGTTGGCCACCGGCATTGCGCCCGTCTCCAGTCACTACAGCAGCGCGCATCAGCGCGCGCTCATGCCGTACCAGCTGTTCATGAAGCTCGCGGGACACAGCCATTTCGGCAGGGTGGATTACGCCGGACTGGGGCCAACCGGCGGCGCTTCGCAACCCGGTTCGATCGCCTCCAGCGCGCCCTCGCCGCTTGACGAACTGCTGGCCGATGAACGTGCCGGCAAGGAAGACACCTCCGGCACCGACACGCGAACCATCACGCTTGATCGCGGCGATACGCTGGTCGGCGCGCTGACCGATGCCGGCGTTTCGCAAGACGATGCCAACGCGGTGATCCTCGCGCTGGCGCGCGTGTACAACCCTAAAGCGGTGCGCGCAGGCGAATCCTTCGACATCTCGTTCACTGCTGTGCCCGACAAGCCGATCGCGCAGATCATCTATTCGCCACCGCCGAACTCCGCAGATGCCATCAGCGATGAGGATTCCGGCGACGGCACGATGGAGGATGCTTCGGCGCCGCCCGTCGGCAAGCTGCTGTCGCTCAGCTATTCGCCAAGTGTCGAGCACGAGATCACCATTACGCGCGGCGCGAACGGCTTCTTCGCGGCGCAAGACCTGCACAAGACATTGGCGGCGCGTTTCCACCGCGCCGGCGCAACCATCGATTCGAGTCTCTATCTTGCCGCCATGCAGGCCGGCATTCCGGCCGACGTGGTCGTGAAGATGATCCACATGCTGTCGTACGAAGTGGACTTCCAGCGCGACCTGAAGCCGGGCGACTCGTTCGAAGTTCTGTACAACTATTACTACACGCCGGATGGACAACCCGCGAAGGAAGGCGACGTGCAATATGCGGCGCTGCATTTCGGCGGCCGCACGGTCGCACTGTATCGCTATCAGCCGAAAGGCGACACGCCGGATTATTTCGACGCTCACGGCATGAGCGCGAAAAGCATGCTGATGAAAACGCCAGTCGATGGCGCGCGCATCACCTCCGGATTCGGCATGCGCTTCCACCCAATCCTCGGCTACAGCCGGATGCACAAGGGTGTCGATTTCGGCGTGCCGATCGGAACGCCGGTAATGGCCGCAGGCTCAGGCATTGTGCAGCAGGAGGGCCGGCTCGGCGGCTACGGCAATTTCATGGCAGTGAACCATCAGAACGGCTATTCAACAGCCTACGGACATTTGTCACGCTTCGCTCCCGGGATTCATGTCGGCTCGCGCGTGCGGCAGGGACAAGTGATCGCCTATAGCGGCAACAGCGGTATGTCGACTGGCCCGCACCTGCATTATGAAATCCGGGTGCACGACGTGCAGGTGAACCCGGCCGCGGTAAAAGTAGCCACCGGCCGCCGGCTGTTCGGGCGGGACTTGCGCAATTTCATGATGGACCGCCTGCACCTGGACGCAACACTCGCGTCGCTGCCGTTGGAGAAGAAGGTCGCGGAAGCCAGCGGCGAACTGCGCGCGATGCGGGATTGATCAGGTCGTTGCGAGTTCTCTGACGAAAAGCTTGTTGCGGCCCATCTTTGCTGCCGCGAACGGCTGCTCGATTAGGCCATGGGCGTTCAGAATGGCGCGAATGCGGGCGTTCTCACCGTTCGCGTCGCTTGCCGGAATCATTTCGATCCAGACCGTGCGCACGCTGTCCAGCAGCGCCCCCATTCCTTCCAGCGCCTGCAATTCGTGCCCATCGACATCGACTTTCAGATGCCTCGGCGCAGGCGCGCCAAAATCGGCAACCAGCTTGTCCCCGCGAATAGCCGGGACCGGCTGAACGCCGGTCGCGTCAAATGCTCCCTGCACATTATGCGCTTTGTTGAGCGCGTGCATCGAGCTGCCCGGCTCCGAATTTGAGAGATAAAGCGGCACGATTCCGTTGGCGTCGGACAGTGCGATACAGAGTGGAGTGAGGTGTTTTGCAACAGCGTTTAGCGCAGCATTGCGAACGAGGATTGCAAAAGTGGATGCTACCGGTTCGAAACAGGTCGCGCTGGCACCCTCTCGTAAACAGGCGTACAGCCCATATACGCCAATGTTCGCGCCAACATCCCAGAGGTGCTCACCGGGCTGGACATATTCTTCGAGCCACGCGAGCGTATCGGGCTCCTGCCGCAGTGCACCGAGCGCGCGCTTGGCGCTCATTTCGCTGTCGCACCAGAAGCGCAATTCACCACGCGGCGTCGAGATGGGAATTACTGGCGCGAGAATAGCAGCGGCATGACCGGCGGCCCGGGTGCCGATGCGGGCGCCGAATATGCGTGTGAATCCGCGACCCGCTTTGGCAATGCCGCCGCCCAGAATTCTCGCGAACGATGGCCGGCGGCGCATTGCCGTTACCTCGAATGGCTGATCGTCAGCAGCCTATGTTGCGCCAGCCCTAATGCAAGGCGTGGCTCGGCGCCTGATCGTCCATCAGGTCGGATTCGCCGAGCGCGAATTCCGTGCCGTCGATGGTGAGCCCGCGTTTTCCCGCTGATACCTTCACGGCGCTGCCATCCGTAATCTTGCCTTCCAGCAGCAGCTCTGCCAGCGGATCCTGCAGCCGCCGCTGGATCACGCGCTTCAGTGGCCGAGCGCCGTACACCGGATCGTAGCCCGCTTGCGCCAGCCACTCGCGTGCCTTGTTGTCGAGCGAGATCTCGATCTTACGATCCGCCAACAGCTGTTGCAGGCGGCTGATCTGGATATCGACGATCTTGTCCATGTCACTGCGATTGAGGCGATGGAACAGGATGATCTCGTCCAGCCGATTCAGGAATTCCGGCCGGAAATGTGCCCGCACTGCGCCCATCACCTGCGCGCGTTGTTGCGGGGACTCCGCGCCCTCACCCACCGACAGGAATTCGGTGCCGAGATTCGAGGTAAGGATGATTACGGTGTTGCGGAAATCGACCGTGCGCCCCTGCCCGTCGGTCAAACGACCGTCATCCAGCACCTGCAGCAGCACATTGAACACATCGTGGTGCGCCTTCTCGACTTCGTCGAACAGGATCACCTGATAGGGGCGCCGCCGCACCGCCTCGGTGAGCACACCGCCTTCTTCATAGCCGACATATCCCGGCGGTGCGCCGATGAGCCGCGCGACGGAATGCTTCTCCATGAACTCGCTCATGTCGACGCGGACCATGGCTGTATCATCGTCGAACAGGAATTCGGCGAGTGCCTTCGTAAGTTCGGTTTTGCCGACGCCCGTGGGACCCAGGAACAAGAACGATCCGATAGGCCGATTGGGGTCCTGCAAGCCGGCGCGCGCGCGGCGCACGGCATTTGAAACGGCACGCACGGCCTCATTCTGGCCGACGACGCGCCTTTCCAACGATTTCTCCATGTGGAGCAATTTGGCGCGCTCGCCTTCCAGCATCTTGTCCACCGGAATGCCGGTCCAGCGCGACACCACCTGAGCGATATTCTCCGGCGTCACCGCCTCGTTCACCAGCGCGGTCCCTTCCTTTTCCTCGATGCTTTTCAGCTTTCTCTCGAGGTCCGGGATCACGCCATAGGTGAGTTCGCCGGCGCGCGCGAAATTGCCGCGCCGCTGCGCGATCTCCACTTCCTGCCGCGCGGCGTCCAGCTTCTCCTTCAGTGACTGGGTATCCTGGACAGACTTCTTCTCTTCCTGCCAGCGGGCAGTCAGCGACGCGGATTGCTCCTCGAGATTCGCCAGTTCACCTTCCAGCGTGTGCAAACGATCCTGAGAGGCCTTGTCATTTTCCTTGCGCAGCGCTTCGCGCTCGATCTTCAGCTGAATGATGCGACGATCCAGCTCATCCAGCTCTTCCGGTTTGGAATCGATCTGCATGCGCAGGCGCGATGCCGCCTCGTCCATCAGATCGATGGCCTTGTCCGGCAGGAAACGGTCCGTGATATAGCGGTTGGAGAGCTGGGCCGCGGCAACGATAGCGGAATCGGTGATTCGCACGCCGTGATGCACTTCGTACTTCTCTTTCAATCCGCGCAGGATGGAAATGGTGTCCTCCACCGTGGGCTGCGCCACGAACACCGGCTGAAAACGCCGTGCCAAAGCCGCGTCCTTCTCCACATGCTTGCGGTATTCGTCGAGGGTGGTGGCGCCCACGCAATGCAGCTCGCCGCGCGCCAGCGCCGGCTTCAGCAGATTGGACGCATCCATCGCGCCTTCCGCCTTGCCTGCGCCGACCAGCGTGTGCATCTCGTCGATGAAGAGGATGATTTTACCTTGCGCGGCGATGATCTCCGAGAGCACAGCCTTCAGCCGCTCTTCAAATTCGCCGCGAAATTTGGCGCCCGCGATCAGTGCGCCCATGTCCAGCGCCATCAGCCGCTTGTCGCGCAAACTCTCTGGCACGTCGCCGTTGACGATGCGCAGCGCGAGCCCTTCGGCAATCGCGGTCTTGCCGACGCCGGGCTCGCCGATCAGCACGGGATTGTTCTTGGTGCGCCGCGATAGCACCTGAATGGTGCGGCGGATCTCCTCGTCGCGACCGATCACCGGATCGAGCTTGCCGGAGCGTGCGAGCTCTGTGAGATCGCGCGCATATTTCTTTAGCGCATCATATTGGTTCTCGGCAGTGGCGGAATCCGCCACCCGGCCCTGCCGCAAATCTCCGATCGCCTTATTCAAGCCCTGCGGGGTAACGCCGGCATCTTTCAGCACACGGGCGGCTTCCGTGCCCTGCGCCATGGCAAGCGCGAGCAAGAGGTATTCAGCCGTAACATAAGAGTCGCCTGCCTTTTTCGCAGCCTGCTCGGCAGTGTCGAGCAGCCGCGCGGTTTCCGGCGCGAGGTACACCTGCCCGGCGCCGCCTTGAACCTGGGGCACCTTGGCAAGCGCAATCTCGTTTTCGCTGCGCACCTGATCGGGGCGGCCGCCGGCGGCGCGTATCAATCGCGCAGCAAGCCCTTCCTCATCGTCGATCAGCACCTTCAGCAGGTGCTGCGGCAGCAATTGTTGGTTGTTGGAACGGAGTGCGAGACCCTGCGCGGATTGAATGAAGCCGCGCGCCCGCTCCGTGAATTTCTCGATATCCATGTCAGACCTCTCGAGCCCGCAAGATCAAACCTCCGAAGACGGTTTGTGCCTACGTCTCATGATTAAGCTGGCCCCGAAATGGGCGCCACACCCGGTCTCTATGTGTTATCGCAAATCAGCAGGGACAAGGGCAGAATACGCGCTCGCGCAATTTTATTCCGCCGCGCTCGCTTGCTCTGTGTCCGCGTCGTCCGCTCCTTCGGCCAGAGAGAAAGACGGTTCGCTGGTCACCGGCTGCGGTCCTTCGCCATTCACCCGCCCGTTGCCATTGCCGCCGTTGTAGTGCGGCTGCTGGCTGCGGTTCTGCTGATATTGCTGCTGTTGCTGCGCTGTGGCCGCCAGTATCCGGTAGTAGTGCTCGGCATGCTGCAGATAGTTTTCCGCCGCCACCCGGTCACCCGCGGCGTTCGCGTCCCGCGCCAGCTGCAGATACTTGTCGTAGACGTGAGAGGCGGAGCCCCTGATCTTCACTTCCGGTCCGCTGGAATCGAAGGTCCGGTTGGGGTTGTGATGCTGGCCGCCGCCATGCGCGTTTTGCGGCCGGCGGCCGCGTTGCCGTGAACGTGTCACTGATTATCCCTGCAATTTGGACGCTCCCCGCAACGGTCTCCGGCCTGTTGTCTGCCGGATTTGCTGGACCGTCGCGCCCAAGGGCGCGTCATCCTGTTACCTACCTGTTGAGCTCGTCTTCCGCTTCGGGGACCGGCGCCTCCCTGGCGCCTCGACCGCTCCTCGCGGCCGGACCGGAGATATGGCCTCCGGCGGGGGTCCCTTGTGCCCCACGGATAAGGAAACTAGCGAGTCGCCCGCAGGTTTCCAACCGTTTTTTGCGCCAGTACTACCGCTTCCCTGCGGCCTTTCGGACCACCACACACCGGAGAATTCCGGCCAAATCCGGCTCTATCCGGAGTACCGCGAGGCCTTGGGCTTCCATGAGTCCCCCCATAAGATGGTGCTGCCCGGACCCGATTTCCAGAAGCGCCACCCCATCGGCCTTCAAATTTTGGGCCAGAACCGGTGCAATGGCCCGATAGGCTGCCAGGCCACCTGGGCCACCATCGAGAGCCGCACGGGGCTCGAAATCGCGGACGTCCGGCTGGAGGCTATGGATCTCCGCAACGGGGATGTAGGGCGGGTTGGAGACGACGAGGTCGAATAGCCCATCCGCCTCAGCCCAATCCGACTTCAGGAGCAGGCAGCGATTGCCCAGTCCAAAACGCGCAACGTTTCGCTTAGCCCAGGAGAGTGCGGCATCGGAACTGTCGATGCCCACGCCGCTCGCGTCAGAGAATTCCTTTAGGAGCGAGATCAGAAGGCAGCCGCTGCCGGTACCCATATCCAGGATTCGATAGGGCTGTGTTCTCTCGGGCAGCTCTCGCAGCGCCTGCTCGACCAGGGTCTCCGTTTCAGGGCGCGGGATCAGCACACCCGGCCCCACCTCGAAATCCAAACTCCAGAATTCCCTGTGACCCGTGATGTACGCCACCGGCTCGTGGCAAAGGCGGCGTTCGAGGAGGAGTTCAAAATCCGAACCGTTCCGGCTGGCGTACTCGAATAGGATTCGGGCATCAGCACGGGAAAATTCAATGCCGGCGGCGCGCAAACGTTCAGCAGCAATCTGCAGAATGTCGTTCACGCCATTTCTTCGGCGGACAGCGCGGCCAGCCGGTTGGCCTGATCTTCCGCAACCAGGGCATCGACGATGTCACCCAACTCGTCGCCGGCAATGATGCGATCCAGCTTGTAGAGCGTGAGATTGATCCGGTGATCCGTCACCCGCCCCTGCGGGAAATTGTAGGTGCGGATGCGCTCGCTGCGATCGCCGGAGCCCACCATGCCCTTCCGTTCTGACGCCCGCGCACTGTCCACCCGCTCGCGTTCCATCTCATAGAGCTTGGCCTTCAGCAACTTCATGGCCTGCGCCTTGTTCTTGTGCTGCGACTTTTCGGTCTGCTGCGCCACGAAGATGCCGGTTGGCAGATGGGTGATACGCACGGCGCTTTCAGTCTTGTTGACGTGCTGGCCGCCGGCACCGCTCGCCCGGAACACATCGATGCGCAAATCCTTGTCGTCGATGTTGACGTCGACATCTTCGGCTTCCGGCAGCACCGCCACGGTTGCCGCCGAGGTGTGGATGCGGCCGCCCGCTTCCGTCACAGGCACCCGCTGCACGCGATGCACGCCGCTTTCAAATTTCAGCTTTGCGAAAGCACCCCTGCCCTGCACATCCAGCACCGCTTCCTTCACGCCGCCCAGATCGCTTTCGCTGAGCGACATCAGTTCCGTCTTCCACCCCTGCAGTTGGGCATAACGCTGATACATGCCCAGCAGATCGCCCGCGAACAGCGCCGCTTCATCGCCACCCGTGCCGGCGCGCACTTCAATGATGGCCGAAGAGGCGTCCGCGGCATCTTTCGGCAGCAGTTGCAATTGCAGTTCGCGCTCAAGGTCAGCGATGCGCTCCTTCAGCGTGGCGCGCTCTTCCTCTGCCATGTTGCGCAACTCCGGATCGGCGGATACATCCGACGCCAGTGTCTCGGCATCGTGCTGTTCGCGCCGCGCCGTTCGATAGACCTCAACTGTCTGCACCACCGGCGCAAGCTCGGCGTGTTCTTTGGACAGCTTTGCGTACTCGCTTCCGGCCGTCCCGGAAGCCAGCTGCGCTTCGAGCGCCGCATAGCGGTCGACCAGCCGTGACAGTTTGGCTTCCGGAATCATCGTTGGATTATCACCTCCCCCTTGTCGGGAGATGATGCATACTCTTGCGCATCGCTATTCTGCAGCGGCCAGGCTGTCAGCGCCGCGGGCTTCGATTTCCGCTGCGCGCTTCTCGCACAGCTCGACCACGTGATCGACGAGCTTGCCATTGTCGAGCTTGTAGGCCGGCTTGCCGTCCAGATAGATCATGCCGTTGCCGGCGCCAGCGCCGCCACCAGTGAAGCCCAGATCGGTTTCTCGCGCCTCGCCCGGCCCGTTCACCACACAGCCGATGATGGAAAGCGTCATCGGGGTGGTGATGTGCTTCAGCCGGTCCTCCAGCACCCGCACCGTATCGATCACATTGAACCCCTGGCGCGCGCAGGAGGGGCACGAGACGATATTCACGCCGCGATGCCGCAGATTCAGGGCCTTGAGGATATCGAAGCCAACACGGACTTCTTCCACCGGGTCGGCTGACAGCGACACGCGAATGGTATCACCGATGCCGGACCACAGGAGCATCCCCATGCCAATGGAAGACTTCACGCTGCCGGAGATCATCCCACCAGCTTCGGTGATGCCGACATGCAGCGGGTAATCGCATGCTTCCGCCAACCCTTGATACGCGGCCACCGCAAGGAACACATCCGAAGCCTTGCAGCTGATCTTGAACTCGAAGAAATCATTGTCTTCCAGAATCTTCGCGTGATTGAGCGCGCTCTCCACCATGGCTTCCGGGCACGGTTCGCCATAGCGCTCCAGCAGTTCTTTCTCCAGCGAACCGGCATTCACGCCAATGCGCATGGAAACACCGTGATCTTTCGCTGCCTGCACCACTTCGCGTACGCGGCTCGCGCTGCCGATGTTGCCGGGGTTGATGCGCAGGCAGGCCGCGCCGGCCTCTGCCGCCTCGATCGCGCGTTTGTAGTGGAAATGAATGTCGGCCACGATCGGCACGCGCACCGCCTTCACGATGTGCTTCAACGCCGCCGTCGCATCCGCATCCGGGCACGACACCCGCACGATATCCACGCCCGCTTCTTCCGCCCGGCGCACCTGATCGATGGTGCCGCGTACATCCGCCGTCACCGTGTTCGTCATGGTCTGCACAGAAATCGGCGCGTCGCCGCCGACCTCCACAGCGCCCACGTGAATCTTGCGGGACTTGCGGCGTTCAATATCGCGATACGCTCGGATGCTCATGATGCCATCCTACTCGGGTGTGTTTGGCGCGCCGGATCGCTTCGCCAATGCCGCAGGATCGAGCGGCATCGCCTCTGTTGCGTCCGCCGTCTGGCCCGCGGTTCCGGCCGTCTTTCCATCCACCGTCAGCTCGACAGCATTGCCGTGTTCTGCCGTTAGGAAAAGGCCATGCCGGTTTGGCACACGATAGCCCTCGCCGGGTTGTAAAATCTGATTGAAAAGCACATTGCCGCTTTCGTTCTGGACGAGAACGTGCGTTGGCCCTATCGCGCGGAGCATCACCCGCGAGTCCGCTGCGGGCGCGCCGTACACCTGGGCTCCAGATGCAACGCCAGGCCCAGTGATTACACTTTGCTGCGACGCAGTTGGATTATGTTGCGCGGGTTCCCTGGCGCTTTGGGCCGGCTGCTTCTCCGTCATCTGCGGCGGAACCGGCGCAACGGTGGCGGTGTTGGAATTGCTTCCGCCTGAAAACAGCGCATAGACGCCGTAGGCAATCAGCCCCACAATGATGATGGCGAAAAGCACCCAACCGAATGACAAGCGCTGTTCATCTTCGGGCTGCTCCGTAAATCCGGCGTTCTTTGAACCTTCATCGCGGCCGGCAATTTCCGTTTTGAACCGCTCAACTGTTTCTTCAGGCCTCAGTCCCAGATATGCGGCGTAGGCCCGCACGAATCCAATCGCATACGGGCGCCCAGGCAGCGCGCCGACATTGTCATCTTCAAGCGCTTCGAGATGGTCCTTGCGGATCTTCAGCGCCCGAGAAACCGTGGCTAAATCCTCGCCGCGCGAAATGCGCGCGCCGCGCAATTCCTGCCCGAGCGTTCCGAGAGGCGCGTCATCGTCTGCCATGACCTCTCGAAGATGGGCATGGCGCCCGCGCGAGGCCCCATCCTCGCCGCGGCTAACCTGGGTCGCTTTCGTCATGCACCTACACTTAAAGCCTCCCGTAGAGCTTATCTAGGGAGAAATTGCGGTGGAGCGCTGTGCCGCAAAGTCCTGTGATGACATTTCTGCGGCTGAACCCCAGCTGGCCCTACGTCCCGACGCTACCCGAAGCGGCCGGTGATATAGTCCGCCGCCCGCCTCGTTCGTGGATTGTTGAAAACGCGCTCAGTGGGGCCATATTCGATCAACCGCCCAAGGAACATAAAAGCTGTATGATCCGATACGCGCGCGGCCTGCTGCAGATTGTGCGTGACGATGGCGATGGAAATGTCGCGCTTCAACTCCACAATCGTCTCCTCCAGCTTCGCCGTCGAGATCGGATCCAGGGCCGAAGCCGGTTCGTCAAGCAGCAGCACCTCAGGACGAACGGCAACGCTTCGGGCCACGCACAGCCGCTGTTGCTGGCCGCCGGAAAGGCCGAGCGCAGAGCGATCAAGCTTGTCTTTCACTTCGTCCCATAGCGCTGCGCGGCGCAAACTCTCCTCTACGCGCGCAGAGAGTTCCGTCTTTCCGACATTCTCATACAGACGCACCCCGAACGCTACATTGTCGAAGATTGACATTGGGAATGGCGTCGATTGCTGAAACACCATTCCGACACGCGACCTCAGCCAGGGCAGGTCGGTGCTGCGTAAAAGGATGTTCGTGCCATCGAGCAGCACCTCGCCCTCAGCGCGCTGACCCGGGTAAAGGGCGTACATCCGGTTGATAACCCGGAGCAGCGTAGACTTGCCGCAGCCCGACGGGCCGACAATTGCGGTTATAGCGTTCTTGGCAACCGGAAGAGAGACATCGAAGAGAGCATGGCCCTGGCCATAGAAGAAATTCAGGCGACGAATGTCGACCTTGACAGCCTCGGAAGGAAGCGTGTCGACGTGCTGTTCCATGGTTTCGGACGGAGCGGTCGGAGCATCGCGCATCCCCGGCAAATCTGCATTAGCGATATCGTTCATGCCCGGCCCCTGGCTGAAAGTACCCGCACCAATGTGTTGATTCCCAAAACGGAAATCGCGATCAGCAGCGCGCCCGCCCAGGCAAGATGTTGCCAGTCATCATAAGCGCTGAGCGCAAACGTAAAGATCGTGACGGGAAGGTTCGCGATTGGCTTCAGCAAATCCAGACTGAAGAATTGATTATTCAACGACGTGAACAGGAGCGGCGCCGTCTCGCCGGAAATCCGCGCGAAAGCGAGCAGCGCGCCCGTTAAAATTCCGCCCGCCGCGGACTTCCACAATATTCGCCGAATCGTCACCCATACCGGCGTGCCGAGGCCAATCCCAGCCTCGCGCAACGTGCGGGGTTGCAGCCGCAAGACGTCTTCCGTGGTGCGGGTGATGATGGGCGCCGCGATCAGCGCAAGCGCGATCGCGCCGGCAAAGGTTGAAAAACTGTGCAGCGGCCGAACGGCGATTTCGTATACAAACAGGCCGACAAGAATGGATGGCGCGGAAAGCAGCACATCGTTCACGAAGCGCACGGTCTTCGCGTACCAATTCTCCCGGCTGTACTCGGCTAACCACGTACCCGCCAAAATACCGAGCGCGACCGCAACGATCATCGCGCCAACGCACAACAGAATCGAACCCAGAATTGCATTGCGCAATCCACCTACGCCCCCAGGCGGCGGTGTATCCTGCGTGAACACAGCCAGATTGAGGCTGCCAAATCCGTTGCGCAGCAAGGAGAACAGAATGGCGGCGAGCACGATGAGCGCCAAAATCGTGGCGAGCGTGCAGGTAGCGACAAAGAGGGTGTTAGCGAAGCGTCGCCTGTTTCGCCGATTGAAAATGTTCGGCCAACCGGTCATGCGGTGTGTCCGTGCCCGAGAAGCGCGCGCGCCAAGGCAAGAACGACAAACGTGATCAGGAACAGTACAAACCCGAGCGCCAGCAACGCGGAGATATGCATTGCGCTGGTCGCCTCGGCGAACTCATTGGCGATTGTCGAGGAAATGGTTGCGCCGGAATCGAACAGTCCCCGCGGCAGGTGGTGCGAGTTGCCGATCACGAAGGTGACGGCCATCGTCTCGCCGAGCGCACGGCCCAGACCCAGCATCACCGCGCCGATGGCACTGCGTCTGACATACGGAAGCGTGACCGACCATACGGTCTCGAGTGGCGTACAGCCCACTCCATACGCCGCCTCCCGTACCCGCGGTGGAATGGTGAGAAACAGTTCCCGCAGCGTTGCTGCGATAAACGGCAGAATCATGATCGCCAGAATGATCGAGGCGGTGAGGACGCCGGAGCCGTTTGGAATGCCGGAGAAGAGCCGCTCCCAAATCGTGCCTGGTGCTGCCCAGGCCATCACCGGTGCTTCGATATAGATCGCGAACAGGGGCGCGAAGACGAACAGGCCCCACATTCCATACACGATGGAGGGAATGCCCGCGAGCAGTTCGACCGCGATCCCGATTGGACGTCGCAAACGATGCGGGCAAAATTCCGTCAGGAAAACGGCGGTAAGGAACGCAAGCGGCAGGGCGACAAGGAGCGCGATGACCGATGTAATCAGCGTACCGAGGATCGGTCCGGCGCCGCCATAGACATCGGTGACCGGATTCCAGACCGTGGAGGTGAAAAAGCTCAGGCCAAAAGTCGATATCGCCGGCCAGCCACCGACGGCGAGGAGTACGCAAATTCCAGCCATGGCGCACAACAGGGTGGTTGCCGCGCCCCAGCAGGCGTAATGGAAGAATGATTCAAAGCCCGCCCCCCGCGCACGCTTATGTGCATAGGGTAAGAGCGCACCCGTGGCAGAGGTGTTGGCCATAGGCAGATCGTTTGTCCGCACACCATTACGTGCGACCGTTTACTAATACCCGGTCACGGTTTTATGACGCCGCTGATAGCCGAGCGGCGGCAAAGTCGCAAATGCGTCACGCTTTGAAGGCAGAATAACGATATGGCCGTCCTGTCCTTTTCGTGGAAACGAGGCGCCCGCTCCCCGCAGCAGGAAAACTCTGCCTCTGCTCACCTGGACCGGCTTTCATTACTAATGGCTGCGATTCAGGCGCTTCCCGACGCCATTTTGATTGTCCAAACCGAGAACCCGGTTGGAAGTGCTCCGATCCGCGTCGTGGCCAGCAATGGCGCCGCGCAGGCGCTGCTTCGTATTCGCGGCGAGGATGACCGGCTGGTCTGCATCCTCCGGAACCCCGATATTCTGAGCGCCGTTGAAAGCACGCTGGCGGACGGTGAATCGCACATTCTTGGTTATGATACCGGCGGCTCCCAGTCCCGCGCAGTTCGGGTGTGGAGCCGTCCGCTTGCCGCCGATTCACGCCCCTCGGCTCTCGTGGTACTGCGCGACGAAACCGACGCCAGGCGGCTTGAACGGATGCGCGCGGACTTTCTCGCGAACGCCAGCCATGAATTGCGCACGCCGCTGGCCTCGATCACCGGGTTCGTGGAAACGCTCCGCGGCCACGCGAAGGATGACTCCGAAGCGCGCGCTCATTTCCTCGAGATCATGGCAGGACAAGCGCGGCGAATGAGCCGCCTGATCGACGATCTGCTGTCGCTCTCGCGCATCGAGCTGAACGAACACGTGCCTCCCTCCGGCACCTGCGATATCGTGCTTTTGGTTCAGGAGGTGACGGACGGATTGCTGCCTGTGCTGGAAGCCAGAGGCGCGCGCCTGGAATTGCTGGCAGCGGCGCCCGGCAAGGCGCTCGCGGTCGGTGAACGGGATCAGATCTCGCAAGTTGTGCAGAACCTCCTGGACAACGCAGTGAAGTATGCACCGCACGGCGCTCCGGTGACTGTGACCGTTGCGACCGATGTTGCCTTCGAGGCCGATTCGACTTCGGTCAATGCCGCGGGGCTGCGGGACGCCGGCGGCGGCCGGCTGGTGCTTCTGTCGCCGGAACGCGCGCACGAAAATCGTTATGTACAGGTCCGAATCACCGATGCCGGTACGGGCATAGCGCGAGAGCATCTGCCACGGCTGACAGAGCGATTCTATCGGGTGCCGGGCCAGAAAAGTGGCGACGTACCCGGCACCGGCCTTGGCCTGGCGATTGTCAAGCACGTGATTAATCGCCATCGCGGCGGCCTTGTCGTGGAAAGCGCCCCCGGGCAGGGCACGAGCTTCACGGTTTTCCTGCCCGCGGCGCCTCCAGCCTGACGCGCCGCGCGGCATCATAAAAGCTTCGTAAAACCGTCACGTTGCCCCCATATCCGCGATACAATGTCCAAAACACGTGCCGGAGCACTCCTGAGCAATGACTGAACACACACTAAAATTCTTCGGTGAAGAACTGGAGCAGCTGAAGGGTGAAGTGATCCGCATGGGCGGGCTTGCCGAGGCACAGGTCAGTCAGGCCGTGCGCGCGGTCTCTGGCCGGGATGTAGCGCTGGCGGAGCGTGTGGTCGTCGAGGACGAAACTCTGGATCTGCTTCAGCACGACATCGAGCGTGGTGCGATCCGGCTGATTGCCTTACGCCAGCCGGTGGCTCAGGACCTCCGCCGCACCGTCGGCGCATTGAAGCTCAGCCTGGTGCTGGAACGCGCCGGCGACTATGCGAAAAACATCGCCAAACGGGCTTTGGTGATCGCGCAAGCCGACCCGGAAATCCCGCTCACACGATCCGTCCAGCGCATGGGTGAACTGGTGGCAGGACGCCTGAAGGAGGCGTTGGATGCTTACAGCGCAGGCGATGTCAAAGCGGCGCGAAGCGTGTGGAATCGCGACGAAGACATCGACGAACACTACAACAGTCTGTTCCGCGAATTGCTGACCTACATGATGGGCGATCCGCACACCATTGGCGCCTGCGCTCATCTGCTGTTCGTGGCAAAGAATCTCGAACGCATCGGCGATTACGCCACCAGCATTGCCGAGATGGTTCCTTACGAGGTGAACGGCGAGGAATTTTCCGATCCGCGCCCGAAATGGAGCAGTGTTGAAGAGCCCCCGAGAGCCAACGGAGACTTTCCGTGAAACCAAACGTGCTCGTTGTCGAAGACGAGGACGCGCTTGCCACTCTTTTGCGCTACAATCTGGAGAAGGAGGGCTTTGAGCCCACCGTCGCAGGCGATGGCGAAGAGGCGATGATCGCGCTGGAAGAGCGCCAGCCCGATGTGGTGGTGCTCGACTGGATGCTGCCGAAAATTTCCGGCGTTGAAGTCTGCCGGCGCATGCGCAGCAAGCGCGAAACGCGCAACATTCCGGTGATCATGCTCACCGCGCGCGGTGAGGAGAGCGACAGAATCCGCGGCCTCGAAACGGGCGCCGATGATTACGTCGTGAAGCCGTTCTCGATGGCCGAACTGATGGCCCGCATTCGCGCCGTGCTGCGGCGTATCCGCCCTGGCCTTGCCGCCGATCAATTGATTCACGGCGAGATCGTGCTGGATCGTGTCGGCCACCGCGTGCTGCGCTCTGGCCGCGAGATTCATCTGGGTCCCACCGAATACCGTTTGCTCGAGCACCTCATGCAGCACCCGGGCCGCGTCTTCAGCCGCGAGCAGTTGCTCGATGCCGTCTGGGGCTCCGATGTCTATGTGGAAATGCGCACCGTCGATGTGCATGTCGGCCGACTGCGCAAGTCGCTTATTTCGGATGGCGAAGCCGATCCCATTCGCACGGTCCGCTCAGCCGGGTACTCTCTGCAATTGTCGTAAGCCCCGGTCGAACAGCCAGCCGAACACGGCATAGCCAGCCACCGTACCTGCGATCTGCGCCACGATAAAGGCTGGAGCAGAACTCGGTGCGATACCGGCAAAGGTGTCCGAGAGCGAGCGCGCAATCGTCACCGCCGGATTGGCAAACGACGTCGATGCCGTGAACCAGTACGCCGCGGTGATGTAGAGCCCGACCAGCATCGGAGTGTTCGCCGGCGAGAAACGGATCGAACCGGCAATTGTCGCGAACAATCCGAATGTTGCGACAAATTCTGAAAGCCATTGAGCCGGTCCGTCGCGAAGCTTGGTCGAAATCTCGAGGATCGGCAGCGCGAACATCGCGTGTGCGAGATAAACGCCGATCACGGCGCCTGCAATTTGCGCGACGACATACGCGGCGGCCATCCCGGGGCGGATTTCTCTGCGTAGCGCGAAATAGAGCGTGACCGCTGGATTGAAATGTGCGCCCGAGAGCGGTCCGAAAATCGAGATCAGCACCACAAGAGCCGCGCCTGTCGCCAAAGTGTTGCCAAGCAGCGCAATCGCGACATTTCCGCCGGCAAGCCGCTCTGCCATGATGCCCGAGCCGACTACCGCCATGAGCAGAAACGCCGCGCCGACGGCTTCAGCAGCGATGCGCCGAGAAATCGTAATTTGCGGCGCGCTGGGGTGGACGGACGCCGCGATCTGTTCAGCCGCTTCCATGATCGCCGCTTCCGCTGCCGATCCGGTTCAGCCGATGCTGGATCGTCATGCGGTCCAGATTCGCCAATGGAAGCGCCGTAAACAGGGATATGCGGTTTCTCAGATAACGGAACGCCGTGGCAAAGGCGGCGAGCTTCTGAACGTCCGTGCCTTCGACAGCCGCAGGGTCTTCAATGCCCCAATGCGCCGTGACCGGATGGCCTGGCCATACCGGGCAGACCTCTCCGGCAGCATCGTCGCAAACCGTGAAGACGAAATCGATCTGTTGCGCGTCCGGGCCCGAGAATTCATCCCACGATTTCGAACGAAATCCCTCGGCCGGATAATCGAGCTCGCGCAGAGTTTCGATCGCGAGTGGGTTCACTTCTCCCTTCGGAAAACTTCCCGCAGAGAAAGCGTTGAACCTTCCGGCCCCAATCTTCCTCAATATGCTTTCTGCCATGATCGAGCGTGCCGAATTCCCCGTGCAGAGGAAAAGCACGTTGTAGCGATGTTCCGGATGCTCTTGCGGCATGGCACTATCCACAACACGCCTGCGTCGCACTCGCGGGCACCGGACAGCAGCTCGACTGCTTTTCCCGGCTCGCGTCCGGCTCGTCTTCGCCGTAGGTGGTGGCTGCGCCGAACGTGAAGAACGTTTCCCACCTCACGCCAGAGGGATCGTTCACCCACGCCTTGTGGGACTGCGCGTAGCAGCAGGTTGTGGCTTCCTGATCGCGCGTCTGCTCACCCGCGGCTTTAAGGCACCTTGCCAGCTCGCGTAACTCGCCGTCCGACTCCACCTGAATGCCCAGATGATCGATGCCGGCAATCCGGTCCCGTTGGGAGATTGCGAGGTTGACCCTCGGGTCGTCCAGCATCCACTTCGCGTAATCGTGTTTCACCACAGTGGGCTGCGCGCCGAACAGGGTGGAATAGAAGCCGATAGACCTGTTGAGATCCTCAACGGCGATATGCACGTGCAGGCGCTTCATGGCGCAGTCTCCTTGCAGGTTTGCAACAACGATCCGCGACGGCCGCGAGCGGCGCACAGATTTCCGGGCGGCCGCCGCAGCAATCTTCGGTCAGGAAAACAAGAAGTCCGGTCATCGCGGCAAAATCGACAGAATAGATGATCGAGCGGCCGTCCCTTCGCGCGCGGATCAGGCCTGCATTCGACAAAACCAGCAGCTGCGCGGACATCGTGTTGGGTGCGGTATCCATTTGACGCGCAATCTCGCCTGCCGACAAACCCTCCGGTCCCGCTTTCACCAGTAAGCGGAACACCTGAAGACGCCCATCCTGGGCCAGTGCAGATAGCCGCTTGATCGCCTCATTCAATTCCATACTTCATTGATTCATGAAATAACACGGCATTGTCAAGCCGCGCGATGAATAAAAAAAGGGCGCGGCCGGTAGGGCCGCGCCCTTACGTTTTCGGGATGAACTTGCAGTTACATGCCGGAGCCCTGAATCTGCTTCCAGCTTGCTTCGATCTTCTGCACTACGCTGTTGGGCAGCGGAATGTATAGCAGGCTTTCCGCCATCTTATCGCCCTTCTCATAGGCCCATTTGAAGAACTTCAGCGTCTCCGCCGATGCGGCCTTATCGACTGGATCCTTATGCATAAGAATGAAGGTAGGATTTTCGATCGGCCAGGATTTGGCGCCGGGCTGATCGGTGAGGATCATGTAGAAGTGATCGGCATGATCCCAATCGGCATTCGCCGCCGATGACTGGAAGCTCTCCATCGTCGGGCTGACCACCTGCCCGTCATGATTCTTGAGTTTCGTATAGCGAAGCTTGCTCTGCATCGCGTAGGCATATTCGACATAACCGATGGCGCCAGCTGTTTGCGCGACGTTGCCCGCCACGCCTTCATTGCCTTTCGCGCCGATTCCAACCGGCCAATCGACCGCCGTGCCGGCTCCCACCTTGCTCGCCCAATCCTTGCTTACTTTGGAGAGATAGTTCGCGAAGATGAAGGTGGTGCCGGAACCATCTGACCGATGCACCACCGTAATCGCCTTGTCGGGAAGGTTGACCGACGGATTGAGCTTCTTGATCTCCGCATCATTCCACTTCGCCACTTTCCCCAAATAGATGTCAGCGATGGTCGGTCCATCGAGAACAAGGGTGTTCGAGGGAATACCCGGAACGTTGTAGATCATCACCTCGGCACCGACCACGGTCGGAAACATCACCAACCCCGCCTCGTCGAGGTCCTTGGGTTTGAGAGGCATGTCAGACGCGCCGAAGGTCACTGTCTTGGCTTTGATCTGGGCAATGCCGCCGCCGGAGCCGATCGACTGATAATTCAGACCCACTCCGCTTACGCCCTTATAAGCGGCGGCCCACTTCGCGTAGATCGGGTATGGGAAGGTGGCGCCCGCTCCGGAAATTTCCGCCGCGGATGCCTGCTCGGCGAATGCGCCGAGCGCCAGAGCGCCGATCACACCGGCGATTTTGTTGAGTTTCATAGCATGCTCCTTTTGCGTGCTGTTAGTTTGTGAACTGTAGCCGTACGGCGAGTTCGTTGAAGTTCTGTCCGACCTGGGTCGTACCACCTGCGACATCCAGTTTATCGACGTGAACGATGCCATCGTTCACCTGAAGCTTGACGTTGTTGTTGAGGTACCAGTTGACACCCAGCATGACTATCCGCTCTTCGCCGCCGGCAACGCCCGGCAACCCGTCCGTAAGAAGAGCGGCATTCTGATTCCAGTTCAGGTCAGTGTCGCTGTAGCGGGCCGTGAGTTCCCATGCGCCCCACGAATCGCCGGAGAACGAGAACGGGCTCGCCACTTTCGGCGCGCCGAAACCGCCGACTTCATTGTTGGTGGCGGAGACCGTGTAACTTTTCGGCTCACCGGTGATCACCCAGCTGCCTTCTACATACCAGCCGGAAAAATCTGGACTATCGATCTTGGGACCGCCGAGAAGCGCTTCACGATCGACCATGAACCGCGCGTACTCACCGCCGAGGAAGAAGTTCTCGAAATTCGCGCCGGCGTTCGCCGCCCACATGTCGGCGGTTTTCGCGAACAAAGTGCCGGTGCTGATCAGACGGTCGCCATCCACGCGCACCTCCGGCCGATCTTGCAGATTGATCGTGCCGACGCCGCCGCCCGTGAAGGCATGCGAGTAGTCGGCGCCGAAGCTGACATTGGAGATGCCGTCCGACCAGGGACGATAGGTAATGTGGCCCATCGCCTGGCTCTGTTCGTCACCGCCGTTACCGTGACCTGCGGTCGAGCCGGTCTTGCCGCCGGTAAAGTCACCCCCGATCACGAAATTATCGCCCGGCAGGAACATGTCGGCCTTCTGGTAGCGCATTTCGATACCGCGCCGCGCATCTCCTGCGCCGAAGCTGTCGGCCGCAATGTTATCGATCTCCGGCCTTTCTAGGAACGGCAACGCGCCGGATGACGTTGTGCCCTCGAACATGAAAGCCGGCTCGATCACGCCCACATTGAGTTCGAAATTGGGAATGCCGAGATAGGCCACGCGCGCGAGGCTGAGCACTGGATCGCCTTCGGTCGCATTGATGCCCCCGCCGTTCGAGCCGCCGGCATTGAGACGCAACTCATACCAGAAGTCGCTGAACGCCTTGCCTTCCACACCCAGGAATGCCCGCCGCACGACGGCGCCGCTGGACAGGTCCTTGAACTGCGCCATGTTGTTCGGGTCGTGCGGGTCTTTCTGAAAGAAGTCCGCCGCGTCGAATTGGAAACGCGCGCGAATGGCCAAAGTAAACCGGCCATCGCCGCTTTTGACGGTCGGCCGTGCGTTGTCGAATGACCATGTGGTATCGTTGAAGTTCTGCTCGAGCGAGGTGAGGCGCGTGTGCTCCGCTTCTTCCCGCTCATGCTGCGCATCGAGTTGTTCCTCCAGCTTCCGCACCCGCTCTTCGAGAGAAGGATTGTTGTCGGCGGATGGTGGCGGTGGTGCCGCTACCGGTGCTACGGCAACAGCAGCGCCGCCGCTCATCGAGGTCGTGACCTTCTTTCTCACCACCACCTTGTGGTGATGCCGGTGCTTGTGGATCACCTTCGTGGTGGTTGTGGTGGATTCAGCGGTTGCGTCCTGCGCCTGCGCTGTTCCAACCGCAACCAGCAAGGCTGCGGTACTAAGTAAGATTGCCCTTTTGCTCATTGTTGTCCCTCTCCGTTCCGTGAAGCGTTCGGCCCCAGTCCGGCGGACAACCGCGGACTCGCCGCCCCCTTCAAAGGGGCTCATGGCAGTCCAAGGCTAAGCGAGAGTGACAGTTTTGCGTCACTTATGTGACACCGCGGGGCAACCCACGACTGCGCTGTGACTATCCACAGCTAAGGAGCGGAGATTTGCCCTGAGCCTTCAACGATTGGGGAAAGTTGGTCGGGGCGGCGTGATTTGAACACGCGACCCTCTGCTCCCAAAGCAGATGCGCTACCAGACTGCGCTACGCCCCGTGACCGGCGAAGCGGGTTCTGTATCGTTTCCGCGGCGCCGGTTCAATCCTGCCGTGCCGCTGTGCCCTTAAGGCCGCGCGTGGCGCGGTTGGTAAAGCCCAAGCTTGCCGCCGCCGGGCAGCGCGATATGCGTTACGATGCCCCAGCCCCGGTCCGCGGTGGCCTCGCAGCCCACGCCGGCCGCTGTCAGCCGCGCAACCTCCGCCTCGACATCGTCGGTCATGAGCCAGAGCTCGTGCAGGTCGTTGTTTTCGGAATCGTGCATGGCGAGATCGGATGGAGGCAGGTGGAAAAACAGCCTACCGCCGCCCACATCGACATGCGGGAATTTGAGCACATCGCGGAAGAACGCCCGATCGGCCTCCTCGTCCTTCGAATAGATGATGATGTGCGCGCCATTGATCATAGTTGTCTCCCTCAGGAATTTGCAAACGCTCGAAACTCGGCGATTACCGCCTTTACCGCCGCGGCTACGATCTTCTCGCCGGCCTCCACGCTGGCCTGCGAGGGATCGGAACCGATGCGGCCGTCCGGAAAACGGCGGCGGTAATCCTCCGCATCGTAGATCGGACCCACCGGCGCAATCTTCGGCGTCATCTCCACCCGCTTCTGTGCTTCCGGATAGGCGAAGTAGGTAACAGATACTTCCGACGGCGTGGCGTGGTGCCCCTCCCCGATCGGAAACAGCTGCTTGCAGACATCCATCACGCCGTTGAGCTCCCACCAGTTGCGCAAGGTGCAGCGCAATGGCGGATGGTTGCTACCCGCGCGGTCGAAGCTGATGCCGTGATAGATTTCGCTGAACGCCGCGTTGATGGTGTTGATGTTGCCGCCGTGCCCGTTCAGCCAATAGAGCCGCTCGAAACCGTGGCGCGCGAGACTCTCCGCCCAATCCTTCATCGCCGCGATCATGGTGGAGGGCTTCAGCGTGATGGTGCCCGGGAACGCCATGTGGTGCTGCGCCTGGCCGACATTGAAGGTGGGCCCCACCAGAATGCCGGCTTCGTCGCCTGCGCGCTTTGCGATGATCTCGGGGCAAAGCGCATCGGTGCCGAGCAGGCCGTTGGGCCCGTGCTGCTCCGTCGAGCCGATGGGAATGAGAATGGCCTTCGAGCTTTTGAGGTACCCCTCAATCTCCGGCCACGAGGAAAGGTGAAGCTGCATTAAATTACCTTCTTAAAAAGTGGGCCAGACTTCAGCGCGAGAAGGAGTCCGGCCATCCCAGCGGGAACTGCAATCAACATCATGAATGGCAGGGGCCGCAGCCAGTCACCATCTACGACTTGAAGCGAAATTATGAACGCCTGCAAATTCGCTCCGATGAAGACGCCCCATGCGGCGAGTAGCAACGTTTTTCCTCCACTGACTAACGACGTAATCGCGGCTGTTAGAAGAGCGAAACCAGCGATTATGTACTCCCAGCCGCCACTCCACATGAATGCGCGCGCGATGCAGGCCATCGCAAGAAGGATTCCGAGCCAGCCGCTAAGCCTCAGTGCCATCATCGCTCAGGGTTCTAGCGAGCTTCTCAAACGCCTTCTTCCACGCCGCGCGCTCTTTCTCAACGTCGGCTTCGGCGGGGAGCTTGCTGATCTCGATCATGATTTGCGATTTGCCCTCCCCCTTGGCATAGAAGCCGAACTCCAGCTTGCGCTCCTTTTTCCACTTGCCGCGCCAGTATTTGTTCGTTGTCCTGCTCGTTTCCTCGAATGCGCCCGGCGGGAACCACATGTTTCGGGTCTTTGCGTCTGTCGCCGCTGCAAACAGCCTCGACAAGCCCACCGGCATCACTTTGGTGACATTCACCGCAAAGGTGCCGCCGGCACGTTCGTTCTTCTTACGGCCGCGGCGCGCGCGTTCGTATTCCACCGCGATCATCTGCGCCCACCAGCTTGGCGCGCCATATTCTTCTTTCAGCCGCCGAGCGACGTCCTTATGCGGCAGCGCGTTGGCGTTCATGTTGTTGAGGACGGAGAACCAGCCCATCCAGCCTTTGCCGGTGGCCGCCTTCACCTTGTCGTCGCTGATGGATGGCGGCGGCCATTCGCCCGCTGCGTCCGCTTGTGCCCTCGTCGCCATGGATTATCCTCTCCACCGGCATAGTAGCCGCAAAAGTCAATTCCGCCACCGGCTCTGGAGCTCGTAAGAGAGATGTCCGACACCCTCATCCCGGTTCAAGCTGAATGGCGCGAGCGCGCGCTCATTGATCACGCGAAATATGAGGAAATGTACGCCCGCTCGGTGCGCGATCCGGACGGCTTCTGGCGGGAGGAAGCCCGGCGCATCGACTGGATCAGGCCGTTCACGAAAGTGCGAAACGTCTCCTGGGATCCGGACAATCTGTTCATCAAATGGTTCGAAGACGGCACGCTCAATGTTTCAGCGAATTGCATCGACCGGCACTTGCCGAAGCGGGCGCAGCAAACTGCCATCGTGTGGGAACCGGACGATCCCAACGAAGCGCCGAAGCACATCACTTACGAAGAACTGCATCGCGAGGTCTGCACATTCGCCAATGTGCTGAAGGCACACGGCGTCAGGAAAGGCGACCGCGTCACCATCTACCTGCCGATGATCCCGGAAGCGGCCTATGCGATGCTCGCCTGCGCCCGGATCGGCGCCATCCATTCCGTGATCTTCGCCGGCTTCTCGCCGGATTCCATCGCCGGCCGGATTCACGACTGCCAGAGCACCATCGTGATCACGGCGGATGAAGGCTTGCGCGGCGGCAAACCCATTCCGCTGAAGAAAAACACCGACGCCGCACTCGCCAAAGCGGCAGGCGTGAACACCGTTATTGTGGTGCGGCGGAGTGGCGGTGCCGCAGACATGCAATCCGGCCGGGACCATTGGTACCACGAGGAAGCCGCGACAATTTCGGCCGTTTGTCCACCGGAAGAAATGGGCGCCGAAGACCCGCTGTTTATCCTCTATACCAGCGGCTCAACCGGAAAGCCGAAAGGCGTGCTGCACACCAGCGGTGGCTATCTGATGTATGTCGCCATGACCCACCAATATGTGTTCGATTACCACGAGGGCGACATCTACTGGTGTACGGCCGATGTCGGCTGGGTCACCGGCCACAGCTACATCGTCTACGGCCCGCTGGCGAACGGCGCCACAACCTTGATGTTCGAGGGCGTGCCGAACTATCCCACCACTTCGCGATTCTGGGAGGTGATCGACCGGCACAAGGTCAACACCTTCTACACCGCCCCCACCGCCATTCGCGCGCTGATGCGCGAAGGCGAAGCGCCGGTGAAACGCACCTCGCGTGCTTCTTTGCGCCTGCTCGGGAGCGTCGGCGAGCCGATCAATCCGGAAGCCTGGCTTTGGTACTACCGCGTGGTGGGCGATAGCCGCTCCCCGGTGGTAGACACGTGGTGGCAAACGGAAACCGGCGGCATTCTGATTTCTCCCCTGCCCGGCGCCACCGATCTGAAACCCGGTTCTGCCACCAGACCGCTGTTCGGTATCCAGCCGCAAATCGTCGACGCAGACGGCAAAGTGGTGGAAGGCGCGGCGAGCGGCAATCTGGTGCTGCTGGATTCGTGGCCGGGGCAAATGCGCAGCGTGTACGGCGATCATCAGCGTTTCATCGACACCTACTTCAAGACTTATCGCGGCAAGTATTTCACGGGCGATGGCTGCCGCCGCGATGAAGACGGCTACTGGTGGATCACCGGCCGTGTGGACGACGTGATCAATGTCTCCGGCCACCGGCTTGGTACGGCGGAAGTGGAATCCGCGCTGGTCGCCAATCGCAAGGTTGCCGAAGCCGCGGTCGTCGGTTTCCCGCACGACATCAAAGGCCAGGGCATCTACGCTTTCGTCACGCTGAAGGCAGGCGAAGCACCATCCGATGCGCTCGCCGAAGAATTGAAGAAATGGGTGGCGGCGGAAATCTCACCCATTGCGAAACCCGATGTGATCCAATTCGCGCCGGGTTTACCGAAGACACGCTCCGGCAAAATCATGCGCCGCATCCTGCGCAAGATCGGCGATGGCGATGTCAGCAATCTGGGAGACATCACCACGCTTGCCGATCCGGGCGTGGTGGATGATCTCGTGAAGAACGCGCGGCGTTAGCTCATCCGCTTTTGCCCGGCGGTTTCACATTCAGGTTCACGGTGTGTGTCGTGCCAGCGGCCGGTCCGAATGGATGGCCGCCGGAATAGATGAAGAATCCGCCGATCAGAACGATTACCAGCAATGCACCCACCAGCAGCGCCAGTGCCGAATTCCCTCTGCCCCCGTTCCCGTCTGCCATCAATTCGCTCCTTTGATGTATGCGATCCAGTCAGAAACGGCCTTCGACAGGCTTGAGTTCCAGGACCTGTCTCAGTCAAAGTTTTGCCGCGATGCTGTCTCAGCGTCGTAACGAAGTGGCTGGGAGGTTCATCTCATGTGGCGGCGAATCGGCGGAGCAGTTGCGGGCATCGTTGCCTGGGTTGTGATCGTCACCCTTTTCAACCTGGCCCTGCGGCGCTTGTGGCCGGATTACGCGAGCGTCGAGAAGGCAATGGCGTTCACGCTACCGATGATGATCGCGCGGCTGTCGATCAGCGGCCTCAGTTCGCTGGCTAGCGGTGCCGCCGCCGCGGCCGTTGGGCGCGACCGGCTCAAGCCGTCGCTGACCTCCGGGATCGTCCTGCTGGTCTTCTTCATCCCCTGGCATTACGTGCTGTGGCACAGATTTCCGATCTGGTATCACCTGACATTCCTGAGCTCGCTTGTGATTCTGAGCGTGATCGGTGGCCGGTTGACACGAACGCGCCGCTTCATCTTTCAGGCCGCGTAAGCGTCCATCGCCTCGGCCATGGCGATGTCCTTTTCCGTGATGCCACCGGCGTCGTGCGTGGCAAGCGTGACGTCAACACGGTTGTAGATGTTGAACCATTCCGGGTGGTGATGCAGCTTTTCAGCGAGCAACGCCACGCGCGCCATGAAGGCGAACGCCTCGTTGAAATTCTTGAAGCGGAAGGTGCGGGCGATCGCCTCGCGTCCTTCCACTTCGCGCCACTCCGGCAAATCCCTCAGCGCCGCCGTACGCGCGGCGGCATCCAGCTTCGGCATGTCGGACTCCTGCATCGTGGTACTTTGTCATGACGTTCGGAGAGCGTCACTCAGACTTCTTCCCGGCGCAACTCACGTTGGTTTTGGCTTTTCAGCGCCCACGAAATCGACGGGCGTCCCTTTCTTCACGGCTTTGCCAAGCGTGACGGCATCCCAGTTGGTAAGGCGGATACAGCCGTGCGAAGCCGTCTTGCCTACCAAGCCGGGGTCGGGCGTGCCGTGAATCCCGTATGTCGCGATGCTGAGCGCAATCCAGGTTGCGCCCACAGGATTGTTCGGGCCCGGCGGTATCTTCAAGACTCCGGCGGATTTCGGCCCGAAGGTCACGCGACGGGGATCGTAAGTGTAGGTCGGATCCGGCGCGACGGAAACGACGGTAGCCTTCCCGGTCGGCGCGGGCCGTTCCGTGCTGCCCACCGTTGCCGGATAAGCCGCGATCACCTTGCCGGAATTGTCGTACGCACGCAGCTGATTGGCGGATTTGTCCACTTCGATGCGGGCGATTTCCAGCAGTTTGCCCAAGCCGAGTTGCACAACGGTGAGTTGGGTGCCCGGCTTGCTAAAATCGGCATTTGGATTCAGCTCGCGCAGCAATTCCGGGCTCATGTGGAATTTCTCCGCAAGCTCTTCCTGCGGGTTGGCGTAGCCAACGTGCTTGAGCTTCGCGAGCGCGCGGAAATCCTTTGGCACCGTTCCGATGAACGGACCCTTCTCATCGTCTTCTGTGATGGTGTAATGCTGCAGCAGCGGCTGTTTGTCGTTCGCGGTCAGCGCCTGGAACGTTACATCGTCGAACTGCTGCGGATCGGCAAGGCCGTGCGCCTGCTTGTAGGCGGCAAGCGCACGCTTCACATTCTCGCCGTCCTTGCCGTCGATTTCTCCAGGGGAGAAATTCGCGCGGTCCAGCAGCACCTGCAGGCGAACCAGCAATTCCGGCGAGGGTTGGGCGGCGTTGTTGTCCGGCTGGGCACTTTCGATTTTCGATGCATCCAACGAGGCTGTCTGCATGGTAGTATGTTGCGGAGCTGCAGCAGGCTTTGATTCTGCAGAGCCGCCAGAGATGGCGAACAAAAGGACGGCCCCAAGCGTTGCTTCACGAACTTTCACAAAGCATCTCCCTGCCTGCCGCTATGAAGAAGATTTTGCGGCCTTTCTGGTTCCTTTTCGCCTGTGCGGAGCTGTTGTTGTCGATGCCAGCACTGGCCGCAGCGCCGCCGGCGAATTGCGCCAGCGGCCCCGCGGCCGTGGCCACGGCCAATGCCGCCTCGGAGAGCACGCTGCTGCTCAATCTGTTCGGCCGCGAGGAAACAGGCTGGCTGTTCTACGTTCCGCTAATCAGCAATGAGACCGGCACCGATTGTCCTGCGGAAAGCGCCGGCTTTGCGAAGGCGCTCGCCACCTGGCAATCCGCACACGGACTATCCGGAACCGGCACCGTGGACACCAACACTCTGCAAAAGCTAAAGGAGGTGTGGCAGGCGAAGCGTCCGTTCGTTCAGCAGAGCGCGCACCATCAATGTCCGGCACCGCCGAACGAAAGTACTCTGGCACAGGCAACAACGGCAGAAAGCTATGGCGGAAAACAGATTCATCTGCGCACCGAGGCCCTCGCGGCCTATCGCGACATGGTCGCGGCGGCCCGCAAGGACGGCGTGCTGTCTTCCGACCAGAAACTGCTGCAAATCTTCTCGGCCTACCGCAGTCCCGACTACGATGCCGCACGCTGTGCGGTGGAGAACAACTGCACAGGCGTCGTGCGTGCGGTCTGTTCAGCGCATCGCACGGCGCTGGCGATGGACGTGTATCTCGGCGCCGCGCCGGGGTCCACGCCCGACTCATCGGCGGACATCAATCGTCTCTTCATTTCCAAATCGCCCGCGTACCGCTGGCTGGTGAAAAATGCCGCGCGCTTCGGCTTCGTGAATTATCCTTTCGAGCCCTGGCACTGGGAGTTTGTGGGGCGCCCGGCCTCGCGTTGACTTGGAACGGGGCGGCCCATAAGTATCCCGGCCATCGTGCCCAGATGGCGGAATTGGTAGACGCACTAGTTTCAGGTACTAGCGCTGCAAGGCGTGGAGGTTCGAGTCCTCTTCTGGGCACCAATCCATCCGCGAATAGCTTTTAGACGCGAACTTTCAGCGCTTGTGCATGTGGGGCCGGTGCGGCCGGTGCTTCGCCTTGGTCCCCTGCGCCCAATCCAGCAGACGCTGGTAAATGTATGCCTGGAACGGGTGCTTGTCGTGGTTCACGGCTTGCGTCTTGTTGATCAGGGTTGAACTCAGCGGAATGATGAAGTCGCGCCAGGTGTAGCCGACATTCTCGAACACCACGAGGAAGGCGCCCTGCTGCTCCCATTGCTGCAACTGTCCGGGCGTCTGGATCGCCGCCTTCAGCGCCGCCGGCGTCCAGTTCGGATTGTTCCGGTCGGCATTCACATTCTTGCCGTTGTAGGTGAACGGCTGGAACACGATGAGATTGTCCATGTTCAGCGGCGACATCGCGCCTTCCACGTTCAGCATGCCCCAGCCATACACGGGGTCCACACCGGGATCGCCGAGATCGGTTGCCGATTGCAGGACGATCTGCACGGTTTCGTCGGCATACTGCTTCAGCTGCGGCCAGCGTGTTTGCAGCAGCGCCACTGTGCCACTCACCTGCGGCGCCGCGTAGGAGGTTCCCGTCATGCGCGTGGAGCTGCCCTGGTTGTCCTGCACCAGGATCAACTCGCCCGGCGCCACCAGGTAGCGGTATTTCAGCTTGTTCTGCTCCTGGCAGGCATTGTTGACGAGGATGCACGCTTCGCCCGGTGTGTTGGAGAAGCGCGAGATACCATTCGATGGCGTGCTAGATCCGACGAGGATGACATTGCCGGGTAGCGTGGCGCCGGCCGGCCATTTGATGTTCTGTATTTGCGCCGTGCCGTCATTGCCGGCGGCTTTCACCAGCACATAATTGTGGTTCTTGTCGCTCAGCGAGGCGGAGGCGAGAACGTCGGCCCATTCATTGGAAAGCGTCTGCCCGGCCGTTCCCATCGAGGCGTTCATCACCGTGGCATGCTGATCGTACAGCTTGAGCATGCCTTTGGTGATTTCGCGCGCGCCGGTGGCGCCAGTTGCATCGAACGGGTTGTACACGCGCACGTTTGAATTTGGTGCCGCGCCCATCACACCCGTATTGTCTTCCATGGCGGCCATCAGGCTGCCTGATGCCGGACCATGATCGTTCACGTAACTCTGGTTGCCGCCAATGAACTTGAAGTTCCGGATGTCCGAATAGTTGCGCGTGTTGTATGCGTCCAGCACGCCAATGGTGGTGCCGCCCGGCACGGCCGCCTGCACCAGTTGCGGCGACCAGTGAGTCGATGCCATCCACCAATCAACGTGGTCGAGTTTGGTGTCCTCCATCGTGCGATCGTAGAGATTGAGATAGAAGCCGGAACGGTGTTCCGCGTCCACCAGCGGTAGCAAAAGGATGTTCAGGTCGATCTGGAATTTGGTGAGCAGGTCCGTCAGGATCTGCGTGATTTCCGCGCCCCAGAACGTGACGGTCTCGAGCGTGAAATCTGTCAGCTCCAGCAGCAGCTGCAGAACGTTGAGCGAATGGCCGTTCTCTATATCGGTCCACAGCACGTTGATGCCGCCCCATTGCGGGCCGTTCGCTTGCCAGTAGGGGAACACGGTCGGCAGGAACTGGCCATTCCCGTACGGATTAACGGTTCCCCAGAACGGATCGGTGTTGCCGTAGAACGGCTGGTCCGTCTTCGCGAACGGATTGATGTCGCCCCAGGCCGGCGTGACATTGCCCCAGAACGGGCTGGCCTTGCCGTAATTCTCGTATCCGGGACCGACATCGGAGAACGGGTTGATGTCGCCGTAATAGGGGTCGAGCGTTCCGCCCTTCACGCCGTAAGTCTGATCGATCGGGCCGCCCTGGTCCTGCTGCTTGGCGAACGAAGCGCCGTTCCCGCCCGCAATTGCCGAAACCGAGATCGCTGTTGCCAGAAGCCATTTCCGAAGCATGATAGGCCCATCTTTGCTGTCTGTTCGCGCGCCACATCGGCGGCCGGGCCTCATGAAACTTAAGTTCGACCTTTAATGAAATTGGCTTGATGATCTCTGGCTAATTTTTTGTTTACGTCCACGCTGCGGCGTCATCATGAATGCGCCGATTCAGGACACCAGCGCCGCTTCTCTGACCGTGTGCATTTCGACGATGCGCTCGCCCGGCAAATGCACGCGCGCGATCGTGCCGCCGCCTGCCGCATTTTCCAGGAAGAAGCGGCCGCCATGCATTTCCACCAGCGATTTCACGATGGGCAAACCCAAACCCATGCCGCCATGCGTGCGTGCATACGCGCTTTCGCCCTGGCCGAACGGCTCCAGAATGAGATCGATCTTGTCGCGCGGAATGCCGGGCCCGTTGTCCTGAACGATGAGATCGAGTCCGTTCGGCGTGGCGCTGGCGCCAATTTCGATTCGGCCGTTATCGCCGCTGAACTTCACAGCGTTTGAAAGAAGATTGGCCAATACCTGGCGAATCCTCGTCTTGTCGCAGCGCAACGCGACCGCCAGCCCGACATGATCGACCCTGATGGATTTATTCGCTGTGGCGGCGCTGCTTATGTCGGAGACGGCGCTTTCAACCAGTTCGTCCAATTCGATGACGTCCTCATGCAGCACAATCTTGCCCGCCTCGATGCGTGCCATGTCCAGCACGTCATTCAAATTGGCCAGCAGATGCCGGCCGCCCTGCAGAATGTTGCGTGCGTAATCCCGCGGCTTCTCCGGCAGCGGACCTGTCAGCAACAGGTCAGAAAATCCGATGATCGCGTTCAGCGGCGTGCGCAACTCGTGGCTCATATTCGCAAGGAAATGGTTCTTCGCGCGATTGGCCTGCAGCGCCGTTTCCATCGCCAGACGCAGCTGCGTTTCCACCTCCGTACGCCGCACGATTTCATGATCTCGTTCGCCGAGAGTCCACCGCAATTCGGTGTTCTTGCGGCTGATGGCATCGCGGTGACGATGCATCAGCACATGACGCCAGGTGAACCAGGCGATCACCACCAGCAGCGCCGCGAACAGCGCCAGGAACAGCACCTTCTGCGTCGCCGCCCGCGATTCCTTCAGGCTGATGTCGCGCTTGAGCTGCGCGGATTTCAGCTGCTCGATCTCCAGCTTCTGCGTGGTGAAATCGAACTGCGCCCCCATCAGCGCCAGATTGGCAGAAGCAACCAGCATGCGTCCCTTGTCGTCCAGCCGCTTGAAGGCTTCCAGATGTGCCAGCGAAAGCGGTGCGTTGCCCTGATCGCGATACACCTTGTAGGCGATCTCGTGCATGTCACGGAACGGCGGAATGGTGGTCTTGAGGTCGATGCCGCGGAAGGCGTTGTCGAGATCTGTCGCCGCCGCGCTCAACGCCCCTTTGCGATAGGCGATTTCCGCCTTCACACCCCACACGAAGCGCACGGATTCCGTATCGCCTGCGCTCTTCGCCAGCTTCAGCGCCCGCGTAGCCGCCTGCTCGGCATCCGCAAGCTTCCCCTGCTTGGCGTAAACGAAGGCAAGATTGGTGAGGACGGTGTTTTCGAGGAGCGGGCTTTTCAGCGTTTCCGCGATCTTCAGCGCGTCGCGGAAGTTGGCGACCGATTCGTCATAGCGTCCCAGCTGCTGCAGCGCGAAGCCGAGATTGTTGGCGGCCGACAAAAGCAGCGCCGGATCGCCGGAATAAACCTGCGAGGCCTTGCGGTAATAGGCGATCTCCTTCGCAAAGGCGTGCGCCTTGCCATAGATGCTCCCCAGTCCCTGCAGCGCGATGGACTCGCTGCGCGCATTCCCGATCCGCGCATAGATCGCGTAGGCCTTCTGCAGACTTTTCAGCGCCTGCGCGATATCGCCGGTGCCGTCGGCGATGCGCGCCCGCGCCAGCGCCACATCGCCGTCGAGTTTGGTGATCTTGCCGTCGCTGCCGGCGAGCCTGGCGGCCCGGTCCAGCGCCGCGCTTGCATCCGCGGCCCTGTTCAGGCGGGTCAGCGATTCCGCCGCCAGCCACCAGCCCATCGCCGCCGCTTCGGCGTAGCGGCTGGAAGCACGGTGATGCTCGGCGAAGTTTGTGGCGGCACGGGCGCGCGCCAGCGCCGTGGCGGGATCCGCCATCATGGCCTTTTCGGATTGCGCCGCCAGCCGCTCAAACGGCGCCCAATCTTCGGCCGGTTGGGAGGGTGGCGGCGATGCGGTTCCCGCCGCGCCCAGCATGAGCGCCAGCATGGCGCCGGCAAGCACCGCGATGAGGAATTGTCTGCCTGCTGACACCGTGGTGCGCCCGCCCGTCTTCCGCCTGGCGCTCCGTTCTCCGAAAAGCCAGATCAACGAGCTAACCTGCCAGAAACTGCTTTATGGGCAGTAAAGGCGACGCAAAGGGAACGGACGGTCGGCATTCGTCAGCAATTGTTAAACTTTGCGGGACTGCGAATTTGACCAATTCAATGGCGGGGTGCTCGGGAAACGGATACGAGACGTACTGAGTCTCAATTGCTTGGAATATTGCATTGGTAGGTACACCGGTTTCAGGTACTGGCCCTGCAAGGCGTGGAATTTCGAGCCCTCTTCTGGGCACCATGTAATGGCCGCACCTTCCGACAGCGAGATCGCCATGATCGGCGGCGGGCATAACGCGCTCGTCTGCGCCTTCTATCTCGCACGCGCGGGCCACAAGGTCACGATATTCGAGCGGCGTTCTATCGTGGGCGGCGCGGCGGTGACGGAAGAATTTTACCCCGGTTTCCGCAACTCCATCGCCAGCTATTCCGTGTCGCTGCTGCATCCCAAAGTGATCGCGGACATGGACCTGCCGCGCCGCGGGTTGAAAATTGTCGAGCGCTATGCCTCCAACTTCATTCCGGTGGACGATCACAGTTACCTGCTTGGCACCGATCCGGCGGAGATCGCCAAATTCTCCGCCAAGGATGCGGAGGCGATTGGTCCCTATACGGCGGAATTACAAACGATTGCCGATGTCGTTCGCGAACTGGTGCTGGAAACACCGCCTCAGATCGGTGCGCCCACGTGGCGCGAAGCGCTTCCGGAGCTGCTCAAAGGCGCGCGGATTGGCAGACAGCTTTCGTCGCTTTCTCTCGCGGCCAAACGCAATCTGCTGGCGCTGTTTGCCCAATCGGGCGGTGACTGGCTGGATCGCTGGTTTGAAAGCGATCCCATCAAGGCGCTGCTCGGTTTCGATGCCATCGTCGGCAACTACGCGAGCCCCTTTTCGCCCGGCTCTGCTTACGTGCTGCTGCATCATGTGTGGGGCGGCGTGAACGGCAAACAAGGAACGTGGGGACACGCGATCGGCGGCATGGGCGCGATCACCCAGGCGATGGCGGCGGCATGCGCGGAGCATGGCGTCAGCATTCGCCTGGATGATCCCGTGCAAGAAGTGTTGGTGAGGAATAGCCGGGCTGTCGGGGTTGCGACCGAGAGCGGACAGGAGCATCGCGCGAAATGCGTTATCTCGGGTGTGAATCCGAAGCTCCTGTTCACGCAATTGATGAAATCGTCCGATCTGCCGCGGGATTTCCAAATCGCCATGCAGAACTACCGCTGCGCTTCCGGCACGTTCCGCATGAACGTGGCGCTATCGGAGTTGCCGCGCTTCACCTGCTTGCCGGAGCCGGGACCGCATCTGAACACCGGCATCGTCATGGCGCCGAGCCTTGCGTATATGGATCGCGCCTACACGGATGCGCGCGGCTTCGGCTGGTCGCGCCAGCCAATTGTGGAAATGCTAATCCCGAGCGTGATTGACGACACGCTGGCGCCAGCCGGCCGGCATGTCGCCAGCCTATTCTGCCAGCACGTCGCGCCGGAACTGCCGCAGGGTTCGTGGGACGAGTATCGCGATGAGGTAGCGGAACTGATGTTGCAAACGGTCGATTCTTTTGCGCCGGGCTTCCGCAAATCGGTGCTCGGCGTGCAGGCGCTGAGCCCGCTCGATCTGGAACGCACCTTTGGACTGATCGGCGGCGACATCATGCACGGACGCCTCGATCTCGATCAGATGTTTTCCGCGCGCCCCGTGCTGGGCTTTGGCAATTACCGCACACCGATCCGCGGGCTCTATATGTGCGGTGCGGGTACGCATCCGGGCGGTGGCGTGAGCGGCATACCGGGCCACAACGCGGCGCGCGAAATCCTGCGTGACCGGCGGAAATTTCACTAAGCGTTGCGCTGCGTAGCAAATGCGCCCGATACTATTACATCGAATCTTTCTCAGAGGGCGGCAGCTGAAGTTCTTCGCATTCCCCTTGCTTCTGGCCGCGTTGCTCGTTTCGCCGGCATGGGCGGCGCCGATCCGCATTCTCATGCTCGGCACCAGCCTGACACAAGGGTATGGCTTGCCGCCCGGAACTGAAATACCGGTATTGCTGCAGGCAAAATTGAAGGCAGCAGGTATCGATGCGCGGGTGATCAACGCCGGTGTATCGGGCGATACGTCGGCGGGAGGATTGTCGCGCGTCGACTGGTCGCTCGCCGATCATCCCGATGCCGCGATTGTCGAACTCGGCTCCAATGATGCGTTGCGCGGCATTCCTGTGGCGCAAACAGAAAAGAACCTCTCCGGCATTCTCGCAAAGCTGAAAGCGCAGCACGTTCCTACGTTGCTGCTGGGCATGAAGGCACCCCGCAATCTGGGGCCGGAATATGCCAGCGCCTTCGATTCCCTTTATCCGCGGCTTGCAAAACAATATGGCGCGGCATTGTACCCCTTCGTGCTGGAGGGCGTGGCGCTGAACCCGAAACTGAATCAAGCCGATGGCCTGCATCCCAATCCCGCCGGCGCGAAGATTATCGCCGACCGCATTTTTCCGGACGTGAAGAAATTGGTGGAGTCTGTGCAGGGACGCGGCAAGTGATCAGAATGCCGTCAACAGCGATGTTTACCCCCCCCTTCCCCTTGCGGGAGGGGGCAAATTCGAGCGCCGCAGGCGGGAGAATTTGGGGGAGGGGAACTAAGCGCAGCCAGAAGGCCCCCTCCCCCAAATTGCTTTCGCTGCGCTCCAGCAATTTGCCCCCTCCCGCAAGGGGAGGGGGGCACAAAGATCGGAGAGCCGGCTGATGTTCAAGCGGCTGCTTTCTGTTGGTGGATTCACGCTGCTGTCGCGCATCACGGGATTCATCCGCGATGTGACGATGGCGGCCATTCTGGGCCATGGACTGTTGTCGGATGCGTTCATCGTCGCGTTCCTGCTGCCCAATTATTTCCGCTCGATCTTCGGCGAAGGCACGATCAACCCGGCGTTCCTGCCGCGCTATGCGGCGTTGTACGTGCGAGGACAGAGGGCGGAAGCCGCGCTGTTCGCCGACCGCGTGTTCTCCTGGCAAATGGCAGCGCAATTCGTGCTGCTGATTTTGGCGCTGCTCTTCATGCCTGGCATCGTGCATGTGCTGGCACCCGGATTTACCGATCATCCGGACCAGTTCGCGCTGACTGTCAGCCTCGCGCGCATCACCTTTCCCTATCTCATTCTTACAGTGGTGGCGATCCAGCTTTCCGCCATGCTCAACGCTATCGAGAAGTTCTGGGCGGCCGCCGCGTGGTCCAATTTCCAGAATCTGGGGATGATCGCGACGTTGATCCTGTGGCGCTGGTTTCCCAATGCCGCCTATGCCGCCGCGTGGGGTGTGCTGGCCGGTGGATTTGCGCAGTTGTTCTTCATTCTGTGGGCCGCGCGGCAGCACGGATTGAGTTTGCGCATCTCATGGCTACGCTGGACTCCCGAGATCCGGGAGTTCTTCAAGGCACTTGGCGCAGTCACGATAGGTGCCGCCAGCGTCTTCGTCGCGCCGTTCATCGACACGGTCATTGCAAGTCTGTTGCCCACCGGCAGCCGCACCGCGCTGTATTATGCCGACCGCATCAACCAGTTGCCTCTGGGTGTATTGGGCATTGCGCTCGGCACGGTGCTGCTGCCGGAAATGTCGGCGCGGCTGGCGAAAAACGATCGCGCAGGATCGGACGCGGCACAGAACAATGCCGCCGCTTTGTCGCTTCTGCTGACCTTGCCATTCGCTGCGGTGTTCCTGGCCGTGCCGGATGTGATCATGCGGGCGATCTTCGCGCACGGCGCGTTCGACAAATCTGCCGCGGATCTTTCCGGCATCGCGCTCGCCGCCTACGGCGTCGGATTACCCGCAATGGCCCTGGTGCGCATCGTGGCCAGCACCTTCTATGCGCGCCATGACACCGCAACGCCGGCCCGCATCACGGTGTTCGCCATGCTGTGCAACATCGCGCTGAAGGTGGTGCTGGTATGGGGATTCCATCTGGGGATTGCAGGCGTCGCGCTGGGCACGGCAATCGGCGCGTGGCTGAACGTCGCCATTCTCACGATGCTAGCCCATAAGCGCGCGCTACTTTCGATCGATGGCGGCTTCCGTGCCGCCGTGCTACCGGTGTTATTCGCGGCGCTTGCGGCCGGTGCGGGCGCCTGGGGCGGCGCGGTTCTTCTACGCTCACTGAGCAGCGGCCGCTTTCACGATGAACTGATGCTGGCGGGCGCCATCGTCCTTGGGGTGTTGGCGTACGGGACAGTTGTGTTTGCCTTCCGGCGCGCGCTGCCGCTCGGACGTTTTTCCGGAGCGTTCACATGATCCGGCTGTTCGTCGCGCTGGCGCTGCCGGAGAATGTTGCGCAAGGGCTGTTTGCGCTGCAGAGCGGTATGCCGGGCGCGCGCTGGAGCACACGCGAGCAACTGCATCTCACCTTGCGCTTCATCGGCGATGTCGATGATCGCGATGCGAACGGCATCGACGATGTCTTGTCCGGGATTTCGGCGCCGCGCTTTGCACTGGAACTGAAAGGCGTTGGCGCGTTCGGTGGAAAAAATCCACGGGCGCTATGGGCCGGCGTTGCCCCGAACGAGGCCCTTATCCACCTGCAACGCAAAATCGAAAGCGCCATCCAACGGCTCGGCTTTCCGGCCGAAGAACGAAAATACACGCCACATGTAACGTTGGCCCGCTTGCGGGCTGCACCCGCTGGGCGCGTGATGGATTACCTCACGGATCGTGCCCTGTACGCGAGCGCCCCGTTCGAGGTGGAAACCTTTGCCTTGTTCTCCAGCAGCCTCACGCCAAACGGCAGCGTCTATGTGGCGGAACGCAAATACGCACTGCGTCCCATCCGGCAGACGTGATCGTTTGTCCGTTGATGAATCAGCCGCCCTGTACTGCGAAATCGCGGAAGTGGCGCTTGCCGGCCAGCGCGCGCTTGTATTCCTCCTTGCCGAGGATGTTCTCGTCCAGCACCATGTCGGTGCGGGAGTAATTCTGGAAGAATTCCGCGATGCGCTCCGGCGATGGCAGCACGCAATCCCGGATGTAGTTGATGTCGATGTTGATGCAGATAGCGCCCACAACGCCGTAATCCTTCCGCAGGATCGGCACAGTGGTGCATTTGAAGCGCCGCGCGCCGATATCGAGTTCGTAGTTCAGCTTGTCCTGCTTCAAATTCACCCGCCGCATGAGATCGACAAGGAGTGTGGTCGTGCCCATGCCCACCACGCGGCCCGTCACGTCGCCGCTTTCGATGGTGGTGATGGAATGCGTCGGGTTGGAGAGATCGTGGATCAGCACCTCGATTCCCATGTTCGGAAAGGTGCGGCCGAGAAGCCGGGCGATGTTGCGGTAATTCTCGAGATAGTCGTGCGCATCATCCACCACGCCCGCGCCCTGATATTTCGCGACCAGCCGGTCGTAGGCTTTCCCTTCCGCTTCGCTGAGCAACTGCCGCACATTGTTCTGCTCACCGATAAAGATGAGCTGCCGCGCGGCGCGCGGATCGGTGTTGCGCAGGAAGTAATGGACGCCCAGGCGGAAATCCTTGAGGCTGAATTCCGCGAAACGCTCCGGCGTGGCGACGTAGGGATAGAAATCGTATTCGGTCAGCGCCTTGCCCTGCTGGCGCTTGCGCTCGCGATAACGGCCGATCAGGAAGCCGCCTGCCAGCAGTACCAGCGATGCCAGCACGTTGGTGAAAACCGACCCGAACCAGTCCGCGGCGAGCGCCATGTGCGTGCCCTTCCCTGCCCTTCGATTCCCGAGTGTAGGCCAGCCCGCTCAAATTGCACGAGCCACCGTTGTCGGCGCATAATGATGGCGAACGAGGGAGGATTTCGCATGCTGGTGGCGACAACGGAGCGGGTGGCAGGATATCACGTCAAGCAGACGCTCGGGCAGGTGTTCGGCGTGGTGGTGCGCTCGCGCGGATTGGGCGGAAACATCCTGGCGGGGCTGCGCTCCATCGCCGGTGGTGAGATCCACGAGTACACCCAGCTGCTGGAAGAGACGCGGCGGCAGGCAGTGGATCGCCTCGTGCGCAACGCCACCGCGATGGGCGCCGACGCGGTACTGATGATGCGCTTCGATTCCTCCGAAATCGGCCAGTACATGAGCGAGATCGTGGCGTACGGCACGGCCGCCATTCTGGAGCCGGACAATGCTGCGTAGCTGGACGATCGGCATCGCGCTGATCGTGTTCGTCTGCGGCGCGGCGGCGCTGTTCGCGCGCATCCCGCCCGGGTTTGTGTTCGCCTGCTGGGGCGCCGTTATCGTGCTGTCGATCGTGTATGAGCGGTACCGTTACAAGCCGGTGGAGCGTGAGGCGCCCGGTCCCGGCTGGACAAAAACGGCCGAACGCTTCATCGACGACGAAACCGGCGAACCGGTGACGGTGTGGCTAGAGCCGAAAACCGGCGAACGCCGCTACGTCCGCGGCTAGGATGAGGCTATTCGCGGAAGCGTGATCGGCTTTGCGCCATTTGCTGCTTGCGTGCCGCAGCCGTTGCTTTACGGGAGCCACCGCCAAAACAAGGGGATTGCCGATGTTTGCGTCGCGTTGCGTTTTGCTGGGTTCCGTTGCCGCAGTTGCTATAGCGCTGACAGCGCAGTCTGCGGTGCTGGTGCCGGTTCCGGCGGCACCGAATTCCACTGTCACCACGATTTTCGGCATCAATGACCAGTATCAGATCGCTGGCAGCTATATCGGCAAGAATGACGGCATCGAGCACGGCTTCTCTGGCACGCTTGACGGCAATTACACCACCTTCGACGCAGGTGACGGCGGCACGGAAGCGCGCGGCATCGCCAACAATGGCGATATCGTCGGCTTCACCAATTCGCAAAGCGGCGTCACCTCGGACCAGCCGGTGTTCGAAATGTTCGACAACGGAAAAATCCGGATCGTCGACGGCATCTTCGGCCGCGCGCAGGGCATCGAGAACACCAACGGCCGCTTCGCCGGCACGCGTTGGGATTTCAACAACCATCAGGCCGTGGCGTTCGTTGGCAAGCGCGGGCATTACAAGCACGACGTCCGCATTCCGCAGGTGCATCAGGCGAGCGAAGCCAACGGAATCAACGGCGCCGGTGTCGTGGTCGGCGATTATTTCCGCCCGCCCATGCACGGTTTTATCGGCAGCGGCAACAAGATGCAGACGGTTGATTATCCCTCCGATCAGGCGGCGGGAACCGCCATGGAGGGTATCAACGACAGCGGACAGGCCGTGGGCCAGTGGGTGGATTCCGCCGGCAACACCCACAGCTTCCTGCTCGACATCGCCAGCGACACTTTCACGGATATCGACGTGAGCGGCGCCACCAATGTGTACGCCTGGAACATCAACAGCGCGGGCGCCGTGACGGTGTCGAGCGATGCCGGCTCCTTCGTGTGGTGCAAGAAAGGCCGCCAGTGCCGTGCCGGCGGCGTGGCCGTTGCGGCACCGGAACACAAGGCGATCTCGAAGCGACTCAAGTGATCGAAGGATTATCCTCCCCCGCCTGCGGGGGAGGTGCCGAGCGCAGCAAGGCAGAGGGGGAATTCCCCCTTCCGTCTCGCATTCGCTCCGCTCATGCGAGACACCTCCCCGGTAAACGGGGGAGGACAAATGCGAGGAGCGTTCCGGGCCATTTGTGCGTAATATCTTCCCGCTTACCGGGAGTTGCCGCATGCGCATCGATGATCTTCGCCCCAGCGAAAATGTAGAGGACCGCCGCGGCGCCTTCGGCGGCTACGGCCCGCACCTTGCGGTAGGCGGCGGCGGCCTTGGCCTCGTCGGCATCGTTATCCTTTCGCTGTTGTTCGGCGTCGATCCCTCGAAGCTGCTGAACGGCACGGACCAGGGCGGCGCGCCCACGCAGCAAACCATCGGCGAGAACGGCCCGCGGGCCGACGATCCATCGTTTCAGTTCGCCCGCCGCATCGTCGGTTCGGCCGAAGATGTATGGACGCCGCTTGTGCGCGCGAAAGGCGTGGTGTTCCAGCCGGCCACGCTCACCGTCTACGATGTCGAAACCCCGACCGGCTGCGGCGAAGGACAATCCGCTGCCGGCCCATTCTATTGCCCGAGCGATTCCCGCATCTATCTCGATCTCTCCTTCTTCAACGAGCTTGCGGATCGCTTCGGCGCGCCGGGCGAATTTGCGCAAGCTTATGTGATCGCGCACGAGTACGGCCATCACATCCAGAACCTGATGGGCGTGTTTGAACAACACGGCGGCGGCGGCACCGGCGCAGAAAGCGACTCTGTGCGTCGCGAGTTGCAGGCGGATTGCTACGCCGGTGTGTGGGCCTATCACGCCAATGCAGAGTTCAAAATTCTGCAACAAGGCGACGTGGAAGGCGGATTGCGCGCTGCTTCGTCGGTGGGCGACGACACGCTGGAGAAACAGTCGCAAGGCTATGCCGTGCCCGATTCCTTCACCCACGGCACCAGCGCGCAACGGGTGCGCTGGTTCAAACGCGGCCTCGCCGATGGCGACATGGACCAGTGCGATACCTTCGACGCGGAGACGCTCTAGGCGAGATCGGTGGCGGCAAAATCGTTGCCCTTATAGAGCAGCGCAACACCCAGCGACTTCGAGCAAGCATAAGAGAAGCAGTCTCCCATGTTCAGCTGCGCCTTGTGCCCGCGGCCCTTGCCATATTTTTCGAAGGCTTCCAGCGCCAGGTCTCCAATTTCGCGGGTGATGGGGACAACTTCAATATTGGCAATCCGCAACGCCTGCTCCACCGCCCGCTGCGCCTCTCGTCGCGAGCAGGCACGCTCCCGCATGACGGCGCAGACGATTTCGAAAACAGCGACCGGCGACGTGAACAGCTGCCCGGCATTTTCCATCGCGCGAGAGAAGCGCTGACTGTCCGGCTCTTTGAGCAGAATGGCAAGGAGGGCCGAGGCGTCGACGAACATCAATTCCCGGATAGCGTGTCGAAAAATTTCTTGTCGGCTTTCTTGCCGGTTCTGGACGCCCGTGCGATCTCGTCTGCGATTTCGCTCAGCCGCTCATGCAAGGAAGGTTTCGCGTCCAGTGCTTTGAGTTTCTCGCGAACGGCGTCTTTCACAGCATCTTTCAGGCCGACCTTCTCCTTGCGCGCCAGTTCGCGGACCAGCGCATCGGTTTCCTCGTCTCGGATATGAAAAGCCATTTGGCTCACCTCGTCTGGATAGCGATATAGAATATCCTGCTATCCGTCAAGGATATCCCAACGTTGGAAATCGGTCTCCCTCCCCTGAATTCCACCGCTGAATTCCACCGTGCATTGAACGGAAAATCTGAGAGCGGCGGCCACCCACCGCGCCATCGCCTAAATCGCGGTCAACATAACCCCGTCGTCAGCGATGGCACGATGGATGAAGCTACTGCGCGACTCGCAGATAGCCGTGCGCCACGTTGTTGCTGTCGTCGTAGAACCCCACGATAGGTCCCGCCTGGCCGCTTTCGATAGTCTCCGCAAATGTTCCAGCTGCCCCCCGGTAGTCGAAAGTCTTCAGCTTGCCATTGCTTGCGCGCACGAAGGCATGTGCTTTGTTGTTGCCGTCTCGGAAGTATCCGACGATCTTGCCCTCTTTGTTCATGCCCATGACAAATGTGCCCGTCGATTCCGGAGCGTCGAAGGTTGTGATTGTCCCATCGGCGGCACGAACAAAGCCGTGAACCACATTGCCGCTATCGATATAGATCCCGGCGACCGTGCCCGCGTTGTTGATGGTGTATGCCTCAGTGCGAGCCGATCCCGGGGGATCGAACGTTGTTATTGTTCCGTCGGCGCTCCGAATGAAGCCGTGGGCCACAGAGCCGGCGTCGTAGTAGTAACCCGTGATCGCGCCGTGGTCGTTCATGCTGTACACATGAATGAAGGTCGAATCGGGGACATCAAAGGTCGTGATTTTGCCTTTGGGCGCGCGCACAAAGCCGTGCCACGTCGTAATGCCGACCCTGTAGTAACCCGCCACCTCACCCTTTTTGTTGATGCCGTAGGCAAGGCTGGCATTCGATCCAGGAGGCGTAATTGTCGAGATTGTTCCATCTGTCGCGCGCACGAACGCGTGGGTGCCAGCACCGCTGTCAACGAAGTAGCCCGCGACCGCGCCGCTCCTGCTCATGGCGATGACTTGGGTAGCCTGCGAACCCGCCGGATCGAAGGGGGTGATCGTTCCATCGACCGCACGAACGAAGCCGTGGATCGCCTGCTTGCCGTCCAGAAAATCTCCCGCGATTACCCCCGCCTGGATACTCACAGGGAAGGTGCCGACCGAATTGGGAGCGTCGAAGGTCGTGAATACCGGCTTGGCATCGACGGATGCGCTCAAGCCAAAGCTTGCCAAGGTTGCGAGAAGCGCGGCCGATGCCAGTAATGTCTTTCTGATCATGGGAATCTCCATACGAGTGCTGGTGCGGATGCGCCTCCGCTGGATCAGCGAAGGCGCGCCGAAGCCGTTTGCCTAGTTCTTCGTCAGGCTGAACACCGTCCCGCCGTCGAGGGCGCCGCCAAATTCCGTGGTGCCGTAAAGCGTGCCGTCTGCTCCCTTGGTCACCCCGGCGAACGGCGTGGAGCCATCGGCTGTCGCGCCGGTGAAACTGTGGCGGACCCTTTCGGTGTTCTTGCGCGTAATTTCAAACACCACGCCGCATTGGCAGGAGGGATCGCCGCCCCCAGTGGTCACGCCGTACAACGCGCCCCTGCGGAGCAGCAAGTCGCCTTCCGGCCGCCCGCCGTCGCTGCCTCCGGTGAAGCTGTAAAGAACCGTTTCCGTTCCGCCGGGGGTCAATTTGAAGACGGTGCCGGTATTGGCGGCACCCCCGCCAAACGTTGCGCCATAAAGATTGTCGGCCTTGTCGCGCGCCAAGCCGCCGTCTGGAAAAGCGCCATCGCTGCCCCCCGCGAAACTGTAGAGTGTCGTCAGTGTTCCATCGGGGGCGATCTTGAAGACCGTGCCATCATTGTGGGCGCCGCCTGAATTGGTAGCGCCATAGAGATTGCCTGCACGGTCCCGCTGCAGGACTCCCGCAGGAACGGAGCCGTCGGTCCCGCTGAACGTATGCAGCACCTTGAACTTGCCGCTCGCCTTCAGCTCGAAAACCGTGCCGGCATCATTCGCTCCGCCCGAGGCGGCGACGCCGTAGAGATTGCCCATTTTGTCGCCAATCAACCGTCCTTCCGGATTGCTGCCGTCATTTATGTTATCGAAAGAATGCGGGACACTGTACGTGCCGTCAGCTGCCAACTTGTAAATGACACCGGAGCCGCTGCCGCCAGAAGGGGTCGTCCCGTAGAGGTCTCCGGTTGAAGGCTGTATGAGCACACCAGTGTTTGGACTGCTGCCGCCCGCTTCGCCATCGAAGGAATGAACGACTGACTCCGTTCCATCGGAGGCGATCTTGAACACCGTGCCGGAATCCGCGTCACCACCGAATGTCGTTGTGCCATACAGGTTGCCGGAATCGTCGAGCCTGACGTCAGCATTCGGGTAGGCGCCTCCGCCAGTGAAGCTGTAGAGCAGGTGTTCTTCGCTCGCCATCGCGGCAGAGAACGGTATCGCCACCGCGAAGGCGGCTCCCGCCAAAAGCGCGGCGGTGCAGGAACGCTGAATTCGTGACATGCTTTACTCTCCTCCCTTGAAGTTATCGTTATGATGAGCGGCGGCGCGCCGCCTTTCGCGGCGCTGTTTGGGACGTTGCCGAAGCGAACGGCTTCGACCGTTCCCACACATGCTGGAAGGCCAGGCTGAAGGTTTCACCCAGCTCCGCATTGCGGATCAGGATGGCCTTCGGCTGATCGCCCGGCATGATCAGCGGCAGCAGCACGGCCTTGGAATCGACGATCGCCATCTTGTGCGGCAGAGAACCGTCGAACACGCGCACTTCCTCGCCGCCGGAAATCCAGCCCTTCAGAAACGGTTTGATTGCCGGATCCTCCAGCGCCTGTTTGTCGTATATGGCTCGCGCGCGCACGCCGCGGCGCATGGCTTTCGCCTGGGGAGGATTGCCTGTTCGCGTGAAGAATGGCGGCTTCACGAAAGCCTCGATGCTCTCCTCCGCTTCCAGCTCCAGGCGCGAGAACCGTTCGACGACAGCGTGCGGATTGCGCAAAACCTGAACGAGCTCCTCGGACGAAGCTGCATTCGACTCCGCCATCGCCGAAAATTCTTTGGCCAGTTCCCCGGCCAGGCCGCTGCGGCGCCGCAAGGTTTCTTCTTCCCTGGCTATCAGCGCGGACAATGCCTGGTCCGGGGGAACCGGCGAAAACCGGCTTCCATGCTCGGCGCCATCTTCGACAAGGCCCTTGTCCACCAGTGACGCGACAGTCGGATAGACACTGGTGCGCGGGATTTGCGTGGCGATCGCGAGGGCGCTGGCGCCGAGAGCGCCGCTCTTCAGAAGCGTGAGATAGACGGCCGCTTCGGCGGCCGTCAGGCCGAGCTGCTCCAATTTGCCCCGCTGCTCGTAGTCCATTGTACGGCGGTAACCGACAATCTAATTGTTGTCAATTATCGGACGACAAACTGATACAACTAAGATGGCGCGCTTCATCACGTAGTCACCGCGCTGAAGAGAAAGGGCAGCCCTCGTCGGCGATGAGGGAGTTGTGTCTGTGCCCAGCATCGGTATGAACGGACGGCATTCGAGGTGATGACGGCATGATCGACCAGCGGATTACGGTTTTCGGCGCTTCCGGTTTTCTCGGCCGCTATGCGGTGCGCGCGCTGGCGAAGGGCGGCTTCGGCTATCGCATCCGCGCGGCGGCGCGGGCGCCTCACGCCGCCCCCTATCTTCAGCCGATGGGGCATGTCGGGCAAATCCAGCTGCTGCGCGCCAATGTGTTGCGGCCCGGCGATGTGGCCCGCGCGGTGGCCGATTCCGAAGCGGTGGTGAACCTGGTCGGCATCCTCAATCCGGCGGGTGGGGGACAAAGCTTCCACGCCATCCACGTCGAAGCCGCGCGGACCATCGGGCGCGCGGCGCGCGAGGCGGGCGTGCAATCGCTGGTGCACATTTCCACGCCGGGCATCAGCCGGGATTCGGAATCCGTCTATGCACGCAGCAAGGCGGAAGGCGAATACGCGCTGCGCGAGGAATTTCCGGACGCCACCATCCTGCGGCCGTCGCTGGTCGCCGGGCCGGAAGATGATTTCTTCAACAAGTTCGCCAATCTTGCGCGCTTCGTGCCGGCATTGCCGCTGGTGGGTGGCGGACACACGCGGTTCCAGCCGGTGTTCGTGGGCGATGTGGCGGACGCGATCGTGAAGTGCATCGAGAACCCGGCAACACGCGGGCAAACGTACGAGCTCGGTGGCCCCAGCATTCTTTCGTTCAAGGAGATGCTGCAGCTCATCCTGCATGTGACGAACCGGCGGCGCCTGCTGTTGCCGCTGCCGTTCGGCCTCGCGCGCATTCCGGCCTTCGCGCTGCAATTCCTGCCAGGCAAACTGCTGACGCCGGACCAGGTGACCTTCCTGAAGACGGATAATGTGGTGGCGCCCGATGCGCTCACCTTCGCCGATCTTGGCATTACACCGGAGTCGCTGGAGTCCGTGCTGCCCAGCTATCTCTGGCGCTTCCGCAAGAAGGGCCAGTTCGAGAATTCGGCCTACGAGCGCGCTATCGGAACGCCAGCCACGCGATAGCGAGAATGAGACCCAGCACCACGCGATACCAGCCGAACGGTTTCAACCCGTAGCGGCTGAGGAAACCGATAAAGGTCTTCACCACGCCGTAGGCGACGATGAAGGAAATCACGAAGCCGATGGCGATGGTGGAAAGGTCGGTGGCCGAAAGCATCGCCCACTTCTTGTAGAGCTGCAGCGCGGTGGCGCCGAACATGGTCGGCACCGCGAGATAGAAGGTGAAATGGGCGATGGCGGAGCGCTCGATGCCGAGCAGCTCGCCGCCCAGAATGGTGGCGCCGGAGCGCGATACGCCGGGCACGATCGCCAGCACCTGACAAAGGCCAACCTGCAGCGCCTTCATCAGCGGCAGGCGGTCGCCATCGTGGTAGCGCGGCTTCGGTGCGATGCGCTCGAAAAGAAGAATGATGATGCCGCCGAGCGTCATGGTGCAGGCGATGACAGGCAGCGCGGTTTCCGGATCGAGCAGCACGGCGTTGATCTTTTTGATCAGCAGCGCGCCGGCGATGGCCGCGGGCAAAAAGGCGATCAGCACCGAGGCCGTGAACTGCTGGGCGTGTTTGCTCCGCGGCAGCGTGATGAGGATGTCGGCGAATTTGCGCCAGTAGACGGCAACCACGGCCAGAATCGCGCCCAGCTGGATGACGATGGTGAACGCTTCCCAGCGGTCGCCGGCCAGACCCAGCAGGCGCTCGGCGATCAACAGGTGTGCCGTGGAGGAAACCGGCAGAAATTCGGTCAGGCCCTCGACGATGCCGAGCAGCACCGCCATGAGAAGATCGTGCATGATGGAGAATCGCCGGGTTGCTCATCCTCACCTACCACGATCCACCGGCGCCGTCAGGTGTGTTGCAAGCCATGCGCGGGCTGCGCAGCCAGTGTGGTTCTGGTGGCGAGGCGCCTGACACGGGCGTGATGTCTGGCCTCCAGCCCGCACTCTACACTTCATCCAGGCCTGGTTGGGGCAGTCCCCGGTGATTCAGTGAGGCGCCCGCGCTTGTAACGCGACGTGATCAGGGGTGGGGCTCGCTACCGGGAAGGTGGAATTTCGCAACTGTCCTGTGCTAAACGCGCTTGGCGAGGAGTGTATGAGCTACCGATTGCGTCCGCTTTATCGGCTCTATCTGTCCAAGCTGCCATCATGGCAGCAGGCGTTGTTTCTATTCGTCGGAGTAGCGTTCCTCCTTCAGAGCTACGTGGCGCAAACGCATATCCATCCGCTCGCACAGGCCCCCGCCAACGCGCTTGCCTCACTCGACTCCGGCATTTCGGTAAAGGGTGCCAAGCCTGATCAGCAGGTTCCTTCGCGCGACAGGCTTCCGGCTAACGATGATCCGGCCAAATGCCCTCTGTGTCAGGCTGTCGCGCATGCCGGGCAGTATGTCTGGCCCCACGCTGCGGTGTTCATCCTGCCTCAGCTCGCGGCGGCAATCGTTCCGGTTGCTGTTGCAATTCTCCGGATACCCGAACGCCAGTCCCACGACTGGCAGGGCCGCGCGCCCCCGCGCCTCTAGCTTCACCGTGACGTAGCGAGACCGAAACCCGCGCGAGCTGAATGCGCGCGGTCCCACCGGTCATTCATCCGCCATTCGCCGTCCGCAAAACACCACAGCGGGCGTGTCCCATGAAGGGGAACTGGAGTTATGTCTTTTCATCATTGGAAAGCCTCAGCCGCCATGGCCGGGCTATTTACATCGACCGTCTTGTTCAGCGCGATTGCACGCGCGCAGGAGGCGGTGGAAACGGTCACCGTCACGGCGCAGAAATTGTCGGAAGCCCGCACCGGTATCCAGACGCAAACCGGCGCCTCCGCCTACACCATCACTGCCGGAGACATTCAAGCCCAGCCGGGCGGCGAGAATGAGCAGCTCAATCAGGTGCTGTTGCAGGCGCCGAGCGTCGTGCAGGATTCGTTCGGGCAGTTTCACGTCCGCGGTGAGCACGCGGCGCTGCAATATCGCCTGAACGGCGTCATTTTGCCGGAAGGCATCAGCGTGTTCGGGCAGACGCTAGACCCGCGGCTGGTCGGGTCGATGAACCTTCTCACCGGCGCGCTGCCGGCGGAATATGGCCTCGTCACTGGCGGCATTGTTGACATACACACAAAGTCGGGCCTGTTCGAACCGGGCGGACAGGTCGGCATTTATGGCGGCAGCCACAGCGAGATCGAACCCAGCTTCGACTACGGTGGCTCGTCCGGAAACTTCAACTACTTCGTGGCCGGCGACTACCTCAGCAATACGCTCGGCATCGAATCCCCCGATGGCAGCCCCGATCCGCTGCATGACCGCACAACGCAATATCACGGCTTTGCGTATCTCGAAGACATCCTCGACGAGCACAGCAGCATCAGCGCGATCGTGGGCGTTTCGAACGACCGTTTCCAAATACCAAACTCTCGCGGGCTCCAGCCTGACGCCGGCTTCGTGGTGAACGGGCAGACTGATTTCCTCAGCAACAATCTCGACGAGCGGCAGCGCGAGATCACCGATTTTGGAACCCTCAGCTATCTGCACAGCCAGGGCAATTTCGATTTCCAGGTCTCCGGTTTCTTCCGCTATTCCAGCCTCGCCTTTAAGCCCGATGAACTCGGCGATCTGCTCTACAACGGCATCGCCCAATCCGCCTTCAAGAGCGACAAGGCTTACGGTGCGCAAGCCGATGGCGCCTGGCACATCGCCAGCGATCACACCATCCGGATGGGCCTGCTGTTCGAATATGATGACGCAACCAGCGACACCTTATCGAGCGTGCTGCATGCGGATTGCGCGGCCGGTGGCATTCAACCCTGCACCGAAAACAGCGACCTGTCGTTCGACGTGCTCGACAACGGGACAGCCACGCAGAAGACTTACAGTGTCTATCTCCAGGACGAGTGGAAGGTCTTCGACAATCTCACCATCAACTATGGCCTGCGCTGGGACCGCTATGATGCCTTCAGCAGCGGCGATCAGCTCAGCCCGCGCGCCAACGTGGTGTGGCAGGCGACGGACAGCACCACCGTGCATGTCGGATATTCGCGCTACTTCTCGCCGCCGCCGTTCGAGAACATCGCCACGGAATCGATCGACAAGTTCCTCAATACAACAGCCGCGCCAAACCTGCTGCTGAACGATACGCCAAAGGCGGAGCGGGCGAACTACTTCGATGCCGGTGTCAGCCAGAAGGTGATGGAGAACATCACGCTGGGTGTGGACAGCTACTACAAGAAATCGAAAGACCTGATCGACGAAGGCCAGTTCGGCGCCCCCATCATTCTCACACCATTCAACTACAAGGATGGCAAGCAGTACGGGCTTGAATTCACCGCCGACTACACCACCGACAATCTGCTGGCCTATGCCAACTTCGCCCTCGTGCATGCCGAGGGCAAAGACATCGTCTCAAGCCAGTTCCAGTTCGATCCCGGCGATCTCGCCTACATCCAGGATCACTTCATCCATCTCGATCACGAGCAGTACCTGACGATCTCCTCCGGCGCCTCCTACAAACTGTGGGAAGGCACGCGGCTGTCGGCCGATCTGCTCTACGGCTCGGGCCTGCGCAAGGACGGCGCGGTGCCGAACGGCGAGCACGTGCCCGGCTACACGGTGGTCAATTTGGGCGTGAGCCAGGACTTCGACCTGGGCCCGGTGGGCGGGCTCACGGCACGCTTCGACGTGATCAACGTGTTCGATAAGGAATACGAGATCCGCGATGGCTCCGGCATCGGCGTGGGCGCGCCGCAATTCGGCGCCCGCCGCGGCTTCTTCGCCGGCCTGTCGAAATCGATCTGAAGGACAGGATGGGGTGAAGGCGTCAACTGACGCCTTCACCCTTTCTCGCATCGATGAAGCGGCAGTTCACCATTTCTGAGCGGCGGACGCGGGGTCCGCGCAAGTCGCGGGTCCGTGTCGGTCCACGGCCGCTCATATGGTTTGTCGTGCTGGCCGTCCTTACCGCCGTCGCGGGCCTGTGGATCGAGCGCCACTACGAGACGATTTGGACCCGGCCGCCCGGCCCACTGCACGTTGGGTTCGCCAGGCTGGATGGCTCGATGCCTGTGTGATCTTGACAAACGGCGGAAATATTATTACGTAGCCGACAATCGATCCCGGAATCGCGCGACGGCACCTGAGCCTGTCATCCGGGGAACCATCGAAACAATTTCCGTTAGCTCCAGTTGCGCGTGGAAGGCGGTCAACCGCTCCATGGCGATTCGCGTGAGCCATCCGCTCGCGTGCCCTGGCGCATAAGGAACAAGGTCCATAACCGTGAGTAACATGACATTTTCACAGCTCGGGATTTCCGAGCCGCTCTGCCGCGCGCTTGCGGCCGAAGACTACACCCATCCCACGCCCATCCAGACACAGGCGATTCCGCCGCTGCTGGAAGGACGCGATCTGCTCGGCGTGGCGCAAACCGGCACCGGCAAAACGGCGGCGTTTGCGCTGCCCATTCTGCAAATGCTGAGTAAGCCGCAGCATCCGGTCGCGGCGCGCTCTGCGCACGCGCTGATCCTCGCGCCAACCCGCGAACTCGCCGTTCAGATCGATCAAAGCTTTGCCACCTACGGCCGCCATACCGGCCTGCGCCACACGGTTATTCTGGGTGGTGTCGGGCAGCCGCAGCAGGTGAAGGCGATGGCGCGCGGCGTCGACATCCTCATCGCGACGCCCGGCCGCCTGCTCGATCTCGTGAAGCAGAAGCATGTGCGGCTCAACGACGTGAAGCATTTCGTGCTCGACGAAGCGGACCGGATGCTGGACATGGGCTTCATCCGCGACGTGCGAACGATCGTGGCCATGCTGCCGAAACAGCGGCAGTCGCTGCTGTTCTCCGCCACCATGCCGAACGATGTGGCGAAGCTGGCGGCCGAGATGCTGCGCAATCCGCTGCGCGTGGATGTGGCGCCCGAAGCGGTGACCGTCGATCTCGTCGATCAGCGGGTGCATTTTGTGGAGACAGCGCAAAAGCGTGCGCTGCTCACCAATCTGCTCGCGGACCCCGCGCTCGCCCGCGTCATCGTTTTCACCCGTACCAAGCATCATGCCAACCGCGTGAGCGAGCATCTCGAACGCGCGGGTGTCTCCAATGACGCACTCCACGGCAACAAATCGCAGAATGCGCGGCAGCGTGCGCTGGAGCGCTTCCGCTCCGGTCATGCGCGCGTGCTGGTGGCGACCGACATCGCGGCCCGCGGCATCGATGTGGATGGCGTCACCCATGTGATCAATTTCGAGCTGCCGCATGAGCCCGAGAGCTACGTCCACCGTATCGGGCGCACGGCGCGTGCGGGAAATTCCGGTATTGCGGTGGCCTTCTGCGATGCCGAGGAACGCAAGCTGCTGCGCGACATCGAGAAGCTGACCCGGCGCCCCCTCACCGTGGTGGGCGGCCGCCCGGCAGCCTTCGACACACCGCAAGCGAAGGCCGAGGCGCGGCGGCCGGATCCGTCGGTCTATAAGCGCAGGCGGCCACGGCATCGCGGAAAGCAGCGCCGCGCGGCATAATCCCCTTCGTGGTGGAGATTTACATCGATGGCGATGCCTGCCCGGTGAAGGGCGAAGTGGAGCGCGCCGCCACGCGCCACGGGCTTACCGTGCATCTCGTCAGCAATGGCGGATTGCGGCCCAGCCCCAATCCGCTGTTTCGCCACGTTGTCGTGCCGGCCGGCGCCGACGCCGCCGATGACTGGATCGCCGAACATATCGGCACGAACGACATCGCCATTACGGCCGACATTCCGTTGGCGGCACGGTGTCTCGCGAAGGACGCGCGGGTGCTGGGGCCGGGCGGCAAGCCCTTCACGGAAGGTAGCATCGGCATGGCGCTCGGCATGCGCGACCTGCAACGTCATTTGCGCGAAACAACGCCTGGCGGCCAAACCTACAACGCGGCCTTTACGAAACAGGATCGCTCGCGATTCCTGGGCGCGCTGGAGAACGAAATCCAGGCAGCAAAACGCGCATCGAGGCCGAGGTGAATCGCGCTAATCAAGCGTGCGGCGGAACCGTGCCACCGCAATCGTAGAGACTGCGAGCAGGAAGAGCAGCAGCGGCCACACTTCCGGCCAGGTCTCCGCCCAGCCGTTTCCCTTCAGCAGCACGCCACGCACGATCCGCAGGAAATGCGTCGCCGGCAGTGCCTCGCCGAGCCACTGCGCCCATTTCGGCATGCCTGCAAACGGAAAGGCAAAACCGGACAGCAAAATGGATGGCAGCAGGAAGAACACCGTCATCTGCATGGCCTGCAGCTGATTGTCGGCGATGGTGGAGAAGGTATAGCCCACCGCCAGCAGCGCCACGATGTAAACGACGAGGCCCACCGACAGAATGCCAAGCGAGCCAAGCATCGGCACCTCGAACACGTATCGCGCCATCAGCAGGATGACGCCGCTCTGGATCGCGCCGATCAGAATGTTCGGCCCGATCTTGCCCAACATGATTTCCAACGGCGTGGCCGGCATCGCCAACAGATTTTCGTAAGTGCCCCGCTCGCGCTCCCGCGTCAGCGCAAGGCAGGTGAGCAACACCATCGTCATGGTGAGGATCACCGCGAGCAGCCCCGGCACGATGTTGTATTGCGTGTTGGATTCCGGATTGTAGAGCAGGTGCGTGACAAGCTGGAACGGTGGGGGCCCCTGCGCGCGGGCCGCCAAAGGCCCAACGAGATCGTCGCGCAGTGCACTCGTCGCGAGTGTGTTGAAGGCGGCCAGCGCATAGGAACCGGCGGCCGGATCGGTGGCATCCGCTTCAATCACCAGCGGCGGCTGGCTGCCCCGCACAATGTTGCGGGTGAAATCCACCGGGATTTCCACCACAAACGTCACCTTGCCTTCGTCCAGCAGGCGCCGTGCATGCGCGGGCGAATTGGTCTGCTCGACAATCTGGAAATAGCTGGAGTTCACCAGTCCGGCCACAATCGAGCGGCCGAACTTGCCGGGATCGTCGATGGCGATGGCCGTCGGCAAATTCTTGGGATTGAGATTGATGGCGAAGCCGAACAACATCAGCTGGAGAACCGGCACGCCCAGCACCATGGCCGCGGTCAGCCGGTCGCGGCGCATCTGGATGAACTCCTTCGCCAGCACCGCGAACAACCGCCGGAACGAGAAGGCGCGCATCAGGCGGCCTTCTCTTCCAGCTGGATGAAAACATCTTCGAGGCTGGGCCGCGCTTCTTCGATTTCGATGCCGTGCTGGCCGCGGAATTTCGCCAGCGCCCGCTCCAGCGCAGCACGATCATGTCCGCTCACATGCAGCATGGCGCCGAAGAACGCGACGTATTTCACCCCCGGTTGGTCGCGCAGCGAATCCGCCAGCCACCGCACATTTTCGCCGCGCACCACAAAAGTGATGAGGCCGGACTGCGCGATGACTTCGTTCACCGTGCCGCGCGCGATCAGCTTGCCGTTGAGGATGTAGACAATGCGATCGCAGCGTTCCGCCTCATCCATGTAGTGCGTGCTGACGAGCACGGTCAGCCCCTGCTCGCTCAACCCATGAATCTGCTCCCAGAAATCGCGCCGCGCCTGCGGATCGACTCCGGCTGTCGGTTCGTCCAGCAGCAGCAGCTTCGGTTCGTGCAGCATGCAGGCGCCAAGCGCCATGCGCTGCTTCCAACCGCCCGACAGCTCGCCGGCGAGCTGGTCCTTCCGCTCCTGAAGACCCAGCCGCTCCAGCATCCCTTCCACCCGGGCGCGGCGATCCGGCAACTCGTACATGCGCGCGACGAAATCGAGGTTCTCTTTGATCGAGAGGTCTTCCCAGAAGCTGAAGCGCTGCGTCATATAGCCGACCTGGCGTTTGATCGCTTCGGGCTCGTGGCGCACGTCGTAGCCGATGCAGGTTCCGCTGCCGTCGTCCGGCCGCAGCAATCCGCACAGCATGCGAATGGTGGTTGTCTTGCCCGAACCGTTCGGCCCGAGGAATCCCCACACCTCGCGTTCCGGCACGGCGATGTCGACATGATCCACAGCGACCTTCGCGCCGAACCGTTTCGTCAGCCCGTGCACATCGATGGCGAGTTCGCCGCTCACAGCGGATGCACCTCCACCGGCTGGCCGGGATGCAGCGGCAGGCCGCCGGCCGCGCGCGCTTCCATCTTGAACACCAGCTTCTCGCGATTGCCGATGGAGAAGATCACCGGCGGCGTGAACTCCTCCTGCTGCGCGATGAAGGTGATCGTCCCGGTCAGCGGCTTGCATCCGTCGCAGGTAATGCGAACGCGATTCCCCAGATGCACGCGCGCGAATTCCGTCTCCGGCACAAAGAAGCGTACATAGATGTTCTTTGGCGGCAGCACCGACAGCACGGGCGTGGAGGCCGGCACATATTCGCCTGCGCGGAAATAGATGTCCTGCACCGGACCCTTTATTTGCGAAACGATGTCCCGTTGCGACAACGTGTATTGCGCGCCGGCCAGCGTGGCTTCCGCCTGGGTTTCCTGCGCCTGCAATTGCGAAACCGACGCGGCCGCCTGCTTGTAACTGGTTTCAGCCTGATCGAGCGCCGTTGGCACGCCGGCACGGGCACGCGCCAATCCCTGTTGCCGCGCGAGCGTCACGCGCGTGTATTCCAGATTCGCCTGCGCCTGTTTCAGCTGCGCCTGAATTTGCGGGATGGCAGCGGCAGCCTGATCGCGCGCCGCCGCTTCCCGCGTGTCATCCAGCGTGAAAAGCACCTGTCCCGGTTTCACGGTGTCGCCGCGCTCGACGTTCAGATGCGCGATCCAGCCCGCTTGCGGCGGCGAGATAAAGGCGTTGTCGCCTTCGGCATAACCCAGCCAGCCATGCGGCGGCTCCTTGCCGCACGCGGCGAGAAGGAGCAATGCGGGCGCAAATACGAACAGCCTGCACAGGCTCCCCCTCCCCTTGCGGGAGGGGGCAATTCGAACGCGCTCCGCGCGTGAGAATTGGGGGAGGGGTGAATGCACGCACGCCCCCTCCCCCGAATTGCCCTCGCTCCACTCGTGCAATTCGCCCCCTCCCGCGAGGGGAGGGGGAGGACGGCGCGCTTTGCTCTGCATGAGCCACAACACCTTCACATCACTTCTCCCTCTCCAACCCGCGCAGCAGCACATCGATATGCGTTTCGACGAGCGCCCCGATGTCATACGGTTCCGGATCGAATGGCGCGAAGGTCGAGCGCCACAGCGCGCCCAGCAGCAGCGGCGCCACGCAAAGCCGCGCGGCATGCTCCGGCGGCACATCGCGAAATTCCCCCCGCGCAATTCCGCGCCTGATAATCGACTGGAGCAGCGCCAGCCCCTTCTCAATGATTTCGAAACGGTAGAAGCGGACGAGCTCCGGAAAATTGCCGGACTCGGCGAGAATGATTTTCGGCAGCACCACGCGATCGCTGGTGCGCATCAGCGTGCCGATGGTGCGGAGCACGGATTCGAGAATCGCGCGCGCCGATCCGTCATACGTTTCGGCGAAGGCCGTCACCTGTTGCAAGGTGCCGCCGATGGCCTCGCGCACCAGTGACTTGAACAGCTCTTCCTTGCTCGGGAAGTAGAGATAGATCGTGCCCTTGGTGACGCCCGCGCGGCGCGCAACTTCATCCATGCGCGCCGCCGCAAATCCCCTCTCCGCGAACACCGCGAGCGCCGCCTCCAGGATTTCCTGCGGCCTCGCCTCCTTGCGCCGGCTCCACCGCTGCTGCACCTGGCCCATGTATTATTAATAACTGACCAGTCAGTAATAAGCAACGCGCCACACGAACTGCCTCGGCCGGTATGTATGACTTTGAAGAATCAGAGGGGTGCGAGACGGTTGCTTGTGCGGATAGCATATGCTACAGGCATATGCGATGAACCTGGAACGTCACGTTCGCCTGTTTCGCAACGGCCGAAACCAGGCCGTCCGGATTCCGCGCGAATTCGAGCTGCCGGGAGAGGACGCCATCCTGCGCAAGGAAGGCGACAAGCTGATCCTCGAGCCGTTGGAGAAAAAGTCGCTGCTGGAAGTGTTGGCTGGCCTTGAACCGCTCGACGAAGACTTTCCAGAAATAATCGATTTGCCTCCCGAACCCGTCGCTCTGTGATCACGCACCTTTTGGATACAAATATCGTATCGGACCTCGTGCGGCATCCAAATGGAGTCGCCGTCGAGCGCCTCGTCCGCCTCGGAAGCGAATCGGTCTGCACAAGCATCATTGTCGCAGCGGAGCTGCGTTACGGCGCGATCAAAAAGAAATCGCAGGCGCTGACACGCCAACTTGAAATTGTCCTGTCGCGGTTGCCTGTTCTTCCGTTTGCAGAGCCGGCTGACCAGATCTACGGCGAAATTCGCGCAAGTCTCGAGCAAGCCGGCCGCGTCATTGGTCAGCACGACATGCTCATCGCGGCGCACGCGCTTGCAGCGGATTGCACGCTCGTGACCGACAACGGCCGCGAATTCACACGCATCAAATCTCTTCGGGTCGAAAACTGGCTCCGCTGATTGTCGGGTCCCGATGGAGGGTGAGGTTCTCGCCCGCCAAGAAAGGCTTCGGGTTAATCGACAGAGCGGGCGTCCTTCGCCACAAGCACGTCGCGCTGCGGGGCGACTTCGAGCAGTACCACTGAGGAATCGAGATGAAGGAATACGCCGCCAAACCCAACCCGCACCGCTGCCCCACGCATCCCGGTGAATTGCTGCGCGAGGACATCCCGCCTGCGATTGGACCCGGGAAGTCGGCGCTCGCGCAGGCGCTCGGAATTTCGCGTCAGCACCTTTACGGCATCCTCAACGAGCACAAACCGGTCTCGCCGGAAGTGGCCGTGCGATTGGGCAAGGCGTTCGGCGGCGGCGCCGGTGTGTGGCTGCGCATGCAGGCGGCCTACGATGCCTGGCAGGCCGAACGCGCGGTAGACGTCAGCAACGTCAAACTCATCCGCGCAACGTAGACTTCACCCTAATAGCGGTCGCCAACTCATTGCCGAATTCGGAAGCACCATTCTTCGGCGACCCCGACGTCTTAGTCACCCTTCCTAGGAGCTCGTTCAGCTCCCGCGTCTGAAAATCCCAGTTCACATTTCGAAGCTCATTTGGAAAGTGCTGCCGCAAAAATGGCAACAAAAGCCACCAATTTGTCTCGTTCTCCAATTTATTTTGCATGAGAGGAGCTATTCCCACCTGTGCAATGATCTGGCACGCAACCTCAAACTCACTGGCAGACGCAACCGTGTAGGGCATCTGCATCACTGCCCTCTCGTCGAGTCCTTCTTTTGCGGCAAGCAGCCGAAGGTTATTTTGCAGTAGCTCACGTACCCGCGGACTGAATATGAACCAATCCTCTAGAGTAAGGATCATCGAAAACACCGGCATACCATCGGATTTCCAAGCGGTTTTTCCTTCCATCGCGTGTTGCATGTTCTTGAAGTTCTGCACAACGGCTTCAGCTAATACAGAAAGATCGTGATCAACGGCCGCGGTATCAGCCTCGCTCTTCGCGCGCATCGTTAGTCGTTTCGTTTTGCATTCCAGGAAGAGATGGCCTGTGCGGTCTGAGATTATCCAATCGACACCGTGTAAATGCCTAGACCCAATGTCATAGGGCGCTGGCGCTGCAACTGTGAAAGCCGGCTGCGTAAAAAAAATTTGAGCTATTTCTCCAATGTAGGACTGAAAGGAGTAGCCAAATGGATTGTCGAAATCGGAGGACCTCACAAGATCATAAAAGAGTCCTGCGGTCGCACGTTTGATCAGATAATAGGGCATGGGGCACACGACCCGAGCGGGATGATCGCGGTCAAATCGGACCAGAGGCCGCGCCTGCAATGGATTCCAAGTGTATTGCCAATCGCTATTGTATCGTTGAACCGCGAGTGTCTGCTCCCTCAATGTTCCACAGGTACTCGACAGTCGCTCAAAGAATGCTTGCGATGCGGCAACGGGTATTCCGAGCGCACTGTAGTTTTGTTCGGTCGACATCCCCCATGATCTATGAAAATTGCCGGTCACTGCAGTGCCAAGCATGATGAATTGTTCTGCACTCATGCCCAGTTCGCGTTCGACGATGCAGTTAACGGAGGCGTGACCGAACACCTTTAGCGCGCGAATGAAACCGTTTGCTCCCATCTTCTGCTGCCAGGGAAATTGGCGATGGGCAATGCGATGCATTTCGAGCATCACATCGGCAGGCTCCGCGTCACCTCGTGAATAGGCTTCGTCGCCAAGGCGGCGAAGATGATCAATCGCAACAGAAAGATCACCCCACCTCTGCAGACTCCGATTGCGGCGCTCAGCACCATTTAGGATGAGCTCTCGGGCTAGAATATCGATATCCCATGGATATAAGTACTGATGCAAATTGCGCCGCGTACGTGCGGCAATATCTGCGAGATAGTCTAGCGGTAGAGATTTTCCTTCAACTATGTGTAGCGAGTACTGCCAGATATCGATGAGCCCCTGGAGACGCTGGAACTGCCGCATGTAATTGCGAAACGGCTTGTACTCATCATAGAAACTCATGGTGCGTAAGCCCACATGGGACGCGGCTCGGAAGCCGTAGCGTATCGGCTTTCACACGCATGGAAGTAAACCTCTATTCTGCGGCCGATTCACCCAGCCTAGTCAGACGCAGTTCTTTTGGCCATGAGTGCAGAATTAGGAGGGTGCGGAAGTTCGGCGACAGGATACAGATTCCAGCTGCATGCCGGCGCGGACTTAGCCCCGGCGGTGAACTGCGTGCACCTCGGATCGCCGGCGGACGAACTCTTGTAGCAACGGCAAGAAGAACGCCCTGCTGAAGTATCCAAGCGGCGGCTCGGGCTCGAGATAAAATGACCGGCCGATCTTATCCTGATTGTATTCGTCCAGAATGATCTAGAGGCGCAGCCTTCGATCCAGTCCAGCACGCCGCTTCTCCGTGTCGGGGATTTCCGCGGCGAACCGCTCCCGCGCTGGCGCTTGCGTGGTGATGGGAAAGAGGATCAGCAAATCCTCGCCTCCGGCATCCGGAATGCGCACGCCGACCGCGACCGGCCGAAATTTGCGTCCTTCGGTTTCGCCCTTGGCCGCTTCGCGCACCCACAGATACGGATACCGTATGACCGCGCCCGTTCGCAGAGCGTCCAACGTCACTGTTCGTCGCCCTCTCCCGCATAGGTTTCGACCGCCTTCCGAAGTGCGGCAAAATCCTCAGCCGGCATGGTCGCAAGCGTTCCGACGGTGCGTGTTTCGGCGCGAGTGACGAGTTGGCGGTAGTCCTCGACGCTGAGCAGAACCAGGCGATCCTTGTTCCGTTGGGTGATGGTGACCGGCTTGCGCAGCGCCTCGGCGATGATGTCGCCGGATTTTCGGGAAAGATCGCTTGTGGTGTAGCGGGTCATTAGGCCGTCCTTTTTCTTGCCTCCACATATATACAGCATTCCTGTATTTGCTGCAATTCCTGTGGCGCTGGCACGCGATCTCGGCCTTGACATAAGCAATACAGCGGCTTACATTCTTATCTCGACGCTTAAACATGCTTTGAAGCACGAATGTCGCCAAGAATATGATGTTAATCGGATTATTTGAGTTCAAATGCGTCCATAGTCCTCGACCCACAACATCTTGTGGTCCGGGGAAACGCGCGCCGGGCACCCCCTCCCGATTTCCAAAGGTTCGAATGGGAACTTTTGGGTTTACCCGCCGCGTCGAAGGAGATTTCGCCATGATGTAGAGACACCGCGAGACCATACAGGGCCGGGTGCGAGCTCGCGCGCATCCACGTGATCAGGATCTGCCCGATCCGCCGCCGAAGCGCCGAGGCTGCTCGCGGGGACGGGGTCCACAGAGTCACAAGGACCGTGGGGAAGAAGGCGAAGGTGCTTGCGGCGGCCGGAGAATGGCCGTTCGCCTGCCCGCCCTCGCTTTGGGCCAGGCGGGTTTCGGTTCGCCTGCCGGACATTCGGACGCCACAAGCGGCCGAGCCGGAAGGGAGGGACAGAATCTCCCGCCTTTTTGCATTTCGCGGGGGAATCGGATTTCACCAGCGCGATGGCGAGGGCGGCGCGAAACTCCGGACGATGGCTCAGGCGGATTGCGATCACGCTGGTGCTGCTGCTGGTGATCGCGCCGGTTGTGCTGCTGGCCCTGTTCCGGTTTTTGCCGGTGCCGTTCACGCCGCAGATCGTCATCGGATTCTTTTCGGGTGACGCGGTGCACTACAGCTGGCGCAACATGGCGGAGATTTCGCCCTCTCTCGCCAAGGCGGTGATCGGCGGGGAGGACGAACGGTTCTGCCGGCACCACGGCTTCGACTGGCAATCGATCGACCAGGCGATCCAATCGCACGAGAGGCATCCGAGAAAGCAGCTGCGCGGCGCCAGCACCCTGTCGCAGCAGGCGGCGCGAAGCCTGTTCCTGGTGCCGTGGCGCAACTGGGCGCGGAAAGGCGCCGAGGCGTATCTGACGGTGCTGATGGAGGTGCTGTGGCCGAAGCGGCGTATTCTCGCGGCCTATCTCAATCTGGTGGATTGGGGACACGGCTATTTCGGCGCCGAGGCCGCTTCGCAGGGCTACTTTCACAAGCCTGCTTCGGCGCTGACGGCCCGGCAGGCGGCCCGGCTTGCAGCCATTTTGCCCAATCCGGATGACTGGCATGCGGTGCATCCCGGACCATACGTAACCTGGCGAACCGGGGAACTTTTGGGCCGCATCCGCGTCGTCACCCGCGACCGGCTCGATGCCTGCATTCGCCCCTAGACCGCGGGGCGGCTTTCACTAGATTGCAAAGCCCATGCGCCGCCTTCTGCATCTGCTGCTTTCGCCGCCCTCGCGCTTTGCGCGCCTGCTGATTGCCGAAAAGCGTCTCACCTTCGATCCGGTGGCGGCGGAAGATCCGTCCGCGCAATTGCCGGAGTTTATCGATCTGGACGGTACGCGCGCGGTGGGGCTGTGGGCCATCGTCGATCATCTGGAGGGCGGCTATCCCGAGCATCCGCTGACACCGGAAGATTCGATCGCGCGCGCGGAATCTTTACGCCTTATCGACTGGGCGATGGGCACGCTGCACGAGAATGTCACGCGCAAGATCGTCTACGAAAAGGCCTCGCAGCGCTACACGGGCGCCGTCGCCAAACGCGCCCCCGACATGGACGCAATCCGCACCGGGCGCGAAGCACTGAAGGCGGCGCTGGCGGAGATCGGAGCGAGTGCGGAACAGCACGGCTACCTCGCGGCGCGGGAATGTACCTTGGGCGATCTGGCGGTGGCGGCGCACATCTCCGCCCTCGATTATTTCGGGGAGATTTCTTGGAGCGAATATCAGGCCGCTGCCGAGTGGTACATGCGGATGAAGTCCCGCCCGTCGTTCCGATCATTGCTGGCCGATCGCATCCCCGGCCAGCCGCCGGTGTCCCATTATTCCGAGCTCGATGCCTGACCTTCGCGATGATATTCGCGCGGCGGCGTTGCGCGAAGGCTTCGATATCGTGCGCTTCGCGAAAGCCGAGGCGCCGCCTTCCGCCGGCGCCAATCTGCAGCAGTTCTTGAGCGAACACCGCCACGGCGCCATGGACTGGATGGCGCGCAATGCCGAGCGTCGTGCCGATCCCAACGCGCTCTGGCCGGAGGCGAAAAGCATCGTCGTGCTGGGGATGAACTACGGGCCGCAGCGCGATCCACGCGAACAGCTGGCGTCACGCGATCGCGCCGCAATTTCGTGCTACGCGCAAGGCGACGACTATCACGGCGTGATCAAGGGCAAGCTGAAGCGTCTCGCTTCAGGCATCGCGCAGCAGCACGGGGCGGAGGTAAAGGTCTTCGTCGATACTGCGCCCGTTATGGAAAAGCCGCTGGCACAGGCGGCGGGCATAGGCTGGCAGGGCAAGCACACCAACCTGGTGTCGCGGCTGTACGGATCGTGGCTGTTCCTCGGCTCGATCTTCACCACGCTGGAGATTGCGCCCGACGAGCCGGAGCCGGATCATTGTGGCGCCTGCACACGCTGCCTGAATGTTTGCCCCACCGGTGCCTTTACGGCGCCATATCGAATCGATGCCCGGCGCTGCATCTCGTATCTCACGATCGAGCACAAGGGGCACATCGCACCCGAGTTCCGCAAGAAAATGGGCAACCGCATCTACGGCTGCGACGATTGTCTTGCGGTCTGTCCGTGGAACAAATTCGCCAGCGTCGCGCGGGAAGCGCAGTTTCATGCCCGCGCCGAACTCGCGCAACCGCGGCTTACCGATCTCGCCGGATTGACCGACGCGGAATTTCGCGCCCTGTTCCGCGGCTCGCCCATTAAGCGCATCGGCCGCGACCGCTTCATCCGCAATGTCCTGATTGCGATCGGCAACTCCGGGGATCGATCGCTGGCTAAAGATGCGGAGCGGCTGCTGGACGACGAGTCTTCACTCGTGCGGGCGATGGCGGTGTGGACATTATCGCAGCTCGATCCCTTTCACACACAGGATCTCGCGCGCAAGCATCTGCCTGGGGAAGACGATCCGGATGTTCGCGCGGAATGGCAGGCCGCTATTTCACTTTCGCCGGTTGCAGTGCAGTGAGCCGCTCCTTCGCGGTGGCCGCGGCCTCGCTCTTCGGCGCCGACGAGACCACCTTCTGCCAATCGGCGCGCGCACCGTTCGGATCACCCGATTCCAACTTCAACGTTCCGCGTTCCAGCAGCGCCTCGGGATAATTCGGTAGAATGCGCAGCGCGCCTTCAAGATCGGCATGGGCTTCGGCTTTGCGGCCAATGGCGTGCCGCGCCGAGGCGCGCAACACCAGGAGATCGGCGCGGTTGGCATCCAGCTTCAGCGCCGACGAAAGATCGATATCCGCCGCTCTCCAGTCGCCAAGTTGCGCAGCACCTCGTGCGCGATCCGCAAGCAAATCCGGATCGTGGGGCGAGAGTGCCAGCGCGGAGGAGAACGATATCGTCGCCTCGCCCCCGCGGTGGGCAAGCAGCCAGGCGTTTCCGGCCTGATCGAACAGCGTCGCGCGTTCTTCTGTGCCGCCTATGTTTGCGTGCCCCATCCGGTCGAGTTGTGCGGCGGCTTCCGAATAACGCTTCAGCGCCACCAGCGCGAGCGCGCCGCAGTGCTCAGCGGCCGGGCCGCCGCCGTCGCTCTGCCAGGCGTGCGCAATACCGAGGGCCCCTTGCGCATTGCGGTGCGTGAGTTCAAGGCAACGGTCATAGCGATTGCGGCCGGGGAGAGAAGAATCGTCCAAAGCGGAAACGTTGGCTGCCGAGGCCACACTAGCGGCAGTCACCCAAAGAAAAATGGCGAATGAGACAACTCGCATATCAGCGCATCTTTCCGCTCAGGCAGAAATGGGCAATGGTCGATAATGAAGAACCCTATTCATCCCTCTCGTGACCTCAAGTGACAATCCGGCCATTCTGCAGGTAATCCCGGCGCTGGATGCCGGAGGAGCTGAACGCACCACCATCGACATCGCGCGAGCACTCACGCGCAGCGGCTGGCGCGCGTTTGTTGTGAGCCAAGGCGGCCGCATGGAACCGCTACTCGCCGAGGCGGGCGCTGAACTATTTCGCATGCCAGTGAATTCAAAGGCTCCACACGCGATTTTGGCAAATGCGCGGCGGCTGGCGAATTTGATCCGGATCCAGAACGTCAAGCTGATTCACGCGCGTTCTCGGGCGCCGGCCTGGAGCGCGCTCACGGCAGCGTGGCGCACAGGTATTCCCTTCGTAACCACCTATCACGGCATCTACAACGCTTCGAACCCACTCAAGCGATACTACAATTCGGTGATGGTGAAGGGCGATGCGATAATCGCCAACTCGCAGTGGACGGCAGATCATATCGCACGTGAGCACCGCGTCCCACGTAAGCGGATAACGGTCATTCATCGTGGTGTCGATCTGGAGGAGTTTGACCCGGCAGGCGTTTCACCGGACCGCATCGCCACCTTGCGCGCACAGTGGAATGTTGATGACCGCCAAACGGTCGTTTTGCTACCGGGCCGGCTGACACGCTGGAAGGGACAGTTGGCCTTTATTGCGGCTCTGGCGCAACTCGCGCGCTCCGGCGCGCTCGGTAGCGTAAAGGCTATGATCGCAGGCGATCCGCAGGGCCGCGACGAATACACCTCCGAACTGCGACAGGCAATTGGGCAGAACGGTCTGCAAAGTGTCGTGGAGATTGCGCCGCATGTAGCCGACATGGCCGCAGCGTATCTGGCGAGCGACATTGTCGTTTCCGCCTCCACCGATCCCGAAGCCTTTGGCCGTGTCGCTGCTGAAGCAGGCGCCATGGGGCGGCCGGTCATCGCCACGGACCACGGCGGAGCGCGAGAGACCGTGCTTCCCGACCGCTCTGGCCTTCTGGTCCATCCCGGAGATGCGAAAGCACTGGCCCGTGCGCTGGAAACCTTGCTCACCGCCAGCGACGAAGTGCGCAGATGCATGGGCGAAGCTGGCCGGGCACACGTGCGCGCCAATTTCTCTCTTGAGCGCATGTGCCGGGACACGCTCGACCTTTACCGCCGCCTGCTGTCGCACGGCGGGAACGTCTGGTAGATTGGTTCAACGAAGGAATGTCTGGGGAGGACGTATGCGGACGGTTGCTTTCGCTGTATGCGCCATGCTGCTGGTGCTGACAGGAATTTTAACGGCTGGCGCTACGACCGCACAGCCTGCACCGGCCCCGACGGCCAAGGTGCAGGTCCAGCCGCTGAAACCGATCGGCTCACCCTCCCCCGCTCCGCACTTCGACGCCGAGAAAGCAACCAACGCTTACCTCGCCACCGTCAAGGGAGAGGCTCGCAAGAATTCGGACGCCTATTTCGAAGGGGGTTATGTGCTGCTGCTGGTCGATGCCGTGTACGCAATTGTCGTGGCGGCGCTCCTGCTGTGGCTGCGGATTTCCGCCGGAATGCGGAACTTCGCTCAGCGTTGGACGCGTTCCCGGTTTTGGCAGGTACCGATTTATGTGATTCTGTTTCTGATCGTCTTCACAATCGCCGAATTCCCGCTTGTGGTTTACGAGGGCTTCATTCGCGAGCACGCCTACGGGCTTTCCAACATGAGCTTCCCGCAATGGCTCGGTGATTTCGTGAAGAGCTTCGCCATCCAGCTCGTGTTCGGCGTCATTGTGCTAACGCTGATTTATGCCGCTGTGCGCGCTGCGGGCCGCAGTTGGTGGATATGGGGTTGGCTGATCACAATGGTGTTCTTCGTGATCGCGATCGTTATCGCGCCGGTCTTTATTTCACCGATGTTCAACGACTATTACCCGCTCAAGGAAGGACCGGTGAAAGCGGAGATTCTCTCATTGGCCAGGTCCAACGGCATTCCCGTCGACAATGTCTACGAGTTCAACGCATCCCGGCAATCCAAGCGTATCTCCGCAAACGTGTCCGGCTTCCTCGGCACGACGCGAATTTCGATGACGGACAATCTGATAAACCGCTCGACCCCGCGGGAAGTTTATGCGGTGCTGGGTCACGAAATGGGACATTACGTGCTTAGCCACAACGCCATTGGCCTCACCTGGATTGGCATCGTCTTCCTGGTCGCCTTTGCCTTTGTAAACTGGGGGTATCGGTGGCTGACCGGCATATTCGGCGGCAATTGGGACGTGCGCGACATTGCCGATCCCGCTGGCCTGCCGATCGCGATTTCCCTGGTCACCTTTTTCCTGCTGATCGCCACGCCCGTGACCAACACCATCACGCGCACTCTGGAAGCGCAGGCCGACATCTTCGGGCTGAATACCGCACGGCAGCCGGACGGATTTTCGTTGGCGACGCTGAAGCTGAGCGAATACCGCAAGCTCGATCCTTCACCGCTCGAGGAATTCGTCTTCTACGATCACCCCTCTGGCAGGAGCCGCATTTTCATGTCCATGCGCTGGAAAGCGCAGCATCTCAACGATCCGGACATCAAAGCTGGACCGGTCTCCCCGCAATGAAAGGATTCTCGCAGAGCGTCGGGCGGCCGGGGGCTCCGCTGCATGCAGCGGCGCACAGTCATCATCCCTGGCCCGATGTGACTTTCATCGCGCAGCAAAGCGCGTGGGAGGATGCAGCCCGGTTGCTGGATCGCAAGTGGGAGCGTGTCTTCAGTGCAATCATTCCGGAGGCGCAAGCGCATATCGCGCGAGTGCTGAATCTTCACGATCCCGCAAACATTGCGTTCGGTCCGAATACGCATTCTTTTGTGCTGCGCATCCTGTCATGCTTTCCGCCCGGCCGGCCGATTCGTGTGCTTACGACGTCGTCCGAATTTCACAGCTTCTCGCGCCAACTCGCACGACTGGAAGAGGATGGCCTTGCCGAGTTGACGCGCGTGGCCAGCGAACCGTTCGCCAGCTTCGAGGCCCGCTTCGCCGACGCGGCGGCAAGCGGGGACTACGATCTCGTATTCTTCAGTCAGGTATTTTTCGATTCCGGTTTCCGCGGCCGCGCTTTGGAAACGATTGTCCGCAACGTTGGCAATCCAGAGACATTCATTGTGATCGACGGCTATCACGGCTTTATGGCGGTGCCGACGGATTTGCATGCGATTGCCGATCGCGCCTTCTACCTCGCCGGCGGATACAAATATGCGATGGCTGGCGAAGGTGCTTGTTTCCTTTACTGTCCATCAGGCTACGGCCCGCGGCCCCGCGACACGGGCTGGTATGCAGGATTTTCAGCTTTGGAAAAGAGCGGTGGCGGCGTTCCATATGCTGAAGACGGCAGCCGGTTCTTGGGCGCCACGTTCGATGCCTCCGGCATCTATCGCTTCAACGCCGTGCAGGAGTGGCTTCAGCAAGAAGATCGGCAGGTCGGGAGCATGCTGGAACATGTGCGCCACATCGAGCGCGTGTTCCTGGCGGAACTCGATCGGGTCGATGCGCCAATTCGCTCATCAAATCTTCTAGTTCAGGACGAGGAGCAGCGCGGTCGCTTTCTCGCCTTCCGAACCGTGGATGCAGGCCACATCACCGCGGCTCTCGCTGCGCGAAATATCATCGTGGACTATCGCGGCGACCGGCTGCGCATAGGTTTCGGCATTTACCATGAAGAGGAGGATGCGATCCGGCTAGCGTCCGCCCTCACCAGCGTCCGCGAGTAAGGATCGCCTTCACTTCCGGCACCAGCCGGTCGCGCGCGACCGTCGTCTGCGCCTGCCGCTCGCCTAACCATTCGGCGCGGCTTTCGACAGATTTCGACAGTTCTGTGCCGCGCTTCAAATCCTTCAGCGTGATCTTCCCGGAAGCGCGCTCGTCGGCGCCTTCAATCACGGCGATAGCGGCGCCGCGTTTGTCGGCATATTTCAGCTGGTCGCCGAACTTGCGGGTGCCGACATAGGCTTCGGCACGCAACCCCATTTCGCGCAGTTCCGCCGCCATTGCAAAACTACGTGCCGTATCGTCCATCGCGAGCACAATCACCAGCGGCCGCAGCGAGCCTTGATTCCTCTGCCGCACGGCCGAGAGCAACCGGCTCACACCGATAGAAATGCCGGTTGCCGGGACCTGCTGGCCGGTGAAGCGCGCGACCAGATCGTCGTAACGGCCGCCACCCGCAACCGAGCCGAAAACAATGGCCTCTCCCGCCTCGTTGGTGATGGGAAATTTCAACTGCGCTTCAAAGACGGGGCCGGTATAGTATTCCAGCCCGCGAATGATACTTGTGTCGATCTGCACGCGATCATCGCCGTAACCGTTCACGGCGAGAATATTTCGTATCGCCTGCAATTCCTGCACGGCCGCGATCGTCTCGTAGCGCTCGGCGGATGCGGTCAGCAGTTCCATCACGAGTGCAATCTGCCGCTGATCCAATCCGGCGCCCCCCGTGAAGTCACCGGATTCGTCTTTGCGGCCCTCACCCAGCAGAGCGCGCACACCGCCTTCGCCGAGCCGGTCGAACTTGTCGATGGCACGGAGCACAGTGCCGCGCTGAAGGTCCGTTACTGTGGCGGATTCAAGCACCGCATCGAGCAACCGCCGGCTGTTCATCTTGACGATGTACTCGCCGCGTTTGAGGCCAAGCGCTTCGAGGGCGTCGCACACCATCATCAGCAGTTCGGCGTCCGCGGCCGGCGACGCACTGCCAACCGTGTCGGCATCGAATTGGGTAAATTCGCGGTAGCGGCCGGGCCCCGGTTTCTCGTTTCGCCAGACGCTTCCCACCTGATAGCGGCGAAAGGGCTTCGGCAAACTTTGGAAATTTTCGGCCACATAGCGGGCCAGCGGCGCGGTCAGGTCGTACCGCAGAGACAGCCATTGTCCATCATCGTCCTTCAGCGAGAACACCCCTTCATTGGGGCGATCCACCTCGGGCAGGAACTTGCCCAGGGCATCGGTATATTCGAACGCAGGGGTCTCCAGCGGCTCGAAGCCGTAGGATTCATAGACCTCGCGGATGGTATCCAGCACGCGCCGCTCGGCCGCGATATCGCCCGACATGCGATCGCGGAAGCCGCGTGGAAGCCGCGCCTTTGGGCGCGTTTGTTTTTCGGTGCTCATGGGCGGGATCGCTCATTTGCTCCCTCCATAGCGTCACGATGCAACCTGCGCAACCGGCTCTCTCGGATTGCTATGCTGTGCACTAACTTACCTGCTGAGGGAGAAAGGCTCGACGAATGAACACGTCCCTTTCGCCGCAATCGAAAAAATACAGGAACCCCGCTAAGCCTGTGCCGTTCCAATTTGCAAGATGCGCACGCTTTCGATCGCTGTTCTTCTCGGGGTGATGGCCACAGGCGCTTTTGCCCAATCCATTATCATTCCGCACACCGTGCCGGATTTCCACGAGCGCATGACTGCATGCGTGGGGAAGTGGAATGCAACCCCTGCGAAGGAGCGGGGGACGATCACATATCGCCAGTTCACCGCCAAGTGCGTGGCCGGTAAAACTGCAAGTCCCATCAAGACCTTGGCAGCCTGCCGGAATGGCACGACTGCCCCAGCCACTGCTCCGGAGGGGGCCTGCGCCTACGACGGCGGCGTGGAGCGCTGGCTGGACTAGCGCCTTCTGCAAACCCGTACACCCAGGAAACTTCCGGAACCCCAAGCGTGGAACTCCGTTGGCAAACGGGGCAGCAACTGGGAGTCAGAACATGTCCAAAATTGCCACTGGCCTGGGCCTTGTCGCTCTTTCGGCGCTTGCCGCCTGTGCCACCAATCCTCCGCCACCGCCTCCGCCTGAGCCAGCTCCGCAGGCCCAGATGGATACGCAGCAGAGCACCACCACGATGGATCAATCGAACACCGGCGCGTATCAGCCGAACACCGCCGCACCAGCAACTGGCGGCTCGGGTGGTGGCTCGGGCGGCGGACGTTAGTCACCGCGATTTAGCAATTACCTGGGGAAGCGCCGGCCGGGGACTTATATCTCCTGCCGGCGCCTCTATTTCACTTCGATCGGAACCCCCGGTTCGCGCTTGCTCGGATGGATGACCAACGAGGACTTTACGCTACCCACACTCTTCGCGGACGTCAGCGTGTTCGTGATGAACGACTGAAAGCTCGACAGATCTTTCGCCACGCACTTCAGCAGAAAATCCACCTCGCCGGACAACATGTAGCATTCTCGCACTTCCGGCCAGCCGCGCACCTGATCCTCGAAGCGCTTCAAATCCGCATCTGCCTGACTCGAAAGACCGACAAACACGAACGCGCTGACTTCGTACCCAAGATGCTTCGGATCGAGGTCGGCATGATATCCGCGAATGTAGCCGGCCTTTTCCAGCGCACGCATGCGACGAAGACACGGTGGCGCCGTAATCTTCGCTCTCCGCGACAGCTCGACATTGGTGATGCGGCCGTTCGCCTGCAACTCGGAGAGGATGCGAAGGTCTATGGTATCGAGCTTATGGTGTTCCATGGCGGAGACTGGGGTTCACGTGACCACCGCATTAAACTCCCGCAGAACCGTTTGAGCAATAAAGTTTCGCCGCTATAAAGGGAAAGCCGAGGCGGCCCAGGTGGGAACACCGGCAACAGAGCTGGCCCTCCCTTCACATGGTTGCGAGGATGACAAAGCGCGAACGGGATATTTCCGAAGTCCTGGAAACATTGGACGTTGGCGATTGGCGTGGTCCCGCGCATACCAATATGCCTGCGGACGCGATGACGGCGCTGGAAGATGGGAAAGTCCTCTACTTCCCCCGGTTGGCCTTCGAGCTTGCTGGAGCTGAAGAGCGGTTCCTGTCCCCGGAGTTCGCGGATGCAACAGCGAAGAATGTCAGTTTCGATCCGAACACCGGCACATTGAAGCACGCGGTAGGGTCATTTGAAGACCTATCGGCAGTGACGTTCATGATTGAGCGCTATTATGAGAGCGCGCTGGCGTTGGTGCAAATGCTTCTGCCACAATATGCGAACGCGCTTGATGTCGGTCGCACCAGCTTTCGTCCTTCAGAAATTGCCGGCCGTCATCTGAGTTCAAAGAAGGACGACACGCGGCTCCATGTGGATGCCTTTCCGTCAACACCCACAGCTGGCAAGCGGATCCTGCGGGTTTTCACCAATGTCAATCCGAATGGCCGAGGCCGGGATTGGCGGCTTGGCGAGTCATTCGAAGGTGTAGCACGATCCTTTGTGGGTCGGGCGCGAGGGTATTCTGCAGTCAGCGCTTTGCTTCTGAACGCCGTCGGCGCGACGAAATCGTACCGCACGGCGTACGACCATCTGATGCTGAATATGCACGACATGATGAAGGCCGACGAAACGTATCAACGCGATGCGAAGCAAAACGGATTCAGCTTTCCGCCAGGTTCCACCTGGATTGTGTACACCGATCAGGTGAGCCACGCCGCAATGGCAGGCCAGCATCTGTTCGAACAAACCTTTTATCTTCCCGTGAGCGCGATGGCGGATCCGTCAAAGGGACCGCTGCGCATTCTTGAGCGCGTCACGGGCCGTCCACTCGTATGAGCGAGAAATTCGCTGAAGAAACCTGGGTGGTTACCCAGGGGGCAGCGGGAATGGAAAATCAGTGTCTCGGTTTGGCGGAACTGCTTCCACTTCCGGTGCGGTTGTTCCGCGTTCAACTGAAAAGGCCCTGGCGCTGGCTTGCGCCACACTCGTTCGGTTCGCCGTTCGGGCACGCCACTAATAAGAGCAACAAGCTTTCGCCGCCCTGGCCGCGGCTTCTCATCGGCTGCGGGAGACAAAGCATTCCGTTTTCTCGCGCAGCGAAAAACGCAAGCAGTGGCTGCACCATCACCGTGCAGTGTCAGGATCCGCGGATCGCGCCCAGCAATTTCGACCTCGTCATTCCTGCTGAGCACGACGAGCTTTCCGGGCCCAATGTCTTTTCAATTATTGGCAGCCCAAATCGGGTCACGCCGGAAAGACTCGCTGAAGCACAGAAAAAGTTTGCGGTGCTTTTCGAGCCGTTGCGCGCTCCCCGCGTTGCTATCCTTATCGGTGGAGCGAGCACCACACATGGTTCGCTGGACACCGTGGCCGCAGAACGCCTTGGCGCAATGCTGCAGCAGATTGCGCGCGATTACGGGCTGATGGTCAGCACTTCCCGTCGCACCGGCGCCAAGGAAGCGGCGATCCTTCGAGAGCGCATCGCCAACACCGATACTTTCTGGTGGGACGGCGGTGGCGACAATCCGTACTTGGGCATGCTGGCCTGGGCCGATGCCTTCGTGGTCACGGCGGATTCGGTGAATATGATCTGCGAGGCAGCAGCAACCGGAAAGCCGATCCACGTCTTTCGCCTGTCTGGCGGCCGTCGGAAGGCACGGGCTTTCCAAGAATGCCTTGCCCGGCGTGGAATAACCCGGCCCTTTGAAGGAAAAATTGCGCAATGGTCTTACACGCCCTTGGATGAAACCGGACGCGCTGTGGAGCGGATCAGGACGCTGCTTGACCTGAGGGCGTGCCCTTCCGATATGCAGGGGCAGGGGCGGTAAGCCGCGAGTCGCGCGCTCCGTTCGGGAGCGCCATGGCTGATACGCATGCGAAAGTGGTCGTCCTCGGGAGCGGGGCTGCAGGCGCGACCGCGGCAATTTATGCTGCTCGCGCCATGCTGGAGCCAGTGATGATCGCCGGGTTGCAGCCGGGCGGGCAGCTCACGATTACCACCGAAGTGGAAAACTATCCTGGCTTCGCGGAGGCCATCCAAGGCCCCTGGCTCATGGAACAGATGCAGGCGCAGGCCGCGCACGTGGGCACGAAGATCGTGCAGGACACCATTTCGGCGGTCGATGTCGCACGACGCCCCTTCGCGCTGGTTGGAGATTCGGGCGACCGTTACTGGTCCGATGCCTTGATCGTCGCCACGGGAGCACAGGCGCGCTGGCTGGGATTGCACTCCGAAGAAAGATTCAAAGGCTTTGGGGTGTCTGCCTGCGCCACCTGCGATGGATTTTTCTTTCGCGGCAAGCGGGTGGCGGTGGTGGGGGGCGGCAATACAGCGGCCGAAGAGGCACTATTCCTCACCAATTTCGCGGACCATGTCACTCTCATTCATCGCCGCGCAGTGCTGCGCGCCGACAAGACGAACCAGCTGCGCCTCGCCGCCAACCCGAAAATTGAAATTATTTATGATTCCGTGGTCGATGAGGTTCTGGGTAACGACAACCCACGTTCTGTGACGGGTCTTCGCATTCGCAATCTGGATAACGGCCAAATGCAGACCTTGGCGGTTGACGGTCTATTTGTGGCGATTGGGCATGTTCCGGCTACAGAGCTGTTTTATGGTCAGCTGGATCTCGATGGCGATGGCTACATCAGGACCGCGCCTGATTCGACACGTACAAATGTGCCGGGCGTGTTTGCGGCTGGCGACGTGAAGGACAAAGTTTTCCGGCAGGCCGTCACGGCTGCCGGAATGGGCTGTATGGCCGCGCTGGAAGCGGAGCGGTTTCTGGCGGGAGGCCATTAGGGAGCTAGCGCATGGATTGGGACAAGCTTCGCATCTTTCACGCGGTGGCTTCAGCCGGCAGTTTCACGCATGCAGGACAGATGCTGGCGCTGAGCCAATCCGCCGTCAGCCGCCAGATCAGCGCGCTGGAAGAGGAGATCAACACACCATTATTTCAGCGCCACGCGCGCGGACTCACCCTGACGGACGAAGGCGAGTTGTTGTACGGCGCCGTTAGCGATGTGCTCACGCGGCTCGGACAGGCAGAAGAAGCGCTAAAGAATGCGCAGGCCGCGCCCCGCGGCTCGCTGAAGATTACCTCCAGCCATGGGCTTGGCACATACTGGCTTCTGCCGCGCATCAACGAGTTCGTCGGCGATTATCCCGAGTTGCAGGTGCATCTGGTATTCGAGGACCGGGAGCTTGATCTCGCCCAGCGCGAGGCCGATCTCGCCATCCGCATGCGGGCGCCGGTCCAAGCCGACCTCATCCAGCGCAAGCTGTTTACCGTTCACTATCATCTCTGCGGCCACCGCGATTATTTTGCGCGACACGGCGTTCCGCAAACAATGGAAGATTTGGCCAAACACACCGTGATCGGCTACGGAGAGACGGTGGCGCCAGAAGTGCGCGATGTGAATTGGCTTTTGGATACCGCCCGCCGGGCATCGAATGGCTGCGGCCGTGCGCTCCGCATCAATAACATCACGGGCATTCTGCACGCCGTGGAGGCGGGCATTGGCATTGCCGCCCTTCCTGACTACCTCACCGCGGAACGGCCGCATCTGGTTCGTATCTTACCCGATACGGAAGGGCCGACCTACGATGTGCATCTCGTCTACTGTGACGCCCTCCGGCAATCGAAGCGGGTCGCCGCCTTCCGTGACTTCCTCGTTCGGGCTGCAAGAGACTGGAAATACTAGACATTGTGTTAGCTGTGCGGATGATCAGGCGGTTCTGGCCGCCTCGTTAGAAATGTCTGGACTTTGCGGCCGATATCTCTAGCTTGCCGCACTTTTTGAGGTAGGTCACGAATGCGAGCTATGGTGATTGGCTTTCCCAAGTCCGGCACGTCAACGATCCATCGCGCCTGTCGAAAGAGCAAATTGCGTTCGGCACATTGGAAAACGCCAACAGGATTTTGCGGCCAATTAATTTACGAAAGTTACTCCGCCGGACGAGATCCTTTTGAGAGGCTTGCGGAATATGATGTCATCGCTCAGGCGGACGTCTGCAGGCCCCCCAAAATGAATTATTGGCCTCAACTCGACTTCGAGCTCCTTGCCGCCGTACGTAGATATCACCCCCAGTGCGCTTTCGTTCTGAACCGTCGAAATCCGCAAAATATCGTCGAGAGCATGACTCGCCACGGGACCATGCGAAAACGCATTACCAGGGCGAATATAGTCGGCCTTCCAAAGGGGGTCGGCGGCAAGGATGAGGAATTGCGCGCATGGATCGAGCAGCATTACGCGAACTGCGGCGAACGCTTCGGGTCCGATCCGTCCTATCTTGAGGTAGATATTGCCTCGCCGGATGCCGGTGAGCGCCTTTCGGCGCTTCTTGGCGTGGATATACGCTGGTGGGGCATTGTCAACGACACGAGCACGCGTGAAGCAAGGCGAATGGCCAATCGTGTAATAGCGGCGCCCGATAATTCGACGGGCTAGCCGGAGCAACAGCAGCCTAGTTTCCGGGATCGGAAGTAGTAAGATCAGACCGGTTGTCGGAGGCAGGTTGAATGAATCGGTCTTCGGATGTCATCGGGAGCGGCGGTGTGGAGTAAGTGTCAACGTCCATCTCCCATAGGGTTTGTCCGCCATCTTTGGCGCTGGCGCGTCGAAAGCCAAGGTTGCCATAGTGCTCCGCAACTATCGCATTTTTCGCAGTCGGAATATAACGGCCGACTAGACGACGAACGCCGCGCACAGCAGCTTCCCGCGCCACTTTGTCCAGCATCGCCTGCTCGACCTTGCGTCCCAGCACCCGACAGCTCATCAACCATGTATCGATTTCCCAAGAAGGCGGATCGCCGCACAAAGGCCGGCAGATTAGAATTGCGATCATCCCCAGGTCGCCGAATTTGTCTGCCAGCCGAACCTGCAGGGTGAAAGTCAACGGATTGTTTTCCATTTCGATCACCTCTCGCTCCGTATAGCGACGCGTGGTGAGATTGAACTGGTTCGTCTTGTTGATGAGCTGCGTGATTCGTTGCCGCCCCTGAACGTCGAACGGCGCAAAACTGATCTTCATCTCGAGCGATGTAAGATACTCACCGAGGTCGCGGGCTTTCGCCATAACAGCAGATCGCTGGGCATCCGCGGCATACGAGGCGACCCGTCCGCGATCTTCGGCTGAAAACGCGATCGCTTCGAAATACCCGGCCGCACGCAAATACCAGGCGTACCAGCTGGCATCTTCCGGCAGTTCCGGCACGGCGACTTCCGGCAAGGCCGCCCGAACCTGCGCTCGCTCCGCGGGATTGTCGTCAAGCAAAACGACCGAATCAAGACCGATGTTCAACGTTCTTGCGATAGCCTCCAAATTGCTTGGCTTGTCGATCCAGTTTGCCTGAAACACGGCGAAATGCTCTTCCTTAAGTAACATTTCGGGATGCTCGCGGAAGGGCGCGCGGGCGGCCGTTTCGTCATTCTTCGAGCACACCGCGAGCATTATCCCGCGTTCACGAAGTTCCAGAGCGGAGCGTTGCACGGCGGTGAAGGCCTCCCCCCGCGCATCGCCTTGACCGATGAAAAGACCTGCAACGCCATCATCCCCAACAACACCGCCCCAGATCGTATTATCGAGATCAAGCACAAGGCACTTCCGCGTTTTACCCCGAATTGCCGCGAGCAGACGGCCGACATGATCGGCATAGATGGGCACGCAATCCGCGGAGAACGGCAGCTTGTAGGCTGCCCATTGCACCGGATCGAACCACCTGTCGGTTCCGATTTGCTCGGCCAGCGCCGCCACATCGAGCAAGTAACTTCCGGTGTTTTCCGCAAGGCTGCCCAATGCGCGGTTCGCATCGTCAATGATGCCGCGAAGACTACCACGCACTCGGCGATCAAAGCTGCCAAAGAGCGGCATAGATGGAATCGGGAGAGTCTGAAGGATCGCAGAGGCGCCGCTATGGTTCTGCAACGCCCGTACGATCTCTGCCAATTGTGCCATCTGCACCGCGACTACCTGGGCGGCGTCCCTATCCAACACCGGTCCGTCAAGTCTGAGCCATCGGTGATCCACCGCGACGAGAATGGCATCCGGCCGCGCTGTGTTGACGAGCGATGCGGGATCGAGCGCTTGCTGCACCACCTGGTCATATGGCGCGGGAACGATTTCCAGCGCAATCCCGTGGCGGCAAGCGGCTGCAACAAGATCGTCCACAAGCAGATCGGATGTCGCTCCAGCCAGCATACCCAATTTGAAGGGAGCCAACGGCGCGAGATCCCTTTTTTCTGCGCGGCACCGCTTCATAGCCCGCGCCACCTGAAGCGCCTGACGCGAGGAGAGTCGGACGTTAGCGGCGAGCTGCAATTGCTTGCCCGTCGTCGCGCCTCGGCAGCGCGATACAAAATCTGCGGGCGCACCTTGGAGCCACGGAAGGTCAATCACCGATACTGACACGGCGCAGCTCAGCTCTTCGCCGTGAGTTTCCGCTGAACGAGGTCAATCAGGGCGCCAACGTTCTTCAGCCCCTCCACTTCCTGAGAGGAAAAACGGAAATTCAACTCGTTCTCCAGACCGATAAGGAGCTTTACCTGATTGATGCTGTCCCAGTCAGCGACTTCTTCAGCGGTAGAGGCCTCTGTCAGCTGAAGCAAATCGTTGTCGAGAACATCAGCGAGAATGTCCCTGACGATGACCAACAGCTGTTGGCGGGTCGGTTCACTGTCCATCGTTCACCCAAAAAAGTTTACGAAGCTCGGCCTATACACGACCATCTGAAGCCCCTCAATCACTTGAATTGCCGGGTCGGACGACGGACACGGTACACCTTGCCGGCCAGCATTGCGTTGAAGGTAAGCTTCCAATTAAGGATCAGTGGCAGGTTGGCAGGATCGCCGGTGAACGCTTCCTCAAGCTGGTCGCCGTAAAAGCGATAAAACCGTTCTCTGTAAGAACTGAAGCTTTCGCCCTCCTCGCGGCGGGGAGCGGAGGTCGTCTTAAAGGTGAAAGTGTCGCCAATTCTGACCAGAGCAAGCCAAATCACGCTACAACCAGTTGAGTGGGCCAGAAATGGAGCTCCATCGGTGATCGGCAGCTGGGCGCCAAGGATGGAAATCAAGCCAGATTCCTTGCCGAAGCGGCCATCCGGCGCAATAAGTGCTGCACCCCCGCTCAAGAGAGCTTCCCGAGCAGCGAACAGGGCGTGTGCACCGTCGGCGGCGCTGTGCCGAGTGGTCGCCCCGATAATGATGCCCTGCGGAAACATGCGCCCAAACAGCCGCCTGCGCATATAGCCAAAGCCTCCATGGAATCCCAGCACCAAGTTGCCCGCGGACTGAAGCTCACGAACAACTGCCTTCCTCGATTCTTTGTCGACAGATCGGCCGACGTCTTTAACCAGGGGCATAGAACAAAAACGTGTAAAGTTTTCGTCGAGGGCAGTCGCTACGCGAATCTCCCGTTCCCACTCGGACCGAGACATGGATCGGCAACGTGTGCGCGAATACAGGAAGTCCAGAAGCGGCTCCGGAAGAACAATAGCCTGAGCGCGGCGTCTCGCGTCATCCAGTGCCTCCGACAGCGCGGTAAAGCGCTTGCGATCGCGCCCGCTTTTTCCCGCAGATATCTCGGCGCCAGATTCGCTTGAAACAGGCATCGACATTGCCCAAGCCTCGTTACTTCTGCAGTCTTATATCGCCTCTATGTGCGGTCAGATACACACACATCACGCAATTGACCACTGTTTCATAGTACCCTAAATCGGCGGCCCAGCATCCTCGCACGCCGGCCCGAATCATGAGTGAATTTGCGAATTGTCCGTCCTTGGAAAGGCTCGTCTCTCGCGTGCGCGAATTCTGGCCGGAGCACAACGTTTTCATCAACAAGAGCTTCGCAGAAAGATCAATCGACGTCATGCAGGTCTCAGAGACGGTCGCTAACTGCGTTCTCAATCTATCTTCTCAAATTGATGGAGGTCTCGACCAGCTATGTGAGGATTATCGCTTTCTGTGCGAAGCAATAATCCTGCCCGAGGAATTTCATTTTCGCCGATATGGCACTTACAGGTTGTCTTCCTTCGCGGAAGCGATGCGTGAGTGCTATGCGAATGCGCCTTTCATGGCGCGATACGTCAACGGAATCCTGATGTCGACGGTATTCTGGAAGAACCATGCCCAGGCGATGTCTTCCTATGTTCTGCAGTATCTGCCCTCGCTGAAATCAAATTCGGACCTTCTCGAAATTGGGCCGGGACACGGGCTCTTTCTTTATTTTGCAGCCAAAAGTCCGTCGGCGGCCTCGGTTTCTGGATGGGATGTTAGCCCGACGAGTATCGAACATACGCGGCAAGCCATCGATGTCCTCGGTATCCAACGGCCTGTTGAACTGACTTTGCAAAACGTCTTGGAAGCGAGGCCAAACGGCGAAGGTCGCCTGTTCGATGCGATCACAATGAGTGAAGTTCTGGAACATCTGGAGGACCCAGTCGCTGTGTTGCGAATGGCACGGGAATGGCTTCGTCCCGGCGGAACCGTTTGGGTCAATGTGCCGGCCAACAGCCCCGCCCCTGATCATATCTATCTCTTTCATTCACCGGAACACGCCTGCGAAGTTGTACGGGAAGCGGGCTTTGAAATTGCCGCATCACACGCTTTTCCAATGACAGGAGCAACCCTCGAAAGAGCTCGCAAAGGAAAGCTCACAATCTCCTGTATCGTAGTCGGGTACCGGAGTTCCTGATCTTTGTGATTGTGTTAAGCAGTAGCCGCTCGCGATGCGAAGATATAGCCCAAGCCCGTGCTCAGGAAGTTGATGCCCAGCAAAATCCCAAGCGCGATCAGCGATATTCCGGGCAAGCCGACGGCGATCACCAAGGCAAGAATGACGCTCGCAAGACCGGATACCAGCATCCAGATCCAGCCCTGATGCGGGCGCATTTCGAAGGCCAGCGCCAATTCAAAGGCGCCCTGAACCAAAAATATCGCGCCGATAACAATGGTAAGGGCGATGGCGCCTGCCACCGGATGAAACAGCAGGAACACGCCCGCCGCGATCATTAACAGCGCGATCAGCAGTGCACCAAAGAACGGCCCGGTGCCATGGATGGTGAAGCTGCCCACAAATAGAAATATCCCCGCCAGCAGGAACACCCAGCCGACGAACAACGCAGTGGCAAGCGTCGACACAATTGGGAAAACGATGGCAATTGCGCCGACCAGCGTCATGCTCAGTCCAAGCCAGAACAGTTGCCGGGATGAGGCACGCAATCGCGTATGTAGCAGACCGCCGCCAGCCAGAATATCAGTCATGTCGTCCCCTTCGTTTCGGCCATCACCTTCAAGCGACGCCGCAGCATCCCTTAGGCCGCGGCCTTGCGGTGCGCCACCACCTGATCAGCAAGACGGCCGGTCAGCTCGGCGAGATGATCGAATTTCGTCTCGTAGGTGCCAACGCCCTGTGTCAGCGAGCGCAGATCGATGATCAAGCCATGCAGCTCCGAGAGCGGCATTTGCGCTTCTACAGTGTCCCACCCCTTCCAGCCATCGCGTGCGTCATAGCCGAGCAATTGTCCGCGACGCCCGCTTACCACTTGATTCACTTTAGATGTGGCGTCGTTCGGCACATGGATGCGCACATGCATCACCGGCTCGAGCAGCACCGGCGAGCAGTTGGGCATCCCCTCCTGCATGGCAATGCGGGCGGCGGTTTGGAACGCCGCATCCGATGAATCCACCGTATGATAGGAACCATCCACCAGCGCGACGGTGAAATCGACCACAGGGAAGCCGAGTGGCCCCTCCTTCATATAATCGACAATGCCTTTCTCGACCGAAGGAATGAACTGACGCGGCACTACTCCGCCCTTGATCTTGTCCTCGAACAAGAAGCCTGAGCCCCGTGGCAAGGGTGCGATCTCGATATGCACGTCGCCAAATTGACCGTGACCGCCCGATTGCCGTTTGTGGCGGCCGTGCTGCTTTCCTGATTTCCGAATGGTCTCTTTGTACGGGACTTTCGGAAGATGGGTACTCACTCTCAGTCCGTATTTGCTATGCAGTCGCTCGACCGCGACCTTCAGGTGAATTTCACCTTGCCCCGCCAGGGTCATCTGCTGCAGCTCGGCGTTTTGATGGAACTGCAGCGAGGGATCTTCCTCCTGCAGCTTGTGAATGGCGGAGGTGAGCTTGACTTCATCTTTGCGATCTGTGGTCTCGATCGCCAGTTCGTACACGGGTTCCAGCTGTTCGATTGCGACCTTTGGAAGCCGGGTCTTGGAAGTAGACAGAGTGTCGCCCGTAACAACGCCTTCCAGGCGTCCCAACGCTATCGTATCCCCGGCTTCGGCTTCGCCGAGCTTGGTTTGCGCATCGCCCTTGAGGGCGAACACGCCGGCGACACGCGCGTCGCGGCCATCACGGCCATGAAGGACTGCGCCGTCCTTCAAACTGCCGGCAAGAACACGCGCCAGCGACAGCTTGCCATGCGCGCCATTGAATGTCTTCAACACCTGCACAACAGGTTCGCCGCCGGACTTCGCTCCCAGCCGCTCGGCGGCCGCGGCAACATCCGGCACTTCGTGCCGCAGTGCTTTCAGCAACCGGTGAATGCCGTTGTCCCGTTCCGACGAGCCCAGCAAGACGGGAACCACGAGCCCCTGTGCCAACTCCTTCGAGAGATCTTCGAACACTTCGTCACGCGGCGGTTCGACATCGGACAGCAATTCTTCCATCAGGTGCTCGTCGAAATCCGCGAGCTTCTCCAGCATCTGATAACGTGCCTGCTTCTCTTCCTCCCGCACATCGCCTTTGAGTTCGATCATCACTGGCTCGGCATGCTCGCGGTAAACGAAGGCCCGTTCGAGGGCGAGATCGACGAAGCCGGTAACCGCGCCGCCGTCTAATATAGGAATCTGCCGCATCAGCAGCGGCTTGTCGCTCGCTTCCTGCAATTGCGCCAGCAAGTCATGCACACTGCCAGTTGCCTTGTCGATCTTGTTGACGAACAGAAAATGGGGAATGCCCGCGTCGCCCAGCCGCTTCAGGAAAGGCTTCAACATCTGCACCTTGCCGCCGTCGGGCTCGCAGACCACAACCGCGGCATCGACGCCGGGCAGGACGTTCAGGGTATCCTGCAGGAATTCGATGGAACCCGGGCAATCAAGAAAAGCGAAGGTCTCGTCGAGATAGTTGGTGGTGGCGCAATTCACTTCCACGCTCATCTGGCGGGCGCGGGCTTCCGCTGTAAAATCGCCAACGGTGTTACCCTGTGCCACAGTGCCTTTGCGCTGCACCGCGCCGGTGAGCATGAGAATGGATTCGAGTAGCGTTGTCTTGCCACTACCGAACGGCCCTACCAGGGCCACTGCGCGTGGCCCACTTCCTCCGTTTTTTCTGGGCATTTCCCACCTCCCATGTCGGACCGATGTTCGCGCCGCAAGCGGTGCCAAGGCAAGGGGGCTACAGCGCAGAGATGTCCAAAAAAAAGGGCGGGGTTGCCCCCGCCCAAAAATACATCAGTCCCAGAACTCTGGGCTTTAGTTCACCGTGACATCCACGCCCTTGGACGAAATGCCATTTACAACAACTGTGAGCGAACTGGCGCCGGTTTCGCAGGACGAAGGCACATCAAACTTGGCCTTTGTCTTGCCCACTGTCGCCACGCCCATGGTGGAGAAGTTATGGCTGCGGCCGAAGCAAACGTCTCCGGAGCCCTTGTTCTTGATCATCACAATCGGGAAATTTGTCGATTCCTGGGCGTCGTCACCGTAATACCCGCCTTGCGTGAAGCCGTTGAAGTTCTTGCCCGCGATCGCGTTGTTGCTGCTGCCGCGTGTGAGCGAAGCCGGAACGCTTGTGATCTTCGGTAACCACGACTTGTTCGGTTTTCCGGTCGGCGTGTAGACGGCAACGATCGGTTTCGTTGGTGACTGGCCGTCGTTGCTGTATAGCACTTCCCCGCTCGGCAGCAGCAGGAAGCGGCCTTCGAACGACGTGTCGTTCGGCGCATCGTCAGGGTCGCTTACCTGCGTGAAGCTGCTGCCATCCCATTCGAAAAAGTGCGCAGGGGGGTTGAAGATGCCTGGGCTCGCCTCCACGAGGACGTTGCCGCTCGGCAATGTGACAGCCGGGCCGTCGCCCACATCGTAGCCGCTCAACGGAAACGCCGGTGCGGAGCTAAAGATGTTGCTGCTGTAGTCGTAGATGTTGTTGTTGGGAGCACCGCCGAACCAGATAACCTGGCCGTCTGGCCGCAGCACGCCCGGCCCAAGTTCATGGGAACCGGCGTCCACGAGATTAGCGGTGGTGTTCGGCCCTGCGGTCCACGCGCCGGTTGATGGATCGTAGAGTTCGCTCAGTGAGAATCCCTGCCCGAGTCCCTTGTTGGCATCCACCGTGATGATTTTACCATTGGGCAGCTGGGTCCAACCCTCTTCATCGTTAATATCGGCCTTGTCTGTGCCGGTGGTCTTCCATTTCACATTGGTGCCTTTGATGGTCGCAATTGCCTGTTGCGACGTGCAACAATCGGCCAGCATATACTTCAGCGAGGGCAGAACCACGCTTTGCGCGTCGCCGACCTTTGACCAGCCGCTAGGCGGGGAAACCGCGGTCCAACTGTCCGAGACGTTGTCATAGAGTGCGCCCTTGCTAGTCCAGGCGCCACCGCCGCAGCTGCCATCGCTCGAGTTGTACTCGCCTCCGTTGATAATCATGCGGCCGTCGGGCAGCACCTGGGACGCAAAGAAAAACGGGAAATATCCCGACGGCAGGCTGCCAGCCTGCTTCCACGTTCCGTTTACATAGCTGCCCTTGCTGTCGGGCGTAAGCCGGTACCATTTCGAGGTGCACCAGCTGTGCATCAGCACCGTCCCGTCCGTCATCAGCAGCGCCGTGTCGGGGCCGGTTGTTCCGGGAAACGCCTTCCTCAGGTTGGTCCATTTGCCACCGGTCGCCGTCTGGTACGGCGCTTCCACTGGGGTAGTCCGCGGCAGCGGTCCGAGCGGATGCAGCGTGAAATGGTGCGCGCCGGCGCCCGTTGAATAGACAGCGGCGGCGGCCAGAACGAGCGACGAGACACTCGCCGCCAAACTACGTTTCAGTTGCATAATTGTCTCCCCTAGGTGATCTGCGCGAACAAAAACCGGCAGACCGTTGCCACGATTGGCGAGAAGAACACTGCCGCAAAGAGACGCCCGAGTCACGACAGCGGCAGTCACAATTTTTGTCCGGTACTGAAAAGCGGATTGCACATCGCCAGTGAAACCAAGTTAATGGTTGGCTTCCGTAATTTCGTCACATTGCACGACCGGCTAATGATATAGATGACGTGAATGAGCGGCGTTCGTACCCCATTCCTGGTTCTGGCCTTGCTGCTCGGGTCGTGCAGCGAGGATAATAAGCGCTTCCTGCTGACTTATGATCATCCCAAAGCGGACCAAGCCGCTGTCGCCAGCGCGGGAGTGCCCGCCACAGTCGCATCTCCGGGTGCCAGTACGCCCATGCCAGCACCAACGTCCACCTCGGTAGAGCCCGTTACGGTCCCGCCCGAGGCTGGTCCACCGCCGCAAACTGCAACGAACTCGCCTGCAGTTCCACCGCCGGTATCCAGAGGAGAAGCGGGCGTTCCAGCATCTTCACCGGTTGCGCCACAGACCTCCCCGTCACCTCCGGTCGTTGCGGCGGCGCCACCTCTCGCGACTCCGGCTGAGGCCAGTTCGGAAACTAGCGCAACACCTTCTAACGCTTTCCCGGCGCCTCAAGCCGCTGAACCCACGTCGGCGGTTCAGACTCCGCCCCCCGAAAAAGTTGCTTCCCCTGACCCCACCAAGAGCCAAGATAGCGCAGTCAATGCTGAAGTTTCAAATGACGGTGCTGCTGCAGCAGCCGTGCCTCCATCACCGCCAACTCCTCCACCCCAGGTCGTGCTGCTGAAGCCCCCTCCCTCTGCTCCCGTGGCGGCACCACAAACCAGGTCGGCCATGCCGGCAATGGTCCGGCCTGCCCCGCCCCCGCCGGAGAGCGCACCGGCGGATGTATCTGCGACCGTGGTTATGCAGAACGCCCCGCCCGCTCCGTCGAGTCCGCCAGCCGAGGTTACTACAGTTGTTCAAGGCGCTGCCGCCGTATTGCCTGCGGCAGTCCCGCCAGCGGCCGAGGCGCATTGCAAAGCCGTCGCTGACCAACGCAGGAAAGACTCGGCGGTGAATGGCTATGAAGACGACATGCAGGAACAGATTTACGATGGCACATACAAAAACTGCCTCGATTGGGCCGCACAGCACCCCGGAGCGGACTATTAGCGCAAGGTGGCACAGAAGCGTTGTATGCGCCGGCACGCTTCTTCGAGCACTGTAATCGAAGCCGCATAGGAAATCCGGAAAAACGGAGAAAGCCCAAAGGCGGCACCCTGCACCACCGCCACGCCTTCCTTCTCAAGAAGTTCACGCACGAAATCCGTATCGTTACCGATCGTCGCGCCACGGCGCGCCGTCTTGCCAATCAGTTTTCGAATCGAAGGGTACACGTAAAACGCGCCTTGTGGTTTTGTGCATTCAAGCCCTTGCGCCTGATTAAGCATAGAGACAACCAGGTCGCGCCGCTCCTCGAAAGCACGCTGAAATTTGCCAATGAAATCCTGCGGTCCGGTGAGCGCCTCGACGGCCGCCCACTGCGAAACAGAGGCCGCATTGCTGACGGTCTGCGATTGCAGTTTCGCCATCGCCGCAATGAGCGGCTCCGGTGCGCCGCAGTAGCCAATGCGCCAACCTGTCATCGCATAGGCTTTGGAAACGCCATTCATGGTCAACGTCCGCTGCGTAATCCGTGGGTCCACCGAGGCAAATGTGTGAAATTGAAAACCCTCATAGACGAGGTGCTCGTACATATCGTCGGTGAGCACCCAGACATGTGGATGCCGGAGCAGCACATCGACAAGCGCCTGCAATTCCTCCTTTGTGTAGCACACACCCGAGGGATTGCCGGGCTGGTTGAAAATAAGCCATTTCGTTTTGGGCGTGATCGCCCGATCGAGTGCTTCCGGCGTCAGACGAAAGCCTTCTTCGATTCTGGTTTCAACAACGATCGGGGTGCCGCCGCCCAGCAGCACAATCTCCGGATAGCTGACCCAGTACGGCGCCGGCACGATGACTTCATCGCCGGGATTTAGGGTGGCAATCAGCGCGGTGTAAATCACCGCCTTGCCGCCGGGCGCGACGAAGGTTTGCGCGGGAATGTAATCGAGATCGTTCTCGCGTTTAAATTTCGTGCAGATCGCCTCGCGCAGTTCGCGGATCCCCTCGACCGCGGTGTACCTCGTTTCGTTGCGGCGAATGGCAGCGATGGCAGCTTCCTTGATGTTTTCAGGCGTATCGAAATCCGGTTCGCCCGCGCCGAGAACGATGACGTCGCGCCCCGACGCCTTTAGCGCCTGCGCGGCTTGCGTAACGGCAATGGTCGGCGACGGCTGAATGCGCGAAAGCAATTCGCCTAAGAATTCGGGCGGCAGGTTTCGGGTTTGATGGGACATTGGCAGATCAGGACGCAAATCGGTGGCTCTGGCAAGCCTACCATTTGGTGAATCCGAAATAGGCCGCGAGCGCCAAAAAACCAAACGCGACGAGGTGATTCCACCGCAGTGCCTCCCCCAGATATGTAACGGAGAAGATAGCAAAGACGGACAGAGTGATAACCTCCTGCATCGTCTTCAGCTGCGCGCCAGAATAAACACGATACCCAATGCGATTGGCGGGCACAGCCAAACAATATTCGAAAAACGCGATACCCCAACTGATCGGTATGAGCGCCCAAAGCGGCGCAGTGGGAAATTTCAGCTGTCCGTACCAGGCAAAGGTCATGAACACGTTCGACAGGCAAAGGAGCAGGATGGGCGCGATGTAGCTCCAGCTCATTGCGGGGGTTCCTCTCACCGGGATTTGAAGCGGCAGCCGCGCCAGCCACCCAAGAAAAGGCGGAAAAGCGGGTATTCTTTCGTCGCCCGCTTATAGCAGTCACAGGACAGTGAGTTTCCGGATCGCTGCAACGCCTGTCAAATGGGTGTAAGTTTCACATGCATTCGGGAAGGGTTCGTAACATGAAGTTTCTTACAGTATCGGGATTGGTTTTGCTCTCGGCGGCGGCAGCAAGCTCCTCCAATGCGGCGGTAACTGTTCTTGGCGGGGGACTCGGAGCCACTTGTTATCAGGTGGCAGAGTTCGGCGGCGATCCGGCGCAGGGTATACAGACGTGCACGATGGCCATCCAGCAAGAAGCGCTCGACCTTTCGGACAAGGCAGCGACTTATATCAATCGCGGCATCCTGCGTTCGCGAGTCGGCGACACGAACGGAGCGCTCCATGATTACAATTGGGGCCTGACGATGGATGGTCAACATGGCGAGGGCTATGTCGACCGCGGCGCCACCTACATCGCCATGCAGCGCTACCAGGACGCGCTGGACGACATCAACAGAGGCATAGAGATGGGCGCGAAAAAACCCCACATCGCCTACTACGATCGCGCGATCGCAGACGAGGCGCTGGGAAATATCCGCGCTGCCTATATGGACTACAAGAAAGCGGTCGAAATCGAACCCAATTTTCCTTTGGCGACCGAACAACTCTCACGCTTCAAGGTGGTGCGGAAGGAATCTTCCAGCCAATAGCAGTTGACTGAAATGCGTGCTCGAACAGGCGCCCTCGGGGCGCCTGTTCGATTTGAAAAAGGAATTTTCATTCGCGAGGTGCCCGTCGGAGGCGCGCTCGCGACAGACTGATACAATTTCGATGCCTTCCTGATCTTTCCGTTTCGCCGAACGCCGCTCATCCTGCGACCCAGACGTTGTGAAACATCCGCAATTTGCCCTGCCGGCAATTTGACAACGAATATGACAAAATGGTGTTCGCCTCGCCACCCTCTGTCGACGATAACGTGACCGTGCCCATATCGGCGCTCCACAAGGGGCGCGGTTGCGCGGGCGGCCGAACCGGCTTCTGGACCCCGAACCAGCAGCAAGGATCGGCCGCCCATTCTTCACCACGAAGGTTTTCACGCTGAATAGCCAGACGGAGCTACTATTCTGGTTCCCGCATATCGCATGGGCGTCATGAACGCTGCGCCGCAGCACCCAACAACGCGCGCCGGTGGCGACAGGATTTTAGGGCTCAGGCCTGAAGTCCGCGCCATCCCTCGGCCATTCGGAATGGAAAGCGGCTTGGGTGCCCGGCTAGTAAGCGACGCGACAGCGGCCGCTCTGAGCATGATAATCCTGGTTATTGCCGTTGCGATACCGCTCGCCTATGCCCTTGCGCTGGTCGCAATTGCCTTTACATGTGCTGTCGCGACGGGGCTTGTGTTCGGTTTTGCGCCGGTTATGAAGGCTGCCCGACTCGATCCGGTCGTCGCGCTGGCCAGCGAATAGTTAGCGAGTCCTCGATGAATTTCCTGCTCCGATCCGCCTCGGTCGCCGCGCTTACCCTTGCGGCAGCGGGTTGCCAAACGCCTGTCCCCCAGGTGCTTGGCCCCCAGCATGTGCCGTCGAATTTCACGGCGCCCACGGCCCGGAAGGCGCCAGTGTGGCCGTCCGCCAACTGGTGGGCCGGCTTCGGCAGCACGGAGATGACGGGCTTGATTACCACCGCACAGACCAACAATCTCGATTTGGCGGCAGCTGTCGCCCGCGTGCTGCAGGCGCAAGCGCAAACGGAAATCTCCGGCTCAGCTCTTTTCCCTAGCTTGAGCCTGCAAGGTGAAGCGCAGCGAGCCCGCAATGGGGCCGGTCTTCAAATTTTCGGCAACCCCACCAACCCCCTTGAAGTCACTGGAACACGTTCCGCCACCAGCAACACCTTCGGTCTGACGCTTGATGCGTCATACGAATTGGATTTCTGGGGCAAGAACAGCGCCGCCCTGCGGTCCGCAAATCAGTTGCTGCTTGCTTCCAATTACGCGCAAGAAGTGGTGGCGCTGACTGTCACGAGCGATGTTGGCAACACCTATCTGGATGTGCTGGCGCTGCGCGAACGGCTGGACATCGCGCGGCAGAATGTCGATGCCGCCAAGCGCATCCTTGCGATCGTGCAGGCCAAGGTAACCAACGGCGTCTCCTCCCGGCTAGATCTCGCGCAGCAGGAAACACAGCTGGCGGCTGTCGAAGCGACCATTCCAGCGCTGGAAGAGCAGGAGCGCGAAGCACGGTATGCGCTTGCGATTCTCCTCGGCCGCCTGCCGGAAGGTTTCGATGTCGCCGGCAAGAACCTCGATGGCATCATCACCCCGGAAGTAGCGCCCGGACTTACCTCTGAATATCTGCGCCGGCGCCCGGATGTTGCCGAGGCAGAAGCCAATCTCGCCAGCGCTCATGCGAATGTGGATGCCGCGCGCGCGGCCTTCTTCCCGCAGATCGATCTGACCGGCTCCGGTGGCTTCACCAGCTCGATGCTCAACAAGCTGTTCACCGGCTCCGGCTTCGGCTGGAGCATCGGGGCGAGCCTGCTGCAAACCATCTTCGACGGCGGTCTGCTGGAAGGCCAGTTCGACCTCAGCAAAGCGCAGCAGCAGGAGCTTGTCGCGACGTATCAGAGCACCGTGCTGAACGCCTTTTCGGACGTGGAGACAACCTTGGGTCAGGTTTCCAGCCTGGCCGACCAGGAACGGCTGCGGACAGAACAGACGCGCGCTGCGGCCGAAGCGTTTCGCATTTCCGAGTTGCAGTACCGTGAAGGCGTGACCGACCTCCTCAACGTGCTAACGGCCCAGCAGACGCTGTTCTCCGCGCAAGACACGCTCGTGCAGATCAAGCTGGCGCGCATTCAGGCCGATATCGGGTTGTATAAGGCGCTGGGCGGAGGCTGGAGCGAAGCGGCCGATGCTGCAACACAGACAATCCCGGCCCAGACTACTCCGGTTCAGCCCGGGCCGCCGGCCCCTCCACCGCCCAGGACGGCACCTATTCCCTCTACGCCGCCACCCACGGCAATCCAGGGATCGGAACCGACGGCACCGACTCCGCCGCGCCGTTGATCCTCAGCTGTGCCCGAGCACGCGATGTGGCACATAGGGTTCTGCCAGCACCTTCAGCTCCGCATCGTGCAGCCTGAGCGAGACGGCGGCTATCGCATCTTGCAAGTGCTTCGGCTTGGAGGCACCCACGATCGGTGCTGTAACGCCCGGCTGCTGCAACAGCCAGGCAAGCGCCACCTGCGCGTTGGAGATGCCCCGCTTGTCGGCAATCTCGCTCACGCGCTCCACGACTGTGAAGTCGCTGTCCTGATAATACATCGCGTGCGCGAACTCGTCTGACTTGGCGCGCGCCGTATCGCCCTTGTCCTCGCGTTTGCGATTGCCCGCGAGAAAGCCGCGGGCCAGTGGACTCCACGGGATGACCGCGATGCCTTCGGCGCGGCAGAGCGGGATCATCTCGCGCTCCTCCTCGCGGTAGATCAGGTTGTAGTGGTTCTGCATGGACACAAAACGTGTGAGGCCCAAGGCTTCAGCGCGCGACAAATATTTCGCGAACTGCCACGCATACATGGAGGAAGCGCCCACGTAGAGCGCCTTCCCCGCCTTCACCAAGTCGTGTAGCGCTTCAATCGTTTCGTCGATCGGCGTGGCGGGATCGAAGCGGTGGATTTGGTAAAGGTCCACGTAATCGTGACCCAGCCGTTTCAGGCTGGCATCGATGGCGTGCATGACGTGCTTGCGAGACAGGCCACCCTGGTTTGGCGCATCACCTGACGGAAAAAACACTTTTGTCGCCAGCACGTAGCTGTCGCGCGGCCCGGCAAATTCCTTCAGCGCCCGGCCGGTAACTTCCTCGCTAACGCCTTGCGAATACACATCCGCCGTATCGAAGAAGTTGATGCCGCCTTCCACCGCCTGACGGAAAAACAGCTGGCTTTCCTCCTCGCCCAATATCCAGCCGCGCCATTTGGATGAGCCGTAGGTCATGCACCCGAGGCAGAGGCGCGAAACCTTCAGGCCCGTCGCGCCCAGATTCACATAGTCCATTGCCGATCTCCGCTTGTCCTTACCCGAATTCTAAGACCCCTCACTTCGTTGCGGGAGAGACGAACAATTCAACGCAGGCGGTGCGGCAGTAATGGTGAGGATCGTCAATCCTCACCATTGCCGGTCGGCAATGCGCGGCACCGCTGCCGGATCAGGTATGCGCGGCTTGCGAGGAATCCGATGGCGCCGAATTGTCCGGCGTCAGCCCGCGGTGCTTCAGCATGGGCCCGACATCCGGATCCTTGCCGTAGAAGCGACGGAACATATCGCCGTAATCCTCGGTGTGCCCCTTGGACAGGATCATGTCGCGGAAGCGCTGTCCGTTCGCGCGGGTGAGGCCGCCATTGTTTTCAAACCAGGCGTACGCGTCGTCATCCAGCATCACAGTCCACTGATAGGCGTAGTAGCCCGCTGCGTAACCGTTGGCCCAGATGTGGAGGAAATAGCTGGAGCGATACCGCGTCGGCACATTCGGAATATCCGTGTGTGTGTCCTTCAACGCCGCCGTTTCGAACCCATCGACATCCTTCACGGTTTCGCTCGCCGGCAGCATGTGCCACTTCATGTCGAGTTCGGAAGCCGCCAGCAGCTCGCCCAATTCGTAACCCTGATTCCAGGTCTGGGACTTCTTGATCTTGTCCACCAGCGTCTGCGGGATCGGCTGGCCGGTTTTGTAGTTAACCGCGTAATGCTTCAGCACATCGGGATAGAGCGCCCAGTGCTCGTTGAACTGCGAGGGGAACTCCACCCAGTCGCGCGCCGTGCTGGTGCCCGAGATCAGCGGGTACTTCGTGTTCGCGAACAGGCCATGCAGCGCGTGCCCGAATTCGTGGAACATGGTCGTTACATCGTCGAACGATAGCAACGCGGGCTGCCCAGGCGCTGGCTTGGTGAAGTTAGCGACGTTGTAGATCACAGGCTTCTGGTGGAGGAGCTTCGACTGATTGACGAAGTTGCTCATCCAGGCGCCGCCCTGCTTGTTGTCGCGTTTGAAGTAATCGAAATACATCAGGCCCAAGGTCGAGCCATCCTTGTCGAACACTTCGAACACTCGCACATCCGGCTGGTACACCGGTATGTCGTGCCGCTCCTTGAAGGTGACGCCGTAGAGCTTGTTGGCGGCATAGAACACGCCATCCTTCAACACCTTGTTCAGTTCGAGATAGGGCTTCAGCTGATTCTGATCGAGGTCGTACTTCGCCTTGCGGACCTTCTCGGAGTACATCTCCCAGTCCCACGGTTTCAGATCGAAATGCGGGCCGTCCTTGTCGATGGCCTCCTGGATCTGCTTGGCTTCATCGGCCGCCTTGGCGCGCGTCGGGCCCACCAGCTGGCCAATGAACTTCTGCACCGCATCCGGCGTCTTCGCCATCTGATCGTAAAGGACATAAGCCGCATAGTTGGGATAGCCCAGCAGCTTCGCCTTCTCGGCGCGTTCTTTGGCGAGCTTCAGGATGATGTCTCGCGTGTCGTTGGCGTCGCCCTTCTCCGCGCGGGTCCATGAATGATCGAACAGCGTCTCGCGCACCTTACGATTCTTCAGCGAAACCAGCAGTGGCTGCTGGGTGGTGTTCTGCAGCGGGATCACCCACTTGCCGTTCAGCTTGCGTGATTTTGCGGCATCGGCGGCCGCTGCGATTTCCTGTTCGCTCAGACCATCGAGATCGGACTTGCTGTCGATGACCAGCGCACCCGCTTTGCCCGCCGCCAGAAGCTTCTGCTGGAAGGCGGTGGAAAGCGTTGCCTCTTCCTTGTTCAGTTCGCGCATCTTCGCCTTGTCAGCATCCGAAAGGTTGGCGCCCGCATGCACGAATTGCTGGTAGTAGATTTTGAGAAGCTGATTGGATTCCGGATCGAGCTTCAGCTTGTCGCGCTGGTCGTAAATCGCCTTCACACGGGCGAACAGCTTCGGATTGAGGAAGATCGCGTCCTGATGGGCGGCGAGCTCCGGCGCCACCGCCGTCTGCACCTTGTCGAGCGTGTCATTGGTGTTGGCGCCGACGATGTTGAAGAAGGTCGTCGTTGCGCGGGTCAGCATCTGACCCGACTTCTCCATCTCGACGATGGTGTTCTCGAAGGTCGGTGGCGCTGGACTGTTGGCAATCTTGTCGATCTCGGCGAGCTGCTGCTTCATGCCCTCTTCGATCGCGGGCTGGTAATCGGTGTCCTTGATCTTGTTAAAGGGCGGCGCCTGCAATGGCAGGGTGCTCGGCTGGGCGAATGGATTGCTGCCGGTGCTGGACGACGGTGTTGGCGTTGGCGCAGCGCTCACTGCCACCCCGAGCGCGGCAACAGCGACAGCGCTGAGCAATACCGTATGAATCGGATGCATGAATTTCTCCTGTCGGAAATGCCGCCGGATACCGCGGGCGGCCAGCTGGCGTTGCAGCACGGAACCGCCATAGGTTCAAGCGGGAAGGCCTTTCACCGATTGGTGAGGACAGCGCTATTCTGAAGCCATGCGGGACCGGATACACCCCTGTGAACGCCACGCATCACCTTGTTGGGGCCGACGCCTTTCGCAAATAAAGGGCCGCCATGCTCGAAAAAAAAATGGTCAGCACCATCGGAACAAGGGCCAACAACCCCCGGCCGTTCTGCCGGATCAGGGTGCCGATGTAGTTCTCCGTCACGGACGGGCCGAAATTCAGCAGAAGATCGGCCACGGCGCGGCCATAGCCCACCAGATGGAACACGCTGCTGGCCAGCAGCAGTGACAACAGGGCAGCAGAAACACTGGCAGCAATGAGAAAGCCGTTGGCGGCCACGCCGCGGGTGCTCCCGCGGGCGGCCAGCGCGATCAGCAGCACAGCCACAGGCAAGATCGCCCAGTCAAAGAAGACTGGCACCCACGCCAAAACGGTCAGAAGAAAATCGAGCATTCTGCCCCAGACCGGCCCTCATCCCGCAGGTAATGCCTGAAACGCAGCGCGGCAATATTGTAGAACTGCGAGAGTCGGCCCGAAGGCTACATCCCGCAGGCGTTATGGATCTGGTCCAGGGCCTGCCCCATACCGGAGAGGCCATAGATGTCACGCGTTTCGGTACCCCGCTTGGAGGTGCCCGTTACGATGGCGGTGAGCCCGCCTCGCATAGCCGCGAGCAAATGCTTCTCTTCTGCTGGGTTGAGCACCCAGGCGCCGCCTGAGCTGCCCTGATTCTTGGTGAAGAAGGCAAACGTCTCCTTGCCCACCTGCACCGAGACCGTGCTGCCTTCGCGGTACTGATAGCCCGGAACGACTTCTGCCTCTCCTTTCGCATTGCGGCCAGGCCAGTCGTTAATGAGGAAATAAGCCGGATCGCGTTTCGCGCTCGCCGGCTCCTTCACTTTCGGCTCCGAAAGCATGTAGCAGACCTTGGAACCCCCATTGCCGCGCGAATAGGCAGACCAGTCCTTAAACGTGCCGAGGAAAGTTGGGCCGTCGTCTTTCTCTGTCGCAGCAGGGGTGGGCGAGGCGGCTCTGTGCGTGCGCGCAACGACAGGCGAAGCAACTGCGATACCAATCGCCACCAATGCGATGCACGCTGCCTTCATCTTTCGCGACTCCCGATTCGCTTGCACGGATCGTACATCACTCAACCTGAGAAGGTTAACGTCAAGCCTTGATGCGTCCCCTCGCCGCCACCCCGATCTCTATGAGACGTTACACATTCGGAGGGGCACACGATGTGAGTAGTCTGATGCTCCTGGGCCGTTCCATCGTCATGGTTGCGCTGCCGTCGCCCTCTTCCCGATGTGCGGCGACGGCGACGGACTTTGACCACATTTATTCGCGCAATCCGTAGCCCACCGAAAACAGCTTCCATACCACCACGGCAAGAATCACAGCCAAGGTCACCGTAAAGCCCGCGCCAAGCAGTTCCGGCGCCTCGCTGAAGCCGATCATGGAATGTCGAATACCATTGATGAAATAGAAGAACGGATTGGCCCAGGCGATCCAGCGCATCCACTCCGGCAACATGTGCACGGTGTTGAACACCCCACCCACGAACGAGAGCGGCGTGATGAAAAAAATGTTGAGCATGGTGAGCTGCTCGAAATTGTTGGCCCACAGCCCGATAATGATTCCGAGCAGCCCGAAGATGACCGACACCGATACGATCCAGAACAGGAATTCCAGAATTCCGGTAACTGAAGTCGCACCGAAGGCCGCTCCGATCAGCAAGATGCCGATGGCCGTGATCACAGCGCGCACCACGGTCATTGCCAACAGGCCCACGATCATCTCCACATAAGAGAATGGCGCCACCAGCGCTTCCTCGATGTAGCGCAGGAAGCGCTGGAAATAGATCTGCGAGGAGGATTGCAGGAATGCCGCGTTGATGACGTTGATCATCAGAATGCCCGGCAGCACGAATTCAATGTAGCGATGCCCGCCGATGGTGGCGATGCGCCCGCCCACGATGTAGCCGAACACAAAGATGAACATCAGCGCCGAGATCCACGGCGCGATGAAAGCCTGCGTCGGCACCCGCATCAGCCGCGACAGCTCGCGCCGGATCATCGTCCACAGCCCGACCCAATTGATGGTCATGGGCGGCATCGGAGTGACTTCGGCGGTGTTGTCGATCGCGCTCATCCGGCACCTGCAATATGATCCGGCTCGGCGCCGGTGGCCGCGAGATAAGCCTCTTCGAGATCCCCTGTGGTGAGAAAATCGGCCTTTGGCCCTTCCCGTACGATCTTGCCGCCATTGATGATCGCAATGGTGCGGCAGAGCCGCTCAATTTCTTCCAGATAGTGCGAGGTGAGCAGGATGGTTTTTCCGTCACGGTTCAGTTCCTGGAGATAGCGCCAGAGGTCGCGGCGCAACTCCACGTCCACGCCCGCTGTCGGCTCATCGAGGATCAGAAGCTTGGGATCATGGATCAAGGCGCGGGCCAGGATCACGCGCCGCTTCAAGCCGCCGGAAAGATCGCGGAATTGCTTCTTGGCGTGCGGGCCGAGCTCAAACTTCTCGATCAACATCTCGGCGCGCGCCTTTCTCTCACCGGCGCGCATGCCGAAATAGCCACCCATCCAGTCGATAATCTGCGTCACCTTGGCGAAGGTGTCGACGTTGTACTCCTGCGGCGACAGCCCGATCAGCCGGCGCGCCTCCCGATAGTCCTTCACGGCATCCACGCCGAAAATCTCGATCTTCCCGGAGGTCGGCTTGGCGATACCCGTCATGCAGTGAATGGTGGTGGATTTGCCGGCGCCGTTCGGCCCCAGAAAACCAAAGAAATCGCCCGGCGCGATAGTCATGGAAAGATCGTCCACCGCGACGGTACCGCGGCGGTAAACTTTCGTCAGATGTGAAATGCAAACGGCTGGAATTGTCATGGGGGCGGTGGTGACTATAACGGTGGAGAGATAAAACAGAAGTCGGATTTCGCAAGGCCGCTGCTATAACAATCGCATGGCAAACCCGATTCTCGTGGAAGTGACGCGCGGGCCGCTGGTGGAGAGCATCCATCGCGGGGCCGTGGCGATCGCGCGGGCCGATGGCTCATTGGTCCTGTCGCTCGGCGACATGGAGACGCCGATCTATCCTCGTTCTTCATTAAAACCAATTCAGGCTTTGCCCTTGCTTGAGTCTGGCGCGGCCGACGCGTTTGGATTGGGCGAGGAAGAGATCGCGCTCGCCTGCGCGTCGCATTCCGGTGAGCCGATGCATACAAGCCGCGTCGCCGCATGGCTAAAGACGATCGGCTGTGCCGAGAGCGATCTTGCCTGCGGCCCGCAAGCGGTGCGCTATGAGCCGGTACGGATCGACATGCTGCGTCACGGGTATCTGCCGGCGCGCATTCACAACAATTGCTCCGGCAAGCATACGGGATTTCTTACCGTGGCGCGGCATTGGAGCATCGCGACCGATGGCTACGAACATCACGACCACCCGGTGCAGCGGGCAATCGCGACGGCTCTGGCGGAACTCACTGGTATCGAAGCGGAGCTGCCGTGGGGCGTGGACGGATGCGCCGCGCCCAATTTCGCGTTGCCGCTTCCGGCGTTCGCCAGGGCGTTGGCAAAACTTGCCAATCCCTCCGGCCTGCCTGCCGCGCGCGCTGAGGCGATACGGCGGATTGTGCGGGCGATGATTGCGCACCCCGAACTGGTGGCCGGCACAGGCCGCAGCGACACCGTTCTGATGCGCGCCGCTGGTGGGCGCGTGGCGACCAAGGCAGGCGCGGAGGCATATTATGCGGCGATCATTTCCGAGGCCGGATTGGGCATCGCGCTGAAGATCGATGACGGCGCGGGCCGTGCGGCGGAGACGGCAATCGCCGCGATTCTTGACAAGCTGGCGCTGCTGAGCGGCGACCCTGAAGTGCACGCCCTCATTCGGGCACCGGTGCTGAACACACGCGGAGCGATCGTTGGCGAACGCAGGCCGGCTCCGGCGCTGAACAATGCTGAGATCGAAGCGCTTTCTCCCTTACATTAGGTCGTTTATGCGATAGCGGCGCGCGGCTGCGCCAGCCACTCCCGCGCCCACTCGCCCACGATGGCGGCATCCACGCCGGCATCCGTCAGCTCTGCATAGATGGCGGATATGGTGTCACGCGGCACGCCGCAGCGGCGCATGCCGCCATCGTTCACCAGGCTGCCGTGCTCGTGCATGGGCGATGAATCGCAGTAGCCGCGGAAAACACAAGCGGCGCAGTTGTCCCGTTTCCGTGCGACGATTGTTTGCTGGCAGGCCTTGTACACCTCGCTTTCCAGCATCTGCTGCATGGATCGATGGCCGATGTTGCCGAGACAGCGGCTTGGATCGTACGCGAAGGGCCGCGTGAACACATCGCCATTCACATTGATGACGAAGATGTTGTCGAGCAGTTCGCGGTCAACATCTGCTGGCCCTCGTTGGTCAACGATGCGGAGCACTGCGGCTTTCGTATAGTCGTCCAGCGGCGCCATCGGCAGGTGGCGGTCGGAATTGGCCCGCTTGCGAAACAGCTCTGTGAAGACGTTTGCAACGTCATCGGGCGGCAGCTGCAGTTCCTCGATTGCATTTTCCGGGCCGCCCTCGAAGAGGGGCAGGATGCGCCATCCGTCCGCAAACTCTGCCGCCCAATCGTAGGCCTCGATCAACGTATGCCGATTGTGCGCGCCGAGAACGGAGATCAGGCCGAAGCGGCCGCCGCTGGCATGCAGCGCCTCCGCATTCGCAATCACCTTGGCATTGGAATCCCTTCCGCCGATATTTCGGCGGACGCCATCCGCGAAATCGATTGAAACACCCAGCTCCCAACCCGACCCCAGCACAAATTCCAAACTATCCTTATTAAAGCCGAACAGGTTGGTCTGCACGCTGTTGCGATACGCATAGCACTCGATGCTCGCCTGCTGCGTCTCCGCGATTCGCCGGTAGTATTCGGGTGCCAGCAGCAGCGGCTCGCCGCCGTGCCAGACAAAAGAGAAAGATGGGGAAATCCCCCGGGCCTTCAGATAATCCCCGAACGCATCAACTTGGGAAAACAGCGCCGCCAACGTTTCAACGGACATGACATCGCGCACATGCAACTCGCGATGCTCATAGCAGTACGCACACCGCAAATTGCAGAACTTCGACACTTTCAGAACCAGGACGAAAGAACAGTCCATTATCCTTTCAGAGGCATGATTTCTCTGCACGGCTTACCCGAATGGGATGTTAGCTTCTCCGCGCCAGTCTCGATCCATTTCATTGGAACCGCCAAATGGTCCAGGTCCTTGTCCAATACAGTGCCATCCGTTTTGTCCGTCTCAAGATAATATGTCTTCTGACCAGTCACGATCTTCAATTTCCGGCCTTTCCAAAGCTTAGTAGCAGTTGGCCGCGGTTGAAAAAAACTTGCCTTGCGAGCCTCGTATTTGCTGTTGGCATTAGGTCTGACGAGAAAGAGGACAACATCCAACTCATTGTTGGGGTCTGTTACGTCCGTTGCATAGACAAGGATCGGGTCATCCAACTTGGGCTGCGCCCTTAACAGAGAAGGCGCGCTCATCATCGCAAACGCCGACAATACTGAGCTCTTAAACAGATCGCGCCGGGTCGACATGACTTCCCCCCAGAAGTTTTGGCGGGAGGAACCTAGCACAAAATAGCTTCCGCGCCAATCGATGGACGCGCCGCTTTACGGATCGACGTCTAACGGACGCGCTCACGTGCCGCTTGCCAAAGGCGAACATCGTGCCGAGCCATCAGCTTTTTCCAACCTGGTGCTTCCAACAGACCTTTCGGTGTGGTCGGCAGATACGCCGTGGCAAGGAAACTAGCATTATGGTTGGCGTATGCACGTTTAAGCCATAAAATCGCGGAGGAATAATCGCCGGATAGGGCGTAAAATTCGCCCATGCTCGCTTCATCGAATATGAAGACCGGTACTCTCACCGCGATGGCATCAGCAAGCCGCTGCGCTTTAGGCAGATCGCTGCCAAGGTTCGCGGTCCACAGTGTACAGGCATCTGCAGCAGCAGCCTGATGCAGCTCTGAGAGCTGTTGGACGAGCTGACGAGCCTGATCGAACTGCTTTGCTCCGGCCGTTGCCCAACACAGCGTGTATAGAGTAAGTGGGCGATCTGGCTTCAGCGCGAGCGCTCGGCGCGCCGCCGAAACAGCTTCGAGATACCGTCCCTCGGAGTTGTAAGCGGTCGCCAGATTATTGAGATCGACAAATGAAAGTGGGTCGAGCCGCGTCGCCTCGCGCAGCGCAGCAGCCTGTCTCTCGGCAAAGCCGAAAGCAGCATAATAAAAACTCAACCCCCGCAAAGTGAATACGTTGTGAGGATTGATCGCCAGTAGTGCGCGCGCATCTTGCGAGGTGCGCTGCCAGTTCCATCTAAGCGCGGCAACGCGCAGGTCAGTCGACAGCGCTTCGAGGTTTTTGGGATCGAGCTTGAGGGCTTTGTTGAGTGCCGCGGCGGCAGATTCCAAAAGATCGGGGCGTTGGTTGTGGAATTCCGCCATGTGCACGTAGGTGCGGCCGAGGGCGGCGAAAGCGGGGGCAAAGTTCGGCTCGCGTGCCGTGACCGTCCTTAACAGTTCGACAGCCTGGGAGTCGCCTTCATCGGTCTTGAGCGCCGACAGCGCCTGCGCTTTCAGATAGTTGCGATAGGCATCCGGATCGATGGCCGGCCGGCTCGGCTTTTGCGGCGCGGAAGACCCGCCATTCAGCGTGTGCGTCAGCGCGACCGTGATCGCCTGCGCAATCTCATCCTGCACCTGCAAAATGTTGCTCAGGTCGCGGTCGAATGTCTTCGACCAGATGTGATAACCGTCCGTGGCGTTGATCAGCTGCGCCGTGATGCGGATGTGCTGCCCGTCTTCCCGCACGCTGCCTTCTAGAATGGCGCGCACGTTCAGCGCCCGTGCGATCTTGCGAATGTCCTCGTTCTTCCCCTTGAAGGCGAAGCAGGAGGTACGCGCCGCCACCCGCAGCTTGGGTGCATTAGCGAGATCGTTCAGCAGCTCCTCGGAAATCCCGTCGCTGAAGAAATCCTTCTTCGGATCGCCGCTCAGATTGAGAAAGGGCAGCACAGCTATCGATGCAGCGGGCGCGGCCGCCTGCAGTGGCGAAGGCGGGGTCGAAGCGGTGGCGATACTTGCCGGCTTCTTCGGATGAAAGGCGCCGAGTTCGTAAGCGAATTGGCCGCCCACAAGTACTATCAACACCCCCAGCACACCCAGTAGCGCCATATCCGTGCGCCGCAGGGAGACGTTCACCTCGTCCGCCATGCCGTGCGCCGGCGCCGCCACATGCCAGGCGATCCACAGCACCAGTGGGAAGCCCACCAGCGCGGCGACGATCATCACCTTCATCGTCCAGGCGGGCGCGCCGAAGGTGGGAAGGCCGATCGAAGCAGCCTGCACCAGCAACCACGCGGCCACGCCGTAGGCGGCCGCCACGCGGTCGATCTTTCGCTCCTGTATCGCCTTCAGGATCCGTTGCACCTTCGGCCCCGCGGTGCTTCGGCCGCAAGTCTAGTCGCGTCGGGAGTCTGGCGCCACCGTTCCCAAACGGCACAACGGATAAAGATCGTAATCTGTTACTGCTGCTTCGGCGCTGCCGCGGCGTCATCCGCCTTTTGCATGGCGGGCGTATAGGCGGCGATGGACCGTATGGGACAGCGCTGGATGCCCGAGCCCATGTTCCTGACAGTAACGTTATCACCCGGCCGCATGCAGGTCAGCCGCATGGCGTCGCGTGACTGGAAGCCGACCCGCTCCTTGAAGGTGAGGCTTGGGCAAGGGCCCATCAGCGCCACCTTGAACTTCTTGTGCAGATTGTCCTCGACGATCAGCGAGCGATTGTCTTGCGCTTTCCAGTCGTAGATTTCGCCGAAACGGAGACAGGCACTCGGCGGCGCCGCTTGCGGCGACTGCGCGATAGCAGGCACTGCCGCCGCGCTAACAAGAATCGCCGCCGAAATCAGAATTGCTTTCATGACACGTTTCCCTTCGACACTGCCCCGCCGGACGCGTCCACTATGTGCCTCTTGGCGTCCAGTTTCAACGGAGCGGCACCTGGCGCGGACCTGACCATTGCAATCAGAAGCAATCATTTTTGGCTGCCCGTGAATTCCGACCACAGGAGCAGTGCCACGGCCATAGCCATCAGCAGCGCCGCGAGCCAGCCCAGCGCTTTGAGCCAACGCGGCAGCGCAAGCTTCTGATGTTTCCCCGAAATGACCAGCATCATCGCGAACATGATAGGCACGGCGATGACGCCGTTGATCACCGCCGTCCAGAACAGCATGGCGATGGGATCGACGTGCGAGAGCGTCAGCACTGCGCCGGCCAGCGTGGCCGCGCTCACGATGGCATAGAAGCCGATGGCGCGGCTCGCCGGTAATTCCAGACTTCCTTTCAGGCGAAAGGCTTCCGCCACGCCATAAGCCGCCGATCCCGCCAGCACGGGCACAGCCAGCAGTCCGGTGCCGATGATTCCGGCGGAGAACAGTGCGAAGGCGAAGGTGCCGGCGATGGGTTTCAGCGCTTCCGCCGCCTGCGATGCCGTGTCGATCTTCGCCAGGCCGTGCGCATGCAAGGTGGCCGCCGTCGTCACGATAATGAAAAAGGCGACCGCGTTCGACACCGTCATGCCGGTCCAGGTGTCGATGGCGATATGCCGAAACGCCTGGGGACTGAGCGCCGCGCGCGCTCTGTGGCGATAACTGAGACGCGACTCTTCCGCTTCCTGCGCCGCCTGCCAGAAGAACAGGTAGGGGCTGATGGTGGTGCCGAACACGGCGACGATGGTGAGCAGTGCATCGCGACCAAGGGAGAAATCGGGCAGCAGCGTCGCGCGGAGCACTGTGCCCCACGGCATCTTTACAGTGAAGGCTGTCGCGACGTACACCAACAGCACGAAGGTGAGATACTTCAGATAACCGGCGTAGCGGTGATACGGGATGACGATTTCCGCCACCAGACACAGCACGCCGAAGCCGATGGCGTAAACGACCGCCGGCCCGCCGATTACCAGCCGCAGCGCATTGCCCATTGCTGCCAGATCGGCCGTGATGTTGGCGGTGTTAGCCACAACCAGCAGCGCAATCAGCCCAAGCAACACCGGGCGTGGTAAACGCTTGCCGATGCTGCTGGATAATCCTTCGCCAGTACCCCAACCGATGCAGGCGCTGATGATCTGGATCGCCACCATGAATGGCAAGGTGAGAAACATCGTCCAGGTGAGCGCGTAACCGAACTGCGCGCCCGCCTGGCTATAGGTGGCGATGCCGCTCGGGTCATCGTCGGCTGCACCGGTGATGAGACCGGGGCCAAGCACACGCCACATGTTGCGAATTCCGTTCGCCACCGCCGCCCTGAAGCGCTTGCCCGATTGCCGATTAGTACCCTAGCTTGTGGGCGAGCCGAAAGGGATGCAGACGATGTCGATACTGGGGTGGATTGTTCTGGGGCTGATCAGCGGGTTCATCGCCAGCAAGGTGGTGAAGGGGACCGGCTCAGGCTGCCTGACGGATATCGTGCTGGGCTTGATCGGCGCCGTGGTGGGCGGCTGGCTGTTCTCCTATTTCGGCCATACCGACCCGATGCAGCACTTCAATCTGACATCGATGGTGGTCGCCATTATCGGCGCCGTGATTGTGCTGCTTGTCTGGCACGCCATTACCGGCCGCGGCGTCCGGCGGTAGCTTCGGCCCACAGCCAAGCATTTAACGCTGGAATTTTCACCCGACTTTAAGCGGGCGGTGTCAGACCAGAGTGGTCATGACGAGCGACTCACCCATGCCCGCGACAGCAAGTTTCGGCAAACGGGACCTGCGACAGAAGCAGCGGCTGGCCGCAGGCTCGCCGGTGCTAGCGGCCGCCGATGCGTCTCCACGAGCTTGGGCTGAGGCAAGGACCCCGGCGTGGCCGGTGCTCACCATTGTCCTCTGCCTGGTCCTGGCTGCCATCTTCTACGCCGAGCAGCTTTACGGCGTGCATCCCTCTCGCACCTTTGCGTTGGGCCTGCCGTCATTGGTCGCGCTTGGCGGTGTAGATCGATATCTTGTCGCGGACAGACATGAGTGGTGGCGGTTGCTGACCGCGTCGCTGCTGCATGCAAATCTCGTCCACATCGGTGGCAATCTCATTGTGCTTGCGATCGCCGGATGGCGGCTTGAGCGGCTGGTGGGCCGCGCATGGCTTACGGCGGCCTTTGCGCTCGGTGCCATTGCGGGAAGCATCGGCTCGATCAGCCTGAACGATGCGCACACCGTGAGCGTTGGCGCGTCGGGCGCCATCATGTGCCTGGTCGCGCTGCTGTTCACCCTCAGCTTTCATGCGGAGGCCGCGGACAATGCCAACCGCATCCGCCGCTTCGCGCTGTTCTTGCTCATTCCCGCGCTGCTTCCATCCGTCACCGATGGTGGAGGACAGGTCGATATCGGCGCACATTTCGGCGGGATACTGATGGGGACGGCACTCGGCTTCTTCCTGTTGGCGATATGGCCCGAGACGGGTGAGCGACCGCCGCTTCGTTCCTTAGCCGGGGCAGCGGCGGCACTGGTGCTGGCCGTCGCCACATTCGCAGCGCTGGAAATGACGGGCGCGTATCCTGCCTATGCCGCACGCGGAGCAGGGCTGGCGCCACCCAACGAGATCCCGTCATCCGACGCCAAGGCAAGCGCCGCCGCACCCGAGCTGGCGCGCAAATATCCGCACGATCCCGTGGTTCGCCTGTTGCGCGCCATCGCCTTCCTCGATCAGCACGACGCCTCCGACGCCGAGGAGCAAATCCGCGCCGGACTCGCAGAAAAGGAAACTCTGGCGATCGAATATCCCTCAGAGGTGCGGCAGCATCTGGAGACGGTTCTGGCGATGACGCTCGCGGTCGAAGGCAAGCGTGAATCCGCCAGGGTGGCAGCGGCGCCCATCTGCGCGCTTGCCACATCCGATGTCTTCATGCGGAAAGCACGGTTCTTCCTGAAGGAACACGGCGCCTGCGGATGATCGGCGCCGGATTCGCTACTCTGCGGCCTGATCTATCTTCCGTGCACGGATGAGTTGGAGGACTTTGGCGGCGGCTTCGGGAATGTTGGTGCCGGGACCGAAGATGGCGGCGACGCCGGCGTTCTGCAGGAAGGCATAATCCTGCTGCGGGATCACGCCGCCGACGATGACCAGAATGTCGCCAGCGTTCCGCTTCTTCAGCGCTTCGATCAGCTGCGGCACCAGCGTTTTGTGGCCCGCGGCCTGGCTGGAAATGCCGATGACATGCACATCCGATTCAATGGCGTCCTTCGCCACTTCTTCCGGCGTCTGGAACAGCGGCCCAATATCGACATCGAACCCCAGATCGGCAAACGCCGTGGCAATCACCTTGGCGCCGCGGTCGTGCCCGTCCTGCCCCATTTTGGCGACGAGGATGCGCGGCCGCCTGCCCTCTTCCCGCGCGAAGGCTTCCACATCGCCCTGCAGCGCGGAATATTCGTTGTCGCCTTCGTACGCTGCGCCATAAACGCCGGAGATGGCGCGTATGTCGGCGCGATGTCGGCCGAAGGCTTGTTCCATAGCCTCCGAAATTTCCCCCACGGTGGCACGTGCCCGCGCCGCGTCCACGGCCAGCTCCAGCAAGTTCGCGTCGCTCCGGGCGCCTTGCGTGAGTGCATTTAATGCGGATTGCACCCGTTCGGCGTCGCGCTTCGCCTTCACCGCGTTCAATCGTGCGATCTGCTGGTCGCGAACGGCGGCGTTGTCGATGTCGCGGATGGGCAGGTGATCTTCGTGTTCTGGCTCGAAGCGGTTGACGCCGACGATGACGTCTTCCCCCTTGTCCACGCGCGCCTGGCGCCGCGCCGCGGCTTCTTCGATGCGCAGCTTCGGGATTCCGGCCTGCACCGCCTTGGTCATGCCGCCGATCGCTTCGACATCGTCGATGATGCCTTGCGCGTGGGTGGCGAGCGCATGCGTCAGCGCTTCGACATAATAGGAGCCCCCCAGCGGATCGACCACGCGCGTGACCTGGGTTTCATGCTGCAGGATGAGCTGCGTGTTGCGGGCGATGCGGGCGGAGAGTTCCGTTGGCAGTGCGATCGCTTCATCGAAGGAATTGGTGTGCAGCGATTGCGTGCCGCCCAGCACGGCCGCCAGCGCCTCATACGCCGTGCGCACGACGTTGTTGTACGGATCCTGCTCGGTGAGCGAGACGCCGGATGTCTGGCAATGGGTGCGCAGCATCAGGCTTTCGGGATTGTTTGTGCCGAAGCCCTCCATGATGCGCGACCACAACAGGCGCGCTGCGCGCAGCTTGGCGATCTCGAAGAAGAAATTCATCCCGATGCCGAAGAAGAACGAGAGTCGCGGGGCGAACTTTTCGACCTCGAGCCCGCGGTTCTTCGCAGTGCGAACATATTCGATGCCGTCCGCCAGCGTGTAGGCAAGCTCCTGCACCGCGGTCGCGCCGGCTTCGTGCATGTGATAGCCGCTGATCGAAATCGAATTAAATTTCGGCATGCGCCTGGCCGCGAACTCGATGATGTCGGCCACAATGCGCATCGAAGGTTCGGGCGGATAAATATAGGTGTTCCGCACCATGAATTCTTTGAGGATGTCGTTCTGAATGGTGCCGGAGAGTCTTTCCGGTGGCACCCCCTGCTCTTCCGCCGCCACGATGAAATTCGCCATCGTGGGAATGACGGCACCATTCATCGTCATCGAGACGCTCATCTTGTCGAGCGGAATGCCAGCGAACAGGATTTTCATGTCCTCGACGGAATCGATGGCAACGCCCGCCTTGCCGACATCGCCTGTCACCCGCGGATGATCGCTGTCGTAGCCGCGATGGGTTGGCAGATCGAACGCGATGGAGAGTCCCATCTGCCCGGCAGCCAGATTCTTCCGGTAGAAGGCATTGGATTCTTCTGCGGTTGAAAAACCAGCGTACTGGCGGATGGTCCACGGCCGGCCGGCATACATGGTAGCCCGCACGCCGCGGGTGAACGGCGCAAAGCCCGGCAGTGTATTGGCTTCAAGATTTTCCAGATCGGCCGCTGTGTAGAGCGGCTTCACATCAAAACCGTCCGGCGCGCACCAGATGAGCGACTCCAGTGGCCGGTCGCGCAATTCCTTCCCGGCCAGCGCTTCCCAATCTGATGTATTGCGATCAGCCATCACCCACCTATGGACTCACGAGCGCCGCAATGAGAGGATGCGATTTCACGGCAAACGGGTTGCACACGGTTACGCCCTGCCAAACAAATCCATCCTGAAAGTCCTCTGAAAGCAAAGCAGTGCATTTTGCATGTGCAGCGGCAGAAAGCACTATTGCATCCCAGATGGGCAAGCGGTGCTGGCATGCGAGGCCGATCGCGTCGCGTATCAATTCCGCGGTTGTATCGACCGCGCGCGAAGCGCCACGCCAGATTTCGACGGTGGCCCGCGCCTTTTCCGTTCGCCACCTCGCTTTCCGGATCAGAACATTGAATAATTCTCCAAGCACCTGGACCGGTATGACCGTGTTTTCGGGCGTCAGCTTGCCAATAACCCGCAAAGTGGCGGGTTGCTGAGCCGCACCATTGAGACCTTCCGCGTAAGCCAAGATGTTCGTGTCGATGGCAACCTTCATTTTGGATCGTCTTCGTATAGTTCCTCACGGCTCCAGGGGCCTATGTCCACCGGGCGTTGAGCACGGAGGTGCTGCATCAGACGTTTTTTCGCGAGTTCCTGCTCCTTCTTCAGCTTCGCCGGAGAGGGCGCCAATGTCGCAACCGGCTCGCCATGGCTGGTGATGGTGTAGGAGTCTCCGTTCCCGACGTTTCGCAGGAGCTTCGAGAACTGGCGGTTGGCTTCCGAAGCGGTGACGATCTTGTTCATCCACCAAATGTAGTGAAATTACGTACTTTCGTCCATGCGCGGTTTTCCCGCGCGATTCGGTCGAAGCATTTCAAGCTGCGCCTGCATCAGCGCCAGCCGGGCGGAGCAAATGGTCTCTCGCACCAACTTGCGTTGCGCGACCGCGTCGGCACGATAACGGCCGTGCTTCAGCCGGTTGGTATTTCCACCTGGTGCGCCGCGTTTGTAAGGCATCGCGCCTCATCCGCAATTTTCTTGCGGAATTGAACCGCGATTTTCAAAATTTTTCTCTGGCGCTTTCCCTTGCAGCTTACTGATGATCGCTGCCACCTGGGCCGTCGTTCGCATCAAGCCGAGGATGCTGCGCATTTCCCAATCCTGAAAGCTGCCGCGGTTGGCCACGCCGGCTAAGGCGCCGCTCAATAGACTATGGCAACTCTGAAATTCCTCTTCCAAAGCCGCCGCCATTCGCTGATTTCGTGTCTCCGGTCCCACGTCATCCTCCTGTTCACTTTTCGTATCTATTCTTGTAGAGGAGAGTAGTCAAGGTAACTTGCGCATAGTTTCCTTATAAGTGCCTTTTCGCCTGATCTGCTTCCTGCCCCAGACTGGATCGCAATATGTACCGTAGCCCCGTACATCTTGCGGTCATGGCAGTTGACAATCTGCATATTGTGCGTGAACGAACACGGAGAATCACTTAGTTAGTGATTCGGCCATGCTCCGTGCCGGATCAGTTCATGTTCTTGGCAACTTATCCACAGGTCCACGGAAACAGCCAATTGGGCCCACTCTTCAGTTGACGAACGCAGTTCACAGCTTCAGGAAGAGGATGCTTATCCTTTCACAGCGAGACCCCGAAACCGATGCCCGACGACAATATCAGTCGATCGCGCCTGCCGCTCCTGCCTGCCCATAACTGAAGCGTCCGCTTCACCACGGGCACGGCGAAAAGCGGCCGAAGCCCGAGGTGATGCATGGAGTTCCTGCCGACCATCTCGATCCGCGCGCGGGCGCTGCTGCCCAGCCGCTGGGATGTGCTGGCCGCGCTGCTGGTGCTGGGGTTCATCGTGGTGTTCGCCGATGCCAGCCAGTTGCTGCGGCAGCCGCTGACGAGCCTCGCACATGGGCATATCTCGCTGTCGCCCTCGCACCTGCCCGATTATGCGCTGCGCACTGCCTTGCGCATGCTGGTCGCCTTGGCGCTGTCGCTACTCTTCACCTTCACCTACGCAACGCTCGCGGCGAAGAGTACGCGGGCCGGCGCGCTGCTCATTCCGCTGCTGGACATTTTGCAGTCAGTTCCGATCCTCGGATTCATTTCCATCACGGTCGTATTTTTTCTGTCCGTCGCGCCGGGGCGAATTTTCGGGGCGGAACTCGCGGCTGTATTCGCCATCTTCACCAGCCAGGCATGGAACATGGCGTTTAGCTTCTATCAGTCGCTGCGCACTGTACCCCCGGAGCTGGAGGAAGCCGGCAAGTTGTTCGGCCTGAATGCCTGGGCGCGGTTCTGGCGCATCGAAGTGCCGTTCGCCATGCCGCAGCTCGTCTGGAACATGATGATGTCAATGTCCGGCGGCTGGTTCTTCGTGGTAGCCGCGGAAGCCATCAGCGTCGGCCACACCACCATCGCGCTGCCCGGCATAGGCTCGTACATCGCCGCGGCAATCGCCGAGCGCAATCTCACCGCCATCTGGTGGGCCATCGGCACCATGCTTATCGTCATCCTGATTTACGACCAGTTGCTGTTCCGGCCGCTGGTGGCATGGTCGGAGCGCTTCCGCTTCGATGACCAGCAAAGTGAGGAAGAGCGAGAGTCATGGGCACTCACAATGATCCGCCGCTCGCGCTTGATCGGCGCGATTGCCGCACCCTTCGCCGCATTGATGCGAAGGACATACCGCATGGCGCCGCCGCGCAAACTGGAGACGCACATCGTTCCCGCGGTCTCGCAGCGAGCCAGCGATATCCTGTGGTATGCGTTGTTGGCCGTGCTGGGCGCGATCGCCCTGTGGCGCATCGCGGTGTTCGCCGGACCGATCCAGTTGAACGAAGTGTTCGTCGCAGTGGGCCTGGGCGCGCTCACCGCCGTGCGCGTGCTGGTGCTGATCGCGATTGCCAGCGCCATCTGGGTGCCGATTGGCGTTTACGTTGGCTTGCGGCCAAAGCTAGCGCAGATCGTGCAGCCCGTGGCCCAATTTCTGGCAGCGTTTCCTGCGAACCTGCTGTTCCCACTGGCGGTGTTTCTGATCGCTGTGTGGGATCTGAACCCGGACATCTGGCTGTCGCCGCTGATGGTGCTGGGCACGCAGTGGTACATCTTGTTCAACGTCATCGCGGGCGCTTCGCTGTTGCCCGTAGAGATGCGCGATGTGAGCACGAACTTCGGCATTCGCGGCTGGCTGTGGTGGCGCAAGGTGGCGCTGCCTGCGGTGTTTCCCTTCTATGTGACGGGCGCGATCACGGCCTCCGGCGGATCATGGAACGCCTCCATCGTGGCCGAAGTGGTGAGCTGGGGCACGCGCACCTTTCGCGCACATGGTTTGGGCGCCTACATTGCGGACGCGACGGCGACTGGGAATTTTCATCGCATCGTGGTCGGCATTGCGGTGATGGCGGCATTCGTCACCATCATCAACCGCCTGTTCTGGCGCCGGTTGTATGATTACGCCGAACGGCGCTATCGCCTGGTGTGAGCATGGAAAACGGTGAGCTTCAGGTGCTTTGTTTTGGGACCGGCTTCTTGGTCCTTACCGCAATTCAGCTGATATCTGGTAAGACAATGACGAACACTGGACGACTGGTCGATCGTAGAAGCGATCCTGCCCTGTTCTGGTACATGGTTGGGCTGACAACAGTTTGCGGCGTCTTCGCGCTGTGCTTGCTGTTCTTGATGTGAAACCAGACGGAGAATTGGATGGAACAGCAACCCGCCCTTCTCGACGTGCAGAACGTGCGACGCGCTTTTCCGCGTCCCGGCGGTGCAGAGCTGCTGGTGCTGGACGACGTGCAACTCAGCTTGCGCGACGGCGAGATTGTGGGACTGCTGGGACGTTCGGGCTCCGGCAAATCCACCTTGCTGCGCATCATTTCCGGCCTGTCCGCGCCGACAGCCGGCTCGGTGACCTATCTGGGGAACGCGGTGAACGGCCCGGCGCAGGGCATCGCGATGGTATTCCAGAGCTTTGCGCTGTTTCCGTGGCTCACCGTGCTGGAGAATGTGCAGCTGGGGCTCGAAGCGCTCGGCTTGCCGACAGAAGAAATCCGCAAGCGCGCGCTCGCCGCCATCGATCTGATCGGCCTCGACGGTTACGAATCTGCCTATCCCCGCGAATTGTCGGGTGGCATGCGCCAGCGCGTGGGCTTTGCGCGCGCCCTGGTGGTGCATCCCAACATCCTCTTGATGGATGAGCCGTTCTCCGCCCTCGATGTTCTGACGGCAGAAAATCTGCGCACAGACTTTCTCGAACTTTGGCAGGAGGGCCAGCTGCCCATCAAGGGCATCATTCTCGTCACCCACAACATCGAGGAAGCCGTGCTGATGTGCGACCGGGTGCTGCTGTTCTCCACCAATCCCGGCCGTGTGGTCACAGAAATCAAGATTGACCTGCGCCATCCGCGTGACCGGCAGGATCCCGCGTTTATCGCGTTGGTGGACCGCATCTACACGGAAATGACCGCCAAGCGTGCCGAGCAACTGGCGCAGCGGCGGGAACGCTTTCCCGGTAGCGGTCTTGGTACCATCCTGCCCCCGGTTTCCACCAACCTGTTGGCCGGCCTGATCGAAGCGGTGGAAGCGCAGCCTTACAACGGCAAGGCCGACCTGCCCGATCTCACCGCCGATCTGCAGCTGGAGGTGGACGAATTGTTTCCCGTCGCGGAGACCTTGCAGATGCTGCGGCTGGCAGAAATCGAAGGCGGCGACTTCAAGCTCACGCATATGGGAAAGCGTTTCGCGGAAGAAGATACCAATGTGCGCAAGGAAATCTTCGCGCGCGCGCTGGTGAGTTACGTGCCGCTGGCGGCGCACATCCGCCGCGTGCTGGACGAACGCGCCAGCCACACCGCGCCCTGGAGCCGCTTCGAAGACGAGCTGGAAGATTTCATGACGCCGGATGCGGCGCAGGCCACGCTGGATGCCGTCACCGCTTGGGCGCGCTTCGCCGAGCTGTTTGCCTACGACGACGAATCCGCCATGTTCAGCCTGGAAAACCCGCAATGACCGCCTTCAGAGGAATTAGGCCCTGCCCAGGGCTCCATCGGAGGTATCTTATGCAGCAACGGGCGTCCGGCGCGGACGGAAACCTCCATCCAGTACTGGCCGTTCGACAAAGTGGTAGGACAGGCTAGCCAGCACAAGGCCGCCCCCGCCGCCAATCACGAGCAGCGCCTGCCAGGTCACGTGATCGATGGGCCACCACGTCAAAGGAAAATGGAAGAGGTAGAAACCATAGGACACCCGGCCAATATAGACCAGCACTGGGTGTGCCAGCCACGCCGTCCAGTACTGCCCCTGAAGGATTGCCAGGATTGTGAGCGCGGCAAATGCTTCTGCTAACGTGCAAAGGGCCAGTGCCATTTCCTTGCTCGCCAAGGCTGAGCAGCAGGAAAGCGCCAATTGCGCACGCATATAGGATAAATCGATGCACATTGGGAATTGTCTTCCCTTCGGCAGCAAACACGCTGATGGCCGCACCAAGCAAGAGCCCTGAAAGGCGAAAATCAAATCGATAGTAAGCTACATCCCAGCCGTACAGATATTGACCAGCCCAGCGCCATGTGGTCGCAAGTGCGAAGCCCCATAGCAGCGCCGGCAAGAGATAACGCCTCGGCAAATAGCTCGCGCCCAGAAGCACCACAGGCCAGAGCAGATAAAAATGTTCCTCAACAGCCAGTGACCAGGTGTGTTCAAGCGGATCGCAAAGTAGGGACGCCCGGAACACACAAAATCCATCAAATACGTTACCGCCGCAATCACGTAGCCCGCGTGCTGGCGGGCCGTCCGCTCGTGCCATAGAGCCGTAGCAAACATGAGGTATGCGACTGCGAGAATTAACAAAGCGGGAGTCAGCCTTCAGAGCCTACGCAGGTAGAAGCGGAAGAAGTCCACTTTCCGTTTTGTCTATCTCGCGGGTGAGCAATCCGGTGATGAGGTAACCCGAAAGGGCGAAGAACACATCCACTCCGAGCGACCCCGCCTTAAAGCCCGGCACGCCGGCATGAAAGAAGAGGACCAGCCCGACGGCTACGGCTCGAAGGCCGTCGAGAGCCGGAATGTGGGTTTTCTGCATCAAGGACCACAAAAAGGCGCGAGGTGTGCGGAAACTTGGCACCAAGAAATGAAGACTGAATTGCCCCCCGTCCCACGATCCCACTTGCTGGCGTCACCCGCGATCCGTAACGGTGCCAAGTCATTGCGCTGCTGGATTAAAAACCCCACATTCGGACCATCATGAAAGTTCAGCGTGCGTCCGGCGGATCGGTAAAGTCCGAAAGCTTCCGCCGCATTTCCGCCGTCCTTGGTCCCACCAACACCGGCAAGACCCACTTCGCCATCGAGCGCATGCTGGCGCACCGCTCCGGCATGATCGGGCTGCCGCTCAGGCTGCTGGCCCGCGAGGTGTACGACCGCATCGCGCGGGTGAAGGGCGCAAACGCGGCGGCCCTTATCACAGGTGAAGAAAAGATCGTGCCGGCTGAGGCGAAGTACTTCGTCTGCACGGTGGAGGCGATGCCGCTCGACCTGCGCACCGCCTTTGTGGCAGTGGACGAAATCCAGCTCTGCGCCGATCCTGAGCGTGGGCACATGTTCACCGACCGGCTGCTGCATGCGCGCGGCGACGAAGAGACCATGTTCCTCGGCGCCGAAACCATGCGCGGCGCCATCCAGCGCTTCGTGCACGGCGCGCATTTCATCACCCGGCCCCGCTTCTCCGATCTCGCTTACACCGGCCCCAAGAAGCTCACCCGCCTGCCCCGCCGCTCCGCCATCGTCGCGTTCTCGGCCGACGATGTGTACGGGCTGGCCGAACTGGTCCGGCGGCAGCGCGGCGGCGCCGCTGTGGTGCTGGGCGCGCTCTCCCCGCGCACCCGCAACGCACAGGTTGCGCTCTATCAATCCGGCGATGTCGATTTCCTGGTGGCCACCGACGCCATCGGCATGGGCATCAACATGGATGTCGATCACGTCGCTTTCTCAGCGCTGGAGAAATTCGACGGCATCGGCGTGCGCCCGCTGAAGCCACAGGAGATCGGACAGATCGCCGGCCGGGCTGGTCGTCACATGAATGACGGTACCTTCGGTGTCACCGCGGAAGCTGAGCCGCTGGATGAAGACCTCGTCGCACGGGTGGAATCCCATCGCTACGATCCCGTCCGCGTGCTGCAATATCGCAATTCGGCGCTGTCGTTCCGCTCTCTCGATGCGCTGCTCAACGCACTGGACGAACCGCCGCCAACACGCGGGCTGGTAAAGGCGCGGCCGGCGATGGATTTCCTGTCGCTTCGAGCTCTCGCTGAGCACGAAGAAATCCGCGCGATAGCGACTGCACCGGCTGCGGTGAAAACATTGTGGGACGCTTGCCAACTGCCGGATTTCCGCAAGCTCTCACCAGATGAACATGTGAAGCTGGTGGAGCAAATCTACCGTCATCTGATGAGCGAGCACGGTGCATTGCCCGAAGATTGGCTGGCGCGCCAGGTGGAGCGGTTGTGTGAGACGGAGGGCGATGTGGCGACACTTTCTGGACGCCTGGCGCAAATTCGCACCTGGACTTATGCCGCGCACCGCCCCGGATGGGTGCGCGACGCAACACACTGGCAGCAAACCACGCGGGCCGTCGAAGATCGCCTCTCGGATGCGCTGCACGAGCGGCTGACACAGCGCTTCATCGACCGCCGCACCTCGGTGTTGATGCGGCGCCTGCGTGAGGACGATGTCTATGACATTAGGCTGGATGAATCCGGCGGTATCGAGCTGGGCGGTGAAGTGATCGGCAAGCTGGAAGGCTTCCGCTTCACCCCCGATCCGCGCGCCGAAGGCATTCACGGCCGCACCCTGCGCGCCGCAGCGCTAAAGGGACTGGAGGGCGAGTTCAATGCTCGTTCCAATCGGTTGGCCAATGCTGCCGATGCGGACATCACGCTGAGTGAACACGGTCGGCTGTGGTGGGAAGGGGCGATTGTCGGCCAATTGCGCGCAGGTTTCAGCGCCTTGCGTCCGGCAGCGCAAATTATGGTCGACGAGCACCTTTCGCCGGAATTGCGTCAGCGCATTCAGTCGCGGCTGGATGACTGGATCGAGAAGCGCATTGCGCTCCGCCTGGAACCGTTAATTGCGTTGCGCAAAGCTGCGGACGTGAAGGCGGGTTCGCTGGTGGCGCTGGAGCCGGAAGCGCGGGGGATTGCGCATCAACTCTGCGACGCGCTTGGCTCGCTCGACGTCACACAAGCCACCTTGCCGCCGGATGCGCGCACAGCCATGCGCGGGCTTCGCGGATTCGGCGTGCGTTTCGCGCGGCGCTCGATTTACCTGCCGAAACTCATCCGCCCCGATGCCGCCGCCCTGCTTGCACTGCTATGGGCCGTCAAGCACCGCCTCGATCATGTACCGCCGCCGCCGTCGGCGGGGCTGACATCCTTCGAATTCAGCGACGAACTCCCGCGCGGTTTTATCGAAGCAGCAGGATTTCGCGTCGTTGCGGGCCGCGCCATTCGCGTCGACATGCTGGACCGACTGGAAGAGGAATTGGAACTGGCGACGCGCAGCGGCGTCACGGCGGATGCGCTGATGCCAAAACTTGTTTCTCTGCTCGGCTGCGATCGCGAAACGCTCGAGCAGGTGCTCGCCGAACTCGGCTGGAGCCACATGACTGTGGGTGAGGGCGAAGGAGCAACCAGCGTCTGGCGCGCCAACGTTCAGCCGCGGCGGGTGAAGCCGGCGCGTAAGGTGTCCAAACCCGGCAAGCGGCAGGACGATAGCACCCCCCACGACTATCGCGATTCACCGTTCGCGCAATTGAAGACGCTTCTGAATGCAGACTGAAAGCCTGCGCATCGACAAGTGGCTCTGGCACGCGCGGTTCTACAAGACGCGCCGCCTCGCGCAAGCGGCAGCCTGTTCCGGCGTCCTGCGGCTCAACAATGCGCGGGTGGAAAAAGCGAGTGTGACAGTAAGGCCAGGCGACGTACTCACTGTCCCTCATGGCCATCGCGAAGTGAGCATTATCCGAATCCAGGCGCTCGGCGTCCGCCGCGGACCCGCACCCGAAGCGCAGGCGCTTTACCAAATCCTGCAGGTACCGATGTGTGACGTCACCCATTCTTAAATGAGGTTAGCAACCTAAACGTCGCCATAGTCGGATGGAATTTGACGTGCACGCCGGAAATGCCCCCGCTTTGAGATTAGAGTCCGTTCCATTGAAGGAGATGGACGATGCGGCGTAGCCGGTTCACGGAAGAACAGATCATTGGGATACTGAAGCAGCACCAGGTGAGGCTTGGAGCGAAGAAGTTGTGCCGCAAGTACGGCATCAGCGATGCCAGGTTTTACAAGTGGCGGTCCAAGTTTGGCGGTATGGATGTCTCTGACGCGCAGAAGGTGAGGGCTCTGGAGGAGGAGAACCGCAAGCTGAAAAAGCTGCTGGCGGAGACGGTGCTGGATACAGCCACGCTGAAGGAGAAGCTGACAAAAACTTCTAACGCCCAGATCGCGGGGACAAGCCGTGAGCCGGACGATCGAAGACAAGGTGTGGGAACTTCCGGATCTCGTACCATTCCGGTGCTGGACATCACTACAACAGCTCTCAGCAGCACTGGCTCCGCCGTGACGGCTTACTTGCAAGAGCCAACCAGTTACATTGCGACAGGCGCGACTGTGATGACTGTTGCTGACATTCGCACCTTAGAGCCTAAAGGCCGTGACGTGCGGGCCACCTTTCCGCCGGACCGCCAAACAGTCGCGCGGACGCGCGAATTTCTTCGGTGAGCTGTTCCACCAGCACGGACTTTACGGATTGAGGCAGCGGCAACTTGGATGCGCCCGCTTTGTGATTATAACCGGCGGCCAATATGCCGCTCTGCTTTTCCGGATCGCCTCCCAAGAATCTGATAATCTGAGCACGGACAAGGTCCGGAGCTGAAGCTACCTGATCGAAAAAGTAAAAACGAAAAGGGATCGATGGTGCGAATTCGGTCCAGCGCTGAAGTGCGCGCGTGGCCACCGATGCACGTCTCAATTTGCTGCTCTCAAACCATTTTCCGAACGCCGTCGCATCCGCTAGCAGAGGCAGATCGAAACGGCCCATACGGTGAAGCTGGCAAATGTGCGACCAAGCCCGCTCTACCGGCTCGCGTACCATCAAAACTATCTTCAGATTTGGAAAGCGGCTCGCAATGGTGCGGATATCGTCTCCGCTCAGGACACAGTACATAGGACTGATATCGCCTGAAATCCGGCCCGCCTTGAAGCGGAACAGCGCCGCATATTTTTCGATGTCGCGTGGCTGACGCACGAGAGCTTCTGCCTGACAGAGAAACGCATGGTCTGTGTCGCTCAGACACTTTTTCCGCCCTTTAGATACCCGCGCGAGGAGTTTGGCCGTACTGTCCATCCGCGGTGTCGCTGTGTGCAGGTAACGAAGTTCCTTCACGGGCGGAATCCAGAAGTCAGGGTGCGTTCGAAGTTGATCGAACAGCCAACTTGTCGCCGCTTTCTCCATTCCGACGCACAGGAAGTCGGGATCGAACGGACCAACTGCCAGTGTATTGCAATCTCGGGTTTGGGCATTCATCTCTGTTATTATCCGTGAGGTAGATACCGGTGGCAATCTTGGCATGGCCGCCGTAAACGGCCGAAGCTTGGACGCTCTTTCAATCTTCGGCGATGACGGATGCGCTTGATCCGGTCGCTTCTGCCGCGTAAGGGACGGCCTTCCGGAGCCCGTCAAATGACCTTCATCGTCACCGACGCCTGCATCAAGTGCAAGTACATGGACTGCGTGGAAGTTTGCCCGGTGGACTGCTTCTACGAAGGCGAAAACATGCTGGTGATCGACCCGGATATCTGCATCGATTGCGGTGTCTGCGAGCCGGAATGCCCCCCCGAGGCGATCAAGCCCGATACGGAGCCGGGCCTGGAGCAGTGGCTCACGCTCAATTCCGACTATTCGAAGAAATGGCCGAACATCACCCGGAAGGGTACCGCTCCTCCGGATGCCAAGGAATTCGAAGGGGTGGTGGACAAATTCGACAAGTTTTTTTCGGACAAGCCGGGTGATGGTTCCTGATATTTTCTTTCGCGCCCCCGCTCACGCTCAAATGAGGCGTGGATTCTTTATCCCGTAACGGCCTGAAAACACTCGTAATTCTCTGCTCTAGAAAATAAATCCTTTTCTATCAAAGGCTTGACGGAATCAGGCTTCACAAAACCGCAAAGTTCCGCTATATAGAGAGCAGTCGGCACCGGAAAAAGATTCGCGCATTATCGCGCGAGGGTCTTCACCACCGCGTCACAGTTTTGCGACGGACCGATGCGTGCCGTCAGTCACAAGGGGTTTCGATATTGCAGTGCAGCGTGGGCGACGCTGCGGCGTGGCGGAAGCAGTGGCTTCCGGGAGAATGGACAACAGAATGACCACAGCAGCGGTAGCAAAGAAGAAAATTCCGGCCAATTCGAACAGAAAGCTGGACTTCAAGGCGAACGATCACGTGGTGTACCCCACCCACGGCGTGGGCAAGATCACCCGCGTGGAGGAGCAGGAGGTCGCCGGCTACAAGCTCGAAGTGTTCGTGATCACCTTCGAGAAGGACAAGATGACTCTCCGGGTACCCACCGCGAAGGCGAAAGCCGTCGGCATGCGCAAGCTTTCCTCCCCCGATGTGGTGTCAAACGCGCTCAATACGCTGAAGGGCCGGGCTCGCGTCAAGCGTACCATGTGGTCGCGCCGGGCGCAGGAATACGAAGCGAAGATCAATTCCGGCGACCTGGTTTCGATCGCGGAAGTAGTGCGCGACCTGCACCGCGCTTCAGGCCAGCCGGAGCAATCCTATTCCGAACGGCAGCTGTACGAAGCCGCGCTTGCCCGCATGGCGCGCGAGCTGGCGGCTGTTGAACGCATCGACGAGCAGGCCGCCGTGAAGCGGGTGGAAGGCGCGCTGCTGAAGAAGGCCGCCTAAGGGCCGTCTGAAATCAGAAGCCGGAAATCAGAAATCAGCAAGGCTCGGGCTTACACCCGGGCCTTTGCTACTTCAGCACCTCGATCTGGGCAGGCGAACTTGCTTCGATTTCAAAGCCGTGCAGGCGGTCGATCCAGCCGCGCACCCGCACACGTTTGCCGGCGAAGCTCTTGGGATCGATGTTTGCAGATATGAAGCGCTTCATGTCCTCCGGCGCGATCGTCGCAGTGAAATCGGTGCGCCAGTTGCGGCCGAAATCCAGGTAGCCTCGGCCGCCAGTCACCTTTGCACTCAGCACCTGCCCTTCCACGATCTGGAAAGTGCCGAGATCCTGCCATCGCAGCGATTCCGGTGTCCGCACGCGATAGGTCGAGTTCGCCCACAGACCCAAGCCCGCGGCCCGCGCCTCGGCTTCGGCCGCATATAACTCTCGGGCACATTCCGGCCGGTCAGGCGCGACGGAGACACGCGCCAGACCACGCCGAACGATTTCGCGCTGAAGCCATTCGCCATCTGCGAGCAGAGCGTGCACCCGCAAGCGATCAAAGCGATCCAGTTTCGGCTCCCTGGAGTGAAGCACAAGCCGATGCGCGGCGATTAGCCTTTGCAACGCGGCGATGGATTGCGCCACCGCGGGATCGGGTGTGCCGCCGCGTGCACCCGCGGGCCACAGCAACCCTTCCAGTTTGACAGTTCGGCGACCGTCAAGAATGAGGACTCCGTTGTCGCGTATGCGGATGACCTTTGCGCCTCCAACAACAGGCGGCAGACATGCCGGCAGCGGCGCGCCTATTGTGGGCAAAGAAGAGCAAAAGGCCGCGAGCCACGCGAAAAACAACGCTGTCCACAGGGATTTCCCCCGGCGCGGATATTTCCTTCGCGCGATCACCAAGCCGTGACCTTGCAGCCATTTCATACCAGCCATGATTGGCCACAAACGAAATAAATGCTAACTTGCCTTCGTCGATTCATCGTGGAGGTCGCGAAATGGATCGCCGTTATTATCTCGCCAAACTGGCAATTGTGGTGTTCGCGGTTGGGCTGGCTCTTGCCGGCAGCGGCATGGGCCGAGGCCACTCGGCGCACGTGGTTAGCGCGCAACCTGCTCACAGCGCGCCGGCGCAGGTCCAGCAAGCCGCATGGCATGCCGCAAGTTCCGCCGTCCGCCTGATCGTGTGCACGGCCACGCACGCGCTGCACACCGTTGCGGAGATTCCACACTAGAGCGTTTCGTAGCAGGCAATGGCATCTGCGCTTCGCCGCATCAGCCCTCGTGCAATCAGGCAGCTCAGATGCGCGATGCGTTCACCAGTCGCCATGCCGTAATTGCTGCTGCCGATGCGTCCGCGAACGCCGTCCGGCACTTCTTGTCCAGCATGCGGCACATCAGATAATTCCGGCGCGGCCATTTTCAAACTGACCCACTATCCAAGGCGGCGCGCGCCCTTGCGCGAGCAGTTCGCTTGTCCATTATGGCCTTAACCTCAGGGAGCGCGCAGCATGACGGCAGCAGCCAACACACGGATCCGCTACGGGACGGTGGCGATGACGATGCATTGGTTGATCGCGTTGCTGCTGATCGGAAATCTGTGCAGCGGATTTCTGCTCGCGAACGTGCTCCCAGACGATGTGTGGTGGCACGTCAGCGCCGTTCAGCTGCACAAATCCATTGGGTTGACAATCCTAATCCTCAGTGTGCTGCGATTGGCGTGGCGACTGATCAATCCGATTCCGCCGCTTCCCGCCGGGATGAACTTGCCATTGCGCGTTCTGGCGCGCGGCACACACTATCTGTTCTATGCTCTGATCATCGGAATCCCGCTGGCGGGCTGGGCGTGGGTGTCCTCGTCACCGCGCGGGAATCCGACATTCTATTTCTGGCTGTTTCGCTGGCCCAATATTCCGTTTCTCGCGAGCCAGCCCCACGCGGCGAAAGTGGCGAATTCCCATATGTTTCACGAGTGGCATGAGAATCTGGCGTACGCCACGGCCATTTTCCTGGTGCTGCATATCGGGGCGGCGCTGTATCATCACTTCTTCCGCGGCGACGACGTCCTGCGCCGCATGTGGCCGTGGTCCACCGTCGAGGGAACATGAAACGGGCTGCGATCTGCTTCGTCGCATTGGGGCTGCTGAGTGTTCCGGCTTCCGCTGCGCAGCATTGGAATGTAGACGCAGCGAAAAGCAGACTCACCTTTACTGTGAGATGGGGTGGAGAGCCGTTCACTGGCGTGTTCCACTCCTGGAAAGCGGATATCGATTTCGATCCCGCGGATCTCACCCATTCGCACGCGAACATCACCATTGATACCGGCAGCGAGGCTTCCGGCGATTCGGAAACCGATGGCGGCGTGAAAGGAGCAGCGGGCTTCGCCTCCTCCCAGTTCCCGACAGCGACGTTTCGTACCGCCGCCTTCACCCATAAAACGGGCAATGATTATGTTGCGACGGGCGCGCTTTCGATCAAAGGCATTTCGCGGCCTGTGACGTTGCCTTTTGCACTCACCCTGTCAGGCAACACCGCGCATATGGTGGCCAAGGCGCAGGTGATCCGCACGGATTTTCACGTCGGCACCGGCGAATGGGAAAAGCCCGATCCCGTCGCGCATGCGGTGACCGTCAACATCGACCTCACCGCGACGAAAGCTGGCATCTGAAAGCTGGCACGCGGAGGCGCGGCGAACGCAGCGCCGGTAGCCCTCTCCGTCTTCGCCTCTGCGCGTGAGACATTTGGCGCCGGAGAGGTTTTCGCTACAGTGGTGGCCATGACCTCAAACGACAATTCGCACATCGTCTCCGCCGACACTGCGCAGATTGCGCAGGCGGCGGAGATTTTGCGCGCCGGCGGATTGGTCGCCTTTCCCACGGAGACGGTTTACGGGCTCGGCGCGGATGCGACCAACGACCGGGCGGTTGCGGCGATTTTTGAAGCGAAAGGCCGGCCGCATTTCAATCCGTTGATCGTGCACGTGCGTGAGGCTGGGCAAGCACAGGCGTTTGTCGAATTCACGCCGATTGCAATGCGGCTCGTGGAACATTTTTGGCCCGGGCCGCTGACTCTGGTGCTGCCGCGCAAACCCGATTGTCCGCTGTCGCTGCTGGTGAGCGCGGGTTTGGAGACCGTTGCGTTGCGCGTCGCTGCACACCCGGTGGCGCAGGAACTCTTGTTGGAAAGCGGCCGGCCGATTGCGGCCCCGAGCGCCAACCGCTCTGGCCATGTTAGTCCGACAACGGCAACGCATGTGGCCGACGATCTGGGCGCTCGTGTGCAGCTTGTGCTCGACCGAGGAGCAACACCGCACGGGATCGAATCCACAGTCATCGGTTTTGATGGCGAGCAGCCTGTGCTGCTGCGCCCCGGCGCGATTGCGCGCGAGGAAATCGAATCCGTTATCGGACCCCTCATTGCACCACGATCGGACCGGATCGCTTCGCCAGGGCAGCTGGCAAGCCATTATGCGCCACGAGCCGCACTGCGGCTGGGTGTAAAAGACCCTCAGCCGGGCGAGGCACTGCTGGCATTCGGGCCGGAGGTGCCCGATGCTGCCGCGGTGCGAAATCTCAGCCCCGCAGGCGATCTGACGGAAGCGGCCGCGAATCTCTTTGCGATGCTGCGAGAACTGGATGCGAGCGGTGCACAACGAATTGCGGTGATGCCGATTCCGGAACGTGGCCTCGGCGAGGCGATCAATGATCGTCTCCGCCGCGCTTCTGCGCCACGAGACGCCCCATGAGCATTGCACCGGAGGCGATTGCGAGATTGAAGGAAGTGGCGGGGCCGAACGGCTTCACGGAAGACCCACAGGCGATTGCCGCACATCTGGTCGAATGGCGGGGGAAGTATCGGGGCCGTTCGCCGCTGCTGCTGAAACCGCAAACCACTGTGGAGGTGAGCCGTATTCTCGCGATCTGTAGCGAAACGCGCACGACTGTAGTGCCGCAGGGCGGCAACACCGGATTGGTTGGCGGGCAAATTCCATTTGACGGCGAACTACTGCTCAGCCTCTCGCGCCTGAACCGCATCCGGACTCTCGATGCGGACGGTATGTCCGTTATTGCAGAAGCGGGTGTGATCCTCGCCGAAATGCACAAGGCAGCGGCAGCGGCCGACCGCTACTTTCCGCTCAGCTTGGCCTCGGAGGGCAGCTGCACCATCGGTGGCAACATCTCAACCAATGCGGGCGGCGTGAATGTGCTCCGCTACGGCAACATGCGCGAACTGGTGCTCGGGCTAGAGGTGGTGCTGACGGACGGCCGTGTGCTCGATCTGCTGCGAACCTTGCGCAAGGACAATACAGGTTACGATCTCAAGCAGCTGTTTATTGGCGCGGAAGGCACGCTGGGTATCGTCACCGCCGCGGCGCTGAAACTGTTTCCAAAACCGACGGAGCGCGTCACCGCCTTTATGGCCGTGCCGGATGTGAAAACTGCGATTGAGCTGCTGCACCGGATGCAGGACGCGACGGGCGGACTTCTCTCCGCTTTCGAGTTGATACCACGGATCGGGCTGGAAATGGTGCTGGCACATATCCCGCAGACGAGCGATCCGCTTTCTGCGCACTCACCTTGGTATGCTCTTGCAGAAGCCACCGGCGGCGCGGAGTCGCGGCTTCAGGACACCATCGAGCATTGTCTTGTAGCCGCAATGGAGGCCGGCATGGCGGCGGATGCAGTGATCGCGGCCAGTGAAGCGCAACGCGGCGAATTGTGGCGTTTGCGCGAGAGTCTCTCGGAAGCCCAGAAGCACGAAGGCGGCTCCATCAAGCACGATGTATCCATCCCCATTGCTGCGATACCGGATTTCCTTGCGCACGGTATCGCCGCGGTGGAGAAACGTGTTCACGGTGTGCGACCCGTGCCGTTCGGGCATCTGGGCGACGGCAACATCCATTTCAATTTCAGCGTGCCGAAGGGCGGCGACAGCGCGGCCTTTCTCGCTCATTGGGACGAAATCAATCGCATGGTTCACGATATCGTGCACGAATTCGGCGGCTCGATAAGTGCCGAGCACGGCGTCGGCGTGCTGAAGCGGGATGAAATCCTGCGCTACAAGAGCGCTGCCGAGATCGAAACCATGCGCGCGCTGAAGCGCACGCTCGATCCCAACAACATCCTCAACCCGGGAAAAGTCCTCCCCCGCGAAGCGGGGGAGGGGGACCATGCGAAGCATGGTGGAGGGGGCGGCTTCAGCGCGAGTGCCCCCCTCCCCGCCTTCGGCGGTACGCCCCCCGCTGCACGGGGGGAGAGCCAATAGAGAGTCACGCCGCTTTCGGTAGCACCGGTTCGGGTTCCGGCGTGGACACAGACAGCGGCACCATGATGAGGGCTGCCTTCTCGCGGGCATTAGAGCGGGCGCTCATTACGGCGGTCACCATCGTCGCAAGATAGGGCAGGCTTTGGATCGCCAGCATGCACATCCAAAGGATGGCGGCGGGGTCGTCAAAGCCGCGGCCGATCATCATGCCGATAATTGCCAGAATGCCTGCTGCAAGCAGCACCGTTTCTTGCCATGCGAGCCGCAACACCTGACCGAGCGAGGCGGCATCCTCGCATTTTGGCGTGCGCAGAAATGGTTTTTTCGAGGTAAACAGTCCCGCCCACATCGCCTTGGCTACGGTGTGCGTGAGCGCGAGGCCCGCAACGGATGCGTACAGCGCACCCTTCACGCCGGAGCGCACTTTCTTCGGATAGAGAAGCAGCGTCTTCGCGCTCTTGGCCGCGAACAGCGCAATGGCGGCGCCGGACAACGCCATCATCGGGACATCGAAATGGCGCGGTGCAACCGCCATCAACACCGTCCATACCAGCGCGAACAAGGTAATGAGTAATGCTAGCCCATCCGAAATCCAGGGCAGCCAACCGCTGAGGAAGTGATAGCGCTGCGCCCAGCGCAGCTTGCGGACCCCGAAGAAAATGGGGCCGGCGTGCCGCTTCATGATCTGCATCGCGCCATACACCCAGCGATAACGCTGCGTCATGAACGCGCCCAGCGTGTCCGGCGTTAGTCCCCTACCGAGGCTATCCGGGATGTAGGCCGCGCTGTAACCGGCTTCGAACAGCTTGAGTCCGAGTTCGGTGTCTTCGGTGATGCACCAGGTGCTCCAGCCGCCTACCTCTTCAAGTGCTCCGCGGCGGACGATGGTCATGGTGCCGTGCTGGATAATGGCGTTGTTTTCGTTCCGCTCCACCATGCCAATGTGAAAGAAGCCGCGATATTCCTCGTAGCACATCGATTTGAAAGTGCTTTCCGCGCCGTCGCGATAATCCTGCGGACCCTGCACCAGCGCGATCTCCGGCGCGGCGAAGTACGTCACAGCGCGGCGCAACCAGAACGGTTCCACCTGATAATCGCTGTCGATCACGGCAATGAATTGCGCGCGGCCATTCGTGCTGGCTAATGCCTCGTTCAGCGCGCCGGCCTTATAGCCGCGGACACCGTCCAAATGGAAAAAGCGGAAGCAGGGGCCAAGACTCGCGCAATGCTCTTCTACCGGCCGCCAGACCGCGGCATCGGGTGTGTTGTTGTCGAGCAGGATGACTTCGAAATTTTCGTAATCGAGACGCGACAGTGCGTTCAGCGTCTCGATCACCATCTCCGGCGGCTCGTTATACGTCGGCACATGAATTGAAACGAACGGCGCCGCGACCGGAATGGCGGCGGCAACCGTACGCCGCTCCATGCGCCACAAGCTTGCCACCAACTCGATGCCCTCGGTAATGATCACCGTCGCCGCCAGCAGGATGAGCGGAACCATGGCAAAAATCACAATGAGATCGCTGGGCACGATATATTCCAGACTGGTCGCATCCAGCAGCACGAGCAGTCCGGTGGTGATCAGCGCCACCAGCGAACCCATCACCAGGTAACCCGGCTGGCGTACGCGCGGCATCCGGCTGAGGATCAGCAAACCCAGCAGCAGCGAGAAAATCCCGGCAAGAAATGCATAGGTGCGCCACTGAGGGAAATTGCGCAGCATGCCGGCGAACGCGAATTTCGGGTGGCCTTCTGCATCGTACAGGCCCCAATAGGCGCCGACGGCGCCTTCCATTCCGCCCATGCCGCCTTTCCACGGCTGGTCGTACGCTTCAACGATGTAATAATCCCAGCCCTTGCGCATCGCGAGCTGCACGAAGCTGCGGATGTAGTACGCTTCGTTTGCGAGCGAGGGTTCGGCGTATCTCCGCGTGCGCCCTTCCGACGGCCAGCCCGACTCCCCCACGATGATGGGCTTATCGGGGATTGCATCCTGCACGTGCTTGTAGGCGTGCTGCGCAAAGGTGAGCGAATCGTGGATCGAAATGCCTTCCCAGTAGGGAATGATGTGCACTGAGACCACATCCACATACTTTGCGATTTCCGGATAGAGCAGCCAGGTGGACCACGGCTCGGCTGTCGTGACCTTGATGCGGTTCGGCAATGCATCGCGCACACGCTTGATGTAGCGGTTTAGTTGTTCGGGGCTGACATACCCGAACATCATGGTTTCGTTGCCCACAAACACGCGGTCGATCACGCGGCGATTGTTCAGGGCCACGCGAACACATTTGTCGACTTCGCGGTCATTCTCTTCGAGATCGGTGCCGATCCAGCAGCCGAGCGAAACCGTAAGGCCGTAGCGCCGCGCGACCTCCGGCACCCGGTCGAGTCCGCGGGACACGGTGTAGGTGCGAACGCGGCCGGTGATCTGGGCCAGCTGTGACAGGTCCCGATCGATCTGCTCGGGCGAAATGTGGCGATGCTGTTTCTCGCTGAACAGATGGCTTGGGTCGTACGAAACGCCGCGCACCTGCCCATCCCAGTCCGGCGCGATGACAGCATAGTCGCGGCTCGCCCAGAACAACGCGCTCGAGGCGACCACCAGCAGCAGCGCGATGGTTATTCGCGCCGAGGCGTGGGAGAGCCGGCCGGTCAGCTTTCGGACCGCTGCCAGCATCCGGCGTGGGGCTTCGAGTGTCACCAGAAAGTTCCAGCCTCCAATGTTAACTTAACGCCGGCGTGGCGTCCGCTTTCCCCTTGATGCCACGAAATTAGTGCGGCTGCTTGTCCTTGTCCTCGTCGGGCGGCGGCGGGCTCACCGAGATGAGGGTGACATCGAAGACCAGCGCCTGGTTGGGCGGTATGGCGTTACCCGCCCCGCGGGTGCCATAGGCGAGGTTCGCCGGGATTACCAACTCCCACTCGTCCCCCTCGCGCATCTTCTCCAGAGCTTCGGTCCAACCCGGGATAAGCTTGTTAACCGCAAATTGAGCCGGCAGACCCGGCTCGGTCGCGTCGAACACCTGCCCATTGATCAGGGTGCCTTTGTAGTTGGCCGTCACGATATCAGTAGCCTGGGGCCGCTTACCGAAACCCGTGTGGATGGCCCGGTGCTGGAGGCCACTGCTTTCCACCACCACGCCCGGCTTTTTGGCATTCGCGGCAAGGAAGGCCGCGTTGGCCTCGGGGCTGAGCGAGCTGTCCAGGGCCTGAGCCGGAGCGATGAAAAGCGCGGCAAAGGCCGCCGCGAGAATTGCCTTCCGCATCATCCAAGTATCTCCCTTGTGCCCCCTGGTGCTATGTCAGCAATACCTGCGCCAGCCATGGATTCAAAGGGCGGCGGGGCTTAACCAGCAAACGATGGCAATTCTCGGACCAGTGGTGGCAGTGGGCGCCGTGGTGTGGCGCGGGCCGGAGCGGCTCCTGCTGGTCCGGCGTGGGCAGGCGCCACGGCTGGGCGAATGGAGCATCCCCGGCGGCCGGGTGGAACTGGGCGAGAGCTTGCGGGAGGCCCTCGTCCGCGAAGTGGCCGAGGAAACGGGGCTGATGGTCGCGGTGGAAGGGCTGATCGACACGGTCGATTTTGTGGAGCGCGATGGGGACGGCGCGGTCACAACGCATTACGTGCTGATCGATTTCAGCGCCCGCTGGATAAGCGGCGAAGCCTCTCCTGCGTCCGATGTAACGGAGTGCGGGTGGTTCGCACCGGCTGAAGCGCTGGCCCGTGTTTCGTGGGAGGAAACCCGCCGCATCATCCGCACCAGCGCCCGACAGCTATGGCAACTCGCATTGTGACCCGAAACTACTGGGGCGGTGGATTGTTCTTCAGATACGGATATCCATTATTAATGTTCGGATCCTCATGCCAGTGCTTGCTGCCGAATCCAAATGGCAGCCGGGTCTTCATTTGCGACGTGATCAGGCCGGTTATGCCCGGATCATATTGCGGATCGCCTGCGCCCTGTGCTGGATCGCTGATGCCGCTTGCGTCGACGTCCCAATAAGCTGTTGCGATCGTCTCATTGAGATCGTCACCGGCAAATCCACCCGTATGTCCGGGGCCGCCGGCCACGGTTCCGGTTGAGTATGCGGATTGAATGGTTCCGCCATTGAAGCCGACAAATCCGCCGGAAGTGCCAGATGCTCCGTTCACGTCGCCCATCGCATAGCAATACGAGATGTTTCCATGGTTGGAACCGACCAGACCGCCCGTGTTATTTTCGCTGCCCGAAACAGTGGCTGTGGAATATGATTCCGAAATATAGCTGTTGCTAAGGCCAGCAACTCCGCCGGTATCGATTTGCCCGCTTATGGTACCGGCGGACCATGCATTGTTGATGCCCGCATCGCTCTGTCCGGCGATTCCGCCGGCCTGACCACCGGTTACATTCGCAATCGAGCGTGCAAATTGAACTCCGGTGGAGTTAATGCCGACAATTCCTCCCGCGTCTCCATTGCTAACGCCGGTAACGGTTCCGGAGACCGAAATGTCATACAAATTGCCCTGATTGCAGCCGACGATGCCTCCAGCGTAGCGGCTTCTGGCATCGAGCTCGACGGAGACATTGTTCAGAATGAAATGTGCAATTGAGCCTGTGTTCGTTCCGATCATCCCTTCGCAGAGCTTGTGGCCTTTCGGAATCGTGAGATTGCTGATGCTATGGCCAAGACCCAGCAACGTGCCACCGAATGCGGCTATGGGAGCCTTGCTGAAATGGTCGTTCGTGGCATCGTAGTCGTTCGCAAGCGCATAATAGCCTCTGGGATTTGCAGTGATCGCGTTTGCAAGCGTCGGAAAATTCCCGACGAGCGTGTATGCGGTTCCGCCGATTGAAAAAGTGCTGCCGAGGTTCGCGAAATCCACTCGGATGCTGTTGGTGAACGTGGCGCTGCCGGTGATAATCAAACCTCCAGAGCCAAGCACTGACACAGGCGCCTCGATCGATGAGTAGTAGTCTAGCGTCAGCTTGCTCCCGTTTGTCCAACTGAGCGGCGTGCGAAGCCGAATGACTCCTGCATATTTTGCCTTGTGCTTTCCAAGAATTCTGGAGGAGACAGTCGCGTCGGCAGTCGCCAACAACTTAGTCAAGTCGCCGATATTGAGCACGGCATCTTTGTATGTCGGCGAACACGTTCCGCCAGTGCAGCTCATGTTCTGCGTAGGATCGGTGGAAATCACCACATCCGCGCGCGCCGCCGTTCCAACGAGTACGGTCGCGATGAAGGCCGCGCCGCAGAGCCCACGCGTGCAAACCTCGAATTTCATGACAATCCCCCAACGTAGTCCGGCTCCAGCATAGCGTGGAATTAATCCACATCCCACAGGGGATGTGCGATCCAATATTCTTGCTAGGGGGATCGCGAACGCAAGATGGCGGTGCGGAGCAGGCCGTAGGCGCTGATCGCGGCCCAGAACAGTTCCACGATGGCGGCGGGAAGATTCCAGGCCCACCACAGCGATGTGAAAATGAGCGCGGCGCCCAGCAGGTTGGCGAGATAATAGGGCCTGCTGTCCGCCGCAATCGATCCGTGCGCAACAGCGAGGTAAGCGACAATCACGATTGCCGAACCAATGATCCCCAGAATGTTGGGCAACGTCATCGCCGTTTCGCGCCCAGCTTTGTGCATTCCGCATGGCGAAAGCATTCGATGGCGTGGTCGTTCGCCATGCCGACAGCCTGTGCAAAGGCGTAGACAATCACTGGACCCACGAAGTTGAAGCCGCGGGATTTCAAGTCCTTCGACAGTGCCTCACTCATCGGTGTTTTCACGAACGGCGCTTCGCCTTCATGGCGGCGGTTCACCACCATCCGTCCGTTCACGTGTTTCCAAATGAAATTGGTGAAGCCCCCCGGCTCCTTTTCCTGAATCTTCAGCCAGGCGCGCGCGCCGTTGATGGCTGCGGTGATTTTCGCCGCGCTGCGAACGATGCCCTCGTTCTTCAGGAGCCGCGCGACATCGCGCTTGCCGTAACGGGCAATTTTCTCCGGCTCGAAGGCGTGGAAGGCATCGCGGAAGTTCTCGCGCTTGCGCAGAATGGTGATCCACGAGAGCCCGGCCTGAAAGCCATCCAGCACGAGCTTCTCGTAGAGGGCGCGCGGATCATATTCCGGCACGCCCCATTCCTCATCGTGATAGGCGATGTAGAACGGGTCGGTGCCGGGCCAGCCGCAGCGAATGCGTGGCTTCACCGGCGCGATTTCTTTTTCGCCTTCTTCGCGTTTTTCGCGGGCGCCGCCTTCCGTTTGGAGACCTTAGACTTCGCCGTCGCCTGCTTTGCCGCCGCCTTCACGGTGATGGTCAGCATCGCCTCGACCTTGTTGCCATCGAGATCGTAGATGAAGGCGCCGTAGTAGGAGGGGCCGTAATCGGGGCGGGGGCCCGGTTCGCCGCCATTGCTGCCGCCCTGCTTCAGCGCCGCATCATGAAATTTGCTGACCACCTGCCGGGTCTTCGCCAGAAACGCGACGTGCACCCCGTTGCCGTTGCTGGCGGGCTGCTGGTTGTGCGGCAGTTGAATCCAGAACTCCGGCCGCTCGCGGCTTTCGCCATAGCCGATGGCGTGCGGCAGGAATTCCATTACCCGCCGGTAGCCCAAGGTCTTCAGAACCGGATCGTAGAATTTCGCAGCGCGCTCCACATCGTGCACGCCCAACGACACATGATGCAGCATGGAAATCTCCCTTGAAGAGTGGCGGCGACTCTCTCCGGCGTTTGGCTGGCGTCAAGAGGCTGCGGCGCCTGCGAGCCATGCCGGCCTGACGATTTTGATTTCATGGTCACCGGCGTGCGCCGGCGCGTCGCCAGCCTCCCGCGAGCGGTCCAGCCGGATCAGTGCGAAGCCGTGCCGATGGTAGGTGGAGGTGATCTCACCGAGACTGATCTCTCCGGCGCGGACATCTGTGCCGGGCGGCGGCAGCGGGCTTTTGTCGATGGCCTCAATAGGCAGCAGGCGCTTGCGGGCGGTGCCACGGTGCTTCATGCGCGCGGTCAGCTCCTGGCCGACATAGCAGCCCTTGTCGAAGGAGACGCCGTGCAGCTCTTCCAGCCCGGCATCGAGCGCGAACATCTTGTCGGAGCCGAAATCCGCGCCCTCCGGGACGCCCAGTGACAGACGGCGCGAAAGGTACTCCGCAGATGCATTCGCCGCATTAGTCTGAGCGATTCGGCGCGTGCCAAGCTCTGGCAATCGCGGATCCGGCAAGCCGCTCTCGTTCCACAGCACAGCGAGACCGTCGCGGAGGGACAGCTCCACCTTGGCGCGGAGGCGGTACATAGTCAGCCGCTTGAACAGCACCTGCGATGAAGCCGCCGCGCAATCGAGAAAGACCGTGCCGCCCTCTTCGCTTAGAAGAAAATCGAACAGCACCTTGCCCTGCGGCGTCAGCAGCGCGGCGTAGAACGGCGCATCCGCGGCTAGGCGCCCAATATCATTGGTGATCAGCCCCTGAAGAAAGCTCCTCGCTTCCGGCCCGGAGACCGCAATCACTGCGCGATCCGTCAATACACCTGCCATGAGTCGAAATGAGCCTATCGTTTGCCTGACCGCAAGGCCCTGATATAGGTCGCGCGGCTTTCCATGACATTCCAATCCCCTCTCAAAGCGATCACGGTCTGCGGTGCTGCTGCGCTGGGCGGCTCGGAGACGTTTTTCGTCACGCTGACGCTTGGATTGCAGCGCGGCGGTGTAAACTTGCGAGCGGTGTTGAAGCACAACGGGATCCGCGAACAGGCGCTGCGCGAGGCGCGGATACCGTTCGATGTGCTGCCGTTCTTCCGCCGCTTCGACTGGATCACCGGACGGCACTTCAGACGCATTGCAAAGGAATTCCGTCCCGATATCGTTCTCACGATTACCGGCCGTGGGGCAGCCATGACGCCGCCCGGCGATTACACACTGATCGGGCGGCTCGGCGGGTATTACAATTTCGATTACTTTCGCCGCTGCGATTATCTGGTGTGCAACACACCCGATCTGGTGCGGTACGTCACGGAAGGCGGCTGGGCGAAGGATCGCGTGTTCTACATCCCCAACTTTCCGCACATCGACGACGCGCCTGCCATCGATCGCGCGGCGCTCGGCGCGCCGAAGGATGCGCCTCTTGCCGTGGCGCTCGGGCGGCTGCATCGCAACAAGGCCATGGACGTGTTGCTCAGAGCTGCTGCCCAAATTCCGGACCTGTGGGTATGGATCGCCGGCGAAGGACCGGATGAAGCAAAGCTCAAGAAATTGGCGCGCGATCTCGGCATCGCGGAGCGGGTGAAGTTTCTCGGCTGGCGCACGGACCGCAGCGCGCTGCTCAAAGCGGCGGATGTTTGCGTCTTCCCCTCGCGCGAGGAGCCATTCGGCAATGTGGTGGTGGAAGCCTGGGCTTATGGCTCGCCGCTTGTGGCCGCCGCCAGCACCGGCCCAGCCTGGCTCGCGCGCGACGGCGAAGATGCCATGCTTGTGCCGGTCGATGATCCCGGGGCGCTGGCGCAAGGCGTTCGCGACGTGCTTGCCTCGAAAGGCCTTGCCAACCGGTTGGTAGAGAATGGCCGCAAGCGGATCGAAACCGAGTTTTCGGAACACGTGGTGATCGGGCAGTATGTCGATATGTTCGAACGAGTCCGGCCGAAGAGGGGCGCCTGATGTGCGGCATTGTGGGAGTGATGACCGCCGACGGCGCGGCGCCGCCGTCCGGTGTGATCGACGCCATGTTGCAAGCGATTGCCCATCGCGGGCCGGACGGCGAAGGCCGCTATGGACAGGGCAGCGTCGCGCTGGCGCAGAAGCGTCTGGCCATCATCGATCTGTCCACCGGCGACCAGCCACTGTTTGGCCCCAGCGAAACGGCCATCGTGGTGAACGGCGAGATCTACAACTATGTCGAGTTGAAGCAGAACGCGCACGGCTACAATTTCGCGACCAATTCCGATTGCGAGGTGCCGCTCTACACCTACGCACGCGACGGCGCCGCCTTCGCCAAACCTCTGCGTGGCATGTACGGCATTGCGCTCGACGATCCAAAGGCGCCGGAGCTGTACCTTTCGCGCGATCCCTTCGGCATCAAGCCATTATACTATGCGGAAGGGTCGTTCGGATTTGCCTTCGCTTCCGAGCCGCAGGCGCTGATCCGCACCGGACTGATGTCACCACGTGTCGTGGTAAGCAAGGCGAACGAGCTGCTCCAACTCCAGTTCACCACTGGTGTGCAGACAATCTTCGACGGCATCAAGCGCGTGCTGCCAGGCGAAACCCTGGGCATTCGCGGCGGCAGAATTCACTCACGCATGCAAGTTCCCGCCCTGCCGGATGGCGGTCCCATCGCCATCGATGAAGACCACGCCATCAACGAACTGGAGCGGGCACTGCTCGACAGCGTGATGGTGCACCAGCGGTCGGACGTGCCGTACGGGATGTTTCTATCCGGCGGTATCGATTCCTCCGCGCTGCTGGCGTGTATGATGCGGCTGAACGATCGCCCCGTGCGCGCTTTCACGGCCGGTTTTCCCGGTACGGGCGTGCACGACGAACGGGCGCACGCGCGCGCAGTGGCGAAAGCCTGCGGTGCCGAGCACATCGAAATCGAGGTGACGGAAGAGGATTTCTGGCGCGAGTTTCCCGCCATCGTTGCGGCCATGGACGATCCTGCCGCAGACTACGCGATCATCCCCACTTACATGCTGGCGAAAGCGGCGCGGCGCGAGTTGAAGGTCGTGCTCTGCGGTGAAGGCGGCGACGAACTGTTTGCCGGGTATGGCCGCTATCGCTCTGCCATGCGCTCACGCCTGCTTGGTGGCAGACCGATGCGGCACAAGGGCATGATGGAAGGTCTTGGCGTACTGCGGGAGGGGAACGGTGCCTGGCGCGATGGCATGGCAATCGCGGAAGCCGAAGCAGCCTACGGTGGCCGCACGAAGCTGCAGGCAGCGCAAGCGACCGACTGTGCCGACTGGCTGCCGCACGATCTGCTCATCAAGCTCGATCGCTGCCTGATGGCGAACGGCATGGAGGGCCGCACGCCGTTTCTCGATCCAGTAGTGGTAAATTTCGCCTTCCGCCTGCCGGATCAACTGAAGGTGCAGCGCGGCATGGGCAAATATCTGCTCCGCAAATGGCTGGCACGCGCGATGCCCGAATCGAAACCCTTCGAGCCGAAGCGTGGTTTCACTGTGCCGGTGGCGGAATGGATGAAGGAGCGCGCGAGGCAACTGGGGCAACTGGTGGCGCGTTCGCCAGGTGTGGCAGCACTTTGCCGTCCCGACGCCGTGGAAAAATTGTTCGCGAATATCGACTGGCGGGACCGCTACCGCATGGCGTGCTGGCAGCTGCTATTCTACGCCGTGTGGCACCGTGTGCACATTGAGGGTGGCCGGAGCGATCTGCCGTTGATGGAATTGCTGGAAGGAGCGCCATGAGCGCGAGCTTCGACCTTGTCATCCGCGGCGGCACCTGTGTCACGCCGAACGGCATCGAGGAAACGGATGTTGGTGTTATCGCCGGCCGCATCGCTGCCATCGGATCCCTTGCGGGTGCGAAGGCAGCCGAGGCGTTCGAGGCCAAGGGACTGCATGTTCTGCCCGGCGTGATCGACACGCAGGTGCATTTCCGCGAGCCCGGCAACGAACACAAGGAAGATCTGGAAAGCGGCAGCCGCGCCGCCGTGCTGGGCGGTGTGACAGCGGTGTTCGAAATGCCGAACACCAATCCCCCAACCACCACGCGCTTGGCGCTGGAAGACAAATTCGCGCGCGCCAAAGGCCGCATGCATTGCGATTACGCCTTTTACGCGGGCGCCACACCGGACAATGTTGGCGCGCTTGGCACACTGGAACAAATGCCTGGCGTGGCGGGCGTAAAGGCGTTTCTTGGTTCCTCCACCGGCACCCTGTTGCTCAATCACGAAGAAGATATTCTCGCGGCGCTCAAAGCAGGGCGCCGCCGCATGGCCGTGCACTCCGAAGATGAGGAGCGCTTGCGCGAACGGAAAGCGCTCGCCGAAGCGGGCGATGTTCGCACCCATCCGTTTTGGCGCGATGTGGAAACGGCGCGGCTTTCCACCGAACGCGTGCTGCGGCTTGCAAAACAGGCTGGCCGCCGCGTGCATGTGCTGCATGTGACCACCGAAGAAGAGCTGCCGCTTCTGGCGAATGCGCGCGATTTCGCAACCGTCGAAACGACGCCGCAGCATCTTACGCTCGCGGCGCCCAAATGTTACGAACGGCTCGGCACCTACGCGCAGATGAATCCGCCCATTCGCGAATCCCGCCACCGCGAAGCGCTGTGGCGCGCGGTAAACGAGGGGCTGATCGATGTGATCGGCTCCGATCACGCGCCGCACACACGCGCGGAAAAGGAGAAAACTTATCCCGATACGCCATCCGGCATGCCCGGCGTGCAAACGCTGGTCACCATTCTGCTGGATCACGTGAATGCAGGGCGGCTGTCGCTGGAGCGCTTTGTCGATCTCACGAGTGCCGGCGCGGCGCGCATTTTTGGTATCGCCGGCAAGGGACGCATTGCACGGGGCTACGATGCCGATTTCACCATCGTCGACGTGAATGCGAAGCGAAAAATCGAGAACAGCTGGATCGCCTCGAAATGCGGCTGGACACCGTTCCACGGCATGACCACCACCGGCTGGCCCCTGGCAACCATCATCCGTGGACAGATGATCATGCGCGATGGAGCGCTTGCAGCGACCGGCCAGGGCATGCCTGTTCGCTTTCGCGACACGTTCCAAGCCGGCATTTGAGTCGCGCAACTCTCCCCATACCTTGACTTTCGTTTGTACACAACTATAGATTGTACGTGCCGTTTCGGGCTCGGGTTTGGTAAAATGTGGCGCTTATCGATCGCCGGCGCTCTTCTGCTTGCACTCACTTGCTGCATCTCAGTCCCGTCCCGCGAGCGCCAATTGCGGGAGCCAGACGTCGCGCGACCACCAGACCAGTCCGGTCCCTGTCGCAATTTGACTCCCGCAGAGCGCGACGCGAATCCCCTCTGCCACGCCCATCGTTGACGGAGCTGCCAGCTATGCCGCCTCAATCGGCCGCTTCTAGCCCACCACTCACCGAACAGCAGCAGATCGCGGCGTACAAGACTCTTGCTGAAACGCTGAATGCCAAGATCGACCGGTTGAATGCTCCGCTGGAGCGAAAATACCAAGCTTATCAGGCCGCCCGCTATGACGAGCAGATCGCGCTGATGAACGATCGTGCTGCGGCGTTCCATTGGCAGGGATTCGCCTCGAACGTGATGCTCTGGGTCGTTGTTCTCGTGGTGGTTTCGGGGCTGGTGTTTACGGCTACGCAGTTGCGCCACGCGATGCGATTCGGAACCGACACCCCATCAAGCGTGGAGGCGAATGCGCAAGGTATGAAGATCACGTCCTCAATTGTCGGCCTTGTGGTGCTGATGGTTTCGATCGTTTTTGTGCTGACTTTCGTCAACCAGATTTATTCTATCCAAGTGGTCCAACTATCGCCGGGGAAGTAGTAGCTGGTAGGAGAGTATTGTGAACCGCGCTATCCGAATTGCGTCCGTGGCCTTAATTGTCAGTTTCGTATCGTCAATTGCTGCTGCGCAGGCTGTTCAACCGACGATCGATTCAAGCGTCTCGATAAAAGCGAAGGCCGGACGGATCATTTCCCACACGGAGCGTGCTGTTGTCGGAGACAATGGTCAGCGCTTGCCTCCACCGGATGGCGCGCGAGTGAAGCCGTCCCCCTCGACCAAAGACGTCTGCCACAATCTGGAGCCGGACGAACGGAAAGCCAATCCGCTCTGCGGCGAATAACTCCTGCTTCTAGTTCAGCGTGAATTCGCCACCGTCCATTTTCAGTTCCGTGGGCGCGATTAGTCCGCGCGCCGCCACCCGCACCGTGTGCAGCCGGCCTTCGATGTGCCCCTCCCAAAAGTGGAGAAATGTGTTCAGCACCGGAAATCGTGGCGCCAGATCCAATTCCTGCCAAAGAAAGGTTTGCAGCAAATCAGGGTGATCCGGCATGTGATAGAGAATCTCGGCCGTCATCAGGCGATAGCCGAGCATAGTCCGTTCCAACTCGCTCATGTCTCTCCGCTCTTTAACAATGCCCCTCGTTTTTGCTCCTCATGGTGCTCCACGAGTCTTAATATAAACGTCCCAAGAGAGTTCCCGCCTGTCGAGACCTGACGAAGCCGTGAACGCGATTCTTCGGCCACCTTGACGCCTTTGCCGTTTTGCTGTGGTTTTCGCGCCGCGCTGCCGCCATCCTGGCAGCGCTCCGCCGACGAAAGTGCCAATGCCCGATTTCCGCGCCGTCCTCATCCGCCAAAGCGGAGATACTCAGCATGCGGAGCTTGCGCAGCTTGCGCTTGCCGAGTTGATGGACCTCGGCGTCATGCGGACCTGCCTGTCAATGCTTTTGTTCGCGGGCGGCTCGTGATCGATATGTCGCGCTAGGGATAAGAGGGGGAGCGAACACCGCGCCGGATGGTCTATTTCGTCATCATTTTTCTTGGCTTTTTCATTGGGCTAATCGCCGCCATTCCAATAGGGCCGGTGAACCTGCTCGTGGTGCGCCGCACCCTCGCCTACGACTCGCTGCACGGCTTCATGTCAGGGCTGGGCGCTGTGCTGGCAGATGCCGTCTATGCCTGCATCACAGCATTCGGCTTCACTGCGCTTGCGCAGATGATCAAAGGCCATTCGACAACGCTGGAGATCGTCGGCGGCCTGATGCTCTTTTTCTTCGGCGCACGCATGTATCTCGCGCCGGCCAACATCAAACTCGAAGACGGGGAGCAGGAATCAAAAACGCTGCCGCTGCTGCGCGCCATGGCCTCAACCTTTGCGCTGGCCGTAACGAACCCGGCCACCTTGCTCGCCTTTACGGCGATGTTCGCCGGTGCTGCCGGTGTGGTGGGTCAGGAGGCAAGCTTCCACGGCGCCGCGTTCCTCGTGATAGGCGTTCTATCAGGCTCGACGTTCTGGTGGTTTGCGCTCACCACCATCACCGGCCTGTTTCACCGCCACATCGACGATCGGGTGATGCGCATCATCAACAAAGTCTCCGGCGTGATCGTCACCGCCTTCGGCATTGGCGTTTTTGCGCACCTCATTCTGCGCGTGCACTAACTCGCAGTGTCGCCTGTCTCAGCCGCGGCCGCGGTAGGGCGATACGCCGGGATCGGGAAGCCAAAGACCCGCAGGCAGCTTGCCGGCTTGCCAGAACACATCGATGGGAATGCCGCCGCGCGGATACCAGAAACCGGCGACGCGCAGGAATTTCGGTTTGACCGCGGCGGCGATCCGCTTGCCGATCATCACCGTGCAGTCCTCATGAAAGGCACCCTGATTGCGAAAACTGGCCAGAAAAAGCTTCAGCGATTTGGATTCCAGGATCGATTTGGCCGGCGCGTAATCGATCACGAAGTGCGCGAAATCCGGCTGCCCCGTGATCGGACACAGGCAGGTGAATTCCGGCGCCGTGAAGCGCACGAGGTACTCCGTATCCCGATGCGGACTGGCGACCGCATCGAGCTTCGCCTCATCCGGCGATTTTGGCAGCGCCACCGCGCGGCCGAGCTGTAGCGACTTATGCTTCATACACGCAGCTCTGGCCATAAGAAGGACGGCGGATTTTCACCCGCGCGACCTCCGGCAACGACGACTTCGCGCACTGGAAGATGTACCGCGCCAGGTTTTCCAGTGTCGGATTTTGCAGCCCTTCAATCTCATTCAGCAACCGGTGATCAAGATCGGCGTGGATTTCATCCAGCACCGCCTTTACCGCTCCGAGGTCCCGCAGCACGCCGGTGCGCGCATCCGGCTCACCCCGCAGTGTCACTTCCACATAGAAGGAATGCCCATGCAGGCGCCGGTTCTCCAGCGCGCCGAGGCCCAGATAATGCGCGGCATCGAAGCCGAATTCCTGCGTGAGCTCGATCATGGCGCGGGCTTTTGGCCCGCGCCCGCCTCGACCGTCAAGGCGCCTTGGCGAGCTGTGCCCGGGTCTGGTCGCGCAGCGGCGCCAGCGCCTCCGTCCATTTGATCAGCTCGTTGAGCAGCGTGGCCGCGCCCTGCTCGTTCAATTCGTTGGGCTTGAATACACCGTTCTCGATCTGCTGGAAGACGTTCGGCAACCACACCGTTTCCGGGATCGGCATCATCTTTAGCGTGACGATGGTGGGCTTGATGGCATGGGTGGAGCGGCCGCCACCGGAAATGCCGCCGTAGCCCGCGAGGCCTACCGCTTTGTACTGCCACTCCCAGAACAGATAATCGAGGGCGTTCAGCAGCGAAGGCGGCGGGCCGTAATTGTATTCCGGGGTCACGAACACGAAGGCATCGGCTTCGTTCACGCTCGCGCTCCAGCGTTTGGTGTGCTCGTGATGATAGTGGCGGCGGGAGGGATGCTCCGGCTCGTCCAGTACCGGCAGCTCGAACTCCGCAAGATCGACCAGATGCGCGTCGAACTGGCCATGTTTCTTGGCGAAACCATGGAACCAGTGCGCGGGCGCGGGGCCAACGCGGGACGGGCGTGTGCTGGCGATGACGGTGTGAAGGCGGGGGGCCATGGCAGTCTCCTCTCGGGCTCTGGTTACGGACAGTAACTCGCACTATATTGGTGACTGTCGGTAAACTGGTGGCCGGCAGGAAAACGCGCAAGAAGGCACATCGATGGCACGGGGTAAACCGCATGTAACCGGAGACTGCCGGGCCGTGAGCGCGGTGCTCGCCCGGGTGGGCGACAAATGGTCGGTGCTGATCGTGTCGCGGCTGGGCAACGGGCCGATGCGCTTCAACGAACTGAAACGCGATATCGGCGGCATATCGCAACGCATGCTGACACTCACCTTGCGCGGGCTGGAGCGGGACGGGCTAGTCACCCGCACGGTTTTTCCTACGGTGCCGCCGCGGGTGGATTACGAATTAACTGCGCTTGGCCGCTCGCTGCTGGTGCCGGTGTCTGCCCTCGGCGAATGGGCGCGCAAGAACATGAGCCGTATCGAGGACGCGCAGGGAAAATTCGACAGCCGCAGGGGGAAGGCGACTGCACCCCTTATGGAGATCGGGCGGGCCGCCGCCATCTCACGGTAAGCAATTGTTGCGCAGGATGGGCGTTGTTCTGGTGAAATGGATTTCCTGGAGCGTGTTGCCGTTCGCCAGCAATTTGCTAGCTTCCGGCGTCGTTCAAACTCCAGCGTTTCGTGCACGAAGAGGACGTTCTGGCGTTTCTCAGCGCCACGGTAAAATCTCTCTGGGCTCTTGAGCTGCTGTTGCTGATGCGGCGTGAGTGCAGCCGTGCCTGGCAAGTGGCGGCGCTGGTCGCGGAGTTGCGTGCCAGCACAGTCGTGGTGCAGGACGCGCTGGCTGGACTGATCGGGGCAGGGCTAATTGCCGAGGATGAGGCTGGCATCTTTTGCTACCGTCCGGTGTCGGAAACACTCGATTCGTTTGTTGCCGAAACGCAAACCCTTTATGCGGCAAAACCGCTTGCCGTCATCAACGCGATCGCTGCGGCGCCAAACGAAAAATTGCGCATCTTCTCCGATGCGTTCCGCCTGAAGGACTGAGCCGATGCACGTCTGGGCTTCCGCTGTCTATCTGCTGTGTTTGGCCGCCAGCCTTATCTGCGCATGGCTGCTTGCGAGAGGTTATGTGCGCCACCACACCCGTGTCCTGCTCTGGAGCGCCACCTGCTTCGCTCTGCTCGCCGTCAACAATCTGCTGATGGTGCTCGACATCGTCGTGCTTCCGCAGACCGACCTTGGTCTCGCCAGAACCTGCTGCAGCCTCCTCGCCGTAGGAACCCTGCTCTATGGCTTTATCTGGGAGATCGACTGATGCCGCTGCTGGGAAGCTTCCTGTCGGGTGCGACGGCGGCCGGGTTCGTGCTGGCGAGCGTGTTTTTCCTGCGCTTCTGGAGGCGCACGCACGACCAATTGTTCGCAGCCTTCAGCGCCGCATTCCTGCTGTTTGCGCTTAACCAGACGATGATCACAGTTGGCGGCGTACCCAGCGAATATCAGAGCTGGGTATACCTGCTGAAGCTTCTGGCGTTCGCGTTGTTGATCCTTGCCATCGTGAGCAAGAATTTCGGCCGCCGGCCTTTTTGAGCGGAAATAGAACGTCGCGGGCTACTGCTTGTGCGTCTCGCGCCAGGTTTTTACCGCGGCCATGGTGCGCGACACGTGCTCGGTCGGATCGAGATTGGTATAGGCCATCAAGATTTTGCCATCGGGCGCGATGACGTACGAGGTGCGGTCGGACCATTCCGGCTTCTTGTTCAGCACCGCGTCGTAAGTTTTGATGATCTTTTCGTCCGGGTCTGCGGCGACCGCAAACTTGTTGCGACACTCGACGGATGAGAACTCCGTCACGCGATTGGCGTTGCCCGCAGTCACGCCGATAACGGTCGCGCCCAATGCGGTGAACTTGTCAGAGGCTTCGGCGAAGTCGTGCGCTTCTTGCGTGCAGCCCGGGGTGAACGCGGCGGGGAAGAAGTAAAGAACTACAGGCCCCTTCTTTAATGCTTCGGCCAAGGAGAAGGTGAACTCTTTGCCGCCAAGGGCGGCCTGGGTTGTGAACTCCGGCGCTTTCGCTCCCACCTGCAACGCTGCCCATGCCGGGCCAGAGACAAGCGCAGCCGTCAATAATCCACCGAGCACATACGATTTCATCCTCACCACTCCCCTGTTTCAATCAACACAATCCCACCACAGCCAATGACGGATTGCGTGCTGATTTATTTCGCGCCGGCACCTTTTGCCGCAGCCGTTGTCGCCGGTGCCGAAGCTGATGCCGCTGGCGGAACTGCTGCGGTAAGATACAGCTTCTCTTCCTTGTAGGCGATATAGACGTGCAGGTGGTGCAGGATGTCCATGCCGAGCAGCATGTCGCCCAGTCCGATTTCGGTGTCCCCGACCGGCAATCGGCTGCCGCCCTTCAGGCTGTCTCCGGGATCCGTCTGCTTTCCGCTCATCCGGTCCGGAACAAGGTCGAACCGGGGATTGGCAATGCCAATTCCCTCCAGCTCAAGAGTTTTGAACCGATGTGAGTAGGTCTTGGCCATACCGTTGGCCATCGTGCCTTCCTCCGGCGTGTCGCTGCCGCCCAATTTCACGCCAAGCTCGTTTTGCGCGACGGCAAGATCGAGGACCGATCCACTTGCACCGGTGTCGAGCTGGGCGGTGAGCTTCTGCCCGTCGAGCGTTACGGGCAAGAAAATATGTCCTGCCGAATTCACCCGGATCGGCACCACGGCGACGCTGGAGGCCGGCCAATAGACAACCTTGCCTTCACAGTGATTCTGCGAAATCAGGTTCACCTTCTTGCCCGCAAAATCGAGGTCGAGATCGTAGCTGCGCAGCAAATTGGGGCCCAGAATCCCCACCGCATCTGAAATATCCGACGCAAGCTCGTGCATTGAGGGCAGCAGCATGAAATCCACGCGCTCGGCGTGCAGATTGCCCAGCGTCAGATCCCCGCGCGCTGCCACGCGTGTTGTGTCGCCCGTCACTCCGATAATCTCGAGGTCGGTGCGCCGCGTGGGAAGCTTGAGTTCATCGGCGGCCGCGCGCGTGATTTCGGTGATCACGCCACCAGTGTCCAACAACAAGGACTTTGGCGTGCCGTTGATGGCGGCCGGCACATAGATGCGACCATCGGAGCCGATCTGCATGTTGACGCTGGCCACCATGGTGAGCGGCGGACAACTGTTCTCCGCTGCGGCAAAACCGGCCGCGGTCTGAAATACAAACAGAACGGAAGCAAAAGGAAGAATTCGCATTAATACCCCAAGATTGTGACTCGCCCGGCGCCGCTATACGGGCCTTGTTAATTTCTGGCAATGGTGGCCGTGCCTTTGTGTTAACCGGCCATCACCGTTTTATTTCCACAGGGGCTTGCCGGACCCAGGCAGGCCGAGTCGCGGCCATTTTTCGGTAACCGTGCGAATGACGTCATCGTCCATGCGGATAAGGCGGCCCCATTCGCGCTTCGTCTCCGGCGGCCATTTGTTGGTCGCATCGAGACCGATCTTTGAGCCAAGCCCGCTCTCCGGCGATGCGAAATCCAGATAATCGATCGGGGTGTTCTCAATGACGGTGATGTCGCGCGCCGGATCCATGCGCGTGGCGATGGCCCACATTACATCCTTCCAATTGCGTGCATCGATGTCGTCATCCACCACGATGACCCATTTGGTGTACATGAACTGGCGGAGATACGACCACACGGCCAGCATCACGCGCTTGGCGTGACCAGGATACGCCTTCTTCATAGACACGACGGCAATGCGGTAGCTGCACCCCTCAGGCGGCAGCCAGAAATCCACAATTTCGGGGAACTGCTGTTTGAGCAGCGGGATAAAAATCTCGTTGAGCGCTTCGCCAAGCACGCTCGGTTCATCCGGCGGACGGCCGGTATAGGTGGAGAGATAAATCGGCTCGCGGCGCATGGTGATGGCGGTGACGGTGAACACCGGGAACTGCTCGACGGAGTTGTAGTAGCCGGTGTGATCGCCATATGGGCCTTCATCATGATAATCCGTAAGCGAAACCTCCCCCTCCAGTACGATCTCCGCTTCCGCCGGCACTTTCAGCGGCTGCGAGACGCAATCGGCCAACTCCACGCGCGCGCCGCGCAACAATCCGGCGAACTGATATTCGGAGAGCGTGTCCGGTATCGGGGCGACCGCAGCGAGAATGGTTCCGGGATCGGCGCCGATTACGGCTGCGGCGGGCAGCGGTGCGGTGCTCTGCTTTCCCCAGCGCGCATGATGCTGCGCGCCGCCGCGGTGCTTGAGCCAGCGCATGATCGTCTGGTTCTTGTTCAGCACCTGCATGCGATAAATGCCGAGGTTGAAACTGTCTTCAGCCGCTTCGCCTGGGCCTTTCGTCACCACCAGCGGCCAGGTGATCAGCGGAGCCGGTTCTCCCGGCCAGCAGGTTTGCACGGGCAGTTTGTTCAAATCGATGTCGCCGTCGCGCAGCACGATCTCCTGACATGCAGGCTTTACCACCATCTTCGGGCGCATTCTCATCGCGGATTTCATCAACGGCAGCAGTTCCATCGCTTCCCTGAGCGATTCTGGCGGCTCTGGCTGGCGAAGCGTGGCGAGCAGCTCGCCAACTTCACGCAAGCTCCGCGCATCACTTCGCTCGACTCCATCCAGCGTCACGCCCATCGCCACGCGTTTCACGACACCGAACAGATTGACGAGCACCGGCATGTCGCTGGTGCTTCCGTCCGCCTTGATGGGCTTTTCGAAGATGACCGCCGGCCCGCTTTCCGCGATCAGCCGCGTCTGGATTTCGGTCATCTCCAGCACGGTAGACACGGGCTCACGCACGCGCACCAATTCCCCGGCACCTTCCAGTTTGGCGATAAATTCCCGAAGCGAGCGATAGGACATCGTTTCACCTCCCCGCGCTTGGGGAGGTGAAAGGGCGACGACTGATTGGGGGAATGCGGTCCATTTACCGGAGGTCTAATGCTCGTGCGCGACACCTTCCCTACAAGGGAAGGAGAACGGTGTGACTAGGTGTGTTCCGTTCATTGTTCTACTTTGCGATTTGTCCCCAAGCCATAGCGTTACCGCCTGTGATACCTGGGTGATCAGGAAATGAGCGAAACTTCGCCGGAACCACCAATCGAAGCGCAAGCGGATGGGGTGCAGCCGCGCCCGGCGCGGATCGGGCAACGCTGGCTCGATCTTTCCATTGCCGGTGTGGCCATTGTGATTTCCCTGATCTCGCTGGCGGTAGGATTCTACAATGCGCAGAGCCAGCAGCGCATGGTCGCCGCCACCTCGTGGCCCTTTCTGATCTATCACACGATGCGGGTGGACGAGCGCCTGACCCTGCGCATCGCCAATGAAGGCGTGGGCCCTGCTCGGCTGAAATCGCTTATAGTGCGCTATCGCGGTCATGAGGCGCACGGCTTAGCCGAACTGCTCCACATCTGTTGTGGGCTGCCGGCGGGTTCCGGATGGCCGCAGCTGAACAAGCTCAATCTGGTGTGGGAGAGCGAAGCGACCGGCCTGTATCGGGCGGGTGAGCACACAGACCTCATTGTGATTGACCGCACACCGGCGAACGATGCTGTTTGGAAGCGCCTTGCGGATGCGCGGCTGCATCTGAAATTCAAGGCCTGCTATTGCTCCGTGCTCGGCGATTGCTGGACGTCCGATCTCGACCCGCTCAGCGATCCCAAGCCGGTCAATTATTGTCCGGCCATTCACGGCTATCGTGAATAGCCCCCTTATCCTTCGTTCGCCACAGTCCACTTCGACGGCGCAGCATGCTTGATGCCATAGGCGAAGTAGATGCCGAGGCCAATGGCCGTCCAGATAACCAAGCGGATCCATGTCGCCCAGCCGAGGCTCACCATCATAACGCTGCAAACGAAAATTCCGGCCGGCGCGGTGAACCAGACATAGGGCGTGCGGAACTGCCGGCGCGCCTTCGGCGTGGTCACGCGCAGGATGAGGATGCCCGCGCACACGGCGATGAAGGCCGCCAATGTGCCGATGGAGACGAGATCGGCCAGTACGTCGAAGGGGAAAATCGCCGCCAGCAGCGCTGCAAATGCGCCAACGACAATGGTGCCGTAGGCCGGCGTCTGGAATTTGCTGTGCACAGAAGCGAACTGCGGCCACAGGAAGCCGTCGCGCGCCATCGAGAAAAACACGCGGGACTGGCCGTAAAGCGACACAAACACCACCGACGCCAACCCCACAACCGCTCCAATGTTGATCGGAGTCACGAGCCACTTCAGGCCATCGATTTTCGAAACGGCAAACGAGACGGGGCTTGGCACGTCCAGCGTACGCCAATCGGTGATGCCCGTCATCACCACCGCCATCAGCATGTAAAGCACGGTGCAGATTCCCAGCGAACCCAGGATGCCGATGGGGATATCCCGGCGCGGATTGCGCGCTTCCTGCGCCGCCACACTCACGGCCTCGAAGCCAAGATAGGCAAAGAACGCCACGCCCGAGGCGGCAAGTATCCCTGAGATGCCGAACTTGCCGAAATGCCCCTCATTGGGCGGGATGAACGGCGTGAGATGTTCCATGCGCACGTAGGAAAGGCCGAACACGATCACGGCGAGCACTATCGCAACCTTCAGCAGCACCATCAGTCCGTTGAAGCGGGCGGTTTCCTTCACACCCACAACGAGGAACGTGGTGAGCAGCACAATCAACGCCACCGCGGGCACATTGATGATGGCGCCGGTCAGATGAATGTTGCTGATGCCGTTTCCCGCCAGTGGCGGCCCCATGAATTGCGCCGGCAGGTGAATGCCGAAATCGCCCAACAGGCTACCGAAATAACCGGACCAGCCGGAGCTTACACCCGCGGCAGACACCAGATATTCCAGCACCATGTTCCAACCGATGAACCACGCCATGAAGCGGCCCATGGTGGCATACGCGTAAGTGTAGGCGCTCCCGGACTCTGGAATCATGGAGGCGAATTCGGCGTAGCAGAGGCCCGCGAACAGGCAGCCGAATCCGGCGATCACGAAGGAGAGAATAACGGCCGGCCCGGCATGCTGCGCCGCGGCCGTGCCGGTGTAGACAAAAATACCGGCGCCGATAATGGCGCCTATGCCGATCAGGATCAGGTTCACCGGCCCGAGCGCACGGCGCAACTGGTGCGCTTCTGCGACAACCGGTTCGGGCTGGGTGAACTCGGCGAGGTCTGCCTGTGCCATGATATTATTCCGCCGGGGCAGGCACTGCGTCACGCAGCACAAAGCGCGGCGGCCGCGCATTGTGGGCGCTGTAGGCGAAGTAGATCACGACGCCGATAACCGTCCACACCAGCAGGCGGAGCCAGGTGTCGAACGGCAACCACGCCATCATCGCGCTGCACATGATGATGCCGAGCGGCGCCACAATCCATACCAGGGGCGTGCGGAACGGCCGTTGGATCAAAGGCCGTTTGGTCCGCAGGATCATCACGCCGGCACAGACAATCACAAACGCGAGTAGCGTGCCGATGGAGACAAGCTCGCCCAGAATATCGAGCGGCAGAAAGCCCGCCAGCAACGCCGCGAAGAAGCCGGTAATTATGGTGCCTTTCCACGGCGTGCGGAAGCGCGGATGAACATCGCAGAACAGCGGCGGGATCATGCCGTCTTTGCCCATCGCATAGAAGATGCGCGACTGCCCGAGAATCAGCACCAGCACCACGGAGGCAAGGCCGACAATCGCGCCCACATTCACGAACGGCGACAGCCAACGAGTCGCGGGCAGAGATTCCGTCGCCATCGAAACCGGGTGCGCCACGTTGAGAGTGGTGTAGGAGGCGAGCCCCGTCAGCACGTACGACATCAGCATGTAGAGCACGGTGCAGATGAGGAGCGAGCCTAGGATGCCGATCGGGATGTCGCGTTGCGGGTTGCGCGCTTCCTGCGCCGCCACGCTCACAGCATCAAAACCGATATAGGCGAAGAAGATCACGCCGGTGGCCCGCAGCACGCCGCTCCAGCCGAAGGTGCCCCAAGGGCCGGCATTGGCTGGTATGAAGGGTGTTTGATTTGCCGCCACAACATGCGGCAAGCCTGCGGCGATCACCAGCACCACGATGCACAGCTTGATCGCCACCATGGCATTGTTGAAGTTGGCCGAGAGGTGCACGCCAACGATCAATACGATTGTAACGAGTGCAATCAGCGCGACAGCGGGCAAATTGAACAGAGCGCCCGTCGCCACGAAATTGTGGAACCCGTGCACTGCAAACGGCGCGCCTGCGAACGCGGCGGGTACGGGCGTGTGCAGCTGCTTCGTCATGAAATCCACGAAATAGCCGGACCAGCCGACGGCGACCGTGGACGAGGCCGCGAGGTATTCCAGCACCAGATTCCAGCCGATGAACCAGGCCATGAACTTGCCGAGCGTGGCAAAGGTGTAGGTATAGGCGCTTCCCGCCACCGGGATCATCGCGGCATATTCGGCATAGCAGAGGCCGGCGAAGAGGCAGCCCAGGCCGGCAATCGCGAACGAGACCACCACACCGGGACCGGCATAGGTGGCCGCCGCGTGGCCCGTGATCACAAAGATACCGGCGCCGATAATGGCGCCGATGCCCAGCGCAATCAGGTGTACTGGCCCAAGCGCCCGCCGCAGATCGTTATCCTGATCCGGGCCTTCCAGCACGCCCGTTTCGTCCATATGAGGTCCAGCCATCCTCGCCCCTTACATCTTTGTATTCATGTCGGATTCGTGACGCGCACCTTTGCATGGCCCTGGGGCAAACGCCAACAGCGGCCATACGCGGCTTTACGGTTCGAGCGCGTAGACGCTGGTTTCGCGAATTTCACGATCTTCCAGTTCGCGCGTGGTTTGCACGCGATAGGTCGCGACCTTGTGAACGCCGGACTTGGGAAAGTACGAGCGGCCAGGATCGCCGAGCAGGACGCGCGTACTGTGGCGAGCGCGATTTGTCAGCCATGCCAGCAGCCGTTCCGCCAGGGGATGTTCGTAGCACATGTCGCCCAGCAGGATGAGGTCCCACTCAGCGGATGAGCCAATCACATCATCCGATGCAGTGCTCATTTTCACGTCATTCGCCTCTGCATTCAGCGCAATCGCTTGGCGCGCGAACGGGTCGATATCACATGCCAGCACCTCTGCCGCACGGGCTTTTGCCGCAGCGATCGCCACCAGACCTGAGCCCGAGCCGAAGTCGAGAACTGAGCGGCCGGCAACCACCTGTGGATTGTCCAGCAGATATCGCGCAAGCGCCTGGCCGCCGGCCCAGGCGAAGGCCCAGTAGGGCGGCGGAATGCCTTCGGCTTCCAGTTCTTCTTCCGTCTTGCGCCACAAGGGCACCACTTCTGTCGCGAGATGCAGCCGTATTTCCGGCACCAAGGGCGGCGACATCAACTCCGTGTTGCCGCAGATAAACTTTGCCGCGTGGTGTGCTGCGTTCACAGAAGTAGATCAAATCATGTTGCGGGTACACTTGCAAAAGCAGCAATTGAAACTGCCGTCGCTTCCTCTCGTTAGCTTCTCAAGGGGCCTAAGGAGGCACTCATGCAAATCAGAGAAGCAATGACGCGAAGCGTCGATATAGCCGATCCCGACATGACGATCGACGAGGCCGCGAGAATGATGGCGCAAGACGATGTCGGCTTTTTGCCCGTAAGCGAGAACGTTCGTCTCGTGGGTATGCTCACCGATCGGGACATCGCGGTGCGCGCAGTGGCCCGTGGCAAGGATCCGGCGCGAACGACGGTGCGCGAGGCGATGACCAATCATGTGCTGTATTGTTACGAGGATGAGGGCGTCGAAACGGCCGCCGAAAACATGGCGCGGCTGCAGGTGCGCCGCATGCCGGTGGTGAACCGTGACAAGCGCTTGGTTGGCGTGATCTCGCTCGCCGATATCGCGCGCAAGTGCGATGCAAACCACGCGAGCCGGGCACTCAGGCATATCGCGGAGCCGACGCGGGAATCGCTACATCTCCCGCATTGATGCTTGGAATGCGATATCTTGGGGCCGCAAGATTAGGCTCTAGGATGCCGGGATTTCTCCAGCCTTGACTTAGGACGCCGGCTGACTAGATTTCGCGCCCTTCAAGCACTGCGAGGACTTTTCAGATGGCAAAGCCGACCACGGCCAAGATCCGGCTCAACAGCTCTGGCGATACTGGCTTCTTCTATGTGACGAAGAAGAACACGCGCACTATGACGGAAAAGTTCTCGGTCAAAAAGTACGATCCTGTGCTGCGCAAGCACGTCGAATTCAAGGAAGGCAAGATTAAATAGGCCGCCGCCCGCCTCGTAACAGATTCAAGAAGCCTCGCGACCCTGCGGGGCTTTTTTGTTGCGCCGGACTCGCTGCCGTTGACCATCAGGCGTAGGCTCGCCCGTGCGAGAGCAGCGAAAGGCGCTGTGTTGGGGGTGCTCCAAAAGGAGGACAAGCCATGCCAACGATCACGACACGAGACGGCGTAGAGATTTTCTACAAGGACTGGGGCGCCGGTCAGCCCATTGTGTTCAGCCATGGCTGGCCGTTGTCGGCCGACGACTGGGACAACCAGATGATGTTCTTCTTGGGCCACGGTTATCGCGTGATTGCGCATGACCGCCGCGGCCATGGCCGCTCGGCGCAGGTCGCCGACGGACACGACATGGATCACTATGCCGAAGATCTCGCCGCACTGACCAAGCATCTCGATCTGACCAACGCGATTCACGTCGGCCATTCAACGGGCGGCGGCGAAGTCGTTCACTACATCGCGCGATATGAGGATCGTGTCGCAAAGGGCGCGATCATCAGCGCGGTGCCGCCGCTGATGTTGAAGACGGATGCCAATCCCGAGGGGATGCCGCTCGAAGCGCTCGACGGCTACCGACAGCAGACCGCGTTCAATCGCGCGCAACTCTACCGCGATGTACCGGAAGGACCGTTCTACGGTTTCAACCGTCCGGGCGTGAAAACGATTCCCGGAATTGTCAACAATTGGTGGCGTCAGGGCATGATGGGAAGCGTCAAGGCGCATACCGATTGCGTGAAGGCGTTCTCGGAAACCGACTTCACCGAGGACCTGAAGAAGATCACGGTGCCGATGCTGGTGATGCACAGCAAGGACGACCAGATCGTGCCCTATGCCGATGCCGGGCCGAAGTCGGCCGCGCTTCTGAAGAACGGCACGCTCAAAACCTACGAAGACTACCCACACGGGATGCCGACGACGCACGCCGACGTGATCAACGCCGATCTGTTAGAATTCATTCTGTCGTGAACGAATAGAATTAGGGCGTCGCCTGCGAAACCAGCATGGCGGCGCCCTAATTCCAGAGCACCCGTCTATCTTTGCTTGAACATGTCCGCTTCGTCCGCCAGCACCGCATCAATGCGGAAATTAAAGGTCTCCGGGTTGCCATCCTTGTCGCTTGTGTCGAGCATGTCGCAGCTGGGCGGACCCATCACCAGCGCCTGCTTCTTGGGCATCGCGTCGAGCAGATTGAGCACGAAATACTCTTCATCGACCGATGCCACTTCCCAACCCGACTTGCAGGTCTTCCCATCGCCGCTGTCCATGATCGACTTGATCAGGCCGCGCGCAACGAAATCCGCCTGCGCCGCACAGGCACGGTCGCGCAGTTGCTCACAGGCGCGGCTCAGAAATGCCTGACCCGCGACGTCGGCGTAGTTGATCGACAACAGACCTTCGGCCGCGGAACGCACGCCTGCGTCGTCGCCAGCCTTCGCCGCGACGAGCATCTTCTCCTTCATGTCGTGAAAACCAGCGTCGCGATGGCGCGCCGCGCTTTTAAGGTAGGTAAATCGCAGGGCGTGGAAATCCACGCTCCCATCGTGCGCGGCGGCTTGCGCAGCCAGTTTCGCATACTCGTCGTTGTCCCGCGGCAGCACGATCCTTGGCCCCTGACTGGGAGCGGCCGCTTGCGGATCGACAGAGGCGGTTGCGGCGGAGCATCCGAACAGGCTCGCTATCAGAACCATTGCTGCCGATGCGGATATTCGCCTCATGCTGCCGCCTTCTTGCGCTCTACGCGGATAAGAAAATCGCCGATGTACTGCAGGTAAATCGGCACCAGCGCGTCGGTGAAGTCGTGCGCCATGCCGGGCACGATCACGAGTTCGCTGCCGGCGATGGAAGCAGCCGTGTCCCTGCCGCTCTCCACCGGCACCAGCGGATCGTCCGCGCCGTGGATCACCAGCGTTGGGGCTCCCACGGATTTCAGCATCTGGTTGCGCGGTTCACTTGCGAGGATCGCCACCAGTTGGCGGGCCGGCGCTTCCCCATCATAGGGTGCGCGATCTACTTCGCGTTCGAGCACGCCTGTCAGTTCCTCGTCGGTTGGACGGAAACCGGGGCTGCCTATGGCAGTCCAGATTCTCCGGCCCTGCGCCATACGATCTGCGCGCGAGTTACTCGCCGGCGGCATGGTCAGCACTGCCATGACACCCGGCCTGCCCTGCGGAAGATCGCGGCGGCCAGTGGTCGACATGATCGACACCAGACTGCGCGTGCGGTTGGGGTACTTGGCGGCGATAATCTGCGCGATCATTCCGCCCATGGAGGCGCCGACAATGTGCGCGGTGCCGATCTCCAGTGCGTCCATCAAGCCCACGGTATCGGCCGCCATGTCATCCAGGGTGTAGGGCGCCGCTACCTTCTGACCCATCGCCGCCCTCATGAACGCTTCGGCGACATTCGGCACGCCCAATTGAGAAAGGTGCGCCGAAAGCCCGGCGTCGCGATTGTCGAAGCGGATGACGCGAAAACCGCGCGCGGCCAATCCCTGACACAGCGCCACTGGCCACATCGTCATCTGGGCCGCGTAACCCATAATAAGAAGCACCGCAGGATCGCTTCTGCGGCCAAAACTCTCATATTCGATATCGATGCCGTTGGCGCGCGCTTGCGGCATGCCGTTTCTCTTGCAATGGTTTGGCTTCGACCACTCTAATACCTCGCCGCGAGCATCTGACAAGGGCGGCCGCTTTCGATGAAACGCGATCTCAGGCGCCTCGCCAGCGAGCGCTTCGACCTGTTGGTGATCGGCGGTGGAATCGCCGGTGCCTGCATTGCACGCGATGCCGCCATGCGCGGACTTTCGGTGGCGCTGGTCGAGAAAAAAGATTTCGCGCATGCGACCAGCGCCCACAATTCCAAGCTGATCCACGGCGGCTTGCGCTACCTGCGCAATCTCGAGCTGCGGCTGGTGCGCGAGTCCCTGCGCGAGCGGCGCATCTGGCAGCGCATTGCGCCGCATCTGGTGCATCCGCTGCCCTTCCTCATTCCGTTGTACGGCGCAGGATGGAAAGCGCGAGCGATGCTGTCCGCAGGTCTTTCGCTTTACGACGCATTGTCGTTCGACCGGGCATGGCTGGACGATTCCGCGCAAGGCATTCCCGGTCATCGCTGGTTGACTGCGAAGACGGCGCTGGCGGTTGAGCCTTCGCTGAATGGAAAATGCTTCGAAGGCGCTTTCCGATACTACGACGCGCAGATGTATTCTCCCGAAAGGCTGGCGCTCGAATGTGTTCTGGATGCGGGGGCGCATGGCGCCGTGGCGGCCAATCACCTGGCAGCCGAAGGTCTGCTGTTGCGGGATGGCAGAGTGGAGGGTGCGCAGGTTGCCGATGCCTTCAGCGAGGCGCCGTTCGACATTCGCGCGCGGCTCACAGTGATCGCGGCCGGGCCGTGGGCGGGCCTTTTCCTTGCCAAAGCATTGAACAGGCCTGCATCTCACAGGTTGATGCGCTCGAAAGGCATCCATCTGATCGTGCCGGCGATGACGCGCACGCATGCACTCACGGTTGCTGCCAACGGTAGCCACTTCTTCGTGATGCCGTGGCGCGGGCATACGCTGCTCGGCACCACGGACAAGGCGTTCACCGGCTCGCCCGATCAAGTAAGTGTGAGTGAAAGCGATATCGCAACTTTCTTGGACGTCATCAACACGTACCTCCCGTCTATGAATTTAACACGTGCAGATGTGCAGCACTTCTACGCCGGCTTGCGGCCTCTCGTGGATGACGGCAGCGGCGGCAACACGTATGCCGCCAGCCGTCGCGCGGAAATCGTCGATCACGACCGTGACGACGGCGTGGGGAATCTGTTCTCGGTCATTGGCGGCAAGTGGACGACTTCGCGACAGCTTGCAGAGGAGACGGTGGACACAATCGTCCGGAAATTAGGCAGATCGGTGCGGCCATGCACGACGGCCATCTCTGGACTTCCCGGTACGCCGGCCGTTTCCGCTGCACTTGAAACAATCTCCAGCGACCACATCGCGCGGATGTACGGCGGACGGGCGCCGCAGATGTTGCAGTTAACCGAAACAGACCCAAGCCTGCGGCAGACGCTTTCGCAGTCCGGCGACATCGCCGCGCAGGTTCTCTTTGCGATACGCGAAGAGATGGGGTTGACCCTGGAGGATGCCGTGATGCGGCGGACCGGCGTTGGGCAACTGGGTCATCCAGGCGCTGCGGCACTTGACGTCTGTGCGCATCTGATGGCCGGCGCGCTCGGCTGGAGCCCATCGCAGACGTGCGCGGAAATTACCGCAGTTGAACAGAACTTCCGCGCACAAAACTTGGCCTGAGCACTTCGCTCGTGGTTAACGGCCCGTGTCCTCCACGCCCGCAAGCACCTCTCAGGTCCGACGTTCGTTCACCATAACTTGGTGCAGCCTTTGCCTTGCCCCCTACACCCTGCGATCTTTCAAATTTGAACAAAATTGCACACGTGGCATGGCAATCGATCGCAGCAAATTGCGCTGGAACGGCTGGGGATGGGCCAGCCATCCGGACGATCTCGCAACACGCAATGGCGTGTGGTCGTGGCTTGCCTCCGAATTGGGCATGCCCAGTTTGCTGGCCACGCCGGCACGGCCCCTCGAAGACATCTGGCTTCCCCACTCTAATTTGACGCCCGCTGACCGGCGCATTCTTGCCCGCCTACTGGACGGTGAAGCGGTGCGCGATGACAAATTCGAGCGCGCCTCTCACGCAGGCGGGCGGAGTTACCAAGACCTCCTTCGCTTGCGCGCGGGCGATCTCGGCGACGCGCCGGATGTGGTCGTTTATCCCCGTTCTCATCTCGATGTGCTGACGCTGCTAGCGTTCGCCTCCGAGCGCTCGATTGCTGTGGTGCCCTTTGGCGGCGGCACCAGCGTGGTTGGCGGCGTGAAGCCACGCCGCTCCGGTCATAACGGTGTTCTTACAATCGACCTCTCCGCGATGCATCGGGTGGAGAATATCGATGCGCAATCGCTCACGGTTTCGGCGCAGGCCGGAATCTTCGGCCCGGCGCTGGAACAGACGTTGTCGGCGCGCGGACTCACTTTGGGGCACTTCCCGCAAGCGTTTGAATTCTCCACTTTGGGCGGATGGATTGCGCATCGGGGTACAGGCCAACTCTTCAACCGCTATGGGGGACCGGAAGATTGGTTGGCCGGGGTGGAGGTTGCCACGCCGCGCGGCATGTTGCGCGGCAGCGATTTTCCGGCAAGCGGAACTGGGCCGCGCCTGACCGATCTCATCGTTGGTTCGGAAGGCGTGTTCGGCATTATCACCCGCGCGACCGTTCGTTTGCATCGTGCAGCGGAAGCAACAACGGGGCGTGCTTACCTCTTCCGCAACTTTGCCAGCGGCACAGCCGCCATTCGCGGCGCCATGCAGAGTGGCGTTCCCACGGCCATGCTGCGATTGTCGGATGCCGAAGAAGCACGTTTCCACCGCGCACTCGACAGGCTTGGCGACAGCCCGTCGCTCTTGCAGCGCGCATCCGCGGCCATCCTCAATTCGTGGCGCTACGAGCGGCCGTGCCTGCTGCTGGCGGCCTTCGAAGGTTCAGCCGAGAGCGTGCAATTAGCGAAGAAGACCTTCGGCAGTATCGCGCGGGAACATGGCGCCTTGCGATTGGGCTCCGGACCTGTGCGCCACTGGCAGCAGAGCCGCTTCAGCAGCCCTTACCTCCGCGATACGATGCTTGATCGTGGGCTTGGCGTCGATACGATGGAAACCGCGACAAGCTGGGCGAACCTGCAAGCGCTTTACGAAGGTGTGAAGACAGCGCTGGAGCGTGCCATCGCCGAGACCGTGCCGCGACCCCTGGCGCACGGCATTGTCATGTGTCACACCGGTCACGCTTGTAGCGATGGCGCGAGCCTCCATTTCACGTACATCTTTCCACGGGCGCTCGGCGATGAATTCGGGCAATGCCAGGCGGTCAAACGCGCGGCAGTCGAAGCCGTACTCGCGAACGGGGGCACAATCAGCCACTATCACGGTGAAGATCATTTGTCGGGGATCACGCAGGAAAAATGCGAAATCGGGATCGAGGTGCTGCGCGCGATCAAAGGCACCCTTGATCCGCAAGGCATTCTCAATCCGGGAAAGCTCATCCCGGCGTAAGCGCCGCCTTCAGGGCGTTGGCAGCAGAATCCAGTGCCTCCGCGGCTTGCGGCAGAACCGCCTGCAAATGGATGAAGTCGTGAACCATGGCGGGCCGATCGTCGAGCGTCACGGCGACGCCGGCGGCGCGCAGCTTTTCAGCGTAGGCCACGCCTTCGTCGTGCAGTGGATCGAATTCCGCGACCATGACGTAGGCGGGCGGCAGGCCGGCGAAGTTTTCGGCCAGCAAGGGTGATGCTTTCGGGTCTGCGCGATCAGCCTCCGCCCCGAGATAGTGACGGAAGAACCAGTCGATGTCTCTTGCATCAAGAAAGTAATCGGTGGCGAAGGCACGCCTGGAATTCGTGTCCGCGGAAATATCCGTCGCCGGAAAGAGTAGCATCTGAAACGCAAGGTTTGGCGTGCCCTTGTCGCGCGCCATCTGCGATACGACCGCGGCAAGCGTGCCGCCTGCCGAATCGCCACCCACTGCGAGACGATTTGCATCGACACCGAGCTGGGCGGCATTGGTTTCAACCCAGCTTGCCGCGGCAAACGCATCCTCCACGGCCGCCGGAAATTTGTGCTCCGGTGCCAGCCGGTATTCCACCGAAATCACGCTGCATCCGGAAAGGTTCGCGAACATGCGGCACAGCCCGTCATGCGTGTCGATGCTGCCGATCACGAAGCCGCCCCCGTGAAAAAAGATGAGCGTAGGCTGCGGCTCGCTACCGGCGGCGATAGGGGAATATAGGCGGGCGGGGATGTCCCCGCCCGGACCGGGAATGGAGAAATTGGTGATTCTACCAATCGGCACATCCTTTGGGCCGACCGCTTGCATGAACGCGGCGAACAGCTCGCGCGCTTCCGGCGCCTCCGTCTCCCACAATTTTGGTTGCGGTTGCGCCGCCAGTTGATCGAGGAAAGCCTTCAACAATGGATCGAGCGGCATCGGCATAATCTGTCTGTTGCGCGATGAGTGTGCACGCACTCCGCGAGCGCGCAAGCTGCAACAGAAAGCCGACGACACTCTAGAAAAGTGGCTCCGAATTCAGGAACTCGACTTCCGCTGGGGTCGAGGCCCGCCCCAGCGCAGCGTTGCGGCCAGGAAAGCGTCCGAATTTCGCGATTACATCGCGATGGGCGAGCGCGTAAGGATACTGATGATTGTCTGGGCCAAGCCTGTCCGTCACAAGCATTACGCAACGCTCCTGGTCCGGCAGATGCTCGGAGTGCATGAGCGGCAAATAAAAGAAGACACGTAAATCTAACGCAAACTCCAAGTCGAAACCCCGCGCAATGGCGTGATCGGCAATGGCGCGCGCCTGCGCGTCGGTGGCAAACGCTTCCGCGCCGCCACGAAACATGTTGCGTGGAAACTGATCGAGCAGAAGGATCAGCGCGAGCGCACCTTCAGGCCTTTCCTCCCATTCGGCCAGACGACCCTCGCGCGCCGATGCATAGGCATCGCCAAAACGCGCTGCGATTTCGGCATCCAGTTTGGGATCGGATTGGAACCAGCGCGCTTCGCCCACCTCGTCCGCCCAGAAGTGGATGATGTCCTCAGGCGTCATCGGTCCACGTATTCGGCGGCATCGCCCAGCTTGATATTGCCACCCCGGCGCACGACGCAACAGACGCCACCGCGCCAGCCTGGCCGCAGGGCCGCGCGCAAGCCATCGTGCGCACGGTCCATGAGATGGCAGGGGCGCGTTTCCATCGTGATTTGCAATTCGACATCGCCAATGCGCAGCAATCCGCCCGCTTCGCGTGGCCAATCGACATTGGCCAGCAAGAGATTGGCCCGCCGTGTGATCCACGGCAGGTCTGCACCGACGTCATGGCAGGCGTCTTCCCAACCTTTACGAAACAGCACGGTGACCTGGCGGCCGTTTTTCCTGCCGCGGGCATCGCCCTCAACGCCCTGTTCGACGAAGACGGACACCGCGGGCATTTCCTCCAGCGGCGCACCCAACTCATATGCCCGCGCAATGCCTACCAGATGCCCCATCATGGAAAAACCTTTCGATTGCGCTTGCCCGGCGTGCCTACACTTTACGCCGGTCATTCCTTATATTGACCACGCCCTCTCCCGGCCAGCGACGGAGATTTGCGTACCATGCATGGCAGAAGCGTCCTGCTGATTATCGGCGGCGGCATTGCCGCGTACAAGTCGCTGGAACTGATCCGCCGGCTGAAAGAGCGAGGGCTCACCGTGCGCGCGATTCTCTCGTCTGCCGGCGCGCAATTTGTGACACCGCTATCCGTTTCCGCACTCACCGGCGAAACGGTGTTCCGGGATCTGTTCAGCCTCACCGACGAATCCGAGATGGGGCACATTCAATTGTCCCGCTCAACCGATCTGGTGGTGGTCGCTCCCGCAACCGCAGACCTGATGGCGAAGCTCGCCAATGGCCGTGCCAACGATCTGGCTTCGACCGCCCTGCTGGCTACCGACAAGCGCGTCCTGATGGCGCCCGCGATGAACGTGCGTATGTGGAATCATCCCGCCACACAGCGCAATTTTGCCGTGCTGCGGAACGATGGCGTGCTGTTCGTTGGCCCCAATGACGGCGAGATGGCGTGCGGCGAATTCGGACCGGGCCGAATGGCGGAGCCGGAGGAAATCGTCGCAGCAATCGAGTCGGCTTTGTCAGACTCCGCGCTTGGCCCTTTGACCGGCGTCAGGGCGCTGGTGACGGCGGGCCCGACACAGGAGCCGCTCGATCCCGTGCGCTTCATTGCCAACCGCTCCTCCGGGAAGCAAGGCTATGCGATCGCCGGCGCGCTGGCGGACTCCGGCGCACACACAACACTCATTTCCGGACCAGTGGAAATTGCGCCGCCGCGCAATGTGAAATTGGTGAAAGTGCAAACGGCGCGCGAGATGTTGTCGGCCTGCGAATCCGCGTTGCCGGTCGATGTCGCGGTGTTCGCGGCGGCCGTCGCCGACTGGCGGCCGGATAAGATGTTCAACAGCAAGCTCAAGAAGCGCGAGGGCGGCAGCACCCCGGATATTACGCTCACCGCCAACCCCGACATTCTTTCCACCGTCGCACACGGGCCGCACCGCCCTGCTCTCGTCATCGGCTTCGCGGCGGAAACCGACGACGTGGTTGCTCTCGCGCAGGCCAAACGCGTCAGCAAAGGCTGCGACTGGATCGTCGCGAACGACGTGTCCCCCTCCACCGGCATCATGGGCGGCGATTCGAACACAGTGCATCTGATCACATCCTCTGGCGTGGAAGACTGGCCGCAGATGAGCAAAATGGAAGTCGGTCGTCGCCTTGCCGCGCGCATCGCCAACGCTTTGGGCAAGGCAGCCGCGTGAAACTTTCCATCCAACGGCTACTGCATGCGCGGGGTCTGCCCCTGCCGGCGTATGCAACGGCTGGTTCTGCAGGTCTCGATTTACTCGCTGCCACCGACAGCGATGTTGAAATCAACCCGGGCGCGCGCACGGCAATCCCCACCGGGATTGCCATCGCGCTGCCGGACGGATTCGAAGCGCAAATCCGTCCGCGCTCTGGCCTCGCACTGAAACACGGCATCACGATGCTCAACGCGCCCGGCACCATCGACAGCGATTATCGCGGCGAGATCAAGGTGATCGTCATCAATCTGGGCGAAGAACCGTTTCGCGTAACACGCGGCATGAAGATCGCGCAAATGGTCGTTGCACGGCACGTACAGGTCGAATTTGTCGAAACCGATGAGCTGCCGGCCACGAGCCGCGCAGCGGGCGGTTTCGGTTCAACAGGTCATTGACAACGGAGAGGCACATGGCGAGCGAACATCAGTCCGGCCGCGGGCGCATTTACAACAGCATCACCGATACCATCGGCGACACGCCGCTGGTGCGGCTGAACAGGATGGCGAGAGATGCCGGCGTGAAAGCCGACATCCTGCTGAAGCTGGAATTCTTCAATCCCATTGCCAGCGTGAAGGATCGCATCGGCGTTGCCATGATCGAGGCGATGGAAGCCAAGGGCCTCATTTCACCCGGCAAGAGCGTGCTGGTGGAACCGACCAGCGGCAATACCGGAATTGCGCTCGCCTTCGTTGCGGCCGCCAAAGGCTATCGCCTGATCGTGACCATGCCGGAATCGGTTTCGATCGAGCGGCGCAAGATGCTGGCGCTCATGGGCGCGGAACTGGTGCTCACCGAGGCTGCAAAGGGCATGAAGGGCGCGATCGCGCGGGCGCACGAAATTCTGGAGTCCACGCCCGGCGCAGTGATGCCGCAACAGTTTGAGAATCCCGCCAATCCGGACATTCACCGGCGCACAACGGCCGAAGAAATCTGGCGCGACACGGACGGCAAAATGGATGCTGTCGTTTCCGGCGTTGGCACGGGCGGCACGATCACCGGCGTCGGCCAAGTGCTGAAGGCGCGTAAACCATCGGTCCGCATCATCGCGCTGGAGCCTCAGGAGTCCCCGGTGCTCTCCGGCGGCCAGCCGGGTCCGCATCCCATCCAGGGCCTCGGCGCCGGCTTCGTGCCCGCCATTCTCGACCGCAGCGTGATCGATGAAGTGGTTACCATCCCGAGCGCCACCGCCTTCGACATGGCGCGCAAATTGGCACGGCTTGAGGGAATTCCTGGCGGAATCTCGTCCGGCGCCGCGGTAGCCGGCGCGCTGCAGGTAGGCGCGCGGCCAGAAATGGAAGGCAAGATGATCGTGACCATCATCCCCTCATTCGCCGAGCGCTATCTCTCCACGGCGCTGTTCGAAGGGATAACCTGAAAGCAAGGCTTCGGAACCCGAGCGCAACGCCTCCCGCACTCCCGCGTTATTCCACTGCGGGGGCGAGGAGTTCGCCATGAAACTTTACTATTCCCCCGGTGCCTGTTCGTTGGCCGCGCACATCGTCGTCGATGAAGCCGATCTGCGGCTGCAACTGGAGAAAGTCGATCTCAAATCGCACAAAACGGAGAACGGCCAGGACTATTACGGCGTCAATCCGAAAGGGTACGTGCCCACCATTCAGCTGGATGACGGCAGCACCCTCACCGAAAATGTCGCAGTGCTGAATTACCTGGCGGATCACACCGGCCATAAGCTCTACACGCCGGAGCCCGGCAGCATGGAGCATTACCGGCTGGAAGAATGGCTGGGCTTCATCACTACCGAGCTGCACAAGTCGTTTGCGCCGTTTTTCCAGAACGGCAGTGAGTTGGAAAAGCGCAAGGCGAAAGACAAGATCCTCAAGCGCCTGACCTACGTGAACGATCAGCTAAAAGGCAATCGCTTCCTGATGGGCAATCGCATGACTGTCGCGGATGCTTACCTGTTCGTGATGCTCACCTGGGCAAAGAAGATTGAGTTCGATCTTTCATGCTTCTCGAATTTGAATGCCTTTACCGGCGCATGTCGGACCGCCCCTCCGTCCAGCGCGCGCTGAAAGAAGAAGGCCTGCCTCTGGCGGCATGACGCTAGCGGTTCCGGCTCAGGTATCGGAACCGCCAGCACATGCTCACTGCGGCCACGAGCAATCCGAACGCCAGTCCGATCCAGATGCCGAACCCTTTCATATGAAACGGGAAGGCCAGGATGAGTCCCACCGGCGCGCCGGCGAGCCAATAGCTCGCGCCTGCAATCCACATCGGCGCGCGTGCATCCTTGAGGCCGCGCAACGATAGCGCCGCGATCACTTGAATGCCGTCCACAATCTGGAACGCCGCTGCGACGTGCAGGAACACCACCGCCAGCGCAATCACTTCGAGCGCCGACGGTGAATCCGTGAGCCACAAAGACGCGATCTCGCGCGGGAAAACCCACAACGTCACCGCCATCATGCTCATGAAGGCGGCGCCGATGACAATGGCGCTGTACCCCGCGCGCCGCACGGCTTCGAAGTCGCGCGCGCCGGCCGCCAATCCCACCCGCACCGTCGCCGCCATGGCGATGCCCAGCGGCACCATGAAGGTGAAGGACGGAATGAGCAGCGAAATCTGGTGCGCCGCCACGGCCGCGGTGCCGAACGTGCCCATCACCAAGGTGGCGCTGTTGAACAGCATCGCCTCGAAAATCGTGGTGAGACCGATGGGGAAACCCAGGCGGTACACTTCGGACAGCTTCTCCCAATGCGGCCGATGGAAACGGCGCAGCATGCGATATTTGCGCAAGGCCGGCGTGAGCCGGATCACCAGCAGCATGGTGAAAAAGGCGAACGCAAACGAGCATGAGCTCGAGATGCCCGAGCCGAGCACACCCAATCGCGGGAAGCCGAAATGGCCGAAGATCAGCGCGTAATCGGCCAACGCATTGAACAGGATCGAGCAGCCCATCACAATCAGCGGCGCCGTGGGGCGGCTGAGCGCAGTCGTGTAATTGCGCAGCACCTGATAGCCGAGCGTAAACGGCAATCCGAAGGCCAGCGCGCCGACGAAATGACCGGCGCCCTCCGCAAGCTCCGGCTGCTGCCCGAAAAAGATCAGCAACGGCTTTGCAAACTGGAGCAGCACGAACAGCGGCACGGACACGATCCACACCGACCACAGCCCCATGCGCACCACTGCGCGCACGCCGGCGCGGTTGTTCGGCGAGCCGCCACGGATGTGCGCAACCATCGGCGATACAGCCGAGGCCGGCCCGAAGCCAAGCAGCCACGCGAAGAAGAAGATGGTGTTACCCAGCGTGGCCGAAGCGAGCGCCTTGGTGCTGTAGTGACCCAGCATGAACATGTCGGTGCCCATGATGGTCATCTGCGCCAGCTGGGTGAGCGCGAGCGGCCCCGCAAGCTTCAGGAGCTCGCGGACTTCCGCAAACCACGCATCGAGGCCGTGACCGGAAACGCGGCGTCCGGCGTGGGCGATGTCGAATTCGGCAATGTCAGTCATAACACGGGCTTTTCTAATACCGAACCCGGAAAGCCGCGCGGGGAATGCAGGCACAAAAATCCCCTCCGAAGCTTTGCCGGGCTCGGGAGGGGTGGACCGTCGAACGGACTAGACGAATCTAATGCGCGTTCACCTCGCGAGCCGATGCAACCGGCTGCACGCCAGAAGGCGTGAGCCCGGCAGCAGTGATGAAGATGCCAATGCAATTCATCGTGAATGACTCGCTGGTGGTTGACGATGGGTGGAGAGGTAGGCTTGCACTCGATGCAAGTCAACACGCGCGCCACGCATGCGTTCCATTCTCTCCGCGCGTGACACAGGCGCAACAGATTAGCGCTGCGGAAGTAAAGCGAACGGGTTGGCGGATTGTTTGGCGAGGCAATACCAGGCGGTGGCGCCGATGTGCAGCGATGCGTAGTACTTGTCGCCACCGTCGCCGGTTTCAAGCCCGTCTTTCGAGGCGGCGTCGATGCCCTTGCGGTTCGCGTTCGGCGCCTGCGCCTGTCCGACTTCGATGTCATTGAGCAGTCGCGCTGCCGTTTTTGCGTCACCTGACAAGTTGCGCGCCTCAAGCGCCCCGGCAGCGTGCGCGGCCCCCTCAAACCACACGCCGCTGCGATCCCTCACTTGGAAACTCAAGCCTTCGAAATCGCCCTTGATGGCGGAAAGATTTTCCACCGCCCAGTCAATCGAGCTTCGATATTGCGTGAGCCCCGTCGAAAGGTAACTCCAGGTCTGCACGTCCTCCGGCGTCGGATCGTCCTTGTTGATCGTGATCCCATCGTCAACCGTGCCGATGTAGAAATTGCCTTTGCGGCTGTTCCACATGGCACGCACAAACGTAAGTGCGTGCTGCGCGTCGTCGCTCCAGCCTCGTTTCCCCGTGAGTTGCGCGAGCATGGTGAAGAGGCCGTAGAGATCGATGTTATGTTCCGTGGATTTATACGTGATCTTCTTCCCATCGCCGCGGAAGCCGCCCGTGTAGCCGCCGGGGCCCCGCGTGTCGTATACATTCGTCTGCACAAAACCCGCGATAGCGATCGCGCCGGACAGGTACTTTTGCTCGCCAGTCGCGCGATACAGTTGGGCCAGCGCCAGACCCGTCCAGGCGAGATTGCCCGTATCTGTGGTCGCGCCTGCGATATCCGGCGAGCCGTCGCGCTTGATAAGATGCCGCGCATGATAGGCAGCACGAACACGTCCATCCGGCAGCGGATCATGCGCCTGCGCGAACAGCAGGCTGTCACCCAGCACACGCGCGCGGGCGACATCGTCCGGCTTCCCCCGGGCCAGCAAAGCGACGATCATTACATCGTCGTCGTAGGCGTAGCTGACGTCGCCGTTGGAAAACGTGGCCGTCGGCACATAACTCTGCACGAGGCGCAACGCGCCGCCTTGGGCATACCTGTCCATGCGCTCGGCGAGGAATGCATACGCTTGCGTGAGCGAACTTCGCGATTGCGAATGCGCCGCTACATCCGCGCCAGCAGGAAGCAACAGTAGTCCCGTGCATGCCGTCTGCGCGACGAATTGAGCCCACCCTTTGCGCATCGAATTGCTCTTCCAGTCGGCTGGATTGTGCTCTCCCATTGCCATAAAGACTAGGGAGTCCGCCTGTGGAGTTCATTCTTATCAAGCAATGGTAGAAGTCACTGGCGGGACGGAAATTCTCAGAACAGTCATGATTCTCAACATTGCGCATCGTGGCGGAGCGGGCCTGTTTCCCGAGAACACGTTGGCAGCCTTCCGCAATGCGGTGGCGCTGGGGTGCGAAGGTGCGGAACTGGATGTGCAGCTCTCGCGCGACGGCGAAGTGGTGGTGTTTCACGATTATTGTCTAAAGCCGGAGCTTTGCCGCGATGTAAGCGGCGGGTGGCTGACCAAACCAACACCGTACCTCAAAGAGCTTACCCTCGCGGACCTCCGCCAATACGATATCGGCCGTGCCGGCCCGGCGAGTGATTACATGCGCAAGCATGCGTCCGTGCAATGGCGCGACGGCGAACGCATTCCGAGCCTGGTTGAGGTCATCGAAGTTGCAAAGGCCGCGCCCAAACCGTTTCGCTTGCTTGTAGAGCTGAAGACATCGTTCACCGATCGCAATATGTCGGCCGATCCGAAAGCGCTTGCCGAGGCCACGCTCCGGGTACTTCGCAAACACGATTACCTGGCGCGGACTACGCTCGTGAGTTTTGACTGGCCCGGCTTGTTGTACGCAAAACAACTCGAACCCGAGATCGAATGCTGGTTCATCACGCTGCCACAAAGCTGGTTTGGCGATGCACCACCACCTGCGGCAGACGAGCCGCCGTCAGAACCCGCGCTGCAACAACTCCGCCGTTGGGCAAGAACCGGGACGTCTCCATGGGCTGGGGGCTACGATGCGGTGAATTACGCCGGTTCGATCCTCCGCTCCATCAAGGCTGCCGGCGGCGACGGCTGGTATCCCATGCACCGTGACGTTACACGCGTATTCATTGATGAGGCGCGCACATTTGGGCTGAAGGTCGGCGCATGGACAGTAAACGCGGATGCCGACATGCGCCGGCTGTGTGCTCTCGACGTGGACGCCATCTGCACCGATCGCCCAGACCTTCTGGCAAGTGTTCTCGGATAAGGGTGACTCTCTTCCCATGCCTGTCCATTTCGCCTGCCGCGCCATTCACGACCGCGTGAAAGGCGAGATCGCTAGTGACCAAAGGCAGGAGCAGCCCCCGGGGCGCCATGTGAAAAAGGGCGACCCAGCCCCCTTTCCCAAGGCAATCGGCCAGCTGGCCTATGGCAAATGTCGCGCAAAAATCGCGGCCTAGCGGCCAAAGGCGCCCCCCTCCCGCTCCGCACCCCCCCTGCATAGGCCCAGCAAAGCCTACGGATTACGTCCTCGCACCTCGTTTTCCTCCTGTTGCCCCGAAGGCACCTCCTGCGACACCAACGCAGCCGAACTATTGGGAACCCCTTGAAAGGCGAGTATGCTGAGAGTCAGATTGGGTCGTAGGGAGGCACCCGTGGAAAAGATTTGGGCCGGCATAGCGCTTCTTCTGGCAACAAGCTTTGCCATTCCCGCAAGCGCGCAGGTGCCGATGCAAACCGCGTCGGCAACTGCCGTAGCAGGCTTGGGCAGCGGCAGCGAAATCGTGCCGAGCGTCGAGCCGGGCGACGAAATCGTCGTGGCGTGCGCGCCCATCGAGCAGCGCGACACGAATTCCGATGTCCGCGTAGTGCTGACAATCGCTGCAACACCGAGCGACGTGCCGCCTGGATTCAAAAAAGTACTCGCAACCGAAGAACAGGTTGGCCAGTACGGCGTGACGGTTCGAGTGCCGAGCGTTCCGGAACTCCCGGACCACACCGTCAATCTCAATGTATATGTGATCGGGCAAAGTGCGAGTCGGGATTGCGATGGCGGCCACTTGAGAGTCGTGTCGCGCCACCCGCCAGATTTCCGACACCAGCTGAAATCCTCGCCCGTTTCCTAACGCGAGAACCAGAGACCAACGACCAGCAGCGCGAGAGCGACTGCGCCTGTCCAGATCGCAATGCGCAGGTGTTTTGCGCGCCGGATCTGGACCTGTGCGAAGTGTCGCATCGTATCTGGGTGCAGGCGCAAACCGCCTTCCGATAGCATCTGAGAAACGGCTTCCGCATCGCGCACAAGCCGCGGCAGATGCTGGGCGACACGCGACAGCGCCTCGAGTCCTTCCGCGGCATCGCGCAGCCTCGCTTCCGGCCCGACGCTTTGCACCATCCAGCGCTCGACCACAGGGCGAGACGCGGCCCAGATGTCGAACCCGGGATCGAGCGCGCGCGCCACGCCTTCCGCCACCATCATGGTCTTCTGCATCAGCAAAAGCTGCGGTTGCACTGCCATGTCGAAGCGGCGCGTCGTGTCGAACAATTGCTGCAGCAGACGCCCCATCGACATGTCGCGCGCGGTGCGGCCGAAGATCGGCTCGCCGATCGCGCGCAAAGCCTGTGCGAAGGTGGCGATCGCATGGGTGCGCGGGACGAAGCCGAAGTCATAATGCACCTCGGCCACGCGCATGTAATCGCGATTCAGGAATCCGTTGAGCGTTTCCGCCAGGAAGCGGCGCATATCGGGCGACAGCCGCCCCATGATGCCAAAATCAACCGCGACCAGCCTGCCTTCCGCATCCACGAACAGATTTCCCTGATGCATGTCGGCATGAAAAAAACCGTCGCGCAGCGCGTGCGTTAGAAAACTGCGAATCACGATGACGGCGATGCGGCCCGGATCGTGGCCTGCCGCCTGCAGCACCGCCGGGTCGCGCACGGAAATGCCATCGATCCATTCCGCCGTCATCACCCGCTGGCCGGTGCGATCCCAATCCACCTCCGGCACGCGGAAATTTTCGTCGTTCTTCGTGTTCTCGCGTAGCTCGGAGGCCGCGGCCGCTTCCATGCGCAGGTCCAGTTCGAGCGCCACGGAACTTGTTAGCCGCTCGATGACGGTGACCAGCCGCAGCCGGCGCGCCTCGGCCGAGAAGCGCTCACCAATTCGCGCGGCAAAGGCAAAGGCGGAAAGATCTTCAGCGAATTGCTGCTCTACGCCTGGCCGCAACACTTTCACCGCCACCCGGCGCGGCGGCACATCGGTCGTGATTGCTTCGTGGACCTGCGCAATGGAAGCTGCGGCTACGGCGTCGCCGAATTGCTCGAACATGTCGTCGATCGGCTTTGCCAGCGCAAGTTCGACCTGTTCTCTCGCAGTCTCGACCGGGAAGGGCGGCAAACGGTCCTGCAGGGTTTCCAGCGCGAGCGCCACATCGTCGCCGATGAGATCGGGCCGCGTGGCCAGCACCTGCCCCAGCTTGATGTAGGCAGGCCCAAGACTTTCAAAGGCACGCGCCAGCCTCATGCCGGCCGCAAGACCTTCAGTGTGTGCCTCCCGTGTACCAAGGATGCGGCGCATGATGCGTACAGAAAACGGCATTCCCGCCAGATACTCGCGCGGCACCAGCGCATCGTGCTTCGCGAGCACGCGCGCGGCATGCAGCAGGCGGCGGATGTTGCTCAGCGTACGGAGCATGGGCTCACAACCGCCAGGCGGAATGCAGCGCGGCGATGCCGCCTGCCATGTTCCGCACCGTGACGCAGGACAGCCCCGCCTTCTCAATCATTTTCGCGAAGGCGGCTTGCGGCGGAAAGCGACGGATGCTTTCCGCCAGATAGCGATAGGCTTGTTCATCCTGCGCCACCCAACCGCCCAAGCGCGGCAGAACGGAGAAAGAGAAACGGTCATACAGCGCATCCAGTCCCGGCGTTTGGCAGCGCGAAAATTCGAGGCAGAGGAACCGGCCGCCCGGCTTCAGCACACGTCGCGCCTCGTCGAGCGCGCGGTCGATGTGGGTTAGGTTCCGGATGCCGAATGCGATGGTGTAGGCATCCACCGATGTGCTGGCGATCGGCAAAGATTCAGCATCTCCACGTATCCATTCAATGGCTCCGCGCGCGTTGAGCTGTGCGCGCCGGATGCCTTCCGCAAGCATTTCGCCATTGATGTCGCAGACGACGATGTCCGCTGCGCCGCTGCGCCGCCGCGCCGCATCGGCAATGCGAAAGGCGATGTCGCCTGTGCCGCCGGCCACATCCAGCACACGCCAGCCGGGGCGCGGATTCAGCCACTCGACCATGGCATCCTTCCACAGCCGGTGGACTCCGCCGCTCATCAGGTCGTTCATCAGGTCGTAGCGGCGTGCCACAGAGGAGAACACCTCCCGGACCAATCCCTCCTTTTCGGCCTGGGGCACGTCGCGGAAACCGAACGGCGCGGTTGCGTCGGGGGCATTGCTCATGGCGCGCGAACATACAGTATTGGACGCATGCCTGAACTCCCCGAAGTCGAAACCGTGCGTATGGGCCTAAAGCCGGTGCTGGAAGGCCACAGGATCACGCACGCCGAAACCCACCGTGGCGACCTGCGGGTACCGTTCCCGAGACAGTTCACCAAGCGCCTGACGGGCCGCGAAGTGACCGGCCTGACGCGGCGGGCAAAATATCTGCTGGCGGAGTTGGACGACGGACAGACCCTCGTCATCCACCTCGGCATGAGCGGCCGGATGAGCGTGTACGCCGAAGGACACGCGCGCAAGCTCGGCCGGTACGTGTACGACGCGGCACCCGCGGAAGTGGGGCATGGCAAGCACGATCACGTGGTGATCGAAACCGATGCGCCGGCGCGGATAGTCTACACCGATCACCGCCGTTTCGGTCTCATGGTTCTGATCGAAACGAAGCGGCTTGAGCACCACCCGCTGTTTCGGGATCTCGGAATCGAGCCCCTGTCGCAAGCCTTCGACACCGCATACTTGAAGAATGCGTTGGCCGACAAAAAAACACCCATCAAATCCGCGCTGCTGGACCAGCGGGTGGTCGCCGGCCTTGGCAATATTTACGTATGCGAGGCGCTCTTTTACTCGCGCCTTTCGCCGAAGCGGCTGGCAAAGAACGTCACGGCAAAAACGATGCCTGCGCTGGTTACCGCGATGAAAGCCGTGCTGCGCGAGGCCATCGAAGCGGGCGGCTCTTCACTCCGCGACCACAAGCGGGTGGATGGTGAACTGGGAGATTTCCAGCATCGTTTCGCGGTATATGATCGGGAAGGAAAAACCTGCCCCGGCGACTGCGGCGGAACAGTCAAGCGAATTGTACAGGCGAGCCGCTCCACCTTCTATTGCCCTAGGTGCCAGAAGTAATCGCAGGCGGCGGCCGGGGAAAGGTGATTTGGAGGTTCTCGGTGCTGCTACTATAAAACCCACGCTTCTGGCCTGGGGACTACTCGATGAAACTCGCTGCTGCGCTCGCCTGCGTTGCCTGTTCTGTTGCTTTCGCGGCGATAGCCGCCACGGCGACGGATCCCCTCGCGCCCATTGGCGCGCCTGCGCAGCCTCCGCCGCCGCCAGTCCGGCCCGTCACCGAAACGTTCTTCGGCCAGCAGGTCACCGACAATTATCGGTACATGGAGAAGCTTGACCCCGAGACGCTGAACTGGATGAAGGCGCAGGGCGCCTACACGCGTGGCGTGATTGACGCCATCCCGCCGCATGCCGCGTTGACGAAGCGTGTCGCCGCTTTCACCGGCAGCTTCGGCCTCATTCAGTCCTACGCTTCGTATGGCGGTCGCGCCTTTTACGAAGAGCGCGCGCCGGGCGCCGACAATTTCAACCTGATGGTGCGCGATGCCAAAGGCACCCGCACGCTGGTGGACGTAAGCGCGATTCGCGCCTCGCATGGCGGCAAGCCTTACGCCATCAACTACTTCCTCGCTTCGCCCGACGGCAGAAAAGCCGCCGTGGGCATTTCGCAAGGTGGATCGGAAGCGGCCTCGCTCTATGTCTACGATGCGGCGAGCGGCAAACAGGTCGCTGGCCCGATCGATCGCACGGATTTTGGCGCCACGTCCTGGAGCAACGATTCGAAGCTCGTCTATTTCATCCGACTGAAACAGCTCGCGCCGGGCGAAGACCCGATCAACAAATACAAGAACTCCACGGCCGACGTGTGGGACATGAAATCCACGCCGGTTGCTGTCGCTGGCAATGGCATCGGCAAAGGCACCAGCTTCGCGCCGGACGAAACACCCGCTGTGCAGATCAGTCCCGGCTCACCAACGGCGCTACTTGCATCCATCAATGGCGTGCAGAACGAGATCAGGCTGTGGAGCGCGCCAGCGGCGAGTGCAAGCAGTCCCAATGCGCCGTGGAAACCCTTCGTGGATCGCAGCGACGACGTCACCCGTCTGGATATGCGCGGCAACGACGTCTATCTGCTTTCTCACCACAACGCACCGACGTTCCAGGTGCTGCATGTGAAGGCCGGAGCACCACTTTCGACAGCCACCGTTCTGGTGCCGGCACAGCCGGATCGTGTGATCGAGGACGTACACGCGGCGTCAGATGGCGTGTATGTCTCCGTACGGCACGACGCCTATTCGCAGTTGTTGCGCGTGCCGGCAGGTAGCACGCGGATCGAGGAGGTTGCGTTGCCGGCCAAAGGCCACATCTCGGAAATCTTCAGCGATCCGCGCAGGCCGGGGATTACGATTGCGTTCTCCAACTGGGTGTTGGCCCCTTCGGAGTATCGTTACGATCCGAAGACAAAGCGTTTCACCGATCTGAAGCTCGGCGTTCACGGCGACATCGACCCCACGAATTTCGTTGTAAGTGATCTGGAGGCGAAGGCCCATGACGGCACGATGGTGCCGCTCTCTTTGATTCAGCCACAGGATGCGCCGAAGCCGCAGATCGCGATGGTGGAAGCGTATGGCTCCTACGGCATTTCCGAACTTGCCGATTTCAGTTCGCGGCGCGCGGTCGCGATGAAAGAAGGCATCACTTACGGGGTGTGCCATGTGCGTGGCGGCGGTGAACTTGGCGAACCCTGGCGTCTCGGCGGAAAGGACGCGAACAAGCACAACACCTGGGAGGATCTGATCGCCTGCGGCGAAGATCTGATCGCCCGGGGCATCACGACGAAGGACCGCCTGTTCATCCTTGGCGGCTCGGCGGGCGGCATTACAGTTGGCCGCGCCGTTACAGACCGCCCCGATCTGTTTGCCGGCGCGATCGATGTGGTGCCCGCCGCCAACACCATCCGTTCCGAGTTCTCGCCGAACGGCCCGCCGAACATTCCGGAGTTCGGCACCATCACGAACGAGCAGGGATTCAAGAATCTGTACGCGATGGATTCGATTCAGCATGTGAAACCCGGCGTGACCTACCCCGCCGTCATGATCTCCACCGGCCTGAACGACCCGCGGGTCTCGCCCTGGGAGCCCGCGAAATTTGCTGCTGCATTGCTTGCCTCTGGCACACCCAATCCTGTGCTGCTGCGCATCGACGAGGAAGCGGGCCACGGCATCGGCTCGACGAAGACGCAGACCGATGCGCTGGCCGCAGACTGGATCGCCTTCGTGAAATGGCGCGCAGGGCTGCCCGAGTGGCGGCCCGATTTCACGAAGAAGGGAAGCTAGCGCCGAACACACTTGCTGCCTTCCTATTCGAGGAACCGCCGCAGACCGAAGGGTGCAATATCGAAAAGCGGCGTCTGGCCGAGCGCCATATCGGCCAGCATCTCACCGATCGCTGGGGAATGCTTGAAGCCATGGCCGGAACACGGCGAGGCGATGATGATGCGTTCGCAGTCCGGATGGGTGTCGATGACGAAGCCGAAATCCGCCGTCACGGTGTACAGGCAGGCCGCCGATTTGAGGCATCCTGACGTCACGCCCCGCAAATTCGGCGCAACGAGATGGTGCAGCGCGGCGACTTCATCGGCGGAGACATCGCGGTTGACTTCCGCGGGCGTGGTGGTGGTTTCGAAGCATTCGCTGGCGATCTTGACCGCACGCGCGCCGTCAAGTGCTGGAAAGCCGTAAATTCCTCGCGTCGAATTCTGCAGTTCCCAGATGAAGACCGGAAAACGCTCCGGCGCGAACGCGCCTGTGTCCTCCACCTCGAACCAGACCTGCGTCTGGCGATAAATTTTGAACAGCCGGGCATACCGGTCGCCCAACAAGTCCGGCAGCCAGGCCCCGGCAGCGATGATCAGTCTGTCCGCAGAATAACGGCCCCGATCGGTTGCGACGGTTACTCCACCCGATGAAGCATCGAATCCGAGCACCGGTTCGTTGACGTGCAGCTCCGCGCCGCGGCGGCCGGCCAGCATGAGCTCGGCGCGCACGCACTCCTCGGGGCGAACGAACCCGCCCGTGGGCTCGAAATAGCCAAGCTCATCATCGCGCATGTTGAACTGCGGCCAGCGCGCGCGGATCTGCGCGGCGCTCAGAATTTCATGCCGGATACCGAACTTTGTTGCTATTGCCACGGTTCGCCTGAAAAATCCGGACACATGCGTTTGTGCGGCGTTTCGCTCGCTGGAGATGATCAGCGCGCCCGTTTCGCTCAGCAGACGGGCCCCTGCCTCGCCCTCGATTTCGCGCCATATCTCATGCGACCGCATTGCGAGCGGCGTAAGATGTTCCCCCTCGCCAATCGCAAGTCGCGTGACCCGGGTTTCCCCGTGCGAGGAGCCAAAACTGTGCGGCGGGTGCAACCGGTCGAAGCCGATGATTCTGACGCCACATTTTGACAGCTGCAGCGCGGCAGAAGCACCCATCGCGCCAAGGCCGGCAATCGCCACGTCGTAATGCGGCATAAGTCAGAGCCTGGTGTAGTCGCGATACCAGGCAACAAAGCGCCCGACGCCGTCCGCCAGCGAGGTGGACGGCGAAAAGCCGAAATCCCGTTTCGCCCGCGAAATATCGGCGTAGGTTTCGCGCACATCGCCCGGGGGCGCATCCGCATCCTCGATGCGCGCGGATTTGCCGGTCGCCGCTTCAATGCAGCGAATGAGCGTCAGCACATCTTCCGGATGACTGTTGCCGAGATTGTAAATGCGGTGCGGCGCGCCGCGCTTAACCACAAACGGCGTCTCCACGATACGCACCAGTGCGGACACGATGTCGTCGATATAGGTGAAATCGCGCCGCAAGGTCCCGCCGCCGAACACCGGCAATGGCTTCTCCCGAAGAACGGCGTCGGTGAACAGCCAATATGCCATGTCTGGCCGTCCCCACGGTCCGTACACAGTGAAGAAGCGCAAGCCAGTCTGCTTAAGCCCGAACAGCTCGGCATAGGAATGCGACAGCAACTCTCCTGCCCGTTTGGTGGCGCCGTAATACGAGACCGGCTTGTCGGCGCGGGCGTCTTCCGAAAATGGCGCGACGGAATCGTTGCCGTACACGGAACTCGACGACGCGTAGACCAGGTGCGCGAGCCCGCGATGGTGCCGCGCGAATTCCAGAATGTTTTGATGCCCGATAAGGTTGGACCGCGTGTAGGAGCCAGGATCGATCAGCCCGTAGCGCACGCCCGCCTGCGCCGCGAGGTTGAGGATGACGTCGTACGGCCCGTCGCCGGCGGCTGCCTTCAGGGCGCCGGCGTCCGCAATATCGCATTCGGCGAAGCGGAATCCACGACGCTCCGCCAGTTGCCCCAGCCGCGCTTTCTTCAGCGCCGGATCGTAATAGGCATTGAGGCTATCGAGCGCGGTCACTTCGTGCCCGCTGGCAAGCAGCGCCGCTCCCGCATGGAAGCCGATGAAGCCGGCGCCTCCGGTCAGCAGAATTCGCATTCGGCACCCTCACATCCATGAACCATATCTGGGCGGCCGAAGAGGCACTTACCCGACATCTTGATCGTTGTTTTCATGGAATCGTTCTCCCTCCCCCATCCGCCAAGCAGAGTTCCCAAAGTTCCCATTCGAACCTCCGGAAATTGAGGAGGGGGTAGCCTTCCCGGCCGGCGTCGGCAAGCCGGTGCCCAAGCTGCCGCGCTTGGCCGTCAACTCTTGCATGCTGTCGTTGGTTAAATATCGAATTTTCCATCTCGCGCGTTGTACACCGATTTTCCGCAGGAGAGAACAAAGACGGATCAACTCCGTTCTGCGGCGTTGACGCGGCCTGTTTCGTGATCTCGCGCATGGCCGGCCCGTATTCCCCACCCCCACGCAGCCCTGCCCAACGCGAACGCCTACAGGAAGGCCGGAGACTTATTGGGATTGGCACTGTATTGGAAATTAGGACACCCGCTCCGACGAATTAGGACACTGGCGGGCTAATTAGGACAGCACCCGCGCTGGAGGAGGCGCTCGAACAAGCTTTCGGCCGCGCTAAGCTGGACTGCGATTCGGAGGGGATATGCCGGAAAGCGGAGCCACCGCGAAACCTGCGGAAATTCGCGCGCTCGCCGGCGCACGCGCGCTGCCGCCGCTGCTGCTCGTACTCTACCACTATCACGAAGCGCACGGGTATCAGAACCTTCGCTGGTTCGATGTGTTCGTGGCAAAGGGTTATCTGTGGGTCGAGTTTTTCTTCGCGCTCAGCGGCTTCATCCTCGTGCATGTGTATAGCCGGAGAAGAATCCCCTCGCCCCCACGAAGTGGGGGAGAGGGATACAGGGTGAGGGGGCACTCACAATCGCAAACTCTGCCAGCTCAGTATCCGGAGTCGCCCCCTCACCCCAGCCCCTCTCCCCCTAAAGGGGGCGAGGGGACGCAGTTTGGCTACCTTCCCTTCCTGAAGGCGCGGCTGGCGCGGCTGTACCCGCTGCACCTGTTCACTTTGCTATTGATGCTGGCGATGGTGCTGTTCTTCCGCTGGCTGGCGGCGCGCGGGCACTACATCTCGATTTACGATGCGCCGGGCTATCACCCTTACACCAGCTTCTGGAGTTTCATCGGCAATCTGTTTCTGGTGCAGGCGTGGCACCTGTTTCCGAAACTATCGTGGAACGGGGTGGCGTGGTTCGTGAGCGTGGAATGGTTCCTCTGCCTCATCTTCCCAATCTATTTGTGGGTCGCCCGGCAGGGTTTTCTGGCCGGACTTGCGTCGCTCGTCTTCGGCCTTCTCGTGCTGCACTTGCTGATTAAGCCGCGCATTGGCCTCGACATTACCTACGATTGGGGCATCGCGCGCGGCATCGGCGATTTCGCCGTGGGCGCGGGACTCGCCGTCCTGTATCGCGAAATGCGGCCGCGCGGCGATGCGCTTCCGGCGCACTGGCATTCGGCGGCGCAGATTCTTGTGTTCGCCGTCTTTTTCTACGCGGTGTACAAGACCGGCTGGTCGCATACGGTGCGCGATTACTGGGTGCTGCCGCCGCTGTTCGCGATCATCCTCACGCTGGCATTCGACCGTGGAATCGTGGCGCGATTGTTTCAGTCGGCGCCGCTGCGGCTATTGGGTGAATGGTCGTTCGCCATCTATATGGGGCAGACCACATTCCTGCAGCTTTTGCGCGTGGCCGAACAGCGCCTCTATCCGAATCCCGCGCCGCAATGGATACGCACCATCCATATTATCGAGCCTGCCGCGCTGCTGATCCTCTGCGTTATCTGGGGCGCCCTGCTCTATTATTTCGTCGAACGCCCGGCGAATGCCTGGCTTCGTAAGAGCTGGCGATAGCACGGCTGCCATGCAGCAGCGGCATTGACCATGGTGCCAGCGCGTTGCGAAAACCACGCCCATGATCCTGGTTGGGCAATACGATTCCCCTTATGTGCGCCGGGTGGCGATTTCGCTGCGTGTGCTGGGCTTCGATTACGAGCAGGACACTCGCTCGGTGTTCGGCGATTTCGATTCCATGCGGACCACCAATCCGCTGAGGCGCATTCCTTCACTCGTTCTCGATAGCGGCGAAACGTTGATCGACTCCGCCGCCATCCTCGACTGGCTGGATGAGCAGGTTGGTCCGGACCGCGCGCTTCTTCCGCGCAGCGGCCCTGAGCGCCGCGAGGGCTTGCGCCGCATCGCGCTCGCCACCGGCGCCATCGACAAATTCGGGACGGCGAATTACGAGCGGCTGATCCGGCCGTCGCAGTTCCGCTGGCCGGAGTGGATTGCGCGTTGCCTCACGCAAGGGACCGGCGCGCTTGCCGCGCTGGAAGCATTGCCTTGGCCCGATGATGCACGGCTCGATCAGGCGCAGATTACCACCGGCTGCATGATCAACTACCTGAAGGTGACCGCGCCGGAATACTTCTCCCCGGAGTCGTTCCCGACGCTCGATGCACTGTGGGAGCGGCTGGAACAGCTGCCCGCTTTCCGCGCCACCAGCTTCACGGATTACGCGGTTCCACGCGCCTCCTGATCCACACTCCCGCGCCAACCGTTATTTCGCCGACCCGCGGCCATGCGCTAAGAACGACCAAGCCACACAGGAGTGACAACCATGACCATTCGCTTTGACGGCAAGGTTGCCATTGTCACCGGCGCGGGCGGGGGATTGGGCCGCGCCCATGCGCTTGAGTTGGCGTGCCGCGGCGCCAAGGTGGTGGTCAACGATCTCGGGAGCGCGGTGGACGGTACCGGCGGCTCATCCGATGCTGCTGCCAAAGTCGTTGCGGAAATCAAAGCGGCCGGCGGCGATGCGCTCGCCAACGGCTCATCGGTGACGGACAATGCCGGCGTCGCCAACATGGTGACGCAGGCGATGGACGCCTTCGGACGCATCGATATCCTGATCGCCAATGCCGGCATCCTGCGCGACAAGAGCTTCGCCAAAATGGAGATCGCCGATTTCGAAGCGGTGCTGGCAGTGCATGTGATGGGGACCGTGATGCCGGCGAAAGCCTGCTGGCAGATCATGCGCGACCAGCACTACGGCCGCATCGTGGTGACGACGTCTTCAACGGGTCTCTATGGCAATTTCGGGCAGGCGAATTACGGCGCCGCCAAGCTTGCATTGGTCGGGCTTATGAACACGCTGAAGATTGAAGGCGCGAAGGACAACATCAGGGTCAATGCCATCTGTCCGGTGGCCGCCACGCGCATGACGCAAAGCTTGATGCCGCCGCCCATGCTGGAGATGCTCAAACCCGAATACGTGACGCCCGGCGTGGTGTATCTGGCAAGCGAGGAAGCACCCAACGGAGTCATTCTTGCCGCCGGAGCGGGCGTGTTCTCGGCCGTGCGTTTGGTGGAAACGGAGGGCGTGAACCTCGGCCACAACGCGGACGCCGATACCGTGGCGGCGAACTGGGCGAAGATCTCGGACTTCTCAACCGCCCGCCATTACGAAACCGGGATGGAGCAGATGCAGAAGATCATGTCCCGCCTGCAGGAGGCGCCGCTCGCGCCATGATTACTCGCCTTTGAAGTGTGGGGCGCGCTTTTCGAAGAAGGCCGCCAAGGCTTCCTGATGATCGGCGGTGGCATGGGCCAGCGCCTGCATCGCCGCCGACATTTCCATGATGGATTCAAACGAGCCGGTCTGCGCCTCGCGCATCAGCCGCTTGGTCATGCGCAGCACATCCGGCGGCTGGCGGCAGATGCGGTGCGCCAGCCCGCGCGCCTCCTCCATCAGTTTCGTTGCCGGAACGACGTGCGAGACGAGTCCCCAAGTCAGAGCCGTTTTCGCATCGATCGTTTCGGCGGTGAAGAACAGTTCTGCGGCGCGGGATTGGCCGATGACGCGCGGTAGTATCCACGCCCCCCCGTCGCCCGGCACCAGACCGACCTTCAGGAACGTCGCGCCGAATACCGAGCTGTCGGCTGCGATCCGAATATCGGCGAGGCACGCCACATCATTGCCGAGGCCGATGGCGGGCCCGTTCACCGCCGCGATCAGGGGTACCTCGATCCTCCACAACGCGCGAATGATGCGATGAATGCCGCTGCGATAGCTCTCGCGGATGTGCACGCCGCTGCCTGCGAACGCGCCGTCCCGCTCGCGCATCGCTTTCAGATTTCCGCCCGCCGAAAACGCGCTGCCCGCGCCGGTCAAAATGGCACAGCGGACGTCGCGATCCTGATTGATGCGCTCGGCCGCCGCCGCGAAGCGCTCCCCGTCGCCCTCCTCGCCCAAAGGATTGCGCGATTCGGGCCGGTTGATAGTCAGGGTGACGACGTGATCGTCCTTCTCAAACAGCAGTGGCGACACGCGAAACCTCCAACTTCGATCGCCACAGACTTACCACACGATTGCTCGAGCCGGCCATTTGCGTAATAATTTCTGGCGACGCCTAGCGCATAAGGCCGGTGTGGCCGAGGGAGTAGCGTCCCGGCAGCGGCCAGATTGCCAACCCGTGCGGTTCACGGCCAACGGATATCGTCCTGATCGCGCCATTGCGCGTATCGATGCGATAAATCACATTGTCAAAGCGCCCTGACAGCCAGAGGTACCGGCCGTCTGCACTCACATTGCCCATATCCGGGCTGCCGCCGCCGGGAATAGACCAGGTGCGTTGGACCTTGTTGGTCGCGAAATCGATGACCGAGATGCTGCCGGGCCCATGTGGACGGTCCTCCACCACGTGCGATCCGCGATTGGCAACGTACAGTTTCCTGCCGTCGCGCGAAACGGTCAGGCCGTGCGTGCCGATGCCGGTGTGAATGAACCCCGCGACCCGGAAGCGCTCGCCATCCACCAGAAACACGCCGTCGTGCATCATGTCAGCGATGTAGAAGAGATGCCCGTCAGGCGCGATCCGCACATCCTGCGGCATGCTGGGCGCCGGTAGTTTTATCGTGTCGACCACACGGCGGTCGCGCACGTCGAACTTGATCAGATTGCCGCCGAACTCGCAGCTGAAAATGGCGTAGCGACCGTCAATCGAGAAATCGGCGTGATTGATGCCGCGGCACTCTGGCGTGCGCACCGTCTGCTGAAATCGCATGGTGTGCGCATCGCGAAAATCCAGCCGCCGATCTTCTTCGGCCACGATGACTGCAGAATGGCCGTCCGGCGTGAAGTAGAGATTGTAAGCGTCTGGGACGAGAATGATCTTCCCAGGCTTACTGGTTTTCGGATCGATGGGCATAACGAAACCCGGACCGCGGCCCGGCGCGGCGCTCCCCGCCACCCATAGTGTGCGCAGGTCGTAAGAGGGAACGACATGCTGCGGATGCCGCCCGGCTGGAAAGCGCGCAAGCACGCGCAGCTTTGCGGGATCGATGACATACACGTTTCCGGATTTCACATCCGGTACATAAACGCGCGGCAACGCGCCGGCGACCGCAGGGCTGAAATGGCCTGCCCCCGTTTCGCTATACAGATTCTCACGGTGCAAAACTGGCGGCATGCCCGCGAGTGGCTCCCGCTGCCGCAGCCGGTTCACCACGGCAAAGCCGACAATGGCAATTGCAACGAGGATCAAAAGGGCGAGTAGGAATCGGCGCATAATCGCGGGATTACAGATGGGACAGCGGCGAATCAACGCGACACGAAAACTGTTGGTCCATCGCAGTTGTGGCGAAGCAAAATCTTCTTATCGGAGGGAGAAGGGAGCGGAAAAGGTTCTCCGCTCCACTCGGCTCACGTCTATGGCGTATAACGCACTATTGTGGTCCGATAATCCAGTGCGACCTTGCTGCCGAAGCGGCTTCGGAACTGCACTTTCGCGGTATGATTGCCCGCCGCAACTTTCCCGCAGATGTAGTTCATTGCGTGAGCGGAAAGATCGCTGGAGGGGCTATCCGACGCGAAGATATTATCGCTGGGCGCGCATACCCGGCCGTCCAACAGCACCTGAGTCAGCAGCAATTCACCTGGAACGGTCGTCGCTTCGGCGCTGAACGACAGCTCCACGCAACCGGACGCCCCCTGTGTGAAGGAAATGGCGGTTCCGGTCACGTCCTGGTAGCTCTTTGAGCGGGTGGTCTGCAGGTCGGTCGATATACTATAAGCGCTCGCACCGGATGAGCATGCGCCAGAAATGGGGGCCGCCAGCTTTTGCGCGGGATCATGGTGATTGGACAGCGCCAGTGCAGGACCGGTGTTCAGGAGAAAGGCCGCAGCAGTAAATACTTTGGTACTACTTACCCTGGAAAACGTCATTGCGCAGTCTCCGTTGTCGCGAGCCGCGGAAGCTGCCGCTTCTGGGCGGTCCATGGTTCGCGACGCTACTTGGTCGTGAACCCCTCCGGTCGTAAGAGTAGATGGGATTTCAGTTAAGCGCTATCGCGATCGCGCCAGAGCCTGACGCCGCACATTCCGATTTTAGAATGCACCAAAATAACGGCAACAGCGATGGAGAATGAATGAATTTTCATCCATTCCGTCTTTTGATTGGCAAGATTTCTAAACCTGGTATCCCGGAACCGGACTTTCTGTGCGTGGGCATGGAGAAGGCGGCGACCGGCTGGCTGTACGATCAATTGCGCTCGCATCCGGATTTCTGGATGCCGCCCATAAAGGAGCTGCGCTATCTTCATGTTGGGACACCCCAGATGGAGGATCTCGTTCAACTGCTGAAGCACCAGAAGGAAACCGGCAAACGCGCCTATGGCGCGAACCAGATTTTTCTGGAGGAGGCGGGCACGCTGGCCGGCCACCCGCGCAACCTGGATCGTTACGGCGCCCTCTTTCGCTTCAAGGGAAAACACATTTCAGGCGACATAAGCCCGGGTTATTGGCGGTTGAGTCCGCCCGACATCGCTGCTGTGGCCGCGAGGTTTCCCAATTTGCGCGTGCTATTGATGGTCCGCGATCCGGTTGAGCGCGCGTGGTCGCACATTTCGATGCTGCACCGCCGCAGTGCTTTCGATGCCGAGATCGCGAAGGATGGCACAGTCTTTAACCGCTGGTTTGCACGAAGTCCCGTAAAGCGCGCGACTTTTGCCAGCCGCGTGCCCCAGCGTTGGGCCGAATCCGCACCGGCGACCTCGTTCCGCCATTTCTTCTTCGACGATGTGGTCGCCACACCTCAGAATGTACGCGCCGACATCATCAGCTTTCTTGGCGGAAATCCGCAAAGGACAACCCGAAAATTCTCGGCCGATTACAACCGCAAGGCCAGCTTTGCAAAATTGCCTCTTTCTGAGTCGGTCAGGACGGTTTTGGTGGAGCAATTAGGCGATGAAATTCGCAATTGCGCACGGGTATTCGGCGGGCCTGCTGAGCAATGGCTGGCCCGATACGGCCTGTAGCGCCACTTGCAGCATCGCCCCTGACGACGCAGCATTCGATCCGCATGAATATTTTGAATTCGCTTTTTCGCCGCGCGCCAGTCCTTGGCAAGCCCGAGCCGGATTTTTTGTGCGTGGGTATGGTGAAGGCAGCAACCGACTGGCTGTTCGATCAGCTGCTGCATCATCGGGATTTCTGGATTCCGCCGGTGAAAGAGCTGCGCTACCTGAATGTTCCTGTGCCCCGCATGGACAACACATTGCGCAAGCTCTCGCATCACAGGGCGAAAGGGCGCTCCTTTGCACGCGATGTGGATTTCGCCTTCCTTGAGGAAGCGGGCGCCCTCGCAGACCAGCCACGCGATATCGACAAATACGCCGCGCTGTTTCGTTTCAAGGGCTCTCTGCTGTCGGGAGACATCAGCCCCGGCTATTACGATCTTGACGCCGAAACCATTGCCGCAATCGCAAGGCGTTTCCCAAGTCTGAGAGTCGTGCTGACGGTGCGTGAGCCGCTGGAACGCGTGTGGTCGCACCTGTCCATGCGAAGCCGCGAAGGCCATTTCGATGCCACGCTGCTGGAAGATGTCCGCGCATTCTCGCGATGGTTCGCGGAGAGCGAGGTGCGGCGCGCCTGCTTCCCCACGCGGGTTGCCCAAAACTGGAGCACCTTCGCTCCGGAAATAGCCTTCCGTCATTTTTTCTTCGACGATGTGGAAGCCCGGCCGGAAACCGTTCGCGCGGACATCGTCGCATTCCTGGGCGGAAACCCGTGCAAGAAAAGCGGCAGGCTGGCGGCCGGTTACAATCGCAAGGCGAACTTGCCGAAATTGCGGATGCCGGAACCGATCAGGGCGTTTCTGCTTTCGGAGTTGGCAGATGAAATCCGTGGCTGCGCCGAGATGTTCGGCGGTCACGCCGAACGGTGGCCAACCCGCTACAATCTTTGACCTGGTGAGTGGCGCTAATCCTGTTTCCAGGCGGCGATATCGTAGCCATCCGGATCCTTGAACTCGAACCGGCGGCCGCCCGGGAACGCAAAGATGGGTTTTGTGATCGGCGCGCCCGCGCTCTTGGCCCGCTCCAGCGTGGCCTCCAGGTCATTCATGTGAAAAACCAAGAGAGGCCCGCCGGGGCGCGGCGGCCGGTCGGTGGTAAAACCGCCGCCAAGGCCGTTATCGACGAAGCTGGTGTAACCGGGTCCGTAGTCGGTGAACTTCCATCCAAAGACGGAAGCATAGAAGTCTTTGGTTCGGTTTATGTCGCTGACGCTGAATTCCACATAATCCATAGCCGACGAGTCAGTCATCAGAGCACCCTGTCGATCAAGGCGTGACTTCATATATGACGCCCTTGCCGTTTGCTCCACCTAGCACGGCTGTACCGAAAAGATGACCGGCAGAATCAAATGCCACACCGCCGCCGGGATAACCGCCATCCGCCCCACCCGTGAAATCGTGCAGGTCCTTGTAGCGCCACTTGCCTGCCTCAGGCGTAAGGCTGAACACGGAGCCGTAGCCATCAGCGCCGTCCATGAAGTTGGTACCATAGATCGCGCCGACGGTATCGATCGCGAGCGAGGCCACAGGACCATCGCTGCCGGCAAGGCTGTGAAGTACATGAAACTTCCAGCTTTCGCCTGAGGGCGTCATTTCAAAAATTGTCCCGCCGCCCTTGGCGCCGAAAGACGTCGTGGCGCCGTACAAATTTCCCTCGCGATCGAACGTGAGCGCCGCTACAGGCTGGCCGCCGTCCTTCCCGCCCGTAAAGGTATGAAGCACGTCGTAACTCCAGCCCTGCCCAGAAGGGCTCAGCTCGAATACTGTGCCGGCGTTGACGGTACTTGCCGACGCTGTCCCATAAAGATTACCCGCGCCATCGGAAATCAGCTCAGAATACGGTGCGCCCCCGTCCGCCTGCCCTTGAAAGCTGTAAAGAATGGTCTGTGTCCAGCCGGACTCTGACGGGCTCAACTCGAACACCGAACCCCAGCTGTAGGCGCCCCCGTTCTGGGTCACGCCGAACAGATTGCCGGAAGCATCGCGCAGCAGATTGCCGGTTGGGCAACCATCTTCTGACTTGGTATAGGTGTGCAGCAAGGTACTTGCGAGCTTGACACGGTTCATCGGCGCCTTGGCGCGATCGAGCTCCAGCGCGCTACCGCAGGGGCCGCCCATGACGGCGGCATAGCTTGCATTGACGAACATGCTTCCGCTCGGGCCTTGAACGACGCCCCAGCCTGGCTGACCTTCGTCACTGGTGAAATTGTACAGCGCCTTGACACTCCATGCGCCGGACTTCCGCGCAATGTGGAACACCGTGCCATAGCCCGCGCCGCCCTGGTTGGCAGCGCCGATGAAGGCATTGTTGCCGTCCGGCAAGAGCGTGTATCCGGGAACGGCCCCATCAGGTCCACCCGTGAAATCGTGGATCACCTGGAATTTGTGCGCCAAAGCTGGCCCGGCGAGCGCAATCGTTGCCACGGCGGCGAGTGAAAGCAGTGCTGGGGCGCGGATGCTGACATGTGGCATGGGGCTCGCTCTTCCGTTCTTGCTCCGCCGGATTACGGAAACCCTTACGCCCGCGCAACGCGGCAATCTGCCGTGCACCAATGCGCAATGCACTCGCCGCTATACCGGCGAATCAGTATTTTCCCGTCAGAGAAATCATCCACGTTTGCTCCTTCTGCGCCGTCTCCTCGATGCGCCCGATTTTGTATCCGAGCGACAAACCGAAATACTTGTGCTCCGGATCCAGAAAAACGGTCCACGATGTCTGGAAATCGTTCAGTTGCTTCTGTGCGCCCGTGACTCCATACATCCAGACATCAGCCACCGTGAGCGTTGACTTGAAGAGCTTGGGCAACACGAACGTTCCGCCAAAGCGGCTTCCCAGCCGAAAGTAATCCTGATTCGTAAGGGGCGCTGTCCCGCGGTCGGTATAAAAATCGGCGTCGCTGCGCAAATCGAGCAGCGGCATTATTTCCAGCCAGTGGTCGGCCGAATGCGGGTCGCCATTCCAGCCTACATTATAAGCGGCATTGAGCCGGAAAGGACCTGTGCTCGTCACTGGTTGTGCTACGGCATGCAGGCCGGCCAAGCGGGAATCATCGACGAGGTTCATCAAGTAATGCGGGCTTCCGGACAGCACGGCTCCCCATTCATTACCGATGTACGTGTATGCGAAAACCGTACCCACATCGACATACTCGATATTGAACTTCGACGGCGTGCCGGAAACGGTTGTCACGTTCCTGTTCGTGGCCACGTAGGGCACAACGGCCGCATTCCGGACGTCGCTCGGCAAAAGGCTGTAGCCAAGCGCTGCCTGAAGAATGTCTGTGCGTGTGTTGGTCTGGCCGTTGTAGGAGAAGCTCAAAGTTCCTGAGTCCGCGCTCGCGAAAGCGGTTTTTGAGCGGTCCGTTATCAGCGTGTCCGGTGTACCTCTTACACGAACGTTTTCAAATGAGAGTGCACCGCTTGAAGTTGCCGCCGTCGCGGGTTCAGCGACAGGCGGATTGCAGACGATCTGGATGGGGCCATCCCAGTCCGGCTGGGTCAGCCAGTTATTTTCTTCGAAATTTGCCGTGCCATGAAATCGAGACGTTTTGGGGTTGTCCGGCTTCCCAATGAGGTGAATGGACTGCATGAGCTCGCTAAATGTACCTTCGAGCGACTGGACTTTCTTTGCTGCGTCTGCAGGCGACAATTCAGGAAATCTGACATTCGCCTCATAATGAGCTCTGACTGCCGAATTCCCGAAAACCTCCACAGGATCGAACCGCCGCCCGGCTGGATTATTGATTTCCACCGGGGTGGTTTGGATTCGGAGGTCGTTGCTAAGGCTCAACCATTCTGTCAGTTCTTTGCGATCCACAATAAGACCTGCTCCGCTGGCTGAACGAGCGCAGACCGAGGGTGAGGCGTTTTCCGCGCCCACGAAGCCATCGGCGTAACAAAGCCCTCCCGCGCCGGAAGACAGAAAGCCAACGGCCAGATATCGCAAAATCTTCACGTCACGTCCCCCGCGACAAACTAGAACCACCCGGGACCGTTCTTCGTGCAGCCAGCAATGAGGGATTCCAGCTCCGCCACAGTTTTGGCAACGGCGTCCGACGGCTCGATTGTGGTCCAGGCGAAGAGGTATTTTGGCGCGAGCCGGCTGGCCACAGACTTCAGGAATATCTGGATCGTCGTTTCGTTGTAGTTGTAGTCGCCACCCAGCTTCTTGCCGTAATCCGTTCCGAGACCCGTATCGACGAGAAGCTCAGCCTGAACGGCGCTATCGATTGCATCAGCTTTTACTGACACATCCCCCTCCCCAGCGAGCGACGAGTCACGCCCGAAATCGGGCCACCGACCAGAGACATCTGAGTGCTCAGACTCGCCCCTATTCGCTGCATCTTTATCACGCAGGCATGAAATTGCAACTACTGATTGTATGTGACGCAAGAGAAAGGGGCGCCTAAGCGCCCCTTCGTACTCGATGCTGGAAGACGAAAACCTATTCGTCCTCACCCTCCTCACCTTCGTCATCCGTGGCCTTGCTGCTGCGTTTGCGGAGTGCAGCGCCAAGAATGTCTCCAAGCGAGGCGCCGGAGTCTGAAGAACCGTATTGCGCCACGGCGTCCTTCTCTTCCGCCATTTCACGGGCCTTGATGGACAGCCCTATTTTGCGGGAGCCCTTGTCGAAGCTCGTCACCATCGCGTCCACCTTGTCGCCCTTGCCGAAGCGCTCAGGACGCTGTTCGGCGCGATCGCGAGAAAGATCGGCCCGGCGGATGAAGCTTTTCAGGCCATCGGTCAATTCCACCTCGATCCCACCGTCGTTCACCTCGGAAACCGTGACGGTAACGATGGAGCCGCGCTTCAGCGGCCCGACCTTATCCATCGGATCGGATTCGAGCTGCTTGATGCCAAGGCTGACGCGTTCCTTCTCCACGTCCACGTCCAACACCTTGGCCTTCACCATCTGGCCTTTCTCGTAATCCTTCACCGCTTCATCGCCGCCGCGCTCCCACGAAATATCGGAGAGGTGCACCATCCCGTCGAGATCCTCGCCCAAACCCACGAACAGGCCGAACTCGGTGATCGACTTGATCTCGCCTTCGATTGTGCTGCCCGCCGGATGTTCGCGCGCGAACTGCTCCCACGGATTCTCCTGCGTCTGCTTCAGACCGAGCGAAATGCGGCGCTTGTTGGAATCCACTTCCAGCACCTGCACATCCACCTCCGTGCCGGGCGTGACGATCTTGGACGGCGCCACGTTCTTCTTGACCCAGCTCATCTCGCTGACATGCACGAGACCCTCGACGCCCGGCTCCAGCTCTACGAATGCGCCATAATCGGTGACGTTGGTGACTTTACCCTGGAACTTCGCGCCCACCGGATATTTGGCACCGACACCCTCCCACGGATCGGTCATCAGCTGCTTCATGCCGAGGCTGATGCGCTGCGTATCGGGATTGATCTTGATAATCTGCACAGTGACCGTCTGGCCGACATTCAGCACTTCGGTCGGGTGGCTGACGCGCCGCCACGCGATGTCGGTCACGTGCAGGAGGCCGTCGACGCCGCCGAGATCGACGAAGGCGCCGTAATCGGTGATGTTCTTCACCACGCCTTCGATAACCTGCCCTTCCTTCAGGGAAGCGACCAGGGAAGTTCGCTCTTCGGCGCGGCGCTCTTCCAGCACGGCGCGGCGCGACACCACGATGTTGCCGCGCCGGCGATCCATTTTCAGGATCATGAAGCGTTCCTGCTGATTCATCAGCGGGCCGACATCGCGCATCGGGCGCACATCGACCTGCGAACCGGGCAGGAATGCCACCGCGCCATCGAGGTCGACCGTGAATCCGCCCTTCACGCGCCCGAAGATTACGCCAATTACCTGTGTCTGGTCGTTAAAGCCGCGCTCGAGCCGAATCCAGCTTTCCTCGCGCCGCGCCTTGTCGCGCGACAGCACCGCTTCGCCCATCGCGTTCTCGACGCGCTCGAGATAAACCTCCACCGTGTCGCCAATCTTCACGTTTGGTGGCTGGCCCGGCATGCCAAATTCCTTGAGCGGCACGCGGCCTTCGGTCTTCAGGCCAACATCGACGACGGCGTAGTCGTTCTCGATGGCGACGATCTTGCCTTTGATGACATTGCCTTCCTGCGGCGATTGCATGTCGAAGCTCGCTTCGAGCATGGCCGCGAAATCGTCGCGGGACGGGGTGGCGATGGATTGGGCGGCGATGGCCATTCGGTTTCCTTCCTCAGTTCGTTCGGTTCGTTACGGTTCAATTCACAGAGGTCGTCATCACCCGCGCATGCGGGTGATCCAATTGGGTCGCCCGGACAAGCCGGGCAATGGCGGATAAGGGATCTCGCGAAGCCAGCTCGGGAGAAGCGCGCCGGGCCTCCTTGGAACCCCTGTGGCTACGCTTTGAGCGCCTCCTCGACCTTCGGCTGAACCAAGGCGAGGGCGGCTGCGAAGGCCGGGTCTATATCCAAATGTGTCGTATTAAGCAAGTGCGCGTCCGGCGCTGGTTTGAGAGGCGAGACGATCCGCTCCCGATCCCGCCTGTCCCGCTCGATGATCTCGGCGAGCAGCCTGGCTTCGTCAGCTTGCTCTCTCCTGCCCTTCAGCTCCAGCCAGCGGCGGCGCGCCCGGATCTCTGGCGCCGCGTCGATGAACAATTTGGCGGTGGCGTTCGGGCAGATCACGGTGCCGATGTCTCGCCCGTCGATGACGGCGCCTTTCGCCTGGCCTGGCGGCCGCGCAGCAAAATCCCGCTGAAATTGCAGTAGCGCCTGCCGCACTTCAGGAAAGGCGGAAACCACCGATGCCGTGTGCCCGATTTCTGCGGAACGAATTTGCCCATCGTCCTTCTGCCCATGTTCGATTGCCTCGGGCGTCAACCTCCGCGCCGCGCGTGCCGCATCCGCCTCATTGTTAGGGTCGCCGCCTGCGTCTGCAACACCAAGCGCGACCAGTCGGTACAGCGATCCGGAATCCAGATGCGCAAATCCGAAATGTTCGGCGAGTTTCTTTGCCAGCGTCCCCTTCCCCGACGCCGCCGTGCCATCGACCGCGATAACGATGGATCTGCTCATTGGACATCGCCCGCATCGTCATGTCCCCCTCCCCTCGCGGGAGGGGGCGCGAAGCGAAGCGACGCGGGGGAGGGGGCATTCGGCTCAGGCGCGGCTTTACCCCTCCCCCAAATTCTCGCGGCTGCGCCGCTCGGATTTGCCCCCTCCCGCAAGGGGAGGGGGAACTTCGATGCACGTCTCTTTCCGAGTGGCTCCGAATATCGAAGCAACTGTTCTTGCTCCGAAACAACACGTTCAATCTCATCAAGTACATTCTCGATTCTCGTCACCACGTCACTGGATGCAAATCGGATCACACGAAATCGATTTCGGTTCAGCCAAGTTGTCCGGCGTTCGTCGTGAAGCACCTGGGCGGATTCTGCATGTTGTTCGCCATCAACTTCGATGACGAGGCGAACCGGCAGGCAGCAGAAGTCTGCGAAATACGGCCCCAGCGGAAATTGGCGTCGGAAGCGATGGCTGTGTACCGTTCCGCGCCGTAGATAGCGCCACAGCTCCTGTTCTGCTGCGGAGGCGTGCATGCGCAGCTCACGCGCGCGTTGCGTGGGGTTGTGTCCCCCCCGAGCAATCGTCTGCTGCGCATCCGATTGCTCGCCCCCTCCCGCGAAGGGAAGGGAAGACTTACGGCGCGGACGCTTGCGGTAGGTCGGCATCACGACAACTCCGCGCCCAGATTGCGCATCAGCGCCTCAAATTCCGGGAAGCTGGTGGCGACCATTGAAACGTCATCGACGGTGATCGGAGCGCGAGAGGCAAGGCCGGCGATAAGGAACGCCATGGCGATGCGATGGTCCATGTGCGTGGCGATGGTCGCGCCGCCGGGCAGTTCGCCGGAGCAGCCGTAAACGACGAGACCGTCTTCAAGTTCTTCCACCTGCACGCCGCAAGCGCGCAGACCGTTCACAATGGCCGAGAGGCGATCGCTTTCCTTTACGCGCAGTTCTTCCAGCCCACGCATCACGGTGCCGCCGGAGGCGTTCGCGGCGGCGATGGCGAGAATGGGATATTCGTCGATCATCGACGGCGCGCGCTCCGGCAGCACCTCAATGCCGCGCAATTCGGAATAACGCGCAACCAGATCGCCAATCTCTTCGCCGCCGCTTTCGCGTTGATTTTCAATTGCGATGTCCGCGCCCATTTCGAAAAGCGTGTCGAGCAATCCGATGCGCCGAGGGTTCAGCAGTACGCCGGGAATTGAAACTTCCGATCCGGGCACGATCAGCGCCGCCATCAACGGGAACGCCGCGGAGGATGGATCGCGCGGCACGGAAATCTGTGTAGGCCGCAACTCCGCCTCACCCATGACGCTGACGCGCTCGCCGCCATTATCCAGCGGCTCAACCGAAACCTCGGCACCGAACGCGCCCAGCATCCGCTCGGTGTGATCGCGGGTCAGCGCCCGCTGCGTGATGCGCGTCAACCCCGGCGCGTTGAGTGCTGCCAGCAGCAGCGCCGATTTCACCTGCGCCGACGCAACCGTCACCTCATAGTCGATACAGATCGGCCGATCCGTTCCGTGCAATGTCAGTGGCATCAGGCTGCCATCGCGCGCTTCGTACGTGGTCCCGAATTTTGTCAGCGGATCGAGCACGCGCCCCATCGGCCGCCGCCGCAGCGAGTCATCGCCGGTGAACATTGCGGAAATCGGCGTCGTCGCCGTAGCACCCATGACGAGCCGCGCGCCGGTGCCGGAATTGCCGAAATTGAGCTCCGCCTCGGGCTCTCGCCAGGCGCCCACGCCCCTGCCCCACACAGACCATTCGCCAGGTAACACCCGCTCCACATCCGCTCCAAACTGCCGCATGGCCTGGGCGGTGTTCAGAACATCCTCGGCTTCCAGCAGACCGGAAATCCGCGTCTCGCCTACCGTGAGCGCACCCAAAATCAGCGCCCGATGCGAAATGGATTTGTCGCCCGGCACGATTGCCTCGCCCCGTAAAGGCCCGGAGCGGCACGTCGTCAGCGGGCGGGTCTCTCTCGCGCTCATGCCTTGCAGAATCCACTCTCGCTCACCAGATGAGAGGGCCGCCCGGAGGAACCGGGCGGCATCCTTCAAACTTCTTTGACAGAGGGGCCCGGACGTGGCAAACGGCCCGGCCTTCGGAAATGGACCAAGTATGACTGCTGCTGCGGCCAAAGCGGACCTCGGAATCAAGCGCGTTTGCCCCACCTGCGCGGCACGTTTTTACGACCTTCAGAAGCGGCCTATCGAGTGCCCGAAATGCCATACTGCCTTCGAGCCGGAATCGCTGTTCCGCACCCGCCGCCCGCGCCAGGCAGAGCCGGAACCGGCGGTCGCTGCCGGCGTCACGGCGGAGGACGCTGAGGAGCGGGAGGACGAGACCGAGGAGGCGGAGACGGAGGAACTCGAGGCCGTCGAGGAAGAGCCAGTTGCGGTCATTACAGACGAAGACGAAGAAGAAGCTGAGGTGACCGAGGAAGAGGAAGCCGCCGGCGCCGGCATGACCGTCGTTGAGGATGTCGAGGGCGCGGATCTTGAGGATCTGGGCGAGGATGTCGATGAGGGCGACGAGGACGAAGGCTTGCTTGAGGACGTTGAGGAAGAAGGCGACGATGTCGCCGGCATCATCGATCCGGGCATTGGCAAGGACGAGAGATAATTTCAGGCGGCGTCAGAACCCAAGCTGACGTATCGCAAACCAAAATGGGGCTGTAGCTCAGTTGGGAGAGCGCGTGAATGGCATTCACGAGGTCAGCGGTTCGATCCCGCTCAGCTCCACCAGCCTTCGCTCGCAAAGCGAGTGAAGCCTGCCCGGGGAAGCCGGGCTGTTTCCGCGAACTTCGCTTGGCAAACCAGCCCTCGCCCCATTATGAAATAATTGCCGATCCGGCACAGACACTCACGCCGGATTGACGGATGATGTTGGCAATCGGCGCAGCGTCCACACGATTCGCCGCACACCTCGAAATTCAAACCTTGGCGCCTCGTAGGCTACGTCGCCTTCAGACGAGAAGGGAGCGCATTCGAAAAATATCTGAAAATCGCATTTCGCACCGAGCGTTTGCAAAAGCACTTGAGCTGAACTCGCTCCGGCCGGCATTCGCAGGACGCGGTTATATCCAACGTTATGGCGTTAACTCGTACACCACGCCCTGATCGGGGCCGCCGCCGAGAGTGGTAGTGCCGAAGAGATCGCCGGCGCCATCCCGGACCGGTCCGCCCACGGAACGGCGTCCGGCAATACAGTTGCCGGTACTGCAAAATGTATAGAGGACGCTGAAGGTGCTGTCGCTCAATTCGTAGAGAACGCCGCCATCGTTATCGGCATCGCCGCCGCGCAAGTTCGAGCCGAAAATGTTACCGGATTCGTCGATTGCCAGCGCACCAATAGGGTTATAGCCATCGGCGCAATTCGGCTGCGCGCAGAAATCGTAAAGAACGCCATAATTCGAGTTGTTGGCGGCAACCTTGAATACGACTCCGCCGCCGTTTGCCCCGCCAGAGGTCGTCGTGCCAATCAAGTCGCCCGACCCGTCGACCGCCAACGCTGCTTCCGGATTGCTACCGTCGGCGCAGTTCGCTTGCGTGCAGAAATTGTGAAGCACCGTCTCTGTCCAATTCCTTTTCTGCTGCGACAGACGGAATAGGGCGCCATCGCCCTGACTTCCTCCACCGAAGGTCACCCCGAACAGGTTGCCCGCAGTGTCCACTGTCAGGCCGTTATAGGGTTGACTGCCGTCGGCGCAGTTGGCTTGCGCACAGAACTGATACAGCACTGTTTCCTTCCATTTCGATTTTCCTGCGACGGGCAAAAGGCGGTAGACAACGCCGGAAAATCCGCCGTTGTTTTCGCCGCCATAGATGGTGGTGCCGTAGAGCGGCGATGCGCCATCGTAAGGTTGCCCGCTCGCCTTGCCCCGATAGGCCAAGCCATCATACACGGGATTGCTGCCATCTGCGCAGGGTGCTCCTTGCGCACAGAAGCTGTGCAGCACCCGAAACCTCTTCTTGCCACCGCTGAGGATGAGCTCGAAAGCCGCACCCCCGTTCTGCGCGCCCCCAAATTTCGTCGTGCCGTACAGGTTTCCGGCCGCATCGGCGATGAGCCCGGCAACCGGATCGCTGCCGTCCGTGCAATTCGGCTTGCTGCAGAAGCTGTGAAGGCGTTTGAACCGGTACCCGCCATTCCTTTTGACGAACTCGAATATCGTGCCCCATCCCGCATCGCCGCCCAGCGCCGCGGTGCCATAGAAGTTGCCGCTCGCGTCCGTGACGAGGGGAGCGGCGGAATATTGGCCGTCGGCGCAGGTTCCTCCGGAGCAAAACGTGTGCAGCACGTCGTAACTGCCGGCTAACGAGATACCCGCTGGCATGAATACGGCAATTCCGGCCGAAAGCAGCAGCGCCGCGAAACGATAGCGCGACAAGAAACAAAATTTCATGGCCCAATCCCTCCGGCCGACATTGCACAGGCGGCGCCACAAGCGCGACCCTACGATTAGCCCCGCCCCTTCGGCAACAAGCGGGAATATGTACTTCTGGATGGCGACTGCGCTTTCAGGAGCATCAATTCGCCGCTATTGGCTTCGCGCTTGGGCTGTTGTCCATGGCGTTGGATTCGATCGGGCTCGCACGCAGCTTCAGATGCGCGAAGACGTTTCGTGTGCCATCGATCTGAATGGCAGCTGTTGGGCGCAGGAACCCGGCGGGCGCGCGCTCCGTTGGCCAAACCGCCAGGGTGACGGCGCCGAGAATGTTGCCGCCGATCACCAGAATGCGATCTGCCGCGACTTTCACCACGATATCGCAGTGCGCGGGCGCGTAGCTGCCCATGTCGCGGCGCCGGTCGTCGATCGTGTGGTACTGATACCGCGCGGTGGTCAGCACGTCGCATAAGAGATCGCCTGGCTCGATGGGCCGCTCACCGGGATCGTAGGCCGTGTAGGCGCCGTAGATCTCCTGACCGTCGCGAACGCGGATCGCCTGATCGATATATTCGCGATGCGCGATGGTCCGCTGGAACTGGCGCATGTCACCAAGCCCCGCTTCGCACATCACCCACGAAACAAACGCCGCAGACCACGGCAGCACCCACCGAACCGGTTGCCCGCCCGCGGCATACCAAGCGGCATTCTGCTTCGCGAGCACCGATGCTCCATCTGGCGTTGCCGACCAGTACCCGGCTATCGTGGTGTCCATCGCCGGCTCCACCGGCGCCACGGATTCCGAACCTTCCTGCGCCACGCTCATGCCCTGCGGCAGTGCGTTGAATGCGGTGTGGCTTACGTCAACCGTATGCGAGCCGAAGAAGGTCCATTCCTGCACAGCGATATCCACGATTCGCCGCCGCGCGTCGGCAGTGGGTCCGACACGGCAACGGGGCTCCTTGATCTGCATGTAGCCGCGCGGGCCCTGCACCCGGTCAGACGGCGGGAGGACATCGAAAACACTCTGCGGTAGCCGAGCCGCAGCAATTGCCGGCCAAATTGGCGCCAGCGTCACCAGAGAAAGTGCGGCAACAACCGATCGAATACGCATCGTGGTTGTTTTGTATCGCCCGATTGCGCTACGGCAAATGAGGCGTACCGCCCTCTTGACGAGAGACAATTGGCCTTTATCGACGCGCGGCAAATTCCTGATGGCACGGAGCTTACGCCCGATCTGGCGATCATCGGCGGCGGACCGGCCGGAATTGCGCTGGCGCTTTCGCTCGCCAACACCCCGATCAAGATGCTGCTGCTGGAAAGCGGCGGGATGGAATTCGATGCCGCAACGCAAGCGCTCTATGCCGGCGAGGAAACCGGTGTGCGCTATATCGCGCTGGATGCAACCCGGCTGCGTTATCTTGGCGGTGGCACCAATCACTGGGGCGGCTGGTCGCGGCCGCTGGACCGCATCGATTTCGAACGGCGCGATTGGCTGCCATTCTCGGGCTGGCCTTTCCCGCGCGAGGATCTCGAGCCCTATTTCGCGCGCGCGCAGCATCTGATCGAGGCTGGTCCATTCCTGTACGACAAACTGGCGGAGGGTGTGTTACCCGGCCCGCTGCTGCCGCTCGGCAAAGGCGGCCTCTACAACAGTTTCTTCCAGTTCAGCCAGTGGCACGGCAATCCGCAACATCTGCCGACGGCATTCGGACATCGCTATGCAGAACAGCTGAAGCGCCTTCCCAATCTGCAGCTGATGCTGCATGCGAACGTCACCGGCTTGCGTTTGGCGAAGGATGTGCGCTGGCTCGATCATCTGGATGTGGCGACGCTCAGCGGCCGCAAGTTTACCGTGAAGCCACGGCACACCGTGCTTGCCTGCGGCGGGATCGAGAATGCGCGGCTGCTGCTCGCCTCCAACGATGTGATTGCGGCTGGCGTTGGCAATCAGAACGATCTCGTGGGGCGGTATTTCGCCGATCATGCCATCCCGCGCGATAACGCTACCCTGGTGCTCTTCGGGGGTGAGATCGCGGGCTATTACAAGACCACCAAAGATGCGCAGGGGGCGCATTTTCGCGCCACGATCTCGCCCACCGAGGGGTTCCGGCGCGAGCGTCAATTACTCGGCGCGCTAATCACGGTGGAGCAGCATGTGGAACTGGACGCATTGGGTCGCGCCGCCGTGGAAACCGCTTCCGGCGCCCTCGGGATAGATGCCAGCGATTCTCATGCCTACTCGCTGGGTGTTGGGCTTGAGCTCGCGCCCGATCCGGATCGCCGGTTGACGCTCACCGATGACCGCGATGCACTGGGCATGCCGCGGCTCAAACTGAACATGACCATCGCCGATGACGACCTCACCCGTTATCGCGAGGTGTTGAACGAATTCGGCCGGCAGCTGCTGGCATCGAAGGCCGGCATGATGCGTATCGACCGGCACAGCCGCGCCGAATGGCTGTCGGTGATGGATTGGGGCAATCATCACCTCGGCACGACGCGCATGCACGATGACGCCAAGCAGGGCGTGGTTGATGCGAATTCGCAGGTGCATGGCCTGGCCAATCTCTTCGTGGCTGGCAGTTCGGTGTTTCCTACCTACAGCGCCTCCAATCCGACGCTCAACTTGGTCGCGCTCACGCTCCGCTTGGCAGATCATCTGAAGGGCGTTTTCCGATGAACAGAACGCGAAGAAATGTCGTCGGCGGCGCGAGCATCACGGTGCTTGCAGCCGCGGCGCTCGGCTACGAGGGCTGGCGGCATTTCGCGAAGCATTACCCGCCCACACCCTATGACGACCTGCTGTCGTTATTGTCCGATCGCGAAGCAGCCAAGAAAGTCGGGCGAGCATTTCTCGCAACCAACAGCGGATTCGTGCCCGCGCACGCGGCCGCTGCTCTACGTCATCGCATTGGTGCTCAGTCGCTCGACAGTGTCCTTAAGGACGAACTCACGCGCGGCAATCTCATCGAAGCTGGCCACTGGCTATTGCCGCAGACGCTCGTTGGCCTCTGCGCACTGGCGGCGAAAACCTAGCGCGATCACTCGGCGGGCGGCGGAGGCGGTGGTGCCACGTAGTCCGGATCGCCAGGACCGACACAATGGCCTTTGGCGTTTGCCGCCGTCACGCCGGGCGTGACCACGGCGCTACCGCTGGTCTGCACAAATTGCTTGCCCTGTTGTTCGCATTGTGAGGCGGCAACGTCCTGTGCGTGTTCCTCGGCGACGTCGGGACTGTAGCAGCCTGCCAACGTCATACTTCCGGCAGCTGCCAGCAACAGAAAAGTCGGTTTCACGTCATTTCCTCTCATCCGATGGTCGCCGCCATAACGCGCGGACATGGAAGATTGTTCTCTTGTCCCGAAGTTCGTGGCGGAAACCGCCGCTTTCCTGCGCGGATCCTGCCTTGATTGGACGGTTCCAATCCCCACATTTGATATCGAAGGCGGTGCCCCACCGGGGCCGCGAAACGTTATCGGTGCGGCGGATAACGCCCCGATGAAGCTGCTCAAGGAGGGCTTTGAGGATGACCAGAACCACTCTCTTCAACAGCCCTTTCTTACTGGGTTTCGATCATCTGGAGCGGCTGCTGGAGCGGACGGCCAAGTCGGCGAACGACGGATATCCGCCCTACAACATCGAAGAAACGGGCGCGGACCGGTTGCGCATCACGCTCGCCGTTGCAGGTTTCTCGCGCGACGAACTGGATGTCACAGTCGAAGACAATCAACTCGTCATCCGCGGAAAGCAAACCGAATTGGCGGACAAAACGTTTCTGCATAGAGGCATCGCGGCAAGACAGTTTCAGCGCGCGTTTGTCCTTGCAGATGGAATCGAAGTTGCGGGAGCAGAACTGGCGAATGGACTTTTGTCGATAGAACTCGCACGGCCCCGGCCGGAAAGTGTTACGCGCAGGATCGACATCAGGAGCGGCAACAACCAGGGGCAGTCGGAAGGAGATCGGCAATGACCGATGTGGAAGAGTTCTATGACGGCGAAGATGAAGGATTCGATCCCGCGCGGATCGCGTATATCAAGCCGACGGGCACGGAAGAGGCCCGCAAACTCGGCATCGTTCCGCCGGGAATTCAGCTGCCGCCTGGTGCCACACTTTATGTGTTGCACTCAATCGATGGAACCGTGCTTGGATACACGGACAGCTGGGATGGCGCTTACGGTGCAGCGGTGCAAAACGAGCTAACGCCGGTCTCTGTTCACTAAAAGGATTGCGAAGGCAGCGGACGACTGACTAAGCGGCCTGCTGCCGCCGGTTGGTGCGTTCTGTCAGCAAAGCGTAAAGCACTTCGGGCTTGTTCGCGGCCCGGAGTTTTTCACAAGCGGCTTGGCTACGCAGCAGACGCGAGACGGTGGCCAGTGCTTTGAGGTGATCTGCGCCGGCATCTTCCGGCGTCAGCAGCAGAAACACGAGATCGACCGGCAGATCGTCAATCGCTTCATAGGGAATCGGCAATTCCAAGCGAACGAAAACACCCAATATTCGCGTGAGGCCCGCGATGCGCGCATGCGGAATGGCAATTCCCTGCCCCATTCCGGTCGAGCCGAGCCGCTCCCGCTCCAGCAGACTCTCAAAGATGCGACGGTCGGGAACGCCGCTCAGCTGCGCCGCGCGTGCGGCCAGTTCCTGCAACAGCTGCTTTTTCGTATGAACACGCAGTGAGGGCAGAACGGCCTCGGGCGCGATCAGATCGATGATGTCCATGGAATAACCTGCCGGTGAATTTACGGGCTCTCGGGCAGCTTCGCCCGCTCGTGATGATTTTTCAGTCGTCTTTTATAACGCCGGACCTGCTTCTCGAGTTTGTCCACAGCCTCATCGAAGGCGTGATAAGCGTCGCCGGCTGTCCCTTCCGCTTTCAGCACGACGCCGGAATCGAGGTGCGTCGTGCAGCCGACGCGGAAGCTGATTCCTTCATGCGAAAACACGACATTGGTTTCTGCGCCGCCATCGAAATGCTTCCCAACGACTGCTTGCAGGCGCGTCCGGACTTTTTCCGGAAGCACCTCTCCGATTTCGAATTGCTTACCTGAGACGCGGAGCTTCATGCCTTGCTCCATATGTAGGAACGCCCGAACGGGAGCGCCACCGGAAGACTACTCCCGAAAAAGGCGCGGGACCATATGGCTGTGCCCTCTCGGGGTCAACGGACGCTCTAATAAGCTGCGGAAGCCTCCCCCGCCTTCATTTTGCGCCGCTCAACCGACGATGGAATCCGCATGGCCTCCCGGTACTTGGCCACGGTGCGCCGTGCGATGCTGACGCCATCCGCGGTGAGCAGGGTAACGATGCGATCGTCCGAAAGAACGTTGCGCGGCTCTTCCTTCTCGATCATCTCGCGGATGCGATCACGAACCGCTTCGGCCGAATGAGCTTCCTGTCCGTCGAGTGAGGAAATCGCCGCCGTGAAGAAATATTTCAGTTCGAAGATGCCGCGCGGCGTTGCGATGTATTTGTTCGAGGTAACGCGGCTCACCGTGGATTCATGCATGCCGATGGCATCGGCGATCGCGCGCAGATTGAGTGGGCGCAGATGACGGATACCGTGCGTGAGAAAGCCATCCTGCTGGCGGACAATTTCGCTGGCAACTTTGAGGATCGTGCGCGCGCGCTGGTCCAAACTCTTCACCAGCCAGTTCGCATTGTTCAGGCATTCCGTCAGATAGTTTTTCGCATCCTTGTCTTTTGCGGCGCAAGACACGCTGGTATAGTAGCGGGAGTTTACCAACAGCCGCGGCAGGGTCTCGGAATTGAGTTCGATATGCCAGCCGCCATCGGCGGCCTCGCGAACAAATACGTCCGGCACCACTGCCTGCACCGGCTCGTTGTTGAATGCGAGCCCGGGCTTGGGCGTGAGCGCGCGGATTTCGGAAATCATGTCGGCGATGTCGTCCGCATCTACGCCGCAGATCCGGCAAAGCGCCGGGATATCGCGGCGGCCGACGAGGTCGAGATGCGCCAGAAACGCTTGCATGGCGGGATCGAGGCGCTCCTGCTCGCGCAATTGCAGCGCAAGGCATTCGCTTAAATCGCGTGCTCCAACACCGGTCGGGTCGAAGCCTTGCACGATTGTCAGCACAGCGGAAGTCGACTCTTCGGTGGCGCCAAGCTGCGCTGCGATTTCTGCAATTCCCGCTCGCAAGTAACCCGCTTCGTCGATCGCATCGATAAGGGCCACGGCGATCAGGCGGTCTGCCGCCGTCACCGCCGCGATGGAAAGCTGTTCCAGCAAATGATCCTTGAGAGTCGCGGTTTTGGCGAGCGTGCGGCCAAACTCGCCGTCACCGTCGTCCGACGGCGCCGACGAGCGCACGGTTGTCCAGTCGGATAGTTGCCCATCACGCGGTGCAGCGAGCGACGCCTCCTCCGCATAGACGTCGCTACCCTCGGCATCGAGATCTTCAGCCTTGCTGAAATCCTCGCGCGCCAGCGCGGTTTCCAGCGGCTCGTCGGCCGATGGCGCGCTTTCCTTCGGCGCTTCCGTTTCGCCTGCTGGCTGCTCGCGTTCATCGCGTTCCAGCAGCGGATTCTTCTCGAGCTCCGCCTCGACGTACTCGGTCAATTCCAGGTTCGAGAGCTGCAGCAGCTTGATGGCCTGCTGCAATTGCGGCGTCATCACCAGGGATTGCCCCTGACGAAGTTCGAGCCGCTGCACCAACGCCATGAACCCTGCCCCTCACTCTGGCCCTAAAGCGTGAACCGTTCGCCCAGATACACGCGGCGTACGTCACGATCGCCGACGATTTCCGCCGGTGTGCCCTCCTTCAGCACCTGGCCCTCATGAATGATATAGGCGCGATCGATGATGTCGAGCGCATCCCGCACGTTGTGATCGGTGATCAGCACGCCAATGCCGCGGTCTTTCAGGTGCATCACCAGATCGCGGATATCGTTCACCGCAATCGGATCGATGCCCGCCAGCGGCTCATCCAGTAGGATGTATGCGGGATGCGTCGCCAAGGCCCGGGCGATTTCCACCCGCCGCCGCTCACCGCCGGAGAGCGCAATGGCCGGCGTGTCGCGCACATGCGTGACGCCAAATTCGACCATCAGCTCCTCCACCATGGCTTCAAGGCGCGCGGGATCGGGTTCCACCAGCTCGGCGGTCGCCCGGATATTCTCTTCGGCGGTCATGCCCCGGAAGATGGAGGCCTCTTGCGGCAGGTAGCCGATGCCGAGCCGGGCCCGCCGGTACATGGGCATATGGGTGACATCGTGTCCGTCCAGCTCGATGGTGCCATAGTCCGCCGGGATAAGGCCCGTGATCATGTAAAAGCAGGTGGTCTTGCCGGCACCGTTCGGGCCCAGCAGGCCGACAACCTCGCCCCGCCTGAGGTTCAGGGACACTGCTCGCACGACCGGCCGTTTGCGAAAACTTTTGCCGATCTTGTGGACAGCCAGGCCCGGCTCCGCAGTAAGCGTGGGGCGCTCCTCTTGAGGCAGAGGGCGGGTAGCAGGGGCGGCCATGGTGTCCATCGCAAGAACTGTGCCTACTCCCTCTTTAAGGAAGCGTGAAGCTATTGGGCAGGCGGGGGCGTGCTGCCATCGGTATTAATTGTTTGTTGCACACGGGCCGGCATCTCCTCGGACGAACCCGCCTTTTTTCCCTTGCCCTTGCCGCCGGTGGCGCTTGGATTCTGTTGTTGCGGCGGCGGGATGAACAGTCCCTGCACGCGGTTGCCCGGCATGCCCTGGGCGTAGAGGTGCGCGAGATTGGTATTCATGTCCATCACCAGCTTGGTGCCGCGCATCACGTCTTTCTCTTTCGTGAGCACGACGTGGCCGGTCATGGTGATGGTGCGCGGACCCAGTTCGTAGACTCCGTTATCTCCGGTAGCGGTACCATTCGGTGCGGTGACCACCACCTTCCCATTCGCTTCGATCCGCGTCGGCTTTCCCTGGTTGACGTTCACCTTCATCGTGTCGGCGCGCATCCGCATGTCACCCTGAATGACCAGCACATTGCCAATGTAGGTGCCGATCTTAGTGGCGAGATCGCCCACGAAATTGTCCGAGCTGACGTTGATGGGAGCGTTGCTGTTGTGACTGCCGAACAGATTCACGGCCGAACCGTTGTTATCTGTTTTCGCTGGCTTCGTGGGTTTCGCGGGTTTCGCTTGATCGGACTTGGCGGTTTTGTCCGGCGGCGCGGCCGCGGGTGTTTGCGCCAACGCCGGAACGGCGCAAGCGAGCAACAGAGAAAAAGCGATTGCAGTCTTCATGTCTTTTTTGCCCGGCGAATGGCCCCTGATTTTGCCGGCTTGGCACCGTTGTGCGGAGGATAAATCACCATTCGCACATTTCCGTCCAAAAATATGTGCCGGGTCGCCTTTTCAATGTGGAAACGATCGGCCCGCAACGTGCCAAGGGGTCCCTGTCCCGTCACCTCCCGATCGCCCCGAACGGTGATTTTCGCACAGCGCGGCGGTGGCTTGCCACGTTTAATGGTTTTCTGCGACGGCGGCTTGCCGGTTTTTGGATCACAGCTCGGCGCGAGATCCACGAATGCCGCATCGGTGTGGAGCTCATATCCACTATCGGAGAACAGGGCCAGCTTGCCTTTCAGCCAAAGCTTTTGCGCATTGGTATCGAGATAACCCACCGGCGCATTCACGTTGTACCAAGTGCCATCCTTACCGCTGAGATCTGCTTCTACCTGCTGAAGGCGTGCGTGATGAATATTGTGCGGGTTTTGCACGGCCTTTTCCGCCGTGACCACGAACGGGCTGCCGTCGCTGTCGGTGCCCATCAGCCGAGGCTTCAACATCGTCAGGTCGTTGGCGACATGCCCCATATGCTCGAAGGTCATGGCGTATTGCTTGGTGTCGCGCGGCTGCAGCGAATAGGCGATCACCGCCAATAGCAGTCCCGCAGCCAGAATCAGTAGCACGCGCTTCATAACGCCAACGAAGCGCGTATATCGCTGGGCGTCGTGCACGGTTGTGCGAGCAGGAGTTGACCACCCAAGAGGTGCGCGCGCCTTCAACGCGGAACGGGAGCGCCGCGGAGCTTGGTGCATCGACAATGGCGCGGGCTTTGCCACTAGGCGATTCCCGCCCGCAAGCAGTCGTGGATGTGCAAAATGCCGACGGGGCGTCCAACTTTGTCGTTGGGATCGAGCACAAACAGCCGCGTGATCTTGTTGTCATTCATGAAGGCGAGCGCTTCCGCCGCCAATTGATTAGGCGTCGCGATCTTGGGCTTGCGGGTCATGACCACGCCTGCGGTCTTGTCGAGCAAGTCGCGGCTCATGTGACGGGAGAGGTCGCCATCGGTGATGATGCCCGCCAAAGCGCCTTTCGTATCGGTGATCCCAACGCACCCAAAGCGCCGGGCCGCCATCACAATCAGCACCCGCTGCATGAGATCGCTTTCGGCAGCAAGCGGAACGTCCTCTCCCGTGTGCATGAGGTCGGACACACGAATGAGCGCGCGGCCCAAGGATCCGCCCGGATGCAGTTCACGATACTGGTCGGTGGAAAATCCGCGCCGCTCCATCAGCGCGACGGCGAGCGCGTCACCCAGCACCAGCATCAACGTGGTGGAGGTTGTGGGCGCAAGGCCCATCGGGCAGGCCTCGCGTGATTTCGGCAGCAGCAACTTCACATCGGCCGCTTGCATCAGTGAGGAGTCCGGGTTGGCGGCTATGCCGATCAGCGGAATGTGAAATCGTTTTGCATAGGTGATGAGATCGGACAGTTCGGCCGTTTCGCCGCGCCACGAAATCATCAGCAGTACGTCACCCGGCACCAAGGCCCCCAAATCACCGTGACTCGCTTCCGCCGGATGGAGGAAATGGGCGGGCGTTCCGGTGGAGGCGAGTGTCGCAGCAGTCTTACGCCCAATCAGACCGCTTTTGCCCATGCCGCTGACGATCACACGCCCTTTCGCAGCAAGCACAACATCCACGGCACGGGTGAAGGCGCCATCGATGTTTTCGCTCAGCGCACGGATTGCTTCGCCAGCATATTCAATAACACGCTGCGCAGCGACGAGATCGCCGTTGGATCCGGGCGCGGGTTGCAGGGCGCGGGAGGAGCGCATTCAGGACACCTGTAGGATTCGGACTGCGGGCTCTCCCCATTTACCGCAGATATAGGGCCGTACGAGCACCGCGCCGCCCATTCGGTTCCAGCTAGACCGGAGTATGGCCCCTCGGCCGTCGCCATTCAAGGCTTCAGCGGTTTAGCCGGCCGGGCTAATGCGCGAAAATATCCACGTCTGGCCAGCCGGCAAGGTCCAGTTCGGCGCGGGCGGGAAGGAAATCGAAACAGGCCTGCGCGAGTTCCGTTCGGCCTTCCCGCGCCAGCATCGTATCCAGCGCCTCTTTCAGCCGATGCAGATAGGCGACGTCGTTCGCCGCGTAAGCCAATTGCTTTTCCGTGAGCTCCGCTGCGCCCCAATCGGAGCTTTGCTGGTCTTTCGAAAGATCGACGTTCAGGAGTTCGCGCACCAAATCTTTCAGCCCGTGCCTGTCCGTGTAGGTGCGCACGAGCTTCGAGGCGGTACGCGTGCAATAGATTGGCGCGGCGGTGACGCCGAGATACTGCTTCATGATCGCGATGTCGAAGCGCGCGAAATGGAAGAGCTTCAGTACCGAAGAATCGGCGAGCATCCGCTTCAAATTCGGCGCGGCATAGGCGCCGGCATCGAACTGCACCATGTGACAGGTATTGTCGCCGGACGTCAGTTGCACCAGGCAAAGCCGGTCGCGGTGCGGATTGAGTCCCAAGGTTTCGGTATCGATGGCGACGGATTTCCCGAGATCGAGCCCATCCGGCAAATCGTTCTTGTGCAGTTTGATCTTCACGCGCGAACCTTTCGTCCTTTTAGACCATCAACTTTGCGGGGCGGCAAGCGCAGGCGTCTCTGGCAGCGGCCCAAGATCGCGCGGGTGCGCGTAATCCAGTCCATAGCCAAACGGGAACAGCGGATTGTAGCTCGCATCACCCACGTTCAGCGGCGTCTGATCCGGGCTGCGCGGCCAGGAGAACGACAGACGGCCGCGGAAGTCATACTGGATCGTGCCATCCGGTTTCCGGAAGAGGAGATCGGCAATACCGCCTCCCTCGCTACCCGGCAGCCACGCCGCAACAAACGCATCGGCCACATTGATTTCAGACGTCAGATAGAGTGGGCGGCCAGAGAGAAACACTGCTATCACCGGAATGCCTTGCGTCTTCAATCGGCGCAGCAACTGCAGGTTGGCGCCGTCCGGCGGCTCGAAGGCGACGTTCGGGCGGTCGCCTTGTCCCTCCGCATACGGATTTTCGCCGAAGACGACGATCGCCACATCCGGCTTGGCCGTGAAGTTGCCGTCCGGGCTGAGCGTTGCGGCACCGCCTGCCGCTTTCACCTGTTCCGCAATACCTTCGTATATCGTCTGAGCATTCGGGAAATCGGCGCGCGTGTTGCCGTCGCCCTGCCAAGAGATCGTCCAGCCGCCCGTCTGCTTGGCCATGTTCTCCGCGCCACCGCCCGCGACCAGCACGTTCATATGCGGGTTGAGCGGCAGCAGCGCATGCTCATTCTTCAGCAACACGAGAGACTCGCGCACCGCCTGTCGCGCCACTGCGCGATGTTCCGGCGAGCCGAGATCGTTCCATTGCCCGGCATTTGGACGCTGCGACGGGAGACTCTGTTCGAACAGGCCCGCGCGAAATTTCACCCGCAGGATGCGCGAGACCGCTTCGTCCAGTCGTGCCATCGGGATTTCTCCGGAGCGCACCTCTTCGACCATATTGGCGTAGAGCCCTTTCCAAGTATCCGGCGCCATGAACATATCGATGCCGGCAAGGAACGCTGCGGGGCAACGCGAGCCCGTGCAGCCCGGCACCTGCGTATGTGCATTCCAGTCGCTGACGGTGAAGCCGTTGAAACCGAGGCGAGTGCGGAGCACATCCTGGAGCAGCGCGCGGTTGCCCGACATCTTCTCGCCGCGCCAGCTGGAGAACGACACCATCACCGTCTGTACGCCTGCGGCGATGGCAGATTGATAGCCTGCAGAATGGATGTCGCGCAGCTCTTCTTCACTGGAGGGCGTATCTCCCTGATCAACCCCATCATCCGTGCCGCCGTCGCCGAGGAAGTGCTTCGCTGTGGCAACAACGTGGCCGCCGCGCAGAAATTCCGGGGCACCGGGGTCTCCCTGAAGACCCTTCACCATCTCACCGGCGTAGGTGCGCACGACATCCGGGCTTTCGGAATAGCTTTCGTAGGTCCGGCCCCAGCGATCATTGCGCGCCACGGCAATTGTGGGTGCGAATATCCAATCCTGTCCGGTCACGCGCGTTTCGATGGCGGTGATCTCACCGATTTTTCGCAGCAAGGCCGGATCGCGCATGGCGCCCAGTCCGATATTGTGGGGGAAAATCGTGGCACCGATGATGTTGGAATTGCCATGCACGGAATCCGTGCCCCACAACAGCGGAATGGCGACATGGCCGGGTGGCGCATCCATTGACGCGCGCCAGAATTCGTCGGCGACCGACAACCAGTCCTGGGCCGGCGCTTTATCGTTTCCGTGCGGCCCGGAACTGCCGCCATCGAGGATCGAGCCGAGGCGGTATTTCTCCACGTCCTGTGGCGTCACCGAACCGAGATCGGCCTGGATGGTCTGACCGACCTTCTCTTCGACGGTCATCCGCGCAAGCAGATCGGCGACACGCACCTCAATCGCCGGGTCGTCCGGCACCCCGCTCTGTCCCTGCGGCCAGATTTCCGGATGGACGCTCGGCATAGCCTGTGCCACGGCCGGAATGTTTGGCGCTGTTGGGGGCACCGTGGCAGGTGGTGATGTGGGCGACTCGGCCATGCTCGAACAGGCTCCCGAGGCAAAGAAAAGAAGGGCAATGAACGAAGGGGTAAAATTGCGCATGCGCTGGCTCATACAGGAGTCGTGCGGGGCGTGAAACTTGCTCTCCTCGGGATGGTTGCATAAGCCCGAACGGTGAGAAGGAGCCTTCGTGAAACTCGCACGCCGCTCATTGCTGTCGGGAAGCGCCGCCGCCCTGGCGGCGGGCAGTTCGCTCGCGCGAGCGCAAGCGCCGGCCCCGCCGGAACCGTGGACCATTCCGGCGCCGCCCACCGGCTCATCGACCGACGAGTTGCGCATCCACACGGATTGGGCGCAGCTTCAGCAATATCATGCGGACGATGTGCGGGTGCGCACGCTGCCCGCGGCGGAACGGCGGGTTGTGTTCCTCGGCGACTCCATCACGCGCGGCTGGATGGTTTTCCATCCAGAATTCTTTATCGGGAATGGCTACGTCGATCGTGGCATCAGCGGCCAGACCACGCCGCAAATGCTGGTGCGCTTCCGGCAAGATGTGATTCAACTCGTGCCGGAGGCCGTGCACCTGATGGGCGGCACGAATGATATCGCCGAAAATACGGGCCCATTCGATTTTGAAGCGACGAAGAACAATTTGATGTCGATGGTGGAGCTGGCAAGAACCCACCGCATCCGCATCGTGCTTGGCGCAATTCCGCCAGCCGCGGCTTTCCCATGGCGCGCCGTGCCGGATCCGGTGGGAAAGATTCGCGCGCTGAACGAATGGATCCGCGCGTATGCGGGCCAGAATGGCTTTGCCTTTGCAGATTACGTGACTCTTCTCGGCGATGAGACCGGCGCAATGAAGCCGGGCCTTTCTTATGACGGCGTGCATCCCACCCGCGCCGGCTATCTCGCCATGGAAAGCATCGCGGCCGCGGCCATCAACGAAGCGCTCGCGCGCAATGCCTGAAGCTGCGCCGAGAAAGATCGTGCTCTGCGCCGACGATTACGGCTTGGCGCCCGGCGTGAGCCGCGGCATCCGTGAACTGCTGGCGAAAGGCCGCCTCTCGGCGACCGGTTGCATGTCGGTGTATCCCAATTTCAAAGAGGAAGGACCGCTGCTCCGGCCATTCCTCGAACACGCGGATGTTGGCCTGCACTTCACGCTCACGGCGGACAAGCCGCTGCGGTCCGTGCTCCTTGCGGGATGGTTGCGCCGCATCGATCCGCGGAAGGTTCGCGCAGAACTTCAGCGCCAGATCGATATATTCGTGTCGGCCATAGGCGCCACGCCCGCCTACATCGACGGACATCAGCACGTGCATCTGCTTCCCGGTGTGCGGGAAGCTGTGATCGAAACGGCAGGGAAACTCGGCGCGTATGTGCGCTCGACGCACGAACCGATCACGCGGGCGATGCTGAGGCGCGCTGCGCCGCTCGACTCCGCCTATCTCTCCTGGGCGGCTGGTCCGCTGACGCGTCTTGCACAAAATGGAGGTGTGCACACCAATACCGGCTTTCGCGGCGTGCGCAGTTTCCACGAGCAAACACCCTTCCGCGATCTCTTTCGCCGCATGATCGAAGGCGCCGCGGATGGCTCGATCGTCATGTGCCACCCGGGCCATGTTGATGACGTGTTGCGTTCGCGCGATCCCATTCATCGGCAGCGGGAAGAAGAGTTCAGCTATCTCGCAAGCGGCGATTTCCCGCACGACCTCGCCGCCGCCGGCCTGCAACTCGCGAATTTGCGCGATGGCTTGCAGCCTGCCGCCTCTAATCACTTGCCGTTGAGCACCGCAGTGGCCTGATCGAGCCGCGCGCTGTATGCGTTCAGCGCATCGGCCGTGATCTTCGCATATTTGTTCGCATCGTCCCAGCGCTCGTCCTCCACCGCTTCGCGCACGCCCGGCAATGTTTTGGCGCCATAGCCCGTATAGCGGCCCGGTGCGTAAACGAGATTCTTGAACCACGGCCGCCCCGGCAAACCGGCATTGGGTGCCAAAGTCTGATCGACGGTGCGCATCAGATCGAGCAGATGTGCTTTCGCTTGTGGCGAGAGTTTCGCCGCGTTCTTGCGGAACGCGTCATCGTACGCATGCGCGCTCTTCTTGAGGCGATCGATCGCATTTTCCAGCGGCGCGAATTCGAACTTCGGCACCGGCTTCAGCGGTGTTGGCGCGCCGCTTGTCTTGGTGGGATCGGCCGCGAGCTGGAAGACACGATCGGACAACAGCTTCGCCTGGATTTCCGCCGCTTCGTGCTTGTTGCCGGCCAACTTCTTGATCTCGCCATAATAGCGGGCCACCGCATCGTAGAAATTGCCAGCCTGCTGCAGCGGTAGCTCGGCATCGGAGGCGCGCAGCACCAGCCGCCCGATCGTTTTCGCCAGCATGGCATCGTAAACGAAGCCGGGATCGACGAACCGGCTGTGATGCTCGAAGGTATCGTAGCGGGAATGATAAACGCCGCCGCTGTCGCCTTCACTGCCGAATTCCAGATTCAGGGATGGCACGCCGAGATGCTCGAGGAACGCCGAATAATCGGAACCGGAGCCCAGCGCATCCAGCGGAAAATCGCGCTTGGGATCGGCGGCGATTTTCGCGTCCGCCTTCAGGCGATCGACCGCTTCGGGGTCGTGCGATTTCGGCTCGGCGGCATCCGCTCGAATCTTGGCGCGGTGCCGCTGACCGATGGAGACATGCGTTTCGGGATCGGCGACATCGTTCGCCACCTGATTCACGAAATGCTCGAAATCGGAATTTCCGGCCGCTTCCAGAAATCCGCGCGCATTGGAGTCTGAGTTGATATAGAGCACAGCCTTCTGCTTCAGGTCGCCGGCATGGGTTTCAGCCCACTCGGTCGAGCCGAGCAGCCCCGGCTCTTCGCCGTCCCAGCTGCCGTAAACGATGGTACGCTTCGGTCGCCAGCCATGACGAACCAGCTCGCCCAGCGCCTTCGCCTCTTCCAGCAGCGCAATCTGCCCGGACAGTGGATCGGTTGCGCCATACACCCAGCCATCGTGATGGTTGCCCCGCACCACCCACTGATCCGGAAACTCCGAGCCTTTCAGCATCGCAATGACATCGTAGACCGGCTTCATGCTCCAGTCGGATTTTACCGCCAGATGCACTTGCGCCTTGCTCGGGCCCACCCGGTAGGTGATCGGCAAGCGCCCGCGCCAGCTTTCCGGCACCACCCGGCCGTTCATTGACGAGAGCAGTACCTGCGCATCGGCGTAAGAGATCGGGAGAGCCGGAATTTTGAGGATCACCGGCGCCTTGGCGCGGTCGAGCCGCTGCGCGTGCTGGGTGGCGCCGGCACCCGGCGTCAACACGTCGCCGGGATAGATCGTCATGTCTTCCACCGAGCCACGCTGGAATCCCCGCGGCGGCCGCGCGGGGCCGTTGGGATAAGTTGCGTCGACCGAATATCCGTCATCGGACGGATCGGAGTAAATAATGCAACCGACGGCTCCATGCTGCTGCGCCAGCAGCGGCTTCAATCCGCGCCAGCCGCCGCCGTAGCGCGCGATGACGATCTTGCCTTTGACATCGACGCCAAGCCGCTGAAGCGTCTTGTAGTCGTCCTTCATGCCGTAATTCACGTAGACGAGCGGCGCCTTCACATCGCCGTCGCCCTGGAACGCGAGATATGCCGGCAAGCCCTGCTGCTTCGAGCGCGCCGTTGTGTCTCCGGGGATGTTCGGCTCCTGCAACGTGGCCTTGAACGGCTTCGGGCCGAGTAGCTCGACGGCTTCGTTCACCGGGGTGGGGTAGAGCACGTTGAAGGTCTCGATGTGGGCGTCCCAGCCGAACTTCTTGAACAACCTCAGGATCAACTCCGCGTTCTGCTTGTCATGCGGGGTACCGACATTATTTGGCTCAGCCGCCAGCGTTTTCAGCCAGTCGCGCATCTCATCCGGGCTGATGTCCGCGTCAAGGCTTCGCTCCAGCGAAGCCTGATCCTGAGGCGCAGATGCGGGCGGGGGCGCCGCCGCAACAGCCAGGAGGGCAAGCAGCGTGGACGTGGAAAACATCAGCAGACGGCGCATGGAGGCCTCGCGAGGAAAAGCGGGTGTTCACGGCGCCAGCGAGAGAACATGGGCGGGTTTGGCTCCGCAAGGCAAAAAGGGTCGCGCCGATTGGGCTTGCGCGGCCATAACGCGATGCTTAGACGTATCGCCGAATTTTTACCACCAGAGAGGGTGTCGATGGCAGACGAAGCGACCGCCAAAAAGCGGGAGAAGAAGGCCGGGGGAGCAAAGCGCAAGGCGAAGAAGGCCGCGGCCGGCAAGACCGGTAAGGGCGGCAGGAAAGAAAAAAACCCACTCGTCATAGAAGCGCGCACGCGTTACTCGGAAGAGCTGCGCAAGCAGGGTATTCCCGAGTCCGATATGAAGGCCAAGGTGAAGGCGCACCTTAAAGAGGTCGTTAAGCCCGCCATGAACGAAGCCAAGGCTGGCGCAAAATCAAAGAACCTGAAAGGCGCAGAGCGCCGGAAGTACATTCAGGATACGGTTCGCGGCAAACTCGGCGCTTCTGCGTAAAGTCGCGGGCTGATTTATTGCCAGCCCTGTCTCGCGCAAGCCTTAGCTTGCGCGAGGACGGCATCCGGGCCGGAATGCAGCCGCGGTTCAATCGAAATAAAACCGCGCCGACAGTTGCAGCTGTGCGCTGCTCTGTTCCGTATTGAGGCCGCTGACGGCGCGCTCCTTGCGCTTGCTCTGGACCCACAACAGTTCGCCTGTGAACCGCATCCAATCGCGCGGCAGCCAGCTTACAGCCGCCGTCACCGCATTGCCGTTTTCGCTGAGTGGCGAAGCACCGAAGGTGGTGTCCGTCTTGGTGCGAAACCAATCGCCGCGAACTGCCACGCGCCAGTCATCGCGCTCCCAGCCCAGCAGTACGTAAGCCGAGTCGAAATTCGTCATGCTGGCAAAGCCAGCGAACGGATCAACCTCCGTCTCGCCCGTCAGCGCCTGCGACAGCAATGTGAACTCATCCAATTTCCACGAAGCACCAGCATTCCAGAAACGCGTGTGCCAGGCGAAGTAGTTGCCGTGATGTGCGGCGGGATCGGCCTCGTTGTCGTAATGCTCGATTTCCAGATGCCAGCGCGAGGCGTCCCATGAAAGACCCGCGTACCAGCCGGCATTGCCGTCATATTCTTTGAAGATCGGCGTCGAATCCGGCGGCTGTTCGCCGAACAGGAGAAGCGTGTCATTCGGCAGGCGGAGATGATCCAGCAATCCCGTCGTGCGGTCGTCCAGCGCCCAGCCCCGATCCGCGATCATTACGCCGGCGGGATCATTCCAGCCGAAACCGGCCGCGATAAATTCCAGTGTGCCTCGGTCAATGCGCCAGTCCAGCGTGCCTTCCCCGCCGAGGGTTCGCAGCTCCTCGCCGAACCAGGAATTGATCGCTGAGGGCGTGATGGTCCAGTAGCTGGACCAGCCGAGCTCTGTGTTCTCCAAAGAAAACGGCGCGAAAAACGCGCCACCCTTCACTGACCATCGCCACGGGTTGGTCGAGGCCGGTCGGTAGCGAACATAGGCTTCCAGCGCATCCACAAACGTGCGCTGCTCCGGCTCGATGCGCAGCACGGTCACCGCCAGGATTTCCGGCGTCAGCAGGACATAGCCCTGCCCGACAGCGCTCGAAAACTGGAAATCGGATTCGCCTTTGCCGTAGCGCGTTTTGCCCAGACCCCCCTGCAGCCACGAAGTTTCATCCCCCGGTGAAACCAGCCGCAGATCGATGTAGCCGCTTGCGCCGTAATCGATCTGCGCATTGGCGGGAGAGGACAAGGCGCAAAGCAGAAGTGGCCACAGCCGTTTCATCTCACGCCGCCTCGCTGATCGAGACAGTCTGGACCGGCAGTTCGATGCTGGCGGTGGTGCCGGCGCCAATTTCGCTCGCGAGCTCAAAGCGGCCACCGTGCAGCTCGATGACGGCTTTGGCGAAGGGAAGGCCCAGGCCTGCGCCCTGGTGCTGCCCGTCCAGCGCCGAGCGCAAGCGGTGGAACGGCCGGACAACGCTGGCCAGCAGTTCCGGCTCCATGCCGGTGCCCGCATCTGCGATGCGGATAGACAGCAACCCGCCTTCCGAAAACACATCCACCCGAATGCCCCCGCCTGCCGGCGTGAATTTGATCGCGTTGTGCAGCAGGTTCGTGAAGGCCTGGCGCAGCCGAGCGGCATCGCCTTTCATGTGCAGCGCGGGGACGGAAGCGCCCGCGAATGCGATCCGGACTTTCTGCTGTTGCGCGAAATGCTCAAGGCTTGTCATGGCTTCACGCAGCAGATCGACCGGAACGATTTCGTCCTTCTCGATCCGAAGCCGCTGCGCTTCTGCTTCGGCAAGATCGAGCATCCGCTCTATCAACGTCAGCAGCTGGCCGCCGCTGGCGTGAATATCGCGCGCGTAGTCGACATAGCGCGGCACGCCGACGGGACCCAGCACCTGCTGCTCCAGCATTCCACTGAAGCCGACAATGGCATTCAGCGGTGTGCGCAATTCGTGGCTCATATTGGCGAGAAAATGCGACTTTGCTTCGTTGGCCCGCACCGCTTCGCTGCGGGCCATTTCCGCCGCGTCGATGGCATGCTTCAGCGCTGCTTCGCGCTCGGCGATCGAGCGAGTCATGTTGATGAGCGCACCGGCCAGATGTCCGATCTCGTCGCGCTGCTGCAATTTCGGCGGCGCCGTATAGTCACCGGCCGCGATGCGCCGCGCCGCCTTGGCGAGAGTCTCGACGGGCCGTGAAACGCCGCGCACGATGATCATCGCGCCCGCCACCGCTACGATCAATGCAACCGCCAGCAGCAGCAACAACGGCAGCAGCACGGAGCGGTAGGCGGCGAGCGCTTCGTCCAGCGGGTAGCTGAGGACGGCGGCAACCGGCGCGCTGCCCTTTGCCGTCTGCAGCCACGCGGCGACGAGCAGACTGTGTCGTCCATTCCAAATGGATTCGCCGCTTGCAGCACCAGAAAGATTGGCCGCCAACGCCAGCCGGGATGGGATCCGGCTATTTCCAGCTTGCGCCTCCACGCGCCAATGCTTGTCCGCGTCGCGCCTTACGAGCGTGATGCTTCGCGACTCCGACGACAGCGCCCGAAGCCGTCCGAGCAGTGAATTGTCTACCGGAATGCACGCCACGATAAACGCAATGGGGACCGGCGCGCGCACCGGCACCACCACAATCCAGTAGATGCCGTCATCCAGGGCCGCAAGGCCGGTCGCCTTGTCTTGCGCAGCGGCGGCGGCCAGCAGATCCGAAAACGGGAAAGCCCCGGCAGAGCGGCGCGGCGCTGCAGTATCGGTTTCCAGCGAGCCATCCAGGCTCACCAGCATCATGCGTGTGGCGCCGATTCGCTGACCATGGTTGCGCAGCGCCGACAATTCCGTGTCGTGGTTGTGCTGAGCAATGGCAGAGCGCAGCGCGTAATCCAGCGACGCAACCTTGACGGCGTCGGTCACGCGTTCGGAAAGAAAATCAAGCTGGCGGGTAAACACGCCCATTTCCGCCAGCAGTTCGCGCTTTCCGCGTTCCACGAGATTGTGGCGCAGATAGAAATATGCCAACGCGGCCGTCAGCGCCTGGACGGCGACCAGAGTCACCACCAGAAACAGGGCGAGACGGTAGCGGAAGCTCATCGCCTAATATGTTCCCATGTGCGTGTGCTTCACCGGTGAAACCGCAAGCAGCGGGATGCTGAAGGCGAACTTGATGGGGCCGTTTATGGCAAGGGTGGTGGAAGGCGCGGGACGTCCCGGTATCAGCTGCGGGTGCCACACATCCACACGATAATTGCCGGCCGGAATATCCGCGAACTGCGCGTGCCCCTTGCTGTCCGTCAGCCCCGCCCACGGCGTGTCCGCGACATACACATAGGTAATCATGTGGTCATGGATGTTGCAGCCGATGGATGCGACGCCGGGCTTGTCGAAAACCACCGGTTGGGAGCGGTGGCCCTCATCCATCTCAAATTCGAACTGCTTGATGGGCGAGAACGAATAGACCTGATGCATGGTCGTATCGTTGTTGGTGAAAATCACATGGCCGCCCACGCGAACGATTGTGACCAGCGGAAGGAACGTCTCATGCCGCTGGTCAATCACAGCCTCAACCGGCAGGCGCGAGATCGGCGCAGCGCCGTTCTGCGCCGTCAAGGCCACGACCGCATTGGCAGCAGGCCGGCCGCCCGTATCGGAAATCTGGATATCGAGGGACGCGGCCCGCGCCGGAAAAGCCGCCAGCAGCACGGTCAACCAGGCGAAGAAGAGACGGCTCTTGGGCATCCCTTAAAGTTAGACAATATTGGTTACCCTTCGCTTTGCATCCGGTTGATGAAAGGTAAAAAGAGGTCCCGCCGGTCAGATTTTGCAGGCCTTCGCTCGGGCACTCGCCCTGTCAAAGCGGACCTGTATGATCGGCCCGCGCGAAGGGGAGTCGGATGGCCTTCTGGAACCGGCGAAAGCCGCTTGAAATTGCCGCCGCCACGGACGCGGCCCACCGGCTGAAACCGACGTTAACCTGGCCGCATCTGGTGGCCATGGGCGTGGGCGCCATCGTCGGCACCGGCATCTACACCTTGACCGGAATCGGCGCCGGATTGGCCGGACCCGCCGTCATCCTCTCGTTCCTGCTTTGCGGGGTGATCTGCGCCTGCGCCGCCTTCTGCTACGCCGAAATGGCGACCATGATTCCGGCGGCGGGCAGCGCCTACACCTACACCTATTCGGTGCTGGGTGAGCTGCTGGCGTGGATTGTGGGCTGGAGCCTCATTCTCGAATACACGGTCGCTGCGGCAGCGGTTGCAGTCGGCTGGTCGGCGCACGTGGCCGAGTTCATTCAGGCGGCGGGATGGGGAGTGCCGCAGTCGTTGCTGCATGGCGTCATGGCGGGTGGTATCGTCGATCTGCCAGCGATCATCATTGCCGCCGCCGTCACCGCCCTGCTGATTATCGGCACCCGCGAGAGCGCCAACGTCAACATCATCCTGGTGATCATCAAGCTCGCCGCGCTGGTGCTGTTTGTGGTGCTGGCAAGCGCGAGTTTCGATCCCGCGCGTTTTCATCCTTTCGCGCCGTTCGGATTTGCCGCGCAGGTCGGACCGGACGGTGTGAAGCGTGGCGTCTTGGCTGCTGCCGCGCTGGTGTTCTTCGCCTTCTACGGCTTTGACGCGGTTTCGACCGCCGCGGAGGAGACAAAGAAGCCGGCGCGCGACCTCACGATCGGCATCATCGGTTCCATGGTGCTGTGCACGGCCATCTACATGGCGGTCGCCGCCTCCGCACTTGGCGCCTCCTATTTCGGCGACTTCTCCAAAACCGGTGCGCCGCTGGTTTACATCCTCAATTCCCTGAAGCACGGCGTTGCCGCGCAGGTGGTAGCAAGCGCTGCCATTATCGCGCTGCCCACCGTTATTCTCGTGCTGATGTATGGACAGAGCCGGATCTTTTTTGTGATGGCGCGGGACGGCTTGCTGCCGCCGCCGCTGGCCGTCGTGCACCGCACCCGCGGAACGCCGGTGTTGATGACCGCACTGACCGGCATTGTGGTCGCCGTGCTTGCAGCAACCCTAAAGCTCGATCAGATCGCTCTACTCGCCAATGCCGGGACGCTCTGCGCCTTCGTTGCGGTGGCGCTCAGCATGCTGGTGCTGCGTGCTCGCGATCCGGGCCGCGTTCGTCCCTTCCGCACACCGCTGCCGTGGATCGTTGGCCCCGTGTGCATTGTTGGCTGCCTCTATCTCTTCCTGAATGGACTCCCCGCCTTCACGCAGTGGTGGTTCCTGTTCTGGAATGCCATCGGCATCATTTTCTACTTCGCATACGGCGCATGGCGAAGCCGGCTGGCGCGGGCCGGTGCCTGAGGGCAATTTCTTCCATCTGAAGGTGACATGGCATGGCGAGTGAGCCGCAAGCTCCGACCGACCGAAGAAAAATGGCGCTGGTGCTGACGGCATCGTCCGCCGGCACCGTGTTCGAATGGTACGACTTCTTCATCTACGGCTCGGTCGCGCCGATCATCGCGAAACATTTCTTCGCCGCCGCCGGCGAGACGCAAGGGTACATCCTGACCCTGCTCACCTTCGCCGCCGGGTTTTTCGCCCGGCCCTTTGGCGCCATCGTGTTCGGGCGCCTGGGTGATCGCACCGGGCGCAAGCGGACATTTCTCGTCACCATCACGGTGATGGGCGCCGCCACCTTCCTCGCCGGCTTGTTGCCAGATGCCAGCGTCATCGGAGTCGCTGCGCCGTGGCTGCTGGTGGGCTTGCGTGTGGCGCAGGGCTTCGCCATCGGCGGCGAGTATGGCGGCGCGGCGATTTACGTGGCGGAGCACGCGCGCGCCGACAATCGCGGCGGCGCCACCGGGTGGATTCAGCTGTCCGCCTCGATTGGACTCATTCTCGCTCTGGGCGTCATTCTTCTAGTGCAGCGCGCGACAGGCGATGCGGCGTTCGCCGATTGGGGCTGGCGCATTCCATTCCTGCTTTCGGCGATCCTGCTGGGTATTTCGCTGTGGATACGGCTGCGGCTGGACGAATCGCCTTTGTTTCAGCGCATTCGCGACGAGGGAAAACTGGCGCACGCGCCGTTGCGGGAAGCGCTGCTCGATCGCACCAATCTCAGGACCATCCTGATCGTGCTGGTCGGCGTTCTGATGGGACAGGGCGTTGTCTGGTACCTGGCGCAGTTCTACACGCTGTTCTTCCTGCAGCATGTGCTGAAGCTCGATCTCGCGCACACGTCGTTCTTCATCATGTTGATGTCGGCGATCACCCTGCCCTTCTACTGGTTCTTTGCCTGGCTGTCCGACCGTATCGGACGCAAGCCCGTGATGCTGGCGGGATTGCTGGTGGCCACGATTGCCACCTTCCCGGTGTTCCGCATGCTGACGGAATCTGTCAATCCGGCGCTGGCGCAGGCGGCCCGCAACGCGCCGGTGACGGTGATTGCGGCGCCTGCCGATTGCTCGCTGCAGTTCAATCTCACGGGAACGGCGAAGTACGTCAGCTCATGCGATATCGCCAAGGCGGCGCTGACCACTGCCGGCGTCCCCTACCGCGACCGGGCGGCGGCGGAAGGCAGCTTCGCCAAGGTGCATGTCGGGATGGCGGATGTGGCGAGCCCCGATGGCCGCAATCTCAGCGCAACCGATCTCACAGCCGCGAAGAAGGATTTCGCGCTCCGCCTGGATAAGGCCCTCACCGCCGCCGGCTACCCGGCGAAAGCCGACCCGAGCGCGGTGAACACCACGCAGACATTGCTGCTGCTGACGCTGTTGGGCCTTGCCGCTGCGGCGCTCTACGCGCCGCAGGCTGCCGCGTTGGTGGAGCTGTTTCCCACCCGCATCCGTTACACCGCGCTGTCCTTGCCTTATCACGTGGGTGTGGGATGGTTCGGCGGATTTCTGCCCGCCACGGCCTTCGCGATCGTGGCGGCAACGGGAAACATTTATGCAGGCCTGTGGTATCCGGTGATTATCGCGGGCTTGGGCTTTGTCGTGTCGCTCCTGCTGCTGCCGGAAACCTTCCGCCGCAACATCGCTTAAGGTCTGGCGTGGCGCCCTAATTTGATTTTGCGACCAGCCGCGACCCGCTTGCGACGCAGACCATCCGCATCGCATTTGGGCGTTCCTTCGTGAGCGGACAGACCACGTAGCTTCCGTAAACCCGCGTGGTCGTAGTCGTAAATTTTCGCATGATGTACCGGGGCGCTTGTATATCGCCTTCGGCGTTCCCGTAGGCGTCCACGACTCCGAAAATCCTGCGAGTGCCCACCTTCCATATTCGTAGGTCAGGAGTTCCGTTCGATACGAATAGTCTTCCGTGCACAATGAAACATGCGCCGACGAGCTTGGGGCTTCGCTGGCACTGGTTCGCCGCCCACGCCGGGAGCCCCATGAGAAGAGCACAGACCAAGAGAGAAGGAGCCCGAAACCGCTGCATTATTAGACAATACCGAAACCCCGGCTCATTTGACACTTATGCTCAGCTGTAGCATAAGGTCGCTGCCGGCCTTGAAGGTCGGCAATTTCGACCCAAATATATGCTCAAATTGAGCATAACAGGGTGCCAAGATGCTGAACGCGCAGGCCCGCAACCCAGCCCTTCCCTTCACGCCGGAAATCGCCCGCGCCACGCGCGGGCTGTACGAGCGCGTCTCCAACGTGGTGCCGGAAATCGAATGGGCAATCCACGCGCCCTATATCGAGGCGATCAATCGCCTGAAGCGGCAGAAGAACGCCGTCATCCTCGGCCACAATTACATGACGCCGGAGATTTTCCATTGCGTTGCGGATTTCGCGGGCGACTCGCTGCAGCTGGCGCGCGAGGCGGCGAAGACGGACGCCAAAGTCATCGTGCAGGCCGGCGTGCACTTCATGGCCGAGACCTCGAAAATCCTTTCCCCGGACAAGACAGTACTAATTCCGGATCTGCGTGCCGGCTGCTCGCTGGCCGCCTCCATCACCGGCGCGGATGCGCGCCTGCTGAAACAGAAATATCCCGGCCTTCCCGTCGTCACCTATGTGAACACCTCCGCCGATGTGAAGGCGGAAAGCGATGTTTGCTGCACCTCGTCGAACGCCGTGGCCGTGGTGGAGGACATCGCGCGCGAGCGCGGCGTCGATACCGTCATCATGATTCCGGACGAATACCTCGCCGCCAACGTCGCGAAGCGTACGCCGGTCAAGATCATCAGCTGGAAGGGCCGCTGCGAAGTGCACGAGCGGTTTTCCGCTGACGACATCCGCAATTACCGCGACTCCAATCCCGGCGTGGTGGTGCTGGCGCATCCCGAATGCCCGCCGGAGGTGGTGGCGGAAGCGGATTTCGCCGGTTCCACTTCGGCCATGATCAACTATGTCGGCCAGCGGCGGCCCGCCCGCGTCGTCATGGTCACCGAATGCTCGATGAGCGACAATGTGGCGGTGGAATTCCCCGATGTGGATTTCGTGCGGCCCTGCAATCTGTGTCCGCACATGAAGCGGATCAGCCTGCCCAAAATCCTGCAATCGCTGCAGACCATGACGCATGAGGTGACGGTCGATCCAGCGATTGCCGCGCGCGCCCGCGCCGCGGTGGAGCGGATGCTAGCGGTGAAAACGACGGTACAGCGCGCAGCGGCGTGAGATGCGCGCCGGCAACATCATCGAATGCAAGGGCGCGCTCATTCTGGGCGCGGGGCTGGCAGGCCTTTTCACGGCGCTGAAGCTTTCGCCCTATCCCGCGACAGTCATCGCCGGGGCGCGGCCGGGACAGTCGGGTTCCAGCGCCTGGGCGCAAGGCGGCATTGCCGCAGCGGTGGGCGAAGGCGACAGCTGGCAAGCCCATGCGCGCGACACCATTGTGGCTGGCGCAGGTGCCTGCGAACCGGCCATTGTCGAAATGGTCACGCGCGAGGCGGCAGCGCGGATCGATGACCTGATTGCGTTCGGCGCGCCGTTTGATCGCAATCCCGATGGCTCGGTGGCCCTGAGCCGAGAGGCAGCGCATTCCGCCGCGCGCATCGTGCATGTCACCGGCGACCGGGCCGGCGCGGAAGTCTCCCGCGTCCTGGCCGAGCGGGCGCGAGCCACGCCGTCCATCACGTTGTGCGAGGGCTTCTACGCCATCGAGCTGGCGATGGAGAACGGCAGCGTCGCCGGCGTGTTTGCCCGCTACGGCGCCGGCTCCGACACGCGGCTGGTATTGTTCCGCAGCAACGCCGTGATCTTTGCCACTGGCGGTATCGGCGCGCTGTACGCCGTCACAACCAATCCATTGGAATCGCGGGGCGAAGGGCTTGGGATGGCTGCGCGCGCCGGCGTGGCCGTTGCCGATTTGGAATTCGTTCAATTCCATCCCACCGCCATCTCCATCGGCCGCGATCCTGCGCCGCTCGCGACAGAAGCCCTGCGCGGCGAAGGTGCCGTGCTGATCGACGAAACCGGCCGCCGCTTCATGCCGGCCGTGCATGCAGATGCGGAATTGGCGCCACGCGATGTGGTGGCCCGCGCCATTCATCGCCAGATCGCGCGCGGCCATCGCGTATTCCTGGATTGCCGCGAAAGTATCGGCGCGAAATTCCTGCGCGCGTTTCCTACCGTGTACGCGGCCTGCGTCTCCGCAGGGATTGATCCGATTTCGGAGCCCATCCCTGTAGCACCCGCCGCGCACTACCACATGGGCGGCATCGCCACCGATGCGAACGGCCGCTCCTCGCTGAAAGGCTTGTGGGCGGTTGGCGAATGCGCATCCACCGGACTGCATGGCGCCAATCGCCTCGCCTCCAACTCGCTGCTGGAAGCGCTGGTGTTCGGCGCCCGCGCTGCCGACGATGTGCGCGACAACCTCACGCCGCGCCCACACAACGGATTGCCCCCGGCGCCGCATCATTTCGCCCTGTCACCTCCGCCAAAGCGCTTGCGCGATACGATGAGCCGCCATCTCGGCCTTGAGCGCGACGAGCGCGGAATTCGCGAAGGTCTGGCCGGGATCACTGCCGTGGAACGGGCCGCAAATGGCGAGCTCTCGCTGCTCAACATGACCGCCGCCGCGAAACTGGTGGCGTCGGCGTCGCTCGTCCGTCGGGAAAGCCGCGGCGCGCATTTCCGAAGCGACTATCCGCAGGCCGACGACACCTTCGCCCGCAATATTCTGACACTTGCCGATGCAGAGCGGATTGCGGCAAGCGCAGGCTCATATGAGCGCCTGCGCGCGCGTCTATGACTGCGCTCGCGCTTCCCTTCACCCGGCCCCCCGAAGCGGCGCTGATTGAGCCGGTTGTTCGCCACGCGCTGGAGGAAGACCTCGGCCGCGCCGGTGACATCACAACAGAACTCACCGTGCCGGTGGATAAAACCGCCAAAGCGCGGCTTGCCGCGCGCAAGCCCGGCACCATCGCCGGCCTGATTGCAGCCGAATGCGCCTTCCGTCTGCTTGACCACTCCATGGAATTTCGCTGCGAGCTCCCGGACGGCTCCGCCGCAGTTGGCGGCGATGTGCTCGCCACAATCGAAGGCGCTGCCCGCGCGATCCTCACCGCCGAGCGCGTGGCGCTGAATTTTGTCGGCCGCCTTTCCGGAATCGCCACCGCCACACGCGTGCTGGTGGACGCGGTGAAAGGCACTGGCGCGAAGATCGTGGACACGCGCAAGACCACGCCGGGCCTGCGCGTGCTGGAAAAATACGCCGTGCGGTGCGGCGGCGGGTTTAATCATCGCTTCGGCCTCGACGACGCGATCCTCATCAAGGACAACCACATCGCCGCGGCGGGCTCGCTTGCAGAAGCCGTGCAGCGCGCGCGCGCCGGCCTGGCGCACATGACGAAAATTGAAGTGGAGGTCGACACGCTGGCGCAGCTGGAAGAAACGCTCGCGCTCGGCGTGGACACCATTCTGCTCGACAACATGGGCATCGAAGACCTCCGCCGCGCCGTGGCGATGGCGAAAGGCCGCGCTGTGCTGGAAGCCTCGGGCAACGTCACGCTCGCCACAGTCCGGGCTATCGCCGAAACCGGGGTGGACTATATTTCTTCCGGCGCCATCACCCACTCCGCGCCCTCGCTGGACGTGGCGTTGGATTTCTAGTCTAGCCGCTTCTGAATTCCGAAATTCGCCAAAGCGATCCGCTGGCGGATCGAAACACTGTTGTTGCATCAACCACTTACAGAATATTTGCTGCCCTTTCGTTCTCCACCGGCTGAGGTGCGATATAATGCTCACCATGAGCGAAACCCGACACAACTCTGAACACTGGCAGGCGCCCTCGGGCGGGCGCGCGCACGGCCTAATGCCTCTCAAAGCTCATCCGCAAAATGTCAGAATCTTTGACTTCAAATGCTACGGTGGTGTCCCGGCCACAACATATTGCGTTGTGGCGAATGGAGCGAGAGGGAGCCCAGCCGAATTTCCGAAGGCTCGAATGGGAACTTCCGTTTTTATCGAGTCAAAAAGCTGGGGTGAAGACTCTACCCCCGCTGGCGCATAAGGCGGGCTTTGTCGCGTTGCCAGTCTCGCTGCTTTTCGGTCTGCCGTTTGTCGTGAAGCTTCTTGCCGCGCGCCACGCCGAGCTCGCATTTGGCAATGCCCTTGGGCGTGAAATAGACGCGCAGCGGCACCAACGTCATGCCCTCGCGCTGCACGGCAATGGCGAGCCGTTTCGCCTCGCCCTTGCGCACCAGCAATTTCCGCGAGCGCCGGGGCTCATGGTTGAAGCGGTTCGCCATCGTGTATTCGGGGATGTAGGCGTTGACGAGAAAGATCTCGCCATCCTTCGCGTGGGCGTAGGATTCTGCGATGTTCGCCTTGCCTGTGCGCAGCGATTTCACTTCAGAGCCCATCAGCTGGAGGCCGACTTCGAGCGTCGACTCGATGGCGTAGGCGTAGCGCGCCTTGCGATTGTCCGCGACGATCTTGCGGTCATCGTCTTTCTTCCTGGCCATGTCCTCACCCCCCTTCAGTCATCGGACGCTAACGCGCCCGCTGACAGCTTCCCCCACAAGGGGGAAAGCGGAAGTTTGGGATTCAATTTTCGCCTTCCCCCCGTGTGGTGGGGGAAGGTGGCTCGCACGCACGAAGTGCGGGCGAGACGGAAGGGGGGCGTTCTGCGGCACACCTTACAGCAGCCCCGCCGCGATCATGGCATCACGGACCTTCGCCTGCGCGGCTTCGGTCGCCGGCATCATCGGCGAGCGAAGCTCGTTGTGGCACAGCCCAAGCAGCGACGCGGCGTATTTCACGCAGGCGGGGCTTGGATCGATGAACATCGCCTCGTGCAGCGGCATCAGCCGCTCGTGAATCTCCCGCGCGGCGTCGAACGCGCCCTGCATGCAGGCGTCCTGGAATTGGGCGCACAGCCGCGGCGCCACATTCGCGGTCACCGAGATGCAGCCGTGGCCGCCTTCCGCCATGTAGCCCAGCGCGGTCGGATCGTCGCCGGAGAGCAGCCGCCAATCCTTGCCGCAGGCCAGCTTCTCGCGCGTCGGACGCGCCAGATTGGCGGTCGCGTCCTTCACGCCGATGATGTTCTCGATCTCCGACAACCGCGCCATGGTCTCGACCGCGATGTCGACAATCACCCGGCCGGGAATGTTGTAGAGGAAAATTGGGATATCGACTTCCTCCGCCAGCGTGGCGAAGTGGTGATAGAGCCCTTCCTGCGAAGGCTTGTTATAATAGCCGGTGACGGACAGCACTGCATCGGCGCCGGCGTCTTTCGCCGCCTTGGAGCGCTCGATCGCGACCGCTGTGGAATTCGAGCCGGCGCCCGCAATCACCGGCACCCGGCCGTTGGCTTCCGTCACGCAGATTTCGATCACGCGGCGCCGCTCGGCTTCGCTCAGGGTGGCAGCTTCGCCGGTGCTGCCGCACGGAACCAGACCATGCGATCCTTCCGCGATCTGCCAGGCGATCAGCCTGCGAAGCGCGTCTTCATCCAACTGGCCGCTCTTCATCGGCGTGACAAGCGCGGGGATGGAACCTTTGAAACGTTCGCGCATGTCGCGCATGGAACAATCCGATCAATTGTGGAGGCAAAAGGTAACGCCCGCGGCGCCATCGCGGCAAGACGAAGCTGGATCGAAGGAGATTCTCACGATACAGATAAGTAGCCGATGCAGTTGTCAGAACAAGTTCCCTGAAAGTGAAATGACGCGTTTCCGTGCCCTGCTTCTTCTGGGCGCCGCTCTTGTCTCCGGCGTGGCTGTCATCGCGCTCGCCCCAAACGATACCGTCGTGCTGACTGAGCCTGCGCGCGCGCAGGGCACCGTGACCACACAGCTTCCGGGCGGTCTGGTTCAGAACGGCAGCACCATCATGATGGCGCCCATTGCGGACAGCAATTCCGGCGTGGCGATCGGCGCGGAACGGCGGCCCGGCCTTATGCGCGTGCTTACGCTTGCAGACCGCAATCAGCTGCTGCGCGCCTTCGAGGCCACCGAGCGGCGCGACTGGGCGGGCGCGCGGGCGCTGGCTGCGCAGGTCAGCGATCCCGTGGGACGGCGCCTCATTGATTGGCGCTACCTGATGGACCGCAACAGCGGCGCCTCGTTCGCTGAGATCGCCGGATTCCTGCGCGCCTATCCCGATTGGCCGGCTCGTGACACGCTTTTTACCCGCGCCGAAGCCGCAATGGGTCCTGATACGCCGCCCCAGACGGTGCTCGCCTTCTTTCAGGGCCGCAACCCGGTCTCGGATATCGGCAAGGTGCGGCTGGGCGAAGCCTATCTCGTCACTGGCAATGCCGCCAAAGGTGCCACGCTCATTCGCGAGGCTTGGATTGCCGGCGATTTCGATCTCAATCAGGAATACGACATTGCGCGGCGCCACGCCGATCTGATTACGGCGGATGTGGATCGAGCGCGGCTTAACCGGCTGCTTTTCGAAAATGAAGCCACGGCCGCCCACCGCGAATTGCCGCGCGCGCCCGCAGATGCGCAACAGATTGCACAGGTTCGCCTCGCGCTGCAGGGCAATCCGCAGCAGGGCTTGCAGATGCTGAACACGCTGCCTGCCTCGCTGCAGTGGGATCCGGGTCTTCTGTACGATCGCGCAAAACTGCTGCGGCAGCAGAACCAGGTGAATGCCATTCCGGCGTACCTGTCGCGGGCGCAGACACGCGATCTGGCACGCATCGATCCCGGCAAAGTATGGAGTGAAATCGGCAGTGCAGCACGTGAAGCCATTCAGGATCGCTATTATTCGACCGCGCATTCGCTGCTGGCCTACAGCGGCCTTAGCTCCGGGATCGAGTACAGTGAGGCCGAATTCCTGGCCGGCTGGCTCGATCTGCGGTTCCTGCGTAACCCGCGCGAAGCACGTACGCACTTCCTGAACATGGCTCGTGCGAACACGCGCCCGATCAGCAGATCGCGAGCGTATTACTGGGCGGGCCGCTCGAGCGAAGCCGCCGGAGATTACGCCTCCGCGCGCCAGGATTATGCCGCTGCCGGGCAGTATTCCCGCGCCTTCTACGGTCAGCTGGCGCTGGCGAAGTTGCAACCGGCCCCCATATTAGCCTTGCGCGATACGGTCGCGGCGCCCATCGCAGCGCAGCTTGCCTGGTATCAGAACCGCGATTTGACCCATGCAATTCGGGTACTTGCAGATCTCGGGATGGTTAGCCTCGTGCGGGCATTCGCGACCTACGATGCGGAAACGCACCCGGAGCCTTGGCATGTGAAGTTGTTAGCCTCCGATCTCAGCAGCATGGGCTTCACCGATGCCGCGATCCGGGCGCTGAAAACGGCTGCTTACGGCGGGACGCATTTCCTTGCCTACTCACATCCGGTGGTTTCCATGCCGGCTTATTCCGGTCCGGGCTATGCGCCGGACCAGGCATTCGTGCTGGCGATTATCCGGCAGGAGACGGAATTCGATCCGGCCGCTGTGAGCGGCGCTGGCGCGCGCGGTCTCATGCAATTGATGCCGGCTTCCGCGAAGCGCGACGCCGAGCGTGGCGGAGTTGCGTACTTGCCGGATCAGCTGCTCAACAATCCCAGTTACAACATGCGATTGGGCATGGTGGAGTTGGCAGAGAATCTCGCCAGCTATAACGGGTCGTACATTTTGACCGCAGCCGCCTACAACGCTGGCCGGGGCAACGTGAACAAGTGGATCAATACTTATGGCGATCCGCGCAGTCCGGTGGTCGATCCGTTGGATTGGCTGGAGGAAATTCCATTCGCCGAAACGCGCAACTACGTGCAGCGGGTGATGGAGAACATGGAAGTGTATCGCAACAGGCTTTCCGGGCGCGACGAGCCGTTGCGGATTCTCGCCGACCTGTACCGGCCGCGCGCTTCCGACGTGCGGCCCTTGCCTGCCCCTCCTCCGGCCGTGCGGCCCGAGGCCGTTTCCTCGAAAGCCGCGTCGCTAAACTGAATGCCTCAGGCGGCGGAGGCGAGAGCAGACATGAACTGGCGCGCTTGGCGCTGTGCCTCGGCAATTTGGCCGGCGCTCATTTCCGCCGAAATCTGGGCTCGCCAGCTTTTCGCAACTTCGCTGCCCCGCATCGCCGCCAGATTGAACCATTTGTGAGCGGCGATATAATCCACGCTCACGCCCTGCCCCGTGGAATACGCAAGTCCCAGATTGTAGAGCGCATCCGGACGTCCCCGGCGCGCGTCATTTTCGTATTGTGTCAGCGCGTCGATATCGATGCACGCCATTGTTGCCCTCACCCGCCGGGGAGACCCGACCTTCCTTCTTGCGCACCCCGAGTCCATTCCCGCCGCGCGACAGGAATGTGATCGTGGAAAAACTAAGGCAAGGTTAATGAGACCGGGCATTGCTGCAACACTTGCGGCAAGAAGACGGCAGCTTGCACCTCACGCCGTTGCTTCCACGTCTAGGGCGTCAGGCGAGTCCGCGGAGTTCGATTTGGTCTGAGGGAGGCGCCATACACAGGCGCGGGAAGATATCTGGATAAGGAGAGTTGGGAAAACTCGATGGCTTGGCCGCGGCTGCTCCAGATTTCCGATTACGCCGGGATGGAACAGCCGCGGCTTTCGCCATGGCTGGTTACTAGGCGCTCGAGGACTTGCGCGTGGACTTCCGCTTCGCGGCCTTCCTCTTCGCGCCTGTCTTGCGGCCGCTGGTCTTGCGCGCCGCGCCGCGGGCCGACGCCGCTTTGCGCGTCGTCTTCCGCTTCGAGCTCTTTCTCTTCTTAGACGTCATTGGCATGTCAAACGACTCCTCTTGCGTTTGAGGCTGTGCGACTCGCACCCCCCAAAACGGTTGAGAATATGGAGGAATTTTTCTTAACGATGCAATACCGGCAGGAACGGCCGCCTTCTTCGGGGTTGCAAAACATGCCGAATCCAAATGAATTACAGCGATTCAGCATATCATCCGTGTAGGGATGAAAACTGCTGCACCAAACCGGGACGGCCGTCAACGGCTTGAAAATGTGCGAATCACTCCGCTTCGGCGATTCCAAGACGGGTCTTGAGAACGTCGTTGACAGCTTGCGGATTCGCTTTTCCGCCCGTTTCTTTCATCACCTGACCGACAAACCAACCAGCGAGGTTCGGTTTCTTCTTCACCTCTTCCACCTTCGCAGGATTGGCGGCGATCACCGCATCCACAGCTCGTTCAATCATCACGGTGTCCGTAACCTGCCGCAGCCCGCGCGCGTCCACGACTGCTTTCGGATCACCACCCTCGTGCCAAATTATGTCGAGGAGATCCTTCGCGATCTTTCCAGAGATTACCTTCTCATCGAGCAGCTGCAGGATCGCAGCGTTCTGGGACGGTGTGATTGGGCTGGTCGCTATGGTTAAGCCAGCCTTATTCAAGCGCCCAAAAATCTCGTTATTCAGCCAGTTGGCGGCTGCTTTGGGTTCGACACCCTCTGCCACAATCGTCTCGAAATAATCGGCCGTTTCCTTTTCTGCGACGAGGATAGTGGCGTCATAAGCAGAAAGGCCCGCCTTGACGAAACGAGATTTCTTCTCGTCAGGCAATTCGGGAAGGGTAGATGCAATCCCATCGATCCATGCCTGATCGATTTCCAGGGGCAGCAGGTCCGGATCCGGGAAGTAGCGGTAATCGTGCGCTTCCTCCTTCGAGCGCATGGAGCGCGTTTCGCCCGCGCGGGAGTCAAACAGGCGCGTTTCCTGCTCGATTCTGCCGCCCGATTCCAGGATATCGACCTGCCGCCGCGCCTCGTATTCCACCGCCAGCGCGATGAAGCGCATCGAATTCACATTCTTGATTTCGCAGCGTGTGCCGTACGGTTCTCCCGGGCGGCGTACGGACACATTCACATCCGCCCGCATGGAACCTTCATCCATATTGCCGTCGCAGGTGCCGAGATAGCGCACGACGGCGCGCAACTTGCGCAGGAAGGCCGCCGCTTCTTCACTGCCGCGCATATCCGGTTTGGTGACGATCTCCATTAGCGCAACACCCGCACGATTCAAATCGATGTACGAGGAGTCGGGATGCTGGTCGTGCAGGCTCTTGCCGGCATCCTGTTCGAGATGCAGCCGCTCAATACCGACCCGGCGAGTTTCGCCACCCGGCAGATCGATGGTGACTTCACCTTCACCGACGATCGGCTGCTTGTATTGGCTGATCTGATAGCCCGACGGCAGATCGGGATAGAAATAGTTTTTCCGGTCAAAAACTGAGCGGTGATTGATCTTCGCCTTGAGGCCCAGCCCGGTGCGGACGGCCTGCTCGACGCATTTCCGGTTGATCACCGGCAACATGCCCGGCATTCCTGCATCGACAAAGCTCACCTGCGAATTGGGCTCCGCGCCAAAGGCTGTGCCCGCGCCCGAGAACAGCTTGGCATTCGATAAGACCTGCGCATGCACCTCCATGCCAATGACGATTTCCCACTCGCCCGTGGCGCCAATTATCCGCTTCGCGATCCGCTCCTTCTCTTTCAGGTGCGCGGCAACGACCTTGAAAAGGGTGGATTCCCGAATGTCCGTGGTCATGCTGTCCACCAATTTCGAGGTATTGCCTTGAAATCAGCCGCTACTTCGATGCAGCGACCCACGCGCAGCATTGTGGCTTCGTCGAAGGCTTTGCCGATCACCTGAAGGCCGAGCGGCAAGCCATTGTTGGTCAGTCCAGCGGGAACCGAGATGGCCGGCAACCCGGCGAGGTTGACCGTCACCGTGAACACGTCGTTCAGATACATGGAAACCGGATCATTGCTCTTGTCGCCCAGCGGGAAAGCAGGGCCGGGCGTCGCGGGCGTTAGAAGCACGTCGCATTTTTCGAACGCTTGCTCGAAATCCAGTTTGATAAGCGTGCGGATTTTCTGCGCGCGGGAGTAGTAGGCGTCGTAGTATCCGGCCGACAGCACATAGGTGCCCATCAGCACGCGCCTTCGGACTTCCGCTCCGAATCCTTCAGCCCGGCTTTTTTCATAGAGCTCAATCAGATCATAGGCGCCTTCGGCCCTATGCCCGAAGCGCACGCCATCATAGCGGGCGAGATTGGAGGATGCCTCCGCCGGGGCGACGATATAGTAGGCCGGTAACGCATATTTGGTATGCGGCAGCGACACCTCGACGATTTCCGCGCCCTGCGCTTTCAGCCACGCCGCGCCCCGTTGCCAAAGCACATCGATCTCAAATGCTGCCCCCTCGATTCGATATTCCCTGGGAACGCCGACGCGCAGACCTTTGATGCCCTTGTCCAGATCAGACTCATAGTCCGGCACGGGAAGATCGACGCTGGTTGAGTCCTTCTCATCAACGCTTGCCATGTGGCGCAGCAAAATTGCTGCATCGCGAACCGTGCGAGCCATGGGACCTGCTTGATCTAGCGAAGAGGCAAACGCCACAATTCCCCAGCGCGAGCAACGGCCATAGGTCGGTTTTAGTCCCACGATGCCGCTCAGCGCTGCCGGCTGACGGATTGAGCCGCCGGTGTCGGTGCCGGTAGCGCCGAGGCAAAGGCGACCAGCAACGGCAGCAGCGGAGCCGCCGGAGGATCCGCCAGGAACAAGATTTTCGTTTGAATTGCGAGCCCGCCAAGGATTGATCACTGGCTTGAAGTAGCTGGTCTCGTTGGACGACCCCATCGCGAACTCGTCCATATTGGTCTTGCCGAGCATCACCCCGCCCGCGTTCCACAGGTTCTGGGTCACCGCGGATTCATATGGCGGAACGAAATTGCAGAGGATGCGGCTACCCGCAGTGGTCCGTACATCCTTGGTGCAGAATAAATCCTTGACCGCGAGCGGCAGGCCTTCCAGTGGCCGCGCCCCGTTTCGAGCAATTCGCGCGTCCGATGCCTTCGCCATCTCCATCGCGCGCTCAGGCGTCTCCGTGATGAAGGCATTAAGTGTGCGCGCACCTTCCGTAGCCGCGATAAACGCCTGCGTCAGTTCCACTGACGAAATTTTTTTTTCGCGCAGGGCGTCACGCGCTTCCGCCAGCGTGAATTCAGTAGGATCACTCATGCAAAAACCGCAACCGTTTCCAAAGGCTTCGCATAGAAAACCGACCAGCCGGTATCGGGATAGTCCAGCACAGGGCCACACCGCCGGAATCCCGCGCGCTCGTACACCCGCCAGGCGGCCGGATGGCGGTGGCCTGTTTCGAGAACAAGCTCCGGTAATCCTTCCGTGCGCGCGAGGCGCTCTATTTCCGCAAGAATTCGCCCACCGACACCCTGACGTTGCCATGCCGGCCGCGTGTACATGCGCTTCACTTCGCCCGCACCACCCACGTGCCGCTTCAGGGCCCCGCACGCAACAACTTGTTCAGCCTCCCGAGCGATGAAGACGGTCGTGTCGGGTCCGGCCATTTGCTCAACCGTCAGATGATAGCAGTGTTCCGGTGGCGTCAGTGCATGCAAAGCTGCGTTCAGCTCAACAATGAGCGCGCGAGCATCTTCTGTCAGAGGCGATTCGATGTTTATCGTCAGGGCCATGTCTATTCGAGAACCTTCGGAACGACGATGAAGCCGTCCTCGGTCTGCGGCGCATTGACCAGAATCGCGGCCGCGTCGCCGCCTGCCGTCACCACATCATCCCGCATCTTGAGCTTTTGCGTGATCACACTTGTCATCGGCTCGATATCGCCGACATCGACCTCCTGCAGCTGTTCGATCCAGCCGAGAATGCCATTCAGCTCCACCATCATGGGCTCGACCCGCTCTTCGGGCAGAGCGATTCGGGCAAGTTTTGCGATACGGCGCACCGTGAGTTTATCGACGGACATGGGCGTAAGCTGCTAGGGATTCCGGGCCTTTGCTAGCAATCCTGCTGCCGCACTGGCAAGACAAGTCTGAGCCGTGGAGAGCCCCTATGCCATTGCACGTGACCGGGATCGACCATGTGCAAATAGCTGTGCAGGAGTCAAAGGAAGCGGAGTGCCTCGCCTTCTACCGCGACATCTTCGGCTTTCCGGGGATTCCAAAGCCGGAATATCTGCGTGGGGAGCGGGGCGCGTGGTTTCAAATCGGCGGCCTCCAACTGCATGTGGGTGATGATCCGGAACCGTCACCGAAGAGCAAGCGCCATATCTGCTTTCTTGTTGCTGACCTTGCTGAAGCCAAGGGCGAAGTCGTCGCGCATGGGATGTGTATAGAAGAAGAGGCTGTGGCCGCCGGCCTTTCCCGGTTCTTCATCCGCGATCCCGCGGGCAACCGCCTAGAAATCGGTCAGGGCCCTTGAGCATTTTGTCCCTTGCGGAATTCCAGACAGCAGTTCCCCCGCGCCATCGGTGCCTGGGGCTGGACTTGGGCGAAAAGACCATCGGCCTCGCGCTCTCTGATGTCCTATTAACCGTCGCCACGCCCTATGGCGTTCTTGACCGCGCCAAATTCTCTATCAATGCAGAGCAACTTGAAAATATCGCCACGCAAGAAGGTGCCGGAGGGTATGTGATCGGTCTCCCCTTAAACATGGACGGGAGCGTGGGCCCTTCGGCCCAATCGGCACGCGCCTTTGCACGCAATCTGGCTACTCGTTCGGAGTTGCCCATCCTGCTGTGGGACGAGCGGCTTTCTACTGCTGCCGTTCAGCGCGACATGATCGCAGCAGATGTCTCCCGCAAAAGGCGGGCGCAGTCTGTCGATAAGGCCGCCGCCGCCTACATCCTGCAAAGCGCGCTCGAGGCCATGCGAAACTTGCCGCCGCGATGATGGATTCTTATAAGCATGGCTTTCGATGAGCCCCCGCCACCTCGCCTCGATTAACGACCTTTCGTTGGAGGAGATCGAGAACGTTTTCTCCGTGGCGGAGAGATATCTTCAGGAACTCGCCGATCCGAGTATCCCATACCGGATCGCGCGCAACACGAATGTCTGCGCCGGGTCCATAATGGCTACGCTGTTTTACGAGCCCAGCACCCGCACTCGCCTCTCCTTCGAAAGCGCGATGTTGCGTCTGGGAGGGCAAGTCATCTCAAGCGCCGACCCGGCGGCAAGTTCGGCAGCAAAAGGCGAAAGCCTGGCGGATACGATCCGTATGGCTTCAGCCTATGCGGATATTCTCGTTCTTCGGCATCCACGTGAGGGTGCGGCCAGATTTGCGGCAGCACATGCAAGCGTTCCGCTGATCAATGCAGGCGACGGTGCACATGAGCATCCGACACAGACGCTTTGCGATCTTTTCACCATTCTGCGCGAGCGCCATACGCTGAACGATCTGACCGTGGCGTTGCTTGGGGACTTAAAAGGCGGACGCACAGCCCATTCCCTCGCCTATGCGCTCGCCCGATACGGCGCGAAACTCATTCTCATGCCAGCACCCGGTTTGGAATTGCCCGAGCACGTCGCTTCCCGCCTAGGGGACACCTTCGGCTACGAGTACATGAAGCCGAATGAACCCGGGGGCGCGAATGACAGAATAGCCGGAACGTTTGTGCCCAAGGGAACCGCGCCCGGTCCGGTCGATGTTGTCGACGTCCTCTACGTTACCCGGTTTCAAAAAGAACGCACCTCGAAAACGCTGACGGATTATCCCGTTGTGAATACCGTTACTCTCGCCGCAGACCGCTTTAAGGACACGTTGGTCCTGCATCCCCTGCCCCGTGTGCGCGAGCTCGACCCCGGATTCGATACGGACAGGCGGGCGGGCTATTTTCGGCAGGCATCATATGGCGTACCAGTGCGGATGGCACTGATCACAACTCTGCTGAAACACCGCGGCGGCGTTGCGCCCAAACGGGGTTTCGATGGCCTATCCGCTGGCAAAATTTGCACGAACATCAATTGCATCAGCCGCGATGCAAACGAACCAGCGGCCACGCCGAAGCTGGAACCCTCCCTTGCTGATCCGTTGCGCTTACACTGCGTGTACTGCGACCACGAAGTTACCGCTGCATGATGTTGGATCAATTTTTTCCAGGGAGCCTTGGCGACGCTCCGCGCGTTGCCGCGGCTCTGGCCTTTGGGTATTTTCTCGGCTCCGTCCCTTTCGGATTGATCTTCGGCTGGTTCGCCGGAGCGGGCGATGTGCGAAGCATCGGCTCCGGCAATATCGGCGCCACCAATGTCCTGCGCACCGGCAAACGCTGGGCCGCGGCTGCTACCCTGATTTGCGACGCAGGCAAGGGTGCGCTCGCTGTGATCGCTGCGCGGTCATACGGCGGCGAACTCAGCATGTTCGCAGGTGTGGGCGCTTTTTGTGGCCATGTCTTTCCAGTCTGGCTGAAGTTTAAGGGTGGCAAAGGCGTCGCCACATTTCTGGGTGTAATGATCGCGCTTGACTGGCGCGTAGGGCTCTTGGCCGTTGCGGCCTGGATCGTTGCGGCCCTTTTATTCCGTATTTCCTCGCTGTCGGCTCTCATAGCGGCCGCTCCAACGCCGATATTTTTCGCTCTCTTTCGTGAGCCATTGTTCGCAATTGTGGCGGCTCCGTTGGCGCTGCTCATCTTTTTCACGCATCGTGGCAACATTGCGCGGCTGACGCGGGGCGAAGAGCCACGCATCGGCCAAAAATCATCAGTGCCAAGACAATGACCGTGCTCTCGCACCCAGAAAAACGGGACTGGCTGCGGCTTGCCCGCACCCAAAATGTCGGACCCGTCACATTTGCGGCGCTGGTGGCGCGTTTCGGCTCCGCTACCGCCGCCCTGGCGGCGGTTCCCAGACTGGCCAAACGCGGAGGTGCCACCAGTTTCAAAATGCCTTCGGCCGACGACGCCGAGGAGGAATTCGACGCCCTTGCAAAGCTGGGCGGCGTTTTCATCGCCTCATGTGAAGAGAATTTTCCGCCCGGACTGGCCGCAATCGATCCACCGCCGCCAATTCTCGCCGTGCTGGGAAATGCTGACCTTCTGTCTCGGGAGGCGGTGGCGATCGTGGGTGCGCGGAACGCTTCTGCGCTGGGCCGCAAGTTTGCGGCGACGCTTGCTTCTGAGTTGGGAAGGACGGGCCTGATGATTGTGTCCGGCATGGCGCGCGGCATCGATGCAGCAGCGCACGAAGCCTCGCTGGGAACAGGCACTTGCGCCGTCCTCGCTGGCGGGATCGATGTTATTTATCCGCCGGAACATCGGGCACTCTACGACCGCATCCGCGCCGAAGGTGCAGTCGTTTCGGAAATGCCGATCGGAGAGGCGCCTTTGGCCCGTCATTTTCCGCGGCGCAACCGCATTATTTCCGGAATTTCCCGAGGCGTTATCGTGATTGAAGCGGCTGAGAATTCCGGTTCTCTGATTACCGCCACTTACGCCCTGGAACAGGGCCGGGAAGTCTTCTCGGTGCCCGGATCGCCGCTCGATCCGCGGTCGCGCGGGACCAACCGTCTGATCCGCCAGGGAGCAACGCTGACTGAATCGGCAGAAGACGTGTTGGAAATTTTCCGTCCCATGATGGGCAACGCCTTTCGTGAACCGGAGCAGACGATTCCCGGGACAACCCACCTCGCTTCGGAAGCCGAAAATCGCGAGACAGAAAACTTGCGGCGCAAGATTCTCGAACTACTGTCACCGAGCCCGATAACCGTAGATGATCTGATCCAGCAGTGCTGCGCATCGGCTGCCGATCTCCTCGCTGTGCTCTTGGAGCTCGAACTCGCGGGATATGCGCAGCGCCAGCCGGGGAACAGGGTTTCGCTGGCCTGAATTTATTCGGAGATTTCCGCAATGCGTTCAGCCTCCGCCGCTGCCGCATCGATGAGTTCTGCCAGTCGGTGATGCCGTTGACGCTCCGCTATGGACTTAAGTGCCCGAAGCAAATCTTTGGAATACAGGGCTGTTTCGCGCGCAGAAAACTTGGACTCGCCCGGCGAGTCGCCGGGTTGCGATGGTGTGACCATGAGTTCGCTCCCCCGCAGCCAACAAAGTTTCGGCTGAGGCGCATTTGCAACCAAAAGTAGCAGACATAGCAATACGAAATCAGACCTCTAACGAAAAATTACATTACTTTAAGACAAGTCGAGAAATCTTTCAGGGAGGCTACACCAGCCGGCTCTGGTGGACCGCGGCGGCAATGAACGACGCAAACAACGGGTGCGGATCGAAAGGACGGGATTTCAGCTCAGGGTGAAACTGTACACCAATGAACCAGGGGTGATCCGCAATCTCCATGATTTCAGGTAAGCGTCCATCGGGAGACCACCCCGAAACCGTGAGCCCCTGCTCCCCTAGCTGCCGAACATAACCCACATTCACCTCGTAACGATGCCGATGCCGTTCGGTAATTTCTGAAGTCCGATAGATTTCAGCCACCCGGCTGCCTGGCGAGAGGATGGCTGGATAGGCGCCCAAACGCATGGTGCCCCCAAGATCACCTCCCTGCTCCCGCTGCTCAAGTTGGTTGCCCTTGGTCCATTCCGTCATCAGGCCAATCACGGGATGACGGGGACGGCCAATTTCCGTCGTGCCGGCGCCTTCCAATCCCGCAAGATCCCTAGCCGCCTCGATAACGGCCATGTGCAGGCCGTAACAAATGCCAAAAAAGGGTATTTTGTGCTCACGAGCGAACTTTACAGCGGCGATTTTGCCCTCGGTCCCGCGCTCGCCAAACCCACCCGGTACAAGAATGCCGTCAACATCCTCCAGGAAAGCCGCCGCGTCGGCCCGATCAAAAATTTCACTGTCGATCCATTCCATGGTGACGTGAACATTATTTGCCAGTCCGCCGTGTGTCAGTGCTTCCGACAGCGACTTGTAGGAATCTTTGACCTGCATGTACTTGCCGACAACCGCGATCTTCACCTCACCCTCGGGAATTTTCACGCGGTCGACCACCCATTTCCATCGTGAAAGATCCGGCCGCGGCGCATCCGCAATTCCAAAAACCCTGAGGACCTGCGAGTCGAACCCTTGCTCGTGGAATCGCGCAGGAGCCTCGTAGATCGTGGACAGATCAAGACCCGGAATCACTCGCTCGGGCGAGACATTACAGAACAGGGCAATCTTCCGGCGCTCATCGTCCGGAATTGGGTGGCTCGAACGGCAAAGGAGAATGTCCGGCTGAATACCAATACCGCGCAACTCCTTGACCGAATGCTGCGTTGGTTTGGTCTTAAGTTCGCCAGCTGTTTCGATGTAAGGCACGAGAGTGAGATGGACGAAGCACGTGTTCTCCCGGCCGAGTTCGTTGCCGAGCTGACGAATTGCTTCAAAAAATGGCAACCCCTCGATATCACCGACGGTGCCACCGATTTCGCAGAGCAGGAAGTCCACATCGTCCAGGCCAGAGAGGACAAACTCCTTGATCATATCGGTGACATGCGGGATTACCTGCACGGTTCGGCCAAGATATTCACCCCGCCTTTCTTTCTCGATAACACGGCTATAAATCCGGCCTGAAGTTATGTTGTCAGACCGCGATGATGGGACGCCAGTAAAGCGTTCGTAGTGCCCAAGATCGAGATCGGTCTCAGCACCATCATCGGTCACGTACACCTCGCCATGCTGAAACGGCGACATCGTGCCGGGATCGACGTTGAGATACGGATCAAGCTTCCGCAGCCGTACGCGATAACCGCGCGCCTGCAGAAGCGCACCAAGTGCGGCAGACGCAAGACCTTTTCCTAAGGAAGAGACCACGCCGCCGGTGATAAAGATCAAGCGCGCCATGGAAGGCCACCATGGAGGAAGGCCCATGCGCACTCAAGCGTAAAAATCGAAAATTCTTCGAGTATCGACAATATCGCAGCGACGGGGGGATAATAGCCTCCCGCTGGGATCTGCATTCGCTTGTGGCGTTAGTGCGGGGCCGGTACCTGCGGCGCGGGTTGTTTTCCGGGCTGCGAAGCTGGTTTGGGGAAATTAAACGCCGGAATTTTCCCGGGCGACGTTTGTTGTTCCAGGATTGAATGCGATTGGGGACGCCCATGTAGAGCGAACAGAGTCAGGCCCAAGCTGCTGAGGAAGAACACGGCAGCCAGAATAGCGGTCGTGCGGGTCAGCGTGTCTGCCGCGCCCCGCGGACTGAAAAGGCCTCCAAGGCCCGATCCACCGCCTCCCATTCCAAGTGCACCGCCCTCGGAGCGCTGAAGAAGAACAACGCCTACCAAGGCAATGGAAACAATCAGTTGAACGATAATAAGGATATTCTGCATCGGTTGCCCAAGCTTGCCGAGCGCTCCACATAGGGCTTGCCCGGTATCGTTGCAACTAGTCCGCTGAGCTTCCGAAGCATAAGCCCGGAAGAATTCCGCGCCGCGATATCACTGAACTCTAGGGAACAGTAGAAAATATGGCGTGGAAGTCGGCTGCCTTAAGACTCGCGCCACCGACGAGCGCGCCTCCAACTTCTGCGATGGCCAATATCTCGCGCGCATTGGCCGGTTTGACCGAGCCACCATAGAGGATTCGGATATTCTGTCCGTCTTGCCCGAATCGCTCGACCAGATATTTCCGGATACATTCGTGCATGGATGCGATATCAGGAACCGTTGGCGTTTTTCCGGTGCCGATCGCCCACACCGGCTCATAGGCAACTGCGGTATTGCCGGCGAGAGCGCCGTCGGGAATGCTCCCAGCAAGCTGTGTCTCGCAGACGCTCTGGTGGCGGCCTGCCGCGCGCTCTTCTTCCGTTTCGCCCACACACACGATTGCCATCAAACCTGCCCGCCAAGCCGCTTGAGCTTTTGCCGCAACCGCCGCGTCCGTTTCAGCGTGAAAGTGCCGCCGCTCCGAATGACCCACAATTACGGCGTTGGCGCCCGCATCCCTCAGCATCTCCGCGCTAATGTCGCCGGTGAATGCCCCGGAGGGTTGGGAATGGCAATTCTGTCCGCCAATAGCGATCCGCCCGGCCGCGGTCTGGGCCGCGCGGAAGATAAGCGTCGCAGGCGGACAAATCAGAACATCCGCATTTGGAGAACTTGTACTTACAATCTCCGAAATCGTCTCAATCTCACCGAGGTCGGCAGACTCACCGTTCATTTTCCAATTGCCGGCAATTAATGGCCTTAAAGACATGGCTGCCCCGCAAGATACACCAGGTCCGTATGTTGCGGCCGTAACATATGCGCAAGCTGAGGCCGGCAGAACACAGGTGAACTTTTAACGACGGGTCCACTGTTAAAGGACCCGACTCGGAAACATAATGCACCTCAATCGCGGATTGGAGTATGCGTATCGTTTCCATTCAAAATGGCCCGCTCAGCTCCCTTGAGCGCGCAGCCATCATCGAGGAGTTCTGGGCTTCCCGGAACGCCTGGGCGCACAGCATGAATGCTGAACGCCGCCTAATCTGGGAGGGAAAGTGGGCTGGAATTCGCGAGCAAGACCTTGCTCTCAGCCACACCCGCCGGATCGAAGCAGAACGTCCGGAGGCCAATGTTCCGTCACGCATTTTCGTAATGCGACGGAGGGAAGAAAATCCGGAGACAATCGCCAATTTGGAGCACGTGCCGATGCACCGGTTCGATTGGCAGCCAAAATCCCTGCAGGCGCCAACGCCCTGATTCGCCTGATCATTGCATTTGGTTATCCGGCGGGAGGCAACTCTGCCATTGCGAAACCTGCGTCCCTTATGGGAAACCCACGATTGGGCTCGAAATTTGCCGCCTCATAAGGATCGCCATGCTTCAACAGATGCGGAAATACACCAAATCCTGGATCAGCTCGCTATTTCTGGGACTTTTGGCTTTGAGCTTCGGCGTTTGGGGCATCGCAGACATTTTCCGTGGCAACTCGGACACGAGCGTTGCGACCGTCGGTGGCGAAAAGATTCCGGTGGAGCTTTTCCAGCGCGACTACCGCAACGTCACTCGCGCCGCCACGCAGAAAGGTCCGCTGAAACCGGCTCAGGCCCGCGCGTATGGACAACAGGTTCTCGATGCACTCGTCGACCAGACGGCCCTCGATACATCTGCCGGGCGTTACGGGTTGACAGCGACCGATGAGACCGTCTCCGCCCGCATCCGCGCCATTCCCAACTTCCTTAGTCCATTGGGGACATTCGATCACAACATCTTCCTTCGGATGATCGATCAGGCCGGCTTCAACGAGCAGAGTTTCGTTCAGTATGTACGGGGCGCACTGCAACGCGATCAAATTGTTGGAGCAGCATCTTCCGGTCTCGACATGCCAGCAGGCTATGCCCGCGCACTGTTCAATTATCTGAACGAAGCGCGCGCCGCCGACTACATTGTGGTGCCCGCCAATGCCGCCGGCCAGGCGCCGACCCCGACAGATGCTGAACTCAATGCCTATTTGAAGGCGCACCCAGAACGCTTCAGCACGCCGGAATACCGCGAAGTCACCTTCGCCTCGATTTCGCCGCAGGATCTTGCGGGAAAGGTGACTGTAACCGCGGCGCAGTTAAAGCAGCAGTACGAAGCGCAGAAATCGCAATATGTCATCCCGGAGAAGCGGCAGCTCGAGCAGATCACCTATTCCGATCTTGCTTCGGCCAAAGCGGCGCGCGCGAAGGTCGATTCCGGCACCAGTTTCGCCGAGCTCGCCAAACAGAAGGGCCTCAGCGCCGCTGACACCCAGATCGGCGATCTGAGCAAGGCCGATTTGGGCGATCGCGGCGATGCGGTATTCAAGCTGCAAAAAGATGGTGTCACCCAGCCCCTGAAGGCGCCAATTGGATATGCTCTCATCCACGTCGTTAGCATCACGCCGGGCAGCACAAAAACGCTCGACGACGTGAAGGAGGAGCTCCGAAAGCAGATTTTCACCCAGCTCGCCGGGGCGAAGATCACGGACATTTCCAACCAGTACATCGACGAAAACAGCCGCGGTCTGAACCTCACACAAGCGGCCACAAAGGCCGGAATGCATGTCGGGCATGTTGCAGGGATCGATGCCCGGGGAAACACGCCGGACGGCACCAAGGCCGCTGTTCCCAGCGATCCGGAATTTCTGGCGCAGATATTCAAGGCCGAAGTCGGCGAAGAGGGCGATCCGTTCTCCACAAAATCCGGCACTACCTATGTGGTGAAAGTCGATGGCGTGCGGCCCCCGAAACTGAAGCCGCTCGATTCGATCCGCGCCGAGGTCACGGCCGCGTGGCAAAAAGAACAGCAAAGCAAACGCCTCGACGCCAAAGCCAAAGAACTGGCGCAGCAGGCCAGCACCGCACATAGCCTCATTGCCGTCGCGAGCTCGGTTGGCACGAAGGTGCAGGCGAGTGGACCATTGCGGCGGCCCGGCCCCAACACCCGCGGCGGCGGCCCACTGCCCACGCCATTGCTAACCAAGGTTTTCTCTGTCCCGGCCGGACAGGCTGTGTACGGTCCGGCGCCGGATGGGAGCTACATCGTGGCCTTGGTCACTGCGGTGCAACACCCGCCGGCGATGGTGCTGCAGGGTGCGGGCTTGCGCCGGTTCGCCGCTTCAATCGGTCAACAGGCCGGCCAGGACATCGGTTCCGGCCTCACCGCCGCCGCCCGGGCCAAGGTCGGGGTCAGCGTAAACCAGCAGACGGTCGATCGGGCCACCGGCAACGAGAGCGGCTGATCGCATGCAAGTTGAGCCGGACTTTGCGGGCTTCGCCCGGCTCTATGATTCCGGCCACCCTCAGGCGCTTTACATCCGGCTCATAGCCGATCTGGAAACACCGGTTTCGGTATTCCTGAAGATCGGCGAAGGCCGCGACCACAGCTTTCTCTTCGAAAGCGTGCAGGGCGGCGAAGCCAGAGGCCGCTACTCCATTATCGGCATTCAACCCGACCTCATCTGGCGCTGCCGCGACGGCAACGCGGAGATCAATCGCGCCGCATACACCGGGCCGGACCAGTTCACCGCCGCTGCCGAATCGCCGCTGCAGTCGTTGCGAAATCTGACGCGGGAAACGCAGATGCAACTCCCGCCCAGCCTGCCGCCGATGGCGGTCGGCCTGTTCGGCTATCTCGGCTATGACATGGTGCGCCTGATCGAGCGCCTCGGCGAGCCGCCACCAGATACGCTCGGACTTCCCGATGCCATTCTCGTACGTCCCACCGTCACCGCCATCTTCGACAATGTGCGCGACGAGATCACGCTGGTCACGCCTGTCTGGCCGCAAACCGGACTTGATGCGGGCGCTGCATATGCCCGCGCCTGCGAGCGCCTGACCGACACCGTCGATTCCATTCGCCACGGCATTCCGGCTTCAAGCAGCACAGCGCCCTCCACTGTAACGGCGCCAGTCGAATCCAACACCAGCCGTGCCGATTACTTCGCCGTGGTGGAGCGGGCGAAGGAATACATCCGCGCCGGCGACATTTTTCAGGTGGTGCCGAGTCAACGCTTCCGCCGCGCCTTCACGCTCCCGCCTTTCGCGCTGTACCGGGCGCTGCGGCGGCTCAATCCGTCGCCGTTCCTCTATCACCTGGCCTTTCCAGGTTTCAGTATCGTGGGCTCCAGCCCGGAAATTCTCGTCCGCCTGCGTGACAACACCATCACCATCCGGCCCATCGCCGGGACGCGGAAGCGCGGCGCCACGCCGGAGGAAGACGCCGCACTCGCGCACGAACTGATTCACGATCCCAAGGAACGCGCCGAACATCTCATGCTGCTCGATCTCGGCCGCAACGATGTTGGTCGCGCGGCGACAACCGGCAGCGTGCGCGTCACGGACAGCTTCTTCATCGAGCGCTACAGCCATGTGATGCACCTTGTCTCCAATGTGGAAGGCACGCTGCACGGAGGGCTGGATGCCGTGGATGCGCTGGCCGCGGGACTTCCGGCGGGCACGCTTTCCGGCGCGCCGAAAATTCGCGCCATGCAGATCATCGACGAGCTGGAACGGGAGAAGCGGGGCGCGGCATATGCCGGAGCAGTGGGTTACTTCGCCGCGAACGGTGCCATGGACACCTGCATCGTCCTGCGCACCGCGCTGATCAAGGACGGCACGATGTATGTGCAGGCGGGCGGTGGCGTGGTGGCCGACAGCGTGTCCGAGGCGGAGTACCAGGAGAGCGTCAACAAAGCGCAGGCGCTGTTCGCGGCGGCAGATCAGGCCGCGCAGTTTGCCGGTGGCGCGAACGGCTGATTCTCTTCGCTGCGCGTTGATCACGCCTCTCAATCTGTAGGTCGCGAGTCCAGGTCACACGTTTTTCGAAGCGGACTACCCTCCCTTGCGTGCACAGTTCCCACTCGAACATCCGGACAATTGATCGGAGTGTTCTGTTTGCCAAAAAAATGGCCAAAGGTATCCTCCCGCCGTTCCCCAAAACACAAGATGTTGCGGTTCGCCGGCTGCACAAGCAGTCGAACTCAAGAATTCGCGCATTTCGCGCACGCACATGCGTGTTGCGTTCGACAGGCGCCATCGCAGCCTTGCACCCGCGTTCATTCGCCATCGCACCAGATCTTGTGGTTCGCGGATGCGAGGAGCATTTGAAGTCAAAGATTCCGCGCATTTCGCGATCGCACTTCGATCCAGCCGCGCGCGGGGCGAGCTGTGGATCATACTGCTGTCGGTAACGGCAATGCTCTTCATGCACGCAAGCGTAACGCCGGATCCGCGCTGGCAGACGGATTTATTTTCGCCGTTGATTTCTTATACCATTTCGCGCGTGGAGTGGCGAATGGCGGTAGATGCAGCGTGATTGCTGCGCTGTGCTCAGGCGTGCCGCATGAAAAACCCCACCGCGATCAGCACCACAAACAACAGAATAAGAGCGATGCGCCCCAGCACCGCCGACCAGGAATCGCCGAACACCGACGATTTCGATGGAGAAATCAACTGTTTGCGATTTTGGGCCACGCGCGCGGCTTTCGTTGCCGGATTTCGCGCGCATTCTGACGCGTTCCGCTAACCCTGCCCTTGCCACCGCGTGACAAAACCGCAATCGCGCGCTAAGTCTGCACCTTTATTGACCGAGGGGAACGATGCGTAAGCTCGCCATTTTGACAGCCTGCATTTTCATTGCGATGAGCAGCACTTCGTTTGCCGGCATCGATATCCTGAGCAAACCGACACGGAATATGGACTGCGAAGCCGGGGTGTGCACGGCAACCGCCACGAATGCCATCCTCAATGTCACCGATCTCACGAACATGCTGGCCAAGGGTGACGTAACGGTGAAGCCCGGAGCGCACGCGGTTCTAATGTTCGTGCGAACACCTTTGACCTGGGCAAACGGCAGCAAACTCACCTTGATTGCGCCGCAGATAACGATCAGCCACCCTGTAACGATTGCCGGCCGGGGCGGCGTTAACATTCAGGTATCGGACGGACCGAAGGACCTTATCTTCCAAGGGGACGGCCATCTGGTCTTCTGGGATATTAAATCGAGCCTGCTCATCAACGGCAACCGCTACGTCCTCGTGAACAGCATTCAAGGACTCGCTGCTGCAGTTGCCAAGAATGCGGCCGGCAACTTTGCGCTCGCATCTAACTACGATGCCTCTACAGATGGCACCTACTCAGCCACTCCTGTTTCTCAGGAATTCTCCGGAAATTTCGATGGATTGGGCAATAGAATCACCCACTTCACACTCGTTTCTACTGCGTCGGACACTGACGTTGCGCTATTCGCATTCGTGCACTTCGGGACGATCTACGATTTGGGTATGCCAAACACGAACGTCCAGGGCGCAGACGGGTCAAACGTTGGAGCCGTGGCGGGGTATGCAAGCAATTCATTCCGCACATGGGCGACCGAAAAAGTATCAGGAGGTGCTTCCGCCACGATTGGCGGGCTCTTTGGAAATGGCGGGGGCATAGATGATCGCTTTGCGGGTACGGTCACCGGCGGAACGGGCGCGACCGTTGGCGGGGTCGGCGGAATTTGGGGAATTGCGGGTATTGGCGCAACGGCATCGAGCGAAGGCAGCGTTCGCGGTGGTGACGATTCGTTTGTTGGTGGAATTGGAGGCTACGGCGCCTGCTCCTATTGCCGCTCGTCCATGAAAGTGACCGCAGGAAATGATCTTGGAAACGGTGCTTTTGCAGGCGGCTTGATTGGCTACTTGTTCGGCAACGCCGACCACTCATCGGCCAGCGGTTCCGTAACTGTGGGAAATGTTGGGCCGAGTGTAGCCCAGGCCGGTGGATTGGTGGCGAATGATGACTCAGATGAAATTACTTTCTGTTCCGCGCACGGCACGGTCATCGGCGGCAAAGGAAGTCTCGTAGCGGGGATGGCTGCCGCTACACGTAGCCGTATCAGTCAGTCTTTCGCCACCGGAGATGTTAAGACTGGTTCTGGAGGACAGGCCGGCGGATTTGCTGGATGGGCCCCCCTTGCCCAGGACAATTACTCCACTGGAGCAGTTTCTGGAGGAAGTGGCAGCGCTGTCGGCGGATTCATTGGAGATAATTCCGCAATCGCTTCTACGTCTTATTCAATCGGGCTGGTGACTGGTCGCGGTAAGGTTGGTGGATTCGCCGGCACAAATGAAAACGGCTTCAATTCCGACGTTTGGGATTTGGATACAAGCGGAAGCAGCCAAGGGACCGGAGATGGTAACGTTACCGGGCTCACCGGATTGACGGACGCGCAACTTAAATCGGCTTTGCCGGCTGGCTTCGATCCACAAATTTGGGGACAGTCGCCCAGCATCAACAACGGTTATCCGTATCTGCTCGCCAATCCGCCACAAAAATAGCAATGATGGCATACGCATATGCCTGCGTGGCTAAAAGTCCAGCGCATGTTTTGATGCATGATGTGCCATCGTTGTGCGGCGTGTTGGCATATCCGTTGCCATGACTGTGACGAAAATCGGCGCGCTGTTGAGCCTCCGGCAATGGATCGAGCTGCTGCTCGGCGCGGCCGCCCTCATCGTTTCTGGAGTCTCGCTCTGGGTCGCGATCGGCACCGAGCAGGCCAACCGGCAGATGGTCGCGGCATCCTCCTGGCCGTTGCTTCTGGCCGATACCTCCGACGTGCCGGAAAACGGCCGCGGGATGATCACCTTCAGCCTGATCAATGGCGGCGTGGGCCCTGCAAAGCTTAAGACGTTCGAGGTGTGGTGGCATGGGAAGCCGTATTCTGGCGCGGCTTCATTCCTGGAGGCCTGCTGCGGCTATCAGCCGTTCACGGGGCCGGCCGACCTCAGCACCGTCGGGCGCACGCCGGTCATCACCGGCGGTGTGCGCAATACGGTGGTCCTTGCGGGGGAGAAGCGCACCTTCTTGCGCATGGCATTGGGGCGCGACAATGTCGCGGTCTGGCGCAAGCTGGACCGCGCGCGGCGCGAACTCCAATTCCGCGGCTGCTATTGCTCGGTGTTTGAAGAATGCTGGATCGGTACCCTTATGAATCTTGAGCCGCGGAAAGTCGATCGCTGCCCGGCTGTCAGGGTGCCATACGTGGAATGAAACGGCGACAGAACGCGCGGGCCGGTATCGGCTCGATAAGGAGTTTACCATGAGCGATTTTGCGGCACGCGATCTGCACTTTGCCCTCGCGCATCACCTGCTGGTGTTTGCGCTGGCCGGTGTGCTGGCGTTTGAAATCGGGGCGGTGCGTGCGCGGATGGATGTGCGCGAGGTGACGCGGCTGGCACGTGCCGATGCCTGGTACGGCATTCTCGCGGCCGCGATTATCGCGGTCGGATTTTCCCGCGCCGTGTTCGCGGCGAAGGGCTGGGCCTACTACTCCGTCAACTTGTTTTTCTGGGCCAAGATCGCCGCGTTTGCGGTGGTTGGCGTTCTCTCGATCTTTCCGACGATCGCCTATTTGCGGTGGCGGCGTGCGGGGCGCAGCGATGCGGCGTTCGCTCCGTCGGACGGCGATGTGGTGCGCGTGCGCCGCATTCTATGGCTGGAGGCGTTGGTGTTCGCCTTCATTCCGCTGTTCGCCGCCGCCATGGCGCGCGGCTACGGTGAATTGGGGCACTGAATAACTGGCACAGAAATGCGATGATTCCGGCCAGCGGCAGGAGCGAACCGACTCCGTCTCGCAGCGATTTGGTCTACCTGGCTGCTGCCTGGAAAAGTAAGCACCAGCCGTTCGGATTGACTGCGCCCGACACCACCCGGCAGCTGTTCGGGGTAACGAAATTCTTGCATCGCCGGCAATTTTGCTCGCCTTTCGGCTGATCCTGATAGCGGACGTCTTCCTTCCGCAGCTGAGAGGCATCGCTTGCCTTCGCATAAGGCGTTTGCGCAACGAGCGCGCTTGACAACGCCAGCCCGCTGGTCGCCGTCCTGAGAAATCTTCGTCGCGATATTGCAGACGACATCGGCAATGCACCCCGTGATGCTCTGGCGTTCTCAGATTCACGCCTCTCATCGCCAATGACGCGGACGTGGCCAGATTATTCCGTCGAGGAACCCGAAAATGATCGAGGCAAAAAAAAATTGCCGGCCTGAAACAAGCAATCACGTGGAGAAATTCTCAGCGATAATTTTTGTCTGCAGGCGACGGAATACTCCTGCCTGCTCGATACGTCCCTCACTTCAGACATCGCAGGGGTGATCAATGCCGTTCACTGGAGTGGGCTGCGCGCCTTCGGCTGCGCGGGCGCAGAAGAATGCTGTCCAAATCGGTTCCTTCCTTATTGGACTGATTTTCGGGATTTCATATGCGCTGCCCGCCGGCGCGGTACCGGCCTTCGCTGTCCAGACAGGGCAGCCCTGCAAAACCTGCCACATTGGTGCGTTCGGCCCGCAACTCACGCCGTTCGGCCGCCAGTTCAAGATCAACGGCTACACCTTGCGCGCGGGCAACACGTTCACGCTGCCGGTTTCGGCAATGGCGGTCGGCTCCTTCGTGCACACCCAGAAGGACGCGTCAGAACCGCCGGCGGATCATTTCTCCACCAACGACAACACCACCCTGGATGAAGCCAGCATCTTCCTCGCCGGCGGCGATGGCAGTCATTTCGGCGGCTTCGCGCAAATCACCTATAGCGGCGTGGACAAGGCGTGGGCATGGGACAATGTCGATCTGCGCGCCGTGGACCAGACGCATCTGTTTGGCTCCGATGTGCTGCTTGGCTTTTCGCTTAACAACAATCCGACGATCCAGGATGCCTGGGCGACGTTGCCAGGATGGGGCTTTCCCTTCACGGATTCCGATCTCATGCCCGGTCCGGATGCTGCAACCGTTATCTCCGATGCACTAGCGCAGAACGTGATCGGCGAAAGCGCCTATGCCTGGTGGGACGATCATCTGTACACGGAGCTTGGCTTCTACGAATCGCCCGGCGAAGATTTCCTGAAGCGGGTGGGAGTCGACCCCGGAGACACCAGCCAGATAGACGGTGTGGCGCCCTATTTTCGCGTCGCCTGGCAACAGGATCTGGGGGTGCAAAATTTCGAAGTCGGCGCGTTTGGACTGTTCCCGAGCCTGTTCCCCGGCCGCGACCACAGCACGGGCAAGACCGACAATTACGCGGATTTCGGGGTCGACGCCTCGTATCAATATACCGGTGACGGCGAAAACATCTTCACCGCCAATGTGCGCTACATCCACGAAGCGCAGAACCTCGCCGCCACGCAATTGCTTGGCGGAGCGCTCAACCGCGATCTCGGGCTCAACGAACTGAACGCGAACGCCTCGTATTATTACGAGAATACAGTGGGATTCTCGGCGGGAGTGTTCTCGGTGGGCGGAGACAGCGATCCGTTGTTGTACGCGGACAGCCGAACCTTCAGCCCGGACAGCAACGGCCTCATTTTCCAGGCCGATGTGACACCCTTTGGCGGAGACGATCCGCCGCTTGGCGCGCGCATCAATCTTCGGTTTGGCCTGCAATACGTGGTGTTCAACAAGTTCAACGGCGCGAGCACCAACTTCGACGGCGAAGGGCACAACGCGTCCGACAACAACACATTAAGACTTTTTGTGTGGACCGCGTTCTGAGCTTATCGCGCGGGCCACCTGCCTCAGGCAAGGAGCCGCAGCGTTGCCGCATCCTCTTCGCCGCTGAAAAACTTCTCAAGTACTTGCCGGAAGGTCGCCTCATCCAGCGCGGCGCGGGCGAACAGTGTCATCGAAGAACGGAGTTTCAGATCGTCCGGGAAGCCGAAGATGACACTTGCGCTGCTTGACTCCAGCTGCAGCAGCAGGATGCAGCATTCGCGCAGCCGCGCGCCCAGTACCGGATGCGCCGCATAGGCGCGGGCCTCATCCAGCGAAGCAATGCCGAAGTGCTCCGCCATGCTGCTGTGCCCGAGCCCGCTCATCTGCGGGAAGGTGAACCACATCCAGTGCGTCCGCTTTCTGCCGGCCCGCAGCTCCGCGCAGACTTGCGCATACACCGGCTGCTGCGCGTTGACGAACCGCTGCAGATCATATGTATCAGCTGCGTGCGCCTGCGTCATCGCTTCAGCCGCATGCGCCATTCATTGATCACCAGCGCCACCGTCAAGGTATCGAACATCGCGAAGGCGAACAGCCAGGGGGACCAGTGGGCCGCCAGCTTCACGCCCATGAAGCCGATGAAGCCCAGCAGCACGACGGCGGATACGGGGAATATCCACATGTGCTCGATGAACAGATTGATCACCAGCCCGATCTTCAGAAGGCCGTGCGCCAGCAGATAGATGATGGCGAACTTGTGGGAGTGGTGCGTGAAATTGTAGGCGCCATGGCGGATGGCGTGCGCCGCGTGGCTGGCGGGATGGCGCGCGATCTCGGGCGCCGTCGCCCAGATGGCGAAATGATAAAGCTGCCGCGACCCGAATGCCGCGATCAACACGCCTGCGATAAATTCGAAGAGTCCGTCGATGCCTTTGATGGCGATGGCGACCAGATAGGCAAGGTGCATTGCTTTCGCGCGTGACGGCATGTGGCTAAGGTGATGCGCAACAGCGGACAAAACAACACCTGCCCGGAGGTTGCCCGACCCGGAAACAGGCGGCGGGGTTCACGCGAATTCGAACGGCCGGGTGGACGAGGCATGGCCGGCGTCGCAGCCGCCCGCTCGCTAATTTTTTTGTATCTTGAAGATCGTGCCCGCTCCGCCTGCGCCGCCTTGCTGCGCTGTTCCGTACAGATTGCCGAGCCTATCCATCAGTAGGCGGCCCACAGGATTGATGCCCGAGCCCCGGCTAAGGGGCTGAAGTATATGTTCTGAACCGTCAGGCTCGAGCTTGAACACTACGCCACCGTAATAGGGGCCGCCGTCGTATGTCGTACCGAATAAATCCCCCTTATGATTTTCGATCAGCCCACCAAGGGGGTTTTCACCATCGCGGCGCTTTGCCGGGAAAGAGTGGAGAACCGTTTCTGTGAGATCGGGCGCCAATTTGAAAATAATGCCGCACTCCATGTAGCAGGAACCGATGCCGCCATAGGTGGTCGTTCCATAGAAATTCCCCTGCTTGTCAACAAGCAGTTCGGCTTCAGGACCCGCGCCATCGCTGCCATTGAATGAATGGAGTACGGTTTCCGTACCGTCCGGCGCAAGTTTGAAGACGGTGCCGCAGCCTATGTCGCACCCGCTGTACGTCCCACCGTAGGCGGTTGTGCCATAAAGATTTCCATCCGTGTCTGAAATGAGACCGGCAGCGGGGTGATTGCCGTCGTTGCCGGCAAAGCCGTGAAGGACTGTTTCCCTACCGTGTGGCGATATCTTGAAAACGGTTCCGCTATCGTAGGGGCCGCCGGAGTAAGAGGTACCGTACAGGTTTCCATGTTTGTCCATGATCAGGCCACCCGTCGGAAGAATGCCGTCCGAACCATCGTGGCGAAACGAGTGCAGCACTGTTTCTGAACCGTCCGGTGTCAGCTTGAACACGGTCCCGTAGCTATAAGCGCCGCCCTCGTTGGTAGTACCATAAAGAACACCATACTTATCTACGATAAGAGGCGCCTCAGACTTGTCGCCGTCGGTACCGTTGAAAGAGTGAAGCACCGTGAAGGTGCCAGTCGGAGAGAGTTTGAAAACCGTGCCGCAACCCATGTAGCAGTTCTGATTACCACCGCCCCAAGTCGCGCCGTAGATATTGCCTTCGGGGTCCATAATAATACCTGCGTTCGGATAGAGTCCGTCCTCCGCACCCGAAAACGCATATAGGACAACCATGCTGGACTTGCTCGCCACGGCGAAGCCCGGAACACACACCACGCTGGCCAGGATCAAGGCCGCTCCAGTCAGCAAATGTTTCAGCTGCATGTTTCCCTTTTCCCCAGCGTTTGTCCTGTAAGCTATCACATGGCAGTGACCCGCGCACCTTCATGAACTCCGGCGCGATCAAGCAAATTGGAACGGCCAGGTGTTCTTGCGCCAGGGATCGAGCTTAAGCGGCTGGGTCATCGCCGGCGCGGCGCGGGTCGGGCAGTTCGCCACTTCGCACACCCGGCAGGCCACGCCCGTCGGCACCGCGCCCTCTGCTTTGCCGAGATCGAGGCCGTCGCCATACACGACCGCGGGCGCATGGCCCACGTCGCAGCCGATGCACAGCGCCACACGCCCTCCCGTGAAGGGATGCCGCGTCCGCACGCTCTCCACCGTGCGCGCGATGGTGAGATAGCGTGCGCCATCCGGCAGGCCGATGTGCTGCACCAGAGTTTCGCCCGGCGCGGCGAAAGTATCGAACACGCGCCAGCGGGGGCAGATGCCGCCGAAGCGCGAGAAGGGAAAGCCGCCGGCGGAAATCCGCTTCAGCACATTGCCGGCACGATCGATGCGCAGGAAGAAGAACGGCACGCCGCGGCGCTCGCTGCGCTGCAAGGTGGTGATGCGATGCGCCACCTGCTCCACGCTGGCGGCGAAACGCCCCGCCAGCACATCGAAATCGTAACGTACCGCCGTCGCGGATTCGATAAACCGGCCGTACGGCATCATCAGCGCGCCGGCGAAATAGTTGGCGAGCGCGATGCGCAACAGCTGCGCCACATCCGGCGTGGCCGGCCCCGCTTCCGTGACCAACCGCTCCAGATCGTCCGCATACGTCAGCAGTGCCACCTGGGCCGCGGTCTGAAACACGCGCGCGGAGGCCGGCAGCATTTCGGAAAGGAACAGCCGCCGGTTATGCCGATCGTAGCGGCGCTGTGCGTCCGGCATGGCGTGGAGCGGCAGCACGGTGACGCGGATCTGGTGCGTGTCGCGCAAATGCGCGCGCAGCGCGGGAAACAGATCGTCGCCCGCATTCAGCGAGGCGTGAAAGGCTTCGGCCGCAAGATCGAGCGCGGCGATGTAGTTGTTGCGGGCGGAAAAATAGCTGCGGACCTCTTCGACCGGGTAGCGGCCATCCTGCGAGGTTGACGCCGCTGACTCGCCCTCACCTTCCGCTGCGGGCCGCGACTGCGCCTTCCGATACGCGCTGTAGAGTGACGAAAAGGCCGACACGATGTCCGGATAGCCGTTAACCAGATCGGCGAACACCGTGGCGGACGGCATCCTGCCGAACACGGGATCGGCAAAGATTTCGGTGAGCTCCGCCACCCGCTCGGCCTCGCGGTCGCCGTGCAGCTCGCGCAAGTCCAGCTCGTAAATCGCGGCCAGCTTCAGCACGAGCTGGGTGGTGAGCGGGCGCTGGTTGCGCTCCACCAGGTTCAGGTAACTGGCAGAAATTCCGAGGTCGCGGGCCATGGCGCTCTGGCTGAGGCCCAAGGATAGCCGCAGGTGGCGCACGCGCGGACCGGCGAAAACCTTCCGTTCGCTGGCTTCCCGCCGTTTCGTTTCCACAATGACAGCTATGACAATGCCGCCTTATAATTTGTCATAGTCATGACATTTCAACCTTTTTAGAGCGACACGATCATTGAACGGAACGCTTCATTTGTAAAGACTGTTACAAGACAGGAGTTAGCAGGTGCAGCAAGAGGTGAGCATCACAGTGCGCAAAGAGGCCCAAGGCCAGAGCGCCGTTATGACCGATGGGGCGCTGGACTTTCTGGCCGCGTTGCACCGCCGGTTTGAGGGCCGGCGCCGCGAGCTGCTGGCGGCCCGCGCCGAACGGCAGGCCCGACTGGATGCCGGAACGGAACAGCTGGGCTTTCTTTCAGAGACTGCCGCCACCCGCGAGGGCGATTGGAAGATCGCGCCGCCCCCGGTCGACCTGCTCGACCGCCGCGTGGAAATCACCGGGCCGGTCAACGCCAAGATGATCATCAACGCGCTCAACTCCGGCGCGAATTGCTTCATGGCCGATTTCGAGGATTCGAATGCGCCCACCTGGGCGAATAACATCGAAGGTCAGGCGAATCTGATTCAGGCGGTGCGCCGAACCCTCGCGTATGAGGATCCGGCGAGCGGCAAACGGTATTCGCTGAATCCTCAGACCGCTGTGCTGATCGTACGGCCCCGCGGCTGGCATCTCGACGAAGCGCATGTGGAGATCGACGGCGCACCGATGTCCGCGTCGCTGTTCGATTTCGGACTCTTCGCGTTCCACAATGCGCAGGAGCTTCTGGCGCGCGGAACCGGACCGTACTTCTACCTGCCCAAGATGGAGAGCCATAAGGAAGCGGCACTGTGGCGCGACGTGTTCCTGTTCACCGAGCGCAGTTTGGACATTCCGCGCGGCAGCATGCGCGCCACCGTGCTGATCGAGACGCTGCCCGCCGCCTTCGAGATGGACGAAATCCTTTACGAGTTGAAGGACCATATCGTTGGCCTCAACTGCGGGCGCTGGGACTACATCTTCTCGACGATCAAGACCCTGCGCGCACGCAGCGATTTCGTGCTGCCGGACCGCGCGCAGGTGACAATGACTTCGCCGGCGCTTGCGGCTTACAGCAAGCTCCTGATCAAGACCTGCCATCGCCGCGGCGCTCACGCCATGGGCGGCATGGCGGCACAAATCCCCATTCGCAACGATGCCAAAGCGAATGCCGCCGCGCTGGAAAAGGTGAAGGCCGACAAGGAGCGCGAGGCGCGCGAAGGCCACGATGGCACATGGGTGGCGCATCCGGGCCTCATTCCGATTGCGAAGGCGGCTTTCGATGCCCTGATGCCAGGGGCCAATCAGGTTTCACACCTGCGCGCAGACGTAAACGTCACCACCGCCGATCTACTGGAGCAACCGCAAGGCACTATCACGGAAGCCGGCTTGCGCACCAACATCCGGGTCGGCATTCAATACATCGCCGCATGGCTCGCCGGAAACGGCTGCGTGCCGCTCTACAACCTGATGGAAGATGCGGCGACCGCAGAGATTTCACGCACGCAAATCTGGCAGTGGCGCCATCACGACGTGCGGCTGGACATGGGGAAAGTGGTCGATGGCGCGCTGATAAGCGCCGCGATTGTAGAGGAAGTGGCCCAGCTCAAACAGAGCGGAAGCGAATTGCCGACGCTTGCTGACGCCACGGCGCTGTTCGAGCGCCTGTGTCTTGCGGAGGAACTTGAGCCGTTCCTCACCCTGCCCGCTTATCGCCACCTCCTCGAAATCGAAAACGACATTTGCAACAGGAGTTCGACGTGACCGCTTTTTCCGATCTCATCCCATCCGAACCGCGCGGCCGTTTCGACGGCATCGAACGCCCGTATACCCTCCGGGATGTCGAACGGCTGCGCGGCTCGGTCCGCATTCAGCACACGCTGGCCGAGCGCGGCGCAAACAGGCTGTGGCAATTGCTGCGTTCGGAAGCGTATGTGCCGGCGCTAGGGGCGCTCTCCGGAAATCAGGCGATGCAGATGGTGCGCGCCGGATTGAAGGCCATCTACCTCTCCGGCTGGCAGGTGGCGGCGGACGCCAACAGCGCAGGCGCGATGTATCCGGATCAAAGCCTGTATCCGGCCAATTCCGGGCCGGAGCTGGCGCGCCGCATCAACAAGACACTGCAGCGTGCCGATCAGATCGAGCACAGCGAAGGCAAGAAGACCGTCGAGGACTGGTTCGTTCCCATCGTGGCCGATGCCGAAGCCGGCTTCGGTGGCCCGCTCAACACCTTCGAGATCATGAAAGCGTACATCGAAGCCGGTGTTGCCAGCGTGCACTTCGAGGACCAGCTCGCATCGGAAAAGAAGTGCGGCCACATGGGCGGCAAAGTGCTGATCCCCACCGCCGCGCACATCCGCAATCTCTGCGCCGCGCGTTTGGCCGCCGACGTCATGGGCGTACCGACCTTGGTCGTCGCGCGCACCGATGCGGAAGCGGCGAAACTCATCACCTCCGATATCGACGAGCGCGACCACGATTTCATCCTGAAGCAAGAGCGAACGCCGGAAGGTTTCTTCCACGTGCGCAATGGCGTGGACGCCTGCATCGCGCGCTGCCTTTCCTATGCTCCGTATGCGGATTTGCTGTGGTGGGAGACTTCCAAACCCGATCTCAAGGACGCGCGCAAATTCGCCGAAGCCGTCCACGCGAAATATCCGGGCAAGCTGCTTGCCTACAACTGCTCACCTTCGTTCAACTGGGAAGGCAATCTGTCCAAGGATACGATTGCGAGCTTCCAGCGCGAGCTGGGAGCGATGGGCTACAAATTCCAGTTTGTCACCCTCGCGGGCTTCCATGCCCTCAACCACAGCATGTTCGAGCTGGCGCGCGAGTATCGTGAGCGCGGCATGGCGGCTTATTCCGTGTTGCAGCAGGCGGAGTTCGCCGGCGAAAAGCATGGCTATACCGCCACGCGCCATCAGCGCGAAGTCGGCACCGGCTATTTCGATGCCGTGTCGCTGGCAATTGGCGGAGGCACAAGTTCAACCACAGCGATGCACGGCTCGACAGAAGCCGAGCAGTTCAGCATCGCGGCCGCATAAAGGAGAGCACCAATGTCCCAGATGATTTCCGCTACCCATAACGGCAACTGCATTCCGGTGACCGGAGATGAGTCGCCCCTCGACAGCGTGCAGCTGAACGAAGAATTGCGCGATGCGCTGCAGGGTGTCGAGGACAGCATCGAAGAGCTGAACGCCGCGCTGCGGCAAGCCATGGAAGCCGGGGCCACCATCGAGCTGCGGCGCCGCGGCCGGGTGCATTCGGGTGACGGCTGCTGGGCCGATCAGATGGCAACCCTGGTGCTGCCAAAATCGGAACATTAGTCACGCGCCATCGCCGAGCGCGGCTGCCGCGCGCAGGTTAAACGTATTCGCGCTTCAGGCGGTTGCGATCGATCTTGTCGCGGTCGTTGCGGGGGAGCGGATTGGGTTCGAAGCAGACCCAGTGCGGGGCCTTATAGCGGGCAAGCCGTGCCTTGGCGAAGGCGATCAGTTCGGCCTCGAGTTCGCCTGACGGCTGGGACTCTTTTTTCACGACGATCACCGCCAGCGGCTTCTCGAGCCCGTGCTCGTCTTTTCTGCCGATCACGCAGCATTCGCGCACCGCCTCGTGCTGCATCAGGCAGTTCTCGACCTCGTGCGGACTCACATAGATGCCGCCGCTTTTCAGCAGATCGTCGCCGCGGCCTTCGTAGTACCAGTAACCATCCACATCTTGCCGGAACTTGTCGCCGCTGACGATCCAGCCGCCGCGCAGATGCTCTTTCGATTTCTCGTACGCTGCATGGTAGTGCAGCGCAGCGCTATCGCCTTTCAGCCATAAGGTGCCAACGTCGCCCTGCGCAACGTCGTTACCATCATCGTCCACCAGCTTGGCTTCGTAACCGGGCACCAGCTTGCCCAGACTGCCGGTACGGATGTCGTCCGGCCGGTTGCTGATGTAAATGTGGAAACTTTCCGCGCTGCCGATCCCGTCGATAATCGGCACACCGAAGGCCCCATCCCAGCGGGAATGCAGATCGCGCGGCAGCGCCTCGCCGGCACTCCACATGAGGCGGACGGTGGACATATCGCGCCGTTGTTCGTCAGGCGCTTGCAGCATCTTGTTGATCAGCGTCGGCACGCTCGTGAACACCGTGGCACGATGCTTTTCGATTTTCTCGAACAGCAGGTCCGGCGTTGGCGCCTCGCGGAACAGGACGGTGGAGGCCCCCACAGCGAAGGGGAACATCAGGTTGGTGCCGGTGGCATAGCCGAAGAAGAGTCGCGCGCCGGAAATGGTGATGTCCGACTCGCGGATGCCGATGAAGCTCTTCGCATACACTTCGGTGTTGAAGGGAAAATGGAAGTGCGGGTGCACCGCCCCCTTGCTTTTGCCCGTCGTGCCGCTGGTGAACAGCCAGACGGCGGGATCGTCCTTCTTTGTGGGCCACGGCTCGGCATTGGTGTCGCGCGCGATCCATTCGTCGAAGACCTTGCGGCCGGATGAATTGTTCCCGACCACAATGATGTTCTCACCGCGACCGCAATGGCGCGAGGTTGCCAATGCCTTCTCAAATTCAGGCACACTTTGTTCGTCGATAAAGGCGAACTGCGGCTTTACGTAACTGAGGTAGTATTCGTAGTCCGTCGCGGGCAGCAGCGGATTGATTTGTGTCACCACAGCGCCGGCCTTGAGGGCACCGAACCAGGCGTAGGCGAATTCCGGCCGGTCCTGCATGCACACCAGCACGCGCTGTTCCGGCAAAAGCCCATCGGTTACCAGATTGCGCGCGACCTGCATCACCTTATTGGCCAGTTCGCGGTAAGTGATCTCGCGGCCTTCGAAGTAGATGGCGGTTTTCGCACCGCGCCCTGCTTCGACGTTCGAGAACACGAAGTAATCGGCCATATTGAAATTGTCAGGAAATTCCGGGGCCTGAAACGTCATGGCTCAACTCACCTCGCCGCCGGCAACCGGCAGCGTGACTCCGTTCACAGCTGCCGATTCATCGGACGCCAACCACAGCACGGCGGCCGCCACTTCCTCCGGCTTCACCAGACGGCCTTGTGGATTGACAGTGGTGAATGTCGCCAACGCGTCCTCGCGGGATCGTTGCGTGCGCTCGACAACCTTTGCGACGGCGGAAGAAATAATCTCGGTATCGACGTAACCGGGGCAAACGGCGTTCACCGTGATACCAGTCTGCGCGATTTCCCGCGCCAACGACTTCGTTAATCCCACCAAGGCATGCTTGGCCGCCACGTAGGCGCTGAGATTGCGGTAGCCGATCAGCCCTGCGGTGCTGGCGATGTTGACGATGCGCCCCCAGCCGTTCGCTTTCATTTGCGGCAGCGCGGCGCGGATGCAGTGCACGGCGCCCATCACATGGACGTCCAGCATGGCGCGCCATTGCTCAGCGCTGGTCTTTTCAAATTGTGCGGAAACAACGGAGCCGGCGTTGTTGACAAGCAGCGAAACTGGTCCCGCCGTCGCGACCGTTGCACGAAACGCCTCGGGGACCGCCTCCGCGTCGGTCACGTCAAGCGGCTGAATGTGCGCACCGTGAATACCCTTCGCCACATCGCGCAGACGCGCTTCCGTGCGCCCCGCGATGGTGACACGCCAGCCTGCTGCGGCCAGCGCCCGGGCGGTCGCCAGCCCGATACCGCTGCCCCCGCCGGTAACGAAAGCATGCCTGTCCACGTTGCGGTCTCCGTCCCCGCGACGTTAGTCTAAGCCATGAGTCCGCGCCAATGATTACCGCCATGATTCCTGCGAGTTTCGAACCCGAGCATTTCCTCTGGGCCTATGCCGACGGCGTCGCCACCATCACGCTCAACCGGCCGGAGCGGAAGAATCCGCTCACCTTCGAATCCTATGCCGAGTTGCGCGACACGTTCCGCGCCCTGGTTTACCAGACCGAGGTGAAGGCCGTAGTGATCCGCGGCGCGGGCGGCAATTTCTGTTCCGGCGGCGACGTGCACGAGATCATCGCGCCGCTGGTGGAAATGCAGATGACGGGGCTTCTGGCCTTCACCCGCATGACGGGCGATTTGGTGAAGGCGATGCGCGGCTGCCCACAACCGATTATTTCCGCCGTGCGGGGCGTCTGCGCGGGCGCGGGCGCCATCTTGGCGATGGCAAGCGACATTCGGCTGGCTGCGCCGGAGGCCAAGACGGCGTTCCTGTTCAACCGTGTCGGGCTTGCCGGCTGCGACATGGGCGCGTGCGCGATCCTGCCGCGTATCATCGGCCATGGCCGTGCTTCTGAGCTCCTGTTCTATGGCCGCAGCATGAGCGCCGAGGAAGGCGAGCGCTGGGGCTTCTTCAACCGCATTGTGCCAGAGGAAGATCTCGACAACGAAGCGCAGGCCTGGGCGGAGAAGCTGGCCGCCGGCCCTGCGTTTGCGAACGGCATGACCAAGAACCAACTCAATCAGGAATGGAGCATGAGTTTGGACATGGCGCTGGAGGCCGAGGCGCAGGCGCAGGCGATTTGCATGCAGACCAAAGACTTCGAGCGCGCCTATCATGCGTTCATCGCCAAGCAGCCACCGATTTTCGAAGGGAATTGAGATGCGCACTCTGCAACCAGCCAACTGGGCGCGGCCGCGTGGCTATTCCAACGGCATCGAAGCGGAAGGCCGGATGATCTTTGTGGCCGGGCAGATCGGCTGGGATGGGAATGGCGAATTCCGTGAACATCAATTGGCCGGACAGTTCCGGCAGGCACTGAGGAACGTGCTGGCCGTGCTGAAGGAAGCGGGCGCGGGACCGGAGCACATCGCGCGCATGACGATGTTCGTCACCAGCCGCGAGGATTATGTTGCCGCGCGGCCGCAACTGGGCGAAGCGTGGAAGGAGCTGATGGGCAAAAACTTCCCTGCGATGGCCGTGATCATCGTGAGCGGATTCGTGGAACCGGCGGCGAAGATCGAGATTGAAGCCACGGCGGTTGTCCCGCGCTGATGGTTCGCCGACCACTCAAAATCGCAGTTGTCGGCGGCGGACCGGGCGGTCTCTATCTCGCGCTGCTCACGAAGAAGGCGCAGCCGGACTGGCAGATCGATGTGTATGAGCAGAACCGAGCCGACGATACGTTCGGTTTTGGCGTGGTGTTTTCCGATGAGACGCTGGAAGAGTTCCTCAGTCGCGATGCGGAATCCTACGCGGCGATCTCCAAAGCCTTCGCGTATTGGGATGACATCATCATCCGCTACGGGGGTGCGGACATTCGCTGTGGCGGCAACGGTTTTGCCGGTTGCTCGCGCCTCGCGCTACTGAAAATCCTGCAGGAGCGCTGTGCGGCGCTCGGCGTCGGCCTGCATTTCCAATCGCCAGTTCACGATCTCACGAAGTTTGCTGATTGCGATGTGATTGTCGGCGCGGACGGCATCAACAGCCGCGTGCGCGAGAGCTTCAAGGAGCATTTCCGGCCCGAGATTCGCGTTCAATCCAACAAATTCGTCTGGCTCGGTTCCACGCGCCCGCTCGACGGCTTCACGTTCTTCTTCAAGCAAACCGAGCACGGGCTGATTGTCGCCCACACTTATCAGTATGAGCCGGGTCATTCGACCTGGGTGATCGAAATGAGCCCGGCAGCGTGGCAAGCCTTCGGCTTCGACGGATTGGATGAAAAGGACAGCGCGCGGCTGGTGGAGCGCATCTTTGCCGATGAACTGGACGGTCATCCGCTCATCACCAACCGCTCGCTGTGGCGCAATTTTCCGCGCATTTTCTGCGAGCGCTGGTGGCATGAAAACGTCGTGCTGCTGGGTGACGCCAAGGCAACCGCGCATTTCTCCATCGGCTCCGGCACCAAACTGGCCATGGAATCCGCCATCGCGCTATCGGATGCGCTGATCGCGCAAGGCGAGCAATCCGTCGAACAAGCATTCCGCGCTTACGATGCCGCGCGCCGCACCGAAGTGCAGATCACCCAGCACAACGCCGATGTAAGCCTCTCGTGGTTCGAGCACATGGAGCGCTCGGGCGATATGAAGCCCATGCAGTTTGCCATGGTGGTAATGTCGCGGGCGAAAAGCATCACCTGGGACAATCTGCTACTGCGCGACGAAAGTTTTGTCCGCGCCTTCGAGGATGAGTGGTACCAGACGTACTTCGAGGAGAGCGGCTTCGATTGCTGCAAAACACGGCCCACGCCGATGTTCACGCCGCTGAAGCTGCGCGGCCTGACACTCGTCAACCGCGTGGTGGTTTCCCCGATGGATCAGTATTCGGCCTGTGAGGGCGTGCCGAACGACTGGCACTTCACGCACTATACCTCGCGTGCCATGGGCGGCGCGGGGCTGATGTATGTGGAGATGACCTGCCCGTCCCCGGACGCCCGCATCTCGCCGGGCTGCACCGGCTTGTGGAATGATGAACAGGAACGCGAGTTCAAACGCATCGCCGACTTCGTGCACAAACATTCCGACACGAAGATAGCGATGCAACTAGGGCACGCCGGCCGCAAAGGCTCGACGCAGCTCGGCTGGGAAATGGCCGATCACCCGCTGCCGAATTCAGACGACAACTGGCCGGTCTATTCCGCCTCGCCGCTTCCCTATTTCGAAGGCATCAGCCCCACGCCGGCGGAACTGGATCGGGCGGCCATGGACCGCATCAAGGCGGATTTCGTCCACGCCACCGAACGCGCCAACCGCGCCGGTTTCGACCTGCTGGAGCTGCATTGCGCCCACGGCTACTTGTTCGCGAGCTTCCTTTCGCCGCTCACCAACAAGCGCACCGATGAATACGGCGGCAGCATCGAAAGCCGGCTGCGTTATCCGCTGGAGGTGTTCGAAGCGATGCGCGCCGTGTGGCCGGAAGACAAGCCCATGTCGGTGCGCATTTCGGCGAGCGACTGGGTGCCCGGCGGCATCAGCGAACAGGATGTGCTCGCCATCGTGCGCGCCTTCGAGGCGGCCGGCTGCGATCTCATCAGCACCTCGTCGGGACAAACCGTGCCGGAGCAGAAGCCGGTGTACGGCCGCATGTATCAGGTGCAATTCGCGGAAACGATCCGCAATGTTGCGCGAATAAAGACAATGGCAGTGGGCACCATTACCGAACCGGCGCAGATCAACACCATTATCGCCTGCCGCCGCGCCGATCTGGTGGCGCTGGCGCGGCCGCACCTGATCGATCCCTATTTCACGCGCAAGGCTGCCGCGTGGTACGGCGTGAAGACCCAGCCGGTGCCGCCGCAGTATCTCTCCGGCCTGGCGCAGGCGTACCGTGAAGCCGAGCGCACGCGCGAGAAGCAAACCGAACTTCAGCGCAAGGCCAAACCGCGGACGCGCGTCTGACGCGCCGAACTTCAGTTTACCAACGTCAGCGCCAACGGGCGCGCGTCACTGCGGCCATGATCGTCGACCACGCGCACGCGATATCCGCCGGCGGCGGGCGGTTGCCAATAAAGCGTTTCGCCCGGCGCGGTGCGTCCCGCATAGGTTTCATCCACAAACCAGTAGAGCGCATGCGTATCCGCATCGGCGACAGCACTGAGCGCGATGGGCTGCGCTCCACCGTTCACCAGCCGCATGGCATATGCGCTTGCGCGCGAGGGCGACGTGATTTGCGGCCCTGCGCCTTGCCAGGCTTCCGCATTGCCGCAAGCTAGATTCTGCGGCGGCTTGCGGCGCGGGATTCCGGCTTGCGCGAAGACCTCCGCAAGATTGGATGGCCAGAACTCGTACACTTCTTCATGCACCTGTTTGCCGCTGTAAGGCGGGCATGCTGCAAGGCCGGTGGCGTTGTCGATCATTACCGGCCGGTGCACCGTGCTGACGCGGATGGGCGACTTGCCTGGGATGAACCACGTGCTGCCGGTCTGGGGGCACCAGCGGTTGGGCAGATCGCCGCTGGCAAGACAGATTTCCACACGCTTCACGCCAGGTGGCGGGCGCAGCACCGGTTCGACAAGCTTCGGATTCTCGTCGCGCACTGCATCGACGATCTGGAAGAACAATGGCGCGGCTGCATCCACTCCAACAAAGGCCGGATTTCCCGAGCCATCGAAATTTCCCACCCAGACGATCAGCACATACGGGCCGAAAATGCCGGCAGTCCACGCATCGCGGAACGCCCATGACGTACCGGTTTTCCAGTAGACCGGCAGACGCACGGGTTGCGCGCCGGTTGTCTCGTCCGGACGCACATGATCGCCCAGCGCATTCAGCACCATGAAGCTGGCTTCGGCGCTGAGGAGTTTGGTGCCGCGCGTTTGCGGTTCGTGGGCCGTGAAGCGGAGTGGCTTTAGTGCCCCGCCATTCGCGAGCATGGCATAGAGCCCCGCCAGCTCCTGCATGCTGATCTCACCGCCGCCCAGCACCAGCGCAAGCCCGTAATGCTCCTCGCTTGCGAGATGGCCAACGCCCGCGCCTTGCAGGAATTGATAGAAATCTGGCGAGTGCAGCTGCGACGCGACCCACACGGCGGGAATGTTGCGGCTGCGGTTCAATGCGTCTGTTGCGGTAATGGGGCCAAGGAAGCGTCCGTCGAAATTCTCCGGCGTGTACGGGCCGAAGGCGGTGGGCACATCGCGCAGCACCGTTTCGGGGTGCAGCACGCCCTGATCGAATCCCAGCCCGTAGATGAAAGGTTTGAGCGTGGAACCGGGAGAGCGGCGCGCCAGCGTTCCGTTCACCTGGCCGGATAAGTCCTTGTCGAAATAGTTTGCGGAGCCGATTAGCGCCTTTACGCCCATGTCGCGCGTATCGACAAGAATGGCGGAGGCGTTCCTGATGCCGCTGTCGCTGTTGCGGGCGATGTAGCGGCCAACCTGCCGCTCCAGCACGCGCTGAAGATCGAGATCGAGGGTGGTGTCCAGGCGCGAGGATGTAGTTTCGCCTACAAAGCGTTGCATCTGCGCCACCTGCTCGACCGCATGCGGCGCTTCGAATGGCAGCGTTGAAACCGGACGCATGGTGAGCGGCAGCGCGAACAACGGCCCTAGCGCGGCGTCATTCGGATGGTGAGCCAACCAACGTGCGTAGAGCCGGTTGCGCGACGCGGTGAGGCGGCGATTGATGGTTTCGCCGATGGCGGATGAGCCGTGCCGCACAAATCGGCCCGGGTTTTGGGGAACGACAGCAAGCGCCAGCGCTTCGGGAAGGCTCAACGCGTGAACAGGCTTGCCGAAATAAACAAGGCTTGCGGCGCCCACGCCTTCCACATTGCCGCCATAGGGCGCATCGTTCAGATAAGCCTCGAGAATCTGCCGTTTGGAATAAAACAATTCGAGTTGGATGGCGCGGGCCACCTGTTTCGCCTTGCCCAAGGGCATGCGTGTGTTCAGCGGCCACAGCAGGCGCGCCAGCTGCATCGTGATGGTGGAACCGCCCTGACGATTGCCGCGGCGCACGTATGTCGCCCAGGCGCCACGCGCGAGCGCATACGGGCTAACGCCCGGATGCCAGCGGAACCAGCGGTCCTCGTGCAGCAACACAGCTTGCACGAGCTGCGGCGACATCTCCCTCAGCGGCACCCACAGGCGATAACGATCATCGCTCGCGAGCATGAGGCGCAGCAAGTGCCCGCGGTCGTCGTACACCGCGACCGATGATGGTTTCCAGCTTTGCAACGGCGGATGTGGCCAGAGCCGGATGCCGGCTAGCACGCTGAGCACGAGGAGGGCACCGACAATCCAGTTCTGCGCACGTTTCAGCGCGTGTCCCCCGATCCGGAGGGCACGATGCAGCACGGACGAAAGATTTGTCACGCCAGACGTCCTAATGCGCGCGTACCACGGTCAGCACCTGCCCGCCCGGCGCACGCGCCTGAATGCGGCGGTCATACATGGATTCCGCGAACGCGGGCGGCACGATGAATTTTCCGGAGGCGCTCGCCTTGATGCGGTAGATAAATTCCTTCACGTCCGGCGTGGCAGAACCGTAAATCAGCACGCGGTCTTCGCGAATATCCGTGTACGCCGGATCCCAGCTGGAGCCCGGTTGGCGCAGAGAGCCGGGCTGCTGCAACACCGGATCGAACCCGCCGGGCAGCAGATCAACAATCGCCACGTTGCCGACGCCCTTGTCGTCGGTCGCGCGAATTTTCACATGCACGTCGATTTCCTGACCGGGCACGATCGTGCCCAGCGCGTTGTTTTTTGCGTCGCTGTAATCGCGCACGATCTCGAGGCCCTTCTTGATTGCCGTTGCCGGCGTATCGCGGTCGTAGCCTGCCTGGTCCAGCACGGCCCAGGCCGTCTGATCGCTGGCATCGGTGAATCGCAGCCCGGTTGCCGCGGGACTCCAGCTTCCCGCCTGCAACAAATTGTTCTGCGGGCTGGAAATCAGTTTGGGCGCCGCGCTGTTGCGAAGTTCTTCGATGCGCAATTTGTCCAGCACCGCCGCGCTGGTGCGGGCGTAGCCATCGAGCGCCAGCAGCGTCATGGCTGCCGAGAGTGTGTTGAACTCATTGCGCTCCAGCGGCCGCGCAATATTTTCCAGCACGCGCGGCGACAGCGATTTTGCCCGCGCGGGAAAATGCTTCGCCAACAGGTAAAGCACGGTGGTGTCGCGGATGAGCGGATCGTCGTAATAGGTGAACCAGTACGGCTCCTTGTCCAGATTGTCCTCAAGCTTGCGCTGTAGAGGATCGATCAGCTGCCCGGCCTGCCGGTCCTGTTTCAGCAGCTGATACGAGGCCGCCAGCCAGGCGGCGGCGAGATCGTTTCGCCATGCTTTGGGATAAGCGTCCTGCAACCGCTTCTGCACGGCGGCGAGCTGGTTGGTGGTGATGCTGCCCTGACGCGTAAGAAGATACACCGCGTAGGCGCGCTGCCGAACTTGATCCAGCGAATCCAGCGACTCATCGGCGGCCAGCTGCTGGAGATAGCGATCGCCGTCGTCGATCATTTCACTGGGAACAGATGCACCGCGATCGCGCGCTTCCAGCAGGAAATGCACCGCATAGGCCGAAATGAAAGGATCGGAATCGGGCGTGGCGCTCCACACACCGAAACCGCCGCGCGCATTCTGCCGCGATCGCAACGCATCGATCTGCGCGGCCAATGCATCCGGCCCTTTCGGCTTATTGAGGCCGGGCTCGAGCGCACGCGCAAAGGCGGGAATGCCGCTCCACTTCTCCGCGATCAGACGCGGCATCGAAGCGCTGATGATCTGCTCGCTGCAATAATTGTCGTAGTTCACCAGCCAGCTCGTCAGCCCTTGCGTGAGCACCAGCGGGGCGGTGGAGAAGGTTGCGTCGCGGCGGCTGTACGGCTCGTACAAGTGGCGCAGGTTGGAAATCGCCTTCATGCCGCCTGCGGGCACCTGCGCGATATCGATTTGCGTGCGATAGGCGGAAGCCGGCCGCACCGAAACATCGATCCGTTGCGAGGCGGACTTGCCGGCATAGCTCGCAGTAAACGCAAGCGCGCCGGAGCCCAGCGTCTGCGTTGCGCGCACCCGGAAGGTGACCACGCCTTCATGCATGGGCGCCAGCGCGATCTTCTGCGCGCTGCTGCCGATGACCTGCAACTGCGGCCCTGTCTTCAGCTGCACCATCACCGGAACCGGCTGGTTCGGCGCGTTGCCGATGTTGTTGGAGACTCCCACGCCGACATCGGCTTCATCGCCCGGTGCCAAGGTGGTCGGCGCATCCGGCGACAACACGAAATCGCCGCGCACGGTGGTGGCGCCTTCCGCGGTACCGATCAGTTGGGGCGACACCGCCACTGCCATCACACGCAGCTTGCCGTGGAAGTAATCGGGCACGGCGTACTGGAAGTCGCGCGTCCCATCAACATCGACGATACCGGACCAGTACACCACCGGTTTGTCGCGATGCCGCTTGAAGGGATTGAGCTGCCGGCCGGCCGCATCGCCATTGTCGCCGCCGGGTGCGGCAAGCGCCATCAATTTCTTGAAATCTGGCAGGATGAGATCGAGAATCTGTCCTGTCTGCACCTGCAGCATCCGCTTGCGAAAGAAGTACTGCAGCGGATCGGCCAGCTTGTAACGCGCCACCTGCAGGATGCCTTCGTCCACCGCAAACAGCACCGCCTTCGCCGGCCGGCCGGAAGTAAGCCGGAAGGTTGCGGTTTCGCCGGGTTTCACCAATTCCGGCGCATCGATGTGCAGCGGATCGCGCCGCGCATCCACATTGACCGAGAACGGCGCCACGCCATAACTGAGCGGGCTCATGAAAATTTCATCCGATGATGGGTCGCGGATGTATTGCACGTTCACATAGCCGCTGCCTTCGAGTCCCGCAGGCACGGTGATGTGCTGAACGGAATTCGTGGTAGCCGCGGTGAACCACGCATGCGCATACACCTTGTCGCGCTCGATGGTGATGAGCCCGCTGCCGGCATAAGGCGCGCGCAGCGAAATTTCGATGGGCTCACCTGGCGCGTAGTCCTGCTTGTTGAGCTTGATGTTCAGCTCGGCATTGCGTTCCAGCGATCGCGACAGGTTCGCAGCACCGGTCACCGAATATTCGACGCGGTTCACCGCCTGCTCGCCGGACTTGATGACGAGTGCGTAATCACCCGGCTTCTGCGTCGGCAGCGTGTAATCCATGCCGCCCGCGGGAATTGTGAGCGCGGCGGCGCTGATCGGCACTTCCTTCAGCCGGGACTCATATTTGTAAACGCCGGATTCCTGCTTCGTCAGAACCGAGACGTAACGCCGCTCGATCAGCTGTGCGGTGAGACTGGACAGCGGAATCGAATTCGTGCGCGGATCGATGGCGACAAGGTGCACGGATCGGGCACCGTTTCGCTTGATGTAGGAAAGATCGTCGGTGGATTTGTAACCGACGAGCCACGCGTTGCGGGACACCAGCGTCTCGGCATTGGCCGCAACGTTCCTGCCGCCTTCCGCCTCGTACACTTTCGCAAGGAATACGAGCCGATATGTAGCGTCCGCATATTTCTTCAGGTCAAGGTCGAATTCCGCGTGGCCCTTGTCGTCGGTGCGGCCGTCCTGAAGCTTGCTTGTGTAGCCTTCCTTCGCATGCCGCGCGTCATAGAACTGGTAATCCGGCCAGTTGCGGAACGCGGGGAAACTAGGGTTGAGTGTCAGATTGGCTTCCACGCGACGGTTCGCGGCGGGTGTGCCGAAGAGATTGCGCGCATCTACCAACCCTTTCAGTCCGTCTGGCTTCACCCATCCATCGGTGCTGTGCGCTGATAGATTGGCATCCACCTTCATGCTGTCCGGCAGGAATTCCTTGACGGAAACAGTGGTCGAGCCGATCGACCGCTCTTCCGTGTCTTTGCCGACGATGTAGAGATTGACCGTCCATGTGCCGGTGGGTGCAGCTTCGGCAGGCGTGTAATCGATGGCCGTGAACCCGGATGCATCGACGGACACCGGCAGTTTCTTCACCGTCAATCCGCGCGGATCGACAATCTCCGCCTGCAGCGGCACGCCGGCCGGACTCTGCGCCCAGTTCGCCGTGCGCACGATGATGCCGATGTGGATCAGGTCGCCGGGGCGATAAATACCGCGATCGGAAAACAGGTATCCCGACAACTCGCCCTCGGTTTCCGGATTGACCTCGCCGCCGGTATCGAAACGGGAGTAATCGAGCCGGCGGTCGCGGCCATCCACCGGCAGAAAGGAAAGATCGTCGCCCTTCCGCACCGTGTACATGGCCGGGCGCTTTTCGTGCTCCAATCCCTTGAGTGTGGGGAAGTGCACGGCGCCATCGGCACCGGTGGTATCGCTGTAGAGCGTCTCGCCATTGATCGCGATCACCGACACCAGCGCGCCGCCGACCGGTTGTCCGGTGCGGATCGACTGCACGAAGACATCGCGGCTGCCGTCCAGCGCACGCTTGGCGATCATGCCGAGATCGGTGATGACGATCAGGCGGGTATCCGCCGGTTCTTCGCTGTCACCCGATGACTCGTTTTCCGATTCGTCTTCGCTATCTGTCTCTGCCGGTTTCTTTGCATTGGGATTGTAGGCGGAGAGGTGCAGCATGAAGACGCCGCGCTTGCCCTCTTTCAGGTATTGGCCAAGATCGACACCTTCGTAGTGCGCTTCGCCCGGCGCCACCGGCGGAAACGCGCGTGTATCCCGAAACCGCTCGACGATGTGATCTTCGCTGAAACCGGAGAACTCCGGCTTGCTGAAGGTGCCGTCGTTGAAACTGACGAGATGCTGCAACTGCTCCGGCAGCACACGGCCGATTTCCAGTTTCATGCCCGGCAGGTTGCGCGCCACCACGGAAATGCGCCGATCGCCGCGCATTGATAGCAGCGAACCGTCAGCCATGAAGCGCAGCAGCTTCGGGTAATCCGGCACCGTGAAGGTGCGCGCGTCGGCCTTGCCGAGAATGTATCCGCCGAACGATTTCAGCCCCGGTTCGAAGCGCACATAAACACGCTGCCCCGGCTCGGCGTGGTACTTGAAGCTTTGCAGCTGCGCGTATTCCTGCTCGGTCGGCACCGGCGCGAGTTTCAGCGGCTGCGAATGGTGCAGCACGTCTTCACTGACTTCACCCGCATCCCACTCGTAAGGCGGCGCGTCGTCGGGCTGCTTCGCGCCCGGCTTGCGCTTGGGCAGCACCCAGGCTTTCGTGACGGCAGCAAGGTCGGCGCTGCGAACCGCGTCCGTCAGGTTCATGACCAGCACCTGCTCGGGCTCATACTTGTCGTTGTCGACGAGTGTCGGCTTCACGTCGGTCAGTTTCAGGCTGTAGAGGCCGGGCACGCGCACGGAAATATGGACGGGTGCAGACGTACCGTCGCCGCCGCGCACGCTGCGCACGCCGGTGGCAACCGTCAGCATGACGGTGTCATCGTCGCGCGGCAGCTCCAGGGGCTGTGAATGCACCCACGCCTGCAGCTTTGCGGCATCGTAAGCGACAGTGAATTTCAACGGCTTCGCGTATTTGCCATCGCGGCCGCGCAACGCCAGCGAAAGACGCTTCTCCAACTGCGCCGGATCGACCGGATAGTTGAATGACAGCGGCATGATGGTTTTCTTTGCCGTCGGCCGCTGCGGGTCCTGATAGAACTCACCTTTGCCTGCCGTCACAGCAAATACGGGAACGTTGAAGCTGAGATGATCGTCCGCCATCAGCACGTGCGGCGCGAACGCCTGCTTCACATCGAACTGCACCGAAACCTGCGCGCCGACCGGCCAGTCCGCCGCCGGCGTGAAGCGCAACGTACGATCATCGGTCCACTTCCACTCGCCCTTCAGTCCGGGGTCCATGGCGACGCCGCGCGTGACAGGCTTCCCCACAAGCTCAATGGGCGCCGCGGAGGCGGAGAATTTTACTTCGACCGGGTGGATGACGACGGTGGGTGTGCCGTCCGGCTTTTCGTAATCCGTTACTGCGGGGCCGTGTGCGGCGAAGGTGATGCGTGGGGGCTCCGGCGGGTGCGGGCGGTGGAGATACCATTGCCATCCCGCCCAGCCGGCGATTGCGAGAACAACAACGGCCAGCGCGCCGCCGCCGTACTCGCGCGGACGCCGCCGCAGTTCGGCTGCCGAATTTCCGATCCATGGCGGTTGCGACCAGGATAACGATCCAAACACCGGCCGGAGCGCGGCGCCCAGAATTGCGAAGAACCGGCCCGCCAGCTGCGCCATGCGCGCCGGCAGCGTCTTCAAAAAGCGAAGCAGATCCAAAAATCCCCCTTCGAACAGGCCGCCCTGCCTGCCCTACCGCTGCGCACGCCCTTGGCCGCAGTACCCGACACCCCATTCACGCCCAATCCCGACGCCACGTCCAGTGGATCAGACGCGTTCCGGCTGTGAACAAATAAGCTGATGCCGCCGCCACCGCGTCAGGAATTAGTGGAGAGGCGCCAGATCTTTCCAGCCGCTCCACAGGATTTGTATTCCAATACAGAGCATTATGAATGCCGACAGCCGCACAACGACGTTCGTGCCCTCCTTTCCGAGCGCGGCGACCGTGGCCTCTGCAAAGCGATAACAAAGGTACACGGTGGTAACGATCGCGACGATCCCGGCGATCGCCCCGAAATCGAACTGCGCCAAATTGGAAAGACCGGCGCTTTTCGGCCGCTGGGTACCGAGCGTGATCGCTACGGATATCGAGCCCGGCCCGACAGTAAGTGGCATGGTCAGCGGATAGAAGGCGTCGGGAGCCGTCGCTGTTGCATTCTCGGCGGCACGCTCACCATCGGATTTCGCGTCTGAGTTGAGCAGCTTCCAGCCAAAAGCTGTGACGACCAGCCCGCCACCAATTCTCACAACCGGCAAACTGATGCCGAAGAACTCGAGAACGTGAGAACCTACGAAAAGAGAGCCCAACAGCAGGAAGAAACTGCCGACGGCAACACGCCGCGCGAGCGCGTTCCGAGTCTTCTCGGTGGCGAATTGTGTGAGGCCCAAAAAGAGGGGCGCGCTGCCGATCGGGTTCACGATCGGAAACAGAGCCGCGTAGCAGAGAACAAATGCGTTCACGATAGCGATCATGCCAGCACCATAACTGTCGATTCGCGCTATTCCATGAACTAGGCCTGAGTCGCAACCGCCTGCGTCACTGCCGCAGATGGACTACGAAGCGCCAGGATCGCGGCACCCACAAGCGCTGCCAGAACCGATCCGATCAGCACCCCAATCTTCGCCACGTCGGCAATGGCGCCATGCGGGAAGGCCTGATCGGCCAGCAGCAGAGACACCGTATCTCCAATTCCACAAAGGCACGCCGCGCCGAGAAAATTTCGAATGCTGATTCCGTCCGGCGCGACGGCCACACTGGACTTGATCGCCAGGAATGAAGCCAAGGAAATGCCGAGCGGCTTTCCAATCACGAGGCCCAGCACAACCCCGGTTAGCACAGCGGCAGCATCGGGCGCCGACAAATCTACGGTCAAACCGATGCCTGCCGCCGAGAATGCGAACAGCGGCAAGATGAGATAGGCGGTCCACGGCGAAACCGCCCTCTCAATGCGGTCGGCCGGCGAAAGCAGCCGGTCGCTGGCGGCGGAAAGATTGCGGCTCGCCCAATCCCAAACAGCCTCCTCTTCGAGGCGTCGCGGCCGAGCTCCGGACTTTTTGGCATCTTTCTGCTCAGCCTCCAGTGTTGCGAGTGCGGTGGCGGCCTGCGCCAGCAATGGACCAACCGACGGTGTCGGCCGCGTGGGCAGGAAGGCAGCCAATACGACCCCCGCAAGCGCGCCGTGAATTCCTGTGGAGTGCAGGCTGATCCAAAGCAGCATCGTCGCAAGCACGTATGGCCACACGCTGTACACACGCCAGCGATTCAGAGCGTACAGGAGCCCGATGGTGCCGAGGCCGATGGCGATCCAGACGACACTGAAGCCACGGGGATAGAAGATCGCCAAGGTTAGAACGGACAGGATGTCGTCGACCACGGCAAACGCAGCGACAAAGACACGGAGGCTTGCCGGAATCCGGGAACCGAAGAGCGCAAGAATCCCCAACGCGAAGGCGATGTCGGTCGCCGTCGGGACGGACCAGCCCGAAGCCGTGCGGCTGGGATTGAGCAGCAGATAGATGGCAGTGGGCGCCAGCACACCGCCAATTGCAGCGATAACCGGCAGGGCAGCCGCGCGCGGATCGGTAAGCGAGCCACTCGTCAGCTCACGCCGGATTTCGAGTCCGACAAGGAGAAAAAAGATGGCGAGCAATCCTTCGGAACACCATTCCGCCACCGGCATCGAAAGCACGGTTCCGGGCAGCCCGATACCCAGCGGCGACGCGGCAAAGGAGTGATAGAAACCCGCCAACGGCGTGTTCGCGCACACCAGCGCCAGAACCGCTGCCAATAACAACGCAATGCCGCCGGAGGCAGGAAGCGCCGCGAAAGACCGCGCCGAGCGTTGGACACGGGCCGCCACCGGTTGCTCGACCGCCTCTAGCAGGGAGTAGAAATCCCAGGCGCCGTCGTATCGCAATCCGTCGATGAAAATGGTTGGCGTGCCTGTGACGCCATTGCGGCGCCCGCGCCTTTGATCGGATTCGACGCGAGCGCGTACTCCCTCGCTTTCGAGGTCTCGCTGAAAGGCATCCATATCGATATCCAGCGAGCGCACCCGCTCCAGCACTTCGGCCTTGGTCGGTACGGGATTGTCGAACAGCCAATCGTGCATTTGCCAGAAGCAGTCCTGCCGCGCAGCCGCCTCCGTGACGCGCGCGATAAAGGTCGCACCGGGATGCACCTTTTCATTAGGGAAGTGCCGGAAAACGTAAACGAGCCGCTCGCCAACTCGTTCGCGCAGCTGGAGAATCACCGGCCGCAGCCGCCTGCAGTAGGGGCAAAGGTAGTCCCCATACAGCACGACGGTGACAGCATTTGGCACAGCGAGATCGCCACGGATGTGATCCCGCCCCGCTTCCACGGGATGCTGGAGCCATAGACGATCGGCAGGCGCCTTCTCCGTCATCTGGATCTTCCGGTGATCGCTTTTGCCCGAGGCGGTGTAATCGCCACCGGATCGCTGGCCGGAAAGGTTTCCTTCAGCGCTTCATCCAGGCGCGCGTCCACACATTGCAGCTCATCGCCGCCATCCGCTGTTTCTGCGGCCTTCGACGGCGCGGCGCGCCGCTTCGTGATTATTCGTGTAACCATGCTGCGAGAGTACACGGAACAGGAAAACCTGTCCGATTTTTAATGGCGAAGCCGCGCCAAGGCATATGGATGAAAGATAACAAATCGCCACGGCTACTTGAGGGCAGGTGCTGCGTGAGTGCGCTGAGACAAATTGCGACAAGCGTCATCGTTCCGTCAATTTAACATCGTCAATCCGCCAACCAACTCCAATAGTCCCTCAGTCCCCACCGTGTTCGCATGGCTTGGTGCGCGTGATCGCATCCTGAATTCATCGAAGGCGGCGGCCAACCGCACTTGCACCAACCCTAGAGGGGACAACAATGAATCTTTCCCGAAACCTTTCGCTGCTCCTCAGCGCCACGGCGTTGACGCTGACAGCCAGCGCGCACGCACTCGCAAAGGAGACACCGAAGCCTGCCCAGACCGCGACGCCCATCAAGCATCTGGTAGTCATCTACGGGGAAAACGTGTCGTTCGATCATTACTTCGGCACGTATCCTCACGCGGCGAATCCAATCGGCGAACCGAAATTCAAGGCCAAGAAAGGCACGCCGACCGACATCGACACGGTGGAAAACGCAGGCCTTCTGACCAACAATCCGAATTTCCTGAATCCGTTGAACGGAGACGGCGCTGCCAATCCTTTCCGCCTCGACTTTACGCAGGTGGCGACGGCCGACCAGAACCACAGCTACACCCCTGAACAGCAGGCGGAGGATAACGGCGCCGCTGACCTCTTCCCGCTCTACACCGGCAAGGGCACGCCCGGCGGCGGCGGCGTGTTCGGCACCACAGGTCAGGTGATGGGATACTATGACGGCAACACCGTCACCGCTTTGTGGAACTACGCCCAGAACTACGCGATGAGCGACAACGCCTGGACCGATGGCTACGGTCCGTCTACGCCCGGCGCATTGGAAGCGGTTGCCGGCCAGACGAACGGCATGCAGATCGTCCTCGATACCAACGGCAAGACCAGCTACTTCGTTGACGACGGTCAGGGCGGCAAGACGATGATCGGCGACGTGGACCCTGCGAACGACGTCTGCTCCAGCACAACCAACACGTCGTTGATGTCAGGCAAGAACGTCGGCGATCTTCTCAACGCAGCGCGCATCACCTGGGGCAGCTTCATGGGTGGCTTCAATCTGTCACTGACCAACCCCAACGGCACGACCGGCTGCGCCCGCTCGACGACTTCGACCTACACCAGCTCGAACGAAGTCGATTACATTCCGCATCACGCATGGTTCCAGTATTATCAGTCCACGCAGAATGCGACGCATGCGAGGCCGAGCTCCATCGCCGCGATTGGCCATACTTATATCCCCGGAACGAAAACGCTCGATCCGGCCAATCACGAGTACGACATCAACGACTTTTACGCCGCGGTCCAGGCGGGCAATTTCCCGGCCGTGTCTTATCTGAAGGCTCCCGCCTATCAGGATGCGCATGCCGGCTATTCCGATCCGGCTGACGAACAGTACTTTCTGGTCAACGTGATGAATTTCCTCCAGCAGCAAAATCACTGGAAGGATACTGCGGTCATCATCACCTATGACGACTCGGATGGCTGGTACGATCATCATTATCCGACGCCCACACACGCTTCGTACAGCGCCGCGGACGCGCTGAACGGAACCGGCATTTGCGGCAGCGGAACGCAACCGAACGGCGTGAACGGCCTGCCGGTCAACGGACGCTGCGGTCCGGGCGTGCGCATTCCGTTTCAGGTGATTTCGAAATACGCCAAGAAGAACTACGTCAGCCACACTCCGATCAGCCAGGCGTCTATCGTCAGGTTCGTCGAAGATAACTGGCTTGCGGGCGCACGCCTCGGCGGCGGTTCGTTCGACGAGGGCTCCGGCAGCGTCATGGATATGTTCAACTTCTCCGACGCTGGCGACTCCAATCTCATTCTGGATCCGCGTTCAGGAATGAAGACCGCTTCCAAGAAGTAAGTCTTGGTTTCGATGTAACTTAGATGCGGCTGTGTTATGGCCGATTACAGGACCCGGTACGCATCCCTTCGAAGGGATGCGTACCGGCATTTTCCGGACAGACGACCACGTGAACAATCCACGCATTATCAAAGGACCGGGCCGCACGCCGGCGGTGATTGCAGGCGCTCTCATCGCAGGCGCCGTTGCCTCAATTGGCAGCCTAGCGGCTACTGTCCAGACACAAACCCTGTCTTCCGAATCCGCCCTGCTGGCGAAAGGAACCAACCCGCATCCCGTCAAGCTGGTCATTCCGGAATCGCGGCCGCTTTCGGCCATGGCGCAATTGGGACGATCGCTGTTCCATGACACCAGCCTTTCGGGCTCCGGGCGAATGGCCTGTTCCACGTGTCACGATATCGCCCACGCCTATGGGCCGCCTGGAGCGGTATCCGTAATGATTGGCGGCCCAGACATGCACACGGCCGGTTCCCGGACCGTGCCGTCCCTGCGCTATCTCTACCGCCAACCGCCCTTCACCATTGGGCCGGATACTTCCGGCGACAACGATGTGGCGCCGAATTTGCAGCAGCAAGCGCAACAGGCGCTTACGCACGACAAAGTCCTGAAGAGCGCGGCAGCACCGCAAACCGCCGCTGTCAATCTGGTGCCGCAGGGCGGCATCTTTTGGGACGGACGGGCTGACACCCTGCAGCAACAGGCAAGCGGGCCCTTATTCAACCCGGCGGAGATGGCTGCCAGTACACCGGAGTCGGTTGTCAAGAAGCTCGAAGGCACAGACTACGCCGCGCAATTTCGGGCCCTGTTCGGCCCCAACATTTTCAAGAATGCGCGGCTGCTGATGTCAGAAGCGATGTTTGCCATCGCGCGCTACCAGATCGAAGATCCGAGCTTTCATCCTTTCACCAGCAAGTTCGATGCATGGCTGGAAGGAAAGGCGCGCCTTACACCCGCCGAAGCACGCGGCTATCTCGCGTTCAACGATCCGGCGAAGGGAAACTGTGCGGCCTGCCATCTCGACAAACCGACACGGGACGGCCTGCCGCCGCTGTTCACCGATTTTCAGTACGAAGCGCTGGGCGTTCCGCGCAACGCTTCGATTCCCGTGAATCGCGACCCCAACTATTTCGACCTCGGCATTTGCGGTCCGTACCGCGAGGACATGCACGACCAGACGCAGTATTGCGGCATGTTTCTAACACCGAGTCTGCGCAATACCGCCACGCGAAAAGCCTACTTCCACAATGGCGCGTTCCACACGCTGGATCACCTTATGGACTGGTACGTGAATCGTGACCTGCAGCCGGAACGCTTCTACTCAAAGGACACCGGAGGCAATCCCATCAAGTACGATGACACTCCCGCCCAATATCGGGGCAATGTGGATACCGCCGACGCACCGTTCAACCGTAAACCCGGTGATCGACCCGCGCTGAACAAGCAGGAAATTCAGGACGTCATCGCCTTCCTTCACACGCTGAATGACGGATATCGTTCGCGCAAGCGTTGAACAGCGGGAACGGGCACGCGGTCATGCCTCAACTCTCGATCCGATCGCCTTGCGTAGTGTCGACGCAATCATTGATGCTCGACAACAGCTCCGATGCCAACCGGTCATACGTTTCCGCCGTTGTGACCAAGTGCATTCGCTTGACCGCACGCCGCTCAATCTTTGCCAGTTCGCGCATCTGGCGCGCCAGGGATTGATAATTGTACGCAGAAGTCCGTTCGTTCTGCATCGCTTGCCCCCACAGCCCCGGAGACGGGCCCTGGGACTGATTTTACAGCCCGTATTGGGACAAATCCACCCATGACGGGACCTGGAATCCGACGCATAACGTTCGGAAGGACCGTCTCATGGACTGTCGTTCGTTCGAATCGCGTGAAAATCGGCCGCGTTCTTGTCAAAGTGGATCAGTCAGGGCAAATGGCGCGGCGATAATCAAAACTCCAAAAAACGGAATTGAGCACCACCAATGGCAAGCCATCGCCCATCCGCCAGGTATTCTCTTCAGTCAATCGCGCACGACGTTATGCTGCAGCGCGGATTGTTGCCGGATTTTTCCGATGCAGTTCTCCGCGAAACCAGGGATATCTCTGGCCCGGCAGTCGCATCCAATTCTTCGATCCGGGATGTGCGCGACCTGCTGTGGTTCTCGATCGACAACGACGATTCACGCGACCTTGACCAGCTTACCTGGGCCGAGAACCTCGCAGGCGAACAGGTACGGGTGCTGGTTGCCGTCGCGGATGTCGACGCGCTCGTCACAAAGGCGTCTGCCATCGATGGGCATGCGTTTGTCAATACAACATCCGTCTATACGGCCGGCGGAACCTTTCCGATGTTGCCGGAAAGACTCTCGACCGACTTTACTTCGCTTGGTGAAGGGGTGGAGCGGCTCGCACTCGTCATCGATATGACGGTTGCGAGTGACGGAACGGTGACCGGCAGCGACATCTATCGCGCCACGGTTCTAAACAAGGCGAAGCTCGCCTACAACAGCGTAGCTGCGTGGCTGGACGGAACCGCTGCTGCGCCTCCGAAGATTGCCGAAGTGCAAGGCCTGGGTGAAAATCTCCGCCTTCAGGATCGTATCGCGGAAGCGATGCGGCGCGAGCGCCAGACTCATGGCGCGCTGCAACTGGATACATTGGAAGCAGAACCCGTCTATCACGGCGATCAATTGACAGATATGCGCCCGGACCCGCGAAACCGAGCCAAGGACCTGATCGAAGATTTCATGGTGGCCGCAAACGGTGTGACGGCGCGATACCTCGCCGCGAAGGGATTTCCGTCACTCCGCCGGGTGCTGAAAACGCCGGAGCGATGGGACCGGATCGTGAGTCTCGCGTCGGACCCCGGTTATCATCTTCCGCAAATACCTGACGCGGCGGCTCTCGATGCTTTCCTGCAGGCGCGCCGCACCGCCGACCCTGAGCGTTTTCCGGACCTCTCACTTTCGATCGTCAAGCTATTGGGTTCCGGGGAGTACGCGTTGGATATTCCAGGCCAGACACCAACGGGACATTTTGCGCTCGCGGTGCGCGACTACACGCATTCGACGGCGCCAAACCGCCGGTTTCCAGACCTGCTAACGCAACGCCTGCTGAAGGCCGCGTTGTCCGGCCATCCCGCGCCTTACACCAATGCCGAACTGAGCGCGCTCGCGGCGCATTGCACGGTTCAGGAGGACAACGCGCGAAAGGTCGAGCGTCAGGTGCGCAAATCGGCAGCCGCCCTCTTGTTGTCCTCCCGGATTGGCCAGCAGTTCGACGCAATCGTTACGGGCGCCTCCGACAAAGGCACCTGGGCGAGGATTTCCGGACCCACGGCGGAAGGCAAAGTCGTCAGCGGCTTCGATGGTCTAGACGTCGGCGATCGCGTGCGCGTCAAGCTCGTTCACACCGATGTTGCCAGGGGCTTCATCGATTTCGCGACAGTCTCTTGAGCAGATATGTACCGCACGCCGTAGGACCAACCACGAAATGACGAAAGACAACCGCCTTCAAAAAGAGTCGCCAGCGTATCGGCTGGCCGCATTGGACCCGGACTTCCTGCTCGGCAACAGCATGCGAGGCATCCGGTTGCAGCTCGAGTATCAGAAAGCGGAAGAAATCCTGTGCGCATGGACCGTGCGCTCCACTATTGTTGTGTTCGGCAGCGCACGCGTGCTTCCGCGGGGCAGTTCCAGCGAAGCGGCATCCACAGCACCGCTTCCCCCTGGCGCGGAACCGCGGCCGGGCAGCCGGTCAGAATTCTGGTACGAGGAGGCGCGGCGCTTCGGCCGCATCGCGTCGGAACGCGGCGGCGCGCTGAACATCAATGGCGGCGTGCGCGACAATGTCATCGCGACTGGGGGCGGTCCCGGAATCATGGAAGCTGCCAATCGCGGCGCCATGGAAGCCGGCGCGCCGAGCATCGGGTTCGACATCGGCTTGCCGCGGGAACAGGAGCCCAACGCCTACACAACACCGGAACTGACCTTTCAGTTTCACTATTTCGCGGTGCGGAAATTCCACTTCGCCATGCGGGCGAACGCGCTGGTGATCTTCCCCGGCGGCTTCGGTACGCTGGACGAGTTTTTCGAGATTCTGACATTGATGCAGACGATAAAGATGCCGCCAATCCCGGTGGTGCTGATCGATCCGGAATATTGGAACAACGTGATCAACTTCAAACATCTTGTCCACGAGCAGATGATCGCGCCGGAGGACCTGAAGCTGTTTTCATTCGCTGCGGACGCGGAAGGCGCGTGGTCCGAACTGGTGCGCCTGGGCCTCAATACGGGCCCTCGCCCCGTCGGCTATCCCTCAATTTGCTAGCGGAATAGGCATTCCTTCTCTGGATTGCCGCACGGTTTGGGTTGAATTACCCTATGGCTGTGTTTTCGCTTCCCAACCGCCGGAGATAGATGCGCCGCCAGCCGCGGCGGCAGGCAAGACGGAAGCGATCCAGATACAGATAGATCACGGGCGTGGTGTAGAGCGTCAGCAACTGACTGACGATCAGGCCGCCGATGATGGCGACGCCGAGCGGTTGCCGCAGCTCCGCGCCGCTGCCACTGGACAGCGCCAGCGGCAGCGCCCCGAAAATGGCGGCGAAGGTTGTCATCATGATGGGGCGGAAGCGTAGCAGACAAGCGCGATAAATCGCGTCGCGCGAATTCAGCCCTTGCTCGCGTTCGGCGGCCACCGCGAAGTCGATCATCATGATCGCGTTCTTTTTCACGATGCCGATAAGGAGAATGACGCCGATCAGCGCGACAAGGCTGAATTCGATCTTGAACAGCATCAGCGCGAGAATGGCGCCCGCACCGGCGGACGGCAGCGTGGAGAGAATTGTGAGCGGATGGACATAGCTCTCGTAGAGAATTCCCAGCACGATATAGACGCAGACGATCGCCGCGAGGATCAGCAGCGGCTCGCTGCTGAGGGATGACTGGAAAATCTGCGCCGTGCCCGCAAAGGTGCCATGGATCGAAATGGGCGCATGGATTTGCGCCATGGTGCGGTTGATGGCCGCGACGGCCGAGCCAAGCGTTTGGCCTTCGGCCAGATTGAACGAGAATGTCTCGGCCACGAACGGCCCTTGATGATTGATGGATAGCGGCGTCGTCCCCGGACCATAGGAGGCGAACGCCGCCAGCGGCACCATCGACTCCGCTGCGGTGCTGACGGACGCGCCGGTGGAGGCGGCGCCGCGGGCATTGTTGGTGAGCGCATTCAGCTGCTGGTTTCGCACCACGTCGGACGCGATTGCCGCTGCCGTTGGCGCGGTTGTCGAAGAGAGCACGGCCGTTCCCGCGACAGCGCCGGTGGATTGCGTGCCGCTCGGCGGCCCGCCTGCGGCGCTGATATAGATGTCCTTTAGGGTATCCGGGCTCTGCCAGAACTGCGGCGCGACCTCCATTACCACATGGTATTGATTGAGGTCCTGATAGATGGTCGAAACCTGCCGCTGCCCGAACGCATCGTACAGTGTGTTGTCAATTTGCGCGGCATTAACTCCGAGGCGCGCCGCCGTGGCGCGATCGATCTTGAGATCGACTTCCAGCCCCTTGTCTTCCTGATCCGAGTTGACGTCTTCGAGCTCCGGCACATTCTGGAGCGCGGCGGTGATACGCGGCATCCAGGTGCGCAGATCCTCCAGCGTGTCGCCCTGAATGGTGTATTGGAATTGCGCGAAACCCTGGCGGCCACCCGCGCGCACATCCTGACGCCCGAACAGAAACAGCCGCGCGCCAGGAACGGTGCCCAGCTTGGGGCGCAGTTCGTCGATCACTTCATCCGTTGTGAGTTTGCGCCCGGAAACCGGCTTCAGCTGCGCGAAAATAAATCCGGAATTGGTCGAGCCGCCGCCGCGTCCCCCACCCCCGCCGGTAAAGCCGACCACATTTTCCACATTCGGGTCGTTGTGGATGATCTTCATGAAGGTGCGGAACTTCTGCTCCATCGCCTGGAACGAGATGCTTTGGTCGGCGCGAATGCCGCCGGCGATGTTTCCGGAATCCTGCTGCGGGAAGAAGCCCTTCGGCACGATGCTGTAGAGGTAGAAATTGAGCCCGATGGCGATTACGAGAATCAGCATGATGGTGCCGGGATACCGCAGCGCCCATTGCAGGCTCTTGTCATAGGCGCGATGGGCGGAATCGTACATGCGCCGCGCGCCGCGCATAGTGCCCTTGTCATGGCTCTCATCGCGGGTGAGCGTGAGGAAAGCGCACATTACCGGCGTCGTGGTCAGCGAAATCACCAACGAGACAATGATGGCGACCGAAAGCGTGACCGCGAATTCGTGAAACAGCCGCCCAACCAATCCGCCCATCAACAGGATTGGCAGAAACACGGCGATCAGCGAGAGGCTCATGGCGAGAACCGTAAAACTCACTTCGCGCGCGCCGATGAGGGCGGCCTCCATGCGCGGCATGCCGGCCTCGACATGCCGGGTCACGTTTTCCAGCACGACAATCGCGTCATCGACCACGAATCCGGTGGATATGGTCAGCGCCATGAGCGAAAAATTGTCGAGGCTGTAGCCCAGCAGATACATCACGCCGAACGTGCCGATGAGCGAAAGCGGCACGGCCACGCTCGGAACAAGGGCAGCGCGGCCGTTGCGCAGGAAAAAGAACACCACCATCAGCACGAGCAAGGTGGCGATCACCAGCGTACGCTCCACGTCGTGGACCGAAGCGCGGATGGTGGTGGTGCTGTCGTTCACAACAGCCAGGTTGATGGCCGGTGGAAGCGAGGCCTGCAGCTCCGGTACCAGCGCCTTTACGCGATCCACCGTGTCGATCACATTTGCGCCCGGTTGCTTGTTGAGGATCACCAGCACGGCGGGTTGCTCATTGGCCATGCCGAGATTGCGGACGTTCTCGACCCCGTCGCTGACATCGGCGACATCGGAGAGTCGCACGGCAGCATTGTTTCGGTAGGCAACGATCAAAGTCTTGTAATCGTCAGCCTTCGTCGCCGTGTCGTTGACGTAGAGCTGGTATCGCTTAGCGCCCTGCTCGATGGCGCCTTTGGGGCTGTTGGCGTTGGCCGCAGACAGCGCAGCACGAACGTCTTCCAGCCCGATGCCGTATTTGAACAGCGCCCGCGGGTTCAGTTCGATACGCACCGCCGGCAGGGATGCGCCGCTCAGCTGCACCTCCCCCACGCCCTGAACCTGCGAAAGCTTCTGCTCAATGATGTTGGACGCGGAATCGTAGATCTGTCCCGGCGTCAATGTTTTCGAAGTCATTGCCAGGATCAGGATCGGCTGATCCGCAGGGTTCACCTTGCGATAGGTGGGATTCGAATGCAGCGCGGCCGGCAGGTCGGCGCGCGCCGCGTTGATCGCTGCCTGTACATCGCGCGCCGCGCCATCGATGTCGCGGTCGATTCCGAACTGCAATGTGATGCGCGTGGAGCCGACAGAACTCTGCGACGTCATTTCCGTCACATCGGCAATTGAGCCCAAATGACGCTCCAGCGGCGTGGCCACGTTGGTAGACATGGTTTCAGGGCTGGCTCCAGCCATGCTCGCGGTGACGGAAATCGTCGGGAAGTCCACATTCGGCAGCGGCGAAACCGGCAGCAGGAAAAAGGCGATGATGCCCGCCAGCGCCAGCCCCGCGGTAAGGAGCGCAGTCGCAATCGGACGCGAGATGAAAAGACCGGGCAGATTCACGGTACCACCGGCTCCGGTCCGCGGCGGCGCCCGCGCCAGTCGCGGAATTCGCGCCCCCAACGGTCGAAGTAGATATAGATCACCGGTGTGGTGAAGAGCGTCAGCGCCTGGCTGACGATCAGGCCACCTACAATCGCGATGCCCAGCGGGTGGCGCAGCTCCGAGCCCGTGCCGCTGCCCAGCATCAGCGGCAAGGCGCTGAACAGCGCCGCCACCGTGGTCATCATGATCGGGCGGAAGCGCAGCAGCGCGGCCTGGTGAATGGCATCGCGTGGCGACTTGCCTTCGTTTCGCTCCGCTTCCAGCGCGAAGTCGATCATCATGATCGCGTTCTTCTTCACGATGCCGATGAGCAGAATGATGCCGATGATGGAGACGATGTTGAGATCGTGGCCGGTGAGCAGCAGCGCCAGCAGCGCGCCGATCCCTGCGGACGGCAAGGTGGAGAGAATCGTAACCGGATGGATAAAGCTCTCATAGAGCACGCCCAATACGATGTAGACGGTGACAATCGCTGCAAGGATCAGCAGAAGCTCGTTGCCGATGGCAGACTGGAACGCGAGCGCCGCGCCCTGGAAGCTCATGGTGACGGATGGCGGAAGGCTGATGTCCTTCGCCGCATTCCGGATTGCCGAAACCGCACTTCCCAGTGAATACCCTGGCGCGACGTCAAAGGAGATCATGGCGGCGGGGAACTGCCCCAGATGATCGTTCTCTAGCGGTATCGGCCGTTGTTCCACACGTGCGAACGCATTAAGCGGCACCTGCCCTCCGCCGGCCGAGGGTAGATAGATCGTCGACAGCGAGTGGATGGAATTCTGCAAATCAGGATCGGCTTCGAGGATCACCCGGCGCTGGTTGGATTCGGTGAAGATCGTGGAAACGATGCGCTGGCCGAAAATATCGTAGAGCGCATTGTCGATGGTCGCCGCGGTGATACCGAACCGCGCCGCGGTATCCCGGTCCACCGAAAGATAAGCTGACAGGCCTCTGTCGAGATAATTGCTCGAAACATTCGTGAGCTGCGGCAACTGGTTGAGGCGCCCAAGGACGCGCGGTACCCAGCTGTTCAGGTCCGCCGTGCGCGCCGCCCCCAAGACGATCTGGTATTGCGCCCGGCTGATGGTCGAATCGATGGTGAGATCCTGCACCGGCTGCAGATAAAGCGACATGCCCGGCACACGACTCGTCTCGTTTTTCAGGCGACCGATGATCTCGCTGATGCTGTCGCTGCGGTCGTCCTTCGCCTTCAGATCGATGAGAAAGCGGCCATTGTTCAGTGTGGTGTTGGCGCCATCGACGCCGATGAACGAAGAAAGGCTCATGACATCCGGATCGCGCAGAATGGCGCGGGCAAGCGCGTTCTGCCCATTCGCCATCGCGGAAAACGAAACCGTCGGCCCCGCCTGCGTGATCGCTTGCACAAGCCCAGTGTCCTGTACCGGAAAGAAGCCCTTGGGGATGACGATGTAGAGCACGACCGTCAGCACGAGCGTGGCGACCGCCACCACCATGGTGAGGGGCTGATGTTCGAGAACCCACGATAACAAACGGTCGTATTCACGAATGCCGCGATCGAACCACTCCTGTGATTTGCGCGCGACGGCGCTGTGTGGATGCTGATCGGAGCGGCGCAGCAGCTTGGCGCACAGCATCGGCACCAGAGTGAGCGAGACCACCGCGGAAATCAGAATGGTGATGGCGAGCGTCACCGCGAATTCGCGGAACAACCGGCCCACCACCTCCTGCATGAACAACAGCGGAATCAGCACCGCAATCAGCGACACTGTCAGCGACACGATGGTGAAGCCGATTTCGCCAGCGCCCTTCAGCGCCGCCTGCAGCGGCGTTTCGCCGGCTTCCAGATAGCGCGTGATATTCTCGATCATCACGATGGCGTCATCGACCACGAAGCCGGCCGAGATGGTCAGCGCCATGAGCGAGAGGTTATTGAGCGAATAGCCCAGCAAATACATCGCCGCGAACGTGCCGACGATGGAGAGCGGCACCGACAGGCTGGGGATGAAGGTCGCCGGCAGATTGCGCAGGAACAGGAAGATCACCAGCACCACCAGCGCAACGGCAAGCGTCAGTTCGAATTCCACGTCGCGCACCGAGGCGCGGATGGTGTTGGTGCGGTCTGTGAGCACATTCACGCTCACCGAACCCGGCAGGCCAGCTTCTATCTGCGGCAGGATCTGCTTGATCCCGTCCACAACGTTGATCACGTTTGCGCCCGGCTGCCGCTGCACATTCAGCAGAATAGCCGGCGTGGTGTTCATCCAGCTGGCAAGCTTCACATTCTCGGCGCTCTCAACCACCGTCGCGACATCGGAGAGATGCACCGGCGCGCCATTCTTGTAGGCGACTACGACAGCGCGGTAGTCCGCCGGACTCATCAGCTGATCGTTGGCATTGATGGTGTAGGATTGCGCCGCGCCGTCGAAATTGCCTTTTGGTGCATTGGAATTGGCATTGGCGATGGTGGTGCGCAGGTCGTCGACGTTGAGCCCGTAAGCTGCCAGCTGCTGCACGTTCGCACGCACCCGCACGGCAGGCCGCTGACCGCCATTGATGCTGACAAGGCCTACACCCGGCAACTGCGAAATCTTTTGCGCGATCCGCGTGTCCGCCAGTTCCTCCACCTGCGGCATCGGCAGCGTCTTTGAGGTGATTGCCAGTGTGAGGATCGGCGCGTCGGCGGGATTGACTTTGGCGTAAACCGGCGGCGCTGGCAGTGTCTGCGGCAACAGACTGCTCGCCGCATTGATGGCCGCCTGTACCTCCTGCTCCGCCACATCGAGGCCGAGGCTCAGATCGAATTGCAGAGTGATAACGGATGCGCCGGCGGAACTGGCGGAGGTCATCTGCCGCAGGCCCGGCATCTCACCGAACTGGCGCTCCAGCGGCGCGGTGACGGATGTCGTCATGACATCCGGGCTGGCACCGGGAAGAAATGTCTGAACCTGAATGGTGGGGTAATCGACTTCCGGCAACGCGGAGAGCGGAAGGTAAAGAAAACCGGCAATGCCCACCAGCATGATCGCGATCATCAACAGCGACGTCGCAACGGGGCGGAAAATGAAAGGCGCCGAAGGATTCATGGCAGGGGCGCTAGCCGCCTCCGCCCCCGAAACCAAAACCACCGCGCGACATGCCTTGGCGCAGCTTCGCCAGGGCATTGCGGCAACCGTTGCTGAAGCTCGCCATGTTGTCGCGGAAGCATTGCCGCGCTTCCGGCGTGCCTGGCGTAGCCTTGGGACAGAAGTTCTTCATGTCGGCGGCGCAGTATTGTCTCATGGCTGCTGCAAAGCGCCCGCGATGTCCGCCGGCATGACCGGCGCCCGCCACGCCCGCTCCGGCACTTGGCTTTGAAATGGTGCCAACCGGTTTTGGAATCGTCACCTCGGCGCCGTCCTTCAGGCGATCCGCGCCATCCACCACAACCGTGTCGCCGGGGCGAAGGCCCTTGGTAATCGCCACGCGGATGGAATCGGTCGGCCCAAGTGTCACCGCGCGCATGCTCACCGTCTTATCCGGACCGACGACAAACACGTAGGTGCCTTCGGAGCCGCGCTGGATCGCCGCGACGGGCAGCAAGGTCTGATCGTGCAGGGTGTTCACGAGCAGCCGGACGTTCACGAACTGGTTGGGGAACAGCGCGGTATCGGAATTGTCGAACTGCGCGCGCAGCTTCACGGTCCCCGTCGTTGGATCGATGGCGCTGTCGAGCGCGGTCAACTTGCCGGTGGCGATCACCTTCGTTTGATTGCGGTCGAAAGCCGTCGCGGTGAGTGTGGCGCCGTTCCGCAGTTGATTCTGAATTTGATCGACATTGTCTTCCGGTAGCGAAAACACCACCGACATCGGCTGCATTTGCGTGACCACGACAATGCCGTTCGTCTGCCCGGCCTGCACAAGATTGCCCAGATCCATCTGCCGGATGCCGGCGCGGCCGGTCACCGGCGAGGCGATCGTACAGTATTTGAGATTTACCGCGGCAGCCGCGACATTGCCCTCGTCCAGCTTCACCGTTCCCTCGTCCTGCCGGACAAGAGCGGCCTGCGTCGCGACCAGTTGCCCCGAAATTGCATTGGTTGCAGCGAGGGCTTGGTACCGGTGCAGATCGATGACAGCATTCGCCAACGCCGCGCGATCGCGATCGAGCGCGCCTTTGGCGGAATCATATGCCGCCTGATACGGACGCGGATCGATTTCGGCCAGCACCTCGCCCGCCTTCACGGCCTGACCTTCGGTGAAATTGAATTTGATAATTGCGCCGCTCACCTGCGGGCGCACCGTTACGGTGGCAATCGGCGTCACCGTGCCAAGCGCATTCAGGGTGACGGACATATCGCCTTGCGCGGCCTTGGCGACGCCCACCGGCGTCGGCCCCCCAAACTCCACCCGCCGGCTGCGCTGGCCCGTTCCATCGTTTTGCCGGAGAAACCAGATCAGCAAGAGAACAAGCAGAACCCCAACCGCGACCCAAACAAAGCGGGCATTTTGCCGTAGCCGCGCGCCCCAGCCGGACCTTTGCGCTCCAGTCAGATATTCCCAGCCACCGCCGTCGCGCGTGGAATTATCTGCAGCTTCGCTCGGAGCCTTACTCATGCACTCTCCTGGCACGAGGTCTTAGCAAAGGCCTTGTCGCAAAGTTTGTCGCAATTGTCGCGACGCCTGCCGATTGAAGCTTTGCGTTCTCGGACGCCCGACCGAATACGGCCAGCCCGATCAAGCGACCGCCCAGGTAGAATGTCATCGGCCATTACCGGCGTCCGTTCGGCCGAGAGACGAGGCTGCGGCGCGAGCGCAAGCCCGCGCGCACAATTGTTTTCCAGATCGCCGCGTCAATCGAAAAATCCAATCTGCTTGAAACTCATAATTGCGCAACAGCAATGTCCTTACGTCTTCTGCGCAAAAGGCAGGTTTCGCCGGAACGAAACTATCGATCTCACGTTTTGTGAGGGCCACGCCGGAGCAATCCGCTTCCGGATCATTTGTTGAGAATTTGGATGCAAAGCAGTTTGCAGGGCCTGGACAACTCCATTCGGGTCGGCATCGCCGGTGTCGGAAACTGTGCCTGTTCTTTTGTGCAGGGTATCACTTACTATAGCGACGCGCTGGAGAACGAGCCGGCAGCCGGCCTGATGCATGCCGAAGTCGGCGGTTACCGGCCAAGCGATATCGCGATATCCGCTGCTTTCGACATCAACGCCGCGAAGGTTGGCCGCGACGTCGCGGAAGCCATTCTTGCTCACCCTAACAACACCGCGCGCTTTGCCAAGGTTGCGAAGACAGGGGTTGTCGTGCAGCGCGGGCCGACGTTGGACGGCCTGGGCAAATATCTGCGCGAGGAGATCGACGAATCGGATGTGCCGGAGGCGGATGTGACGCAGGTGCTCAGCGATTCGCAGACCGACGTTCTGGTGTCTTACCTGCCAGTCGGATCGCAACGCGCCACGGAGTTCTACGCCGAACGGGCGCTGGAAGCCGGCTGCGCCTTTGTCAACTGCATTCCCGTGTTCATCGCGTCCAACGATCAATGGCGCTCACGATTCGAGGAGCGCGGCCTTCCACTTCTTGGCGACGATATCAAGAGCCAGGTTGGCGCCACCATTGTACACCGCGTGCTCACCAATCTGTTCCGCGAGCGCGGTATTCGCCTGGATCGCACATATCAACTGAACTTCGGCGGCAATTCCGATTTCCTCAACATGCTGGAGCGCGAGCGGCTGCAGTCCAAGAAGATTTCAAAGACCCGCGCCGTAAACAGCCAGCTCGACATACCGCTTGCCTCGGAGAACATCCATATCGGGCCAAGCGACCACATTCCGTGGCTGGCGGACCGGAAGAATGCGTACATCCGGCTGGAGGGCACGGCCTTCGGCGGTGTACCGCTGAGCCTGGAACTGAAACTTGAAGTGTGGGACTCGCCGAATTCTGCCGGCGTGGTAATCGATGCGGTGCGTTGCGCGAAGCTGGCTCTGGACCGCCATATCGGCGGCGCGCTGATCGGCCCGTCGAGCTATTTCATGAAATCTCCGCCGCAGCAATTCACAGACGACGAAGCGCGCCTGCGCACGGCTGAATTCATCAATGGCCGCAGCCGGACGGAACATTAATCATGTGCAGGATTTTGCTCGTGCGGCACGCCGATCACCCGCTGGCCGCAACAACGCTTGTCGGGCGCGACGACGACAACGCAGTCCATCTCTCAGAGCGCGGCCAGCAGCAAGCGGCACAGCTGGCCCAGCTGTTGGCCGACGAACCGATCGATTGCCTGCAATCCAGCCCGCGGCTGCGCTGCATCGAAACCGCGGAAGCGCTGGCCGCGGAATTCGATCTGCCCCTGATGGTCGAGCCGGCGCTGGACGAAATCGATTTCGGCGCATGGACCGGCATACAGTTCGCGCAGCTGGAACACGATCCCAAATGGTATGCGTGGAATATGCATCGCGCGCAGACGCGGCCGCCCGGCGGTGAAACGATTGCCGAGGCGCGCATGCGCATTCTGCAGCACATGGAATCCATGAGCCTGCGGTATCCGTCGCGGACCATTGTCATGGTCACGCATGCCGAGATCATTCGCGCGGTTCGCCTGCATCGCGCGGGCCTTGGCGCCGATGCGTGGCGGAACGTTGACGTCCCCCTTGCCAGCATCACCACGCTCGATTTGGCATCGGCCCGCTTTTCAGAAGAAATTCTTGAGGCCGCAGCATCATGAAGCTGGTCGTGTTCGGGCTGACGATCAGTTCTTCCTGGGGAAACGGACACGCGACGCTCTGGCGCGGGCTTTGCCGCGCGCTGGCTTCGCAAGGTCATCGGGTCACCTTCTTCGAAAAGGACGTGAGCTATTACGCCGCCGCCCGCGACTATTGCGAGATTCCCGGTGGGAAACTGGTGCTCTATCGCGAATGGCAGGACGCGTTCGGGACAGCACAGAGAGAACTGGAGAGTGCAGAGGCGGCGATTATTACCTCCTACTGCCCGGACGCGCTGGCCTGGAAAAGTCTGGTGCTGGACTCCGCGGCACTGCATGTCTTCTATGACCTGGACACGCCTGTGACTCTCGGACGGCTGATGCGTGGCGAAGATGTGCCTTACATCGGCGCAGGCGGTTTGGCGGATTTCGACCTCGTCTTGAGCTTCACAGGCGGTCGCGCACTCGAAATTCTGCAAGAAGAGTTGGGGGCGCCGCGCGTGGCGCCGCTGTACGGTCACGCCGATCCGGATGTGCATCGGCGGGTGCCGCTGAACGCAACCTATCGCAGCGACCTTTCATATCTGGGCACCTATGCCGCCGATCGGCAACGCGCACTCGAGACGCTCTTCGTGGAGCCGGCCCGCGCCCGCCCGCACCTGCGGTTCGCGATCGGCGGGGCACAATACCCGCAGGATTTTCCCTGGAGCGGCAACATTTATTTCGTGCGGCACCTGCCGCCCAGCGAGCACCCGGCGTTCTTCTCATCGTCGCGCCTGACCTTGAACATCACGCGCCGCGATATGGCCGCAATGGGGTGGTGCCCGTCGGGGCGCTTGTTCGAGGCAGCGCTGTGCGGCACGCCGGTATTGTCCGATGCATGGGAGGGGCTGGATGCCTTCTTCGAGCCGGACCAGGAGATCATCACTGCCGCCAGCGGCGATGAAACTGTAGCTGCGCTCGATCGCAGCGATGCCGAACTGCGAGATATCGCGAAGCGTGCCCGCGAGCGTGTTTTGTCCGACCATACTTCCGCGCATCGGGCGCGCGAACTCATTTTTCTCCTCCAGGGACATACACCGGCTCTGCCAATGCGGGCCCTTGCGGAAACGGGGGCATAGCCATGTGGGGTATCATTCCCGCAGCAGGACGCGGCAGCCGCATTCAACCGCTTGCCTTTTCCAAGGAACTGCTTCCCGTTGGCAGCCGCATCAATGGGGGCACTGAGCAGCCCCGCGCGGTGAGCGAATATCTGGTGGACCGGATGATCGCGGGTGGCGCAGACAAGCTCTGCTTCGTCATCGGTCCGGGCAAGTCCGACATTCTGGAATATTACGGCGGCGCTTATCGCGATGCCGCCATTGCCTACGTGGTGCAGCCACAGGCGGGGGGCTTGTGCGATGCTGTGTTCCGCGCCTGCGCCCTCGTCGCGCCTGACGAACCGTTGATTGTGGGTCTGCCGGACACCGTGTGGTTTCCGGAGGATGCGCTCGCCGTTCTACCGAACGATGGGCTCTCGTTTCTCCTGTTTCCGGTCGATGAACCGCAATATTTCGATGCCGTGGTGGTGGATCGCACGGGGCGCGTGCAGGAGATTCAGGTCAAGCAGCAGAATGCTGCGTCGCGCTGGATCTGGGGCGCATTCAAAATGCCGGGCTACATCCTTTGCGAGCTGGAGCGGTTGTGGCTCGCGCGCGGCAAGCGCGATGAATATATCGGCACACTCGTGAATGCCTGGCTGGAACAGGGCGGCGAAGCCATCGGCGTGAAGGCGGGCACCGATTATGTGGACGTAGGCACGCTGAACGGTTACCGCGCGGCCATGTCGCTGCTGCAGTCGCAATCTTCCATTCCGCGGCGGCCGCCCTCAAACGGTCACGATGCGGCACACGCGAGTCTCGCATGAATGCGCTCTCGCAGGAGCAGATACGCGCGCAGGTGAAAGAGCTCGGCCCCTGGTTCCACAATCTCGATCTTAACGGTGTGCCGACCGCACCGGAACATTTTCTGGGCGATTATCCCGCCGTCAAATGGCGGAGGTTCAGCGCGGCGCTGCCACAGGATTTGCGCGGCAAGAGCGTGCTCGATATCGGCTGCAATGCCGGTTTTTATTCCATGGAGATGAAGCGGCGCGGCGCAGCCCGGGTGCTCGGCATCGACAGCGATGAAGATTACCTGCGGCAGGCGCGTTTCGCGGCGGGGGTAAACGGCTTCGATATCGAGTTTCGCGAACTGTCCGTCTACGATGTCGGCGCGCTCGGTGAAAAGTTCGACATCGTCATTTTCATGGGCGTGCTGTATCACCTGCGCCATCCGCTGCTGGCGCTCGACCTGATCCGCGAACACGCCGTGCGCGAGCTGCTGGTGTTCCAATCCATGCAACGCGGCAGCGCCGATATGGGAGCGTTCGCGCAAGATTACGATTTCTGGGACAAGGACGCGTTCGACCTTCCCGAATTTCCCAAGCTGCACTTCATCGAGCATCGCTATGCCGGCGACCCTACCAACTGGTGGGTGCCGAACCGCGCCTGCGCGGAAGCCATGCTGCGCAGCGCCGGGTTCGAGATCACCGCGCATCCGGAAGATGAGGTCTACCTCTGCAAACCGGTTGAGCCGCCCTGGAACTTTGGCGCCGCCTACCCCGCCAAAGGGAGGCGTGCATGATCGAGGCGGCGATGATCTGGAACGAGCCCAACAACAAGTCGCATTGGGACCCCGAAATCGATCCTGACTGGTCACGCTTTGCCGGGATGTGCAACCTGGCGGGCCAAGCCATTGCGTCGGAAAACCCGCGGCTTACGCGCGTGCTGGGCGGCATGTCGCCCATCGACCCGATATTCGTGCAGAACCTGGCCGATAAGGGCGTGCTTGACAGTGTGGATGTTCTCGCCGTGCACGGCTTTCCGCTCGACTGGAATCTTTGGCAGATCGATCAATGGCCCGCGAAGCTCGATGAAATCCGCGCCGTCACCAATCTTCCCGTTTGGGTGACGGAAGTTGGTGTCTCGAGCTTCGGTGCCGAGGAAGTGCAAGCTTGGGGATTGCGGCGCACAGCAGAACTGCTGCGCGGGAAAGCGCCGCGCATTCACTGGTACAGTCTTTACGATTTGCCGCAGGCCTGGGGCGCCACCACGCGTCACAAGGAAGCGGAGGGTTCGTCGTACTATCGGCACTTCTACATGGGCATCTTGCGCGAAGACGGCACCCCCAAACAGGCGCTGCCTGTTTTCGCAGAACTGACGCCCGCGCTTGGCCTGTGCCAGTGGTTTCATTTCGAGGACCCGCGGCTCGATGAAGCGGTGCACTGGATGCGGCGGCTTGGCGTGCGGCATTTGCGGACCGGACTTTCCTGGGCCGACAGTTTCCGGCCCAACGCGCTCTCCTGGTTCGACCGGCAGATGGGGGCGCTGGCAGAATTCGAGGTGACGCTCACCTTCTGCTTCACGCCGGAACATCGCGGGATCGCGCCGCACCACACCAGCGCCCCGCAGGTGCCGCAGGAATACGCCGATTTTTGCGCTCAGATGGTGCGCCGATACGCGCATCTCTGCGCGCCCGCAGAAAGGCCGCTGGTCGCGGCAAGCTGAGGCCAGGATGCCGATTGCAAGAACGGCGCGCGCTGCAGACTTTCTCGAGCAGATTGCCGATCCCACACGCCCGCGGATCGATGCCTCCGATATTGCTGTTGTTGTGGCACACCCTGATGACGAAACCATCGGCTGTGGCGCACTGCTGGCGCAACTGAACGGCGCTCGCGCGATTGTGGTGACGGACGGAGCTCCTCGAGACCTGGAAGATGCGCGGGTTTATGGCTTTGCCTCTGCCGCGGATTATGCCGCAGCACGAAGTCGCGAGTTGCGGGCGGCGCTCCACACTGCGGGTATCGCGGACCACCGGATTCTCCAACTCAATATTCCGGATCAGGAACGGTGTATCGGTTGGTACAAATCGTTTCGCATTTGGCGCGCTCTTTCCGAGAGCTTGGAATTTGCATCGCCATCACTCACGCTCGCGCGACGCCCACGTCAACGTGGTGCTCGCAATGGACAGCTTTCCATACCTGGTGGACGGTGGCCTCGCCGAACGCCACATGAAGACATCGCGCGTGTGCTCAAACCCGCCGGCCGGCTGCTGATCATGAATTATTCGTACCGCGGCGATCTGGCCCTGGACCGGGAAGAAATTGCGCAGTTCGCAATCGATTATGGCTTCGCAATCGAGCGGAACGGAACGGCCAACCTTTCGCTTTGGGATGGGCACGCCTTTCTGCTGCGCCGGCTGTGAACGGAGAATCCGATGTCTCGCGCCTTCCTGATCGTTCTCGATTCCGTCGGCATCGGCTCGGCGCCCGATGCGGCGCTGTACGGTGATGAAGGCTCCAACACGGTGGGCCATATCGCCGACGCCTGCGCCAGCCGTAATGCGGACCGTGCGGGCATCCGCGAAGGCATTATCCGGCTGCCCAATCTGGCGCGCCTCGGATTCGGTGAAGCCTGCCGGTTAGCGTCCGGCAAGCTACCGCCGGGGCTGGAACCGAACGGCAAACCCGAAGGATGCTTCGCCTGTGCGGCGGAAGTCTCGGCAGGCAAGGACACGCCCTCCGGCCACTGGGAGATCGCCGGTACGCCGGTGGCGGAAGACTGGCACTATTTTCCGGATGAAGTTCCGGCGTTCCCGCCGGTCTTCATCCGCGAATTTTGCGAACGCGCCGCTCTGCCAGGCATTCTGGGCGACTGTCGTGCTTCCGGAACGGAAATCATAGCGCGCTTAGGTGGGGAGCACATCCGAACCGGCAAGCCGATCTGCTACACCTCTGCGGATAGCGTGTTCCAGATCGCAGCGCATGAAGGGCATTTTGGGCTCGGGCGCCTCTATGAGATCTGCGGGATCGCACGCACGCTGCTCGATCCGCTGCGCGTTGGCCGGGTGATTGCGCGGCCTTTCGCCGGCAAATCGGCCGCCGATTTCACCCGCACCTCGAATCGGCGCGACTACACCATGCTGCCGCCGGACGGCACGATCCTGTCGCGGGCCAAAGGCGCGGGGCGGGCCATCGTTTCTATCGGCAAGATTGCGGACATCTTCGCCCATGCCAGCACCGGGCGCGCGATCAAGGTGCACGACAATACCGATGCCATGGACCGCGCGATCGAAACCGCCATCTCCCTGCCGGACGGCGGGTTCGCCTTTGCCAATTTGAACGATTTCGACACGCTGTATGGCCACCGGCGTGACGTCGCCGGCTATGCGGCGGCGCTGGAAGCGTTCGACGCACGCATTCCGGAATTCACTGCCAGATTGAAACGGGACGATGTTGTTATCATCACCGCCGACCATGGCTGCGATCCAACATGGCGCGGCACGGATCACACGCGCGAGTTCATCCCGATTGTGGCATTTGGCGGCAACGGCAATGTTCCCCCCGGCAGTGCCGGCGTGCGGCCCACCTTCAGCGACATCGGCGCGACTGTTCTAAGGCATCTCGGTCTTCAGCCGGCCGGCGCTACACCGCTGTGGGAATAATCAAAGACGACGAGACCTGTTATTCCTCGCCGTCCCCTTCTTCCTCTCCATCCGCGTTGCTGCGGTCCACGAATTTGTGGAAGCGGCTGGTTTTCCCGGACGCGGTTTTCTCCTGAAACAGGAAGGCGAGATCGGCGTCATCGAACTTCTCGAAGAATTCATCCCAGGAGATTTTTTCCAGTCCTTCATCCGGTGGGTCGAAGTCCAGGCGCAGGATGCCGGCCTCATCCTTCTGTTCGGTGTCTTTCACCGTGGCGGGTTCACCGCCGCGTGCTTCCGCCCATTTGCGGATTTTGTCATGATCGGTAGTAACGTTTGCCCGTGCCATTCAAGCCTCCATGATCACGCGCGAGCGGCGCGCGCGACATCGATAGAAACGATCTTCTCGTGTGCTAGTGCCTTGGCAGCCCTGACCGGCTCACCGAGATGGCTGCGGAAGTAGGCGATGGTCCGCATAAGTCCCGTATCCAGCGGCGTTGTCGGTTTCCAGCCGAGGAGCGCCTGAGCGCGCGCGATACTGGGCCTGCGCCTGCGCGGATCGTCTGTGGGCAATGGCCGAAGGACGATATTCGGTTTCAGCTTCAGAAGCGCGGCAACACGTTGCGCCACGCGCAGCACGGTCAGTTCCTCAGGATTGCCGAGATTGACAGGCCCCGTAACATTCGGTGGCGAGTCCATCAGCCGGATCAGGCCATCCACCATGTCGTCCACATAACAGAAGGATCGCGTCTGCGAACCGTCGCCGTAGACTGTCATCGGCTGATCGTTCAGTGCCTGGGTGATGAAGTTGGAAACGATGCGCCCATCATTCTCATCCATGCGTGGGCCGTAGGTGTTGAAGATGCGGGCGACTTTGATGGGCTGATCGTACATCCGCCATGCATCGAACAGGAGCGACTCGGCGCAACGCTTGCCCTCGTCATAGCAAGCGCGCGGGCCCGTGCAGTTCACGTTTCCCCAATCGGTTTCCACCTGCTCCTCGTTGAGCGGGTCGCCGTACACCTCGCTGGTGGAGGATTGCAGCAGGCGCGCCTTTTTGAGTTTCGCGAGATCGAGCAAATTGGCGATCCCCAGCACATTCACCATCACGGTGTAGCGTGGATCGCGCTGGTAATGCGGCGGCGAAGCCGGGCACGCGAGGTTGTAGACCTCGTCCAGCATTCCCGGGATGGCCAAGGGCCGCGTGATATCGTGCTCCATGAAACGGAAGCGCGGATGCGAAAGCAGGTGGGAAATATTGGCACGGCGGCCGGTGCGGAAATTATCGACACAAACAACTGTATGCCCGCGCCCGACCATGCGCTCGCAAAGATGCGAGCCCAGGAATCCAGCCCCGCCGGCAATCAGAATGCGCTTCATCGTGAAATCACAACTCCTTTCATGACGTAACCAGCGCCCTTCTTTGCTGACGAGATGAATTGGTCTGCCGTGCGCGCAGATCGAAGAGCTTCTCGAGCTCCAAGGCGCGATGCGCGGCTGTATGTTCGTTCAGGACTCGCCTGCGAGCGGCGGTCGCGATGGATTTCCGCTTGGCTGGCGTTGTGTTGCGTAGAATCCGCAGCACATCTTCCGTACTCTCCGCGATGAGAATTTCGCGGCGGATATCGAAAATAGTGTCGAGGCCCGGCCAGCTGTCGGTGATAATGGGAACGCCGCATGCCGCGGCTTCGAACAGCCGCACGCTTGGCGAGAAGCCGAGAGCCTTCATGTCATCACGGGTAAGGTTCAGCGTGAAGCGCTGCCCGCAATAGAATTCAGGATGCGCGGCCGGCGGCAGATGCTCGATATGCAGCACGTTGTCCGGCCATGTCACGGCGCTGGGGTATTGTGCCCCCGCGACCACAAAGTACTTCGCCGGCATGGTGGGCGCTACGTGCAGCAGCATCCACTCAAGCCCGATCTGACGGTCGGGCGAATAGGTACCGAGATAGCCAAGCTCCCATTTGCGTGTGGTAGCAACGGGCGCGTGCAACTCCGGATCGGCGGAACAATAGAGCGCCGCTGCTTGCGGGCTGCCCATCTCCTGTAAGAGATCGAGAACCGGGCCGCCGGTGAAGGAGAGGTAAAGGTCATAGGCGGCGATGAGCTCCGCGGAAAGATAGTCGCAATCGCCACGTTCAAGTTTCGCCAGCGTCACCGGCGTGTCGATGTCGTAGAAGGCGGCCGGGCTTGTCGCCGTTGCAATCGCCCAATCTCCCACTTCGATCCCGTCCGGCACAAATGAGCCGACGATCACGGCGTCAGCCTCCCGCATCGCTGTAGTGAACCGGTGCTTCAGGTCTGCCACATCATGGTAGAGCGCGATGCGTGCGTGAGGCGATGTTGCGAGATCGCGATGCTCGCCATACCAAGGCGCCTCTCGCTCAAGAAACAGAACATCGTGGCCGCGCTGCGCCAGCGCCTTTACCAGCGCGCGATATGTTGTGGCATGTCCATTGCCCCAGGAGGACGTGATGGTAAGGCCGAGGATAACAATCTTCGCCATCACACCGCCTCCCGGAGCTGGCTGCGCCCTTCGAGCACGGACTCCACTTCCGCGGCCCGCAACGCATAAGTGTGTCCGGCCAAGACGCGCATGCGGGCCGCCTCACCGATTTGTCGCGCAGTGCTTTCATCCAGCGCCTGCACATACGCAGCCACTTCCGCGCCATTGTGTGCGACGAGGATTTCGCGACCCGGTTCGAGAAAGTTGTCGATGCCGTCCCACGCATCGCTGATGATGCAGGCACCGGCGCCGGCCGCTTCGAAAATTCGCGTCGGCGGCGAGGCGCCGTAACGCGCCATGCTTTCGCGGTTCACGTTCAGCACCGCGCGCGGCGTACAATTGAAGGCGTTGTGATCGCGCGTGTAGACGTGACCGGCATCGACCACGTTGAGCGGCATCGGCTTGTCGTGCCAGCCATTGCCGCCGATCAGGAACCGGTGCTGGGGCAGCTGCGCGGCGGCCCCGAGAAAAAATTCATCCACCCGCGCTTCGCGATCCGGCAGGCGATTGCCGAGGAAAGCAAGATCGGCCTTAAACCTCGGTTCGGCCGGCACTGGATGATGCGTGTCAGGGTCGAGGGCGTTGTAAATCGGCACGCAGAGGCGCGCGCCCGCTTTGTCATAGGCACGAACCACAACATCGCTACCCCCATAGGTGAAGATGGCATCGAAACACGGGATCAATGGCCGCAGCGGGTCCTCTACGTCGGCATGCACGCGGTCGAGCGTGGCCGGCGCGTCCACATCCCAGAACAGCACCGTCTGATGGGGATGGCGGTTGGCAAGCACCGCCTGCTCCAGTTCGGCATCGAGCACGCCGACGCCGCTGAACTTCACCACCACATCGGCATCGCGTGCCTGATCCAGCGCCTGTTCCATGCCTGCGCAATCGCCGGAAAAGACAAACACCCGCGCCCAGTCGGGATCGTCGATGTCGCGATGCGCCTGACGTCCGAAGGCATCCGGTTCGCAGAACAGCACTTCGTGTCCACGCGCCGCCAGCGCCTTCAGCAGCCCGCGATAATACGTGGCGGCACCGTTCCAATACGCGGACACAAGGCTGGAGCCGAAGAACGCAAAGCGCATCACGCCGCCTCCCTCGCTTCGCTCGTATTGAGAGCGGCGTGAATGTCGAGGAGTTGCCGAGCGCGATGATCACAGGTGTGGCGCCCGGCAATGACTGCAAGGCCGTTGCGGCGAAGGGTTTCGCGCAGGCTTTCATCCCGCATCAGCGAGCGCATCTGCTTCTGCATGTCGTCACCGTCGACTGCTGTGAGATAGCAGCCAGCCGGAAACAGATTTTCACTGTCATCCCAGGGTGCGCAAATCAGCGGGATGCCGCAAGCCAGCGCCTCGAACACGCGGACGGTCGGTATTCCCGGCAACACTTTCGCATACGGATGCCGCGGCACGTGGACGGTAAACAGGCTTTTCGCAAAGGCGTGCGGCGCCTCATGGTTCGGCAGCCACCCGCCATATCCAATATCTCGGGAGCGAAGTTCTCGCACGACAGCGGTGGGATAACGGACACCATAGATCCGCGTGCGCAGGTTCAGCGCTGCGGTGGGTTCCACCAGAAATTCGCGCAGTTCGGTTGCGCGCTCTTCATCGCCCCAATTGCCGATCCACACGAGATCGCATTCCCGCGCGGAGGAACGAGGATAGAAGGTGGATGCGTCCGCCGCTTCGTGGAACGTCCAGACGCGGCGGCTCCAGCCGCGCTTACGGTAGAGCTCCGCAATCACCTCACCGAAGGCAAGCACCCCGTCATAGCCGGACAAATCAAACTTCTGCATCTCGTCAGGCGCAGTGGCGGCGCGATGGTGCGTATCCTGGAACAGCAGCGTGAAGTGGGCGCCGCGTTTGCGCAACCGGCCGATTGAATTCACCAGCGCCGCCTCGTTCCATTCATGGACAATGACGAGGTCAGCATCGTGCGTCAGCGCGTCCAGATCAGGATAATCGGCATCGTATTTTATGGGCCGAAGCGAAGGGAACGCGGCGCGAAACGCCTTCAGGGCGTTTGGCCCCTGATCGCGCAGCAGGTTGGTTTCGCTCCAGTTATCGCGCGGCTCACAGAATTGCACATCATGTCCAAGTTTTTGCAGCGCAAGTCCAAGGCCCCGGAGAAAATGCGCGTTGCCGTTGTTCCAGCAGGAGGCGATGGCGTGCACGAACCAAACGATCTTCATGCCGCCACCCCGATGATCTGGTGCTGAGTGAGAGGCGTGCAAACCGTGCGGTACGCATCGAGGTATTTCGCGGCCATCAGATCCGATGAATACCGGACAGCGCGCGTGTGTGCGTGCCGCGCATACTCCGAAGCGAGTTCGGGATTTTCGGTGAGCTCCGTTAGTGTACTGCGCCAGCCCTCTTCATCATCGGGATGGACGAACAGGGCAACGCCATCCCACAACTCTCGCAACGTCGGGATGTCTCCCAGCACGAGCGCGCAGCCGGACAATGCGGCTTCCAGAATACTCAATCCAAACGGTTCGTATCGCGATGGCGCAGCGAACACCGCTGCCTGCGCCATTTCCTCCGCCATTTCGCCGCGACTCAATTTCCCGAGCCAAATGACATTCTCAAGCTCTGCGGCGGCGCCGTCGGGAGATTCCTGTTCTCCGGCGACAGCAACCGGAACTCTCAGCTGACCCGCAACGCGGCACAGCATGCCAATGTTCTTCGCTTCGTCCCACAACCGGCCAGCGGCCAGCACAGTGTTTTGGTTCGGCCGGGCACAGAAGAACGAGGCGTCCCGGCCATTCCAGATCGCGCGCGACGTCTTGGCGCGGCCGTGTATCGCCTGAAACCGGTCGAGAAAAACCTGCGTGGGCGCCGTGAGCAGATCGGCGCTGCGCACGCCTGCCGATACCCAGTTCACATACCGCCACCATTCCAGCGGAATGACGTCCCGTCTGCAGGCCTGCCACCAGGAGGCGACGCACGAATGTGCCGTGAGCACGACCGGCGCATCGAACGGAAGCGAGGCATGGTAGTAACCATTCACATGCACAACGTCCGGGCGCATATCGCGCGCAAGCTGCAGCATCACACTGCCGGAATCGATTACGTCGCGCTCGCAATCCTGCATCCATTCAAGCCGGTGCCCCGTCGCAACCAGCCGCAGGTTCGGCTGCGCCGCAGCTTCGGCCCGCTGGGCATCATCCGGAAGCCGGCCCATTGAAAGCAGCGTGACCTCTACTCCGTGCTTTGCCAGTCCGGCGCACAGTTCGATTGCGAATGTCCACACGCCGCCGACGGCGTCGGTGGTCATCAGCACCTTGTGTGGAGAGGGCGGGCTCATGCGGCACGCGCCCGTTCAAGCCGATCGAGTGAATACGGCTGTTCTTCCTGAATTTCGCTGAAATGGCCGTAGCGTTCGAGATAATAATCGACAGCACGCTCCCACGCGTTGTCGTCGGGCATTCCCCAAAGTTTCCGGTAATCCGGAGAGCCGGGATATGGGAACAGTGGAACGGGATCGTTGGCCCACACGCCGTGGGCACGCAGATTTTCGCGCCAGCGGTCAACCATCTCTTCGTCGTCGCCAGGCATTTCGATGAGATTGGCCTGCACGAAAGGCACGTTCTCGCGGGCGAGAATGAGGCGGTCCGCCAACTCGTCCGTGGACAGGCGGCAGAGCTTTTCCAGTGTGTCGCGGCCTTCCTGCGTGAGACTTTCAACGCCCGCCTCGATGGAGACGCAGCCCGCCTCCCCCAACAAGCGGATCATGTCGGGCTTCCAGAGATCGATCCGGGTTTGCACGCCGAACTTTATGCCGCGGCCGAGAAGCGCTTCTAGGAGCGGACGGTTTGGCAGAAAGATTTCGTCGATGAAGTAGATGTAAGTGACACCATTCGCGATATGCCCGTCGATCTCGGCAAGCAGATTGGACAGATCGCGGCGGCGGTAGCCGTCGCGAAAATTCTGTTTGGCGCAAAACGTACAATGATATGGGCAGCCACGGGAGGTTTCGACCTCGGCGCCCGGCCCGTCGGACGGCGCGTCGAACCGATGGTGATGATGACAATGCCCGTCAGTCCATTCAGCGTCCCACCTGATCGGCGGCAAATGGATGAATTCGGCCGCGCGAGGGGCGCCGTGAATGCGGATATCGTTGCCGTCCCGTTCAGCTGTACCGGAGATGGCCTTCCCGCCATTGGCGATCTCGACCAGCGCTTCCTCGCATTCGCCCAGCACACCGAGATCGACGCCCAGCTTTTGCATGGTGGCGCGCGGCGTGGTCGACATGTGCGGACCGATGGCGACCTTCAGACCATCAACACCCACCAGCAATTCGAGCAACTGCCTCGGAACCCGGAGCTCCGGCGGAGCGCAGCGCCAGAACAGATAGCTGGGTGCTGTCGTCACCACCGTGATGTCTGGCGCGTAACTGCGCATAAGTTTCACAAGCTCACCCAGACTCAAGCCGAACAGGTGACCGTCGAAGATCTCGGCTTCATGTCCTTCCTGCTCCAGCAACACTTTGGCGCTGCCGTATTCCAGTGGCAGATGCGGCTCGCGGCAGCCAAAATAGATGCTGTGCTCAAAGGTCCACGGCGGATTGACGAGCGCGATCCTCATGCGACCGCCTCGCGTCGCCCTTGCTGCACGACGGACGATTCAATCAACCACTCGCGCAGCCGCCGCAAACCGGCATCCACGTTCACCTGCGCTTTCCAGCCTGTCGCGCGGGTGAAGGCTTGCGTATTCGAGACATACCAAGGTTGATCGCCCGGCCGCCAATCGTGGAACGATACTTCGGGCGGACGCCCTTCCATCTCCTCAATCGCTTGCAGAAGCTCGCGCAGGCTGAGCGTGTTGCCGGGACCGCCGCCAAGATTGAAGACCGCACCGGAAATCGCGTCGATCTCATCCAATGCTAGCATGTACGCGCGTGCGGCGTCGTTGACTTCCAGCACATCGCGCACCTGGTAACCATCGCCATAGATGGAAATCGGTTGGCCCCGCAGCGCTGAAATAAGGAAATGCGCCACCCAGCCCTGATCCTCATTGCCGAACTGATGCGGGCCATAGAGGCAGCTCATGCGGAAGACAGCCGTCTTCAGACCGTAGATGCGCGCGTAGTCCAGAACGTACTGATCGGCCGAGCCCTTTGAGCAGCCGTATGGGCTGTAGAGCGACAGCGGCGTGTTCTCGCCAAAGCCGGCAGAGAATTCTGCCTCGCGCGGCACATAGCGCAATCCTTCACGCGCGAGCGCTTCGATCGGCAGCAGTTTGCCGTAGACCTTGTTGGTGGACGCAAACAACACGGTCGCATCCGGCGCGCCGTGGCGCACGCCCTCCAGTATGTTCAACGTACCGCGCGCATTCACTTCGAAGTCGTTGACAGGATCATCCACGCTCGTGGTTACGGCGACCTGTGCCGCAAGGTGAATAATTGCACGTGCGCCTCGAACCGCATCGTTTACAGCTTCCGAGTCGCGCACGTCAGCCACGCGCATGGACACACGGCGGCTGTAACGCTGTTGAAGCCAACTCACATTCTCGCGTACGTGACCGCGCGAAAGATTATCGAAGACCAGAACATCGTCGCCCCGCTCTGCCAGCGCAGATGCGATATTGGTGCCCAGAAATCCTGCGCCACCGGTGATGACGATGTGCCCCTCACGCCGGATCGGTGTGGCAGAGGCCTTCATGCCACAAGTCCGCGGCGCGAGAGTTCCTCCGTTGCCTGCTCGACTCCGTCTGTCGCGATCTGCTCCCGAAGCCATTCCACCAGTTCGGCGATGCCCTCTTCATATGGCACCTGCGGTTCGAAGCCGAGCAGCGCACGCGCGAGCGTGATATCGGCAAAGCAATGCCGGATATCGCCAGCGCGGTACTTCCCAGTGATTTGGAGACGGATATCGTTGTGACCCATGGCGCGCGCAAGCGTTTGCGCCACCTCCTGCACGGTACGGCTTTGACCGGAGCCGACATTGATCGCCTGACCGGCCGCCGCATCTGTTTCGAGCGCGAGACGGCAGGCACGCGCCACATCCGTCACATGAACGAAGTCGCGCCGCTGCAGCCCGTCTTCGAAAACCATTGGCGGCCGGCCGTTCAACAAGCGCGCGCCGAAAATCGCGAGTACGCCTGTGTAGGGATTCGAGAGCGCCTGATCCGGGCCGTACACATTGAAGAAGCGCATCGCAGTGACATGACGGCCGTATGCCTGCCCCCAGATGAGGGACATGCGCTCCTGACTGTACTTGTTAAGGGCATAGACCGAAGTGAGTGACGGCGATTTGGTTTCCGGCGTGGGAACGGGTTCGAGCGGCTGCCCGTCTAAGGTCTGCAACTCCCAATTGCCACTTTTCATTTGGCCGAGCGAACGTTGCGGTGGCTCGACCGTGTGCGAGCCGAGCCGCGTAAGACCTTCGCCATAGATGCTCATGGAAGACGCAACGAGCAGTTTGCCGATGTCCGCGTTTGTCAGCTCTTCCAGCAGAATCGCTGTGCCAAGCTCGTTGACTTCCGTATAACCCGCGATCTCGTACATGCTCTGCCCTACGCCCACCTTGGCGGCCAGATGGCAGACCATATCGACACCGCGAAGCGCCGCGCGCAGACCGCCGCGATCGCAAACGTCCCTATTCAGCAATTCAATATCGGGATCGAGATAGCTCGGCCGTAAAGCTTCGCCGTGAACCTGCGGATCCAAATTATCCAGCACCCGGACCGCATACCCGGCGTCCAAGAACTCTCGCGCGAGGTGCGAGCCGATGAAACCTGCCCCACCGGTAATGAGAATTCTTTGCGACACGAGCGCTCCTCCGCGTGCCGAGAAAACGTGGGTTTGAACGTTTCGTTCCGGAGGCCTCGCGTCGTTTGATTGAATTCAGAGTGCGGACGGATTGCGCTAAATCAAAAGATGCGGTCACGCTTAAGCGGGTCGCGCGCAAGCGAGACGAACTCCATTCGCCAAAGGGCGGATGCGCGGCATCTGCTCACCCGAAACAGAAACGCCCGAGAAAAGGCGAGGCCCCTGGTGTTCAAAAGCAAACCCGCGGGGGCTGAATCCACGCACTGACAAAAGTTACAGGAACGCTGTGAATCGCGGATATGTTATTGCAATCGGGCCACGCCTGTGTTGCATTAAATCGCTGGGGCCTTAGGAGAGCCCATGAATTCCCGTCCTTACGCCATCGTTCCTTTTGAAAAAGGCAGCACCAGCTATCGCGTCAAACGATACCGCGAACGAGCCGAGGAACTTCGCGCTATTGCGCAGGATCTCCTGAGCGACGACTGTCACGACACGCTCCTGCGGCTTGCGGAGACTTACGATCATATGGCGGCGCAGGCCGACGGAAGAGCTGCATTTCGCAGCGATGGTCCCGTTCAAGATGCGAACAGCGCCGGAATAAGAGGCTGGTAACGATTTTGGCCGGTGGCACGAAAGCGCACGGGTGGCCCTGAATCCTCCTTCGGAAGAACGTTACCTGCAATTTATGGCTCGGGCAGGGGAAGCGCGCGACTGAAGGGCCGATGCAGCGACAGTGCCGGTTATCCGAGCATGGTGGGAGCAGGCGGAAAGCGCGTGGCGCTTTCTGGCAGCACAGATGGAATCGCGCGACAGACGATAAGTATCCGGGTCGGCCAGGGTGCGGTTCCTTTGCAATGCCTGTATCCAACGGTGAGCTTCCGCTAGTATAGACCAACAATAGCGTGGGGCCGGACATGTCAGACGCAGGTCAGGCGCAGCATGGCGCGTCCAATGGAGACTGGCCCCAGCCCCGCACAACTGTCGTCGGCATCGGTGCATCGGCCGGAGGCGTCAACGCCCTCTCCAATTTCTTTGAAGCCTTGCCGGCAGAGATAGGCGCAGCATTCGTTGTCATTGCGCATCTCGATCCTGAAAGCCGCAGCGAGCTGACCCAGATTCTGGCGGCGCACAGCAAGATGCCGGCGCAACAGGTCACGGGCACGTCGGAATTGAAGCCCGATTGCATATACGTGATTCCACCGGACCGGCAGTTGCGAATTTCCGAAGATGAAATCTCCGCCATTCCGTTCGAGGAGCCGCGGGGCCGTCGCATGCCGATCGATTTTTTCTTTCGCTCGCTCGCGGAGCAGCACGGCGACGGATTCGCGGTGGTCCTCACCGGGGCCGGAGCGGATGGGGCGGTCGGTGTGAAGGCGATCAAGGAACGAGGCGGCATCATTCTCGTCCAGGATCCCGAGCAAGCGGAATATTCATCGATGCCACGGGCCGCCGTTGCCACCGGCGCCGCCGATGTGGTGCTTCCCATCAAAGAACTCGCGGAGCGCCTGGCTGAGCTCGCGCGCGCCAAGCGCCAGACCGGCGGCGCCATTGCCATTGACGGAGAGGACGCGCTGCGCCGCATTTTTGCGCAGCTGCGTGTGCGCACCGGCCACGATTTCTCGCACTACAAACGCTCCACGGTGCTGCGGCGGGTGGCGCGGCGCATGCAGGTCACCCGAAAGGACAATTTCGACGAGTACTTCAAATACGTGCGCGAGAATGCCGAGGAAGCACAGCTGCTGCTGACTGACCTGCTGATTTCGGTGACTACTTTTTTCCGCGACAGCCAGGCATTCGAAAGTCTGGCCCGGAATGCCATTCCGCACCTGTTCGGCAATAGAGATTCATCGGGGCCGATCCGGGTGTGGGTCGCAGGGTGTGCCACTGGCGAGGAAGCCTACAGCATTGCGATGCTGCTTCTTGAGGAAGCGGGGCGGCAGGACATGCGGCCCGAAATCCAGGTCTTTGCAACGGATATGGACGTGCGCGCGCTTGCGATGGCGCGGGAAGGCCGTTATCCCGCCGCAATCGAAGCGGATGTGAGTGAGGAACGCCTGCGCCGCTTCTTCCAGAGCGACGGGGACGAGTATCAGGTTAAGCGCGAATTGCGCGATCTGGTGCTGTTCGCCAACCATAGCGTGCTGAAGGATCCGCCATTTTCGCGGACCGACCTTATCTCCTGCCGCAACCTGCTGATCTATCTGAGCCGGGACCTGCAGCAGCAGGTTCTGATGACCCTGAACTATGCGCTGAACCGCAACGGTTACCTGTTCCTCGGTTCGTCCGAAACCGCAGAACACCCGGACCATCTCTTCCGCCCGATCGATCGCGAGGCGCGTCTGTACCAGACGGCCGGACGCGCAGATAACCCGCCGCTGCTACCGCGCCTGCTGGGCGTGAGACCATCGCTGGGCAGGGTGGGGGAAGCGCCGCTCCCGCGCGCCGTGCGCGTTCAGCACCGGGAAATCCTGGAAACGAGTGCACCGCCCAGTATTCTGGTGGACAGCAGTTATCGCGCTCTTCATCTGTCGGAGAACGCTGGCCGTTATCTTCTTCCGCCAGGCGGCGCCTTCACCCCGGACGTTACCGAGCTGGTGCGTGACGAGATTCGTTTCGATCTCCGCAGCGCTTTGCACCGCGCCTTCGAGCGCAATGAAACAACGCTCAGTCCGTTGCTGATGGTGAAATTCAACGGGGCGGCGCACCGGCTCTATTTCCAGGTAAAGCCAATTGCAGCGGCGAGCGACGCGTCCGGTGCGGAGCGGGCGCTGATCTTCTTCATCGAAGGCGAGGCCGCTCCAGCCGCTCTTGACGCCTCCGACGATGTCAGGACGGCGGCTGGCGATGCCATTCAACGGCTTCAGCAGGAACTTGAGATATCGCATGGGCGGCTGCGGAACATGGGAGAGGAATCCGAAGCGGCCAACGAGGAGCTGCGCGCAGCCAATGAGGAACTGCAGTCCATCAACGAAGAATACCGCTCGACGGCGGAGGAACTGGAAACCAGCAAGGAAGAGCTACAATCGATGAACGAGGAGCTGCAGACCGTCAATAGCGAGCTGAAATTGAAACTCGATTCCGTCTCGCGCGCCAACAGCGATTTGCAGAATCTGATGTCGGCCACCGATTTCGGCACCCTGTTCCTGGATCCGGCGTTGCGCATTAAACTATTCACCCAGCCTGCCACCGAGATCTTCAACGTCACGCAAAACGATATCGGGCGCCCCCTAACCGATTTCACGCACCAGCTCATCTACGAACATCTCGCCGCAGACGCGCGCAAGGTGTTGAAGGACCTCGTGCCTGCAGAATCTGAGGTCCCGAGCCGCGATGGCCGCTGGTATCTGGCGCGCTTCCGTCCGTACCGCACGGTCGAGGATAAAATCGATGGCGTAGTCGCCACCTTTGTCGAGATCACGCAGCGGAAGCTTTGGGAAGCGCGCCTGCGGCTATTGCTGGGCGAGCTCACGCACCGGGTCAAGAACATTCTGGCGGTGGTTCAGGGCATGGTTCATCAGGCAGCGCGTGTCAGTTCCTCCAAGGAGGATTTGGTCGCGGGGCTTGACGGCCGCCTTGCCGCGCTGGCGGGCTCCCATAGGCTGCTGGTCGATTCGGATTGGAGCGGTGCCGATCTGCGCAAGCTTATCCAGTCGGAACTCGACGCCTATACCTTCGATCCAGAGCGGCTGCGGATCAGCGGCGAACCTGCAATGCTTCCCGCGGATGTGGCGACGCCCTTCGGTTTGGTGCTCCATGAACTGGCGACCAATGCGATCAAATATGGCGCGCTTTCGAACGAGGGTGGGTATGTCGAGTTAAGCTGGTCGGTGGAGCGGGCCGATGGACACAGACAACTAAAATTCCACTGGCGCGAAGAAGACGGGCCGCCCGTAAGGACTCCGTCAGCACAGGGGTTCGGCAGCAGTCTCATTCAGAAAGGGCTCCCCCGCGCAACCGTGAAGCACGAGTTCTTTCCCGAGGGGGTACGATGCAGCATAGAATTGCCTCTTGCCGAGGGATCGAGTCAGGATTCTGCGGGCAAATAGCGCACTGCGCAGCGACCTGAGATCTGCGCTACCGCTATTCGGCGGGTGCCGCGGCCTCCGGCCGCCGCCATTCCGCTTGCGTCATGCGCTTGATCGCCTCTTCGCGGCTGCTCGCCTCTTTTGAGGCACCGCGCCACTCGGCTTCCGCACCGCCATCGCCGTGGGTGGCGTGTTTGTCCGCGATATCGCGGCACAGTTCCGCACGCTCATTCAACATGCGGAGGATGGATGACAAATCGGCGCTCCAGGATTTCGAGCTGCGCCGAGGCGAGAACCTGCGCCGTCATCACATGCCCGATGTGGCAGCGGAATTGCGTTAGCGTGCCCAACATTTCTTCCCGCATGGCGCCGCCGCATTCGGGGCAGGTTTGCGCAACAGGGCGCTGCATCGGCAGATCGGAATGCTCCATGGCACTCACTCCAGTTTGATGCGCAGGCTTCCGCAAGGAGGGCTCACGCGCGAGCCGTGCCAGCACTCCGGAAATGTCGCGTAACGGAACGCAGAAATCGACCTCCACATTGTCCAGCGCGCTTTTCGGCATGGATGGCGCTTCGGCTTCTGCCGGATCCTGCACGATAACGATGCCGCCCCGCCGCTTGATTTCATAGAGTCCGGCCGTGCCGTCATTCAAACGGCCAGTGAGGATCACGCCGATTGCATCTTCGCGATAAGCTTCCGCAATGCTTCGGAACAGCGGATCGATGGCCGGTCGCGTCCAGTTCTCCCGGGGACCATGCGAAAGCTCCATTCTGCCATCGTTCACCAGCAAGTGACGGTCTGCCGGCGCAATGTAAATGTGCCCCGGTTCCATTCGCTCTCCATTGCACGCATGGCTGGCCGGAAGCTTGCCGGCGTCGTTCAGAATGGAGGGCAGCAGGCTTGGCCCCGCTCCGATATGGATGGCAACGAGAACGGAGGCCGGGAAATCTGCCGGTAGGCCCGAGATCAGTGTATGAAGAGCCTCGACCCCCCCTTGCGAGGCGCCGATCGCGACAATACGGGCCATCCGCGCCTTTCTCCGCCCCGAAGGACAACGTTTCGGAAGATCATTTGGCTGCGCTGGGCATGGCGGATTGGCAGAATGTACGTTGGACCGCCTGCTCCGAACCAGGCTCTTCCATCGCCCGGGTTCCGATAGCAAGCCCGATCTAAGCCGCGATCAGCTTAGTTCCGGTTCGCGTTCTCTACGACCGGCAGAGGCACAAGGCTGGTCTCAGCCGAATTCCGTGTGCTCGCCTTCGTGCGCGTGACCGATGGCTTTACGCAGATCAGCATCGAGTTTTCCGCAGTCGAGAATCACTTTCCCATCATGAACTTCTCTGACGGCACTCAAGGGAATCGGGAAATCACCCGCATTCTCGACGTAGATGTCGATGGCGCGGCTTCCTATTTTCCGAACCGCGCCAAAGGATTCTCCCCCATCGTGGACGAACACGTCGAACCCTTCTCGAATCTTCTCTTTAGGCATGCTGCGCTCCTTGGAAGTGTTATCGTGCGAGAACGCGGTTCTGGGCCGCTGGCAACCCCGTTCTCTACTTACTCATCCAGCATCGGACGCCCTTCGTGCGCGACGAGTAAGTCGTGCATGTCGTTGGCATGCTCTTCCTCCACGACCAGGATGCTTTCGAGCATCACCCGCGTGCCCGGATCGTTGTCGCCGAAGTAGCGGATCAGTTCGCGATAATGATCGATCGCAATGCGTTCGGCGATCAGATTTTCTCTGATCATATCGACCAAATTCGAACCCTCGACATATTGGGAGGCAGAGCGCATCGCCAGCCCTTCAGGATTGAAATCGGGTTTGCCACCGAGCTGATTGATACGCTCGGCGACCGCCATCATATGCTCCTGCTCTTCTTTGGCATGCTGAGCGAATTCGTCCCTGACGCCCTCGCTCGAAATTCCCGTCGCGGCCACAGCGTGCATGGTGTAGCGCAGCACGCACACAATTTCGGTGGCAAGCACGCTCTGGAGAATTTCAATCGTCTTCCTGACATCCCCTTTATAGGTGGAGGTGACTGCGCCTTCTCCAAGGTTCCTCCGTGCGCGCTCGCGCAAGGTTTTTACGTCGCTCAGAAATGGTGTGTCTGTCATTTTGTCCTCCTGATCCATTGATCAACTGCCCATGTCCGCGGCGGCCGCGCAGCCTGGTTCCGGGCGGATACGAGTACCATCTCTCGCACTACTAAACCCCAGTTGGCGCGGCACTTGCGAGATAAAATGGTACAGTGGACCGACTGCCCCGAACAGTGCTTTGTCGAAACGGAAATGCGGCCAGATCACCGGCATTTCCTGATGCTTTGCCGGCAGGCTCTGATCCTTGCGCGATTAGGCGGCGCACGCGGGATTAGGCATCCCCATTAGTTGGCTGTAGACTCACCCCGAGGAGCGGGGAGGCCAATCGTGCAACATATCGACACCGGGAACACCGGATTCATGCTGCTCTGCAGCAGCCTGGTCATGCTGATGACGCCCGGATTGGCGTTCTTCTATGGCGGCCTGGTCAGCCGCCGCAACGTGCTCACCATCATGATGCAGTCCTTCGTGTCGATGGGCTGGACCACTGTCATCTGGTTCGTCTGCGGCTACTCTCTCTGTTTCTCGGGCGGTGAAGGCGGCATCATCGGCAATCTGAACCTTGCGTTCTTGCATGGCGTCACCCTTGACACGCCTTCTCCCACGCCGGGAATTCCGCTTCTCGTGCACATCGCGTATCAGATGATGTTTGCGATCATCACACCGGCGCTGATTACAGGTGCTTTTGCAAATCGCGTGACCTTCAAGGCCTACATGGTTTTTCTCACGCTGTGGCTCTTCTTCGTTTACTTTCCTTTCGTCCACATGCTGTGGGGCGGCGGGATCCTGCAGAAATGGGGCGCGCTGGATTTTGCAGGCGGCATCGTCGTGCACAACACGGCCGGCCTGGCAGCGCTTGCTTCGGTTCTTTATGTCGGACGGCGGCACGTGGCCGATGAAGGCGCGCACAGCGTTCCGCTTGTCGCACTCGGCACCGGTCTCTTGTGGTTTGGATGGTACGGGTTCAACGCCGGCAGCGAATTCCGGGTCGATTCGGTGACTGCTGTGGCATTTCTGAACACCGACGTGGCCGCCTCCTTTGCTGCCATCGCGTGGTTGGTTGTGGGGTGGTGGCTGGAGAAACGGCCAACCTTCGTCGGACTGCTCACCGGCGCAGTGGCCGGCCTAGCAACCATCACGCCCGCAGCAGGATATATCTCACCAATCTCAGCCGTGATCATCGGCATCGCCGCTGGTGTGGTTTGCTATTTCGCCGTTACGCTGAAAAACCGGCTGCGGTGGGACGACGCCCTCGACGTATGGGGTGTACACGGTGTCGGCGGCGCACTGGGCATTGTCTTGCTCGGAGTGTTCGCAACCACGGCGTTCAATTCTGCGGGTGCCAACGGTCTCTTGGAGGGCAATGCATCGTTTTTCGGCAAGCAACTTGCAGCAATCGCCATTTCCTCCATCTGGGCATTCGTCTTCACCTATGCGATGTTGTGGTTGATAGATCGAGTGACGCCCGTAAAGGTCGACCAGACGACTGAGGAAGGCGGGCTGGACGCCGCTCTTCATGGCGAAACGGCGTATCTCGGCGCCTGATGACGGGCTCCACTGAATCCGGAATTAGCCGCTTGCGCTTGAGCGGGCACACGTCAACATGGCGCGCGCGCAGGACCGCCTGTTCGGCGCTGAGTATGCTTTTGGCTTTCGGAGGGGCAACGGCACTGGCCGATCCGCTGCCAACGCCAGCGATGAGCGCGTCGCTTACGGCCAATCCCAATCCGTTCAACCTCGAACTGCCGGATTGGGTTGGCGGCGAGCTTTATGTCGGTGGCGCCTTAACAGGCTTGGCCCTCTGGCAAAGCAGCCCAGCCGCCGGCGACCATCGATCGCTCGCCGATCTGAGCAACGGTCAGCTCTTCATTCAAAAGACAGATGGCTGGCTCCAATTCTATGCGCAGGTTGGCGCTTATTCCCTGCCCACTGTTGGCGTCCCCTACACAAAGGCAAGCACCACGACACAGGCGACGTTCGGCTACGTTCCGGTCGCCTATGTCAAGGTCCAGGGACAGGGTGTCTGGTCCACTTTCTCGCTGGAAGCTGGAAAGCTGCCGACCCTGATTGGTGACGAATACACATTCACGTTCGAAAACATGAACATCGAACGAGGCCTGCTCTGGAATCTCGAGCCCGCCGTAAGCCGCGGTGTGCAGGCAAACTATTCCAGCGGGCCGCTCAACATTTCGCTGTCGTGGAATGACGGCATCTATTCCAACAATTTCAACTGGCTCTCGGGCCTGCTCTCGTACGCCTTCAATGCCGGCGCAGACACTCTTGCGTTCGCCGGCGGAGGCAACCTCGGGGGACACAACGGTTCGCTCCTGAACCGCGGAAATGTGCTTAACCTCATCTATACCCACACCTCCGGTCCCTGGACCCTCAGCCCCTATCTTCAATATGTCACGACGCCTGCCACACCACTAATCCGCGCGACATCCGAGGTCGGCGCTGCCTTGCTGGCGACTTACGCTTTGGATGATCACTGGAAGATCTCCGGCCGCGTGGAGCTGGAGACATCATCGGGCCATAACGCCGTCGACACGCCGAATATTCTTGGGTATGGCGGCGGCAGCAGAGCGTGGTCAGCGACGCTGACGCCCACCTATCAGTGGAAGCAGTTCTTCGCACGCGCTGACCTGAGTTATGTCGGGACCGGCAATGCAACGCCTGGTGATTTGTTCGGCTCGAATGGGACAGACAGGACTCAGGTTCGTCTGGTTATGGAAGCCGGTATCGTCCTTTGATGAGCGGGAGCTGACCGGTTTCAGCGATCTAGGTAGATTACCTGACAAATCGCAGGAGACGTTCATGGGATTTCGCGCCGTCGCCCTATCCATTTCGATCGCCGCAGTCTGTGCGGCATCTGCGGGCCTAGCGTCACCACACAGCGGGGCCAAAACGGCCCGCGATGGCGACATGGCACTCGCTGCTGCCGTCGCAAGTCCTGTGCGGTCACCGCAAAACGTTGCTCGCGATGTCTATCGCCACCCCAAGGAGAGCCTCTCGTTTTGGGGGCTGAAGCCGGGCATGGCGATTCTGGAAATCTGGCCGGGCGCGGGCTACTGGACCGAAATCCTTGCGCCCTATGCGAAATCCACCAACGGCTCTTATCGCGCAGCCTTATCGTCCGCATCGCAGCCGCTTCCCGCGAAGTTCTCACAAACCTCAGTGTATGGTCCGATAACGACCACGGTGTTCAACGAACACTCGCCGCCGCTCGCAAAAGCGGGATCGGTCTCCTTCGTGCTGCTGTCCCGCAACCTTCACGACTGGATGGGC
>DATASO010000013.1:0-135953 GCA_036269195.1 Rhizomicrobium sp.
GTGAAACGTTGGCCGGCACGAACGCCGGCGCGAGTGAAGTCAGCCCTACGGACACTTCTTCTTCAAATCCACGTCCCCTGAACGGGGCCACTGCCGACAACCTTGGCAAGAGCCAGGCAAACGGCGTTTCGGGTTCCGCGGCCGTAAGCGCCGCCCCGCGATCGCCGCGGCAAGGCTGGCGGAAACGGGCTACGGCAGACGCAGGAGAGAGCGGTGCGCCGCTCGTCCAGGTTGGGGAAAGCGTACCGAAACCGGTGAAAAAAACCGCCCCAGATGTGGTGGTGGACGACAAACAAAGCACAGCCGTGTTCAGCCCCGCGCCCGCCCAGGGGGGGAGGGGTAGCGAATCCGGTGAAAACAAAGATCAAGATATTGTAGACTCCGCAGAGTCGGCCACCAGCCCTGCCGCGCCGCCCAACGGATTCGAAGGTCTGGGGCTGGCACCCGAGGTCCTGAAGGCGGTCGCCCAGAGCGGCTACACCATCCCCACGCCCATCCAGGCGCAAGGCATCCCGGTCGTTCTCCAACATCGCGACATCATCGGCATCGCCCAGACGGGAACCGGCAAGACGGCCAGCTTCACCCTGCCGATGATTGAGCTTTTGGCCCGCGGCCGCCCCAAGGCGCGCATGCCGCGCTCGCTGATCCTCGAGCCTACCCGCGAGCTGGCGGCGCAGGTCGCCGAAAGCTTCGAAAAGTATGGCAAATACAACAAGCTTTCGATGGCACTGCTGATCGGCGGCACCTCGTTTGACGATCAGGAACGCAAGCTCGATCGCGGCGTCGACGTGCTGATCGCCACCCCCGGCCGCCTGCTCGACCATTTCGAGCGCGGCAAGCTGATGCTCAGCCAGGTGCAAATCCTGGTGGTGGACGAAGCCGACCGCATGCTCGACATGGGCTTCATTCCCGATGTCGAGCGCATCTGCAAACTCATTCCGTTCACGCGGCAAACGTTGTTCTACTCCGCCACCATGCCGCCGGAGATCCGGCGCCTCACCGAGCAGTTCCTGCACAATCCCGTGCGCGTGGAAGTGACGCGGCCGGCCACAACGGCGGAGAACATCACGCAGGAAGCGGTGGACGTGCCGGCCAACGATTGGGCCAAGCGCGAGGCGCTGCGCCGGCTGATCCGGGACAACGGGGTGAAGAACGCCATTGTGTTCTGCAACCGCAAGCGCGACGTGGATGTGGTGGCGAAGTCGCTGTCCAAGCATGGCTTCAATGCCGCGCCATTGCATGGCGATCTGGACCAGTCCGTCCGTACGCGGACGTTGGACGGGTTCCGCTCCGGCGCGGTGCAGATTCTGGTGGCCAGCGACGTGGCCGCTCGCGGCCTCGATATCCCGTCGGTGTCGCACATCTTTAACTTCGATGTGCCCTATCACGCGGATGACTACGTGCACCGCATCGGGCGAACCGGCCGCGCGGGCCGCTCCGGTCATGCTTACATGCTGGTGACGCCGCGCGACGGCAAATACATGGAGACGATCGAAAAGCTTATCGGCTCGCCGCTGAAGCGCATTGCGCTGGAAGGTCTGGCGGAAGCCGTGCAGGCGCAGCCTGCGCGCGAGTCCCATCGTGGCGACCGCAATCGCAGCCGGGGCGGTCGCTCTGCGCGTGGACACGAGCATCATCGTCGCGAGCATACGCAGCACAAGCCGGTGCAGCATGCCGATGCACAGCCACACCAGCACGCGCCGGAGCCGCATCCTAAGGCCGAACACAAGCCGCGCCCGCAGAAACCGTCCGCCTCGCATGCGCCGAAGCCTCAACAGAGCAAACCGGCGGATCGCACGCCCGATGCGCACCAGCTTCCTGCCTTCCTGCTGCGCCCGGTGCCGCTACCGAAGAGCGACAAGCCCACTTCCGCTGTGCGGAAGAAGGTGCCGGTCACGGCCTGACGAGGACGGGCGCGGAGCATGGGCGCGAATGGTCCCAAAATCTTCGGCATCGGCTTCCAGAAGACCGGGACGTCGTCACTTGATGAGGCGTTTCGTATTCTGGGCCACCGCACGGATAAGGGCGTGTTCATCAATGCGTCCGCCAAACGCAACAGCCTCTTCATCGATCCGCCGCTGACGAACGCCGAGGTGCTGGAGCGGGTGCTGCCGATTGCCCGGGAGAAAGAAGCCTTCTCCGATAACCCGTGGCCCCTGCTCTACCGCGAACTGGACAAACTTTTTCCCGGCTCCAAATTCGTGCTGACTGTGCGTGATCCGCAGCGCTGGATCGCCAGCCTGCTGCGTCACTACGGAGATCGCGAAAGCGATGTGCTGGAGTGGCTCTATGGCTGCCGTATCCTGCCCGGCAATGAAGCCCGCTGCCTTGCCGTGTACGAGGCACACAACGCTGCAATCCGGAAGCATTTCGCCCCGCGCCCTGGTGCGCTGTTGGAAATTGACATCGCGCAGGCGCCAGACTGGTCAGCGCTCTGCGCCTTCCTCGGCAAACCTGCTCCAGCAACACCGTTCCCACACGCCAATGCGGCTGACCAACGAGACCGCAAGCGATTGGGGACCTGGCGCCGCGTAAAGGACACGGTGAGAGGCAATGAGCGCCTGAGCCGGCCAAGCCGCTAGCACCGTCCTATGATCATTTGGGGAGGCGGCATTGCGCCTGATCGGAACGGCTCTCGCCCGCGTGACTTGCGCATCTCAGCAATCCGCCCTATCTGCCGACCCCAGAGCGGGTGTGGCTTGGGGCCTCTACTGCGACCTTTCCCAACGGAGAATTTGATGAGACGTGCCTTTTTCCTCGCCGCTGCCAGCGCCCTTGCCGTTACGGCAGCCGTGGCCGCCGTCGGTGGCAAGACAATGTATGGCACCTGGGGCGTCGACCTCGCCGCCATCGACCACGGAGTGAAACCGGGCGACGATTTCTTCATGTACACCAACGGCAACTGGTACAAGACTGCCGTTATTCCTCCCGACCGCTCCAGCACCGGTTCTTTTCAGGATCTGCGCATCCTCAGCGAAAAGCGCATGCAGGAAATCGCCGCCTCGCTCGATGTGAAGCCGCGTAATCAGTTGACAGTCGAAGAGCGCAAGCTGCGCGACTTCTATGATGCGTTTATGGACCAGAAGCAGATTGATGCGCGGGGCCTCGGCCCTGCAAAGAGGGATCTGAACCGCATTGCTCATCTGAAAACACTTCAGGACGTAGCGGCTGTTATGGGTTCCCCCAGCATGCAGCTCGATGGCCCGTTCTCGGGAGGCATTGCTTTCAACCCCAAGGACACGAACCAGTATGCCTTGACCCTCGGTCAGTCAGGATTGGGGCTGCCTGATCGCGATTACTATCTCAAGGACGATGCCGCGCTCGCGAAAACGCGCGATGCCTACAAGAAGCACCTGACGACCGTCTTCACGATGGCGGGCTTGAGCGATCCGGCCAAGCGCGCCGAGGGCGTGTACAATCTCGAGTACAACATTGCAGAAGTCTCGTGGCCGAACGCCGACCGCCGTGATGTCGACAAAGTCTTCAACCCGATGACGATCACAGAACTGAAGGCGTTCGCCACGCAGTTCCCATGGGATGCTTACCTAAAAGCTGCAGGTGTCTCTCACAACGGTACAAAGGGCGAGCGGACGATCATCGTCGCCGAAAAGTCGGCGTTCCCGAAACTGGCACATATCTTCGCCGAAACACCCGTCGAGACTTGGCGCGACTATCTGACCGCGAATTACATTCACCGCTACGCGGCGTACCTGCCGAAAAAATACGACGACGAAAACTTCGCCTTCTACGGCACGGCGCTGCAGGGTAACGATCAGCAGCTGCCGCGCGCCACGCGCGCCGCCCATTTGCTTGATGACAGCATAGGGGAAGCATTGGGCAAACTCTACGTGGCGAAATACTTCCCGCCAGAGTCGAAAGCCAAGGCTGCGGAGCTGGTGAATAACCTCCTCAAAGCATACGACGCCGATATCCGCACTCTTTCATGGATGACGCCTACGACGCGCGAAAAAGCGCTTTACAAGCTGCACCACTTCGGCGTGAAGATTGGCTATCCCGATCATTGGCGCGATTACACGGCGCTGGTGGTCAAGCGCGACGATCTCGTTGGCGATGTGCAGCGCGCCGGGGCGTTCGAGTGGAACCGCCAACTCACCCGCATCGACCAGCCGGTCGACAAGACGGAATGGGGCATGACTCCCCCAACAGTGAACGCCTACGACAATCCGTTCTTCAATGAGATCGTATTCCCGGCAGCCATTCTGCAGCCGCCTTTCTTCGATCCGAATGCAGACGATGCGGTCAACTACGGCGGCATTGGCGCAGTGATCGGCCACGAGATCAGCCATGGCTTCGACGATCAGGGCGCCAAGTTCGACGCACAAGGCAACGTGGCGAACTGGTGGTCTGACGCTGACAAGAAAACTTTCGAAGCCAGGACAAAGGCACTGGGTGAGCAGTACGATTCTTATGAGCCTTTGCCTGGGCTGCACATCAACGGCGCTTTCACGATGGGCGAGAACGTGGCCGATAATGCCGGTATCGCCATCGCGCTGAAGGCCTATCATATTTCGCTCAACGGCAAGGACGCGCCGGTGATCGACGGTCTGACCGGCGATCAGCGGTTCTATCTGTCCTACGGTCAGATCTGGCGTTCGAAAATGCGTGAAGGCGCGCTGCGGCAACAGCTCCTTTCAAATGAGCACAGCCCCGCCATGTTCCGGCCCATCGGCACCACGCGAAATCAGGATGAGTGGTATGCGGCATTCGACGTGAAGCCCGGCGACAAGTACTATCTGGCACCGGATCAACGCGTGCATCTGTGGTAGCTTAAAGAGCGCCGTCCTCCCGGACGGCGTTTTCTTTTGTTGTCTTGGGAATTCGAAGCATGACTCGTACGATCTTCGCTGTCTTCCTTCTTGCTGCCTGCACGACAGGTGCTCTCGCCCAAAGCGGCAAACCCGCTTTCGGCACCTGGGGCATCGACCTTTCCGCCATGGATCGCAGTATCAAACCGGGAGACGATTTCTTTCTCTACAGCAATGGCAATTGGCTGAAGACGGCCGTTATCCCACCGGATCGGTCAAGCACGGGCTCGTTCCAGGACCTACAGATCCTCAGTGAAAACCGCATGAAGGAGATCGTGACCGGTCTGGAGCAGCGCAATTACGCCGGGCTTAGTCCTGAAGAGCGCAAAATTCGTGATCTCTACGACGCCTACATGGATCAGGCGCAGATCAACAAACGCGGGCTCGCACCAGTTAAAAAGAACCTCGACTATTTTGCGGCCATCGAAACCTACGATAGCGTGGCGCGCGCTATGGGCGATCAGCGCCGCGGCACCGATAGCCTTTTTGGCAATGGCGTGATCGCCAATCCAAAAAATTCCAACGCGTACATCATGACGATCACGCAGAATGGGCTCGGCATGCCCACGCGCGACTACTACATCCGCGACGACAAGGATCTCGCTGCCGCTCGGGAGGCGTATCGCAGACATCTGGCGACAATGCTGACGCTAATCGGCGCCGAAAATTCTCAGGCGCGTGCCGAAGCCGTGTACCAACTCGAATACAAAGTCGCCGAGGCCCATTGGCCGCAGGCCGAACGGCGTGATGCTGACAAGACCTACAACCCGATGTCGGAATCGCAACTGGCCAAGTTCGCTCCGGATTTCCCCTGGCGCACTTTCTTTTCAGCCGAAGCGTTAGCTCCGAATGGACCACAAGGTGAGCGAACTGTTGTGGTCCGCGAGAACACCGCATTTCCGCAGATGGCGAAGGTGTTTCGTTCCACACCCGTCCCGGTGTGGCGCGATTGGCTCATGCTGCACTACCTGCACAACATGGCCGCCTATCTGCCGCAGAACCTGGACGATGAGGACTTTAACTTTTACGGCAAGGTTCTCGCTGGCGAGGCTCAGCAGCTTCCGCGCGAAACCCGCGCTGTGCATCTGATCGATCAGCGCCTCGGACATCCGCTTGGCAAGCTGTACGTGGCGAAGTATTTCCCGCCGGCGTCCAAGGCCAAGGCGGAGGAACTCGTCGATAATCTGTTGAAGGCTTACGACGCCGACATCCGCACCATCACCTGGATGACTGAGGTGACAAAGCAGAAGGCGTTGGAAAAGCTGCACGCCTTCACACCGCATATCGGCTATCCCGATAAGTGGCGCGACTACTCGGGCTTGAGAATCGAACGCAGCGATCTGATCGGGGACATCGAGCGGAGCGATGTATTTGAGTGGCACTACCGGCTAGATCGCATCGATCAGCCGGTGGATCGCAACGAATGGAACATGACGCCATCCACGATCAATGCGTACTATACGTCGCTGTTCAACTCGATTTTCTTTCCAGCTGCGATTCTTCAACCGCCCTTCTTCGATCCGAACGCTGACGTCGCGGTGAATTATGGCGGCATCGGCGCGGTCATCGGACACGAAATCAGCCACGGCTTCGACGATCAGGGCAGCAAATACACGGGCGGCGGCATCCTACAGAGCTGGTGGACGGAAGCTGACCGAAAAGCTTTCGAACAGCGCACCGCCGCATTGGGCGCACAGTTCGATTCCTACGAACCATTGCCGGGCTTGCACGTGAACGGCAAATTGACGATGGGGGAGAATATCGGCGATTTGTCTGGCATCACCATCGCCTTGAAGGCGTATCGCATTTCACTGGGCGGCAAACCTGCGCCGGTGCTTGACGGGTTTACCGGCGCCGAGCGGTTTTTCCTCTCATATGGACAAATCTGGCGTTCGAAATATCGCGAGGCCGCAATCCGACAGCAGGTGCTGTCCAATCCGCATTCGCCCGCGCCATTCCGTGTGATTGGCGCTACCCGCAATGTCGATGATTGGTACACGGCATTCGACGTGAAACCCGGCGACAAGTACTACTTGCCACCCGATCAGCGCGTCAGGCTCTGGTGAAACCTAAATCAGGCGTGACCGGTGATCAGCCACAGAATGATGATGATCGGGATCGGAATCCCAATCAGGTACAAGAGGCATGACCGCATTGTTCCCTCCAAATTTGCAATCATAATGTCAAATAGCCAGACGGGTTCCGCTGCGCGGCCCTCCCGCTGAGTTCGTAAAGGGCAACAGCGGCGGCTACTGAGACATTCAGGCTTTCCATGGCAGCCTTCATCGGGATGAAAGCCGCGGCATCACAGCGTTCCCGCACCAGCCGCCGCAATCCCGATCCTTCCGAGCCCAGAACAAGCACGACGTCTCCCTCCGGGACACCATCGCGGATCGATTGTTCACCATCACTGGTCAGCGCAAGCCGCCAAAAGCCCGCTTCCCCCAGCTGCTCCAAAGCGCGAGCGATATTAACCACTTCCACATACGGAACGATGTCCAGCGCCCCGGACGCAGCTTTGGCGAGCGCGCCGGTCTGGGCTGCAGCGTGCCGGTCTTGAACGATAACCCCCGAAACACCAAATGCAGCTGCGGATCTTAAGATTGCGCCTACGTTGTGCGGGTCGGAAATCTGGTCGAGTACGGTGAATGTTCGAGGGCCCTGTGAAGGTGCCAACAATAGATCCCCAACGTCGAGCCGCGGAAGCGGTTCGCAGGAAAGGGCTGCGCCCTGATGAACGGCTCCTGGCGGCACAACCCGTGCAACAGCGTCCGAAGCAACAATCTGGTGTTCAGATTTGGCAACCAGCTGCCGCCCAATGCTTGCCGCGGCGCGCTCGGTTAACAGAAGCCGATGGACCTTTCGTCGTGGGTTCTCAAGTGCCGCACGGACAGGGTGGAGACCATACAGCCAGTGGGCCGAAGCAGATCGATGGTCGAACGAGCGTCTATTCATGGCAACAGTCCAGGTATCTTGCGTGCCTGCGAGCAAGCCTCCGGGAACAGAGTGTGCCCAATTCGAGTTTCACAGGTGCAATGAGGGTATTCCCATGACAGTACACAGCCGTGCAATCGAGCGCTTTGCAAGGGACGATGTGGCCCACGGCCATTTGGTGATTGGACTTCCGCCTGCGGTTGCTTTCGAGAAATTCCGGCATGATATCAGCCGCTGGTGGCCGCGCGAGTACACGTACTCAGGCGAGCATGCGGAGGACATTTGCCTCGAAGGCCGCAAAGGCGGTCTTCTTTGGGAGCGTGGCCCCGAAGGCTTTCGCTGCGATCTGGCGCGCGTCCTGCGGTGGATGCCGCCCGATAGAATGATTTTGCGGTGGCATATTTCGCCGAGCCATCGGCCTGAGCCGGTGCCGGAACGGGCCAGCGAAGTCGAAATCTGCTTTGTATCCGATGGCGGCAGTGGCACACGCATTGAAGTCGAACACCGTGCCTTTCTGCGGCACGGAAACGCAGGCGCGGAATACTGCGCGCGCATGGCATCCGAGACTGGCTGGCCCTTCATCCTGAAGCGCTTCGCCGAACATTGCGGATGCAGCGCGGCAAATCTGCCGCGGCTACTTCGTTCCGTAGCTTAAGCTTTTCGGCGAGCGCAGGCCCCATTTCGGCCGGGCTCGCCTGTTGACACATTCCGCACAATTTCCGATATCCGCGCGCCCTGCACTCTTCCGGGGGAATGTCCCGAGCGGCAAAGGGGGCGGACTGTAAATCCGCTGGCTTAGCCTTCGTAGGTTCGAGTCCTACTTCCCCCACCAGTCTCTGTCGCACAGCGGCGAGATGAAGATGCAGCGGGCACGCGGGTGTAGCTCAATGGTAGAGCAACAGCCTTCCAAGCTGATGACGAGGGTTCGATTCCCTTCACCCGCTCCAGCATCTGCCAAGAGCGCTTAGACCGGTTCTGATCGGCGGGGGCGCCAGCCAAATGTGATGCGATCATCTTCCCAGCGAGCGGAGATGGCTGCCATAGCGGCTACCATCGCACCAAATAACAGCGCAAAAGCAATCCAAAGGCTGGCGTTGCGGGCGATCTTGCGTGCAGTTTCGGCCGCACGCGCCCCATCTGCCTTTATCTGGGCTTGCGCATTGTCGATCCGGCGTACCGCTTCTGCCGCCGGCAATCCTGTGTCCTGAGCAACAATTTGGATGGCCCGATCACGGTCAGAGGTAGAGAGCGATCCGCTCTCGGTCACGCCAATCTCAATAATTCGGCCGAGCTCTGCTCTGTCTCCGCCGGTATCCGGCCTCACCGGCTGTACCGCAGCACTGTTGTCTTCGCCGGCGTTACCACTATCGCCCTCAACCGGAATGGTAATTACGTGCGGTTCTGTTGGCGGTTCTGCGGCTCGAGTTGCCGGGGCGGTATCTTGGTCATGGCTGCCCTTGGATAAGTCATTTTCCACGTTGTTGTTGCCAGAGGGGACAGCGGTCATTGGGCGAGCTGAGAACCCCTGGTCATTTCTGATGGACTCGTCATCGGTAGATGTCGAAGCATCGGTCGCCGTGGTGTCCGCTTGGGCATAGCGTCTCCAAGCTATCGATGCGTGCGTTTGCACCGCACCCGGCCGCAGCAGCACATCCGTCCAATAAGCAGAAACGTTGGGGGAAAGCCCTGTCGAATTCTGGGTACCAGCGTTTGCTGCACCGGCAAGGACCGAAGCCCCCGCTGCCACCCAGCCGGTCATCAGCACGACTGCGGCAGTGAGAATAACACACAGTCCCCACACAGCCAGGCCATGCACCGCCGCCCTGAATTCTTCTTCGCGATCAGCCTCTGCCATCGGCCCGATCAGGCGCCCGACGATGTGTCCACCAACGGCAAAACCCATGGCTTGCGCTGCCAGAAAATAGATCGCACCCAAGGTGAGAAAGCCGGTCGATATCCCGTGTGCCGGTACCAGCGACAAGCCGACGCCGGCGCCCAACATCAACAGAAGGAAAATGACAGCCGTGCCGACGACCGCGCCCGTGAAAATCGCCGCCCAAGAGACACGATGCCAGAGCGATCGGTTAGCCGTTACTGTTTCTGCCAAAGCGGCTCCCGATTCACCGAGTTCCGAGTACGTCGCGGCCATATGAATTCCCCATCGTACGCGGCCAATAGAACGCGGTGGTGATCACAGCCGTTCCTGTCGGAAGGCTGATCTTATCCAAGGACCACCTAACGGCTTCGGCTATGCTGCCGTTGAAACCGTTGCAGGGCGGGCGTCAACTGGCTTGGCGGCCGTTGCCGATCCGCCGTTCGTGGCAACAACCCCGGCAGTCGAAACTGTCGGGTGTACGCTCTTGCGGTCGTGGGCCGGATTTCGCCGTGCATTCTCTTCCGAGAGCGGACTGTCGGAATGGCGGCAGTTGCCCTCGAAGAAAGCGCCCGCTTCGACTGCGAAGGCTTCATGTAAAATATTACCTTCGACATGGCAGGTGGAGCACAGCAGAATTTTCCTTGCCCGGATGCTGCCTTCAACGCGGCCACGAACCGTGACCTCGTCCGCGAGCACTTCGCCCTGAATGACAGCTTTCTCGCCGATCACGAGCCCGGCGCTGTGCACATCGCCCTCAACGCGGCCATCCACTTGCATGTCGCCGGAGGATGACAGGGTGCCAGTGACCACGAGATCAGAGCTGATGATCGACGGCGCTGAGCGCGTTCCTGCAGGACGCTGCTGCTTCGGCGGCTGCGGGACAGGGGCTGCAGTTGCCGTTGTCGTCGTCGCGGGAATTTCAGGAGCGGCTTCCTTGGGTTTAGTGAACATGGCGTCCTGCCTCAATGAATCTGCTCGGATCTCTCACAACATCGGCAAGCCATACTTCGTAGTGAACATGGGGGCCGGTGCTACGGCCAGTGGACCCGAGTTTTCCCACTGGCGCGCCTTTTGCGACTTTAGCGCCTACTCTCACCAAAATCGATGCTAAATGTCCGTAGCGCGTGTGCATGCCGTAACCATGGTCAATCTCGACCATGTTGCCGTAACCGCCCCGCCCGCCGGCGAACACGACTGTGCCCGGCGCTGTCGCCGTAACGGCGGCGCCCCAGGGACCCGCAAAGTCAAGCCCCGAATGAAATCCGACGCGATGTGTGAACGGGTCTATCCGGGGGCCGAAATCGCTTGTCAGCTCAAAGCCGGTGCCGTGCACGGGCGTAGTCAGCGGAACATGCTTGAGGGCGGCAAGAAGTTCTCCGAGTTCCCGGCTATGCGCATCCGCGGTCACGAACTCACTGGTGAAACCGGCGTCCTGTATACCCACGAGTTTCACATCTGAAACTGGTACAAGTGGCCCGCCGACCGCACGCTCCAGGCGATTCGGACTAAGGCCAACACGACCCAGAACACCCTCGACGCCAGCAATCCGCGCACCGACCCTACTATCGTAGTTCTGAACAAGTCCGGTTTCCATGCGATCAAGATTTTCCAATCGCCCGGTCTGATCGATCAGTCCGCGAAAAGCAGGATTCTGCATTGCCACTCTAGAGATGCCTGCCAGTGCAGGCGGCCTTGACTTGCGAAACAGGGAATCCGCTGCGTCAGCCAGCCGCCGGAAGGTGCCCCCAATAAAAAGCCTCGCCTGCGAAGGTGCGCCGGTCCGTGGTTGTGGACCGACCGGTTCAGGTAACATGTTGAGTTCCGAGGTACCATTTACACCGTCTGTGCTCGGCGCACTGTACGCAAGGTCATCCGCCGCTCCTCCGGCGGAGATCACCCGCGGAATGTTCATAATGTGGGAATCAGCAGGAGAAACGATAGAACTCACAACAGTTTCGGCGGAAGCATTCCCGCCGGCCAGCAGGGACGCTAATGCGCTTTGCTTTAACTGAAGCTGGTCAGCGATGCCCTTGAAGCGATCCTGCGCCGCGACGACTGCTCCATTCAATTCGTCGTAGGACATCTGTAGGTCGGCAATACGATTCTCGTAGTTCGCTTGCATTTGCTGGAAGCGATGATCTTTCGCTGCCACGATGCGGTCTTTGAAAATCACGTTGACGGAAGCGAAGGCCAGCCAGGAAACCATAATCAGGCAAATTGCGGCCAAAGTGGCCTGCAACGGCGCACCAAAAGTGAAAAACTGTACCCGCCCGTCACTGCGGATATATATCTGCCGTTCAGGGAACGTCGCGTGCAACCATGCCCACGCGCGCTCGATGAGCGCCTTCACCATGCCGTACAACCTCTGTAACGTTTTCGCCAACAGCCGCCGAAGGCCATATCATCCCGTATCACCGCACAATTTCAAGCTCTTAGATGAAAAGTTGACCGCCAGCACTTCGCTGACCTTATCCCTTAAGAGCCTGCGCGGCTTCGAGTACCGCCTCCACATGGCCCGGTACCTTAACTTTCCGCCAGACCTGCCTGATCACGCCGTGATCGTCAACAAGAAATGTGGCTCGCTCAACGCCCATGTAGGTACGGCCATACAGCTTCTTTTCACCCCAGACGCCATAGTCCATTGCCATCTTCTTGTCAGGATCGGAAGCCAGTTTGATTTTAAGGTCGTGCTTTGCCCTGAATTTTTCATGAGATTGAACGCTATCTTTTGAAACACCTATGATTTCTACTCCAATACCAGCAAATTTCCGTGCGCTTTTGGAAAAGCCGACCGCCTCGCTGGTGCATCCAGATGTGTCGTCCTTCGGATAGAAATAGAGGACATATGGCGATCCCACCAAAGCAGCAGAGGAAATCTTGCCTTCGTCTGTCTCCAGCCTGAAGGCCGGAGCCTTGTCGCCCGCGCTAAGCTGTTTCGCCATGATTTCTCCGTTCGGTAAGGCGTTTACCACATGTTCGTAATAGGCGATAAGCAGCGGCGCGATCTGGTGCAAACGCCGGCCGCAAGCTGGGGGTGGCTGAATTGATCCGAAGCGCGCCGGCGGCGCTGTATAGGTCCCAAGACCCTTGAAGCATTCAACGACCTTCTTCGACAGAATAGGATGGAACCAGCTCGCGCGGCGAATAAGGCTATTTCGCGTCCGCTGGCACCATGTGCATCACATAAGTTTGGCGACAATCGCCCTTATAGCCATTGCCGTGTTTTTCGTCGCGGGTGCAATCTTGCGCCTGGCGATTGGGCCTGTGTCACTGGGTCCGTTTTCGGAGCGTCTCCGCAGCTCCGTGTTGTATGCTCTGCCCGGTCTGGCCATTCGTTACGATGATGCCGCGCTCGAATGGTCGCGTGATGAAGGTCGCGTGAACCTTATCATCACCGGGGCGCGTGTTTTCGACGGCGATCGCCACATCATCGCACAGGCTCCGAAAGCCGAGATCGGACTTGCCGCACAGGCGCTCGTTTGGGGCAATGTTCAGGTCCAACGCATCACATTGGTGGGTGTTCAGCTAACGCTGGTGCGAACCCAGGATGGCGCGCTCCACCTTGGAGTCGAACGGAACAAAACACATGGTGACGTTCTCGAACGAATCCGCGATGCGCTAGAAAAAGCCGGCACTGGCGCTTCGTCGCTGCAACGTGTCGCCGTAAGCCAAGCAAAATTGGCATTCTATGATGAACCCACAGGGCTGTTTGTCGTTGCACCGCAAGCACGCGTGGAGGTTGCGAGCGACGGCCGGAACAACAATCGACTTGTGGCAAATCTGGATGCTGCGATTGAGATTACCGGACAACCTGCTCGTTTGACCGGGCAAATTAAATTGCTCCCTAACGGTGGTCATATCGTTTGCGATCTGAGCGTCACTCGTCTGTCCCTTCCAGCTCTGGCGCGCAATTCGCCGCAGTTTACATTTCTTACACCCTACAATTTGCGCACTGACCTTTCTGGTTCCTTCGTTATCGAGCACGCAAACAGGCTTCGTTCGGCCGATATTAGCATCTCGGCGACAGGCGCGGTGAACGCGTTTGGGACGTCGGTTCCGATCGACAGCCTGAAGCTTGTCGGACGCTATGACGCACTAACTGGAAAAGTCCTGATCGACGGTGCAGATATTAAAGCGGAGGATACAGCGGCGCATTTTCAGGGCTCTGGTGATCTCCATTTCGCCAACGATGGCTCGCTTGAGCAAGCCAATCTCGATATTTCCAGTGACAGAATATACCTGGCAATGCAGGGCGCGTTCGCACGTGCTGTGGAACTTGGCGGTGCCCATCTTCGCGCCACGTACTCGCCGGCAAACGAGACTTTTTCGGTCGAGCAGTTGGCGCTCCAGGGCCCTGCCCTGTCCGGTGCGCTCTCCGGACAGGTTGTGCTTGAGCAAAATGCGTCGCCCGCTATCAATGCAACTGGGACGTTGAAGGAGCTGTCAGCTACCAATCTGGTTCGCTACTGGCCGCTGCGCATGGGCGAAGGCGCCCGCAGCTGGATTGCGGCGAACATGCCAGCCGGACAGATCGGTCCCATTTCCGTCGCCGTGAATATCAAGGCTGGTGATCTGGATAAGCCAGCGCTGCCGGAGCAAGCGGTTCACCTCAACATTCCCGTACAGAACGCCAGCGTTAAATATCTCAAGGGTATGACGCTGCTGACACACACGAATGGCACGGGCATACTGACGGGCGATACGTTCAAGGTGCAGGTAACATCCGGGCGTGTCGGGACAATCGCTCTGCGTAATGGCGCCGTAACAATTCCGGAGCTGCACAAGCACGGCACCGTCGGCGACATTGCCGTTTCCCTTCAAGGACAGCTGCGAGATCTGCTCACCATTCTCGATGAAAAGCCGCTGCAATATCCTTCCCGCTTCCATATCAAGGCCACGGAGGCCGCTGGCACCACGATTGTAGATGCGGACTTTCACGTCCCAATGGTGAAGGACGTCGGTATCGACAGGATTCCAATAAAGGTCGAAGGCAAAGTGAGCGGCATGGGTTTGTCCCTCGGACCGAATACCAGACTTTCGAATGGCAACCTTGCCTTTGATATCGACAACGTCCATCTGCACGCCGCCGGAACAATCAATTACGGATCTACGCCGGTTGTGGCTGACTGGACTGAATTGTTCAGCAGCAAGAATCCGAATACGACCACGCTTAAGGTGCGCGCACATTTGGATGAAGAAGCGCGCGATCTCCTCAAGCTCCACCTCTCGGATGTGTTGAGCGGCCCCGTTGACGTCACCGCCACGCTCACCGGTTCCCACGGCAACATTCGGTATGCCGACGTGAACATCGATCTCACCCCCGCAACCCTGGCGTGGAATGTGATCAGCTACATGAAAAATCCGGGCGTTCCGGCAAACGCGCAAATCTCCGCGAATCTCGACGCAAACGGCGATATTCAGGCGGCCAATGTATTGGTTGCCGGAGCGGGGCTTGCGGGCCGAGGCACCCTGAACTTCAGAGGAGATGGTGGCATTTCGCATGCCGAATTCCCAATGTTTCGAGCGGGACCACAGAATGACTTTTCTCTGTCGCTGTTCCAGACCGCGCCCAAGACGTTCGACGTGGCGATTCGCGGGCGCTCTGCCGATGGAAGCTCCTTTGCAAAGCGCAATTCGAATGCCAAAACTGCAGAGCAGCCCAGCAGCAATCGATACCATCTGGTTGCGCGGCTCGAACGCGTGGTTCTCGCTGAAGGCACTGTGCTCACACCTTTCAGCCTCGACGCGAACACCATCAGCGACAGCATCCAAGACATGTCCGTTTCCACCGGAATGTCGAAGACAGACACGGTGACGGCGAGCATCGTTCCAGCGGCGGATGGGCGAAAGCTGACACTTGGCGCAACGGATGCCGGACTTCTTCTGAAGGGCCTGTTTGGCCTTAAGGACATTTCCGGCGGAAAGCTCAATCTGATTGCCAAGATGCCGCCTGTTGGGGCAGCCAAGGGATCGGCAGCGGACTACGCCGGCACCCTGACCATTCAGAACTTCCGCATCGAGAATCAGCCGTTCTTTTCCCGGCTCTTCTCCGCTGGCTCGCTCGGCGGCCTGATCGACCTCATGCGCGGTGCCGGCATTGTCATCGACAAGCTGGAGATGCCATTCAGCTCGAAAAACGACGTCATCAACATACAGGACGGGCATGCGTCGGGACCGTCTGTCGGCTTTTCTGGCGATGGCTATATCGATCGGCGCGCGAACACGATCGACTTGCGCGGAGCGATTGCGCCCATCTACGGCTTGAACAGCGTACTGGGCGCCCTTCCGATTCTTGGGAACATGCTGGTTTCCAAGCAAGGCGAAGGCATTATCGGCATGACGTATGAGGCTTCTGGTAGCCTCGATGAGCCGAAGATCAGCGTGAATCCGCTTTCGATTCTCACTCCCGGAATCTTCCGCCGCATCTTCGAAGGCAAGGTGCCCACTGCGCCGTCGCAGGCCAACAAGACGCCGTCCGCATCGGCCCAGACTCCGCACTAGCACTCGCCACCCTCCATCAATCGGCGAGGGCAGCGACGCCATCGAAGGGCGCATCGATGGAATGCGATGGCTGCGTGAACCAGCGCGGGCCGCTTTCCGTCAGATAGAAATGGTCTTCCAGCCGGATGCCGAATTCGCCGGGCAGCACGATCATCGGTTCATTGGAGAAGCACATGCCGGGTGCGAGCGGCGTCTTGTCGCCGCGCACCAGATTGGGCGACTCGTGAACATCGAGACCGATGCCATGGCCGGTCCGGTGCGGCAGGCCCGGCAGCCGATAGTCCGGACCAAGCCCGGTGCGCTCCAGAACGATGCGCGCGGCCCGATCGGCGGCTTCACACGGCTGCCCAAGCTCCGCCGCCGTGAAGGCTGCCGCCTGCGCCTCTTTCTCGAGAGTCCAGATCTCGCGCTGCCGCTTTGTGGGTTCGCCGAACACGTAGCTGCGCGTGATATCGGAATTGTAGCCGTCGAAGGCGCAGCCGGTGTCGATCAGCACCATGTCGCCGTCTTTCAATGCCCGCTCGCCTTCGCCGCCATGCGGCAGCGTGGTGTCCTCCGCGAAGGAAACCAGACAAAACGTATTGCCGCCGTCGGAGCCGAACTTGCGGTGAGTCTCGTCGATAAAGCGGACCACTTCACTGACCAGAATGCCGGGCCGCAAAAGGTCACGCGCGCGCCGCTGCGCCTCCAAGGTCACGTTTTTCGCGTGCTGCATCAGCGCCAGTTCGGCGTCTGACTTGATCCGCCGCAAACTGTTGGTCAGCCCGCCGGCGCTTTTCAGCCGTTCATCGCCCACTGCCTTGCGCAGTCCGTAATAGGTGAAGAGCGCCACTTGCTCATCCAGCGCAAAGCTCCCTTGCCCAGCGGCATCGGCAATCAGCGCATACGGACTTTCGTGTTCCTGCCAGACACGAATGTCCCCCGGCACGGTGACAAAGCTTTGGACCTTGTCGCGCTCGAATCCTGGGCAGATGTAGGTGATCGCCTTCGCGGTAACGACCGCGCCGGTGAACCTCTCGCTTGGATGCCAGGCAATTCCCGCGAAGTAGCGCAAGTTGGTCGTCGGCCCGAGGATGACTGCGGCGACACCATCGCGGTCCATCTCGCCGCGCAGCAATTCAATCCGGCGCTGCCGCTCGTCCACAGAAATCTTCGCAGGTTTGTTTTGCATCGGACGCGCTCCCTCAGGCCGGTTTCACCAACACGTGTTTCTTCTTACCGCTGGAGAGCTTCAGCACGCCTTCATTCGTCAACGCGCTTTCATCGACCTGCAGGCGAGCATCGCTCACAGCAGCATCGTTCAGCCGCAGTCCGTTATTGGCGATCAGCTTGCGCGCTTCGGAATTGGATGAGGCAAGGCCGGTTGCCACGGCCAGATTCAAGATTCCATCCGGCAATTTCAGCGTGAAGGTCGGAAGCCCTTCCGCGGCGCCACCTTCAACGAAAGTCCGGCGCGCAGTCTCGGCGGCTTCGTCCGCAGCCACGCGTCCGTGCAGGATGGAGGTCGCTTCGGTCGCGAGCACGATCTTCGCCTGGTTCAACTCCGCGCCTTCCAGCTTCTCCAGCCGCGCGACTTCATCCAGCGGCAGATCGGTAAAGAGACGCAAGAAGCGGCCGACATCCTTGTCTTCCGAGTTCCGCCAGAATTGCCAGTACTCATACGGCGAGCGCTGATCCGAGTTCAGCCACACCGCACCCGCCGCCGTCTTCCCCATTTTCGCGCCGGACGCAGTGGTGATGAGCGGCGTCGTCAACCCGAACAGCTGCGCGTTTTCCATCCGGCGGCCGAGGTCGATGCCGCTGACGATATTGCCCCATTGGTCGGAGCCGGCCGATTGCAGCCGGCAGCCGTAACGGCGGTACAGCTCTACGAAATCGTAGGCTTGCATGATCATGTAGTTGAATTCGAGGAACGACATCGGCTGCTCGCGCTCCAGCCGCAGCTTCACGCTGTCCATCGTCAGCATGCGGTTGACGGAAAAATGCCGGCCGATATCACGCAGGAACGGAATGTAGTCGAGCTTGTCCAACCACTCGGCGTTATCGACCATGATGGCGTCGCTCTTGCCATCGCCGAAGCGCAGCAAGTGCTGAACGCCATTCACGATGGCCTGCTTGTTGGCCTCGATCTGCTGGCTGGAAAGCAGAAGCCGCGTTTCATCCTTGCCGGACGGATCGCCGATCTTTGTGGTGCCTCCGCCCATCAGCAGGATCGGGCGGTGCCCCGCCTGCTGCAGCCGCCGCAACGTCATCAGCTGCACCAGACTGCCGACATGCAGGCTTGGCGCCGTGCAGTCGAAGCCGATGTAAGCCGTCACCCGCTCGCGCATAAACAGCACATCGAGCGCTTCCGGATCGGTGCAGTCGTAGAGGCAGCCCCGTGCCGCATATTCGCGCAGGAATTCGGACTTGAACTGGGACGCGGGCTCGGACATCGCTTAAGCTTCAGTTGGAAAGAGCGGGTGTCTAGCACGCATGGCGGACGTTCTGAAAGTGATCGGACTGATGAGCGGCACGTCGCTCGACGGCATCGATGCGGTGCTGCTGGAAACGGATGGCGAAGGGGTTGCGGTGCCCGGCGCGGCGCTCACCGTGCCCTACAATGCGGATACGCGCGCCATGTTGCGCAAGGCGCTGGATGACGCACAGCGGATCGCGCAAGGCGCGCCGGTGCCGTATTCCATTCGCGAGGCGGAGCGCATTTCCACCGAAGCGCATGCGCTTGCGGTTTTGGCGCTGCTGGAGAAGGCGCGATTGCAAGCCGCCGATGTCGCGCTGATCGGCTATCACGGCCAAACCATCCTGCATCGCCCGGAACAGCGCTGGACGTGGCAGATCGGCGACGGCGCGCTGCTGGCGCGGCTCACCGGTATCGATGTGGTGAACGATTTCCGCAGCGCGGATGTGAAAGCGGGCGGTGAAGGCGCGCCGCTGGTGCCGCTTTATCATGCAGCGCTGGTGAAGGAGACCGCGTCGCTCGAATTGCCGGTCGCGGTGGTGAATATCGGCGGGGTGGCGAACGTTACCTTCATTTCGCGCGACGCGATTCTTGCCTTCGATACCGGACCCGGCAACGCGCCGATCGATGACTGGGCGCAGCGTCACACCGGCAAACCCGTCGATGAAGGCGGTGCGCTTGCACGCGCGGGGCGGGTCAACGATGCCGCGCTCACCGAGATGCTGCAGCATCGGTTCTTTGAGCGCGTACCGCCGAAATCGCTCGACCGTCTGGATTTCACGGCCGAGCCGATCGCGCATCTGAGTGCGGAAGACGGCGCCGCAACACTCACCGCATTCTCCGCCGCGGCCATTGCGCGGGCGCGCGAGCATTTCCCCGAACCGGCCACCACCTGGGTTGTGTGTGGCGGCGGCCGGCTCAATCCGCGGCTGATGGCGGAGTTGCGCGCGCGGATGAACGCGCCGGTGCTGTCGGCGGAAAACGCGGGGTGGCGCGGCGATTTCATCGAGGCGGAAGCTTTTGCCTACCTCGCCGTGCGCTCCGTCAAAGGCCTGCCGCTCAGCCTTCCCACCACCACTAACGTTCGCCAACCCATAACCGGGGGCCGGTTGCACCGGGCGCGCTGAACCGCGGCGAGTTCGCACGTAGCAGCGCTCCGGCCGGGTGATCAGGTACGTGACTCGCGTTTTCGGCCGGGGCAGCGCGGCGCGCACCGGCGCCAGTGCGGCCCTGAGCACCCGCACATAGAGGCTCAACTCCCGCCGGAACTCTCGAAAGACTGCCGTGTGGCAACCCGACTTTTGCGCGTTCCGATTGCCCTTCGGCGCCCCGCCCTTCGGCTTTATGCGAGTTATCCTCCCCCGCTTGCGGGGGAGGTGGGTTGGCGCGACAGCGCCAAGCCGGAGGGGGGATTTGGCCCAAACTCCCCCTTCCGCCTCGCCGCGCTTCGCTTGCTCGGCACCTCCCCCGCAAGCGGGGGAGGATAGGAGAGTATCACCTTCTTTGGCGGTCATCTTCTGTAAGCGTCTGATAATATAGGATATTTTACTTGAGGTTGTTTTGAAGAAACCTAGGGAGGGTCCACTCCCCACGTCCGGCAAAGGCGGCAATTTGGGCAGGCGCAGCCGATCCTGGAAAGCAGAAGAAGCGGGGCCATCCGGCGCCCACCGGATGTCGGCCATCGCCGAACCGGTCGCCGCGGAGGCGTTCATCAGGCAGACGGTCGCGGCAACCCAAGCCGATCTCAGCCGCGGATCGCGAGCGGCAATCATCCGCTCAGCGCACGCGTGCACCAGCTCCGCTTGCGCCTGCAGCTCTTCCTCAAGCACACCTAGACAGTTCGCCTTTTCCATTTGACGGGCGATTATCCGGCAGTTGACAGAGAACGGCAGATAACCTATGTTTACCCCCTGAGAGCAGGGGGTGCCAGACATGGCTTCTAGGAAAACCATCCAACAGATGACCGTTCCTCAGTGGGAAAAAGCCTTCCCTACCGAGGAAGCCTGTCAGGCGTATTTGAGGGCCAATCGCTGGCCGTCTGGCGTCCGTTGCGCCCGCTGCGACAATCCCAAAGTCTATGCCCTCGCGGACTACCGCTGGCAGTGCCACGCTTGCGCTGTAAAGGGCTACCGATTCTCCGTGATCGCCGGAACCATCTTTGAGAACACCAAGCAACCGTTGCGTGTTTGGTTTCGCGTAATTCACCTCATGCTCACCAGCAAGAAGGGCATGAGCGCCCTCCAAATTCACCGCATGATGGGCTTCGGCAGCTACCAGACCGCTCACTACATGTGCATGCGCATCCGCGCTGGCCTCGCCAAAGAGGATTTCCGCAAGCTGATCGGCATTGTCGAAGTGGACGAAACGTATATCGGCGGCGACGATAACAACCGGCACACCGATAAGAAGCACGGCCAGTTCTGGCGAGAAATGAAAACGCCCGTCATTGGCGCGGTACAGCGCAAGGGCAAGGTAGTGGCTCGCGTGATCGACAATTGCACCACGGCAGTTCTGGAAAATTTCATCCGTTGCACGGTCGGCACGGAAGTCAGCTTGCTCGCGACTGACGAACATCGCGGCTATATGGATTTGAAGCGCAGTGGCTACAAGCACGGCGCGGTGAACCATAGCCGCAAGCGGTATGTAATCGGCGCAATCCACACGAACACGATTGAGGGCTTCTGGAGCCTCGTGAAGCGCGGAATGGTCGGCACCTATCACCGAGTGAGCCGGAAATATCTGCCGCTCTACATCGCTGAATTTCAGTTCCGTTATAACAACCGCTTGAACCCTGACATTTTCGCGGAAGCTATCAGGGGATGCTGACATTTGTGCGGAAGCATCCATGGCTAACGGGCCTTGCCTGTATTGCCGTGGCTATCACGGCGCTGTTTGTCGCGTCGTTCTTTGTCCAAGTGGTTCGCGAGATATGCGAGAAGAATGAATATACTGGCGCAAAAGAGTGCGCCGCACACCATCTCGGCCCATACTCGCTGTTTTGGATCGTCCACATCATAGATGAACACAACGGCTTCGTGACCGCGCTTGGCACGTTGGCTGTTGCCGCCTTCACCCTTACGCTTTGGCGGACTTCCTACCAACAGGCCGTTCTCACGCGGCAGTCCATTGATCTTGCGCGGCAAGAGTTCATTTCCACGCATAGGCCGCGTTTGCGAATCCGAAATGTTGCACCGCCCTCTCAAGTCAGCAACGGTACCGCAGAGTTTCGCGTTGTGGTCTGGAATGTTGGGGAGACAAACGCGCTGTTGGTCAACGACTGGTTTTCCGTTTTTGAGGTGCGCGGCGGAGTGGAGGATAATTACGCCATCAAAGAGCCCACGCTGACCGCCAGCCGTGGTGGCGGTGTCACGGAAGACATTTTGATCAAGAGCGGCGATTATCACACGCTCGAATATGAAACTCTCAGTGCGTGGAATCCCGGCGATGACGTACCCATCGTTATCACCGGCTACATCTCCTATCTGGATGAAGCGGGGAAGTTCGGCGCGAAGCGGAGTACCGGATACGCGCGTGATTACAACGCCATTACTGACCGCATGAGCCCGTCCCTGCGGTATGCCCATGCCGAGTTCGAGGACTGACGGTCGCACATGCCCTTGAGCAAGGGAGGCGAGGGCTACCCCTCGCCCCACAAATAGGAAAATTGCCAAGGTTAGGGTGATGAGGAGGCAGAGCAGATTCCTACGGCTTCTGTCAACTGCCAGATAATCGCCATTTGACGGTAGTAGAACGAAGCGTGTACACTTGCAAGGCGAGGCAGGCGTTGAGCCGTATCTATGGGCCCCACTCCCGCAATTAATCGTCGTCCTTTCACCTCCCCCAACGCGGGGAGGTCGCCGGCTCTGGGCTGCGAAGAGGCGGCAGGTGGGGGATCGTGCGGGTTCGAAAACTCAGGAAGAATCCGACAGACGCAGAGCAGCGGTTATGGTACGTCCTGCGGTTACTGAAGCCGCTTGGGATGCATTTTCGAGGGCAAGCTCCGGTCGGTCGCTACTTTCCGGATTTCGTGTGTCATCGCTCCAAGCTCGTTATCGAGCTCGATGGTTCGCAGCATGCTGACGATTCTTGTCGTGGAATACGACGCAAAGCGCACACACAGCATTTCTCAACTCTCGCGGTTATCGTGTTCTTCGCTTCTGGAATTGCGATGTGATGGAAAACTGCGAGCGTGTTGTTGAGATGATTGTCGCTGTCGCCAAGCCCCCCACCCGCCCGGCTTCGCCGGGCGACCTCCCCGCGTAGGGGGAGGTGAAAAATAATGCAATCGCCGATTGGAGAGATCCCGCTGCCGGAACTACCTGGGTCCCCTCCCCTCGCATCGCGCTTCAACGCGCACGATGCTCGCCGGGGATGACAATATCGGTTTGAGCACGAGCCCACCCGACGCACTTCCTGCGTGAGGAATTAAAGCGCCATTGCTGTGTCGTCCACTAACTGGTCATCCACCCTGATCACCACTGTGTAAAACTGCATGCTGCTGCCGGTTTCGCTTCCGGCGCAACGTCACTTCTATTCCATGCGGCGCGAACACGGAGTTCGAATGCACCCGACCACGAAGTTCGTACCCGAAGGCAAGAAAGTTCTGCTGAAACCAAGCTTCATCGCGCGGCAGTTTTTCGAGGACAACGATCGGCATGCACCGCCGGATCGTGGCGAGAGCGCCGGCGATGGCATGCTGCTCAGAACCTTCAACGTCCAGCTGCAGAATCGAAACCTGGCGGTCCGACGGGACTGTTTCATCTACAGCGACGATTTTTGCCTCCTCACAAACAGCACCGGGAGATTGGCTCCGAACCAGCCTGGATCCGCCGCCAAACCCTGAGCCGCCCGGTCCGCCAACCTGAAGCAGCATGGTTCCCGACTCCGCCCCCAGCGCTGCATTCATTAATCGAACATTCTGAAGCCCATTCAGTTCAATCGTTTTGGTAGCGCAATAGAAGTTTTCGCGGTTCGGTTCGAAAGCCCATATCAGCGCTTGCGCCTGGACTCCCTGCCCTAACGCCGCCAGGAAATCGCCGAAATAGGTCCCAGCGTGCACGATATCGCCTGCCCCGCAATGAGCCAGCATAAACCCTATTGTGCGCGGCTCGTAGACTCTTCCAGCGAGGATTGCAGCAGCCGCAACGCGGTGTTTCGACGATGCGGGAACGCAGTAATTTCCATAGCGGTTTGAACCCGAGAGGTACGTAATCGCTTCACTGTCCATCAGACCCCCGCTCGAATGCCTCACCGCCCAGTGCGGGGAGTCGTCATCATGTGGTGGGCGTAGTCGTGCACCGCTTCGATAACTTCGTCTTCGTGCTTGTCGAAGAAATGGTTGGCGCCTTCGATCTTCTCATAGGTGATCTTGATGCCCTTCTGCGCCATCAGCTTATCGACCAGCTTCTGCATGTCGGGTTCAGGCACCACCTGATCCTTGGTGCCGGCGAGGATCAGCCCCGATGTCGGGCACGGCGCGAGGAAGGCGAAATCATACATGCTGGCCGGCGGCGCGATGGAGATGAAGCCGGTGATCTCCGGCCGCCGCATCAAGAGCTGCATTCCGATCCACGCGCCGAAGGAAATGCCGCACACCCATACGAACGAGGGATTGGGATAAAGTGTGTTCATCCAGTCGAGCACGGCGGCGGCATCGGAAAGCTCGCCCGCGCCCGAATCGAAGGTGCCCTGACTCCGCCCCACGCCCCGAAAATTGAAGCGCACCGTCGTGCAGCCCAATTTGTGGAACATATGAAAAAGATCATAGACGAGCGGGTTGTTCATGGTGCCACCAAACTGCGGGTGCGGGTGCAGCACCAGCGCCATGGGCGCGTTCGGCGGGCTCTTCTGCCGCTGGTAGCGGACCTCGATACGGCCGGCAGGGCCGGGAAGGATGATCTCGGGCATTACCGCCGCTCCAGATTTTTTGCGAACGCGGTCCCGCGCGCTTCTCTTTTTGCGAACGCGCTCCCGCGCGCTTCTCTTTTTGCGAACACGCTCCCGCGTGCTTCGCCTGCGGCTAAATATCCAAATCCTCTAGTCAACAATAGCCGGCCGGTGTGCGTTTCTCTCATGATGAATAGTTGACCAGTTTGCTCAGGATATTATATTACGAGGGCGACGTTGTTCGGCCGCCTTGTTAGCACAGGCCGGCGCCTCGGAAGCAAGGCAAAAGCGCGCGCGGCGCGGAGTTCTGGACCCATGAGACTGAGTACCAAAGGACGCTACGCGGTGATGGCCATGGCTGATCTTGCCGGTCATGAGGACGGCGGGCGCGCGGTGGCGCTGGCCGACATCGCCCGGCGGCAGGAAATTTCGCTCTCCTACCTGGAGCAGCTGTTCGCCAAGCTGCGGCGCCATGGACTGGTGAAAAGCGCGCGCGGACCTGGTGGCGGTTATCGGCTGACGCGTCCGGCGGACGAGATGCGGGTGGCCGACATTATACTTGCCGTGGACGAACCGATCCGCGCCACGCGCTGTGTGCCCGGCACGAAGGGCTGCCTGACGGCGAGCGTCCGCTGCGTCACGCACGATTTGTGGGAAGAATTGGGCCAGCAGATTCACGTGTTTCTGTCTTCGATTTCTCTGGCGGATGTGGTGGAGCGCCGCGTGCTGGGCCGTGCGCAACCCTGCCGTCCCGCGAACGAACGCGAGATCAGGCCGGCAGCATGATCTATCTGGACCACAACGCGACTTCGTCGCTGCGGCCGGAAGCCAAGGCTGCGGCGCTGGGTGCACTGGAGATCGGTGGCAACCCATCGTCGGTGCATGCAGCGGGACGGGCTGCGCGTGCGTTGATCGAGGATGCGCGGGAGGCGGTGGCGGCGTTTGCCGGCGCCACATCCGGCGAAGTGATTTTCACCAGCGGCGGCGCGGAAGCTAACGCTTTGGCTTTGCGCGGTGCAATTGCAGCTTCAGCCCAGAGCGATGCGCCGGTCACGCGCCTGTTTGTTCAAGCCACAGCGCATGACAGCGTGCGCACGGTGGCGGCATCGCTTTCTGAAAGCATACCCGAATTGCAGGCGCGCGAAATATCCGTCGATACCAACCGCCGCATCGATCAAGCCGCTCTTCGCGCGCAGATGACGAGCGGCATCGGCCGCGCTGTTGTTTCGCTGATATACGTCAACAATGAAACCGGAGTGATTGCGGATCTCGCATCGCTGGTGAAGCTCATTCGCGGCGAAACAGATGCGCTGATCCATGTCGACGCGGTGTCGAGTGGCACTTGCCCGATCCAGTTTGCTGAATGGGACGCCGAATATCTCTCCCTCTCCGCACACAAAATCGGTGGGCCGCAGGGCGTGGGCGCACTGATCGCGAAGGACGGCGCGCCGCTGGCGCCGTTGTTCAACGGTTTCCAGGAACTTCGCCGCCGCGGCGGCACGGAAAATGTTTCCGGCATCGCCGGTTTCGGCGCAGCCGTTCGCGTGTTGCAGTCGAGCCGCGAGGGAGAAGCCGCGCGTATCACAACCATTCGTGATCAGTTCGAGAACGGGCTGCGTGAGCTGGGCGCCATCATGTTCGGAGAGGGAACAGGGCGGGCGGCGAACACGTCCTCCTTTGCAATCCCCGGCCTGTCGGCCGAAACCGCCCTGATGGCGCTCGATCTCGATGGGATCTGCATCAGTTCCGGCGCCGCGTGTTCGTCCGGCAAGGTTGGACGCTCGCACGTGCTGAAGGCGATGGGCGTTTCGGATGACCTCGCCCGCTGCGCCTTGCGCGTCAGCTTCGGCTGGAATTCGACGGAAGTGGATGCGGCTGCCTGCATTGTATCCCTCGAAAAACTGCTGGCGCGGATCTCTGCGCGGAAGGCGGCGTGATGGCAGCGGTCGAAACACGCGAGCAGGTCGCCGCCCTCGGTGAGAAGTACAAATACGGCTTCGTCACCGATATCGAGATGGAACGCGCGCCCAAGGGGCTTAGCGAAGATACCGTTCGCTTCATTTCGGCGAAGAAGGGTGAGCCGGAGTGGATGCTGGAATGGCGGCTCGGCGCCTACCGCCGCTGGCGCCAGATGCGCGAGCCCACCTGGGGACGCATCCACTACGATCCCATCGACTACGAGAACGCCTATTACTACGCCGCGCCGAAGAGCTCGGGCGAAGGGCCGAAGAGCCTCGACGACATCGACCCCAAGCTGCTCGAGACCTACAACAAGCTCGGCATTCCGCTGAACGAGCAGATGCTGCTGGCCGGCGTGGCGGTGGATGCGGTGTTCGATTCCGTTTCCGTCGCCACCACCTTCAAGGCGAAGCTGTCCGAAGCGGGCGTGATCTTTTGCCCCATTTCGGAAGCCATTCGCGATTATCCCGAGCTGGTGAAGCAGTATCTGGGCTCGGTGGTGCCGGTGACGGACAATTTCTTCGCCACCCTCAACTCGGCGGTGTTTTCCGACGGCAGTTTTGTCTACGTGCCGAAGGGCGTGCGCTGCCCGATGGAGCTTTCCACCTATTTCCGCATCAATGCAAAGGGCACCGGCCAGTTCGAGCGCACGCTGATCATTGCCGATGAAGGCGCTTACGTCAGTTACCTCGAGGGCTGTACCGCGCCCAAGCGCGACGAGAACCAGCTGCACGCAGCCGTGGTGGAGCTGGTGGCGCTGGAAGGCGCGGAAATCAAATACTCCACGGTGCAGAACTGGTACCCCGGCGACGAGGAAGGCCGCGGCGGCATCTACAATTTCGTCACCAAGCGCGGCGATTGCCGGGGCGCGCGCTCCAAGATTTCGTGGACGCAGGTGGAGACCGGCTCGGCCATCACCTGGAAATATCCGTCGTGCCTGCTGCGCGGCGACGGCTCGGTGGGCGAGTTCTATTCCATTGCCATCGCCAACCATTTCCAGCAGGCCGATACCGGCACCAAGATGCACCATCTGGGGAAGAACACGCGCTCGCGCATCATCTCCAAGGGCATCAGTGCGGGGAATGCGCAGAACACATATCGCGGTCTGGTGAGCGTGCATCCGCGCGCTTCCAACGCGCGCAACTACACCCAATGCGATTCGCTTTTGATCGGCGGCAAGTGCGGCGCGCACACGGTGCCCTACATCGAAAGCCGCAACCGCAGCGCTCGCATCGAGCACGAGGCAACCACCTCGAAAATCGCCGAAGACCAGCTGTTCTATTGCCTGAGCCGCGGCATTCCGCAGGAGGAAGCGGTGGCGCTCATCGTCAACGGCTTCTGCCGCGAGGTGCTGCAGCAGCTGCCAATGGAATTCGCCGTGGAAGCGCAGAAGCTGGTCGGCATCTCCCTCGAAGGGAGCGTGGGATGAGGGCAGCTCTGCACCACCATGTCATGGCCCGGCTTGACCGGGCCACCCAGTACGCGCGCATCAGCGCGCGTAAGAAACTCTTTTGCGGTCGCGGACGCGACCGCGATGGGTGGTCCGCTGTCGCGGACCATGACAATTTTGTTTTGAAAGTTATTCGGAATGCTTGAAATTAAGAACCTGCACGTTGACGTGGGCGGCAAGGAGATTTTGAAGGGGCTGTCGCTGTCGATTGCCGCGGGCGAGGTGCACGCCATCATGGGGCCGAACGGCTCCGGCAAATCGACGCTCTCCTATGTGCTGGCGGGCCGCGAGGGATACGAGATCACATCCGGCAGCATTCTTTATCGCGGCGAAGAACTGCCAGCGATGGCGCCGGAGGAGCGAGCCGCCAAGGGCGTATTCCTCGCCATGCAATACCCGGTGGAAATCCCCGGCGTGACCACGATGAATTTCCTCAAAACGGCGCTGAATGCGCAGCGGCGCGCGCGCGGCGACAAGGAAGTGGATGCGCTGGGCGTGTTGCGGCTGGTGCGCGAGAAGGCGAAGGCGCTGCACATCTCCGAGGAGATGCTGAAGCGGGCGCTGAACGTCGGCTTCTCCGGCGGCGAGAAGAAGCGGCTGGAAATCCTCCAGATGGCGCTGTTCGAGCCCACGCTCGCCATTCTCGACGAAACCGATTCCGGCCTCGACATCGACGCGCTGAAGGTGGTCGCCGACGGTGTGAACGCGTTGCGCTCGCCCGAGCGCGCCATGCTGGTGATCACGCATTACCAGCGGCTGCTCAACTATATCGTGCCGGACCGCGTGCATGTGCTCTCCGCCGGCCGCATCATCAAAGAGGGCGGCAAGGAACTGGCGCACGAGCTGGAAGCGAAAGGCTACGCGCAGATTGTGCAGGATGCGGCATGAGTGCAACCGTCCTTCCCAACCGCCGGATCGAAGACTGGAAGTACAGCGATCTGCGCAACGCAATCGATCCGGCCGCAGTGGACTCTGCGCCAACGGCCACATGGAGGGTATCCCTATCAGGTGCCGTTGAGCAGAATTCGCTACCCGAAATTGCGCCGCGTGGTGTGCATGGCGCGATGGCCGATATTGCCGTCTCGCATGCTGAATCCGGGGTGTTCCTGCGCGTCCGCAAGAGTCAGCACGGAAAGGCACATTTGGAGGTTGCCAGTGCAGGGCACGGCCGTGCGCTGATTGTGGTGGAAGACGGTGCCTCGCTGATCCTGCGCGAAAAAGCCTTCGCTGACGATTTTGCGAACGTCGCATTCGACGTCGTGCTGGGCGCAAACGCACGTTTGGAACATGTCCGCGAGACTGCCGCGGGCATCGATGCTGTGCGGGTGTCCGACTATTCGGTTCGGGTCGGCCAGGGTGGTGCATATCGCGCGCATTTTGCCGATTTCGGGGCCAAGCTGTCGCGGACAGAGCTGCACATTGCGCTGGAAGGCGAGGGGGCAGAGGCGCACCTTTCCGGAGTCAGCGTACTCGGCGAGGCGGGCCACGCCGATGTCACCACCCGGATCGCCCATGCCGTCGGCAACACGCAATCGACGCAGCTGTTCAAGATCATCGCCGGCGGCAAGTCGCGCGGCGTGTATCAGGGCAAGATCAGCGTGGCGGAAGGGGCGAACGGCTCCGACAGCCGCCAGACCGCCAAGGGCTTACTGCTCGGCGAGCGCGCCGAAATCGATCTCAAGCCGGAACTCGAAATTCTCGCCGACGATGTGAAATGCGCCCATGGCGCCGCGGTGGGCGATCTCGATCCGGAATCATTATTCTATTTGCGCTCGCGCGGACTGCCGGAGGGCGAGGCGCGCGCACTGCTGATGCGCGCGTTCCTGGAAGATGCCGTTGCCGAGATTGGCGATGAAGCAACTCGCGCCGACGTGTGGTCGCGCGTTGAGACGGCGCTGCAGGAGCTGAGCGCATGACCGCGCAGCCGAAGTTTAAACCCGTGGCGGCGTTTGATCCGGTGGCGGCGCGCAAGGATTTCGAAATCCTGTCGCGGCGGGTGTACGGCAAGCCGCTCGTCTATCTCGACAGCGCGGCCTCGGCGCAGAAGCCGCGTCCGGTCCTCGATGCGATGTATGACTTCGCCTCGGGCGAATACGCCAATGTCCATCGCGGCGTGCATTACCTGTCCGCCACCGCGACGGAACGATACGAGGCGGCGCGCGAAACCGTGCGGCAATTCCTCAATGCAGGGCATGCCGATGAAATCACGTTTACCAAGGGCGGCACCGAAGCCATCAATCTGGTGAGCTACTCGTATCTCGCGCCGCGCATTGAGCCGGGCGATGAGATCGTGCTGTCCGTGATGGAGCATCATTCCAACATCGTGCCGTGGCATTTCCTGCGCGAGCGCCAGGGCGCAGTGCTGCGCTGGGTGGATGTGAACGACGACGGCTCGCTCGACGCGGACGCGGTGGATGCCGCCATCGGACCAAAGACGAAGCTCGTTGCCATCGCGCACATGTCGAATGTGCTGGGCACGGTTGCGCCACTGAAGGAGATTGTGGCGCGCGCGCATCCCAAGGGCGTGCCGGTGCTGGCCGATGGCTGCCAGGGTGCGGTGCATCTGCCTATCGATGTGCGCGATCTCGATGTCGATTTCTATGCTTTCACGGGCCACAAGCTGTATGGCCCCACCGGTATCGGCGCGCTGTACGGCAAGCGCGCGCTGCTGAAATCCATGCGGCCGTTCAACGGCGGCGGCGAAATGATCCGTGAGGTCGGCCGAGACGCGATCTCCTATGCCGATCCGCCGGCACGCTTCGAGGCCGGCACGCCGCCGATCATCGAAGCGGTGGGGCTTGCCGCTGCCATCGATTATGTCAGCGCCCTGGATCGCGTGGCGGTCGCCGCGCACGAAAATGATCTGCTGATCTATGCTACCGAGCAGGTGGCGGAACTGAACTGGGTGCGGGTGATCGGCGAGGCGAAGGACAAAGGCGCCATCCTCTCCTTCGAAACCGAAGGCATGCATGCGCACGATGTGGCCACCATTCTGGATCGCGAAGGGGTGGCGGTGCGTGCTGGACATCATTGCGCGCAGCCGCTGATGGAACGTTTCGGCGTGAGCTCCACCACGCGCGCGTCGTTCGCGCTGTACAACACACGGTACGAAGTCGATACATTCGTGGCTGCGCTGAAAAAGGCAAGGACGATACTGGGATGAGTCGGCATCCACATTTCTCTTTGCGCGAAAAGAACGCGAAGCTCCGGGTTCCTCCCCTGCGAAGCGGGGGAGGTGGCGAGCGCGGCACGCGCGAGACGGAGGGGGCATTCGCGTGCGCCCCCTCCACCACGCTTCGCGTGGTCCCCCTCCCCCGTAAACGGGGGAGGAACCGTTGGGGAGGTGAAAGTAGCGTGTGACGATCATGGATCAGGGTTTGCGAGAGCTGTATCAGGAAGTGATCCTCGATCACTCACGTCATCCGCGCCATTTCGGCGCGCTGGAAAGCGCGACCCATACTGGCGAAGGCTACAATCCCCTGTGCGGCGACCGGGTGAAGATCTATCTGGCGCTGGACACAGAGAATCGCATCGCGGACATCGCGTTTGAAGGGAAAGGCTGCGCCATCAGTCAGGCGAGCGCCTCGCTGATGACCGACATGTTGGTTGGCCGAACGGTGCAAGAGGCGGAAGCGCTGATGGGCGGCTTTCTGCATCTGGTGAAGGGCGAGGATGCGAACGGGTTGGCGGAAGAAGATCGCGAGCGGCTGGAGGTTATGGGCGGCATTTCCGAATTCCCCATGCGGGTGAAATGCGCGACATTGGCGTGGCACACGATGAAATCGGCGCTGGAGGGCGGCACAACCGCCAAAACCGAATGAACATCGAGCCGATCACGTCCGAACTCAGGGCCGACGTCGCTGCCGCAAACCCGGAGACGAACCTCACGCCCGAAGAACTGGAGTCCTTCACCGAGAAACTCGTGAAGGCGCTGAAGACCGTTTATGATCCGGAAATCCCGGTAGACATTTATGAGCTCGGGCTTATCTACAAGGTGGATGTGGCCGACAACTACGACACCACTGTGGACATGACCTTGACGGCGCCGGGCTGCCCAGTGGCGGGCGAGATGCCCGTGATGGTGCAAACCGCGCTGGAAGGCATCGATGGCATTGGCAAGGTCACGGTGAACATGACCTTCGATCCGCCGTGGACGCCGGAACGCATGAGCGAAGAAGCGAAACTCGAACTGAATATGTATTAGGCCAATAGGGATTAGCGAATAGCGAATAGGGAAATGACCGAATCGCCGCAGAGTGTTTTCTCCTATTCGCTACTCGCCATTCGCTATTCTCGGGCAGCAGCAACGATGAGTGGACGATGAGCACAACGGCAACATCTGTGAGGCCACGGCGCGAGCGGCCGAAGGCGCTCAAGCTTAGCGAAGCCGCGGCGGCGCGCATTCGCGACATCATCGCCAACGCCGACGGCAAAGTTCAGGGCGTGCGCGTGGGCGTGACGAACGGTGGTTGCGCCGGCATGAGTTACACGATGGACTATGCGGACGCGCCGCAGCCCTTCGAGGAAGTGGTGGAGGACCAGGGCGTGAAAGTGTTCATCGATCCCAAGGCCATCATGTTCCTCATCGGCACGGAAATGGATTTCGTGCGCGAGAAGCTCGGCAGCCGCTTCGTGTTCAACAATCCGAACCAGACCGCGGCCTGCGGCTGCGGCGAGTCCGTAACCTTGAAGCCCGTCGAAGCCGAGTGATGGGCGGACGCGGCGATCCGCGCCGCTTCGACGATCTCTTCAGCGCGTTCGGCCCGATTACCTTGCGCCGCTTCTTCGGGGGCGAAGGCATTTGCGCGGGCGACATCATGTTCGGCATGGTTTTCGGCGAGCGCCTCTACTTCAAGACCAACGAGAAAACCCGCAAAGCTTTTCTGGCGGAAGGATGCGGGCCGTTCACCTTCGAAAAGAGCGGCGAAACCATCGTCACCGGCTGGTACGCGCTGCCGGACCGGCTTTACGACGATCCCGAAGAGCTGGCGCGCTGGACGAAGCTGGCCCACAGCGTCGCCGCCCGCTCCGCGACCGTCGCCAAGAAACAGCAAAGGCGAGTCCGCGAAACGACTGCGCGGCAGCCAACCCGCCGCCGTTAGCTTGGTGCAAACTTCACGCTCTTCGCCCAGCCGCGCGGCACGAGGCGGCCGGCTTGCGCGCGTGCGCCGCGCCACTCCTTCAGTTCGGCGGGTTCGAACAGGCGGTTGTTCTCGTCCTTCAGACCTTGCTTCCAGGTGAAGGTGGTGACATCCAGTAAGCCGCCGTCCTTGTAGCGCTGCAGGATCACGCCGCGGCCGCGCGCCATCTCCGGCACTTCGGAGAGCGGAAAAATCAGCAGCTTTCGGTTGTCACCGATCACAGCCACGGTTTCGCCATCCACAAAAGCGCAGGCCTGCGCCCTCGCCCCCTCGCCGACATTCAGCACGCGTTTGCCGCTACGCGTCATCGCCACCGCGTCGTCTTCATTGGTGACGAAACCGTGGCCGCTGGTGGCCCCAAGCAGCAGCTTGCGCCCGGCCTCATGCACGAACATCTCCACCAGATCGGCTTCGGGCGGCAGGTCGATGAAGGTACGGATGGCTTCGCCATTGCCGCGCCCCCCCGGCAGCTTGGCGCAATCCAGCGTAAAAAAACGGCCGTCGGTCGACAGCATCATCAGCCGGTCGGTGGTTTCGGCGTGCAGCCAAAAGCGACCGCAATCGCCTTCGCGATATTTGATGGCGTCGCTCGGCTCCTGGTGGCCCTTGAAACTCCGCAGCCAACCCTTCTCCGAGCACACCACGGTGATCGGTTCGCGCTCGACATAATTCTCGATGGCCGCGACTTCTTCCGCGATATCCGGCATGAGCGCGAATTGCGTGCGGCGGTGGCCTAGCTTGTCGTCTTTCCCTTTGCCGCCAAACTTCTCCTGGATGGCTCGCATTTGGGAGATCAGAGTCTCGTCCTTCAGTTTCTCCGAGCCGAGCAGCCTCTTCAGTTCCTTCTGCTCTTTGGTCAGAGACTCGTGCTCACGGCGGATTTCCATTTCCTCCAGCTTGCGCAAAGTACGCAGCCGCATGTTGAGGATGGCTTCCGCCTGGTTCTCGGTGAGCCGGAAAGCCTTCATCAACTTGGGTTTCGGCTCGTCCTCGGTGCGGATGATTTTGATCACTTTGTCGAGGTTGAGATAGACAGCGAGATAGCCTTCCAGCACCTCCAGCCGCGCGGCGATTTTCTCAAGCCGGTGCTTCGAACGCCGCTCCAGCACATCGCGCCGATGATTGACGAAGGCGATGAGGACCTCCTTCAAACTCATCACCCGCGGAATGAGGCCGCTGTCCAGCACATTCATGTTGAGCGGGATGCGCGACTCCAAATCGGTCTGACGGAACAACTGCTCCATCAGCAGTGCGGCATCCACTGTGCGGCTCTTCGGCGTGAGCACGATGCGGATGTCTTCTGCGGATTCGTCCTGTACATCATCCACGAGCGGAAGTTTTTTCTGGTCGAGCAGTTCCGCCATGCGTTCGATCAGCTTCGACTTCTGCACGCCGTAGGGAATCTGATCGACGACGATCTGGTAGGCGCTGCGCGCGCCCTCTTCCTTCTTCCAGTGTGCACGCAGGCGGAAGGAACCGCGCCCCGTCCGGTACGCTTCCGCGATGCTGGCGGGATCGTCGACAACAACACCGCCGGTGGGGAAATCCGGCCCCTTGACGTACTTCAGCAAAGTGGCGTCGCGGGTGTTGGGATTTTCGATCAGCGCCACCACTGCGCTGCACAACTCGCCCAGATTGTGCGGTGGAATGGACGTCGCCATCCCAACCGCGATGCCACTGGAGCCGTTCGCCAGCAGATTGGGAAAGGCGGCTGGCAGCACTACCGGTTCGCGTTCGCTGCCATCGTACGTGGCGCGAAAGTCCACCGCGTCTTCGTCGAGGCCTTCGAGCAGCGCCTGCGCCAGCGCGGTGAGGCGCGCTTCGGTGTAGCGCATGGCGGCGGCGTTATCGCCGTCGATGTTGCCGAAATTGCCTTGCCCGTCGATCAGCGGATAGCGAACCGCAAAATCCTGCGCGAGGCGCACCAGCGCATCGTAGATCGCTTGGTCGCCGTGCGGATGGAAGGTGCCCATCACATCGCCGACGACTTTGGCGGACTTCTTCGGCGCCGAGCCGGGATCGAGGCGCAGGCGCAGCATGCCGTAAAGGATGCGGCGGTGAACCGGCTTCAGCCCGTCGCGCGCATCCGGCAGCGCGCGCTGCGTGATGGTAGAGAGCGCGTAGGCGAGATAGCGCTCGGAAAGCGCTGCAGCCAGCGGCTCGGGGCGAATATCGTCGATGATGTCGGCCACTTTGAAACCTCGTCATGGCCGGGCAGCGAAGCGCGACCCGGCCACCCACTTACATTGATTCGCGCTGCGCCAGTTCAGCCATGCGCATACGCGCCTGCGGCAGCTCCTTGCCATGCGGCTGAAGCACGCGCTCAAGCAGGAAATAAGCGGTAAGCTCTAGCCCTTCCAGAATGTGCGCCGCCGACGGCTCCGCATTCTGCGATCCGAGCAGGAATGGTGGTAGCTTCAAAAGACGATCCGCGTAAGGCGCGCCAGCTTCGCGCGACACCGCGCGGCCGGTGCGCGGCGACACGTAGATGAGATCGCCGGTCGTGCCCGTGGCCGCGCAGCGCGAAAGATCGAGGCCGAACCCAAGATCATCCAGCAATCCCGATTCCAAACGTACATATAGCGGCGCCCAGTGGACGAAATCCTGTTCGGCGATGGCATCGAGCAGCACTTCCGACGCGCCATAAACACCGACATGCGGTTCGCGCTCCGGCAACACCGCAATGGTCATCGCAGCGAAGGCGTTGAGACCGATCAGTGCATCGCGCCGCTCCAGAAGTGCGCCGGCACGCGCGCGCAACGGCTCGACCTGAAAGCTGCCCAGATGTTCGTTCAGGCGGGCGCGCCAGGTAAGATGAAGCGAGTTGCCCGGCTGCAGCATGGCGCGTGACTTTCGCGATACGCCGCCGTGCACCAAGCCGAGATGCCGGCCGTGCAAATGCGTCAGCACCTCGACAATGGCGGAGGTTTCGCCATGGCGCCGCACCGACAGCACAATCCCCTCGTCAGCCCACTCCATTATTCGTCCGGATACTCAAGACCGATGGCGGCGTAATGCTCGCGGGTGTTGGCCCAGTTTTCGCGCACCTTCACAAACAGGAACAAGTGCACGCGGCGGTCGAGCATTTCTTCGAGTTCTTTTCGCGCCGCTTCGCCGATGGCCTTCACGGCGCGGCCGCCCTTGCCGAGCACAATCGCCTTTTGTCCGTCGCGCTCGACATAAATCACCTGATCGATCTTCACCGAACCATCCTTGCGCTCTTCCCATTTTTCGGTTTCCACCGTGGTGGCGTAAGGCAACTCGTCGTGCAGGCGCAAATAAAGTTTCTCGCGGGTGATCTCCGCCGCCAGCAATCGCATGGGAATGTCGGCCGCTTGATCAGGCGGGTAGAGCCAGTGCCCTTCCGGCATTCTCGCGGCAGTCCACGTCGCGACATCTTGCACACGATCGCCGGTTAGCGCGGAGATCATGAAGACCTGCTCGAACACCGCGGGATCATTCAGCCGCTCGGCCAGCGGCAAGAGATCGGCGCGGGGCATGTCATCCACCTTGTTGAGGACCAGAGCCGCGCGTTGCCTGTGCTGCTTCAGGCCCTCAACGATCAGGCCGGTATCCTGCGCTGCAAGCCCATCGGCATTTGCAGCCATAGCCGGCGCGTCCACGAGGAGCAGAATGGCGTCCGCCTCCCCTGCCCCGGCCCAAGCCGCATTCACCATGGCGCGATCCAGTCTGCGGCGCGGCTTGAAAATGCCGGGTGTGTCCACGAACACGATTTGTGTGTTTTCGTGAATGGCCACGCCGCGCACGCGCATGCGCGTGGTCTGCACCTTTGGCGTGACGATGGAGACTTTCGAGCCGACCAGCGCATTCACCAAGGTGGATTTGCCGGCATTCGGCGCGCCGATCACCGCCGCGAAGCCGCAACGTGTATTGGTATTAGACTCGCTCACGCTTGCCACAGGCCCAATCTCGCCAGCATGGCTTGTGCCGCCGCCTGCTCAGCTTCGCGTTTGGAGCGTCCGTCGCCCGTGGCCGGTTCCTGATCACCGGCGCCTACTTCCACGATGAAGGTCGGCGCATGATCAGGACCTTCGCGACGGACGAGGCGATAGATCGGCGCTGCCTTGACCGGCCCGCTTTGCGCCCACTCCTGCAGCGCGGTTTTCGCATCGCGCATGTCCGAATTGAGCGCAGCAAAGGCGTTGGCCCAACAGCGTTCGATGAATCGCTCTGCCGTTTCGGGACCGCCATCGAAATAGAGCGCGGCGATCACCGCTTCACAGGCGCCTGCCAGGATGACGGCCTTGTTGCGCCCGCCGCTGCGCGCTTCCGAATTCGCGAGAATCAGATGCTCCGGCAGTCCCGCCGCCATCGCCGCCGCCGCACACGCTTCCTTCCGCACCAACGCATTCAGCTTTAGCGCCAACATGCCTTCAGTATCTTCCGGATACAGCGCATAAAGTTTCTGGGCGATGATCAACCCAAGGACGCGATCGCCCAAGAACTCCAGCCGTTCGTTTGAAGCCTGCGCATTCGCGCTGGAATGAGTCAGCGCGCGCTCCAGCAACGCGGGATCAGCGAAGCGATAGCCAAGCCGGTCTTCGAGAGCGGCGAACCTTCGATCAGTCAATGATGGTGGGGATCCGGCCATAGCGGACCGTCCATGGCCATTTCCAGACTTCCCACCAGTGCGCGCTGCCATTGGTTGAGAAGAATATGATTTCCGCCTTGCCGACAAGGTTCTCGGCAGGGACGTAGCCCACCTCGGCGCGGCTATCGTTGGAATTGTCGCGGTTGTCGCCCATCATGAAATAATGGCCCGGGGGCACTGTGAACACCGGCGTGTTGTCGGCCTGCCCGTTCTGGATGCGATCCAGTACGTAATAGCTTTTGCCGCCCGGCAGCGTTTCTTTGTAACGGGCGACATGGTCTTCCATCCCAAACTCATCGGTTTCGACGTAGTCCGCCACGCGAACCTTCGGGATAGCCTTTCGGTTGAGGTAAACCTGTCCGTTCAGCATCTGAATGCGATCGCCCGGCAAGCCCATCACGCGCTTGATGAAGTCTTCGCCGTAGTCAGCGGACTCACGATTGGGCATCTTGAAAACGACCACGTCGCCGCGCGCCGGCGACGAACCGAAAATCCGGCCAATCGACGGGAACACTTTCCCATAGGGAAGCGAGTAGCGGCTGAAGCCGTAAGCGAATTTTTCCACAAACAGGTAGTCACCTACCAGCAACGTGTTCTCCATTGAACTGGATGGAATATTGAAGGGTTGGAAGAGAAAGGTGCGGATCACCAGGGCGATCAGCAGCGCATAAACCACCGTCTTTACCGTCTCGAGCCAGGATTCCTCCTTCTTTGGTGCGACCACAGCCGGAACGGGCGGGCCACTGTCGCCGGCGCGCTGTGGATCGGTGTCATTCGCCATGTTGGCTTCGCTCATAGAGAGACCGGAGGGAGTGAAGGCTGCACAAGCCCCAAATGGGGTGCCCAGGTCAAGGCGCAAGCCGCCTCATGCATCGTTTGAGAGCTTAACCAACCGTGCGCGGGCGTGCGGAGATGATGACGATGGCCTGTGCCAGGGGGAAATCGTCGGTGATGGTGAGATCGACGACCGGCTCCATGCCTTGGGGCGTGATGGCATGAAGCCTTTCTAATGCTCCGCCGGTCAGCCGCATGGAGGGTTTGCCGCCGGGCAGGTTGACCACGCCCATATCTCGCCAGAAGACACCACGGCGGAGACCGGTGCCGAGTGCCTTGGAACAGGCTTCCTTGGCGGCGAAACGCTTAGCGTAGCTGGCGGCGCGCTCTGCTCGCTTGTCCGATTTTTCGCGCTCCACTGTTGTGAAGATGCGGTCGAGAAAGCGATTTCCATGACGTTCGATGGTCTGTTCAATACGCCGGATGTCGATCAGATCCGAACCAAGACCAATGATCATGTGCGAGCGACGTCTATGAGTGCCCGCATGTGGCGAATGGAGTCTTCCAAGCCTACAAAAATCGCTTCGCCGATCAGGAAGTGCCCGATGTTCAACTCGCGAATTTCAGGTACGCGGGCAACGGGAACCACAGAATCGTACGCCAGTCCATGGCCGGCATGGATCTCGAGTCCGGCGGAAGCGCCGTATGCAGCAGCACGGCGAAGCGCCTTGAGAATCTCCTCGCGCTCGACACCCTCCGCATTGCAATACGCGCCAGTGTGAAGTTCCACCACGGGCGCACCAAGCGCGGCGGCGGCATCCAGCTGCTGGCGATCGGCTTCGATAAACAGCGACACGCGCACGCCGGCATCGTGCAACCGGCCGACGATCGGAAGCAGGCGATCATACTGCCCCGCCGCATCGATGCCGCCTTCCGTCGTTCGCTCTTCGCGCTTTTCGGGAACGATGCAGGCGGCGTGCGGCCGATGGCGCAATGCAATGTCCAGCATCTCTTCAGTTGCCGCCATCTCCAGGTTGAGCGGCAGATCGATCTCGCTGCTCAGGCGTGCAATGTCGTCATCGGAAATGTGCCGGCGGTCTTCGCGCAGATGCGCCGTGATGCCATCCGCACCGGCCTGCGCCGCGAGTTTCGCTGCACGAACGGGATCCGGAAATTTGCCGCCTCGCGCATTCCGGATGGTGGCGACATGATCGATATTCACACCGAGACGGATGCGCTCCATCGCCTACCCGTGATCGCGGCCGCATTTGCTGCAACTGTCATCGGCAAACGCACTCCATTTGCCATTCACCCGGCCGAGCGGCTCCCGGCAATGAATGCAGCGAATGCTGACCATGGCGCAAAACGAGGCGATGTAGCCAAGCGCGCAAATCGCAAAACTCTGCCATTGCCAGTCGTGCACGAAGAAGTATCGCGCCAGGCTTGCACCGAACGCCAGCGACAGCACTTCGAAAAGGTAGAATTCCGTCTTCCGCCGGAGTTGCGGCAGGCGAACGCCCAAGCCAGCTTTCTCAAAAAACCTCATTTGATGCCCCATACGCGTACCTCGGCAATGATTGCAGACTCTGCACCCTTTGTCAGCACCAGGTCGCGATCCCGGTAAGCGCATCGCTACTGCGCAGGCGCGGCCTCGGCCGGTGCCTCCTGCGGCCCCCTGACCCGCTCGACCGACTCGACAGATACGTTCACCCGCAACGCGCCCAGAATATTCTCCAGATGCGCCACATCGCGCACTTCGATATCGACCAGGAAATCGAAGTACAGCGGATTCCGGCTCGCGACCTTAAGATTAAAAATGTTTCCGCCATTGTTGCCAATCACGGTGGCAACGGCGGCCAGCGATCCGGGCTCGTTTTTCACCCGCGCGAGAATACGGGCGATGTGAGCGCCGGACTCCGCAGCGTGCGGGCCCCAGCCGACGTCCAGCCAATCCTCCATAGTTTGGGCATTTTCGAGTTCGGCGCAGTCGATGGCGTGGATCACGACGCCTTCGCCGGACATCGGCACGCCCACAATGCGGTCGCCCGGCAACGGATGACAGCACTGGCCCAGCTTATATGAAATACCTTCGGTGAGCCCCTTGATGGAAATGGACTTGCTATTCGCTTTTCCTTTAGGCGACGTTTTGTACCCGGCACCGCGCTTCAGCTCTGGATAGGCCGCTTCCAGCACTTCGTTGGCCCGCAGCTGCCCGCGGCCAACTTCCGCCAGCAAATCCTCCGGTTTGTGCAGCCGGAGTTTCTTTGCCACTTCCTCGATGGCTTTTTCCGTCAGCTCGCGATGATTATCGGCGAAGGTTTTCTCCAGAATCTTGCGGCCGAAATTGATGTTCTCGTCGCGTTGCGCGTAGCGCAGGAAGCGGCGGATTTCAAAACGCGCGCGGCCAGTGACCGCGAATTGTTCCCACAATGGCGATGGCGTCTGGTCCTTGGTGCGGATGATCTCCACCTGGTCGCCGTTGCGCAGTTGCGTGTGTAGCGGCACGTGCACCCCATTCACCTTTGCGCCAACCGTGGAATTGCCGACATCGGTGTGCACGGCGTAAGCAAAATCGATCGGCGTGGCGCCGCGCGGCAGGTTGATCAGGTCGCCATGCGGGGTGAAGCAGAACACCTGATCCTGATACATATGCAGGCGCGAGTGCTCGAGGAATTCCTCCGGCGTATTGCCGTGCTCCAGCAGGTCCACCATCTCGCGCAGCCATTCATACGCGGCCTGCGCGGTCTGATCTTTCTCCTGCACGCGCTCGCGATAGCGCCAGTGCGCCGCCACGCCACGCTCCGCGACTTCGTGCATATCCTGCGTGCGGATCTGAACTTCCACCCGCTGCTGCTCCGGCCCGATGATAGTGGTGTGGATGGAGCGGTAGCCGTTGATCTTCGGATTGGAGACGAAATCCTTGAACCGCTCCGGCACCATGCGCCAATGCGTGTGCAGGATGCCGAGCGCGCGGTAGCAATCCTCCATTGTCTTCACGATGACGCGGAAGCCGAAAATGTCGGACAGCTGCTCGAAATTCAGCTGCTTGTCCTTCAGCTTGCGCCAGATGGAATAGGGGCGCTTGGCGCGGCCGGAAACCGCCGCTTCGATCCCCTCTTCCGCCAGCTTCCTGCGGATTTCGTCCGCCACGCGGCCGATGCGATCGCCGGATTGCGCATCGAGGCGTGCAAGTCGCGTGACGATGGAGTTGCGGGCTTCCGGGTCCAGCTCGCCGAAGGCCAGGTCCTCCAGCTCTTCCCGCATGTTCTGCATGCCGATGCGGCCGGCGAGCGGGGCGTAAATGTCCACCGTCTCCTGGGCGATACGGCGGCGCTTCTCCGGCTTCTCGATGAAGTGGAGCGTGCGCATGTTGTGCAGGCGGTCAGCCAGCTTCACCAGCAGCACGCGGATGTCGTTCGACATCGCCAGCATCAGCTTGCGGAAATTCTCCGCCTGCCTGGTGCGTTCGGAGAACAGCTCCAGCTGCGACAGCTTGGTGACGCCATCCACCAGGCCGGCGATTTCATCGCCGAAATTGGCCTTCACGTCGTCGAGGGTGACGTAGGTATCCTCCACGGTGTCGTGGAGCAGCGCCGTCACGATGGTGGGCACATCCAGCTTCAGCTCGGTGAGGATGGCGGCCACTTCCAGCGGATGGCTGAAATAGGGGTCGCCCGAGGCCCGGAACTGCTTGCCGTGCGCCCGCATGGCATAGACATAGGCCCGGTTGAGCAGCGCCTCGTCGGCGCCGGGATCGTAGGCCTTCACCCGCTCGACCAATTCGTGCTGGCGCATGAGCTTGGGCCGCGGGCGGAGCGGCGCCAGGATTTTGCCCAGCGCCTCGGCCGAGCGCGCCAGCATGGTGGCCCCGCCGCCGGAAGGCTGGGGCGCCGCGCTGCCGGCTGGGGCCTCCGAAGCACTCATCCCCGGTAATATAGACCGGAAACGGCGGCTTTGCCGCTTTCTTGTGGCCGCGGGGCTGACGGACGGGACTACCGGAGCGGCAGCTGCTTCAATCCGGGTTCAAGATTTAGATGAGAATTCCGGCATACCTCCCTGATCTTGATCGTTGTTTTTCAGATTCCCCGCGCCCCTCCCCCCTCCTCGTCTTCCCCAGCATACGAGATGATGTGGTTCGGGCGTGGACAAGCAGTCGAACTCAAGGATTCCGCGAATTTCGCGCGCGGTTTCCCCAACTCTCGTAGCCGGGACAGAAGCCTTGTCTTCGGGTCGCGCCTTGGCGCAATCCCGGGGACCGGCCATGACGGATGGGAACCCAAACTGCAGTGGACTTGAATCGGAAAACGCGCTCATGCGCGCGAGTGTAAGGCCGAATCGGCGGTGGGGAACGGATTTATTTTCGGTATTGATTCCGCTCGCGTTTCGCCTCGCGAAGTGGCGAATGGTGGTAGATTCGTTGCCGCTAGCGAGCCGCTATCGCGGCGGATTGGCGAGCAGATACGGATATCCGTTGTTGATGTTCGGATCGCTACCCCAAATTTTTGGGTCGAAGCCATCGGGCAAGCCAGACTGAAGCTGCTGCGTCGTCAATCCCGTGATCCCCGGATCATCCTTGACGTTGCCGGCGCCTTGGCTTGGATCGCTCACGCCTTTGTCCACATTCCAATACGTATCGGCTAACGAACCGGGCGCACTTGCGTCGAATCCAATCAAACCGCCAAGGTCCGTAGCTTCGCGATCACGCGTCACAATTTTTCCAGCAGCATACGAACTGGTGATGGTTCCGTTGCTATCGTTCTGTCCTGTGAATCCTCCAAATATCAACGAGCCGCCATTTCCACCGCCTTCCCGAACGAGGCTAACCGAATAGGAATTGTCGATCGCTCCGGCATTAAATCCAACCAAGCCGCCCACTGTCAGCTCTGATCCATGCGTCGCCGCGACCGAACCTGCTGAAAAGGACTCCGTGATTGTTCCGTCGTAATTCTCACCAGCCAAGCCACCGATGTAGGCGGCCGTGCTTTCGTCCGTTAAAATGTCGACTTTGACGTATGAGCGCTCAATTTCTCCTATGCTTACGCCCGCCAATCCTCCGACGGAACTGGCCCCCCTAGGAACACTAAATTTACCGGTGACCCAAGAAGAGTCGATGAGCCCGCCATTCCCAGCTGCCAGACCACCGACAGCGGACGAGACGGGAATACCGACACTGTCGGTGGTCATACTAAGCAGCCCGAAATGACGAACCGCGGCCGTGAAGCTGACGTCACTGTAAAATCCGAATAATTGAGTCGAATTTCCTTCAAGCCCGACAGTGAAATTTGAGATCGCATTTCCCAAGCCCTCAAACACCCCATCGAGTTCCGTCGGAATCGCGGACCCAATGTACACCCCATCCCCACTCGCGTCGTAAGGCTTTGCCAGCGCGTAAAAGCCGCTGGGATTGGCGGCAATATCGGAGGCGAGAGTCTTGATGTCGCCCACCAAGGTGTAGCTGTTGCCGTCGATGATCAGGCTGCTGCCCAAATCCCAGAACTGCACGCTGCCGCGTTCCGGCACAATGATGAACTCGCCGGTTTTGTTCTTCGCGTTCGCGCCGCCGGTGTCGTTGGTGATGACGGTGAGTGCGCCCTGCCCCGCCGCCGTGATCTGTTTCTTCACCGTCACGGATGCCTGCGCATCCAAGGTCAGCCGGCTGGTGTTGCTCCAGGTGAGCGGCTGATCGATCTCGATGTCTCTCGCGATGCTGCCCGTCTTCACCGCCACGTCGCCGCTTGCCAGCATGGTGGCGAGATCGCTCACATTCAGCACGGCCTTCTGCGCCGTCGCCGTGCACACGCCCGCGTCGCAACTCATGTTGCTGGTCGGCTTGGCGGATATCTCCACATCCGCCCGCGCCACTGCGGTGCTCAACAACAGCGCCGCCGTCAGCCCGACCGATGTTTCCGATCTCATCGCTCTCTCCCGCCAGACTTCGCCAAGTCTAGCAGGTGTGCCGTTCACAAAGAAGGAGGACTGGGCCGACATTCTCCTGCCAAAGTGGTGCGCTCGCGGGGGGATTTCGCAGCCGCCCCTTCGGCGCCTTAATGCATCAGAGACTCATCCGCCTGCATGAAAGGTGAAGACCTACTCGCTGACATCCGCTGTCATTGCTGCATGCGCCTTCGCTTCCATGCGTAAAATTGTACGCATCAAACTGAAGCCAAACTTGAACGCGTGCATCCGCGGGTAATCAACTTTCGGAGAGAAGCACGCGATTTACAGCACGCGCGCGCTCACGTTAGTGTGCATGCGATTGCGGCACGCGAGACTTCGTACTTAGCGTGCGCGCCGTCGGGGGGCTGTCAGCAGAGAAAGAGGGAAGTCTCATGCACACAGTCAGCAAAATGTTTCTTGGCAAGTTGTTTCTTGGCGTGGCGGGCGTTGCTGTCACGGCAATGTCACAAACGTACGCGGCCACGCTGGTTCCGGTGACGCCGCCAGCCGGCGCCGCCGCCACCATTGTGTTCGGCATCAACAATCACGGCGTGATTGCCGGCAGTTGGTTCGACAGCGCCGGTGTCGAGCACGGCTTCACCGGTCCGCTCAACGGTACCTACACGACGTTCGATTACGGCGGCACCAGCACAGGCACGGAACCGCGCGCGTTGAACGACGCGGGCGATATCAACGGTTTCGCCACCGATCCGAGCTTCACCGTGGGCGCGGAATTCCTGCGCGAGGCAAAGCATGGCACCATCTCGACCTTCACGAAGGATGGCATTCCCCTGGACGGCATTGCGCAAGGGATCACGAAAAAGAAGGACACATCGACAGGCGACTATGTCGATCCCAATACCGGCATCCGGAACGGTTATCTTGCGCAACGCGGGAACTACCAGACCGATGTCGATCTTGGGCTGAATGCGACGCGCACCAGTCCGCGCGCGCTGAATAAGAAGGGCACGATGGCGGGGCTGTATGTCGACAGTGCCGGCGTCCAGCACGGCTTCATTCTGAAGAACGGCGTTCCCCAAACAGTGGATGTGGATGCCAGCGGCACGACGGCGCTGGAAGGCATCAACAAGAAGGAACTGACGGCGGGCTGGGTGGTCGACAGCGTGGGCAATCCGCATGCCTTCACCTTCGACAACGCGACCGGCACGGTTACCGCGATCGACATCCAGGACGGCTCGGTATTGCAGCAGGCCTGGGGCGTGAACGATCGCGGTCAGGTGGCGGTCAGCACCGATGTCGCGTCCTACATCTACTGCACGCGTGACAATCAATGCCCGGGCGGCGGCACCAAGATCGCCAACGGCCGTTCGTGGAAGATGAAGGCGGGAGCCGCCGTGCATCCGCACAAGGTTGTGGCTCGCGGCGCGCGTCCGTAACAGCGTTCGTCTCGTTTCGGGGAGTAAGGGAATCGGCTGCGAGCGTTTCGCAGCCGATTTCTTTCGACCCAAAGCGGTTTGCGTAACGGAACCGCGAAAAAGATCGAGCCGTTATCTCCGGCGCAGTGCGTATGGGGACAGCATGAAAACCGTTCTCGCATCGGCCGCGGCGGCAATTCTGCTGGCGGCGCCGGCCTTTGGGCAGGATTCGAAGGTGCTGACCATCGAGCCCGGCCACGGCAAACTCATCCAGGACTATGTCGTCACCGAGCATGTGCGGCCGGTGACCGTCACTGTCCCGCTCGAGCTTGGCTCAACGGTGCCGGATGGACTTCAGCTGACACCGGTGCCGCTGGGGATGGTGGCGAAAGTGCCGGAGGTGCGCAACTACGAATACTTCACCGCTGGCGGCAAGGTGGTGTTCGTGGAGCCGTACACCCGCCGTATCGTGCAGATCGTGCAGTAATCGCGCTCCTTTCGCGTCAGCTCACCGCCTTTTTTATCTCCCGCATGATGTCGCGCATGATGTCGAACATGGTCGCGACGACATGGGCCACGTCGCCCTGCTCCCAGTTCAGGATAAAGGCGAAGGTCACGGCCGACTTGTCCACGACCATCTGGCCGGCGAGGCAGCGGGTGCTGAACTCCAGCCAGGTTGCGTTGCCGCTCTTGCCGTAGATGGGCGTGTCCGGTGGCGCGATCTGCAGGATGAGATCGCTGGTGGCGAGGATGCGCTTGAATTCCGTCAGCGTGTCCGGCGACTGGAAGAATTCTCCCCGCATGGCGCGCTTGTAGTAGGACGCAAACTCGCCCGCGGTGCTGGCCATCGTCGACTTTCGATTCAACGCGCTGCGCGGCTCCCCGAAGAGATGGCCCTTCTGCAACCGCTTCATGCCCTTCCAGCCTTCATCGACACCGTAAGGCGCGCCGGCAAAGTACGACGCCATAATGCGGGTGGAATCGGGGATTTGCGTCACCGAAAGGTCCGCCTCCGCGATGAACGCGCGCACTTTGTGTGGGCCGACGCGCGCCAGCGCCATATCTGTCGCGGTGTTGTCGCTATGGCTGATCATCGCTTCGAGGACGTGGCGCGCGTGGACTTCGCCGGAAAGGTCGATGAAGACTGGGCTTCCCAGCGAGCGGATGTCGTTGCTGAGCGGAAGCTTCTCGTCTTCGGACAGCAGCCCGGCTTCCACCTTCTGCAGATAGGTGGCAAGGATGAAGGTTTTCGTCGCGCTGGCAGCGAACATCCGTATGTCCTGCTGATAGGACGCGCGATACTTCACAGGGCCGCTCACGTCGATCACATAGCTTGGCGTGCCCGGCAGGGCGCGGAACTTCGCGAGTTCGCGCTCGACGCGGTCGAAGTCCGGCGGGGTGCTGGCCAAGGCGGAGTCGCCAAGTCCGAAGGCGACGGCACTGGCGGGCGCGGCCAGTTTGAGAAGCGATCTGCGGTCCATCTTTCTCTCTCCCCTTTGCGGTGTTGTTATTGTGTCGTGCCCTGGGTTTCGATCACCCAGCCGATGACTTTATCATGCTTCACATGCTGGGCCGCCGCCTCGCACCAGTCTGGCGTCGTGCTCCTGGCGCAACGGACAACCTTCGGATCGGGCGGCTCGTTCTTGATGGTGAACTGGTAGAGTTTGTTGTCGCTATCGGCGACCGTGATCGTGCAGGGATAATCCACGCTGTAGATGGCAAAGCTGGTGAACTCCGGATTGAGATCCTGCGTCGGCTTCTTGCTGCAGATGCCGTAGGACGTCCACTTTGGGAATCCCTTCTGCGTGCCACCCAGATTGACGCTGATCTTCTTGCTGGGATCGAAGGGGCGCTTGTTTTCCAGCCCTTCGCTGCCGCCCACTGCCACGATCACGCCGTCACCCAACTCATTCATGTTGCCGACGGCGTCGTCGATGGAGAACGCGTAGGCTTTCATGTTCAGAAAGCCGGTGTTGTGGATCAGCTGCACATAGGGGTTGAATTCGCCGTTCGGCGCGTATTGCAGCTCGTGAACATAAACGCGCTGCACCGCCGCATAATCCGCCTTGGGCGTGTCCTTCAACTGGTTGGCGAAGGCATTCTTGCAGTGCTCGTTGAATTCCACCCAGCCATACACGTGGCGGATCAGCAGATCGTCCGTCAGCTTGACGTGCTGGCAATCGAGCGTCTGGTACTTTGCGTAATTTTTCTGGAACAGATCGTTGACCGTGCGCATGGCCTTGCAAAGATCAGTGTTGTCATTCTTGTTGGTGCAGTATTTCCAGAGGTCCTTCATGTCCTGGATGGTCACGCCCGGTTTGGTGAGGTCCGGGCCACCGACAAACGCATTGTAGGCGCCGGGGACGCGCGGGTCCGGATAGGTGGGATTGCCGACGTAAATCGGCCAGCCTTGCCAAGTCTTAAGGAACTTGTGCAGCACATCGCGAAAACCCGGAAGATCCTGTACTGTGCCGGTATAGCCAACGAACGGATTGTTCACCGGCCCCATGGCAGTCGGCAGGTACACTTGGTCGACATATGACAGGTCGTAATCCACACGTTTGAAATCGACCGGATAGGGCGCGCCGTTCGCCGTTACCACATCCGAGAAGGTGTATTCCGTCAGCTGGTTCGGATCGGTGGCGGGCAAGCCGATGTCGCTCGCAAAAATGTCCAGCGGCTCGCAAACAGATTTGTTGCTGCAAGAGAGTCCCTCGGTGAGCGGCTGCACAGGACTGCTGACATCGAGGTTGTAGTCTTTCAGCAAATTGGACTGCTCGTCGTAGATGAGCACACGGCCGCCGTTCCACCAATCGACATACTGGTTGGGCTTTGCGGGATCAGGATTGCTCGCCAGCTGCGACCAGAACGGCACGTTGATCGTCACCGAAGCGCCGGGCTTGATGCCTTTGTGGGGATTGATATAGACGCGATAGACGCTGCTGGATTCGAACGTATTCCGCTTGACGTTGGTGACTTTGAAATACCCCTGCATCCATTCATCGAGCGGGACGTGCTTGCCGATCTCGATAATGGCGTAGAGCTTCTTCGGCGTGTTGTTGTAGATCTTGACGACTTTCGTCTCGATCGCGCCTGCGCCGGTCGCGATCAGCATCGCGCCCAATAGAGAAACCAGCAAAGTCCAGACGAGACGCATCTTCCCCTCCCCTAAGCGGCATGCCGCGAACGACGATCACCACAACTCGCTTTCCATCGTCGTGAACTCGGGCGCGATGTCAACGGCGGAGGCCTGTACCAGCGCGGGATTTGCCTTCGCGAAGACCCCGGCTATCATCCGGGAAAAGGCCGACAATGCTTCTCCTGATCGACAATTATGACAGCTTCACCTTCAACCTCTTCCACTATCTGGGAGAGCTTGGCGCGGACGTGCTGGTGAAGCGCAATGACGAGCTCACCGCGCGCGAGGCGCTGGCCATGCATCCCGAGGGCATTGTTCTGTCGCCGGGGCCGTGCACGCCGAACGAAGCCGGCATCTGCCTCGATCTCGTTCGCGTTGCGGAGGGACGCGTGCCGATCCTCGGCGTCTGCCTCGGGCATCAAGCGATCGGGCAAGTGTATGGCGGGCGCGTGGTACGCGCGCCGGAGCCGATGCACGGCAAGCTCAGCCGCATCCAGCACACCGGCAAGAGCGTGTTCCGCGGGTTGAACAACGATTTCGAGGCCACGCGCTATCATTCCCTCACTTTGGAGCCGGCCAGCACGCCGCCATCGCTGGAGGTGACGGCAACCACGGCGGACGGCGTGATTATGGGGGTGATGCACAAGAGCCATCCCGTGCACGGCGTGCAGTTCCATCCGGAAAGTATCGCCTCAGAAAACGGCCATGCGCTGCTGCAGAACTTCTTGCAGATTGCGGAAGAATTCGCCCGCGTTCCGGCATGAGCAATTTCGGCGAGCTGCTGAAGCGCGTAGCGGGCGGCGCATCCCTCGATTCTCCGGAAGCCGCGGCGGCATTCGGCGCGATCATGCGCGGCGAGGTGAGCGAAGCGTGCATGGCCGCACTGCTGACAGCGTTGTCGCTGCGCAAGCCGACGGTGGCGGAAATTGTGGGCGCGGTGCGCGCGATGCGCGCCGCCATGCAGACGGTTGTGGCGTCTGACAGTGCCATCGATGTGTGCGGCACCGGCGGCGATGGCATTGGCACCTTGAATGTCTCCACGGCAACCGCCTTCGTGGTAGCAGCGTGCGGTGTGCCGGTGGCGAAACACGGCAACCGCAGCATGTCGTCGCAAACCGGCGCCGCCGATGTGCTGGACGCGCTGGGCGTGCCGACCAATCTTGGGCCGGACGCAGCAGCGAAGAGTTTACGCGAAACGGGATTCTGTTTCCTGTTCGCACCAAAATACCACGCCGCCATGAAGCATGTCGCGCCGGTGCGGCGCGAGCTGGGCTTCCGCACCATCTTCAATCTGGTCGGGCCGCTTTCCAATCCGGCCGGCGTAAAGCGGCAGCTGATCGGCGTGTTCTCGAAGGAATGGCTCGCACCGATGGCAGAGGCGCTGCTCGAACTCGGCACGGAGGCCGCGTGGATCGTGCATAGCGATGATGGTCTGGACGAGATTTCAATTGCCGCGCCGACACAAATTGTGGTGCTGGAACGCGGCATGATTTCTCGCCGCACCATTGCGCCGGAAGATGCCGGTCTGTCGCGCGCACCGATCTCTGCGATTGCCGGCGGCGATGCGCGCACCAATGCCGCCGCCCTCTGCGCCTTGCTGGCCGGCGAGCCTTCCGCGTTTCGAGATATCGTGGCGCTGAATACCGCAGCGGCTTTGGTTGTGGCCGAACGCGCGGCGGATTTGCGCGAAGGCGCCGCGCTTGCTGCAGACGCAATCGACTCCGGGCGTGCAAGGGATGTGCTGGCGCACGCTGCATCCTTTTCGAAAATGGTGCCATGACCATTCTCGACAACATTGCCGCTTACAAACGCCAGGAAGTCGAGGCCGCGAAGCGACGCGCGCCGCTGGACGAATTGGAGCGGCAGATTGCCGGAATAGAACCGCCGCGGGGTTTTCGCGTCCGCTTGCAGCAAAAACGCGATGCGGGCGAGTTCGGGCTGATTGCAGAGATCAAGAAAGCCAGCCCGTCGAAAGGAATGATCCGTGAAGATTTCGATCCGCCAGTGCTGGCCTGCGCCTATGAAAACGGTGGCGCCACCTGCCTCTCAGTGCTGACAGACAAGCCATCGTTCCAGGGAGACCTCGCCTACATTCCGCGTGTGCACGCCGCCAGCACGCTGCCGGTGCTGCGCAAGGACTTCTTCCTCGATCCTTATCAGGTGATGGAAGCACGTGCCGCTGCCGCCGACTGCATTCTTATCATCCTTGCGATGGTCGATGATGGCTTGGCGCGCGATCTGCTAGCCGAAGCAAAACGATTTCGGATGGACGTGCTGGTCGAAGTACACGATGAGGCGGAACTTGATCGCGCACTGGCGCTGCATGCAGAGATGATTGGTATCAACAATCGCGATCTCCGTACTTTCGTAACGGATCTGGCCGTTACGGAAAGGCTGGCGCCGCGGATTCCGCCAAACGTTCTGGTTGTTGCCGAAAGCGGGCTCTCTACGCCCGCCGACCTGCGGCGGCTGGCTGAGATCGGCGTCACCACCTTCCTGGTCGGCGAGAGCCTGATGCGGCAGCCAGATGTAACGGCGGCGACTCGGGCGCTTATCGGCGCTAGGATACCGGCATGAGCAAGCTCACCCATCTGGACGAGCACGGCGCCGCGCGCATGGTCGATGTGTCGCATAAACCGGAAACCGCACGCGAGGCGGTGGCCGAAGCGGTGATCGCGCTATCGCCGGAAGCCTACAACCTCGCGCTTTCGCCGGATTCGCCCAAAGGCGATGTGCTGGCCACCGCGCGGCTAGCCGGCATCATGGCGGCGAAGAAAACGTCCGAGCTGATCCCGCTTTGCCATCCCATTCCGCTGTCGCAGGCGCGTGTCGAATTCGAGACGCAGGACGAGACGGCATCGCTGCGCATTATCGCAAGCACGCGCACCATGGCACAGACCGGCGTAGAGATGGAGGCGCTGGTGGCGGCCAGCACCGCGGCACTCACGATTTACGATATGGTGAAGGCGGTGGACCGCAGCGCGGTGATCCGCAGCGTGCGGCTGCTGTCGAAGTCCGGCGGCAAGAGTGGCACGTACGCTGCTGAAGGCTCGCCTTCGACGTCGGCAAAATGATTCCCGTTGAAGAAGCTGTGCAGCGCGTGACGGCGGCGTTCTCGCCTGTTGCCAGCGAAACGGTGCCGATTGCCCGCGCCGCCGGGCGCGTGCTGGCAGAAGATGTCATCGCGCGGCTCGATCAGCCGCCCTTCCCTGTTTCGGCCATGGACGGCTATGCCGTCCGCACCGCCGATGTCGCGAACGCACCAGTTGTGCTGAATGTCATCGGTGCTGCGCCTGCAGGACTGCCGTTTGCAGCTGAAGTGCATCCCGGCGAAGCGGTGCGTATCTTTACCGGCGGCGTTGTGCCGCGTGGCGCCGATACGATCATCATTCAGGAGAACACGGATCGGGGCGATCCGCGTGTAACCGTTCGCGCGAGTTCGTCTGCGGGAAAGCACATCCGTCCGGCGGCGCAGGATTTCTGCTGCGGCGATGTGCTGGTGAAAGCGAGCGAGCGGTTGACCGCACGCGATCTCGCGCTCATCGCCGCGGGTGATGTTCCTGAAGTCACCGTGCGAAGACGGCCGCGCGTCGTTGTGGCCGCCACCGGTGACGAACTTTCCCGCCCCGGAGAGCCGCACAAGCCCGGCGGCATCGTCGCCTCTTCCGTGTACGGATTGTGCGCGTCGATCGGGCAATGGGGCGGCGAAGCGCGCGATCTCGGCATTCTGCCGGACCGGATGGAAGCGATTGCGCAGATTGCGGATAACGCGGCAGACGCCGATCTGATCGTCACCCTCGGTGGCGCTTCGGTGGGCGATCACGATCTCATCCAGCGCGCGCTCGGGCCCAAAGGCTTCGTGCTGGATTTCTGGAAAATCGCCATGCGACCGGGCAAGCCGCTGATCTTCGGACGGCTCGACAACACGCCGCTGCTTGGCCTGCCGGGCAATCCTGTGAGCGCGTATGTTTGTACGCTCCTGTTCGTGAAGCCGGCACTGGCGGCACTGCTCGGCGCCACCACTGAGTCCGAAGTGTTGATGGCGCGCCTCACCATCCCGATGACGGCAAACGACAGCCGGCAGGATTATGTGCGCGCGCGTTCGTCCTATCGCGCGGGCGAACTATGGGCCGAACCGCTTCCGGTTCAGGATTCTTCGATGCAGAAGGCGCTCGCCGATGCGGATGTTCTGATCATCAGAGCGCCGCATGCCCCTGCCGCATGCGAAGGTGAGTCTGTACCGGTGATTCGGCTGGAATAGCCGCGCCCAGAGGAAATTTTCCTCTTGACGGTTAAGACGAACCAAACTAGAACAATTGCGGATTGTTGCGCCTTTGTTTCGAGCCTGGCGGGGCTCCCAGGAGATTCGGATGCTGACCAAGAAGCAATATGAGCTGCTGATGTTTATCCATGAGCGGGTACGGGAAAGCGGTATTCCGCCTTCCTTCGACGAGATGAAGGAGGCCCTGGACCTGAAGTCCAAGTCCGGCATCCACCGGCTCATCACGGCACTGGAAGAGCGCGGGTTTATCAAACGGCTGCAGAAGCGGGCCCGCGCGCTGGAGATCGTGAAGCTACCGGAGAATCTGGCCGACACGCTGCGGCCAGCCACCAGCCGCAGCCAGGCACAACGTATGATGCACACGCCGGGCGCCAGACCATTGCGCGGCGAAGCGCGCATTCCGGCCGATACGCGCAGCGCCGGCAGCCCGCGTCGCGGCGACGGCGACGGTGCGGCGACTGTGGCCGTGCTGGGACGGATCGCAGCCGGCACACCCATCGAAGCCCTGCAGAACAAGGTGTCGGAAGTGCCGGTGCCTGCCAGCATGCTGGGCCGCGGCGATCACTATGCGCTGGAAGTGGCGGGCGATTCGATGATCAACGCCGGCATTCTCGATGGCGACACGGTGATCATTCAGCAGGCAGATTCCGCGAACACGGGCGAAATCGTGGTGGCTCTGGTGGACGAAGCCGAAGCAACTTTGAAACGGCTGCGGCGCCGAGGCGATTCGATTGCGCTTGAGGCCGCAAATCCGGCGTATGAAACGCGCCTCTACGGCGCGGACCGGGTGCGCATTCAGGGCAAGCTGGTGGGTCTCATCCGGCGATACTGACGCCGCGCTGGCGGCGGGCTCCAGGGACGCACGCCGCGCTCGGCCTGTGCCGTATCGACGGTGATGGCGTTGTTGAGCCACACCGCGTAAGCGCCATTGCGCGCCACATCGAAACGGTCGATCACCAGCGGCGGCCCGGTGCAGTGACGGCGCGTCGGCACGGCGCTGATGACGATCTGCGCGGTTTCACAATCTTCCGAAAGCGCATCGGTTTTCATCGCGGCCGCAACCAGCAACCCGTTCACCTGCGCGATGCAGCCATAGGAATCGCACGCGACGCCATCTGCGCGCCGGGCGAGGGATTGCGGCAGGGTGCGCGAATCCCCGTCACGCTTCAGCCATTCTTCGGCAGAGTATTTGTCGGCGGGCGGACGGAGCAGGCGCAACTGCCCGCCGGCCCCGCGGACGGCAACCGTCAGGCCGTCGCGGGCGATGAGAATATCCGGGGGCTTCGCGGTGAAGATCAGCCACGCTGCAACCGCCGCAGGCGCGAGCCCAAGCCAGCGCCAGTGTCCCCGCCACAGCGCGACCCACAGCCCGCCCACGGTCAGGCACACGAGACCTGACATCGGCCACGCCGAAACCAGCGACACCGACCCCGGCAGATGCGAAACCCAGCGGCCCACCGCCAACATCGCCTCGATCCCATAGCCCATCACCCGCAGCGGAATCTCGTCGAGTCCGATTGGCATGAGGAAAATCGCCAGCGCCGCAGCCGGCATGGTGAGAAACGCCATGATCGGCATGGCCAGCAGATTGCCGAGCACGGCGTAATGCGTGGCGCGATCGAAATGGAACGCCGCGTAAGGCGCAGTGGCGACGCTGCCGACGAAACTGGTTGTGGCGATGCCGCGCATGTAGCGGCGCACGGCCGGCAGCGGCAGCGTGTTTTCGGAGCGCGGCCGCGACCGCTCCCATTCCGCAACGGCGACCAAACCGACGACCGCGGCGAACGACATCTGAAATCCCGGCTCAAGGATGCTTTCGGGCCGCAGCAACAGGATAACGATGGCGGCCAATCCAACCGAGCGCATCGAGATCGCGGGCCGGTCGAACAGGATCGCGGCCAGCATCACCGACAGCATGATGTAAGCACGCGTCGCGGGCGTCGCCGCGCCGCTGATGATCAGATAGAACGTCGCGCTGCCAAGCGCCGCGACCGCCGCCCATTTCTTGATCGGCTGCGTCAGCGCAATTGCCGGGAACAGCGCAAGGAATGCGCGCACGGCCCAGAACAGCCCCAGTCCGACTAACGCCATGTGCAAACCCGCAATTGCCAGCACGTGCGCAAGGCCGGCATCGCGCAAGGCCGATTCGTCCTCTTCCGAAATGCCGCCGCGATCGCCGGTAATGAGCGCCGACGCAATGGCGCCGGTGCTGCCGGGCAATACGGAATGAATCCGCGCCGACACGCGCACGCGTAGCGATTCAATTTCGATGCGCGCGCGCTCAACAACCGACGGCGCGTGTGTTGCAGAAATCCATTTCGGGCGGCCATAGGCGTAGCCGACCGCACCGATCCCGCGGAAGTAGGCAGCGCGGCCGAAATCGTAGTCACCAGGCTCGGCTGGCGCTGGCGGCGGCAGCAACACCGCGCGCACGTCAATCCATTCGCCAGGGTTCAATGTATCGCCGCCGCTGCGAATGGAGATGCGGGCGCGTTTCGGCATCTCGCCCGAACGCAGATGCTCGATACTTGCGAGTGTCAGCACGACGCGCACGCCTTTGCCATGCGCCTCGACTGTTTCCACGCGTCCTTGCACCAGCGCCGGACCGGCGCGATGCGACAGCACCGGCGCGGCAACAGAGTCAGTTCGATGCTTCGCGAGCCCGAAACCGATCAGAACGGCCGCAACAAATGACAGCGCCGCGCGGGATGCGCTCGCCTCCGTACCGATCGATGCAATGGCAAGCAGAAGTCCCGAACCACTGAGCGCCAATCCGAGCAGTGACGACGGCTCGCCCGGCAGCGCGAAATAAAGCGCAATGCCGGTTCCGAATGCCACCGGCAGCCACAGAACCCAGCGCTCGCGCTCAGCCAGCGCGCACTGCAGAAGCCACGGAATGAACGCAATGCTGCGCGCGTGGCCCGGCGATGCGGCCGCCGCCGCGCCGGGCACCAACTGCCGAAATGCGAAAAGTGGACCTACCCCCACGGAAACCGGTTTGCTAGAAGCCTCGCCGTCACCTTGCGGGCCTGTTACGCAGGCCGGCCCCCGAAGAACCCCAGTATGGCCGAAAACGAAAAGCCCGTCTTGCGGTTTGCGCCATCGCCGACCGGATTTCTGCATATTGGCGGAGCACGCACCGCCCTGTTCAACTGGCTCTACGCCCGGCACACGGGCGGCAAGTTCCGCCTACGTATCGAAGATACCGACCGCCAACGCTCCACCGAGGCGGCCATTGCCGCCATTCTCGACGGGCTTTCCTGGCTGGAGCTGAACTGGGATGGCGAGCCAATCTATCAGTATGCCCGCGCGGCGCGGCATCGCGAGATTGCCGAGCAGCTGCTGGTGAACGGCAATGCTTATCGCTGCTACACCACGCCGGCCGAGCTGGAAGAGATGCGCGCCAGGCAGCGGGCCGAGGGCAAGCCCATGCGCTATGACGGGCGTTGGCGCGACCGGGACCCGTCAGAAGCGCCGGCCGGCGCGCCTTTCGTGATCCGCTTAAAGGCGCCGCAAACGGGTGAGACCATCGTGCACGATATGGTGCAGGGTGATGTGCGGTTCGCCAACGAAAACCTGGACGACATGGTGCTGCTGCGGTCCGACGGCACGCCAACCTACATGCTGGCCGTGGTGGTCGACGATTACGACATGGGCATCACCCACATTATCCGCGGCGATGACCATCTCAACAACGCAGCGCGGCAGCTGCAGCTGATTCAGGCACTCGGCTGGCCGATTCCGATCTATGGCCATCTGCCCCTGATCCATGGGCCCGATGGAGCGAAGCTTTCCAAGCGCCACGGCGCGCTGGCGGTCGATGCCTATCGCGACATGGGCTATTTGCCGGATGCCATGCGCAATTACCTGCTGCGGCTCGGCTGGAGTCACGGCAACGACGAAATCATCTCGACCGAACAGGCGATCGCTTGGTTCGATCTTGCGCATATCGGCCGCAGCCCTTCGCGCTTCGATTTCAAGAAGCTCGACAATCTCAACGCGCACTACATTCGCGCCACGCCGGATACGGTGCTGGCTGACGAAGTTGCAGCACTGCTTGAACGCATGCAGCCGCCGCGGGCACTTTCCGACCTCGCATGCGCACGCCTGCTAATGTTGATGCCGGCACTCAAGGAGCGTGCGAAGACGCTGGTGGAACTGGCAACCGCCGCCGAGTTTCTTTACGCGGACGGCGCCCCTACGCTGGATGCATCGGCCGACAAGGCGCTGACGCCCGAAGCCCGCGCGCTCCTGTGCGATGAGATTCTTCCGGTCTTCGAAAAGGCCGAGTGGCGAGCCGATATCCTGGAGGCGGAGGCGCGAAGCATCGCCGAGCAACTGAACACGAAACTGGGACAGGTGGCACAGCCAATTCGGGCGGCGATCACCGGCAAGACCACTTCACCACCGATTTTCGAAGTGCTCGCCGTCCTGGGAAAGGAAGAATCCCTTGCCCGTATAAGGGCTTGCGCTGGCTGAAGCGTTGCCCTCGGCAAGCAGCTACAAACAGGGTGACGCCGCTCCATTTCCACCCTATATGTTGCACTGCACAATAACCGCATCCGAAAGGATCGTCCGATGAACCTGAGAAAAGCCGTACCCGCCGGTTCCGCCACTCTGGTCTACCAAAACAAGTCCTTCGAACTGCCCGTGTTTGCCGGCACGGAAGGCCCCCGCGTCGTGGACATCCGCAAGCTCTACGGCGAAGCCGATGTCTTCACCTACGACCCCGGCTTCACCTCCACTGCCAGCTGCGAAAGCGACATTACCTTCATCGACGGCGACCGCGGAATTCTTCTGTATCGCGGCTATTCCATCGACGATCTGGCCCAGCACTCCAATTTCCTCGAAGTCTGTTTTCTGCTGCTTTACGGCCACCTGCCGGACAAGAAGGAAATGGCGGTGTTCCACCGCTCCATCACCCACCACACCATGGTGCATGAGCAACTGGCGTCGTTTTTCCACGGCTTCCGGCGCGATGCGCATCCGATGGCAATCATGTGCGGCGTGGTGGGTGCGCTCTCGGCGTTCTATCACGATTCAACTGACATCAACGATCCCAAGCAGCGCGAAATCGCCAGCCACCGGCTGGTCGCGAAGATCCCGACCATCGCGGCGATGGCGTACAAATATTCGATGGGCCAGCCATTCGTGTATCCGCTGAATCACCTGGGTTACACGGAAAACTTTCTGCGCATGACCTTTGCGGTGCCAGCCGAGGAGTACAAGGTCAACCCAGTGCTCGCCAAGGCGATGGACACCATCTTCATTCTGCATGCCGATCACGAACAGAACGCCTCCACCTCGACCGTTCGTCTGGCGGGTTCATCCGGCGCCAATCCGTTTGCCTGCATCGCGGCCGGCATCGCCTGCCTGTGGGGTCCGGCGCATGGCGGCGCCAATGAAGCGGCGCTGAAGATGCTGGAGGAGATCGGCACCGTCGATCGGATTCCGGAATATATCAAGCGCGCCAAGGACCCGAACGACAATTTCCGCCTGATGGGCTTCGGTCATCGCGTGTACAAGAATTATGATCCGCGCGCCAAGGCGATGCAGGCGCAGGCTCATGCGGTGTTTGACGAGCTCGGCATTCACGACGAGCCGCTGTTGAAGGTGGCGCTAGAGTTAGAACGCATTGCGCTGCAGGACGATTACTTTGTCCAGAAGAAACTCTACCCGAACATCGACTTCTATTCCGGCATCACGCTGCGCGCGCTTGGTTTCCCGACCACCATGTTCACGGCGCTGTTCGCGCTGGCCCGCACCGTCGGGTGGATCGCGCAATGGCAGGAAATGGTCGAGGATCCGGACCAGAAGATCGGCCGTCCGCGGCAGCTTTACACGGGCGAGAGGCGCCGCGCTTATGTGCCGATGGAAGACCGCTGAGGTTCGCTGCGCTGCTCTGCGATGAATTGAAGGACCGTACGGGCGGCGCGCAGGCTGGGGGCCTCTTCATCTGCGCCGAGCAGATGCACGGCCTCCCGCAAATCGCGCTTCTGCCGCTCGCGAACGTCTTCGTCCTTCAGCAGCCGGATGACGCAGGGCGCGATCAACTTCGCGCTGCAGCGCGCCTGCAGGAATTCTGGGACTGCTTCTCGCCCGAGCAGAATATTCACCAGTGTCAGGTGCGGCACTTGGATCAGCGCGCGCGCTAGGCGGTAGGTGAGCCAGCCCCCCTTATAGGCGACGGCCATCGGCACTGTCGCCAGCGCGAGTTCTGTTGTCACTGTTCCCGATGCTGCCAACGCCGCGTCTGCACCATTGAAAGCGGCGAATTTGTCTGTCTCTCCTTCGAGCAAATGCATCGGTGCAGGCCAGTCGTTCGTCTCCGCACGAATGCGCTGAGCAAGATGCGGAACCGCCGGGAGCAGGCAGGCGACGTTTGGGATGTCTTTCACCACACCCTCGACGGTTTCACGGAATACCGGCAGTAGGGGATCAATTTCGCTAATACGGCTTCCCGGCAGCACAACAAGGACGGGCGCGCTTGCCGGAATGCCGAGGCGTTCGCGCAACGCGGCGCCACCTCGCATGCGGGCCGCGCGCTCCACCACCGGATGGCCGACAAACGGCGCGCGCAGCCGGTGCGTCTCAAACAGTTCGCTCTCGAAGGGCAGCAGCGCCAGCACCAGGTCAAACGTCCGCGCCATCTTCGCTGCGCGATACGGGCGCGAGGCCCACACCTGCGGTGCCACGTAATTGATGATGGGAATGCGCGGATCGCCGCGGCGAATGCGTTGCGCCACGCGGTGGGTGAATTCCGGGCTGTCGATGCAGATCACGACATCCGGCCGCGACGACAGCGCCAAATTTGCAGCGATCCGTACGCGGCGCAGGATTTCCGGGATGCGCGGGACAATGGCCTTTAGTCCAATCACCGAGGTGGCATCGAGCGAAAACAACGTTCGCAATCCCTGGGCCGCCATCGCGGGACCCCCGACGCCGGTGAACGAAATGCGGTCGCCAGCAACCGACCTCAGCGCAACCATCAATTCCGCGCCAAGCTGATCGCCCGAGGGCTCGCCTGCCACCAGCATTAGATTTATCGGCTTCATATCCGAAGCCATTGCTCAGCCTGGGTTGGGTGGGGTGAAACCGAACACGAAGAGACCGGCTTTGTCCGCTGCTTCGATTACGGCCTTCCGGTTCACGATCAGCGCGGCGCCCGCTTCCACCGCCACTCCGGCAAGACCGGCTGTAGCCGCATTACGTATAGTTGCGACGCCCACCACAGGCAGATCGGTCTTTCCATCCTGCGTGGGTTTGCGCGCTTTCACCAGAACGCCGCGACGCTTGGCGGGTGTGCCGCGGATGTTTTCCGGCAGAGAGGCGACGCGCACGAGCATGGCGTCTGTGCCTTCGGCCGCTTCAACCGCGAGCACGAGTCCATCGCAGACGACAGCTGCCTGACCGACATCCAGTTCTCCGAGCGTTTGAACAACACGCGCGGCAATCCCAATGTCACTCTTATCTTCTGCGCTGGGCTGCCGTTTTCCAAAAGCCCCCTCGCCTGCCATCAGTGACGGTGCAGCTTCGACCGCGCTCACGACGCGAAAACCTTCGCCCTCAAGTATTTCCACAATACTGCGAAGCAATGAGTCATCGCCTTTGGCTGCCGCTGCCATCAATTTCGGCAGCTTCATCATGGCGACGGCGTCGAGTTTGATTTCCGACCATTTCGGCCGTGCCAATTTCCCGGCGAGGAGCACTTCATCGCAACCACGCTGCCGGAAGAGCGAAAACATGCGCCCGACCTGCCCGAGCGAAACCCACTCATGCGGCAATCGCGAAATTTCATCGTCCGCGATGCCGCGCAAAGCAGCAATGAACACGGGCTTGCCGTTCTCGCGCGCTTCATCCGCAATCGCCAATGGCAATTCGCCGCCGCCGGCGATGATACCGAGCCCGGTCACGCACTCTCGTCTTCTACCGAGCCGCGCGCGCGCGCCGGCGCAATCTGCCGCTTGGCATCGGCGAGAATGAATGCGGTGACGTGCTGCACCTCCGGTACATCCGCCCAGGTTTCGGCGGCCCTCAAAGCACGCTCCTGCACGCTTCCGGTGCTTTCCAGAAAGATCACCCGAAAGGCGGCTCGCAGCGCATGAATGTTGGCGCGAGGAACGCCGCGCCGTTTCAGCCCGATGAGATTCAAACCGCCGAGTTTCGCATGCATGCCCAACGCCATGCCGTACGGGATTACGTCGGAGTTCACGCCGGAAAGACCGCTGATGAATGCGTACTGACCGACACGCGAAAACTGCTGCACGGCAGCAAGTCCGCCCAGAATGACTCCGTTCGCCACTTCGGCATGACCGCCAAGCTGCACGCCATTGGACAGGGTCACGTCATCGCCAATCTGGCAGTCGTGCCCTGCGTGACTGTAGGCCATAAAATAGTTGCGGTCGCCGATGCGCGTGAGGCCGCCGCCTCTGCGGCTGCCGGAGCTGATGGTGACGCTTTCGCGGATCACGTTGTCTGCGCCAAGGACGAGGCGCGCTTCCGGCGCGCTGGTATTGCGGATCTGCGCCTCACCACCCAGCACGGCATTGGGATAAACGACGGTGCGCGGACCGATCTCAACATTTCCGATCAAGACGGCATGTGACAGCAGCCGCACGCCTTCCGCCAAACGTGCGCACCCGCTCACGATGCAGAATGGCCCGATTTCCACACCGTCGCCCAACTGTGCGCCGTCCTCGACAATGGCGGTTGGATGGATAGCCATACCCTATGCAGCTTTGCCTGCAATCATGGCTGTGTATTCCGCCTCGGCGCAAAGTTTGTTCTCCACCAACGCCTGTCCGGAAAAGCGCCAGACAGGGCCACGCTTTTGCAGCGCCTTCACCGGCATGCGCAGTAAATCTCCCGGGCGCACCGGCTTGCGGAACCGCGCTTTATCGACGCCAAGAAAATAGACACGATCGCCGCTCTCGACACCAAGCGTGTGCATGACCAAGGCACCTGCTGTCTGCGCCAACGCTTCCAAAATCAACACGCCAGGCATCACCGGATAATCCGGAAAGTGCCCGCGAAAATGCGGTTCGTTATAGGAGACCGCCTTGTGACCCACCGCGCTTTCGCCCGGCATAATGTCTGTCAGCCTCTCAAGAAGCAGGAACGGCTCGCGGTGGGGCAGCAGTTTCCTGATCTGATCTATGTCGAGAGTAATGGAAGTATCCGTCGTCATTCCCGCTTTCGCCGCCGTCCCAACATTGCAATCGCGGCCATCTGCCGCCGCCAATCCCTTATGGGAATTGCCGGCACACCGCCATAATCCTGTCCACCGGGCAGCTCACCCGGCACAGCAGCCGTGCGGCCGGCAAGCCGGGCGCCATCGCCGATCTTCACGTGGTCAGCAACGGCGGCCTGGCCGCCCAGCACCACGAAATCACCCAGCTCGCAGCTGCCGCCCATGCCAACCTGACCGACGATCACGCAATGACGCCCGATGCGGCAGTTGTGGCCGATCTGCACAAGATTATCGATCTTGGTGCCTTCGCCGATCACGGTGTCGCCGAGCGCGCCGCGATCGATGGCGGTGCAGGCGCCCACTTCGACGCGATCCTGCAGGATAACCCGGCCGAGCTGTGGGATTTTCTCATGCCCTGCCCTCCCCGATGTGAATCCGAAGCCCGGCTGCCCGATCTGAGCGCCGGGCAGGATCATAACCCGATCTCCGACATAGGAATGCGTGATGGTGACGTTGCTGCCGATCTCGCAATCCCGTCCGATGGCTACGCCCGGCCCAATGACTGCGTTCGGGCCAATGCGCGTGCCGTCGCCGATCTCGGCGCGCGCGCCGATCACCGCACCCGGCGCAATCGACACGCGCTCGCCGGCGATTGCCGTGCGATCGATCGCGTCCGCGTGCTCCCACCGCGTAAGGCCGTGATCCGGGTAGAGCAATCCGGCGATCGTGGCGAATGCAGCAGCCGGCGATGCACATCGCAGCAGCAGCGTGCCACCGGGCGCTACAGCTTCCGCAATGGTTTCGATCAGACAAAAGCCTGCCTGCATGGAACCAAGTTCTTTCAATGCGGCAGCGCCAGCGCAGAACACCAGATGTTCTGGCCCTGCACTGTCGAGCTTCGCGACATCCGAGATGTTTGCGTCCACTCGCGCGCCGGTTGGCAACGCGATGCCCAATCCCGCACAAACATCCCCGAGCGCCAGCGGGCCGCGGTTCACATAGAAGCGTGGATCGGCCACAGCCCGTGTGGCTCCCGCGTTAGCGGCGCTGTGCTTGCGCTTGCTGCGCCAGTTGCGCCTGCACGTTGGCCGGCAGCGCGATCAGCTGCACCTTCACGCTCGGCAGCTTCTGATCCAGCCGCTGCACTGCGGCACCCGTGATGTCGATATTGACGGTGCCGAGAACGATCGAGCTACGGTCGAACAGCAGGTTGGCGCCGCGCTCCTGCATGATGCCCTGCAGGATCGGACCGAGCGCCTGCTCCATCTGCTGGCGCGCCTTGAACACCCCACCCTGGATGAGCCCCTGCCGCGCTTCCACCTTGCGTTCGAAGGCAGCCTGCTTTGCCTGGAAATCGCGGATCTTCTTCGCCTTCACATCCGGCGCAAGGATGGCGACCTGCTGCTGCAGCGCGCGGCCTTCCTTCTGCAACCCCTCGCCTTCGGCGCGAAATTCCTTTTGCGCACTTGCCATGTAGTTGCTGGCCTGCTTGACGATGTCCTGTCCGGCCTTCGAGACACGGATGATGACATTGCGATCGATCACCAGGATTTTCGGCGCCGGCACGGCACCCGCCGGCGCGCCACCCGGCTTGGCGGGAGGCGGAGGAGCAGCCGAGGCCGCTCCGACGGAAAGCAACGCTGCCGCCACCATCGCGACCGCAAAACTTCGGCAAATGATGAGAGAGTTTTTCATGGTTAGAATCCTGTCCCTGCACTGAAACGAATGATTTGGCTCTTGTCGTAGCTCGTCTTCACGAACGGTAAACCGAAATCCACTTCCAGAGGTCCGAACGGCGATTTCCAGCCGATCGCAATGCCGGCCGAAGCCCGGAATGCCATGTCGTCCACGATACAGGGAGCGAGCCGTGGCGCCTTGCCGCAAGTCTGAAGACCTGGCTGGGCAGCGATATGGCCGAGCGTCCCGAAATCGGTGAAGAGCGAGGCAGTAACCCCGTAGTCGGCAGGAAGCACATCCGGCAGCCGGAGGTCAAATGTTCCAATGGCGAAGGTCTCGCCGCCCAGGGCTGAGCCATGACCCGCGTTGAGCTCGCGTGGACCGATACCCGCCACCTCGAAGCCGCGGAAGGTATCTCCACCCTCGAAAAACCGCTCGTTCAACCGCACATGCTGCCCACCATAGCCGTTGATGTAGCCGGCGTGGACGGTCAGGCTGGCGATGAACTCATCCCAGAAAACCGGCCGGCGATAGCTGAAGGTCGACTGGGTACGCAGATATTTGAGGCTGCCGCCGAAGCCCGCAAACACCTGCGAGAAGGAGAAGGTGACGCCGTGACGCGGCTTAAGGGGATCGTCGAGGGTGTTGTAGGAGTAGGTGTACCCGATCGCAGAGGTGGTTTCCGTTCCTGCCGCCAACTGAATGGCAGAGGGCGCCCCACTGAACGGATCCACCGTATCGATGCGGTAAGTGTAGTTCACGCCCACACTGCCATACTCCGACGTCGGAAAGCCCATACGCAGCGTGATGGCATTGGTATCGCTCTGATAATCAGCCTGATTGAAATCCGTAATGATCTTGTAAATGTCGAAGCCGGCGGAGAGCGGCCGGTCCATGAAATACGGTTCGGTGAAGCTGAGCACGGCTTCCTTGCTGATGCTGGAGGCCGAAAGGCTCAGGCGCACGAACTGGCCGCGCCCGAACAGGTTGCGCTCGGTATAGCTGAACTGCCCCACGAACGAACTGGTCGAAGAATAGCCGACGCCAAGCTCCAATTGGCCGGTTGACTGCTCCGTAACATTAACGTTGAGGACGGTGCGGTCCGGCTGCGAACCCTGAGCCGGCTTGATGTCAACATCCTTGAAGAAACCCAGCGACCGGATGCGCGTGCGCGAGCGATCGACCAACACACGGTTGAAGGCATCGCCTTCCACCAGGCGGAATTCGCGCCGGATCACCTTGTCCAAAGTACGCGCATTGCCGGTGATGTTGATCTTCTCGATGTAGACGCGCGGGCCCTGATCGATGTCGAACTGTACGTCGATAGTGCGCTTTGCGCGATTGCGCGCGATACGGGGATGGATCTCCGCGAACGCAAAGCCCTTCGTGCCGGCGGCGTTCGTCAGCGCATCGATGGATTTGTCGATCAGTTCCGCGTTGTAGGTGCGGCCGGTGACGATCGGCACGAGCGGCCGCAAACTCGCGGGATAGAGCTCGCGGATTTTCGAATTGATGGTGACCTTTCCGAACCTGTAGATGGGGCCTTCATCGACCGTGAAGGTGATGTAGAAATCTCTCCGATCCGGCGAGAGTTCGGCGACCGCGGAGACGACGCGGAAATCGGCGTAGCCGTTTTTCAAATAGAAACGGCGCAGCTGCTCGCGATCGAAGGTGAGACGGTCAGGATCGTAATTGTCGTTGCTGGAAAGGAATTTCCACCAAGCGGATTCTTCGGTCGCGATCTGGCCTTTCAGCGTGGCGTCATCGAAGACCTTGTTGCCGATGAAGGAGATGCGCGCGACGCCGGTGGTCGGCCCTTCATTGATCGAAAAGATGAGGTCGACGCGGTTCTGCGGCCGCTGGATGATCTCGGGGTCGACGGTAGCCGCGAATTTTCCGTTGCGGCGATACAGCTCGATGATGCGCTGGACATCGCTCTGCACCTTGGCGCGGGTGAACACCTGGCGCGGCTTCAGCTGCACTTCCTTGGTGAGATCCTTTTCGGTGACCTTGCTTTCGCCCTCGAACACGATGCGGTTGATGATCGGATTCTCGACGACGTTGATGGTGAGGACCGAACCGTCCCAATTGATTTTCACGTCGGCGAACAGGCCGGTTGCGAAGAGCGCCTTCAGCGAACGGTCAACCGTCTGTTCGTCGTAAGGGTCGCCCGGCCGGATCGAAATGTAGGAGAGCACCGTGCCCGGCTCGATGCGCTGGGTGCCGCGCACGCGAATGTCCTTTACCGGCGCGCCAACAGCGGCGGGTGGCGCAGGTTTTTTCGTCAGCTCGTCCGGAGCAGCGGCAGCCGGTGCTGCCTGCTGCGTTTGCACATCCGGTGCTGGAACCGGAGCCGGAGTAGCGGCAGCGGGCGATGGCTGTTGCGCGAGCGCCTGCACTGAAGCGGTGAGCAGCGCCAGCGAGGCCACGGCAGCGGCCACGCGTCCGTACCTGGCGAGAGAAAAAGTGCGACCCATCCGCTCGTCTTAGGCTCGGCGCGGGCAGATGCACGCGCAGGCGTTGGTTTCAGAACAGACTCGGCCTGACGAGGTCGTTCCAGGTCGCAAGGAAAAACAATCCGAGCACCACAGCCAACCCCAACCGAAATCCCAGCTCCTGTGCCCGCGCGCCAAGCGGCCGACCCAGTACAGCCTCGCATGCATAGTACAGAAGATGGCCCCCGTCGAGGATCGGAATCGGAAAAAGATTGATGAGTCCGATGCTTACAGAAATGAGAGCCGCCAGACTGAGAAGGTTCAGGAAGCCTTCCGAGGCGGCCTTTTGCGAAATGCGGGCGATGCCGACCGGGCCGCTCAACTGGTTGGTATCCGAGCGGCCGCTGACGATACGCCACATATAGGTGAGTGTGGTATCGACGATGAACCAGGTCTGTTGACCAGCCTCGCTCACCGCATCGATGGGACCGAGCCGCACTTTCTTCACCAGCGACGAATCGAGCTTCGGCGAAACACCGATGCCGAACAGCTTCGCATCGCTGCCATAAAGATCGGAGATGTCGATCCAGCGGGGCGTGATCTGAAGCGCGTGCGGCTTGCCCTTGCGCTCGATGCCGACCGCCAGCGTTTTGCCGTGGCTCGCCTGAATGGCATTCCTCAGCTGCTCGAACCGGCTGACCGGTTGCGCATCAACGCTACGAACCAGATCGCCCGGTTTCAGGCCCGCATCTGCGGCCGGGCTGTGTGCCGTCACCGCTCCGATGCGAGCCGGAATGATGCTGTTGGAAATATCCGGCTTGCCGACGGTGACGAAGACAAGCGTGAAGATGACGATTGCGAGCACGAAGTTCGCCACCGGCCCGGCAAGCACCACAGCGATACGCTGATAGAGCGGTTTGAACGGAAAGGCCCCCTGCTGCTCTTCGGGAGTCATTCGCTCCATCTGCTCGCGATCCGGCGCGCTGCTCGCATCGAGGTCGCCATAGAACCTCACGTATCCGCCAAGCGGGATCCAGCAGATCTTCCAGGCCGTGCCCTTCCGATCGTGCCACTGCACGATGGCCGGCCCGAAGCCGATGGAAAAGGCTTCGACCTTTACGCCGCAGAGCCGCGCGATGCCGAAATGTCCAAGCTCGTGGAAGAACACGACAACCGTGATCACGAACAGAAAGGCCGGAAGGCCCAGCGGAACCCAGCCAATCAATCCGTGCAAAGCACCAAGCATTCCGACTCCTGAATCCTAAGCGGCCAATCGCAGGACCGCCGCCCCGGCAATGTCCCGCGCCTCGGCATCGATAGCAACCACTCCTTCCAGATCTGAGGCGGCGGGCTGATTATTCAACCGCTCGACGGTCTCTTCGACCACGCCGCAAATCTCGGAAAAGCCAAGCTGGCGGCTGAGAAACGCCCGGACCGCCACCTCATTGGCCGCGTTGAGCACCGTCGGCGCCGAGCCGCCGGCTCGCAAGCAATTTTCTGCGACAGCCAGACAGCGGAATTTTTGGCGGTCGGCCGATTCGAAGGAGAGGCTGCCGAGCGCAGCGAGATCAAGGCGCTGCGAGGGAGAACCGATCCGGCGCGGCCAGCCCAGCGCCACGGCAATCGGCGTGCGCATATCCGGCGCCGACATATGCGCCAGCGTCGATCCGTCTGCGTAATAAACGAGGCAGTGCACGATGGATTGCGGATGCACGATGACATCCAGTTGTTCCGGCGGCAGCCCGAAGAGATGATGCGCTTCGATCAGTTCCAGTCCTTTGTTCATCAAGGTGGCGCTGTCGACGGAGATCTTCGCGCCCATCGACCAGTTGGGATGCGCCACGGCCTGCTCCGGCGTGGCGCGCGCCATGCGCTCGGCTGGCCAGGTGCGGAACGGGCCGCCAGAAGCGGTGAGCGTTACGCGCTCGACGGCATGGCCTTGCGCGAAATCCAGCACCTGGAAGGCGGCGTTGTGTTCGGAGTCAACGGGAATGATGGTGGCGCGCGAGCGCTGCATGGCATCGCGAAACACCTGTCCCGCCGCGACCACGCACTCCTTGTTGGCGAGCGCGATGAAGCCGCCGCGTTTTACTGCCTCCAGTGCAGGCGCAAGACCGGCAGCACCAACAATCGCCACCATAGTGACGTCGGCATCGGCACCGGCTGCTGCGATTACGCCGTCCGCGCCGCCAGTGACTTCGATATCGCTGTCTGCAAGCAGGTCGCGCAGCTGCGCGTAACGGGATTGATCGCCGATAGCGACGCGGGCCGGGCGATAGGTGCGCGCCTGCTCAACCAGCATCTCCACGTTGCTTTGTGCGGTCAGCGCCTCGATCGGAAAGGCGTCCGGACCGAAATGCTCGCGCGCATGCGCGATCACACTCAGCGTGCTGGTGCCGACCGAACCTGTGCTGCCGAGGATCGATATGCGCCGCCACAATACATCCTTGAGATCGTGCGGCGTCATGGGTGCAAACCTGCGAACGGATCGAAATGCATCGCCAGAATCATCAATGCCGCCATCGGCGCAGCAAACAGGATGGAATCGATGCGATCCAGCGCGCCGCCATGGCCGGGAATAAGGTGGCCGCTATCCTTACAGCCGACCTGCCGCTTCACCAGCGATTCGAAAAGGTCGCCAAGTTGCCCAGCCACCGATAGAACAATCGCAAACAGTGCGGCCGCAACGATGCTCGTGTGCAGGTACAGAGCGAGCGCGCCGCAAACAATCGCGGCGCAGACCAGTCCGCCGGCGGAACCTGCCCACGTCTTGTTGGGCGAAAGCTGTGGCGCGAGTTTCGCACCACCGATCAGCTTGCCGCTGAGCAGCGCGCCGGTATCGGTTGCCCACACGGCAAGAAGCGTCAGCACCACCAGCCACACCGGGTGCTCAGGCGATTGGCGCACCATCAGCAACGAAAGCGCGGGCAGCGCTATGTAAGGCGGCCCGACAGCGTGCGCGACGGGCAATTCACGCCGCGCGACACCCACAACGAGATTGGCCGCAGCAGCCGCGCTAAGGATGGTAATGGGGACAAACCGCAAATCAGGCGAGGTCGCGTACAATTGCCACAGCAACGCAGACAGCATGGCGGCAACAGTGATTGTCGCCGGCAACAGGTAATCCCGTTTGGCGAACAGGCGGTGCCACTCTCCAACGGCCACAGTGCAGCCCAATGCAACGAAGACCACAAACACAAGGCCACCATGGATCGTCGACCACACGGCGAGACCGGCCAGCGCAAAGCCAAACAGCGGCCGCAGAACCCAGTCGATATTGAACTGAAAGCGGCGGCGGAAATCGTTCGCCGGCGCGGGCTTTGCCTCGATGTGAGACGCGCCGCTCATGCTACGGCTTCCGGCGCGACAGAGCCGAACCGCCGCTCGCGCCCGACGAAATGCTCAAGGGCGGCGAGGAATTCGGCGCGCCGAAAATCCGGCCACATGGTGTCGAGGAACAGGAACTCGGAATATGCAGACTGGAATAACAGGAAGTTGCTCAGCCGGCGCTCCCCGCTGGTGCGTATAACAAAATCCGGATCCGGCATCCCGCCAGTCTGCAGCTGCTTGGAAAACGATTCCACGGTGATCGAATCCGGATCGACCGTTCCATCCTTGACGGCGCAGGCAAAATTCCGCGCTGCCGCCACAATCTCCTCCTGCGCACCGTAATCGAACGCGAAAGCGAGATTAAGTCCGGTATTGTCTGCGGTGAGCTTTTCTCCTTCCTCAATCATCGACAAAATGTCCTCGGCGGCGCGGCGACGGTTGCCGATAATCCGCATGCGGACATTCATGTCCCGCAACTGGCGCACGTCCTTTCGGAAGTAGCCGCGAAACAAGGTCATCAGATGATTGACCTCGATCAGTGGCCGCTTCCAGTTCTCGGTCGAGAACGCATACAGAGTCAGGTTGGCAAGACCGATCTCAACCGCGGTGCGCACCACGGCGCGCACCGACTCCACGCCTGCGGCATGGCCGGCAGATCGCGGCAGGCCCCGCTTGCGCGCCCAGCGGCCGTTCCCGTCCATGATGATCGCAACATGGCGCGGCAGGTCTGCAATCGAAGCATCGCTTCTCGGCATCTCACTCAACTTTCGCGCGAGGTCACTGGCGCCGTCAAACCTGCATGATCTCCTGCTCCTTTTGCTGGAGCGCCTGATCGATGTCGTGAATGTGCGAATCCGTCAGCTTCTGAAGCTCGTCGCCATGCATACGGTGCTCGTCTTCGCTGATCTTGTGATCCTTCTCGGCCTTTTTCAGGGCCTCCATGCCGTCGCGCCGCACATTGCGCACCGCCACCTTGCCCTGCTCCGCATATTTATGCGCAAGCTTTACCAATTCCTTGCGCCGCTCCTCATTCAGCTCAGGAATCGGAATGCGGAGCAGCTGCCCATCGACCTGCGGATTGAGGCCGATGCCCGCGTCGCGGATCGCCTTGTCCGTGGCCTTGACCAGGCTCTTGTCCCACACCTGCACCGTCAGAAGCCGTGGCTCGGGCGTGCTGACCGTGCCCACCTGGCTGATGGGCATCTGGCCGCCATAGGCCTCGACCTTGATGGGATCGAGCAGATGGGGGCTGGCGCGGCCTGTCCGGAGCCCCGTCAGCTCCGCCTTCAGCGAGGTGAGGGCGCCGTTCATCCGCCGGTTCAGTTCGTCCTTGTTATAGGTGTCCATAACGGCTCCTCCCGAAGCCCGCGGCTACTGGATAATGGTGCTGCGGCCCTTGCCGCCCAGTACCGCCGGCAGCGAACCCCGATCATGAATCGAGAACACGATGATGGGAATATGGTTTTCGCGCGCAAGGCTGACGGCCGAGGCGTCCATGACCTTCAGGTCCCGGGCCAAAACTTCATGATATGTCAGGCTCTCGTAACGCTCGGCTGAAGGAACCTGCTTGGGATCGGCGCTGTAGACGCCATCCACCTGCGTGCCCTTCAGCATGGCCTGGCAGTTCATCTCTACCGCCCGGAGGGCGGCGGCTGTGTCTGTCGTGAAAAAGGGATTGCCCGTGCCGGCGGCGAAAATCACCACCCGCCCTTTTTCCATGTGCCGGATGGCGCGGCGGCGGATGTAGGGCTCACAGACGGATTCCATCGGGATAGCGGACTGCACGCGGGTGGGAATTTCCATCCGCTCCAGCACCGCCTGCATCGCCAGCGCATTCATCACCGTGGCGAGCATGCCCATATAATCGGCCGTGGCGCGCTCGATGCCCTTCGCCGCGCCGGCCAAGCCGCGAAAGATGTTGCCGCCACCAATAACCAGACACATCTGCGTGCCGCAGCGCACGGCATCCGCCACATCGGCGGCCATCCGGTCCACGATTTCGATATCGATGCCGTAGCTTTGCGAGCCCATCAAGGCTTCGCCGGAGAGCTTCAGCAGTACGCGGGAGAACCTCGGCCCCTCATCCGCCATGGTATCCGCGCCTATTGTCCCGCCATCTGCTTCACTTCATCGGCGAAATCGCCGGTCGGGCCCTTGTCGATGCCCTCGCCGACAGCATAGCGGACGAAGCCGGCGACCTCGATGGGCGTGCCGAGCTGTTTCGCCTCGTTCTCGACCAGTTTGGCGACAGTGACATCGCCTTCCGCGCCCGGGCCGAGATATTTCTGCGCCAGCAGCACGGTGTCTTCATAAAACTTACGCATGCGGCCCTCCATCATCTTCTCGATGACGGCCTCCGGCTTGCCGGATTGACGCGCGAGATCACGCTGAACCTCGCGTTCACGCTCCACCACATCCTGCGCCAGATGCTCCGGCGTGAGCGCAAGCGGAGAAGCGGCGGCGACATGCATGGCGATCTGGCGGCCAAGCTGGGAGAGCTTCGCCTGATCGCCAGTTGATTTGAGCCCCACCAGCACGCCGATCTTGCCGAGTTCCGGCGAAGTTGCATTGTGTACGTAAGTTGCGACGACACCCGGCGACACGGCCAGCGCCGTGGCGCGGCGTACGCTCATGTTCTCGCCGATCTTGGCAATCAGCTCCTTGAGCACGGCATCCACCGAGGGGCCGCTCTTTGTCGATGAGGCGAGCAGCTTCTCGACATCGCCTTCCGCTTCCAGGCCAAGCTGGCTCGCTTCCTTGACGAATTCCTTGAACTCGTCATTGCGGGCGACGAAGTCGGTTTCGGAATTCACTTCCACCAGCGCGCCGGCATCGGCCCGCGCCGCGACGCCGATCAGTCCTTCGGCCGCCACGCGTCCGGATTTCTTCGCGGCCTTGGAAATGCCCTTCTTGCGCAGCCAATCGACGGCGGCTTCCATGTCGCCGTTCGTTTCCGACAGTGCCGCCTTGCAGTCCATCATGCCCGCGCCGGTTTTGTCGCGCAGGTCCTTCACCATGTTCGCGGTGACAGTCGCCATAGTGTCTGTTCCTTATGCTGTTGCAGCGGCTTCCGCAGCTTGCGGCACAGGCGCCGGCCGTTGATCCGGCAGCACCACCGCTTCGCCCAGATCTTCGCCTGACGCGATCTGGCTTTCCGACAAGCCGTCGATCACTGCCCGCGCCGCAAGGTCGCAATACGTCGCCAACGCGCGCGCCGCGTCGTCATTGCCGGGGATCGGATAGGTGATCCCGTCCGGATTGGAATTGGAGTCGAGGATCGCCATCACCGGAATGCCAAGCTTCTGTGCTTCCGCCACGGCGATTTGCTCCTTGTTCGTATCGATGACGAACAGCAGGTTGGGCAGGCCGCCCATTTCCTTGATGCCGCCGAGCGCGCGCTCCAGCTTGTCACGCTCGCGCAGCAGGCCCAGCAGTTCCTTCTTCTTAAGGCCGGAGGTTTGCGCCGAGTTCAAGGTCTCTTCGATGCCGCGCATGCGCTTGATCGAATTCGAGATCGTCTGCCAGTTGGTGAGCGTGCCGCCGAGCCAGCGGTGGTTCACGTAATATTGAGCGCAGCGCTTGGCCGCCGCTGCGACCGGCTCCGAGGCCTGCCGCTTGGTGCCGACGAACAGGATGCGGCCGCCGCCCGCCGCCGCATCACGCAGTGCCACCAGCGCCTGGTGCAGCAGCGGGACGGTCTGCGTGAGGTCGATGATGTGGATGTCGTTGCGGCTCCCGTAGATGTACGGGGCCATCTTGGGATTCCAGCGCTGGGTGCGGTGGCCGAAATGCGCGCCCGACTCCAACAGCTGGCGCATGGAAAATTCTGGCAATGCCATACGAAAACGTCTCCTTCTCCGGTTAGCCTGACGCGCGGGTATGAGCCTTTGTCGGTCGCTCCCGCTCTCGCGGACGCTCCTGAAGGCACCGGACGGGCCGGAGCAACTCGCTCCTTCAAGCCCACCTGCGCGTGCGGAATGGCGGCGGTTATAGGGACGCGGCTTGACGGACGCAAGGCGCTGCCTGAAATCCAGGGGTATGGACCGAATTCCCCAAAAATTGTCGCCGGTCAGGCCCACCATTGCCGCCATCCAGCCCAACGATATCGGCCGAGTGGCCTATCTCGCGCTGGGCGAGCCCGACCTGCTGCCCCTGTGGTTCGGCGAGACCGACCTGAAGACGCCGGACTTTATCTGCGACGCCGCCAAGAGGGCGCTGGATGAGGGCTACACCTTCTATACCCATGCCCGCGGGATTGCGCCGTTGCGGGAAGCGATCCGCGAGTTCCATCGCCGCACGTTGAACACCGAGATCGCGCTGGAGCGCATCACCGTACCGGGCGCGGCCATGCTGTCTGTGGTGCTGGCGCTGCAGACGATGATCGAGACGGGGGACAATGTGGTGTGCGTGTCGCCGGTGTGGCCGAACATTTTTCAGGCGGCGGAAATTACCGGCGCGCAGGTGAAGTTCTGCCGGCTGACGGAAGACTGGACTGGCGCGCGGTGGATACTCGATCTGGAAAAGCTGTTCGAAACGTGCGACGCGCGCACCAAAGCGATCTTCATCGCCTCGCCGGGCAATCCCACCGGCTGGATCATGTCGCGCGACGACCAGCGCGCGGTTCTGGAGTTCTGCCGCGCGCGCGGAATCGCCGTCATCAGCGACGAAGTGTACGGCACGCTGGTGTATGACGGCCCTCCGCATGCGCCGTCATTCCTGCAGGTGGCGGAGCCGGACGATGCGGTGTTCGTCATCAACAGTTTCTCCAAGCCGTGGGCGATGACGGGCTGGCGCATCGGCTGGCTGACGCATCCTGCCTATCTATCAGACCAGATGAATGTGCTGGCGATGGCGAACAACACCGGCGCCACCACCTTCGCGCAATGGGGCGCGGTGGCGGCGCTGTCGCCGCGGGGCGACGAGTTCCGCGCGTTCCTGCTGCAGCGCTGCCGCGCCGGTTTCGAAGTGACACGGCGATTCGTGGATTCGCAGAACCGCATCCGCTGGATACCGCCGCACGGCGCGTTTTACGGATTCCTGCACATCGACGGGATGCGCGACAGTTTCAGCTTCGCCTGCGATCTGGTGCACAATGCGCGGGTGGGCGTTGCCCCCGGTTCCGCCTTTGCGCCGCCGGACGATGTGCTTACCGATTCCTACGTTCGCATCTGCTTCGCGCAGGACGCCGACCGCGTGCAAAGGGGATTAGAGCGCCTCAGCGCAGCGGTGGCTGCGCTCTAAGTTCCTCCCCCGCGCAGCGGGGGAGGGGGACCGCCGAAGGCGGTGGAGGGGGCGGTCACCTGCACGATGCCAGACAGCACATCTTCCAGGTGCTTGTCGTTCAGAATATCGGCAGCCGCTATACGAAGCACTCTAATTCCTTGTCTCGCCAGCCAACGATCACGACCCTCATCATGCTCCGAATGTTGCTCATGCAGGGTCCCGTCTATCTCAATCGCCAATCGGGCCGTCGAACAATAGAAATCGAGAATATAAGGCCCGACCGGATGCTGGCGCGGAAAGCGTAACTTCGCGAGGTTGCCGCGCCGGAGTTCCTGCCAAAGAATGACTTCGGGCAAGGTCATTCTCCGGCGTAGCGCGCGGGCACGCTTAAGTGTCAAAATCGATGCACGCACTCGCCCCCTCCACCATCTTCGCTTCGCTCGATGGTCCCCCTCCCCCGCTTTGCGGGGGAGGAGCCTGTGCAACATTGTTGCGGAATTGAACCGGGGTTTTCGAGATTTTCGGAACGCACGATCTCTTCCGGAAGCGGGACTAACCGATGATCCCTACATGTTGTGGTCAGCACCCTCCCGATTCATTTGAAGTCAAAGATTTGGCGCATTTTTGAATCGCGCATCACACCGACTCCACGGCGGCGACGCCGGGTAGCGATTTGATGGCGGCGCGCAACACGGCGTTCACGTGCTGGCGCTGTGGAATCTTGATCTCCACCTCGCGTCCTTCGCTCGCAGGCACTACAAGGGTGATAATGCCCTTGCCGCCATTTTTCAGCTGCATCGAAATGGGCCCGAGCGCGCGTTCGTCTTCCAGATAGACGCGCATCCCCTCGCCCGCTTCGGCGGCCGCCTTGTCCAAGTCCTGTGCCGCGATGGCGCGCAACTTCAATTCATCGTCCATCCAGTCGGCGGCCACGGTGAACAGCACGGATTTGCCCGGCTCCAGAAACGGCCGCGCGGCAGCCAGCACTTCCGAGAACACCATGACTTCGAACATGCCTGTGGTGTCCGATAGCGAGACGAAGGCGTAAGGCTGTTCGCTGCGGCCGCGGCGTTCCTGCTTGCGGATGATGGTACCGGCGATCTGCGCGCGGAAACCGGAGCGGCGGCGATCTTCCTGAATGGCGGCAAAGGTCACCGCGCCAATCCGCTTCAGCGCGGCCTGATAACCATCCAGCGGGTGACCGGAAAGATAAAAGCCGATGGCGGCGAACTCTTCGCTCAGGCGCTCGTGCGGCAGCCAATCGCTTATATCGGCGAGCCGCAGATCGTCGGATTGCGCCACCACCTCCCCGAACAATGTCGCCTGCCCCACTTCGCGATCCTGCGTGCTGCGCGCGGCGTGATTGAGAATGGCATCGGCGGAATCCACCAGTCTGCGGCGGTTGGCATTCAGCGCATCGAAGGCGCCGGCGCGCACCAGGCTTTCGAAGGCACGCCGGTTGACAAGCTTCGCGTCCACGCGCGCCGCGAAATCGGCGATGCCGCTGAACGCGCCGCCTGCGCGTCGCACCTCCACCACGTGCTCCATCGCCTGCTTGCCCACGCCTTTCACGGCGGCAAGCGCGTAATAGATGACGCCTGTTTCCGCATCGCAGGCGAAATGCGCTTCCGAGCGGTTGATGTCCGGCGGCGCCACGCGAATGCCCAGGCGCTGCGCTTCCTGCCGGAAAACGTTCAGCCGGTCGGTGTTGCCGATATCGAGCGTCATCGAGGCAGCGAGGAATTCGACCGGATAGTTCGCCTTCAGATAGGCCGTCTGATAGGCCACTTGCGCGTAGGCGGCAGCATGGCCCTTGTTGAAGCCGTAGCCGGCAAACTTCGCCGCCTGCTCGAAAATCTGCCGCGCGACGCCTTTGAGTATTCCCTTCTCGCCTGCGCCCTGAACGAAACGCTCTTCATGCACCGCCATTTCGGAGGCGATCTTCTTGCCCATGGCACGGCGCAGGAGATCGGCCTCGCCGAGCGAATAGCCGGCCAACTCGCGGGCGATGTTCATGACGTCTTCCTGATACGTCATCACGCCGTAGGTTTCTTTCAGGATCGGCTCGAGCGTGGGATGCAGATATTCCGGCGGCTCCTTGCCGTTTTTCACCGCGATGTATTTGGGGATGGAATCCATCGGGCCGGGGCGATAAAGCGCGACCAACGCGACCAGATCGTTGATGTGGTCTGGCTTCATTTTGCGCATCAGGTCGCGCATGCCGGAGCCTTCCAGCTGGAACACGCCCACGCTTTCGCCGCGCGCCAGCATGTCGAAGGTGGCGCGGTCGGTGAAATCGATATTCTGCGTGTCGAGCTCTATGCCACGTTTCTCCAGCAGCTCTTCCGCCTTGGCGATAACGGTGAGCGTTTTGAGACCGAGGAAGTCGAACTTCACCAGCCCCGCTTTTTCCGCGTCCTCGTAATCGAACTGCGTCACCGGCATTTCGGAACGCGGATCGCGATAGAGCGGCACGATCTCGTCGAGCGGCCGGTCTCCGATCACAACGCCGGCGGGATGGGTTGAGGCGTGGCGATAGAGCCCTTCAATTTTCGACACGATGGAGAACAACTGCTCCGCTGCCGGTTCGCTTTCGCGCATCTGCTGCAAACGCGGCTCGCCCTCCACCGCTTCGCGCAGCGAAATGGATTTGCCCGGCGGGTTGGGAATGAGCTTGGCTATTTTGTCAACAAGCCCCAGCGGGATCTGCAGCACGCGCCCTGTGTCGCGCACCGCCGCGCGCGCCTGCAAGGAACCGAGCGCGATGATGTGCGCCACGCGATCCTCGCCGTATTTTTGCTGCACATAGCGCACCACTTCGTCGCGGCGCTCCTGGCAGAAATCGATGTCGAAATCCGGCATCGAGATGCGTTCCGGATTGAGGAAGCGCTCGAACAGCAGGCCGAAGCGGATGGGATCGAGGTTGGTGATGTCGAGCGACCACGCCACCAGCGAGGTGGCGCCCGAGCCGCGCACGCCCACAGGAATACCGTGCGCCCGCGTCCACTTCATGAAATCGGAGACGATCAGGAAGTAACCGGGGAAATCCATACCGATGATGACATCCAGTTCGAATTTCAGGCGGTCGCGATAGACCTGTTCGTCCGCATACAGACCATGTGCCGCGAGGCGACGGGTGAGTCCCTCTTCCGCCTCCACGCGCAGTTCGTCGGCCGGTGTGCGGCCGGATTCCGGCACGAATTTCGGCAGGATGGGTGCGCGCTTCTTCGGCCGGAAGGCGCAACGTTTCGCAATCTCGATGGTATTCTCGATAGCTTCCGGCAGATCGGCGAACTGCACCGCCATTTCTTCCGCCGTCTTGAAGCGGTGCTCGCGGGTCAGGCGCTTGCGATCCTGCTGTGACACAAAAGTGCCTTCGGCGATGCAGAGCAGCGCATCGTGCGCCTCGTACATGTCGGCCGTGCCGAAATGCACATCGTTGGTGGCGACCAGTGGCCAACCCTTCACATAAGCAAAGTCGATCAGCTTGCCTTCCGCCGCGCGCTCCTCCGGCAACCCGTGTCGCTGCAACTCGACATAAAGCCGATTGCCGAACATTGCGGCCAGCCGATCCAGCAAGGCTTCCGCCGCTTCGGTCTGGCTCTCGACGATGAGGCGATTGAGCGGGCCACCGGCACCGCCGGTGAGCGCGATCAAGCCGTCCGCATGGGTGGCCAGAAGCTCCGGTGTCACATGTGGCCAGTCGCCCGGTTCGACGGAAAGGTACGCCGCACTCAACAGCCTGGTGAGATTGCGATAGCCCGTATCGTTCTGCGCCAGCAGCGGCAGCATCGGCGGACGCTGCCGCAGCATTGTGCCGCCCAACTGCGGCGGATCGAACTCCACCGCCAGCAGGCAGCCTACAATCGGCTGCACGCCGTTTTTCGCCAAGGTTTCGCTGATCTCATAGACGCCGAAGAGATTGTTGGCGTCCGTCACCGCCACGGCCGGCATGGCGTTGTCGCGCGAGAGCGTCGCCAGCTCCTTGGCGCGAATGGCGCCTTCCAGCAGCGAATACGCGCTCTTCACCCGCAGATGGACAAAACCGGCCGGTTTGCGCGGACCCGTCATTCAGCGATTCTCGTTTGTGGCGGACTTAGTATCGGACACCCGCGCCCTTTGCGGTGCGGTAGCTTCACTTGATCCACAGGCTTCTCAGCTGAACGCCGCCTGCGCGATCCCCGACAGCGCGAACGAACACACCATGAAAATTACCACCCCTAGGCCCGCGACCACATCCTTTGCCCATGCCATCTTCTTCTCTTTCCTCGTTTGGAGTGAAGAGAGTTCACATAATGTTCTGGTCTCGTCAAGCACAAAAAAGGAACAGAGACGGCAGCGCCGCTATTTTTTGCCGATCTCGTTCCAAGCGTTTTGAGCCACATTCGCATTTTGGGCGAAGCTAGCGACATCACCCGGGTCGGCAGTGGTCGGGCTTCCGTTGGCTCGCGTTACTTTCAACTTGGCGTCGGTACCTTGGATAGTCACCGAATCGCTCAGATTATAGTAAAGCCAATCCGTGCTTTTTTGCGTCGCGGCCGCAAGGTCCGGCCGGTTCCCGAGACCAGGCACAAGATACAATGGCACTTGGTTGCTGGAGACTTGGTAGTTACTATTCTGATTGTCATACTGCAGCAGGACCCAACTGTTTTTGTTATTTGCCTGATCTACGTTGACCAGTATGTCTGGCTGGCTGGACGACACTACAGGCTGGATCAATGGTTTTTGATTCCCCCCAGTGCAGGCACCAAGTCCCAAAGCACCCAATACCGACAGCTTGAGCGCGTCGCGTCGTGTTTCGGACATTGCAGTTCCCCCCGGATCGCAGTCCTGCAAAGCGTAATCCTTTCTGAGTTCCCGCTCAAATCGCCGCTCGGAAATAAATTGTGATCCGACGGAGGTTGCATTTAACCGCTTGGTTATTTAACCTGTCAGTTAACATGCAGCAGCTGGATCACACCTTCGCCGCCCTCGCCGACCCAACCCGCCGGGCCATCCTCGCGCGCCTTGCGCTCGGCGAGGCCACGGTGGGTGAGCTGGCGGAGCCGTTCGAGGTGTCCCTGCCGGCCATCTCCAAACACCTGAAAGTGCTGGAAACGGCGGATCTCATCATTCGCGAAAAGCGGGCGCAGCAGCGGGTCTGCAAGCTGAAGCCCGAGGCTCTGAAAACCGCCAGCGACTGGATCGAGCAGAACCGCCGCATGTGGGAGGAGCGGTTCGACCGCCTCGATGCCTATCTGCGCGAGCTGCAGAGCAAGGAGACCGACAATGGCAATGGGTAATGCCGCCGCCGCGCAGAACGACCGCGTGCTGGTCATCGAGCGGGAATTCAATGCGCCGCGCGCGCTGGTGTGGAAGATGTTTACCGATCCGCGACACGCCGCCAACTGGATGGGTCCGCCGGATTACCCGTCCGTGTTTCACGAAGCCGATGTCCGGCCGGGCGGAAAATGGCGCGGGCGCCTGCGCGCGGTGGATGGCAGCCGCGAGCTCGGCCAGGGCGGCGAATATCGCGAAGTGAAAGAGCCGGAGCGCATCGCCTTCACCTTCTACTGGGACCAGGACGATGGATCGCGCGGCCCTGAAACGCTGGTGGAAATCGATTTCGCCGAGCGTGGCAGCAAGACCCTGATGAAATTCCGCCAGGGCGTGTTCGACACGAAGCAGAACCGCGACGGCCACGGCGTGGGCTGGAACGGCACCTTCGACCGGCTGGCTGAACTGCTCGCGCGGGAAACAGCGTGATGCGCAAGCTGGTGCTCAAAATGTCGATGTCGCTGGACGGATTCGTCTGCGGTCCCAACAACGAGATGGACTGGATGTTTTCGTCCTCCGGAAGGAACTCTGGGGAGTGGACGGTAGAATTCCTTCGGCAGGCTGGCCTGCACATCATGGGCGCGCGCACCTTCAAAGACATGGCGGCGTGGTGGCCGCATTCCGACGAAATCTTCGCGCCGGTCATGAACGAAATTCCGAAGGCGGTGTTCTCTCGCGCGGGCCTTTCTCATGTAGCGACAACGGAAGCTTTGCAGGACGCACAACGCCATCGGCCCTTGAAAGGCGTGGTCTCGCCGCATGCCCGTACTTGGAAGGAAGCCGAGGTCGTCACGGGTGAGCTGGCGGCGGAGATCAATCGCCTGAAGCAGCAGGACGGAAAGTTTATCGTGGCGCACGGTGGTGCATCCTTCGCGCAAAGCCTCGTCACCACGGGACTGATAGACGAGTACCGGTTGCTGATTCATCCCGTTGCAATTGGCGTTGGTAAGCCACTGTTCGGGAAGCTGGCGGCACCGCTGCGCCTGAAGCTTCAGGAGACGCGCTCGTTCGGAAACGGAGTTGTGGCGCTCATCCATCTCGCATCGCAGGAGGAGCGATCATGAGTGCGAATCCGAAAATCGGCGACGACCGCGTGCTAACAGTCACGCGCCTGTTCGATGCACCGCGCGAGAAAGTGTGGGCCGCGTGGATCGACTTCAACCACGCGCGTCACTTCGATGGACCGGCGGGACATCCGATGAAATCCATGCGCTCCGATCTGCGCGTCGGCGGCAAATGGCGCAATGTGATGCGTTGGGAAGGAAAAGAACTGCCGCAGGGCGGCGTCTATCGCGAGATCAAGGTGCCGGAGGTGCTCTCCTTCACCTTCGCCTGGGACACCGACGACAGCATGAAGGGCGTGGAGACACTCGTCACCGTCACCTTCGAGGACATCGCGCCGGGCAAGACACGGTTGACCCTGCAGCAGGGCGTGTTCCCGACCACGCAAACCCGCGACGGACACCGCGGCGGTTGGAACCGGATGCTCGACGGCTTCGGGCAATTCCTGGCGCAACGCCCATAACAACAACTCGGAAAGGATTGGGTCATGGCTCTCGAACGCGAAGTGAAAATCGTGCGCACTTTCAATGCACCGCTGGCTCTCGTGTGGGCGGCGTGGACGGAACCTGCGCACATCGCGCAGTGGTGGGGACCGCGCGGCTTCAGCAATCCGGTTTGCGAATGGGATGCGCGGCCCGGCGGGCGCATTCACATCGTGATGCGCGCCGCGCCGGAGATCGCGAAGATGATCGGCCGCGCCGATCACCCGATGACGGGCGAATTCACCGAAGTGGTACCAACGGAACGCCTCGCCTTCGTCAGCACAGCAGTGGATGATAGCGGCAAGCCATTGCTGGAGGCGCTGACCACCGTTCGCCTTGCGGAACGCAACGGCAAAACGGAAATGGTGCTGCATGCGCAGGCAAAGGGCTTCGTTGCCGTTGCCGAGCAGATGTTGCAGGGCATGGAAGCGGGCTGGACCCAGAGCATCGACAAGCTGGAAGAACATGTCGCCGCGGCGAGCGCGCCGGAATTCATTTTCAGCCGCACATTTAACGCGCCGCGCGACCAAGTATGGGAGGCCTATTCCGATCTCGATGCGCTGTCGAAATGGTGGGGACCGGCAGGCTTCGCATGGATCGATGGCACGCTCGATTTCAGACCAGGCGGTGTTTTCCATTACGGCATGCGCGCGCCGAACGGCGAGGAAATGTGGGGCAAGTTCCTCTATCGCGAGATTGTGAAGCCGGAGCGGCTCGCCTTTCTCACCTCGTTTTCGGATCGTGCGGGCAACACGGTGCGCGCGCCGTTCACGGAAGACTGGCCGCTCGAAGTGCTGAACGAGATGAGCTTCACGGAGCTGCATGGCGCAACAACCGTCGCCATGCGCGGCACGCCGTACAATGCGACGGAGGCCGAGAGGAACCGGTTCGAAGCCATGAAGCCATCCATGAATATGGGCTTCAAGGGCACGCTGGATCAGCTGGAACGCTACCTGGCGCAAAGCTGACGCGTGCCTCGCAAGAACAACAATGGTGGAGGTTTACAATGTCAGAACACAGCGTACAGCACGGCAGCTTTACCATCGAGCGGAAGTTCGATGCGCCCCCTGCCCTCGTCTATTCCGCTTTCGCGACGGAGAAGGGCAAGCAGGCGTGGTTCTCCGGCCCGTCCGAGCAATGGTCGTTGGAGGACCGCTCGTTCGATTTCCGCGTGGGCGGGCGCGAAACACTCGCCGGTAAATGGAAGAGCGGCAGGATCACGCGCTTCGATGCGCAGTACCATGACATCGTACCGGATGCGCGCATCGTCTACAGCTACACGATGCACGTGGACGACAACAAAATATCCGTATCGCTCGCGACCATCGAATTCAAGCGGGCGGGCGCGGGCACCTTACTTGTGCTCACCGAACAGGGGGCGTTCCTGGACGGCTACGACGATGCCGGCTCGCGCGAACGCGGCACCATCGGCCTGATCGACAAGCTCGAAGCCGCCATCCGCGACGGTAAGCTGAAATAACTGCGTCACAATTTTGCTCCAGATCGAAACGCAACCTGCACAGGAGACTTTCCATGACGCTTTCCGTTCATTCCATTCTCACCGAAAGCATGGTGCCGATGCTGCAATCGCTTTCCGCCATTCTGGACAAGGCGAACGCGTTGGCCGAAGGGAAGAAGATCGATCCCACTGTGCTTGCGAGTGCAAGGCTGGCGCCAGACATGTTCCCGCTCACCCGGCAGGTGCAGATCGCCTGCGACATGCTGAAGAGCGCGGCAGCGCGGCTCGCAGGCCAGGAACCGAAAAAGTTCGGGGACAATGAGAAGACGCTGGAGGAGTTGAAGACGCGCATTGCCGCCTGCATTGCCTATGTGCAGGGTTTTTCCGCTGCAGATTACGAGGGCGCGGAAGCGCGCAAGATCGTCATGCCACTGATCGACAAGCTGGTGCTGGAGACGGACGGCGCGCACTATCTCACCGATTGGACGATCCCGCATTTCTATTTTCACATCGTGACCGCCTACGACATCCTGCGCCACAACGGCCTGGAAATCGGCAAGCGCGACTACCTCGCCCATATCGCCCACATGATCGTCGAGCGCGGCTGACCCGGCAGATCAACAACGAACAGGTGAACCAATGATCACAATCACAGCCTACAAATGGGTACCCCCGTTCGCACAAGGCCTGGTGCGAGATTTTCGCGCGCGCTGGGCGCTTGAAGAGATCGGCGTTCCGTACCGCGTGAACCTCATCGCCCATCCAGACCGCCTTTCGCCCGATCACATGGGGAAGCAGCCTTTCGCGCAGATCCCGGTGTACGAAGAGAACGGTCTTACGTTGTTCGAATCCGGCGCTATCCTGCTGCATATTGCCGAGAAGTCGCCGCTGCTTCTGCCCAGGGACCCGGCAGACCGCGCCCGCGCCATCCAATGGGTGTTCGCGGCCATCAATTCGGTCGAGCAATTCGTGCAGGGCTATGTTGCGCTGGACGCATTCTATCCGAACGAAGAATGGGCCAAGCTGCGCAAGCCCTCTTCGCGCACGGAACTGGACACGCGGCTTGCAAAGCTATCGGAGCGCCTGGGCGAGAGAGAATACCTTGAAGGTCGCTTCACCGCCGGCGATCTGATGATGTCCAGCGTGCTGCGAATTCTGCGCAGCACCGATGTGCTGGAGGCATTTCCGAATCTTGCAGCGTATCGTACTCGCTGTGAAGCGCGGCCCGCGTTCCAGCGCGCGATTGCCGGGCAACTCGACGACTTCGAAAAGAACGCCGCTTAACCAACAAGGAGAAGCACAAATGGCCTATATCGACGGTTTCGTGATTGCCGCCCCCACGGCAAACAAGGAGAAGTTCCTCGAACACGCCAAGCACATCGACGGAATATTTGTCGAGTTCGGCGCGCTGCGCGTGATCGAATGCTGGGGCGACGATGTGCCCGACGGCAAACAGACCGACTTCAAGCGCGCCGTACAGGCGAAGGACGACGAGACGGTTGTCTTCAGCTGGGTGGAATGGCCGGACAAGGCCACGCGCGACGCCGCGATGGAGAAATTCCGCAACGATCCGCGGATGAAGCAATCCATGAACGAGCCGATGCCGTTCGATGGCAAGCGCATGATCTTCGGCGGCTTTGTACCGGCGCTCGAACTCAAGAAGTAGGAGAGCCGAATGGCAACCATCAGCAAAATCGCACCGTGTCTCTGGTTCGACAGCGAAGCCGAAGAGGCAGCGAAGTTCTACTGCTCGATCTTTCCCAATTCGAAGATCGATTCGGTCTCGCATTACGGCCAGGAGGGAGTCGAATCGCATCGCCGACCGGTAGGCTCCGTGATGTTCGTCGCCTTCACGCTGGATGGAGAAAAGTTCAACGCGCTGAATGGCGGGCCGCAGTTCAAGTTCAGCGAAGCGGTGTCCTTTATGGTCTACTGCAAGGACCAGGCGGAGATCGACCACTATTGGAACAAACTCACGGAAGGCGGCGAGCCGAGCGTCTGCGGCTGGCTAAAGGACAAGTTCGGCCTCTCCTGGCAGATCGTCTCGGCCGATCTTGAGAGGATGATCGGCAGCAGCGATCCAGCGCGGCGTGACCGCGTGATGAAGGTGGTGATGGCGATGAGGAAGCCAATCCTCGCCGACCTGCAGCGTGCGTATGAAGGCCCCTAAACCAAGGAGAAAACGATGAAGATCAATCCCTATCTCAACTTCAACGGCAATTGCGGCGAAGCCTTTCAGTTCTACGCCAAGGTGCTGAACGGCAAGGACCTGCGTATCATGACGTTTGCGGATGCGCCTCCGGACATGCCGGTGCCGCCGGAAGCCAAATCCCAGGTGATGCACGCGCGCTTCACCGTGGGCGACGACACCATCATGGGCTCGGACGCGCCGGGCGGCCGCTACAACAAGCCACAAGGCTATGCCGTGAATATCGGCGTGGACACGCCGGAGGAAGCGGATCGCATTTTCGCAGCGCTGTCGGAAGCCGGCAATGTGGGCATGCCGATGGCGGAAACCTTCTTCGCCAAGCGCTTCGGCATGGCCACCGACCGGTTCGGCACGCACTGGATGGTGGTCTGCGAAAAGCCGATGTGAGGCTTTAACTCAGCTCGATGTCCGCGCCTCTAGTGGCGCGGACATCCTCTTCGAAAAAGTGGGTATCATGAATCGCGATTTTGCGATCGGTCTTCTTGTTGCCGTTGTGTTGGCCGCACCAACGGCGCCTGTGTTTTCGGATTCTGCCAAGACAGTTGTCCCGGATGTTCCAGCCGGCAACTACACGCTCGATCCCTCTCACGCGAGCCTCATCTTTCGCGTGAATCATCTGGGGTTCTCGCGTTTCACTTCGCAATTCCGGAGGTTCGACGCGACGTTGACGCTCGACCCGAAGCATCCGGAAAAGGCACGTGTTACCGCCACTATCGATCCACGCTCCATCGAGATCGTCGACCCGAAACTCGCGGTCGATATTCAGGGGCCGCAGTGGTTCGATAGCGGCAAATTTCCCCAGATGACGTTCCGCTCCACCAAGGTCGAGCTGACGGGACCGAACACCGCCCGCATTACCGGCGAGCTGGATCTTCACGGTGTCGCGCTACCGGTGAGTTGGGATGCGACCTTCAACGGCGGCTACGCGGCGAACCCGTACGATCCCAAAGGCGCACGTATCGGCTTTTCAGCGCACGGCGCCCTGAAGCGGTCCGCCTTCGGCATGGGCTTTGGCATTCCTGCGCCGGGAACGACGATGGGCGTGAGCGACGATGTCGATTTCACCATCGAGGCGGAATTCAACCACCCCGCCGCCAAGACAGCACCAGCGAAATAGGAGAAACCATGAACCTGACACTCTATTTCCATCCGCTATCCTCGTTCAGCCAGAAAGTGCTGATCGCGCTGTACGAGAACGACACGCCCTTCGAACCGCACGTCGTCAACTTTGGCGATGACACTTCGCGACGCGAATTCTTCGAACTCTGGCCGATCGGCAAAATTCCCGTGCTGGTCGACGGGGCGCGCGACTGGACGGTGCCGGAAACCAGCATCATCATCGAATATCTGGACCAGCACTATCCCGGCGCAACGCGTTTCATTCCGGCAGATTCCGACCTCGCGCGGCAGATGCGCATGCGCGACCGCTTCTTCGATCTCTATGTGAACGTGCCGATGCAGAAGATTGTCGGCGACCGTCTGCGCGCGGAAGGCCAGCACGATCCGTTCGGCGTCGATGAAGCGCGCAAGCTGCTTGCTACTGCGCTGGAGCTGGTGGATGGCGCGATGGGGTCGAAACAATGGGCGGCGGGTGCAGAATTTTCCATGGCGGATTGCGCCGCCGCACCGGCGCTGTGGTACGCGAATGAGGTGCAGCCGTTTTCGGAGAAGCACCCGCACGCCTACGCCTATTTGCAACGTCTGATGGCGCGTCCCTCTTTCGCGCGAGCCTTGCGCGAAGCCGAACCGTATCTGAAGTATTTCCCGCGCTAGCGCGTCACAAAATTGTTGCATCGGCCCAATAGGACTCCCCGGCTTGCGAAGGGAGAGTTCAATGGCCGCTGTCGACACCGCACAATCGTACCGGCCAGGCGCTCCCCGATTCGATCACCGCACGGGCCCCGGCACTGTCGTTGTGTTCGTGGCGCTGCTGGCCTGCGGCCTCGGTTATGGCATTCACGGCCTGCTGGACGATATCCACAGCGTTCATGAAACGCTCGCGCTGGGCGTGTTCGGGCTGCTCGGCGTGGCGCTGCTGATTGCGCTGGGCTTCGAGTTCGTCAACGGGTTCCACGATACCGCCAACGCCGTTGCCACCGTTATTTATACCAATTCCATGGCGCCGGTATTCGCGGTCGTCTGGTCCGGTGTGTTCAATTTTCTCGGCGTGATGATTTCCACCGGCGCTGTGGCCTACGGCATCATCACCCTGCTGCCCGTCGAGCTCATCCTGCAGGTCGGCAGCAGTGCCGGCTATGCCATGATCTTTTCATTGCTGATCGCCGCGATCATCTGGAATCTCGCGACGTGGGCGATGGGCATTCCCAACAGCTCCAGCCATGCGCTGATCGGCTCCATCATGGGCGTCGGCATCGCCAACCAGCTGATGGCGCCGGCCGGTGCGGCGACCTCCGGCGTCGATTGGGGCCAGGCGCAGAACGTGGCGCAGGCGCTGCTGTTCAGTCCCCTGATGGGCTTCGTGTTCTCCGCGCTGTTGCTGCTGGTGATGAAGTTTCTGGTGCGCAATCCGAAACTGTACAAGGAGCCAGAGCACGACAAGCCGCCGCCATGGTGGATTCGCGGCACCCTCATCTTCACCTGCACCGCGGTGTCGTTCGCCCATGGCGGCAATGACGGCCAGAAGGGCATGGGCCTGATCATGCTCATCCTGATCGGCGCGGCGCCGACGGCCTACGCGCTCAATCGTACGATGCCGGATACCGCCACGCCCGCTTTCGTGCAATCCACCATGGCAGCGCAGAAGGTGTTCGCCGCGCATGCTGGCGGTCAGCCGCAGATGGCGCTGGACCAGGCGCGGCATGTCCTGGGTGATGCGCTTCGGCTGAAGGCGCTGAACAAGCCGGAAGTGTTCGCCGGCCTCTCCACCATTTCCGGCGACATTGCGAAGAACGTGAAGAACTACGGCGCCATTTCCCACGTGCCGGCGGCGGCAACGCCCAACCTGCGCAACGAGATGTATCTCACCGGCGATGCCCTTCGCCTGCTGCCGAAACAGGGCGCGAAGTTCAGCGCTGCCGAAACGGCAACGTTGAAGGCGTACACCGACGGTCTGCAGCACGGCACACGCTACATTCCGCTGTGGGTGAAGGTGTGCGTGGCGATTGCGCTGGGCCTTGGCACGATGGTGGGCTGGAAGCGCATCGTTGTGACGGTCGGCGAGCGCATCGGCAAGACGCACCTGACCTACGCGCAAGGCGCTTCGGCTGAACTGGTGGCGGCGGCAACCATCGGCGCGGCGGAAGCGTACGGACTGCCTGTCTCTACGACGCACATCTTGTCTAGCGGCGTGGCCGGCACGATGGCGGCGAACGGTTCCGGGCTGCAATGGTCGACCGTGCGCTCGATCGTCAGCGCCTGGGTGCTGACGCTTCCCGCGGCAATGGCGATTTCCGGCGGGCTGTACTTCATCCTGCGCCACCTGATCGGTGCCTAAAGAGCGCGGCGAGGTCCTAGCGTGATCCCGACCCCTCCCCTTGAGGGAGAGTCGAAAAATCTTGAGCCGTAGCGAGAGATTTTTCGGGGAGGGTTACACTGGACCGAGAATTGACCCCTCCCCGAACTTTGCTTCACTACGTTTGCAAATTTCGACCCTCCCTCAAGGGGAGGGTGCGAAAAGCGAGGGATACAAAGATGCGTGGGGTCTTTTTCGTGATGACATTGGTGATTGTTGCAACCACCGCGCCGGCGCACGCAGCGGCAGCACTCTACCGGTGTCCGTTGAATGTGGACATTGCCGCCGGTTATTCGGCCGACGCAAAGAGCGTCACGCTGTATGCGCAGGGCCAGACATTCCATCTGCCGATCGCAATGTCCGGCTCCGGTGCGCGCTACAGCGACGGCAAGACAACCATCTGGGAGCATCAGGGCACAGCGACCTTTGAAACGCCCGGCGCGTCGTTCACCGGCTGCAAGGCCGTCCCGCTCAATCGCTAGGGCGCCAGATTGCGGCCGATATCGAGGTATTTCTGGCGGCGCTGGTTGCGCAACTCGTCGCGCGACAGCGGCTGCATGTCGGCGAAGGCGCGCGCGATGGTTTCACCCACGGCCTGAATGGCCGTTTCGCGGCCACGATGCGCGCCGCCCATCGGCTCCGGAATAATGCCGTCGATCACTTTCAGGTTCAGCAGATCCTGGGCGGTGATTTTCAGCGCCGCCGCAGCATCCTGCGCCTTGTCGGCGCTGCGCCAGAGAATGGAGGCGCAACCTTCCGGAGAGATCACCGAATAGATCGAATGTTCCAGCATGTAGACGCGGTTGGCCACCGCGATGCCCAGCGCGCCGCCGGACATGCCCTCCCCCGTGATCACGCAGACAAACGGCACGCGCAGCGCAAGGCATGCCTGTGTGGAACGCGCGATAGCCTCCGCCTGCCCGCGCTCCTCCGCGCCCACGCCGGGATAGGCGCCGGGTGTATCCACGAACGAGATCACCGGCAGGTCGAAACGGTCCGCGAGATCGAACAGCCGCTGCGCCTTGCGATAGCCTTCCGGCATTGCCATACCGAAATTGTGCTTGACCCGGCTTTGCGTGTCACTGCCCTTCTCCTGCCCGACGATAGCGACCGGTGCGCCGCGAAAGCGGCCGAGCCCCGCAACGATCGCTTTGTCTTCGCCGTACAGACGATCGCCCGCCAGCGGCGTGAATTCGTCGATCAGCCCGGTGACGTAATCCGAAAAATGCGGGCGCGCCGCATGACGCGCCACCTGCGCCTTCTGCCATGGCGTGAGTCTCGCATAGGTTTCGCGCAGCAGCTGATCGGCGCGCGCCTGCAGCCGCTTCACCTCGTCGTCAATTTTGACGGAAGCATCATCTGCCGAGAGCTGGCGCAGCTCGACGATCTTGCCTTCGAGGTCGGCAACGGCGCGTTCGAAATCCAGGTAGGCGTGCATGGGCCTTCAGCGAATGGGCGCCGGGGAAGCGATGGCGCGGGGTCAACCGAAGGTGGCAATTGACCCTATTGGTGTCAACAAATGGTCAATCGGCCGCGAAACACGGGGAGAAGCCGTCAGATCGGGCGCGGCACGCGCCGGGACACCAGTGCGCAAGGCGTTAGAAAGTCAGGTCACGCAGCTGTGAAGAGTCGCTGCATCGTGCATTGCGCGCCGAATTCCTGCGAATTCCTGACGGCCAACATGGCGCTATCGGTGATGTTACTTGGCAGCCGACCTCCGCCCGCCAAAGCATGACGAGAATTGTCAAAAAGGGGGTCTCCACATGCGCCTGCGTTCTGTCGTCATATTTGCTGGCACGATCTTGCTGAGCGGCACCGTTGCCAGCCTGGCGGAACCGGCCAGCGCGCCAGCCCCGGGTGCGGCGGCAACCGCGGCGCCCACCACGACTGCAGCAACACCAGCCAGCAGCACGCCTTCCGCCGGGCCGCTGTCCACGGCGCCTGCCGCTCCAGCGGCGGAGGCCGCGCCCGCAGCCTCCGCGAGCGCCCAGGCCGATACCAACCCTATCGTCTGCCGCACCGAAGCGGTGACGGGTTCCCGGCTGGGCGCGAAGCGTCTTTGCGCGCGCCAGTCCGAGTGGGATTCCATGAGAGAAGACAGCCGCCACAGCATGGCGCAGTGGCAGTCGCACAACCCGCCGCCGCGCGGCAACTGATTGTCGGGAAAGCTGGCGTTTCCTGTTGCCGAAGGCCCGAGGCTTTCGTTCAGACGCGGCGTTTGGTTTTGGCGAGCGGGTGAGCGGAGAGCATCACTTCGCGCAAGCGCTGGCTCGCGGGATACTCAATGGGTCGACGTAATATACCAGTGTGCGGTGCCGCCGGCGTTGATGAATGTCACCGATTGATATTGCGTGCCCAGAGGCAAGGAACTTGCCCCATTCAGCGTATCGCCCGTGCTAGCGATAACCAACGTAGCAACGGTACGCATACCATAGCCCCCAAAACAAAGGCACAGCGGAAAATATCTCGATGGCTACTTCACAGGAAGCGCAGCCAGGTACGGAAGACCCTGATTCTTATTCATGTCTTGCTTCCAGATTTTGGGATTGAATCCATCCGGTAGAGCGGAGTGAAGCTGCTCCGTTGTCAATCCCGTGACGCCGGGGTCGTTTTTCCTGTTGCCGGCGCCGCGCTTCGGATCGCTGACGCCCTTGTCAAGGTCCCAATAACTTGCGCTGAGCCTTCCCGACGATTGATCATCACCAACGAAGCCACCGATGTTCGTGCTGTTGTCGCCCGCTTTCAAGATCAAGGAGCCTGCCGCGTATGAGCTCGTCACAGCACCGTTCGTGTCATTCAAACCAATAACACCATCTGCGTTGACAACCTGATTGCTTCTTCCGCCCTTCAGCGACGTGATCGAAAAACTGTTGGCAACGCTCCCCGAATTATACGCGACAAGTCCTCCGACATTGGTTTCGGCCGTCGACCGTATTCTAATGATTCCGTACGAATAGGTATCTATAATTTTGCCGAGGTTGAACCCAACCAGTCCTCCGGCGTCCGCAATGCCGCCGGTCAACAAGGTATTTATATGCGTGAATGAGCTTGATATCGTTCCACGGTTGGCTCCGGCGATGCCGCCCGCAATTATTCCGTCGCCACCCGGAAACGCTATGGCGCCACGGCTCCAACAATGGTCGATGGCGCCGTCATTGTCTCCAACTAGCAAACCAGTCGGGCCATAGTTGCCGGTCGAAGAAACTCCCCGAATATCGGCATGCACGATTCCGAGGGAGTGTATCGCCCCCGTCGTCTCAACCTGTTGGATCAAACCAATGATAGTAAGGTTCTGATTGCTGCTAAACTCAATTGTAAGATTCAAGATCGCATTCCCCAGTCCCTGAATAATCCCGGTAACCGAGGCTGCTACCGGCGATGAACTATACACCCCATCCACACTCGCATCGTAAGGCTTAGCCAGCGCGTAGAAGCCGGAGGGGTTGGCGGCGATATCCGCAGCAAGAGTCCTGATATCGCCCACCAGCGTGTAGCTGCTGCCGTCGATCGTCAGGCTGCTGCCCAGATCCCAGAACTGCACGCTGCCGCGTTCCGGCACAATGATGAACTCGCCGGTTTTGGTTTTGCCTTTCGCGCCGCCGCTGTCATTGGTGACGATGGTCAGCGCGCCCTGCCCCGCCACGGTGATCTGCTTCTTCACCGTCACGGATGCTTGCGCATCCAACGTCAGCCGGCTGGTGTTTGACCACGAGAGCGCTTGATCGATATCGATGTCCTTCGCAATTAGGCCGGTCTTCACCGCCACATCGCCGCTCGCCAGCATGGTGGCGAGATCGCTCACATTCAGCACCGCCTTCTGCGCGGTCGCCGTACACACGCCGGCCTCGCAGCTCATGTTGCTGGTGGCCTTGGCCGATATCTCCACATCCGCCCGCGCCAGCGCTGTCGAAAGCAACAACGCCGCCGCCACTCCCGCCAATGCCCCCGATTTCATCGCCGCTCTCCCCCCAAGACGTGCCCTAGTTTAGTACGGCGGAGGAGTGCGGGAAACAAAGCCGCCACCAAGCCTCAGGCCCGGCGTTTGGGTTTTGCCAAGGGGTGGGCGGAGAGCATCACCTCGCGCAGGCGCGCGCTTGCCACATGCGTGTAGATTTGCGTGGTGGCGATATCGGCATGGCCGAGCATGGTTTGCACGCTGCGCAGATCGGCGCCGCCTTCCACCAGATGCGTCGCGAACGCATGCCGCAACACATGCGGCGACAGTTTCGCGGGATCGAGATTGGACTTCAGCGCCAATTCCTTCAGCATCTGGTGCAGGCGCCGCCGCGTGAGATGGCCCTCGCTGCTGCGCGAGGGGAACAGATATTTGCTCTCCTTCGCGCCCTTGGACAGAAATTCGTCGCGCACTTTGAGGTATGCTGCGATGGTTTTGCGCGCGGGTGCATTGAGCGGCGCCAGCCGCTCCTTGTTGCCCTTGCCGCGCACCAGCAGAAACCCATCGCGATTGCGCGCGGCGGCAAGCGGTAAAGTCACAAGTTCCGAGACACGCAGCCCGGAGGCGTAGAGTACCTCCAGAATGCAGGTGAGGCGCAGCGAGTCCGCATCCTGCTTTTCGCCTGCGGTAGCAATCAAGATGTCGATATCGGCTCGCGACAGGATTTTCGGCAACGGACGTTCGCGCCGTGGCGATTGCAGGGTGCCGGTGGGATCGTCCGCGCGGATGCCTTCGCCGTAGAGAAAGGCATAGAACTGCCGCAACACAGAAAGCCGCCGCGATTGCGTGGCCGAGGCCATGCCCGACAGCGAGGCGATATAGCCCTTCAGATCGGCAGGCGCGGCGGTGCGGAACGCAGTGCCGGAGCGCGCAAGGCTGGCGCCGAAATCCACCAGGTCGCGGCGGTAGGCGGCGAGCGTGTTGGCGCTGGCGCCGCGTTCGGCGCTCATCATGTCGAGGAAGTTTTCGATCAGGCGCGCGCCGTCGGCCGGCAGCGCGCGCGCGTCTCCTGCTTTAGCTCGGGAAGCGCGCGTTGGGGATGACGACAGTGTAGCTTTGGTGCGGCGGCTTGAGGGTGCCCGCATAGATGCCAAGGGCGAGGCCTCCGAGAATCACAAGCACCAGAATCGCCAAAAGAATCCGCGGCGTCCAACCCATGCCGCCTTCGTGGGTGCCATATCTGTTCATGACTCATGTTGTGGCGGATTGGACCGCCCTTCGGCAAGAAGGTTGGCAGGCGGCAATTTGCCCTGTAATCGGGAACTATGGTCCGGTTGAAACGCACCGTCGCGCTGGTCGGCATGATGGGCGCCGGCAAAAGTTCCCTCGGGCGGCGGCTGGCGGCGCGGCTGGAGGTGCCGTTCCGCGACGCCGATGCGGAGATCGAAGCGGCCGCCGGCTGCTCGATCAATGATATTTTCGATCGCTACGGCGAGGCGGCGTTTCGCGATTGCGAGCGCAAGGTGATCTCACGGCTGCTGCACGGACCCCCGCATGTGCTGGCGACCGGCGGCGGCGCGTTTATCGATGAGCCGATCCGCGAGAACGTCAAGGCGGCTGCCTTGTCGGTGTGGATCAACGTTCCGATCGAGGTGCTGGTGACGCGAGTGAGCCGGCGCGACACCCGCCCTCTTCTGCGCAATGGCAACCCGCAGGAGATTCTCGGGCGCCTGCTGACGGAGCGCGAGCCGATCTATGCGCAGGCCGACCTGACGGTAACCGGCGAAGATGGGCCGCATGGCGCCAGCGTGCAGCGCATCCTTGAGGCGCTGGAGGAACGGGGAATGCTGGAATGAGCGAAACCGTTTCTGTCGCGCTCGGCTCCCGCAGCTACACGATTCATGTCGGCGACGGCTTGCTGGCACGGGGCGGCGAGTTGCTGGCGCCGTTCGCACGCGGCGTTGTTCCGGTGGTGACGGATGAGAACGTGGCGCGCTTTCATCTGGAACCGTTCCTTTCGGCGCTGCGCGAGAGTGGGATCGACGCACGGCCCATAGTCCTTCCGCCCGGCGAAGAGACGAAGAGTTTTGAGTGGCTGGAGAAGCTGTGCCGCGAACTGCTGCGCCTTGGTGTGGAGCGTGGCGGATTGATTGTTGCGCTAGGCGGCGGTGTCGTCGGCGATCTCGTAGGCTTCACCGCGGGCGTGCTGAAACGCGGTGTGAATTTTGCGCAAGCGCCGACCACATTACTGGCGCAGTTGGATTCGTCTGTCGGCGGCAAAACCGCCATCGATGTGCCCGAAGGCAAAAACCTTATCGGACTCTTTCACCAGCCGAAGATTGTGATTGCCGATACGGCCGCGCTCGCCACCCTGCCCCGCCGCGAATTGCTCGCCGGCTATGCAGAGGTGGTGAAGTACGCGGCGCTCGGCGATGCGGATTTCTTCAGCTGGCTGGAAGCCAATGGCGAAACGGCACTCGCGGGCGATGCTGCCACGGCACTGTCGCACATCATCGCGCATTGCTGCCGGATGAAAGCCGCCATCGTGGCGCGCGACGAGCGCGAGACCGGAGAACGCGCGCTGCTCAATCTGGGGCACACCTTCGGCCACGCGCTGGAAGCGGCGACGAATTATTCCGGTGCGCTATTGCACGGCGAGGCAGTCGCCATCGGGATGGTGCTGGCGTTTCGGTTGTCCGAACGGCTGGGACATTCCGCGCGCGGAGACACCGAACGCCTTAGCCGCCATCTGCAAAATGCCGGCCTGCGTACGCGGATCGACGAACTGGACGGCACGCGTCCCGACGCAGACGCGCTCATCGAATACATGCGGCACGACAAGAAAGCCGAAGGCGGCAAGCTGAAATTCGTGCTGGTTCGCGGGCTTGGCCACGCCTTTGTTTCCGCCGATGTGCCGCTAGATGCCGTGAAAACCGTTCTTACGGATTAGTCGCCTGCTCTGCATCCGGCTATAAGGCGGCGCCGCTTCCGCGGCTTTCGAGGAATGCCATGTCTCTCATCCTGTTTGCCTTTTTCATCATTGTGCTCATTGCGCTGTCCGGATTTTTCTCAGGCTCCGAGACGGCACTCACCGCCGTTTCGCGCGCACGCATGCTGCAGCTGGAGCGGGAAGGCTCGCGGCCCGCGCGCGAGGTGAACAAGCTGGTCGCCGACAAGGAGCGAATGATCGGCGCTATCCTGTTCGGCAATACGTTTCTCAACATCCTGATTTCATCGTTGACGACCGAAGTGCTGGCCGCCCGATATGGAGAACGCGCTGTTGCAATCACGGCCGTGGTGATGACGTTCGTGCTGCTGGTGTTCGCCGAGGTGTTGCCCAAGACGCTCGCGATCGCGCGCACCGACCGTTTCGCTCTGAATGTCGCCTGGCTGCTCAAGCTGACCGTTGGTGTGCTGGCGCCTGTGGTGGGCTTTGTGCAGATCGTGGTGTGGCGGCTGCTCGGGCTCGTGGGTATCACCCGCACGGAAGGCGAACCCGTGGTCGAGCCGCATGAGGAAATCCGCGGCACGGTGGAAGTGCACCACCGCGAAGGCTCGGTCGAGCGCGAGCACCGCGACATGCTGAGCGGCCTGCTCGATCTGCCGGAATTGAAAGTCGGCGACGTCATGGTTCACCGCAAGAACATGGTGGCCATCGATGCCGATCAGCCGCAACAGAAATTGTTCGACGACCTGGTGGAGGCGCGGCACGCACGGGTGCCGGTCTGGCGCGAGGGACAGGACAATATCCTCGGCATCCTGCACACCCGCGACGTGCTGCGCGAATTCGTGCGACGAAAAGGTTCGCTCGAAGGTTTCGACATTCTTTCGCTTATAGCACCGCCCTGGTTCGTGCCGGACACAACGACTCTGGAAGAACAACTTGCCGCCTTTCGCACCCACCGTTCGCATTTTGCGCTGGTGGTGGACGAATATGGCGCGTTGCAGGGGCTGATCACGCGCGATGACATCGTCGATGAAATCTTCGGCGACATCCCGGATGAGCACGAGCGCAGCAGCCGGAGCAGCATCCGCCCGCAGACCGACGGCTCTTATATCGTGGACGGCGCCACGCCGATTCGCGATCTCAACCGGGAACTTGACTGGAACTTGCCGGATGAAGAGGCCACCACAGTGGCCGGCCTCGTGATCCACGAAGCACGCACCATTCCCGAGCCGCGGCAGCGCTTCGCGTATCACGGATATAAGTTCGAAATCCTGCGGCGGCAGCGCAACCAGATCACCGCGCTCCGCATCACCCCGCCGGCTTCGAGTGAGCCGCGGGCGAGCGCGTAATACAGTGCGGACATATACACCCTCCCCTGAGGGGGGTCGAAATTTGCGAGCGCATGCGAGCGAATTTCGGGGAGGGGTATTCTGCTGGCAACGATTAACCCCTCCCCGAAAAATCTTCCGCTTCGCTTCAGATTTTTCGACCCTCCCTCAAGGGGAGGGTTGAAGCCTTACTTTTAGTGCTCGTTCCGGGCTTCGGCGGGTGTCAGAGTTGTCAGCGAAAGCGCGTGGACATGCGTTTTGAGCTCGTCCGCCAACGCAGCATAGACACGCCGCTGGCGTTCCACCCGCGATAATCCCTCGAAGCCATCGGAGACGATGCGCACGCTGAAATGGGTTTCGCCTTCCGGGCGGCTGCCCGAATGGCCGGCATGTTTCGCGCTATCGTCCATCACGGACAATTCGCGGGGCGAAAACGCCACCGTGAGCTTCTGCGCGATTGCATCCGATGCAGCCATTTGCCAGATGCCTCATGGGTTCCGGAACCAAAGTCAAGTGTTTCGTTTTCTTGTTTTTTCAGACTTTGCACCCATAATTCGAGCATGCAGCGGGAGACGCACACGCGATACAAGAAGGACATCCGGATCAAGCCGGATCGGTCTGCGCCTCGGCCAGCCGCTGCGCGTGCCTGTGCGCGTCCCGATTGCATAAAGGAAGGGACGCACCGCGTTCCCAAATCCCGCGACGATCTGAACGAGCATTTGTGGTTCTGCCTGGAGCACGCCCGCGCTCACAATGAATCGTGGGATTATTTCCGCGGCATGAGCGAGGACGAGATCGAAGCGTTTCGCGAGGCGGCGATCACCGGTCACCGCCCCACCTGGCCGCTGGGAAAGCGCTCCGCCAAGCCGCGCAACGGCAGAGGACCGTACGAATTCGACGACGGCTATGGGGTGTTTGGCGACACGGCAGAAAAGCCGCGGCCGCGCCCGCCCGAGCGACGGCTCACCGGCCTGCAGGAACGCGCGCTCGAGGTGCTGAACCTTGACCCCGGCGCTACCTTGCTCCAGATCAAGGCGCGATATAAGGAACTCGTAAAGCGGTTTCATCCCGACGCAAACGGCGGCGATCGGGGCGCTGAAGAGCGTCTCAAGCAGGTTATCAAGGCCTATGGCGTGCTGCGCGCCTCCGGGTTGACCTAGGCGCCGGCCCCTCCCCCACTAGCGGCGGCTTCCGCCCGAGTCGTAAAGCCGGATACAAGCATGAACATGGAGCCTCAGGGCCTCGACACGGCGTCCGTGCCCGACACCAAGGTCGATGTGAAAGATACTTTCGGCATCGATGCCAAGATGAAGGTGCCGGCGTTTTCGCGCGGCAACGAATATGTGCCGGACCGCGATTCAGCCTATCGTTTCGACCGTGACACCACGCTCGCCATTCTGGCCGGCTTCGCCTTCAACCGCCGCGTGATGATCCAGGGTTATCACGGCACGGGAAAATCGACGCACATCGAGCAGGTGGCATCGCGGCTGAACTGGCCGTGCATCCGCGTCAATCTCGACAGCCACATCAGCCGTATCGATTTGATCGGCAAGGATGCCATCGTGCTGCGTGAAGGACAGCAGGTAACGGAGTTTCGCGAGGGCCTGCTGCCCTGGGCATTGCAGCATCCCGTGGCGCTGGCGTTCGACGAATACGATGCCGGCCGCCCCGATGTGATGTTCGTGATCCAGCGTGTGCTGGAAGCGCAAGGCAAACTCACCTTGCTGGATCAGAATCGCGTGATCCGCGCCCATCCCGCATTCCGTCTGTTCTCGACCACCAACACGATTGGGTTGGGCGACACCACCGGCCTCTATCACGGCACGCAACAGATCAATCAGGGACAGATGGATCGCTGGAACATCGTCACCACGCTGAACTATCTGCCGCACGACAACGAAGTGAACATCGTGCTCGCCAAGGTGCCGTCCTATACGGCGACAGCGGAGAAGAGGAAGCAGATTTCCGCGATGGTGCGCGTGGCGGATATGACTCGCAACGCGTTCGTGAATGGCGATCTCTCCACGGTCATGAGCCCGCGCACGGTGATGACGTGGGCCGAGAACGCCGAAATTTTCGGCGATATCGGCTTTGCCTTCCGCCTGACGTTCCTGAACAAGTGCGACGAACTGGAGCGCGCCAGCGTAGCAGAGTTCTACCAGCGTGCGTTTGGCGAGGAATTGCCGGAAAGCGCGGCAAAAGTCCTCGTCGCCTGAGCCTTTGCGGGCTTGTGCCGCCGTATTCTCCCACGTCATGATGTGCCGGCGACCGGAGCTGGGCCGGGACAGCATGAAATACGGGCACATTTTCTTTGTATGTTTGTTGACCGGCGCGAGCCTGGTTTGCGGCGCCGCTGAAGCCACGACTCTTGAAACCTGCGTTGCCATCGATCAGGCGCAGATGAAGGCTGGAAAGTCTGTCTACCTGCTGTCGTCGGAATTCCCGATTGTCGATCCCGCAAGCCGCGATGCCGCGGTCAGCGAATGGACGAAATACGCAACCGGCCGCGGGTTCGATTCCGTCGGTTGCGATCCCAACAGCTATCATGACGAAGTGGCGGGGTTGCCGCCGGATACCAAAGTTGTTGCCAGCAACTGGAAGCCCAGCCGCGGCGCCATCATGGCGGGCGCGGATGCCATCAAATCCGGAAAGCGGGATTTCCGCAACGCATCCTCCTGCGTGCAGAACGTCAAAGAGGCTGTGCAGAACAAGTGCGAGTACCCCGTGAAGGTTGGCTTCTGTTTCGCCGAGGCCAATGCCGGCAATGGCGATACGTTCGACAAGACCTGCCAGGCGCAGAATTTCGGCACCACCGACGTGCTGCCGCCGAACCAGGAAGCCCATATCGGCACCTATCATTACATGTACTTCTTCGCCTGCGAGGCGCCGGCGGTACCGCAAAACATGCTTTTCGACGGGAGCGGCATTACGGGCGTTTGTTCCGCACCGTAGCTCCTCTACATTACCGGCATGAAATCCGAGAACCCGGCAGAACCCTTCAAGCGCGCCGTCGGCACTGCGGTGCGCGCGCTCGCGGGCGAGCCGGAGCTCGAAGTGAATTTCTCTGCAGAGCCGCCGGCGCTGAAAGGCAAGAAAGCGCGGCTGCCGCTACCTTCGCGCAACCTGCCGCCATCGGAAATCGCCATCGTGCGCGGCGCGGGCGATGCGTATGCCCTGAAGCTCGCCTATCACGAAGACAAGATTCATCAGCAGTTCCGTCCGCACACCATCGAGGGTGCGGCCGTGTTCGAAGCCGCAGAGCAGGCGCGGGTGGAAGCCATTGGCGCGCTCGCCATGCAAGGCGTGGCGGGCAACCTCGCAGCCAATCTGGAGGCGCGGTATTCGGCACGCGGGCTCGCGAAGGTGACGGATCGCTCCGATGCGCCACTCGCCGATGCCGTGGCGATGATCGTGCGCGAACGGCTCACAGGAGCGGAGCCACCGGAGAGCGCGAAAAGCGTGGTCGATCTTTGGCGGCCATGGATCGAGGAGCGCGCCGGCGCCGATCTTGGAAAGCTCGAAGCCGCGATGCGCAACCAGAAAGGTTTCGCGAAGCTGACGCGCACCATTCTGCGCGATCTCGAATTGGGCGACGAAGCCGGTGATGATGCCGAAGCCGAAGGAATGGATGAAGCGGGGGAACCGGAAGGCCAGGAAGGAAGCGAAGGCGCGGAAGCCAAGCCGGACTCGGACGTGACAGAATCTGAAATCAGCGAATCCCAAAACGAGGATGCCGACGACGCCGCTTCCGAAGTGGAAATGCAAACCGCCGAACCCACGGATGCGCAGGAGAGCGACGAAGGCATGCGGCCGTGGCGCCCGGAGCAACCGTTCGCGCATCAGGATGAATGGGGCTATCGCGTTTTCACCACCAGGTTCGATGAAATCGTCAGCGCCACGGATCTGTGCGACAGCGAAGAACTGTCGCGCCTGCGCAATTTTCTCGATCAGCAGCTGCAAGCCATGCAGGGTTTGGTGGCGCGGCTGGCAAACCGTTTGCAACGCCTGTTGCTGGCGCAGCAGAATCGCAGCTGGGAATTCGATCTGGAGGAAGGGCTGCTCGACACGGCGCGGCTCCCGCGCATCATCATCGATCCCATGCATCCGCTTTCCTTCAAGCGCGAAACGGACATCAACTTCCGCGACACGATCGTCACATTGCTGCTGGACAATTCGGGTTCCATGCGCGGACGACCGATCATGGTGGCGGCGATGTGCGCCGATATTCTAGCGCGCACCTTGGAACGCTGCGGCGTGAAAACGGAAATTCTCGGCTTTACCACGCGCGCCTGGAAAGGCGGCCAGAGCCGCGAGACGTGGATCGCCGACGGCAAGCCGCCGCATCCCGGACGCCTCAACGATCTGCGGCACATCGTCTACAAGGCAGCCGATGAACCATGGCGGCGTGCACGCAAGAATCTCGGCCTGATGATGCGCGAAGGCCTGCTGAAGGAAAACATCGACGGTGAAGCGCTGATGTGGGCCCACAGGCGGCTGATGGGGCGGCCTGAGCAACGCCAGATCATGATGGTGATCTCCGATGGCGCGCCGGTCGACGATTCCACCCTTTCGGTGAATTCCGGCAACTATCTGGAGCAGCACCTGCGGCGCGTCATAGCCGATATCGAAGAGAAATCATCCGTTGAGCTGGTCGCCATCGGCATCGGCCACGATGTCACGCGCTATTACCGCCGCGCCGTCACCATTATCGATGCCGAGCAGCTGGGCGGCGCCATGACAGAGCAATTGATTTCGCTGTTCTCGGAAGAGACAGCGCATCTCGCGCATTCCGGCCGCCATCGCGCGACGCCACGCAATCGTTTGCGGGCTTTCGCATGAGCCTTCGACGCGGATGCAGTACGCTGATTCTCACTGGCCTGTTTGGCGCGCTGTTTTGCGCCGGTCTGGGCGGCATGGCTGTGATCCGGCCGCCGCAACCGGCGGACAATGTGGCGCTTACATACAAGCCGCTGCCCCTTTCTTCTGCGGATTTGAAAGAGTCGCGGGTCGGCGCCCTCATTTATCGCGGTGGGCTGGAGATCAATTCATCGGACGCGCGCTTTGGGGGCTGGTCCGGACTGCTGATCAGCGCGGATGGCACGCGCCTCCTCTCGCAATCCGATGAAGGTCACTGGCTGCGCGCAACGCTGACCTATGACAAGCATGGCAATCTTGCTGGCATGACAGGCGGCCTGCTCGCCGACATGGAAGGCGAGGACGGCAGTAAGCTGAAGGCGAAAATCGAGGCGGATGCGGAAGGCTTGGCGGCGTTGTCGGACAAAGGCCTCGATGGTCCGGTAGCCGTCAGCTTCGAACGCGATGCGCGCATTTTGCACTACGATACCGAAAAATCGCTGGATGCGGTGCCCACAACCATTCCGGCGCCGGACGATATCAAAACCCTCGATTTTAATTCGGGCCTGGAAGGGCTGACACGGATCACGCCCGGTACGCTGTTCGCGGTGGCGGAAACTCCGCAGGTGCGCGGCAACGATCATTCGGCCTGGTTGATTCCAATTCCGGGTCATAAGCCGGGCGCACGTTTCGAGCGCCTCAGCGTCAAGCACCACGATCCCTATGAAATCTCCGACGCGGCGATGAGCCCGGATGGCCGCTCGTTATATTTGCTGGAGCGCCATTATTTCGGGCCGCTGCGCGGCGTGGTCGTGGCGGTGCGGCGGGTGAACATCGCGGCCGTGAAACCTGGCGCACGGCTGGATGGCGAAGAAATCGCCAAATTCACCATGCACGAGAATATCGATAACATGGAGGGGCTAGCGCTGCGCCGTGATGCCAACGGCAAGACGCTGCTCTACATGATCTCCGACGACAACTATAATCTGATGCTGCAGCGGACCGTGCTGCTGATGTTCGAAGTGGCGGGGTAGCCTACGCCGCTTTGCTTTCCGCCGTGGCCTGCTTCTTCGCGATCTGGCGCTTGAGCCTGATGGCGCGATCAGAGAGCACATCCTCCTTTGCCTTCAGCAGAAACGGGTCCAAGCCGCCGGAGCGGTCTACCGAGCGGAGCGCATTCATGCTGATGCGCAGCTTCACCTTCTGGCCCAGCGCATCGCTCGCCAGCGACACGACCTGCAGATTGGGCCGGAACACCCGCTTCGTCTTATTGTTGGCGTGGCTGACATGGTGGCCGACCATGGGCCCCTTGCCGGTCAATTCACAGCGGCGCGACATAACACTTCCAGTCCGAAAAGAAGCGGTCCTCATAAGGGGGGTGCTTGGCAGCGTCAAGGGTTCCAGCCGGCCCAATAGCAGCATGTTAACCCGGCTCCGCTAAAGCCTGCCCGATGCTGGCTACCGCACTGCCTGACCGGCGACTTGGCGCAATCGACCCGGTTTTACTCGTCATTCTGCCGCTCGCGATGGCTGTCGCCATTGTCGGGCCGTTCGACCGAAATATCCAAATAATCACCAGTGGCGATCCTCTGCTGCGTGTCGCCTCGATCGCCGTTGTGGTGGTTGCCGGCGCTGTCTTTGCCCAGCAGTCGGGATTGAGCCTCCTGGGAAATAGTGCGCGCTGGCCCTGGATCGGCATGGGGTGCGCCATTGGCGTGGCGATGTACGTCTGCCTGATTGATGCCTTTCTCTTTCGAAGCGACCTGCCCCTCAGTTATCTGCACGAGATTCAGGGGCAAGGCCTTAAAGAGCGCCTTTCGTATTATTTCCTGCGGGCATTTCAGGAGAACATAATCTATCGCCTGTTCCTTTATTCCGCCCTCGCCTGGCTCTTCTGCCGCCTACGCCGAACTTCGGCGACAGAACTGACGATAGTCCAGGCTATCTCGATTGCCCTTGTGGTGCAACTGGTGAACGTCCTCAGCAACACAGTCTCGCTTGAGCCGGCTTCCGCCATAGTTCCCGTTTATTATGCGGTGCGGTTCGTCGTTCCTGGCACTCTGTGGGGCTTTCTCTATTGGCGGTTCGGCTTCGCAACGACCGAACTCGGACATGTTGCATGCCACGCTTTTCTGCAACCCGCCTTGGGCGCACTGCTTTAGTCTGATCAGTCAGGTGAATCGGTGCGCGTTCCCGCCCCGGCCAGATAGAGACGCAGAAGATTTTGGGCGGCAGCTCCCGGAAGACAGCGTCCTTCGATCACGTCCGCCTCCGCGACACCCACCTCTCGCTGCATCGTTGGATTTAATGAAATTGCTTCTGCAACAAGCATTTGCAAGTCATTTCCAAACCAATATTTGAGCTGTGTCCTACGCAAGTTCTGAAGCTGTCCGGAGGCTTGGAGTGCGCCATGGAATTGGCGGATGGCCTGCCACGTCTCTGCGATCCCCTGCCTCTCCAGTGCGGAAACCTGCAGCACCTGTGGCGGCAGAGTGGGGTATTTCGGCCGCATCAGATGCAACGCGTGCCCGTACTCCGAAGCGGCGCGAGCTGCCGCCGGTTTCAGGTCTCCGTCGGCTTTGGTCACCAGCACAATGTCGGCCAGCTCCATCACGCCACGTTTGATGCCCTGCAGCTCGTCGCCGCCCCCCGGCCCGATCAGGAGCACGAACAGGTCCACCATTTCCGACACTGCCGTCTCCGACTGCCCCACGCCGACCGTTTCCACCAGCACCAGATCGAAGCCCGCCGCCTCGGTCAGGAGCATGCTCTCACGGGTTCGCCGCGCCACGCCGCCGGGCGTCATTCCGGCCGGCGACGGACGAATAAACGCCGCCGGATTGCGCGCGAGAGATTCCATACGCGTCTTGTCGCCCAGGATGGAGCCGCCGCTGCGCCGTGACGAGGGATCGACGGCCAGCACGGCCAGCCGGTGCCCCTTGGCGATGACATGCGCGCCCAAAGCCTCAATGAAGGTGGACTTGCCGACGCCTGGCGCGCCGGAGATACCTACCCGCATGGCGCGGCCAGTGTGCGGCAGCAGCGAAGTCAACAGCTCCTCCGCCTTGCTTCGGTCTGAGATCCGGGTGGATTCGATCATGGTGATGGCGCGTGCCAGCGCACGGCGATCGCCCCGCAGGATTTCCTCGGCAAGCGGAGCGGCGGCGGTCACGATTGAACCATCTTCATCAGGCGGTATGATCCTTCGGAGCGGGGGATAGTGACGCGGAGTCTCCTATGCCGAAAGTCCCTGCGCTTGTTGCACTCGCCACTGCTGTAGCGTTCGCGATGTCCCCCGCCTGTGGCGCGGAGAAAGTCGCGAGCCTTGGGAGTGTCAAGGCAGGCCACGTCGGGGTGGACTACACCATTGCCTTTCTCGGCATTCCGTTCGGCCACACCCAATACGATATCCATGTTGGCGGTGATGGCTACCATACCAACTCGCATTTTGAGACCAGCGGTATCGTCAGCGCGTTCTGGCAAGCCACCATCGACGCCACTGCCGCAGGGCAGTTCACTGCGGCGGGCATTTCACCGGCGGAGTACGATTCGCATTACCATCGCGGCGGGAAACCACCGCGCCGCGTGAAGCTCACCTACGGCACCGATGGCACGCCGGTGCTGTTCGCCGATCCGCCATACGACACGCGCAAATATCCCGTGACAGACGCGGAAAAGAAGGAGGGGCTGGATCCTTTGAGCGCGGCAACCTCAGTACTCGCCGCCGTGCGCGAGAGCGCCACAAACCCTTGCGGTACCGTGGCCCCGGTGTTCGATGGACGGCGGCGCTACAATATCGAATTCACCTATCTGCGCGACGAGCCGGTGAAACTGGACAACGGGCTGTTCACCGGCAAGGCGCATTTGTGCCAGCTGCACTACAACCAGATCGCCGGTTTCAAGCCGAAGATTCTGAAGGAAGGGCGCGAGCTGCCCCCGGCCTACGCCTGGCTGGCTGAAATTCCCAACGCCAGCGCGCCACATGGCCATTATGTCGTGCCGCTGAAGCTCTGGAGTTCCACCGGCTTTGGTACCGTTACGGCTACTCTCACGCAGCTGAAGGTGGAAGAAGGCGCCGGCAAGAGCTGATGCCGGCGAGCTCCAGCCCCACTGGTTTATGCGCTCTTAAGGTTTTTCCAGTAGGCGCAATGACAAACCTTCAGCCGGCGAGAACGTGCATTTTCCACCCTTTCTGATGCAGGTAGCGCAGTGGGCGGAGATGCCCCTTCTGGCGGCGGTCATTTTCATCCCGCTCGAACGGCTTTGGCCGTGGCGGCGCCAGCAGGTTTTGCGAGCGGGCTGGACGACAGATCTGGCGTACGTTTTGGTGAATGGTCTGTTCATCTGGGTGGGAATGAGCGCCGTGCTGGTGGTGGCGATGGCGGCCCAGCGGCTCTGGACGCCCACCGGCATAACCGCGTTGGTTTCGAGACAGCCACTATGGCTTCAAACGATTGCCGCGTTGCTGGTCGGAGATTTCTGCCTCTACTGGGCACACCGCGCCCTCCACCGTAGTCCTTTTCTTTGGCGCTTTCATTCGATCCACCATGCAGTTGAGGAGTTGGACTGGGCGGCTGCGTACCACAGCCATCCGATCGATGCGGTGATCCTGAAAGGCGCGGCGGTTTTGCCGATTATTGTGCTTGGCTTTTCGCCGATCGCAATCGGCATCTACATGATGATCTATGGTTGGGTTTCGTTGGTTGTACATTCGAACATCAGGGTCACGGCGGGACCGCTGCGCTGGTTCGTTTCCTCATCGGCTTTCCATCGTTGGCATCACAGTAATGAACCGGAAGCGCGCGACCGCAACTTTGCCTCGATCGTCTCGCTTTGGGATTTCATGTTCCGCACGGCGTTCCTTCCCGTAAGACGAATGCCGAAAGTTTATGGGATCGATGGCGGCATGCCGCTTGCCTATGCGGATCAGCTGCTGAATCCGTTCCGTGTGCGGCGGCGCACGGCCGGACTCGAACCGCCCGGCATGGATGGGATGGCAAAGCCCGCCACGTAACGAGTTACCGCAGGCGCGACCCGAACTCAGTCAGTTCAATAATGTCCGCCTGGCGCGGGAACACCTTCTCCATCAGCACGCGATGCATGAGCCAGGATGCGCCACGAAACTGATACGCAGAATTTCAGTAACCAAGGGCCATACGATGCCGATGAGGTCTTTCCGGAAACAAGGGGATGGAACACATGGTTGCAAAAGTCGGTCTCAAACTTATTGAATAAACCTTCGCATTCGGCGCAGAGCATTGGCACTTTGAGTCCGTCCTGGACTCGCTTCTTTGGGTCTTCGTTGCAGCGCAAGTATGTTGTTGCCGCCGTCTTTTTTTTCCAGCGAAACAGGAAAGCCGGAAAGATATGACTCTCGACGAGAATTCGCTGCTGCTCACACAGCGCGCAAGCCGGCGGGTTCGGCTCCATTGAAGGAATCTCTCCGGAAGACGCCGCCGAAACAACGCCTAAAGCTGCCTGTGCACGGATTTCAATTGGGTCCGGATGCGCCAGATGGCCCGCGTGAAGAACGCGCAATCGGCGCTTGCCAAAATTTTGGACGGAAATCAATTGCGGTCGTGGCGCGCCCTAGGGGAGTCGAACCCCTCTTGCAAGATTGAAAATCTTGAGTCCTAACCGATAGACGAAGGGCGCGTGAGATTGCGGCTATAAACGCGGCAGGCGGCCCACGCAAGCCACGCATCGAATCATGAGTCAACCGACGGAATCGAGTGACTTTCCACCCTCTCCTTGAGGGAGGGTGAGGAAAGCATCTAACCCATGCGCCGACGACGGGCAGAAATTCGGTTTCACACGCCAGCCGCGGCGGCGTCTTCCACTTGGAGGCGGACGCGGCGGCGGCCGTTCCACTCATCGGCGCGCAGATAGCCCGCGACATGCGCCGGCTTGCCGCGGAGGCCAAGCAGCCCCTGCCCCAGCGGCGCGCTGGCAGAGCGAAAGGCGATGGCCTCCAGCCGCGCCCCGTCGCCGCCCTGCAATTGCAGCCGCACATGATCGCGCCCGACAACGTCGGCGAAAGCCACGCGAACATCCGGAAACGCCACCAGCGGCTCGGCATTGCCGGCGCCGAACGGACCTAGCTGCGCGATGTCGTCGATCAGCGTCGGCGTAGTGCCCGCACACGACGCAATAGCGTCGATGACGAACTCTTTCGCCGCTGTGCAGTGCTCTTCTGCGGACACATTGTGCGACGTGAGAAAAGCGCGGAAACCTTCCAGCCGCTCGCGCTTCAGCGAAACGCCGGCGGCCATCGCGTGTCCGCCGCCGGTTTCGAGAATGCCGTCGTCCCGCGCGGCGCGCACGACAGCGCCGAGATCGAAGCCGGGCACCGAGCGCGCCGAGCCGCGGCCCAATTCACCATCGAAGCCGATAACGAAGGTCGGCTTGCGGAAGCGATCCTTCACGCGGCCCGCAATGATGCCAACCACGCCGGAATGCCAGCCCTCCGCTTCCACCAGCAGAATGGCGCTGTCTGTCTGCGCGCCGGCCAATGCCATGGCTTCGTCGAGAATGGTGGATTCGATGGTACGGCGTTCCTTGTTGTGAACATCGAGCGCGCGGGCGAGCGCGTCGGCATCCGTTTTCGCCGTGAGCAATTCCACGCCGAGGCTGCAGCGGCCCACCCGTCCACCGGCATTGATGCGCGGCCCGAGCACGAAACCAAGATGATACGGCGTGCAGGGCGGCGTGATCTTCGCGATCTGCGCCAGCGCTGCGAAACCGGGCCGTGCCAGGGTCGAAAGCTGCGCCAGCCCCATGCGCACAAACGCCCGGTTGATACCGATGAGCGGCACCACATCGCAGACCGTCGCCAGCGCCACCAGATCGACATGATCGCGCAGATCGGGCTCCACAATGCCATTTGCCGTGTACCAGCCGCTCGCCCGCAAGGCGCGGTTCAGCGCCACGACAAACAGGAACGCCACCCCGGTCGCGCACAGATGGTTCAGACCTGAGGTATCGCCCGGCTGGTTGGGATTGACATGCGCGAGCGCCGGCGGCGGCGTTTCCACCGCGTGATGATCGAGCACGATTACATCCAGTCCGGCATCGCGCGCCGCCGTGAGCGGGGCAACCGCCGTGGCGCCGCAATCTGCCGTGATGACAAGCGAGGCGCCTTCCTCTTTCAGCTTCAGAAGGGCTGGCGCATTCGGGCCGTAGCCTTCTGTCATACGGTCCGGAATGTAGATGCGTGGCGGCAGTCCAAGGGCGGTGAGGAATTCGCACAGCAGGGCCGCGGCGCACGAGCCATCGACATCGTAATCGCCGAAGACGGCAATGCGTTCGCCATGTTCGATGGCGGCACGCGTGCGGTCCACCGCCTTGTACATATCGGACAGCAGCAGCGGTTCCGGCAGCAATCGCTTCAGCGTGGGATTGAGATAATCGCCAACATCGCTGGCGCCGACGCCGCGGGCAATCAGAAGATCGCACAACAGCGGCGAAAGGTTTGCGTTTTGCGCCAGCGCCCGCGCGGCTTCGGCCTGACTTGCGCGCAGCCGCCAGTTGCGCCCCGAAAAGGAGCGCGAGACGCCGAAGGCATACGGCGAGGGAGCGAGCGCTTCAGCCAGCATGTCGGCGCAAATGCTTGCCGCGGACCCAGCGCACGGTGTGCGTGGCGGAGCGCATCACGATGCTTTCGGTGAAGATAAATTCGCCCTGCATGTGCACGCCGGACAGCATAGAGCCGTCGGTCACGCCGGTCGCGGCAAAGATCACGTCCCCGGATGCCAGATCCGTCAGGGAATATTTCCGCCTGAGATCGGTGATGCCCCATTTGGCGGCGCGCGCCCGCTCGTCGTCGTTGCGGAACACAAGCCGCGTCTGCATCTGCCCGCCGACGCAGCGCAATGCCGCTGCTGCTAGCACGCCTTCCGGCGCACCGCCCTGCCCGATGTAAATGTCGATGCCGGTCTCCGGATCGGTAGTGGCGATCACGCCGGCCACGTCGCCGTCGGTGATCAGCCGCACCGCCGCGCCTGATTTGCGCACGGACGCGATGATCGCCTCATGCCGCGAGCGCTCCAGAATCAGCGCAGTGATTTCGTTGGGCGGCACACCCTTGGCCTTCGCCAGATTGACAATATTCTCCGCCGGCTCCGCATCGAGATCGATTACGCCTTCCGGGTAGCCCGGCCCGATGGCGATCTTGTCCATATAAGTGTCGGGCGCATTGAGCAGCGTGCCGGGCTCCGCCATCGCCATCACCGCCAGCGCATTCGGCAGCGCCTTGGCCGTGAGCGTGGTGCCTTCCAGCGGATCGAGCGCGATATCCACCGCAAGCCCGCCGCTCCCAACCTTCTCACCGATGTACAGCATCGGCGCTTCGTCGCGCTCGCCCTCGCCGATCACCACTGTGCCGTCGATCGGCAGCTGGTTGAACGCCACGCGCATGGCTTCCACGGCCGCGTGATCCGCCGCCTTTTCATTGCCGCGGCCGATCTGCTTGGCGGCGGAAATCGCCGCGGCCTCGGTGACGCGCACCGCCTCCAGCGCAAACGCGCGATCCAGCCCCTGTCCCATGCCACACCCCTGCCGATTCGCTTTCGAATTCCGCCGGCATGTTAGGAGGATCGCGCGCGAATTTCGCCCAAAACCTGTTTCGGTGGCACTTCTTCACAGGAGCCTTAGAGTGGATTGGCTTTGTGTGCCGCCGCGCCTCCGCGTGAAGAAATTTCTTGGCATGCGGAGCCGCAGAGGACGCGGAGCGTGCCGCAGTGCGGCGTCCGGATGGTGCGCCCGACTGTTCGCAGGAATGCCAGGCCAAGGCCTACGCGATGGCGAACTCCATGTCCCGGATCAGGCGGCGCACGAATTCCCGCCGGGCCCGCGCTCCCTGCGAAAAGCCGCCGTGACGCAGGCGATTGCTGTTTCTGGGCTGCCCGCCCCGACGCCGTGGCGCCCGGAAACGCGCGCCGGCCCAAAAGTTCCCATTCGAACCTTCGGAAATTGGGAGGGGGTCCCCCTCCCGCCTGAGTTCCGCCTTGCTTGCCGCTCTTGATTTGCTCATCGAAAGAACATATCAGGAACCTAGAGCTGGCGCAAGCCATCTCTAGCCGGGCAGTGCCCTAATTTGAATTTTTGGGAGGCCCTGCCGCAATCAGCTTATGCCGAATGGCATAGAGTTCGAGCATGGCAGGCGTGCCTGAAGCCGGGTGAGCGGCACAGAGTTCATCAATCTCAGGCTCAAAGTCTTCGGCAGTCATTCCGCCGCCAACGATGGGTCCCTTTGCTCTGACCATTGCCGTCAGAAATCCAAACATCCACATCGCGTCCCTGTTCACAAGTTCCGGGAATCTGCCCTGTTCCTTTCTGTGCGCGATCCAATCTGCACAGGAGAGCGGAGCGGCGCCGAAGGAATTGTCACTCACCCAATCGCGGCAATACGCGGGTGCACCCGATAGCGTCAGGGCAAGTAGTGCACTGCCGAACTTGGTCATCGGCTCGTTTCCACTCTAGTTCGGGCAACGTCCACAGCCTACCAGAATACCTGCTGTCATTGCAGGGGCGATCCGTAGGCTTTGTGAAGCCGCGTGAAATTATGCAAAGCGAACGCTAATGGGCTTTATGAGCTGCCGGAGCGAACCCCTTCGGGAAGTTGATTGCGATGCTGTCCGGCACTATAGTAATACCTACTATGCAGGAGGTATTACCGTGGCAACAACTGTCACCAGCAAGGGCCAAGTGACCATTCCGAAGCGCGTGCGCGACGGCCTTGGCCTGAAAGCCGGCAGCAAGGTGGAAATCGAGATGCAGCCGGGCCGGCTCGCCACCCTCAAGCCCGCCGGCAAACCGCGCAAGAGCGATTACGCAAAGCGGATCGACAAGGTTCGAGGCACCCTGAAGCTCAACATGAGCACCGACGAGATCATGGAATTGCTCCGCGGCGACTGAACTGAACCATGATCCTCGTGGATACGAGCGTCCTGTTCGATCTGGTACTGAGCGATCCGCAATGGGAAGCGTGGTCTACAAGGGCGCTTGCACTTGCCGCGGCGCAGGACACGATTGCGATCAATGCCACCATCTACGCCGAGCTCTCCAGCCACTACGACACCATCGAATATCTGGACGCAGTCCTGGATACGCTGGAACTCAACATGGTGGACGTGCCAAAGGCCGCGCTGTTTCTCGCCGGTCACGCCTTCCGCCGCTATCGCCGGTCGGGCGGAAGCAAAACCAATGTGCTGGCCGATTTTTTCATCGGCGCGCATGCCGCCGTGACGGGCTCAGTGCTGCTCACCCGCGACGCGCGCCACATCAGCACCTATTTTCCGACCGTTTCCCTGATGAGCCCCAAAACGGAATGACACTCGAAACTGCGGCTCACCGTTTCACCAGCCGCAGGAGGCCGATGTCGGTGTCGTCTGTGCCCTGCGTATAGACAATGTCGCCGGATTTCGGATCGACACCAAAGGTGAAGTTGATCTGTCCGTGCGGCAGCGGCGCCAGCCGGTCCTTCGGACCGCCATTGACGCTCACAGCCGAAAACATCGGATGCTCAGGATCGCTGGTGTCGGAATAGATCAGGCGATCTCCGGCTATGTTGTAAACGTCAGACGCTTCCGGCGCCGGTCCATCTGTCAGGCGATGCGGTGTGCCATCGATCCGCCAGATGCCCGCGACCCCGAATTTCTCCGCGAACAGCATGGTTCCGTGGACGCGCGGGCTTTCCCAGCCATACGATGTGATCGGAACGGATTTATCCGGCGTTGCCAAATCCGTTCTCCAGATACGCCAGCCGCCTTTGTCTTCGCGGCTGGTCAAAATTGCCTTGCCGTCGGCGGTCCAGTCGAGAAAGCCGCTATCGTCCCCGGCGTAATGCAGACGTGCGATCGGTTCTCCGCCGCGTGTCATCACGGGCACATCGAATCCGTGGCGGCCGTCAGTGACAAAGGCGAACCGCGATCCGTCGGGCGACCAGCGAATAGCGCAGGCGGCATGTGGCAGGCTGACCAATTCATGCAACGCGCCGTTGGCGCCGGAAATCCAGATTCCCCAGCTATCCAAATGCCAGCCGGTGGCGAGAAAAGTGCCGTCGGAAGCATAATCCACGCACCAGGTTTTCAGGCCACCGCTGTCCATCGGTCGCGGCGGCAAATCGGAATGTGGAGTCACGGCGACAAGATTTCCGCCGGGATACTGCATTTCAACGGCGAGCAGCCCGTTCGGGCCGGCGGAGAGCCTTCCGAGGTATTCGCCGCTCGAAAGAATCCGCCAAGGCTCGCCACCTCGCACTGGGTAGGCCCACAACGCGTTCTCGTTTCCCTGTGAGCGCGCAACAAAGATGGCGTTCCCATCTGCCGCCCAGGTGGCATTTGCATCTCCACGGTCAAACGCCGCGATGAGCCGGTCAACGCCATCGGACAGCGACATGAGGCGAATTTCCATCCCGGATCCGCCTGCGTCGCGGTTATACAGGACTTCGCGTCCGTCCGGCGACGTCGACGGCTCGCCGTCTGACGCCTCAGCCACCTTCGAATGCGTCACGCTGGAGACGCGCCCGTCGTCGAGATCGAGTTTGAAGATGCGGTTCGCACCACCACGCTGCACAGCATCGGCAAAAAACAACGCGCGGCCGGAAGGATCGAAGACGAGACTGGACCGCTCGCTGAACCGGCACCGGCCCACCTGCCGCGAGTGGCCGATTGGCACCGGAATCTCCAAAATCCGGCAGGGCTGGCCTTGCTTGGCGAGCACGTAGGCGATGCGACTGCCGTCCGGCGACCACGCCGGAGCACTGGCATCGCCCGGGTCATGCGTAAGCTGGGTCGGATCGCCGCCTTTCAGAAGGCGCAGATAAATCTGGCGATCGGTTATCAACCAGCCCGCGGAATAGGCGATCATCGTCCCGTCCGGCGCGATCGCCGGATACCGCTCGATGACCGGTGTCGAAATAAACGGCAGATGCGATTCCGCCACGATCCATTCCGGCGCGCGATACAGATACAAGTACCAGGGCTGCGGCCAGCGCCGCCGCAATCGCGACGCAAGCGATGGCCACAACTGTCCAGCGACCACGCGTCGCCCCTGGTAGTTCGACGGGCGGGGAACCCAAATCTGGCGCGCTTTCCGGCACGGCCGCGGGCGCAGAAAATGCTTCCACCGGATCGTGTTGCCGGTTCCCGCAGCCGGTATCCAACGCGGGGAATAGTGTCGATCTCGAAGGCGTCACCGCCGCCCAATTCGGCAAGCTGACGAATCTTCGAGACACACCGATTGATCGCATCCTCGCCGACAACCCGGCCGCCCCAGCATTGGCGGATCAGGTCGTCACGCGACACCACCGCTCCGTTGGCGCGTGCGAGCGCCACCAGCACCTGCATCACCCGCGGCTCGAGGCTCTCCTTCGCACCGTTCGCCTCAACTTCTCGCAGCGATGGCCGCACCAGAATGTCGCCGAATTGAAAATCCTCTTCGCCGGCGAGGCTGGCCGGACCGACAGGCTTCAACAGGGTCGGACGCTCGTTCACGGTTTCGGCGCCGCACTCAGTCGCATTGAAAGCCGTCATCGCCACCAGGATGGCAATGATCCGCCCACTGCCGCCGACGCCAATAACTCACCAGGCCAGCCTTACGGACGAAGGTGCGAAATCGCTCCGTCTTGCGAACGGCCGAATAGAGCGGCAGCCACGGGGAATCGAGCGGAGCCAAGTCACCGAAATTGAGGGAAACGTCGCGCTCCGCAGTCTCGAGAACTCTGCCCGGCTCAGGCGTATGCGCATATATGAAGCAAAGCTCACCTTCGAGGGTCGGTAATTTGGAGGTAAGTGCGTGGCCCAGAGATAGCTGCCGCAGAAGGCCTGCTGCGTCCTCAACTGACTTGCGTGAGACCCGTTTCACGTCGGGAGACATCGCCAGAAGGGCGTCAGCGGCTTGCGCATAGCGACCGGATGCAGCGAACCCGCGGGCCAAATAAATGCTGCGCCAATAGCTTGGGGGACCGCCTGCGGGCGTAGTGGATAGCAACGCCATCGCAGCCTTATTGTCCCCGTTTATCTGCATGATGGCCGCCGTCATGATGTTGTAGATGGGGACAAAGGGCTCTATCTCGCGCAGCTTCTGGCGTGACTTCAGAGCGTCGCGAAGGCGGCCTATGTCTGTCAGTGTGAGGCCGTAGAGGTGTATCGCGTCCGCATCGTTCGGATTCAGGCTGAGCGCATGACGGTAGCCATCCTCCGCTGCAGCCCAGTTGAGGCGATCTGCATAAACCAATGCGAGCGCCACGTACGCTTCGGACTGGCGCGGATCGAGCCGCAGCGCCACCCGCGCTTCCGCTTCGGATTTGTCAATTGGGTCGCCGATGATCGTGCGACCGGCAGCAAGTGAAGCGAAATGGTTCTCGTCCGTCAGATAGACGGGGACAAGGCCATATGCCATGGCCAGGAGCGAATGTCCCGGCGCGTAGTTCGGGTCATGCTTCACGGCTGGTTCCAGTATCGAGATCGCCTCCTGGACATGGCGGCCCCGATACAGTGCGCGGGCACGAAGGTATTGCTCGTAGGAAGCCAGATTGCGCGTGCGGTTGCTTACCAGCTGTTCTCCCGGATCCAAGCCGAGAGGGATCCGAAGGGCCGCGGCTATCGAGGATGCGATTTCTTCCTGAATGGCAAAGATATCGGTCAGGCTGCGATCATAGGTGTGGGACCACAGCTGCACGCCGTCAGCGCCACGAATGAGCTGAGCCGAAACCCGGACATGCGAGCCCTGCTTGCGGATGGAACCTTCGATGATGTCACTCGCTCCAAGCAGCTGCGCAACGCTTCGCACATCCCGATTTTGGTTCTTGAACTGAAAGGCCGATCTGCGAGCGATGATTCTGAGACCGGATATGTTTGAAAGTGCACCGTTCACTTCCTCGGTCATACCGTCCGAGAAGAATTCCTGGCCCTGATCGCCGGACATGTTCGCGAAGGGCAGCACCGCCAGTGTTACGACGGAAGACGTCGAGCGTGCCGCCGATTGCAATAGCGGCCGAGAAGGCGTCGCGGCAGGAAGGAAGTGGAACGAGAGGAACGCCACGGTTAGCAGCAGAACGGCGCCCAACCCCACTGCAGCAAACGCTGGCCGGATGGGTGCCCATCGCCAGTCTCCGACACCAGCGGCGGAGACACAAGAAAAAGGTCTAGGCTCTGCCAGAGATGGAAGGGGGCTGTGGATCAGCCGGTATCCAACGCGGGGAATAGTGTCGATCTCGAAGGCCCCGCCGCCGCCCAATTCGGCAAGCTGACGAATCTTCGAGACACACCGATTGATCGCATCCTCGCCGACAACCCGGCCGCCCCAGCATTGGCGGATCAGGTCGTCACGCGACACCACCGCTCCGTTGGCGCGTGCAAGCGCCACCAGCACCTGCATCACCCGCGGCTCGAGACTTTCCCGCACGCCGCGCGCCTCAACTTCGCGCAGCGACGGCCGCACGAGAATGTCGCCGAGTTGAAAATCGTCTTCGCCGGCGAGGCTGGCCGGACCAACAGGCTTGAACAGGGTTGGACGCTCGTTCACTGCGCGATCATCCGGCTTCTCGGCAAATCATCGGCGATCCATCAGGCGCGCGTCCTTTCGAATCCCGTGGCGACCGGCTGCAATCGCGCCACGAACTGGCGCGTGCCGGTACGGCAAGCAGGAGCAGAGAAGACGGTCTAAACATCCCCGAGACGACACCCTCGGCCGCCGATTGGCGGCCGGATCAGCTTACGCCAAGGCACTTCATACTGAAACGCCAACGGGGACGCTTTTCCTGATGCCCACATGCACGCGCCAATCGCTTGAAAGGCGCCGATTGGCGGCGCTCTAACCGAAGGAGCATTGGTGATGTATCGTTCTATCCTGTTGTCTGCGGCAGCTTTCGTTTTGGTCGCCGGCACCGTTTCCGCTCAGGCCGCCTGCGGCGTGCCTTTGGCCGCTCAAACCAGACAAATGACGCTTCCGCCGCTGAAATATGCCACGACGCCGAGCGGCGACTCGATTGTGGGGACCTGGACGACGGCCCTCAGCGTCGGCGGCCAGGTGATCCTGAACACAATTATCCAATGGCACGACGATGGAACCGAAGCGGACAACGCAGACCTTCCGCCCACCGCAGGCAACACCTGCGAGGGCAGCTGGGTAAGCACCGGGTCCCGAACGGTTCATCGCTATCATCTGGGCTGGACCTTCGACGCCAGCAGCAATCCGAGTGGCATGTTCGTTCTGACGGAGGACAACAAGCTTGCCAGGGACGGCAACAGCTACAAGGGGACCTTCGACCAGAAATTCTACGATCAGAACGGGAATTTGGTGGACGAGATCAGCGGAACGGTGGCCGCGAAGCGCGTGGCCGCGCAGTAGGACTCGCCCGGCCCTCACCAGGCCGGAGTGAGAAAGGACCGCCGATGCAGCCATAAACGGCACCGGCGGTCCTTCATTTCAGCAATGCGATTCCTCAGCCGTTCTCGATCGGGATCATGCAAGGGGGGCCAAGCACCTTGTCACCCACAGCGATAGCCTTGAGCGCGCGCGAAACGGCGGTCTCGGAACACTCGTGCGTCACCATCACGATTGCCACCGGTTCGCCGGGGCTGCGGCCGCGCTGGATCATGCTTTCGATCGAAACATCTTCCCGCGACAGATAGCCGGAAATCTCTGCAAGCACGCCCGGTACATCGCGCACATCGAAGCGCAGGTAATAGGCGGAAAGGTGCGACTCCGGCGGTGCAGGCGGAATGGGCCGCAACTCCTTCGCCGGCCAGCCGAACGCAGGCCCGCGCTCGCCGCGCGCAATATCGACGATGTCGGAAATCACCGCCGATGTTGTGGGCGCCTCGCCGGCACCGCGGCCCTCGAAGGTGAAGGGGCCGGCCGCGCCCGCATGAGCAACTACGGCGTTGAACACAGAATCCACGTCGCCCAGCGGCGTGCCCAATTTCACCATTGCCGGCTGCACACGCTGATCCAGCCCTTGCGGCGTGCGGCGCGCGATGCCGAGCAATTTGATGCGGCAGCCGAACTCCCGCGCGAACGCAATGTCCGCCGGTGTGATGTGCGCGATGCCTTCGATGCGCATCACGCTGAGGTCCGGCGGCACACCGAAAGCCAGCGCGGATAGCAGCGAAAGCTTGTGCGCCGAGTCACCGCCTCCGACATCGAGTTCGGGATCGGCTTCCGCATAACCCAGCGCCTGCGCTTCGGCGAGCACATCGGCGAAGGAACGGCCCGTCGCTTCCATCTGAGTGAGGATATAGTTGCAGGTGCCGTTCAGCACGCCGTGAATGGCATCAATGCCGTAGGCGATGAGGCTCTGGCGCAGGCCCTTGACGATGGGAATGCCGCCCGCCGCTGCCGCCTCGAAACGCAACGGTACGCCTCGTTCCTCCGCCAGCGTCGCAAGCTGCGCGCCGTGAACGGCAAGTAGCGCCTTGTTGGCGGTCACCACCGCCTTGCGGTTCTCCAGTGCCGCCTGAATCAGCGATAGCGCCGGCTCCCCTTCGCCGCCGATGACTTCCACCACCAAATCGGCGTCGGCTTTTGCCAACGACACGGCGTCGATCCAGGGAATGGATGAAACATCCGCCCGCCGCGGCTTGTGGCGATCGCGTGCGCATACCGCCACGAGTTGAAGCTCGCGCCCTGCGCGCCGTGACAGCTCATTTCCGCGCGCCAGCAGAATTTGCGCCACACCGCCGCCAACATTGCCGAGGCCGGCGAGCGCAATGCGAAACGGCTCCATCATCCGCGTCCCCGACGTGGCGCAATCGATTTAGAAGAAGATCTCGGCGCGGCGCTGCTCGCCCGGCGCGAGCGTGCTTGTCGCATCCACCAGGACGCGATTGGCAGGCACCCCGTCCCTGATCAGCTGGCGCGCGACGGAATTGGCGCAGGCCTGCGAACGCTCGAAGCTCTGCATCAGCTGTTTGTCGGCCGAAAGATTGGGGGCACCGCTCGCCGAATGCCCGACCACGCGCACATAACCGCTGCTGCCCTTCATCTTGAACGCGGCGACGGCTGCCTGCACTTGCGCGAGACCGTTCGCATCCAGCCCGATGGAATTTTCGGGAAAAGCAACAACCGCCGCGGGCGCCCCGCCCGGAATGGACACTGGCGCCGCCGATCTTGGTGAAACACTCGCGAGCCGCTGCTGGTGCGGCGCACCCATCATCTGCGCGACGGAAGGATCGAGTGGCGGTGCATGCGAGGGCTGGAAACCGAGTGCTGCATCATCTGTCACGGCCGGCCGTACCGGCGGAGGCGGAGGCGGAGGTGGCGGAGGAACAGAAACGGCTGGCGTGGCATTCGATGCCACAGCTGTTGCCGGAGGAGGAGGTGGTGGTGGTGGTGGTGCGGGCGCTGTGCTTGGCGGAGGTGAAGGCGCAGCCGCGGGCGCAGCAGCTGCGGAACTCGAGTTATCTGAAGCGGGCAGCGGTGGAGCCGCAGTGCTGGATTCCGCAGATGCCGGTGGTGGCGGCGCAGCGGCCGTCACATCGCCGGCCCGCAACGCGTCGGCACTGTATTGCGCCTGACTGCGATCCGCCACCAGCGCGCCCGCCACTTGCTTCTGCTCGTCCGACGTCGATGTCGCCGGTGCTTTGCTCGGGGTGTCGGCCAGCGTGGGGTATCGATCGCTGGCCTCCGCAACGGTTTTGCCCTGCGGCCCGGCCGGTTGATCGATGCTGGCCGATGCATCCGTCGCAGTGGACGGTTCATCGGCAGGTGTGGAATCCCCACCGCCCAGCCAATCCGGCAGATCGGAACACGCGCTAAGTCCCACCGCGACGATGGCAACGGCGGAAAAGCGGATCAGCACACCAAATACGGGCCTGACCATGCAAGCAACTCCCTTCGGACGCGAACGCCGCGCCAGCCCAAGGGCGCTCCTATACAACCCGCGGCACAGAAGGCGCAAACCCGTCAAATGCTTGCGGCGGCGGCGGCCCGCGGGCTATCAACGCCCGAATCCGCTACTCCCCACGAGCCATGGCAACTGCAAATCCCAAAAGCGCGGCTGATGCCGCCTCCACTTCCGCCACCGATTACCAGATTGGCGATCCCGGTGCCTTCGCCCGCAACATGGTGGAGGTCGGAATTCAGTCGCAGCGGCTGCTGGGTGATTTCGTGACGCGGCAGGCAGGAAAGCTCGGTACCAACCAGCCGCTCGATCCGCTGAACCTGACGGGCGCCTTTATGGATTTGTTGCGCGGCATTGTCGCCGATCCGGCCGTGATTGTGGAAGCGCAGTTCAAACTGTGGCGCGACTACATGGGCCTGTGGGAGCGGACCGCGCGGCGGATGATGGGGGGCGCGTTTGAGCCGGGTCTCGAGCCTGCACGCGGCGACAAGCGCTTTCGCGACAAGGAGTGGCAGGAAAATCAGGTCTTCGATTTCATCAAACAGAGTTACCTGCTCACCGCCAACTGGATGCAGAACACCGTCGCCCAGGTGAACGGGCTAGACAACCAGCAGCGCCGGCGTATCGCTTTCTACACCAAGCAGTTCGCCGACGCGGTCGCGCCCACCAACTTCGTGCTCACCAACCCGGAAGTGCTGCGCACCACGTTGCAATCGAACGGCGAGAATCTGGTGAAGGGGTTGGAGCATCTCCTGGAGGATCTGGAGCGCGGCGGCGGCGATGTCGCTATTCGCCAGACGAAGGATGCCTTCAAGGTGGGCGAGAACATTGCGCTCACGCCGGGCAAAGTGGTGTTCCGCAACGAGCTGATCGAACTTCTGCAATACGAGCCGACCACCGAACAGGTTTACGAAATCCCGCTGCTCGTCTTCCCGCCCTGGATCAACAAATTCTACATCCTGGATTTGCGCCTCGAGAATTCCTTCATCCGTTGGGCAGTGTCGCGCGGCTACACGGTGTTCGTGGCGTCGTGGGTGAACCCGGATCAGCACCTGGCGAAGAAAACCTTCGAAGACTACATGCGCGGCGGCATTTTTGCCGGCCTCGATGCGGTGCAGGCAGCGACCGGCGCGGCGAAAATCAACTGCATCGGCTACTGCATCGGCGGCACGCTGCTCTCCGCCACCCTCGCCTACATGGCCGCAAAAGGCGACGCGCGGGTGAACTCTGCCACCTTCTTCGCCGCGCAGGCCGATTTCAGCGAAGCGGGCGATCTGCAGATCTTCATCGACGAAGAGCAGCTCGCGGCGATGAAGCAGCAGATGGAAAATGCCGGCGGCGTGCTGGAAGGCGGCAAGATGGCAACCACCTTCAACATGCTGCGCGCCAACGACCTGATCTGGGGCTTTGTGGTGAACAATTACCTGCTCGGAAAGGAGCCGGCGCCGTTCGATCTGCTCTACTGGAATTCCGACACGACGCGCATGCCGGAGGCGTGCCACCTGTTCTACTTGCACGAGTTCTATAAGAACAACGCGCTCTCGAAAGGCGAGATGCAGTTCGGCGATGTGCGGCTCGATCTTTCGAAGGTGAAGACGCCGGTCTATCTGCAAAGCGCGCGCGAAGACCACATTGCGCCGTTCCGCTCCGTGTACAAATCCACGCATCTGTTCGGCGGCCCGATCCGATTCATCATCGCCGGCAGCGGACACATTGCCGGCGTGATCAATCATCCCGATGCGAAGAAATATCAGTACCGGACGAACGATGCCTATGGCGCGGTGGTGAACGGCAAGGCTGCAAACGGAAACGCCAGTTCGAACTCGAAATCGAAGGCAGCAAAATCTACCAAAGCGGCCAGCAAATCGGCGTCCGTGGCGAATGGCGCGGCCGCGCTGGAGGTGCGCAAATCTTATCCTCCTACGGTGGAAGAATGGTGGAAAGGCGCTGTGGAACATCCCGGTTCGTGGTGGCCGGATTGGGATGCGTGGCTGTCGCCGCAGTCCGGCAAGAAAATCGCGGCGCGTCATCCCGGCGGCGGCAAGCTGAAGGTTCTCGGCCCCGCCCCCGGCACCTACGTCCTGATCAAGGCGCAATAGCTTCGCATCGCAAAGGTCGATTTGATTTTCTCAGCAAGACTAGGAATTCCGCAAGCGATACCGCAAGGTTCGCCCATGGAGGATCGTACATGGGCTTGCGACACACTCTCGGTGCCTTTCTAGCATTTCTTTTCACCGTTCCCGCGCATGCCGGGGCGGATCGGTTCGGCGTGACGTACGTCCCGGGGGCGGCGGGGCGTGCTCAGATTGAGAAGGCACCTCAAGCGGAAGGAAGCGCGGTGCTCGATTTCGCGCACAAGGCAAATCATTCGGTGCTGCTGGTGCGGCGCACCGCGCCCGGCCGCGCGGAAATCCATACCGCACTCACCGATGTCTGGTATGTGATCGATGGCAGCGGAACGCTGGTCACCGGCGGCAAGGCGACCGAAGTCAAGGCAACTGCGTCCGGCGAACTGCGCGGCACCGGCATCACAGGCGGCATCGCGCGGCATCTCGGCAAAGGCGACATCATCGACATTCCCGCCGGGGTGCCGCACTGGGTGAGCCGGATCGACGGCAAAGATCTCGTTTATCTGACCGTAAAAGTGGCAACGCCGAAGCGCTGAGCGACCGCTCAAAGCAAGCCGGTGGTCTCCGGCAGGCCAAGCATCAGATTCATGTTCTGCACGGCCGCGCCCGCGGCACCTTTGCCGAGATTGTCGAGCACTGCCACCAATCGCGCCTGCTGCGTTTTGTCGTTGCCGAACACGAACAGCTTCATGCCGTTCGAATGCTTCAGCAATTCGGCATCCAGCGTTTGCAAGGGCGTGGTGCTCCCCATCTTTGGCGTGACGGGGCGGCCTTCCCGGTACGCCTCCAGCGCCTCCAAAGATGCATCGAAATCCGCAACCTCGAGCAGCTTCTCGCCGCGATAGGCTTCACCCAATGCGAGATAGACGTCGAATACCGTAGGTCTGCGCGGCAATGCCCAAAGCTGCAGCGGCACTTCCACGATCATGCCGCGGTAGAAGCGCCCCACAGCCGGCGCGAACACCGGCGGATGCGCGAGGCCGGCGTGCTTCTGCATCTCCGGGACGTGCTTATGCGCCAGGGTGATTGCATATGTGCGCACCACGGTTTCCACATAGCGCGGCGATTCGCGCGCTTCGAATTCCTCGATCATAGATTTGCCGCCGCCGGAATAACCGGACACCGCATTCACGGTGACGGGAAAATCGGGCGGCAGAATTCCGGCACGCACCAGCGGCCGCGCCAGCGCGAGGAAGCCAGTGGAGTAGCAACCTGGATTGCTCACCCGCTTTGCGGCCGCAATGCGCTTCCGCTGCCCGGGCTCCAGTTCCGGAAAGCCGAACACCCACTCAGGCGCTGTGCGATGCGCGGTCGAAGCATCGATGATTCGCACGGCCGGGTTTTCCACCATGGCCACAGCCTGGCGCGCCGCTTCATCCGGCAGGCAAAGGATCACGAGGTCCGCTTCGTTCAGCGCCTCGCACCGTGCCCGCCCGCTTTTCCGATCGGCATCCGAAAGTCGGATGAGCGCAAGGTCGCCGCGGTCCGCCAGCCGCTCGCGGATTTCGAGCCCGGTGGTGCCCGCGGCGCCGTCGATGAAAACCCTGGCGGTCATGGTTCCTGCGACTTATGCCCTGCAACCCACCTGTCACACAATTGACAGACTTGCGGGCGGGTTTTTAGCTGACGGTTTCGGGGGTGCCGAGTCCTTCAGACCACACGGCGAGGAGACGATCATGGATTTCAACAAGCTCTGGCAGAATTTCATGGACACCGTCCAGAACCATTACATGGATTTCAACGGCCGGGTGGGACGGCCGCAGTTCTGGTACTTTATCCTCGTCTGTCTCGGCATCTCCATCGTCGCGGCCATTCTCGACAGCGTGATCGGCATGAGGCTGATCGGCTCGGTTGTCGGGCTGGCGCTGCTGCTGCCAACGGCCGGGCTGGCCGCGCGCCGCATCCAGGATACCGGCCGCAGCGGACAGATCGTCTGGATCTGGGTGGCGATCGCCGCGATCTTCTGGGTGATTGCGCTGCTGACAGCGTTGAGCGGGCCGCTGGGCGCCCTCGCCTTCCTCTACTTCTTCTTCACCATCGGCTGGCTGATCACGCTGGCTTATGTCGTGGTGACGATTGCGATCATCTATTTCTGTGCTCAACCGGGACAGGCTGACAGCAACGCCTATGGGCCGCCGCCGCTGGTGTTCAATCCGGGGCCGGCCACGGCCTGATAACGAAAGGGCGCCGCCACGGCGCCCTTTTTCTTTTCGTGGCTGCAGTGACTTACTGAGGAATTTTCACCTTTTTCTTTGCCGCTTCGAAATCGCGGTTCATCTGTTCGCGCTGTTCGTCGGAGAAATTGTCTTTCACGTCTGACCAGATGTTGCTCTCTTCTTCGCGGATGTGATGGTTGAGCAGCTCGCGGAGCACCTTTGCCGCGGCGGCGAATTCGATGGAGGCAGCACTCGCCTTGCCCAGGGTCGCCAGCATCCGGTCCGCGAGTCCGTGCTCCAGATATCCTTCCTCGCCGTCCTGCTTCGCGCCGCGGTCCTTCAACGCGCGCACCGCATCGTAGACCACCTTCTCTTCGGCGCGGGAGTGCGGGACAAGCGCCATCTTGATCTTCTTGAGTAGCGCCTTGCGCGCGGCCGCGCTGCCTGTGTCCACCAGCTGGTCCAGCAACAGCTGGACCTCCCGGTGCTCCTTCTTCAGCTTGGTGAGGATGTCCATGTCACCTTGCGCGTAGGTCGCCGGCGTCATGGCATTCTGCGCTCTGCGCGTGGTGGTTCTGATCGTGCCGGTCAGACTCATGGCGTGGCCTCTTTTGGGGTACGAGAAAGCAACGCGGCCTTTGGGTGCCGGTTCCGCAGAATTGGCCAAATGATGAAAACGTCCTTTGACGGAAGCGCTGCGTGCGCGTTCCACTGACGCCATGGATCGCCGCGATCTCCTTCGCCTCGCCCTCGCTACCCCGGCCGCATTGGCAGTTGCAGGCCACGCCTCCGTGCAAGTTTCCCTGCGGCTGACGTTGAATGTGGATGAGTCTGGCCCACCCATCGCGCCTAATTTCACGGGCCTGAGTTATGAGAGCGCGGTCCTGAGCGATCCCACGATTATCGCGCCGGACAACATTGAACTCATCGGCTTTGTGCGGCGGCTGGGGTCATCCGGCGTGCTGCGCATCGGCGGCAACACCAGCGACTATAGCACGTGGGTTCCTTCAGGCACGCCGGCAAACATCCCGCCGCCCGCAGGGCCCGATCCCGGAGGGCGGCCGCCGCCACGGCGCCCTATCACGCCACTCGCCATTCGCAATTTACGCGGCTTTCTCGACGCCACCGGTTGGCGGCTGATTTATGGACTCAATCTCGGCACAGAAACGCCGGACACTGTGGCCGACGAGGCCGCTTATGTCTTCAGGGAAATGGGGCCGAAGCTGATCGCCTTTCAGCTTGGCAACGAACCCGATCTCTTCGACCGCAACGGATTGCGCCAACCCGGCTACAATTTCACGCAGTTCGCGGCGGAATGGAGCCGCTCCTTCGCGGCCATTCGCGCGCGCATTCCCAATGCGCCTTTCGCTGGACCGGATGCCGCCAGAAACAACGAATGGCTGGCGCAGTTCGCAAAGGAATTTGGCGCCGACGTGGATTTACTTTCAGAGCATTATTATGCGCTCGGTCCGCCGGACGCTCCGGCCGCAACGATCGAACGGCTACTTGATCAGCGCAACCCGCGCTTCGATGGGCTGCTCAATGGGATACGGGCCACGCACGAAGCCGGGCCGAACTTGCCGTTCCGCCTGACGGAAACGAATTCCGTCTACGGCGGCGGCAAGCCGGGCGTGAGCAACACTTTCGCTTCCGCGCTGTGGGGCGTGGACCTGATGTATCGGATGGCATGGGCCGGCGCAGTGGGTGTGAATTTCCACGGCGGCCGCTATGGCTGGTATTCTCCAATCGCAGGCACCCGCGACGCGGGTTACGCCGCGCGGCCACTTTACTACGGCGTGCTGATGTTCGCCGAAGCTGGTCCGGGTCAGCTTGTGCCCATAACGCTCGGCAATGCCACGTCGGCGCCGCTATTCAACGCCTATGCATTGAAGGCGATAGATGGATCGCTGAAGCTCATTCTCGTCAACAAGCACGCTGACCTGGACGTTTCGATCATCGTTGCGGCAAAGAGTGGCGCGCACGTGCAGCGGCTGCTCGCGCCGCGTCTCGACGATGTGGAGAGCACAACCTTCGGCGGCACGCCGGTTAGCGCTGCCGGTGCGTGGTCACCCACCGCAAATGAAATTGTGCGCAGCCGGGCCGGTGTTGCCGTCCTGCCGGTGCCACGCGCGAGCGCAGCACTGGTGAGGATCGACTAAGCGAATGCCTTAGCGCTTGGAGAACTGGAAGCTGCGGCGCGCTTTCGGATGGCCGTACTTCTTGCGCTCCACCACGCGCGGGTCGCGGGTGAGAAAGCCGCCCGGCTTCAGCACTGGACGGAGGCCCGGCTCGAACGCCACCAGCGCGCGGCTGATGCCGTGACGCACCGCGCCCGCCTGTCCGGACAATCCGCCGCCGGACACCGTTACCACCACGTCGAACTGTCCGTCGCGGCTGGTGGCGATCAGCGGCTGACGCAGGATCATGCGAAGCACCGGCCGTGCGAAATAAATTGTTTCGTCCCTGCCGTTGACCGTGACGCGCCCAAGTCCTGGCTTGATCCATACGCGGGCCACCGCATCCTTGCGGCGGCCGGTGGCGTAGGCACGCCCCTGCTTGTCGCGATTGGCTTTGGGCTGCTCGCTCTCGGCGGTTTGGGGCTTCGCCTTGATGAGCGTGGATTTGAGATCGCCGAAGCTCTTCACGTCCGACATATCAAGCTGCCTTTGACTTAGTTTCACTGCGCGCAACGCGCGCGGGGCGGAAATTGGCGTTCTTGGCGTTCAGTGCGCCGACGTCCAGCGGTTGCGGCTGCTGGGCGTCGTGCGGATGCTCGGCCCCGGCGTAGACGCGCAGGTTGGAGAGCTGCCGCTTGCCCAGCGGGCCGCGCGGGAGCATACGCTCGACGGCCTTCTCCACCACCCGCTCGGGATATTTGCCGCTCATGATGGCGCCGGCCGTGCGCTCCTTGATGCCGCCAATGTAGCCGGTGTGCCAGTGGTACACCTTGTCCTTCAGCTTGTTGCCGGTGAGCAGCACTTTGGAAGCATTGACGACGATAACGTTGTCCCCGCAATCCATGTGGGGCGTGAATGTCGGTTTGTGCTTGCCGCGCAAGCGCATCGCAATAAGAGACGCGAGCCGGCCAACCACCAGGCCTTCGGCATCGATTAGTACCCACTTCTTCTCAATCTCGGATGGTTTGGCCGAGTAAGTCGTCATGAACCGGTCTCCCGGGCAGAACCTCCCTTCGCTAAAGCTACGGCAGGCAAAAAAATCACCCGGTCCGCCGTAGCCTTGGCGTAGGCGGAGGCCGCCTTGCTGCTCCTTCGGCCGCTCTCGCGGACGCTTCAGGAAGGGCGGGCGTGTAGAGGTTCACACGTAGTTCGTCAAGCGGCGGGCACCGAAAAAGGTAGCAAAATAGCTCATTCCGACTATGTGGTAATATGGTACCTCAAATTTATAGTCTGCGCTCAATCTGGTATGATTTTGCTGCTGCTTTCCGAAGAGGCTCGGATGCTGCCAGGTCAATTGGCACTTATCAGCGCGGCGGTGTTCACCGGTGCCGCGCTCTATGTGAATGCGGTTGAGCAGCCCGCAAGGCTGCTGCTGGACAACCAGGCCCTGCTGGACGAATGGAAGCCCGCCTACAAGCGCGGCACCCTGATGCAAGCACCCAACGCCATCCTGGGCTTTCTGCTCGGTGTGTGGGCATGGTGGGAGACCAGCAATCTTCTCTGGATCGTTGGTGCACTGTTTATGCTCGCGAACTGGCCGGTCACCTACATTGTGATCATGCCGGTCAACCGGAAACTCATGAGCACCGAAACGCCTGGACCGGAAAGCCACAGCTTGATCGTGAAATGGGCGTCGCTTCACGCCATCAGAACGAGTCTGGGGTTTGCCGCAACAGTCATTTTTCTATGGGCGTCACTTTACCCGTGAATGAGGATATGACTGGAAAGGGGCGCGGCCACGATCCCTCGCTCGCCGCGCCCTTTAGCCTCGCGCCTGTTACCAGTCGCGGGGAACGTTGTAATACGTGTAGGAGGCCTCACGGATGTGGCCGTCGTCCTTGGTCAGGTCATCCAGGTCATACACCGGCGCCTTTTTGATCATGTCCTCGGACATCGGGACCACATAGCCGCCCATGTCCGGCTTGTAATCGAGCACCGACCACGGAACCGGCGCATATTTCTCGCCCACCCCCAGCATGCCGCCGAAGCCGAGCGCGGCAAACATGATGTGATCGGACTTCTTGTCCAGAACAACGTCCTCCACCGTGCCGATCTTGTCGCCCGCTGTGTTGTAGACGGGCGTGCCCTGTACTTTGGAGGCAAGGATTGCTTTCGTGTGACCGCTTGCGGTTGGCATGAGTATGTCCTTTCGCGCTGAATCTCGCGCTGTTAACGCCGCTCCTCGCCACCTGTTCCGATTGTCTTTTGCCAATATTCGGAGTCTGCGATGACGTGCCGGATGAAAGAATCTATAACAAGGCAATGAACGCTTCCGTCTCCGGCGATCTGGTGCTGGTTGAGCGCCGCGGCGCTATACTGCGGCTCACCATGAACCGCGCGGCCGCGCGCAATGCGCTCAGCACGGCCATGATGACAGCGCTGCAAAAGGCGTTGGATGCAGCAGCCGAGGACAATTCTCGGGTGATCGTGCTGGCGGCGGAGGGTTCGTCATTCTGCGCCGGCCACGATCTAAAGGAAATGACGGCGCTGCGTTCCGAACCGGACGGCGGCCGCACCGCCTTCGCTGCGATATTCTGGCAATGTTCGAAGCTGATGCAGACCATCGTGCGGCACCCAATGCCCGTGATCGCGCAGGTGCAAGGGATTGCGACGGCAGCCGGCTGCCAGCTGGTGGCGAGCTGCGACCTCGCGGTAGCGTCGGAGGACGCACGCTTCGCGACACCAGGAGTGAATATCGGCCTCTTCTGCTCCACGCCAATGGTGGCGCTGTCGCGCGACGTGTCGCGCAAGCACGCGCTGGAAATGCTGCTGACCGGCGAAATGATATCCGCGCAGTACGCGCGCGAGATAGGGCTGGCGAATCGCGTCGTTCCCGCCGCTTCGCTCGAATCCGAAACCATGCAGTTGGCGCAGTTGATTGCGTCGAAGCCCCGCGCCACCGTGAAGATCGGCAAGGAAGCGTTTTATCGTCAGCTCGAAATGCCACTCTCAGACGCCTACGATTATGCCTCGCGCGTCATGACCGAAAACATGCTCAACGCGGAATCTGCCGAGGGTATCTGCGCCTTCCTCGATAAGCGCGAACCCAAATGGCCCCCCTAGGCCCACTTACCCAGCCTCGGCCGCGCCGTATTGATTCTGGTGCTGGCAGAGCGCCCGAGGGCATCGGGCGATGAGGCGCCATTGCCGCTGCTTAGCAGAAGAACGGCGGCCAAAAATTGACCGCCGTTTCGTCACGCTGGCAAACTGCGTTGTTTCTTTAGCGCAACTTTGGCACCCATGGGTTCAATCAAACCGACAAGACCGTTGCTTTCATCGTCCGGCCCTGCGGAGAAGGCGACCGAGCCGTCAGGCCCGGCATCCAGCGCCCACAGACCATCAATTTTCAGCGGGTGTCCGCCGGCATTGGTCAACGTGCCAAGGAATTCTCCGTTATCCGGGTTGAAGGCATTGATCCTGCCATCGCCGAAATTCCCAACCAGCAACGCTCCCGCGAACTCACTGAATGAGGAGGGCGCAATCGTCATGCCCCATGGCGCGTTGAGCAGTCCGTTGGCAACCAGATGCTGACGCAATCGGCCACCCTTCTCGAATACATCGATGTATCCGAGGCCTTTGCCATCGACTTCGTCATCTCCATCTTTCTCGCGTTTGGCGAGTGCCACATACAGATGATCGTTCAGGATAGCGACGTTGAACGGTGCGAAGTTCTTTGGCAGGTCCGGATCCGTAAACGTACCTTCGAGCTGAAACTGTTCTCCGAACCGTAGCACCTTGTTGTTGTGGAAGTCGGCTGCGTACAGCCCCTCGCGGCGATGCGCGACCGCGACACCCTTGAACACGGCATGGCTGCCCGACAGGTCGACGGCGGTGACGGCGTTGTTCGCGTCCACATCGGGATTCCAGCCGGAGATGAGACCCGCTTCGCTCACAAAAGCGAACACGCTAGGCCCCGTGTTTCCGCCGGCGCTGATCGGGAAGTCGATGTCGTTGTCATCGTCCTGCTTGACATAGGCCATTCCGGTCGGCGCGCCTTTGGGAATTGTGACGGTCAAGCCTTGCTTTGCGCCAGTCTTGCGGTCGTACACCGTAGCGAGTCCCGTTTCGTTATCGGCAACCCAGAGGGGTCCGCCGGGTGCGTGCGCAATTCCCCATGAATTGACCAGATCGGGATCCTGGTTCTTCGCGACACCCGCTTGATTGGAGATGAGATCGATGCGCTTGAAAGCGGTGGCCGATGCCTCGCTTGCGAATACCACGGCTACGCACACAATTGTGCTTGCCGCCAATAATGCGACTGGCGGTTTCATGGAACTACTCCTCAACAGAGCCCGCTGGCTGAATCCATCAGGCAAGCGGCAAACGGCCCTCAAACAGCAGCAGTTCCAACCGCCCATATTGGCTCACTGCAAGCTGCCCGCGGTGCTCTCGGCGGAATAAAAAGCGGAGGCAATCGTCATGGTGCGCCAGTCTGTTGTCGCTGATCTCGCATAACCCCAGCTATCCGCCAGAAGAGCTGCCACGCGACGAGGCGGACGAGATTGAGATCATCGGGCGTGTTGGGATGGTGCTGAAGTCAGTGTAATTTGGATGGTGCCGACCCATCGGCGAACTCGCCGCATAATCCGTACTCCTGGCCACCATCGAGGGAATGGCGTGCGAGTGACGCCCGGTACTCATCACAGCTAACCCAATCTGGCCGCTGCCCGAGCACATATGCGATGCGGTCCCACAACAGCTGATAGGTCTGCGGACTGTCTGGCCGCAGGACGCCACCATAGGTGGCAGGCACTCCAGGGCCGGGCACCTCGAACAGATCGGCCTGCGCCATCACCGCGTCGCCATCTTGTCGGTAAGAAATCTGCCAATGTTCGACGCCTTCCAAAAGCGCCACTACCAAATATCGCTTGAAATTGCGCTCCGCTAGAATCCCGCCTGGTGAAGGACGGAGCTGATATTCTCCCGGCCTGCTGGAAGTAAACACCGCCTGCACGGCATACTCAAAATCTGAAACTGTAGTGGCTGGAAAGCGGTGGCTGTAGCGGCTCGCCAGCTATCCAGATCGTATTCCGGCTTGCTTGCGCAGCTGCTCAATGCAGCCGCCAAAAGTGATGCCGCTGCCAGTGCGAGTGGCCCCCTTGTCACCGGAGTATCCCCTGCCGTTGTTAGCTCACTTTAGGGGAGATGGATTGGGCTTTCATCAGTGCTCTCTAAGAATGGTTTCAGAAAGCATCTTTCGCCCCAACTCGGACAACTCGGACATTTCTGCACGGCTTGCTGCTGCGGCCGAACTCGCTGGATCAATCACTTAGCATGCTGCGCGGCTTTTTTTGGCGCGCGGCGCTGCCCGTCTTGCGCGCCGCCTATCCCGCGTGCTCCCGCGCAGATGCGCTATTTCCCTTTATTTCCCGGCATATCCCGCTCTTTCCCGCCATTCCCCGCTGGTACGTATTTCTCTGCGCGGTACGGCTTGGACGCCGCTATTGCGGTGGGCGCAACCATTGCGCTGAAGGCTAGTTTATTGGTGAGCCCGGATGGGATCGAACCATCGACCCTCTGATTAAAAGTTACCTATCGCCACATATCACGGCATAACGCGAGGTAACGCAACCGAACATAAATCGCGCTGAATCCCAATTGGAATCAGGGAAATTAAGCAACGCTACATAACACGACGTAACAGGCATTGACCGCCCCAAAGTGTGTCCCCAGTGTGTCCCCGAACGAAAAACAGAGGGTCATGCAATGGGGACACAAACGAAGCGCCTTCTCCTTACGGATCGTGCGATCAAGGCGTTGCAAGCCGCGCCTAAGGGCGGGCGCGACGTGACATGGGATACCATCGTTCCCTATCTCGCGATTCAGGTCACGGATACCGGCGCAAAATCGTTCGTTGTGCGGAAGCGAGTCGCTGGCGCTAAGAACCCGGCGCGGCACACGTTGGGCTCATACCCCGCCGTATCGCTCATAGACGCCCGCAAGCGCGCCCGTGACGTGCTGAATCACTTTGCCGAAGGCATTGACCCGAAGAAGCAGGAACGCGACCGGCGCGAGGCGGAAGCCGCCAAAGCCACAAGCAATTTTGAAGCGGTCGCGGAAGCGTTCAAGAAAGGCCCCGTGAAAGACAACCGTTCATTCTGTGAAACGGAGCGGATTATCGACCTGTACCTAGTCCCCGCTTTTGGCAAAAGACAGATTGGCGAGATTAAGCGGAGCGAGATTTCTGCCCTGCTAGGGCGAATTGAGCGGCGCGAATTTGAGACCAAGGACAAGCGCAAGCTTGGCGGCCCGGTCATGGCGGATCGTGTTCTGGCGCAAGTACGGAAAATGATGAATTGGTACGCCGCCAAATCCGATCTTCCGAATTCGGATGATTTCACCAGTCCAATCGTGAAAGGCATGGCGCGGACCAAGCCGAAGGAACGCGCGCGTCACCGGATTCTAGATGATGATGAAATTCGCGCCCTCTGGAGCGCCTTAGACAAGCCTATGGCGGACAAGCGCGCCGCTCCCGATCTATGGGCGGATTTTGTAAAGACGCTGTTCCTGAGCGTCCAACGCCGCGATGAGGTCGCGGGCATGAAGCGTTCGGAACACCGTGACGCCCGCGCATGGCAGATACCGGCAGAGCGACATAAGACGGGCAAAGAGGGCAAGCCCCTAATCGTGCCGCTCCCAAGGGCGGCGCTCGCAATTATCGCGAACGTGCCTCAGGTAAACGACTCCGATCTTGTATTCACGACCAACGGCAAAACCGCGTTCTCCGGTTTCAGCCGGGCCAAAGCGCGACTTGACCGCGACATGATTGCGGAACTCCGTAAGGTCGCGACCGCGCGCAAGGACGCCACTAAGCTCGCGGAGCTAGATGAAATCTCCCGGCTGCTAGAGGTCGTGAGCAGGGGGCGCGATAAGGAAGCTCGTAAGGAAGCCCGCGAGAAACTCAAAACGGCATGGTGGACTCTTCACGACCTACGCCGTACCGGCAAAACGCTTATGTCGCGCGTTGGCGTAACGCCCTTCATAAGCGAGCGCGTTCTAGGGCATATGATTCCCGGTATTGAGGGCAATTATGATTGTTGGCAGTACGTTGAGGAAAAGCGGAAGGCGTTGGAAAAACTGGCGCGGGTGATAGAGCAAATCACCGGGGGCAATGTGGTCCCGATGAAACGGAAGCGCGCCGCATAGGGGAAGCATATGCGAATTTTATCGGCAGCAGCGTTCGCCTTCATTCCCACTTGCGCGCTGGCAAATGGGCAAGGCCCGTCGATAAGTTTGGACGCGCCCGTGAGTCAGACGCCCACTGTGAGAACTGAGATACAACGTGGGTGGGCGGCAGCAAATAAATGTGACTCAACACTTGGCGCGCTTGGCTACGGAGAATGCATTTTCAAACTTTCAAACGAGGAAGGAAGTCGATTAACCGACGCAAAACCCTTCACATTGGGCCTGATGCTGAACGCTTGGTTCACAGAAGATTTGTTGGTTGGGGTTGACGTAAAGATGACTACAAACGTGGTCGCGCAGCGCGAATTGCCAGAGGCGCGAAGGCAGGCAGCGGCGGATTTCGTAATCGTTCGAGAGTTGCAACGCAAAATTGGTCTTAGCGACTCGCAAGTGTGCGCTGTGCCGATCAGCGAAGAGCATGGTGCCGCCGAAAGGTGGGCCTACTGGCTTAAACAAAATCCCAAGATGGGCGACGACGGTACGGTTACTTACGCTAAGTGATACGAAAGCTCGGGCGCAGAGCCGCTGAGATAAAGGCCATACGCCATCTGAAAATCGATAATTGTTTCACCCGAATGCGGGTAGGCGGTCACGAATAGTGACAGTTCTTCTGGCGAATAACTCCAGTCTGTTGGCAGCCTCAGTTCACGCTTCGCTTCACCATCGGCCCTGTTACAGTCGCCGCAAATGCGGGTTATAGGAAATCGTCCGTCACCATGACAGTGGTGGTCTACAATGGACGTTGTAAACCCCATGCCAAATTCATCAGCGTAAGGAGGAATGCGAAAAGCCCCTCTTATTTCAGTCCAACGAATCAGTTGCACAGCATCGCGACCACATGAAGGACAACGCCACCAATCTCTGACGGCTTCCCGGTGTTTGTTCTTGCAGTGCAACCCAGTAAAGGCTGCTATGTCTGACGGCGTGGGCTGCTTTGACCATCTTAGTGATTTGCTACTCACATGTTTCCTCGTGCTCATTGCGGCCCCGTTCCTTCGCGGTCATGCTCCCCCCATGTTATCTGATTCGTGGATGCAGACGCTTCGCGGATGGTGCCAGCAATTCAGCGCCATTGCGGAGGCGCTTGAGCGTGGCGACTTTCGATGGTCTGAGAACGGGCGTGACGTGACTCTGGAGCGAGCCGCGAAATACCGGGAGCGCGTCTGCCATTTCGAGCGGCTGATAGCGGATACCCTTGCAGCGCCAACGCAGCCGATCTGACGCGGGAAGAGCCTCTAACAAGTCTCCGGTTCGCCGCGCGGACCAAACAATTGAAATCGGCCCCGCCGACTCGCGTACCCGAAACCGTCCACGCCGCTGCTGCGCCTGAAATACGGTCCCTTCCAACGCGGCGCTGTCGGGGGCGGCGCGAGAAGCGACACCAAGCCTTCCCGATTTGTTGGGTACCTGCCCACGTCCAGCCGAAACAGTTCTAGCGCCGCAACGATGTTGCACGTTCTAATGCGGGTCTCTTCTTGGTATGTCGGGGGGCGATTCGCTATCGCGGTTGAACTCGCCACTAGTAGAACCGCAATCGCGGCGGCAATAGATTTCATATCAGTGTTCCCCTCAAATTGCAGCGGCAAAACCCGTCTACGGCGGAATAGGTATTAGCTCGAATGAGCGAGAATCTCCTTGAGCACGTACACCTCAAGCGTATCGGGACCGACTAGCAGCGCGTAACGACCTGGAGCTTCCTTCTTCACTAGTTTGGCAGAGCGACCGTCGGACAAAGTCTGCATCTCAGGCGTGTTTCCCAACGCGTAACAAACCACCGCGTTATAGCCGTCCGGATGGTGCGGCCATTGCGTCAGCTTGTCGAGAGTCGAAACTAGCTCAACCCACCAATAGCCGGTGAAGCCCTTGTCCCTACGCTCCACCAAAAGGTCGACACCCACTGCGGTACTGTAGTCACCAATGGTGAAATCGATCCCCGGATGTTTTGAGGAAATCATAGCTTGCAGTAGGAGAGCGGTTTCTGCTTCGCTCTGAGGCTCTTTGAGAGGCGCTCCAATTAGCGTTGGCGCATGAAGCGCCGGGCGACCCTTGTACGCATTGATACGTTCACCCCGCCGCTTTAGCGCCCTCTGTTCCTTCTCCTGCTGAGCCTTATCTTGCTCAGCGCGCTTTCTGGTATCGTCTTCCTCGCGCTTTCTATCGAAATAGGCTTTGACAAAATCGGACGTTTTCAAGGCGGCACAATATTCCTGCACCGCCGTCACCGCGAGTTCGTATTCATCCGGCGCGGTGCGAATGTTGTTTCTGTTGGCGGTCAGGTCAAACTGCTGGCAGTTCGCCATGATTAGAAAATTGCGATAGAAATATTGGCCGCCGAATGGCTTTTCTAGGAGCGGGTTGTCCCGTTCGACTCGGATAAAATCCTTCGCCAGCCAAAGCCCCATATGCTCATATGTTTCAGGTACAAAGGACC
>DATASO010000014.1:0-223878 GCA_036269195.1 Rhizomicrobium sp.
ATTAGAGATTGTATTTCCTGATCCTTCAACGACACCGGCAAACGTCGTTGCAATCGGCGAAGTCGTATAAGTCCCATCCACGCTGGCATCGTAAGGCTTGGCAAGCGCGTAGAAGCCGGACGGATTGGCGGCGATGTCGGAGGCGAGCGTTTTGATGTCACCGACCAGCGTGTAGCTGTTGCCGTCGATGATCAGGCTGCTGCCCAAATCCCAGAACTGCACGCTGCCGCGTTCCGGCACGATGACGAACTCGCCGGTTTTGTTTTTCGCCTTAGTGCCGCCGGTGTCGTTGGTAATCACGGTCAGCGCACCCTGCCCCGCCACGGTGATCTGCTTCTTCACCGTCACCGATTGCTGCGCGTCCAATGTGAGCCGCGATGTGTTGCTCCAGGTCAGCGGCTGATCGATGTCGATGTCTTTCGCCACCAGCCCTGTCTTCACCGCCACGTCGCCGCTCGCCAGCATGGTGGCGAGATCGCTCACATTCAGCACCGCCTTCTGCGCCGTCGCCGTACACACGCCCGCATCGCAACTCATGTTGCTGGTGGGCTTGGTGGATATCTCCACATCCGCCCGCGCCACAGCGCTCGACAGCAGCAGCGCCGCCGCCAATCCCGCCAGTTTCATCGAAGCCATTGCGCCCTCCCGCTCGAGGCCAACCCTATCACGAGCCATAACGCGCCGAAATAACGCCGCTTCAGGGCAAGCCATCAGTGCCAGCGTAGCGAGGCTGCGTGCCGCGTGGTAAGGCGCCAGTGGGGACTGCCCGCGCCGTGATTCGCCTCGTTCATGTGAGCAAGACATACCCGAACGGCGGGGCCGCCGTTCGCGACCTGTCGCTGAACATTGAGGCAGGCGAATTCGCCGTTCTCATCGGACCATCCGGCTCCGGGAAGAGCACCACGCTCTCGCTCATCAACCGCCTGATCGAGCCGTCGGCGGGCACCATCGAGATCGATGGCGAGGACATCGCACAGACCGAACCGGTCGAGCTTCGGCGGCGCATCGGCTTTGTCTTCCAGGGCATCGGGCTGTTTCCACATCTGAGCGTTGCGGAAAATGTCGGCATCACGCCGCGGCTGCTTGGCTGGCAGCGCAGCAAAATCGCCGAGCGCACTTTGGAATTGCTGCAACTGGTCCAGCTTGCGCCGGAGCGTTACGCCGCGCGTTACCCGCGAGAACTGTCCGGCGGCGAGCAGCAGCGGGTGGGTGTGGCGCGCGCGCTGGCGGCAGAGCCGAAGCTCATGCTGATGGACGAGCCATTCGGCGCGCTCGATCCGCTGGTGCGCGATGAGCTGGGCGCCGAAGTCCGTAGCATCCACGACCGCCTCGGACTGACAACGGTGCTTGTCACGCATGACATGACAGAAGCGCTGCTGCTTGCGGACCGCATTGTCGTCATGCGCGAGGGCGGCATTGTGCAGAGCGGGACGCCGGCGGAACTGGTGCGGGCGCCGGCGGATGATTTCGTGCGCGACATGATCGAAAATCCGCGCCGCCGCGCAACCCGCTTGGCAGAATTGTTGAGTGCGGCGCCATGAATGGCGGCAGCATCGCCTCGGCCTGGGCCGTTCTGCCGGACTATCTCGGCCAGCATGTGCTGCTGAGCCTGTCCGCCATTCTGCTGGGCATCGTGATCAGCCTGCCTTTGGCGATCATGGCCGCGCGCTCCCGCCTGCTGCGCGAGCCGGTGCTCTCCATCGCCAATATCGTCCAGACAATTCCGGGCTTGGCACTGCTGGCGCTGTTCTATCCCATTCTGCTGGCTGTTTCGTCCGTCACCATGCGGGCCGTCGGACTGCGCATTCCGGCGCTGGGTTTCCTGCCCGCGCTGCTGGCGCTGACGCTCTATTCCATGCTGCCGATCTTGCGAAACACCGTTGCCGGACTCACCGGCATCGATCCGACGGTGAACACGGCTGCGCGCGCGGTGGGCATGACGCGGTGGCAATCGCTATGGCTGGTCGAGTTGCCATTGGCCGCGCCGGTCATCATGGCCGGCATCCGTATTGCCGCGGTGTGGGTGATCGGGACCGCCACGCTCTCCACCCCCGTGGGGCAGACCAGTCTCGGCAATTACATTTTCACCGGCCTGCAGACGGAAAACTGGGTGTTCGTGCTGTTCGGCTGCATCGCTGCGGCAGCGCTGGCGCTTGTTGTGGATCGGCTGCTGGCGCTGGCGGAGAGCGGCTTTGCGCTGCGATCGAAATTCCGCGTGCTGATTGCCTTGGCCGGCGTTGTGCTCGTGGCTGCCGCAGGGCTTTATCCCCTGGCCGGCGCCGGCAAACAGCAAGTGGTGATCGGTGCCAAGAATTTCGACGAGCAATATACGCTGAGCGCCCTGATGGCGGATCGGCTCGCGCAGGCCGGCATTCCGGCCACCCGCCGCAGCGATCTCGGGTCCACCATCATCTTTCGTGCTTTGGCTGCAGGCGACATCGATGCGTACGTCGACTATTCCGGAACCATCTGGGCCAACCAGATGCACCGCAACGATTCACCGGGCCGCGCGGAAGTGTTGCAGCAGACGGCGCAGTGGCTAGCGGCCAAATACGGCATTCTCGATCTCGGATCGTTGGGCTTCGAAAATGCCTATGTGCTCGCGATGCGCAGCGACCGCGCGCGCGCGCTGGGCATCCGCACCCTGGCCGATCTCGCCCTGTTCGCACCCCGCCTGAAAATCGGCGGCGATTACGAATTCTTTTCGCGGCCAGAATGGGCCAAGGTTGCCAGCGCGTACGGGATCAATTTTCTCGCCCAGCGGAGCTATCAGCCGACATTCCTCTATCGCGCGCTCGAGGACGGCGATGTGGATGTGATCGCGGCGTTCTCCAGCGACGGCCGTATCGCCGAATACAACCTGACCCTCCTTTCCGATCCGAAATCCGCGCTGCCACCCTACGATGCGATCTTGCTGATCTCACCCAATCGCGCGCACGATGCGAAACTGATCGGAGCCTTGAAGCCGCTGATCGGCAAGCTCAATCTTCCGCTGATGCAACAGGCCAATCTCATGGTAGATCGGGACAAGCACACGCCCGAAGAAGTGGCAAAATGGTTGGCGCAAAAGATGGGCCAGTAGTCAGCCTTCAGGATGGGTGGCCAGCAGATTCGTCAGCGCTGCGAAGATCAAATAGGCGAGCAGCAGCGGCGCCACGCCAATCAGCAACGCGCCGGTAATGCCGTTAAGCAGGCTGCATGAGAGGAACCGGTAGAGCGTTCCCATAAACAGGAACTGGATGCCCGTCACACCGGCCACGCCGAGAACGAACGCAATCCCTTGCGGGCCAAGCGGCTCGATGCGGCGCTTGCGCTCCAGCCGCACCAGCGCCGCCGACATCCGCAAGCGCGAAATCGCGGAGCCCAGAAACACGAATGCCAGCAGCCATGCCACGGCGGCGGAAAACGTTCGGCCGCCGTCCAGATTGCAGCGAACAAGGTTCTCCTCCAGCGCGCGTTGACCTGGAACCGCAAAGCGGATGGCAGTTTCGAGCGCATTCAATATTCCCGACGAGAGATGATGTGGCGCAACCTGGATCAGAAAACTAAGCAACACGAAAAGAATGAACACGATCTCGTCGAACCCCGGCACGAAATGCATTGGCTTGAAGCGCGACAGCAGATGGCCGCTGGAAAGCCCGTAGCCCGCGATGAAGAGAAATCCCATCGCCCCGAATAGCAGCATCGGTATAGCAACGCCTCCCAGCGCCGGCGCCGGGAGCACATGACTGCTGAATGCGCGCACCAGCGCATGACCGGCGGCGAACAGGCAGATTACCAACCAGCCTTTGGCGAGAAGCCGCGCGACCCCCATGCGTTCCCCTCCCCCGAATCGTCTGGCTATTGTTCAGGCAGTTGCTGCCAACTTGCTATCCTTCATGCGCTCGGCCCGCAGGCTTTCGGCCATCAGGAAAGCAAGCTCCAGCGCCTGGCTGGCATTGAGGCGCGGGTCGCAGTGTGTGTGGTAGCGGCGGACCAGATCCTCCTCCGAGATAGCCTGCGCGCCGCCCAGGCATTCGGTGACGTTCTGTCCCGTCATTTCGACATGCACGCCGCCCGCATGAGTACCTTCGGCACGATGAATATCGAAGAATGCTTTCACCTCCTTCAGGATACGGTCAAACGAGCGGGTCTTGATCCCGGCATGGCTTTTGATCGTGTTGCCGTGCATAGGATCGCAAGACCACGCCACATTCGCGCCTTCACGCCGCACGGGATGGATGAGCCGCGGCAGCTTCTCGCCAACGGCATCGGCTCCGAAGCGGCAGATGAGCGTGAGGCGGCCGGGCTTGTTCTCCGGGTTAAGGATGCTGAAAAGCTTGAGAAGATCCTGCTCCGTCATGGAAGGGCTGCATTTCAAACCCAGGGGATTTTTAATGCCACGGCAGAATTCCACATGCGCACCATCCGGATCGCGTGTGCGGTCGCCAATCCAGAGGAAATGCGCGCTCGTGTCATACCATTCGCCGCTGGTGGAATCGATGCGCGTCATCGCCTGCTCGTAATTCAGAAACAGCGCTTCGTGACTGGTATAGAAACTGGTGCCGCGCAGTTGCGGAATGGCTTCCGGCGTCAGCCCGCAGGCCTCCATGAAATCCAGCGTTTCGCTGATGCGCTCTGCCAACGCTTTGTAGCGCTCGCCTGAAGGTGAGCCCGCAATGAATCCCAACGTCCAGCGGTGCACGTTGTGCAGATCGGCGTAGCCGCCGCTGGCAAATGCGCGCAGCAGGTTGAGTGTGGCGGCGGATTGCGCATAGCCCTGCATCAGCCGGTTGGGATCGGGCGTGCGGCCTTCTTCGGTGAATTCGATCCCGTTGATATTATCGCCGCGGTAGGACGGGAGCGTTATGCCTTCGCGCGTTTCGGTTTCCTCGCTGCGCGGTTTGGCGAATTGCCCCGCGATGCGGCCGAGTTTCACGATCGGCAAGGCGGCCCCAAAGGTGAGCACAATGGCCATCTGCAGCAGCACACGGAAAGTGTCGCGGATATTGTCAGGGTGGAATTCCGCAAAGCTCTCCGCGCAGTCGCCGCCTTGCAGCAGGAAGGCCCTGCCTTCGCAGACGCGCGCCAGCGCCGAGGTCAAGTTGCGCGCTTCGCCCGCGAACACCAGCGGCGGGTGCGACTTCAGCCGCGTCTCGACCTGCGCCAACGCGGCCGCATCCGGATATTCCGGCATCTGGCTGACGGGCTTGCTGCGCCAGGTTGAGGGGCTCCAGGGCTGCGGCACGAACGATACTCCACTGTCCCCGCCCATATAGGCGAGCGCCTTACCTTCCGCCAGCGCTAGGGCCGGAACGCCGTAAACCGGGTGTTCACGGAGATTTGGAGTACCTCTTCTCTCGCATGGTGACGAGTTCTTCGGCCGCAGTGGGATGCAAGGCCACGGTCGCGTCGAACTGGGCCTTTGTCGCGCCCATCTTCAGCGCCACTGCGACGATCTGAACGATCTCCGCGGCATCGAAGCCGAAGATATGGCAGCCGAGGATTTTGTCTGTCGCGGAATCCACCACCAGCTTGAACTGCGAGCGCGTGTCGCGGCCCGACAGCGTGTGCTTCAGCGGCTTGAAGGTGGAACGGTAGACATCGATGCCATAGCCGGCTTCCAGCGCCTTCGCTTCCGTGAGGCCGACGCTGGCGATTTCCGGCCGGCTGAACACTGCGGTTGGCACCAGATGATGATCGACCGGCGTTGGCGCTTCCTCGAAAACCGTGCGCACGAAACACATCGCGTCGTGGATGGCGACGGGCGTCAGCTGCAGCCGGTTGGTAACATCGCCGATGGCGAAAATATGCGGCACGTTCGTGCGCGAATATTTATCGACCTTCACATCGCCTTCCTCGCCCAGGGCGACACCGGCTTCTTCCAGTCCAAGGCCATCGGTGTTCGGGCGGCGGCCGACGGCCAGGAGAACCTGATCGGCCTCCAGGACTTCGTTGTGATCCGTCAACGCGAACAGAACGCCGTCGCGCTTGTCGATGCGCGTGAAATTGCGGTGGCAGAGGACCCGCAAGCCGTTCCTCTGCATTTCGGCCATCAGGCAATCGCGCAGATCGTCGTCAAAGCCGCGAAGCACCTTGTCGCCACGATACACGAGCGTGGTGTCGCAGCCGAGGCCATGAAAAATGTGGGCGAATTCCACCGCGATATAACCACCGCCAACAACGATCACGCGCCGCGGCAACTGCTTCAGGTAGAATGCCTCGTTCGACGAAATGCCGTGCTCGACACCGGGAATGTTCAGCGTCTCGTGGGACGGGCGCCCCCCCGTGGCAATCAGGATGTACTGCGCCGTAAAAGTGCGGCCGCTCTTTTTCAGGCGAATGGTATGCGCATCCACCAGTTCGGCGCGCTCCAGAAAAATCTCCACGCCTGCCTTCAGGACATTTTGCGTATAGAGGTCCGAAATCCGTGCGATTTCCCTGTCCTTGTTGGCGACCAGTGTTGTCCAGTCGAAATGGCGTTCCGGCACTATCCAGCCGAACCCCGCAGCGTCCTCGAAGTCTTCGCCGTATTGGCTCGCATAGACGAACAGCTTCTTGGGAATGCAGCCGCGGATCACGCAGGTGCCGCCGAACTGGTACTCCTCCGCAATCGCTACGCGCTTACCCATCAGGCCGGCCATGCGCGCCGCGCGCACACCACCGGAGCCGCCGCCGATGACGAAGAGATCGAAATCATAGTCAGCCATTCTGTGGACGCTCCAGAACCAGCACGTCATCGGGGCTGTTGGCGACGATCAACGTCGTGGCCAAGCCAATGAACAGACCATGCTCGACCACGCCCGTGACGGATTTGAGCACAAACCCGAGCTTTGCAGCATCGCCGATGCTGCCGAAAGCACAATCGTAAATCACGTTGCCACCGTCGGTCTTGAAGGTTGTGCCGTCTTTCTGGCGGAGCACCATCGGGAATTCCGTGTAACCAAGCACCGAAACCGCCGCGCGAATGCGAATGGCCGTCACAGGATGAGCAAACTCCGTCACCTCGACTGGCAGTGGAAATTTCCCCAACCGCGTTGCCAATTTTGAGCCGTCCGCGACCACAATCATGCGCTTCGATGAGGACGCCACGATTTTTTCGCGCAGCAACGCACCGCCGCCGCCCTTGATGAGAGTAAGATCGCGATCCGCTTCGTCCGCACCATCGATGGTGACATCAAGCGGCGCAAGTTGCTCCAGCGGAACAATGGGAACGCCGAGGCCACGCGCCTTGATGGCGGTACGCTCGGATGTCGCCGCACATGTGATGGCAAGGCCGCCCCGCACCCGCGGCGCGAGAACGTCAAGGAATGCCTCCGCCGTCGTGCCGGTGCCAAGCCCCAGCTTCATGCCGCCCTGCACGAAGTCCAGCGCCCGCGTCGCCGCCATGCGCTTCAGAACGGCCGGATCGGATTCGCTCATCGTCCGAACCTATACGTTCGCAACAGATGCCCCAATGGCGCGCGCACAGGCCGCCATTCGGGAATCGAACGTCACCAAATCCAACCCCAGGCGCGTAGCGGCGGCAATATGGATGGCATCTGGCGTGCGGAGGACAAGATCCAGCCGCCGCAGGAATGCGTCTGCCGCCCGAATATCCTCAGGCCCGATTTCAATCATCATTGGCGCGCGCGCGATCCAGGCGTCGAAGCGCCGCAGAATGATCCGGGCTTGCGCCTTTTCGATGTTGCCGATGCGAATCTGAATGCCCAAAACCGACACAAATTCAGCTGCGCCAAAATCGCTCACCTTGATGCCTGGAGCGTTATCTCTCAGGAAAGAATCGATCCGCCCTGAAAACGCGTCCGAGACGAAAATCGAGACAACCGCACTAGCGTCTAAGTAGACGTTCAACCCATTCCTCGTCGCGCATGCGAGAAACCATCGTCCCTGAATCCAGGTCCGGGATTTTCCCCTTCACCCGATGCTTTCTCAGCCACTCCACGTCTTCTTTTGTGATGCGATGCGGCTTCGGTTGGATGCCAGTAAGCTTGGCCACCGGCCGGCCATGACGGGTGATCACGACTTCCTCACCCTTTTCGACGCGGCTAACCAGTTCGGAAAGCCTATTTTTCGTGTCGGCGATGCTATGACTGCTCATCGAGAAAATATGGCCATCCGTTGGCCATATTGTCAATCACTCCACTGTTACGGATTTCGCCAGATTGCGCGGCTGGTCCACGTCCGTACCCTTGGCGACGGCCGTGTGATAGGCGAGCAGCTGCATGGGGATGGCGTTCAGCAGCGGCGAGATCAGCCAGTCGGTGGGGGGCACTTCGATGCTGGTCAGCACCCGGTCTCCTGCCTGCCCGATGCCCCGTTTGTCGGAGACAAGAATGACGCGGCCGCCGCGGGCCATGACCTCCTGCATGTTTGAGATGGTTTTCTCGAATAGGGGATCGCACGGCGCGATCACCACCACCGGCATCTTCTCATCGATCAGCGCGATGGGACCGTGCTTCATTTCGCCCGCCGCATAGGCCTCGGCGTGAATGTAGGAGATCTCCTTGAGCTTTAGCGCGCCTTCCAGCGAGATCGGGAAGTTCAGGCCGCGGCCCAGATAAAGCACATCCTGTGCCTTCGCCATTTCCTGACCAAGCGCTTCGATCCGGCTCTCCTGCTTCAGAGCATCGACCATATGGCGTGGCGTTTCCAGCAGGGACGCCACGTGGTTATTCTCCGCAGCAGGCGAAAGCGAATCGCGCGCGCGGCCCGCCGCGATAGCAAGGCACACAAGCACGCTCAACTGACACGTGAACGCTTTGGTGGATGCAACGCCGATTTCCGGCCCGGCAAAGGTCGGCAGCACGAGATCGGCTTCGCGCGCAATGCTGCTTTCCGGCACGTTGACGATGGCGAGCGTCGTCTGTCCCCGGTTCTTCGCATCGCGCAGAGCAGCAAGGGTGTCCGCCGTTTCGCCGGATTGCGAAATGAACAGCGCCACACCATCGCTGGGGTAGACGGGATCGCGATAGCGCAGTTCCGAGGCGACATCTGCTTCCACCGGCAGCCGCGCAAGCTTTTCGAACCAGTACTTGCCGACAAGACCGGCATAGAAGGCGGTGCCGCAGGCCGAAATTGTCAATCGCGTCGCCTTCGCAAGCGCTTCTACAACTGCGGAATCGCGCAGCACAACCGTGCGCGTTTCCGGATCGACGTAGTGCGAAAGCGTGTGGCCGACGACTTCCGGCTGCTCGTGAATTTCCTTCGCCATGAAATGGCGATAACCGCCTTTGTCCACCAATCCTGCGGAAGCATTCGTAATTTTGATTTCGCGGTTTGCCGGGCGTCCTTCGCTGTCGAAGATGCGAATCTCGGGCCCGCGGATCACCGCAACATCGCCGTCTTCGAGATACGACACACGATTGGTGAACGGCGCCAGCGCAATGGCATCGGAGCCGAGATAGCCCTCATCCGCACCGTAGCCCACCGCAAGCGGGCTACCGCGGCGCACGCCGATCACCAGCCGCTCCTCGCCACTGAAGATCATCGCGATGGCATAAGCGCCGGTGAGGCGCTTCGCCGCTTCCATTGCGGCGTGCGCAGGATCGCGGCCCCGGTCCAGATAATCCGTCATCAGATGCACGGCGACTTCGGTATCTGTTTCGGATTCGAATGTGTGGCCCTTCGCGATCAACTCCTCTCGCAGTTCGCGGAAATTTTCGATGATGCCGTTGTGAACCAGCGCCACACGCTCGGACGCATGCGGGTGCGCGTTGCTTTCCGTCGGTGCGCCGTGTGTCGCCCAGCGCGTGTGCCCAATACCGGTTACGCCGGCGAGCGGATGCTTGTGCAGCGCATTATCCAGCTTCGAGAGTTTTCCGGCCGCACGGCGCCGCTCGATCCGGCCGTCGATCAGCGTAGCAATGCCGGCCGAATCATAGCCCCGATATTCCAGCCGCTTCAGTGCTTCCAGAATGGCGGGCGCGGCCTCGCTGGTTCCGGCAATACCGACAATGCCGCACATGCTAGCTCCCTTTCTTCGCCTTCCCGGTGCGCTTGCGCGCACGGAACTTCGCCGCCCAACCGGCGTGCTCTTTCTGCTCGGCACGGGTCACTGCAAGGGCCTCGCCCGAAACATCGCGCGTGATCACGCTGCCCGCGCCCACATAGGCGCCATCGCCAATTTTCACCGGAGCCACCAGCGCGGAGTTGGAACCGACAAACGCGCCGGCGCCGATATCGATCCGTTGCTTATCGAAGCCATCATAGTTGCAGGTAATGGTGCCCGCTCCGACGTTCGCGCCCGCGCCAACGCGCGCATCGCCCAGATAGGTGAGATGATTCGCTTTGGCGCCTTTCTCAAGAGTCGAATTCTTCACCTCGACGAAATTGCCGATGTGGACGTTCTCGCCGATCTTCGCGCCCGGCCGAAGCCGCGCATATGGGCCCACAATAGCGTCACGCTCAATGGTGCACCCTTCCAGATGCGAGAACGCGCGGATTTCCGCGCCGCTCCGCACGGTCACGCCCGGACCGAAAACGACAAACGGGCCAATCTGCACATCCGGCTCAAGAACTGTGTCAAACGACAGAAACACCGTGCCGGGGGCCATCATGCCAACACCGTTTTCCAGGGCCTTCGTGCGCAAGCGCCGCTGCATCTGCCCCTCAGCATGAGCAAGTTCTGGCCGCGTGTTCATGCCCATGACTTCGATGGCATCCGCCTCCATCACGGCGCAACGCACGCCTTCGCGCTTGGCGATCATTGGCACATCGGTTAGATAGAACTCACCCTGCGCATTGCTGTTCTCCAGCTTGGCCGCCCAACGAAAGAAACTCTGCGCGTCCGCAATCACAGTCCCCGCATTACATAGGGTTGCACTACGTTCGGATTCCGTCGCATCTTTCGCCTCAACAATGCGATCGAGATATCCATCTGCGTCGCAAATCACCCGGCCATAGGCAGCGGCATCGCCGGGCCGAAAAGCGACGATGGCCAGTCCGGTTTTCTCTGCTGTAGTGAATGCCCTTTGCAGCGTCTCGCCTGTTATCAGCGGCATATCGCCATTGTTGATCAGCAGGGTTCCGGAAAAATCTGAGAGCGCCGGGGCGGCGCAGGCGGCCGCATGCCCCGTCCCCAGTTGCTGCTCCTGAATGACGGGGGTTACTCCTAGGCTCTCAGCGCAATCGCGCACTTCCTCAGCATTTGCTGATGTGACCACGACGATCTGGCCGATCCCCGCCTCGCGCATAGCTGCGATAACGTGCCCGAGCACCGTCCGGCCCGCGACGGCGTGCATCACCTTTGGCTTCGCGGATTTCATCCGCTTGCCTTCGCCCGCCGCCAGAATAATCCCAGCCCGATTCATCGCCGGGGCTGCTCCTTGCCGCTTCTGTTGCTGCTGATCCTTAGCCGATAATGTGTCGCGGATTCGCCGCAAAATGACGATTTACGACCGTATATTGCCGCGGAAATGGTTACCCGGCAGTCTCTCTCTATGAACAGCCCTGCCCTGCTCTTCGATCTGGACGGCACGCTGGTGGACACCGCCCCGGACTTACTCGCGGCACTCAATGCCGTTTTGATCTCGGAAGGGCGGCAGACAGTCGATCCACAAACCTTGCGGCACATGGTCGGCTTCGGGGCCCGATCCTTGATTGAGCAGGCCATGGCGGCCACCGGCGAGCGGGCCTGGCCAGATCGCATCCCCACCCTGGTGGATGACTTTATCGCCTACTACCGCGATCATATCGCAGATCTGAGCCGGCCTTTCCCGGGGGTGGAAACCACGCTCTTATCCCTACGGCAAGACGGCGCGCGGCTGGCCGTGCTGACCAACAAACCGCAGGTGCTGACGGTCCCAATTCTTGAGACCCTGGGCCTCTCCCGTCATTTTGGTGCGATTTGCGGCGCTGGCCGCTACGACTACCACAAGCCCGATGCGCGCGTTGTGGAGCATGTCATGGAGGAATTGGGCGGTCCCGGCGCAGGCGCGATCATGATTGGAGACAGTGCCGTGGACGTGGCGACCGCGCGCGCCGCCGGTATTCCCGTAATCCTGCTTTCTTATGGTTATACGCCTGAGCCGGCGCAAAATCTTGGCGCGGACGCGGTAGCGGACTCATTCTCCGCCCTTCCTGCGCTCATCGACGGACTCATCGTACGGTAAAGCGGTTGCGGAAAACGCATGGTCCGCGAGTGCGATTATCCTCCATCCTGTGATGGAATTAATCTTCTTGCCAAGCGCACGGCCGCAGACCATTGTCCGGCCCGCGGGCGCGGTGCTCGCCAATCCTGAAGGGGGTCTTCGAATGTCTGTTACTGCGCGTCTCTTGGCCACCACCGCGACGGCGGCCGCGTTGATCTTTGCCGTTTCCGCAAACGCCGGAACGTCCAAGCACTATCACATTTTCAAACCCACATCGTTCAAGGATGTGGCCGCCCAGATTCCGCCGCCAGCTCTCGACATGAATTATTATGGCGGCTCCGTGTTCGTGAGCTCCAAGGTCGTGTCGGTGATCTGGAACAAGGACGTGCTACAGTTCACCAAAGATAACGTGCCGCTTTTCACCGCCGATCTCGTCGACAGCACCTATGTCGATCAGATGGCCGAATACAGCACAAAGGGCGTGCAGACGATCAATGGGCACAAGGGCACGAAGCAGAAAATCCATCGCGGCACCTATCTTGGCCAGGTTCAGCTCAAGCCGCATAACACCTCCAAAAGCCTGACCGACGCTGACGTTCAGAAGGAAATCGAGCAGCAGATCGCCGATGGCGTGCTGCCGCCGCGGGATCCAAACACGCTGTACATGATCTATTTCCCGTCCGACATTAGCATCAACCTGGATGGAGCCCTTTCCTGCCAGAGCTTCGGTGCCTATCACTTCGCAACCAACGATGCGAAAATCGCGAAAAAGAAGAACATCTTCTACAGCGTCGAACCGGAATGTAACGGCGGTTTCGGCTTCCTGACCTTCGCCGCCTCGCACGAGTTTGCCGAGGCAACGACCGACAACGTTCCGACCCCCGGTTCAAATCCCGATTTCCCACAAGCGTGGAATGACGCCAGCGGATTCGAGATCGGCGACAAGTGCAACGGGAGCGGCACCTTGGCCGGCACCGGTGGCAATTGGGAAGTGACCCAGTACTACTTGAACAGCAAACACGGCTGCAGCACGGGCAACTATACAAGCCCGTAAGCGGCAAGCAGAGGCAAACGGTCACAACCTCTATCCGCCTAAAGAAGCCCGGTTCTTCGTCTCGGCAAGAACCGGGCTTTTTCGCGCGTGACCGGGATGAGCTTCGCTTGACGCTGTCCGTGACGGCGCCCTATAGCCAAGACACGGGCGCGTAGCTCAGCGGGAGAGCACTCCCTTCACACGGGAGGGGTCACAGGTTCAATCCCTGTCGCGCCCACCATTTGACCTTCGATGGAATGGCAGCGCGGGGACAATGGCCTCATTGCGGCGGCGGGCCCTCGCTCAGACGCACCAGATCATCCGGCCGCATCCATCTCTGGAACGCGGCTTCAACTTCGGTTGGCGTCAGAGTGACGTAACGCCGCGCCGCCAAAGTCGGCTCATCGACCGGGAGATCCAGATCGCGGCGCAGGATGAATCCGCGCGCGATGTTGTCGACACTTGATTCCTCCAGCGGAATTTGCCGCAGCAGGAGCGCCTTTGAACGCGCAAGCTCGCTTTGCGGAACGGGGGCAGTCTGCATGTCTCTGATCTCGCGAGCAACGATCCGTGCGGCTTTCGACACGTTCTGTGGATCGCTCGCATAATCCACGAAATAAACCGTGCGATTGCGCCCCGCTTGCACATCGGAACCGACGGAGTAAACCAGCCCCGCCTTCTTGCGCAATTCCACGCTCAGCCGCGTCGAATAGAATCCACCACCCAGCACCGTGCTTCCCAGATTGAGCGCATAATAATCCGGATCCGATCGCGTCATATTGATGGTCTGGGCCAGATAGACGCTGTCCTGCACGCGGCTGCCATCTGGAACGGCGACGGTACTCGCTGGTTTTGGAAATGCACGGGGTAAATCCGTGACAGGAAGCGGCGGCTGTGCGGTCCAGGCGCCAAAGTACTTTTCGATGGTCGATCGGGCCGCCTCCGGCGTGACATGGCCCACAACGACAATGGTGGTCAGGTCGGGCCTGAATACGGTGCGATGGTAATCGCGAACGTTTTCGAGTGTCAGCGCGCCGATGGTTTCTGGCGTTGCCTCACGCAAGCTTGGATCGTCACTGTTAAAGAGCGCGGCCCGCAGCGCCTGTTGCCCAAGATGCGAGGGGCTGCGGTTCAGCGCCCCGACATATTGAGCGATCTGGCGTTTCTCCAATGCCAGGGCCGGTGGCGGCAACGCCGGATGCAACTCATTGTCGGCCAGCAACCCAGCACCACGATCAAAGTCGCCAGCCAGAACCTTGATGGAGAACTCCGTGCCCGCTCGTTCCTCTGCGCCAACTTCGTCCAAGGCGCGCTGAAAGGCGATGCGATCGAGGTGCTCGGTGCCATAAGGCAGCAATCGGTCAAGAATTATTGCAACACCGTCTTGACCCGGAGGCGTTTCTGTTTCGGGACGATTGCGGATGTGCCCGTAGACGCTGACGGTATCGCTGACATTTTCCGGTTGAACGATCAGTGTCAGGCCGTTCGACAATGTGCTCACGACGGGATGAAGTGTCGATTGCGGCACGGTGAGGCGATTCAACGATGCCTGGGCCCAGCTGGGCAAAGTGGTCGGCGCGGCCTCGCCGAGCGCGATATTCTCCTGTCCGCCGAACCCGCCGTTCGATGCCACGGGCTTGCCGGAGCCCTGAGGCTCTGTGAGCGCCGTCACGGCATGGCTGAGATCGAGATATTTCCTGGCCACGCGATTGACATCCGCAACGGTGACCCGGTTGATCCGCACGAGATCGTCGTCGGGAGAACGCAAACCGTAAAGCGCCACCGCATCCGACCACACGGAGGCCAGTTCCGCGATCGAGTTCTTTTGGAATTCCGTCTGCCGGCGCTCCTGACGCTTGGCGGCCTGCACCAGATCGGCGGGAACCCCATTCTTCGCAACCCCAGCCAGTATCGAGCGCATCGCGCTCTCAACCGATGGCGCATCGCTTGCCTGTGCGAAGCTGACGCTCGCGTAGCCCATGCCGGCCATGGGCATGGGATAGAGCGAAAATTCGGCATCGATGGCTTTGCCTTGCGCGACCAGCCCGTAGAGCGCGAAGCGGTGGTTGCTCAGGACATCCGACAGAACTTCAAGAGCCGGAAAATCCGGGCTGTTGAGACCCGGCATCCGCATCGCGATGAACTTAACGGCATAGGGATTGTCCGTCGCAATATTGAAGGATGTTGGACGCGCCGGCTGAAACATCATCCGCGACCGCGCAGGAAGGTGCTTGGGCTTGATATCGCCGAAGAGTTGCTTGATTTGGCCCAACGTGGCTTGCGGGTCCAAATCGCCAACCACGATCAGGATGGCGTTGTTCGGTGCGTACCACGCGTCGTGAAAGTGCTTGAGCATTGCAGACGTCGTTGCGTCGAACGACGGCCGGGTTCCAAGCGCATCATGTTCGTACGGCGTGCCGGCAAACAAAAGACCGCGCAGCTTCGTATAAACCACGTAAGCCGGGCTCGATAAGTCCTGGGCAACCTCCTGTTCGATCGCCCCGCGTTCGGCGTTCCAGTCTTCCTTGCTATCGACCACATCTCGCATCCGCGCGGCTTCGATGTGCAGCGCGGTATCGACATCCTCCGCCGGTACGGTGAAGATGTACTGTGTCAGGGCCTCGCGCGTGTTGGCGTTGAAATTTCCACCCATGGCACTGCCGATATAGGCAAGTTGATCGGCCGAAAGATCGGGGCTGCCGCGGAACATCATATGCTCCTGGGCATGTGCCATTCCCGGAAACCCCGCTGGCGCCTCATCCGAGCCGACGAGGTAATTCACCGATGTGGCAACCACCGGCGCGAGCGTGTTGCGAACGATGATCACGCGCAGACCGTTGGAGAGCGTCGCCCGCACCACACCGGCGTCCGGGGCAGATGTCGCGGTCGCCGACTGCCAGCCTGCGTATCCGACGGCAAGCAGTGCGCAAAGTATAGTCCCCACAAAGGCCCTTTTGGTTGATTGCATTATTCAATGTCCTGTCTTGTTAGCGAGCGCTGAGCTCACGCACCAATCCATCTTGCCGGTAGACGTTCTTCAGCGCTTCTATGATCGCCGCGGTAGAGACCGCAACGGTGCGGTTGATCGAATCATCGAAGGCAAACGCGCCGCCTAAACTTTCGATGTTTCCGTCGAAGACGGCTCCGATCACCTCGCCCCGCGCGTTGATCAGTGGCGAACCGGAATTTCCACCGATAATATCGTTATCGCTGGTCATGTCGAAAACGGTATCGTTGTTCACCCTGTTGCGTGCAGCAACCCATTTCGGTGCCAGGTCAAACGGGGGTTGGCCCGTCGCACGGTCCCACAAGCCCCTGAAATAGGTAAACGGCTTGATCGTCTTTCCGTTATCGGTCCAGCCCTCGATTTTGCCGTACGAGAGACGGAGAGAGAAAGTCGCGTCGGGATAGATGCTGGTCCCGAACACCGCGAAGCGAGCTTTGGCGATTTGTTCCGCCGCGCGATCCGTCGGGCCGGTGACCCGGGTTTCATATTCCTTGCGGATGGCGCGCGACGCCCCATCGGTCGCGAGAACGAATTTGATCATCGGGTCGTTCGACGCCTGTATCGCCGGGAGTCCTCCCTTCCACAGGCTCTTGCGCAGCGCGGGATCGCCAAGTCTTGATGCCACGAGCCGCGCCGAAAGCCTTTCGGGAGAGTCCTTCCCGAGAAATGTCTTGGTGGCCGCAGCATCGACTGTCAGGTTTTCGCGCAGTTTCGAAAGCCAGAATTCGAGCGCAAGCTGCTCGACCTCTGGGTATACCGGGCGAGCGTCCAGCACCTTTTTCTCGAGAAGCGGCAATTGGCTATCGGTATATTCAGGAAGCCGCTTACTGTTCGGCTTGGAGCGCTCCTCCGCTGCACGCACCAGATAACGTGCGTATCCAAACAGATTGGAATGAACTAGCCATCGCGGCGTCACGCGACCAGGGCCTGGTTCCAGTAGCGGACGAGATAGAACACGATGATCGCCAGCGGCAGCACGTAGTCCAGCGCTTTCACGCGCGCGAAGGTGAGAACCACGTACACCCCCAGCGGCGCCACTAGGCGAAAGATGTCGACCGCATCGACCGTCCCACCCGACACGCCCTGCCGGACACCGAACACGAAAAATCCCATGAGAAAGTAACTGAGCTGGTAGAGCGCGAACACGCCCCAGAAATATCGCCGGTTGCCTTCATAGAAGGCGCTGAGGTCACATTTTTCTCCAACCTCTTCGGGCAATGCGGAAGCGGCGAGCAGCACCAGCAACAACACTTCCACGAAGATGCCGAGATAGACGGAGAAGGTTTCCGCCTGCGTCACGTCGCGAACGGTCCAGGTGGCAAACCACAGCCGCACAATTTCGACAATCACCAGCGCAGCGGCGATCAGCACGCGCCCATCCCATTTCACCCGGCGCGCATTGCGCAGCAGCCGGTGGAAACACATGACGATGTTCGCCAGCGCCAAGCTGACAAGGATGCTCGTCAGCCCCAGTGAATATTCAAATGGCCGCATTGCCGCCCCTCGCCCACTTAAGCGTAGCGGTGCGCCCGGCTTTCGGAAAGGCGTTCAGGGTTGCCACTTCCGCTGCAAGCTTGCGCGAGCCTGATTAAGGCTGTCGCGGTTGGCGCCTCCTTGCGTTGAGATAGTTCTTGACGCGCCGTTTACCCTTCGCGGCATTGTCCGGAGTTTGTTAGGGAGTCGGTAACGCGTGGGGCGCGATTGTGCGCACGTTAAAGGGAAGTGAATGGCAATGCGCCAATTTGTGAAAAAACATCGTCGAAAAGCGATGATCGCCTTCGCGGTTGCCGACCTTTGCGGCTTTGGCGTGAGCGCCGGATACGCCGGCAAGTACGTGCAGCAGCCCGTGAAAATCACCCTGGAACAAAGAAATGCGATTACCCGCAGCCACGCCGGAATGGCCGCGCGAGCAAGCGGGTGTTACCCCGCGACCGAAGTGGCGCGCCTGGCCGTGTCTTAGGGCGCTCATTCCTCCGATGGAATGGAATGGTGTTCATGCACGATCGTCCATTGCCCAGCGATCTTGCGCAGCCCTACCGTCAGGCGGAAATCGAGGTCGGTGGGCGTCCCGTTCTCCAGGAAGCGGCAGCGCATGAAGGCTGCGGCGAACGCCACATCTACGCCCGCCGTGACCTGCATCTCTTCAATGTCGAACACGACCGGATCGGTGACGGCCGAGTAGAACAGGTCCCAGGTTTTGCGGTACTCGCCAATGCCTCTTGCGCTGAAAGGCGGGGGGACGTCGAACATCAGAATGTCCGGGGAGTGATCGGCGAGGATGGCGGCGATATCCTTGCGGCGCACGGCGGCCGCCCAGTTCTCCACCAGCGCGCGCACTGCCGCTTCATCTGCCGAGACTGTATTCCGGTCCATGCGCATTCTCCTTCTCAAACAAGCGGCCAATCCGGTGACGGGTGCGGTCTAAACGTATTCCCCGCCTGCAGCACTTCGCGCCTGGGTACGGCGGACCGCCTGGGAAATAGCGCCCGAGGCTTTCAGTTTTTTTTGTGCAACTGCCAATTCGCCCGCGCCCGACTGAGGCTTTCGCGATTGGCACCGCCGGCAAAATCAGGATCGCGCGATTGCGCCGGATCATCCTCCCAGCCGCACACCGTGCAGATTTCGTAGGCGCCACGTTCGCTCAGCGTGTGGTGTCCACAGACGGGGCACGCGTACCGTTCACGCGGGATCAATGCTGCCGGTCCCAATAGGCTAATTTTCAGTCAAATAGCCGAACCACTCGCGTTTGCCGCACTGCATGCTGGCGGAAACCAGGCTGCTCTCGTTGATCCCGCTGAGGAACAGGTTCGAGCAGCCCTTCGGTATGGTGAGCGGCTGCTCGTTGAACTCTCCCTGCCGGAACGTGAGCAGGAAAATCTGACCTACGGACTGGTGCCGCCCGTTCAGCCGGCTGAAATACCGATCGTAGGTGTAGAACGTGCCATGGTCGCGGGCGAAGCCGTAATATATCCCGCTGCTACCGTCCTGGTATATGCCGGTGATGAGTCCCTTGTCGTTGATCTGCACATTGTCGGTGTAGATGGAGTTGGGCGGATCGATTGTGTCGACCGAGCCATCGGGCTGGCGGAGGAATCCGTGCCGCACCAGGTTTGAATCGATATAGGTGCCGGCGATCTGCCCTCGTGCATTCACGGAAAGAGGATAGGTGCCGCCGTCGCCGCCGGGGACATCAATGATGGTGAGCGCGCCATCGAGGGTTCCGGCAAAGCCGTGATTGCCATCTTGCGTGTAATACCAGCCCACCATCTCTCCCGCACTCGCGTTCACGTCGACGGGAAGTGTGTCATACGCGCCCGCGCCATCGAAGCTGGCGATCCTTCCGTCCCGCGTTCTTACGAAGCCGTGGCTGATGCCGGAATTGTCCTTGTCCTCATACTGCCCGACGATGTCATCGTTATCGTCGATGGCCTCCACGATGGTGTTGTGTTCGAAGGATTTCTTCACATCGATGGTTGTGAAGCTACCATCGGCCGAACGGATAAAGCCGTAGGAATGGGTGAAGAATTTTCCGGCGGTGATATAGATGCCTGCAACATCCCCGGATGCGTTGGGCGCGGTCACGTAGAGACCCTTCGTTCCGTGCGGAAGCGAAAATCTGATGCCTTTTGCCTGAGCTGCTGAATTCAGCACCGCGATCAACGACAGAGCCGCGGCGGCGAGCAATATCTGCTTATGGAACATGGCTTCCCTCCAGTTTAGCAGACCCGTGAAGGATACAGCATTCATCTCGGGAGCGAAACGCCCGTGACAGGCGTGCGGCTGGGGACGACGAGGCCCGTGGACGCCGCTGCGGCTTAGGACGGCTTCTTGGCGACCGTTTTGCGCATGCGCGGTTTGGCGGCGGGCTTGACCGGCGCCGGCGCATTGGCGGCGGCAATGCGATCCGCCTCTTCTTTCGCCAGCCTGAGCTTGCGCAATTTTTCGGTGCGGGCCGCGACGGCGGCGCGCTCGTTTTCGATCATCTGCCGGATCGCAGTCTCGCGCTGCTCCGACGCCGCGAAATGATTCTGAGCGCGGGCGCGCGCGCCGTTTTTGTCCGTATCAGCCATGGCGCTCCTTCCAGGCGTAAATGAAAAGGGCGGCGGATAGCACCGCCGCCCCTATCCGTCGTCAGACGGCCTTCAGATTGGCCGCCTTGGCTCCGCGCGCGTCAGGCTGGATGTCGAACGACACCTTCTGCCCTTCGTTCAGGGAGCGCATGCCGGCCGCTTCCACTGCGGAGACATGGACGAACACGTCCTTGCCGCCGCCCTCCGGCGAAATGAAGCCGAAGCCTTTGGTGGCGTTGAAGAATTTTACAGTACCGATGGTCATCTTTTTCCTTTGGATCATCGAGGTTCCGCGCCGGCGACCACCGCCGCACACGGACGTGGAAAACGAAGACATCAGTTTTCGGAAGGTTTCGGCTGGTCAGGCTCGCAGCGAAGCGGGTCGGATCAACGTAAAGCGCTTCGCCTGACGGGACGTAAGAACCACGTGGCGCCATATATACGGCGTGCGACTTGAACTTTCAATGACGGCCCCCCACCGCCCGCATCATTTCGCGCCGCCCACCTTCATGGCCGCCATTTCGGACTTTATCAGAGCAACGAAGGCCTGGCAGGCAGGCGAAGGGGTGGGCGGATACACGATCCACAACGACCTGTCCTCCGGAAACTGCTCGATCGTCTTCACGACCAGCTTTCCGGCTTCTTCATTGCGAACGCAAAGCAGTGGCACGATGCCGATGCCCATGTTCTGTGCGACCAGCCGCTTGATCGACTCCAGTGTTCCTGTTTCCACCGAGGGATTAAAAGGAATATTGGACCGCCGAAAAATTCCGGTTACGCGTTCGCGCAACTCCGAAGTTTCCGTGAGAACGATGAGCGCCTCGCGTCCAAGGGCCTGCAGCGGGATCGATTCACGATTTGCCAGCGGATGGTGTGGATTGAGGAGCGCGATCAGGCGATCCTTCATCAGCAGCTCGGCTTTCAGTTCCGGATCGCGGGGTTTGTCCGCCACCAGGGCCACATCGACATCATGGCGCCGCAGCGCCGCGAGCATGGCCTCCGAATAGCCGATCGAGATTTTGAGTCTGACGGCCGGATGCTTTTCCTGGAACACGTGCGTGAACTGCGGCAGCAGATAATCACCGATGCTTTGATTGGCGCCGATGCGCAGGCTGCCGCGCTTTGCGCCACGGATTTCTTCGACTTGCACCATGGCTTCGATCAGCAACGAAAGCGCACGCTTGGCATGTTCGAATAGCACCTCCCCGGCGATGGTCAGCCGCAGGCCCCGGCTCGATGACCGCTCGAACAGGACGGCACGAACTTCGTCCTCCAATTTGCCGATTGCCATGCTTACGGCTTGCGGTGTGCGGTGCACACGCTCTGCCGCTTTCTGCAGCGATTGCTCTTCTGCAGCCGCGACAAACATCTGAAGTTGCATCAATTCCATAAGGCTAGAGTACGGTCTGCTGTGGGCACGGCAAGGTTCGCGGCAGGAGTTCGATACGAAATAGAAGCGGCGCCCGTTCGCGGACATGCCCTGAGCTAAAGCTGTCGTCGGCGTCGTGACATTCAGGTTACGCCCGTTGACTTCGCACTTGGTGTAACCTATACATTACATGTGATCGCGGTTCGCCAGCACCCCGAGTTCAAGAAGTGGCTTGACGGCCTTCGAGACAAAGCGGCTCAAAAGAAAATCGCGCAGCGCATCGTCAGGCTCGAAGCCGGGCTGTTTGGGGATGTCAAATTCTTCGACGGAATCGGCGAATTTCGCATCGACTTTGGGCCGGGCTACCGGGTTTATTTCGCGCGGCGCGGAACTGAAATCGTCATCCTGCTGTGCGGAGGCGACAAATCCTCGCAGCGGCAAGACATCAACCGGGCCAGGAAATTGGCCGAGGAGGTCTGAATGGGTAAGAAGAAAACCATTCCGTTCGATGCGTCCGAATATCTGGACACGCCGGAATCGCAAGCCGAGCTGATTACCGATGCTCTCGAAAGCGGCGATGCATCCTATATCGCGCACGCGCTCGGCATCGTCGCCCGCGCTCGGGGCATGACCTCCATCGCCAAAGAGGCCGGCGTTGCGCGCGAGGCGCTGTACCGCGCTTTGAGCGCAGACGGAGATCCCAGGCTGTCCACCCTCATGAGCGTATTGCGAGCGCTGGGCTTTCATTTGTCGGCCAAGGCAGCCTGAGGCCTTGAGCGAAATGCAGAAGAGGCGACTTCCGTTCGAAGCCGCCTCTTTTCACGCTCTGGGAATCTGCGAGGTTGCGGACCTAGCGGCTTCGCAGGAAACCGTGCGTCGTACCATCCAGGGAAGACCATCCCGTCGTCTCGCCGGCATCGTCGATACTCCATGCAAAGGTCCCCTGCGAACCTTGGACGTCGAAAGTCTTGAAGCTCCCATCGGACCGACCCAGGAGGGCGTGATAAACGTTGTTCCCATCGACACAGAACCCCGTGATCCGGCCCTTGTCGTTCAGCTGATTGATGCCGAAGTAGCTACATTCTGGGAGATCGAATGTTGTGAAGGCCCCATCGGGCGTCCGCACAAACACATGCTCCCCAGTGGCATCGTTATAGTTTCCTGCGATTTCGCCCTTGTTGTTGATTGTGCTGGCATAAGTTTGCGTCGAACCCGGAGGATCAATGGCGGTTATTGTTCCGTCCTTGGCCCTGACAAAGCTGTGCTGAGCCTGAGCGCCATCGACATAGGACCCGACGATCATACCGTGGTCATTGATCTGCCAAGGCCATGTCTGGATTGATCCAGGCGCGTCGAATGTCCTGATCTTTCCGCGGCTCGTCCGAAAAAAGCCATGACAGTGGTATCGATACCCACAATAGAGATCCCCGGCACCATTATAAGATTGTCCCGCGATTGTACCCTTTTTGTTGATCCACCAAGCTTCGGTGCTGACGCCTCCGGGAACATCGAACGTGGTGATATTGCCATCAGGAGTTCGGACAAAGCCGTGCTCGGCCAGCTGATCGTCCACGAAGTACCCAGTAACTGCTCCACTCCCGCTTATGCTGTTTGCATAGGTATTAGCTGAACCGGCGGGATCGAACGTTGTCGTTGTGCCGTCGGGAAAACGGATAAAGCCGTGGGCCGGCCCGAAATAATAGTACCCGGTAATCACGCCGTTCTGGATCGCGATCGGAACGGTACCGTCAGAGTTCGGGAGATCGAACGTGGTGATCGTTGCCTTGGCATATGCGGACTGACTCCAGCCGAAGCCGAGCGCCGCGCAAAGCACAAGCTGACTGCAATGCAGGCCGAGCGAACTCTTGCGTGTGCTGAACATTTAAGTCTCCCCATTTTCATGACCGGGCATCGCGCCAGGAACAATTCACTAACAAGAGGCTGCCACTCAGTAGGGGCGAGAACAATTCAATAATGTTTGTCTGGACTAAAGCGGCGCTTACGACTGCCGCAACTTTATCGTCCAGCTTGCCGATTGCGATACTTGCGGCGTGCGATGCACGCGCTAGCTGCATCAATTCCATACCGTCAGCGTGCGGCGTTCGCGGCGCAGAAAAAATGGCCATCTCGGCTGATACACAGAAGAGGCGACTTCCACCGGAAGCCGCCTCTTTTCACGCTCTGGGGTGAGAAGCTTCCTGACTTAGCGGGTCCGTAGATAGCCGTGAAGTATACCACCGTCATCTTGGTAATACCCAGCGACCATGCCGGCATCGATGCTCACACCGACCGTAAAGGTTGATCCCGGCGGGTCAAATACTTTGAGCTTTCCATCGGGCAACCGTACAAAGCCATGATAGGTGTTGTCGTCCGTGACACAGAATCCGGTGATGCGTGCTTTGTCATCGATGCCGATAATGCCAAAGTAACCACAGTCCGGCAGGTCGAATGTACTGATCGTTCCATCGTCGGCCCGCACGAAGCCGTGCCCTGCGCCGGCAGCATCATTGTATTGTCCCGCGATTATGCCCTTCTTATTGATGCTGTTCGTATTGGTACTTGTTGATCCGGGGGGATCAAAGGTTGTGATTGTCCCATCGGCAGCCCGCATGAAGCCGTGCTGCACGTTTTGGGCATCGTCGTAGGAGCCTACGATCATGCCTCGATCATTGATCTTCCATGGCCATGTACTGGTTGCTCCTGGCGGGTCGAACTTGATGATTCGCCCCTTAGCGTTCCGCAGAAAACCATGACATCCGGATTCACACGAATTAAGAACTCCCAAGCTGAAATTGGCATATTGTCCCGTTATTTCGCCGCGTTTGTTGATGCCCCAACCTTCGGTCGTGAGCGCTCCTTTAACATCGAAGGTCGTGATCGTGCCGTCAGCGTTCCGCATAAAGCCGTGCCGATCGGTCTGGCTATCCTCGAAATCACCGGTAACAGCTCCGATGCTGTTGATACCATTGCCCCACGTGTTTACTGAATTCGCAGGATCGAACTCTGTGATGGTCCCGTCGGCAACCCGCACGAAGCCGTGGTTGACCCCGTCCCAGTAATACCCCGTGACTGCGCCGTTGTTGATGCCAGTCACATAGGTATCGAATGAATCTGGCGGATCGAACGTCGTGTATGTTGCTTTGGCTTGGGCGCAAAGGCTCCATCCCAAACTTGCAGCAGCTACGCAGAGCACGAACTGGCCGCTGCGCAACCCAGGCTTCCGTTTAATGGACACTGTGGTTCTCCCTCTCTTGTAAGTAACTTAGGCGCGCCGCTCGCGACCCCGCAGAAATCTGCGAATTGGAGATTGCGAGCGCGAAATGACGATGACAATTCAATAATGTTTGCTGGGTCTAAAGCGGCGCTTACGTCCGCCGCTGCCGTTACTCGTATGGAACATCGCCCTTGATCGTCGTGCGGTGCATGTGGCGCCGCAGGTGCGACGGGCAGCCGTGCGCCATATGAATAACGCAGCGGTTGTCCCAGAACACCAGATCGTATTGCCGCCACGCGTGCCGATACACAAAGCAAGGCTGGGTGCAATGCCAGAAAAGAAAATCCAGCAGGTCGCGGCTTTCTAACTCTGCGAAATCGGCAACGCGCGCCGTGAAGCCCTCATTCACGAACAAACATTTCCGCCCGGTCTCCGGATGCGTGCGCACGATCGGATGTGTGGCTTCCGGTAGTTCCTCCATCTGGCTTTGCGTCAGCGGCGGCCGCCATTTTGAGTCGCTCATCTGAGCATAGCGATGGCTGTAGGAATGCACCGCACGTTTTCCCGCCAGCCGCTCCCTAACGTCGTGCGGCAAGGCTTCATAGGCGGCGCTCATATTGGCGAACGACGTGTCGCCGCCCTCGCTCGGAACCTCCAGCGCATAGAGGAGCGAGCCGAAACTGGGTTCAGCGGTGTAGGAAAGATCGGAATGCCAGTAGCGGCCGGCATCGCCCAGGCCGATGGGCACGCCATTCTCGATGACGTTGGAGACCCTGAGAACTTCGGGATATTCCGGCAGCGAATACTGGCGCAGCACATGAATCGTCAGGGGCCCGAAGCCGCGGCTGAACGCGATCTGGTCTTCCGGCGTCATGCGTTGATCGCGGAAGACCAGCAGGCCTTCGCTCGCCAGCAAGGCGCGGCGGATTTGCGCGAAGGTTTCCTCGTCGAGCGGTTTCGACAAGTCCACGCCGGCGATTTCCGCGCCGAGTGCAGCGTTGAAGCGGCGGAATTCAAATGCGGGCATGCTGTGGCGATTGCTGGGTTTGCAGGATCATCCTAGCTCGACCGTAGAGTTTCGCGGCGGACGGATGCGATTCAATTCCGCTTACACACCCGACAATTTGGCTTACGGCATCCTCGGCCGAAGATCGCCTTGCGGCGGGCCAGACTTTCCGGCGGCCAGAGCCTGCCGATCTCGTAATACGCTTCGAATACTTCCGCAGGCTTCTTTGTGGTCGCTCCGTCGGACGGCGAACCGGTTCCCACTTCGCCTGACGACGCTCCTGCGGCGCCGGCTCTGTCTCCCGGCAGCGTCACCCATGGCTGTTTCGATCGCGTGTAGATATGCACATCGGGCGGCAGCGCATGCGCCTCATCCAGCGTGCCGACGCGTACGAAACGCACCTGCTCGCGGCCGCCGTAATTGCTCCAAACCGCCGTGCCGCAATCCGGGCAGCGCTGGATGACATGTGGTCTGCCTGACTCAGTTGGTTGCGGATAGCCGCGCGTGGTTCCCTGCAGCAGCTCCACGCGATCGGCTTCGATCAGCGCGTTGAGCACGAAGGCCGAGCCCGTCTGCCGCTGGCAATCGGTGCAGTGGCAGCAATGCACGAACATGGGCGCGTCTGTGAGGCGGAATTTCACCGCACCGCAGGAGCACGAGCCAGAGAAGATCGCCATCTATCGGACCATTCTTTCAATGGTTAGTCGCCCAAAGACGGCGACTCGCGCATACCCGCCCGCGCCGGCGTTAGGTGCATCGGTCGCGTGTATCCATCAACGCACGTCGGGGGCCTCGGCCCGTTCCAGCGGGTGCTTCAGGTCGAGATGGCCGCAACGCACCGTGCAAACAGAACCTATGTCCGGTTTCACCGTCCGCTGAGGCGGCGCTTTGGCTAACGCATCGCCGATCCAGCAGCTGTCGCCGGAGCAACCGCGCAAATTCGCGAGCATGGGCTTCAGCTGCGCGATGAGCTGCTGGTATTTCGGGTCGTCGGGCCGACTCTCGAGTTGATATGGATCGGCGCCGAGATCGTAGAATTCCGCGCCCACATGCTTTTCCTGGCGGTTCACGTGCTCCGCATAGATGTAATCTGCACTGCGAACGGCCGAGTAGTAGCCGTAAACAGTTTCGTCGCCGCCGAGCGGAAGCACATCGGCACCTTCCATCAGCATTGCGGTGCGCCAGGGCTGATCGCCCGCAAACAGCGGCGCAAGCGAACGGCCATCGAGCGTGCGCCCAGGCGTCGCGCCGGCGAGCTGCACCACTGTGGCGGAGAGATCGAGATTGCTCACCATTTCGGCTCGCGTCTGGCCTGCAGGAATACCCGGACCGCGGATCACCAGCGGAACGCGCAAAGACTCCTCGTAAAGCAGGTGCTTACCGACAGGAATGCGGTGCTCACCGTTGAAGTAGCCGTTATCCGAGGTGAAAACGATGTAGGTATTGGCGAGCATCCCCTTGCTCTGAAGCAGGCCGATAATCGCTCCGACCATATCGTCGGCCGCAAGCACCGTCTCGGCACGCCGCCGGTAAGATTGCCTCGCGAGGTCGACCGATGCCTTGTCCATCAGCGGCATATGCCTGCGAAGAAATCTGGGCTTATCGGCGAACCCGGCTTCATTGAAATTGGGCGGCCGCGGCAGCTTCAAATTTTTGAAAGTGTCCTTGTAACGCTTCGGCGGCACGGGAACGTTGACGGCCGGATAACCCGCATGCGGCGCAATCCCGGTTATCCAGAGAAAGAACGGCTGCTTGGACTGCGTAATGAATTGCTGCGCCAGCCCGGAAACCACATCCTCCTGGTAGTCGCTGTCGCGCTTGCCATATACGCGCACCGTACCGTTGTCGTTCGCCTCATAATCGTAGTAACGGAACGGGTGAGTGAGACCCCACCAATAATTCCAGCAGGGCGGGATGTATTTCGCGGCTTTCCCCTTGCCGTAGCCATTCAAGTATTTGCCGATCAAGGCCGTCCGGTAACCAGCAGCCTGTGTCCAGCAGGCGATGGTGTTGTCGTCGCCCTTGAAGTCCTTGAAACCGCCGGGGCGAGGACCGGATTTGTTGTCCCATATCCCGTCATTGTGACTGTACTGGCCCGTCAGAAAACTGGCACGCGAAGCGCAGCAGACGGGGTTTACCGCGAAGCTGTTCACGAACCGGACGCCCTGCCCGACCATCAGGGCCTGCACGTTTGGCATCCGCTCGAGCGGATCGACGTCGCGCTGGTCGTCCGTCATGATGACGATGATGTTGGGAGGTGTGGCCTGCTTGGACGCGTCCCTCGCCGCCGCGACGCCGAGCGGCAAGAGCAACGATAAAAACAGCGAGACGGCAGCCGCGGCGCTTTTCATGTTCATGCCAGTGCTCCGATCCCGGTGGGGGTCATTCAAGGCGTGACCTGATACACAGCTCCACCACCGTGGGCTCCGCCCGAAATCGTGGTGCCGTAGATGTCTCCGGTCGTCTGATCGATTTCGACTCGTGACTCTGGAGTCCTGCCATCCAATCCGCTTCCAAAGGAATGGAGAACCGATACATTCCAGTACGGAGAGCCCGGCGTAAGCGACAGCAATGCGCCACCGCCATACGCACCGCCGGATCCCGCGATCACCAAGAGTCTGCCGGCCTTGCTGTCGAATTTGACACCCAAGGGACCCACGCCAGCATTGCTGGCTGCGAGCGGATAGATCACGCTGTAATCGAACTTCTTGCGGCGTGGCGTTAGCTGAAACACAGTGCCGGCGCCCTGCTGTCCACCCGCATACGCCACGCCGTAGATCGTTCCATCGTCCGAGGAATCCAGATCGAGCGGGTTGCCGCCTTCGTCACCGGAAAAGGTGTAAACTAGAGATTCGCTCCACACGCCGCCTTTCTCCGCGAGGGAAAAAACCGTCCCAACGCCGTTGGCTCCGCCAAACTCGGTTGCCCCAAACCATGTCCCTGCTTTGGCTCCCGGTTTCAGCTGGGCGGACGGATTACAGCCATCGCCACTTCCGCCGACGAAATCGTACAGGCTACTGAACGTCCAGTTATCGCCATTAGGGGTGAGCGTGAAGGCTGAGCCGCACCCGCGGCCCGAATCGACCGCTGTGCCATAGAGGGCGCCACTGGTTTTGTCCCGCGCAAGGAGCGCTGTGGGATGAGCGCCGTCTTGCCCGCCAGAAAAGCTGTACAGGACTTTCTCGGTCGAGTTTTTGCCGGAGGGTACGACCGAATACACGGTGCCCCGGTTCTGCGTGCCGCCATATTGCGTAACGCCATAGAAAATTCCTTGCGCCAGATCTACCAGCGGGCCTGCATAAGGATGCGCGCCATCGCCGGAGCCACCGAAAGTGTGGAGAGCCAGGAAGGTCCAGACGCCCTGCTTCTCTGTCAACTGATAGGCGGTACCGGAGCCCTTCTGATTGTACGCTGTGCCGTAGAGTGCTCCCGAAGGGTCCTGTTCCAGACGGCCATAGGGATACGATCCGGAACGGAAACTGTAGATCACCTTTTCGGTTGCGGAGAGCGCGCATGGCACGGAAATACTGCATGCAGCGAGCAAGCCAAGCAACGCCGACGCAGTGAAGCGCGAATTCATCAGACCCACCCTGGTTTGCCCACACTAAGATCTCCAAGAATGACACCGATGCGATCACTTGTCCATTTCTGGATGAGTTCTGTGAGAGTCTCATAAGGGAACAATATCGCCTGAGGACGCTAGAATAGTTTCGTCGAACATCGGCAGGCTGGCATCCCAACACGGCGATTCGGCTGGTTAATTCGGTAGAGGCGTGTGCGAGCACCCAAGTAGTGGTAGTGTGATTCCATGTCAGGGACCACCGGCAGCAAGGTCGCCCGCGCGAAAACGCAGCCGCTGCATTTCGATTGGGAGCTGCATTTCACGCGCGAGCCCGGCAGGCTCGCCAGCGAATACTGGCATTCGCGGCTTGAGGGCCGCGCCATGCCGTTGCGCGCCGACCTAAATCCAGCCGCCATGCGCAAGTTTACCCAGAACATCGGGCTGATCGATATCCGCCGCGATGCGGCGCCGCATGTGGAATACTTCATCCGCCGCGCCGGCAGCGACTGGGAGAAGGTGTTCGGCGCGATGACCGGGCGCTTTATCCATGAATTTCTGCCACCCGAAATCGAAATGCGTTGGCGGCGGGTGTTCGACGCAGTGCGCGAGAAAAAGTCACCGTTGCGTGTCACTTCTGGAGTTCAATTCCAGGCCAAGTCGTGGTTGACGACGGAAATGTTTGTGGCGCCGTTAGGTGAAGCGGGCGAACCGAACATGCTGTTCCTCGCCTTCACTGCCTGGAGCGGCAGCGGAATATAGAAGTCAGAATAGGCTGGACACGGACATCACGGTTCCGAACCGCCGGCCCGCGGATCGTCCTTGTGTATCTTCAGTGCATCGAAGCGGTAGCCGAAAGGCGTTTCGGTGCGCACGGTCACCACGCGGTCATCGTCGCCCATGATGCCGAGGTCCACATCGCGGTCCGGCAAAATTACAATGGCGCGCTTGCCGATGGCCACCATAAGCTTCATGCCCTGATCGGGCCCTGATTGCGCCCACGCCTTGAAGCGCGAGTAGTACGGCTCCTTCTTCCAGGCATCGGGCCGCGCGGGATCGACGACGATCTTCATGTGCGTGTTGTCATCGTCGTTTGCCAGCACGAACTTGCAGAATGAGGGTTTCCAACGTTCGTCCAGTTGCGGCCCCCGCAGCCAGCCGCAGACGAAATTACGGCACTCCTGCGGCCGCTCTCCGTAAATGGCGCAGCCGCGGTCCGCCTTGCAGTGGGGACACCATTTGCCCGCCGGTTTGTCGATGGTGGCGATACCCATGAGCTTGCAGCACAGGGTGCAGTCGCCGCATTCGCGGGCTGGCGGAGGGGAAGGTGGAACAGCGGACATGGTGAGAGGTTCTAACGGTTCATTGCACCCGAGGGAAAGTGGTGCGACAGCTGCGGCGAAAGCCGTTCAATTGATAAGTCTCGCATGATTGGCGTGCTCTTCTGGCGCTTTCACGCGTTTGATGATCAGGCAGGCTGTTGCCGAGTTCAGCTGGAAGAGGACGCGATGTTCCGGATGGTTTGCGTACTGGCCGCAATCTCCACCGCTGCGGTGGTGCAAACAGACTACGCCGTCTACACCAATGACAGGCTCGGATATTCCATTCGCTATCCCATCTCACGATTGAAGCCGGCCGGCGGCAACGGTGCCGGCCAGGCGTTCGCAGCTGTATCGGGCAAGGCCGGTTTTCGCGTGTTTGCGGCGCCGCTCGACGGCCGCTCCCCACAACAAATCGCGGATGAAGCGCAGCGGATTTGTCCCGCCAAGCCGGACTACCGCGTGGTGAAGCCGACGCTGGTTGCCGTGTCGTGCGAAACCGGCGACCACATCGTCTATCAGAAGTCGCTGCTGCGCGGCGGACTGCAAATTACCGTGCGTGGCGAATACCCCATACGCGAGCGGGCGCGCTGGGATCCCGTGGTCACATCCATCGCCCGCTCGATGAGTGTTCCTGCTCCGGAGTAGCGCGCCGGCAATCAGCGGCCGAGCCGCTGTTTCAGTTCATCGATGCGCCTGGACGCTTCTCCTTTGGTGAGATTTTGCGGCGGCGTCTCCAGCTTCGCTTCTTCACACAAGGTGGTGAGGTACGAGGCTTGCGCGCCAGTCATCGGCTCGTCGCCGGTCACCCAATCCTCCGGATCCTTTTCGGTGTTCGAGCCCGGATGCGGATCAAGTTTGGGATTCGAATTTTCGGTCACGTGCAGTCCCTCTGATGTCTTCTGAACGTAACGTAAACGCGCATGCTGCGTTCCACGCGTTTGGAACCCGGCTTCAGCCGTGCAGCAGGGCATAGCCGAAGGTATGGCACTGGCCGAAGCCGCATTGCAGGATGACGGAGACCAGATTGATCGCGAGCAGCGCCATCACATAAAGGCTCACCACTTCGCCTGCCCGCTTCAGTTTTGGACACGTGCTGGCCGGCAGGTTCGGCAAATCGCGATCGCCGCCCAGCACCGCAAGCTGCAGCGCGTAGGCGATCAGCAGCAGCACCGAAATGATCACCGACCACACCGGCATGTGAAGGCCGAACACCGTGCTGCCGACATAGGCGTGGCCGGGGCGGGCATAGATATCGAGCAGGCTCTGCCGCGCGCTGACGACCAGCAGGAACACCGCATTCAGCAGGCTCAAGCCCACATTGCGGTACGAGAACCGTTCTCGAAAATCGAGCATGATACCGAAGCAGATGCCGAACATCGCCGCGCGTTGCAGCAGGCAGAGCGGGCACGGCAGCTCGCCGAACGCGTATTGCATCGCCATCGCGGCGGTGAGAATGCCGGCGAAGGTGGTGAGGATCAGCAGCTGATAGAGATAGTTGCCGAAGGCGAGTGCGCTTTGCTCCGCATCTGCGCGCATCGCTCAGCCCTCGCCCGTTGCGGCATGCGGCGCCGCGCGCTCAACCTGAATCCACGGCATCGCGAAGCCGTATTGCGGGCTATAAATCTCCCAGAGGAACAGGGCGACCGCGAGAACGAAGGCGAGCGCCAGCAATCCGATAGCCGCGGCGGTTTTGTGCCGCCAGCCGCACGCGAAGGCGGCCAGCAACGCCGCAAACACCAGAACCATCATGTGCGCCAATCCCCAAGCCCCGGCGCACTATAGCGCATCGGGAAACGCCTTACCGCCGACACGATAAACCGTTCGATTGGACAGAGCTTCCCGCCGCCGCCCATCACCGGCGCCGCATGGGCGGTGGCGGAGTCGTCTCGCGTTGTGCCGCACCCCGTCACGCTGCTCACCCCCGACCCTGAAACACTTCACGGTTGTTCGGCATTCCCATTCATGGCCCATTCGGGTCAGCGCGGGGGTGAACAAGGCTTGCGGCTTCCCATCACCGTCAAATCGATCGCCATCGCGCTTGTGGTGGCGGCGATCTTCGTCGGCGTCTCCCTGTTGGCGCACAGATACGAACACGCGTTGGGCGGGGTAGTGAAAGCCGGCGGCGTCTGGGGCATCGCCGCGTTCATTGTGGTGACCGCCATCCTAACGGTCTTCCTCGTTCCGCTCGACGTCTCCGTGCTGGTCCCGCTGGCGGCCGCCGCCTGGGGTCCCGTCGGCACGGCCTTCATGAGCGACGCGGGCTGGACGTGGGGCTCGGCCATCGCCTTCTTCCTCGCGCGCCGCTTCGGCGCGCCCGTCGTCGCACGGGTGGTAGGCAAGCGGCGCTTGCGCGAGGCCGAGCGCACCGCCAGGCGCACCATTCCGAAGCATCACCTGTTCTGGTGGGCGCTGGTGAGCCAGGCGCTGCTGCCCGTCGATCTGATCAGCTATGCCTTCGGCCTGTTCGCCGACATCGCGTTGGGGTGGTATGTGCTGGCCACCGCCATCGGCGATCTGGTGCCGGGTTTCTTCTTCGCTTACGCCGGCGTGCTGCCGGTGTGGTACCAGATTGGCGCGCTGATCGCCGCGTTGGCCATCGCCGGCCTGCTCTTCTGGCATTCACGGGCGGAGGCGAGAGGGTAAGCTGTCCCCGAATGTCTGTGCTCATCTGGGTACCATGGGCACGCCCAAAGCCGTTCGACTGGGCGGAGTTCGCCTCCTCCGCCATTATCCGCGCCGTGGCAGAGTCGATTAGGGTCAAGCGGTGGCGGCGAACCCGTAACCCGTCACTGAATTCTCTGAATTCTCCAACCTGCCGCCACAATTCAACCTGGTCCGACTACTTTCGTGCGATGGACGCCTCGTGTTGTTTCATCTTTTGGTGCAACTCATCCACGACAAATGCCTCCGCCTCAAAATAGGACGGATAGTAGACTTCGATCATGGGCCTTTTTTGATCTTTGTGCCATTGTTGTGCGGCGCCGCCGGAAACTTTCCTCTTGCCCTTTTGAAACAGGTCTCGGTAGCGATAAGGCGAGATTCCGATGAATGGCTCGAAAAGCACTTTTCCAGGAATCGCGGTTCCAACCGTGATCGAGTCATCGTGAAGTTCTGATGCATAACTCTTTGGATAGGGTTCCAAGAACACCACTCGCTTTATTCCAGCTGCCACTATGTGCTTTGCGCAAAGATGACATGGGAAAGTTGTGGTCAGAAGCGTACCGCCTCTCACAGGAACGCCTAATCGGGCAGCATCACAGATTGCTGACATTTCTGCGTGGATGATTCGGCCAAACTCAATAATGTCCATAAGACGCGACGCGGCAATGCCTCGCGCAGTCTCGTCTCTTAGTAGCATCTGGGAAATCGCTTCCGGCGAATCCAAATTGCCTATCTTCGATCCTAGATATCCGCCCTCCTTTAGCCGCGAGATTAGGTCCGAGAGGACTTCCAACTTGTGTCTGTCGTTCGCATCAAATCCTCTTACGAAATCCCGCCCATCGCCGACGTCGCCAGGCCAATATGTTCCTCCCCCAGCTTTGGGAACTTCATTGCAACCCAAGGTCACTACTTCACCTGTATCGCGGCATATGGCTGCACCAATTTGTCGCGAAAGGTCTGACGATCTTAGAGACGCCGACTTAGCCATATACATCCCATATTCGTCTCGCGTGGGAGTGATCTCGTTGCTGCCGAATAGCACTCTCACGAAACGTCGAATTGTTCGCTCGCAGTCAGTTTTCGTGGAAGTATCAATGAAAACGTCTCCTAATGGGAAAGCATCCCGGACATTCTGCCCGTGGACATCTGCGTCCTCCATTGCGTCCTGCGCTATTAGTTCGAAGGCGGATTTGTGGGCATCAACAGAACTGATGACGCCACCTCGCGACTTTCGCTCTGCAGCCTCAGTGCGCCGCAAACGAGTCTGCTCCGGAGCATAGGCTGAAACCAAGATGAACTGCTTGCCATACACGCTACGGAGCAGAGCAATCTCCTCTGGCCGCTTGAATTGTCGCAAGATGTAGGCTTGATGAGACAGTGGACGTTCTTCCAGTGGCGCGGCACTGGGACTCGCTAATGTCGTGTCGGCTCTTTTGTTGGCCTCTCCGCGGTATGCGCGAATCGCACTGATGGCCAGCGCCGCCAGTGCTTCATCGCCAAACTTTTCTCGGATAGCGTTCGCGTAGGCAATCTTCTCCTTGAACAGTGCGATATAGGTCTGTGCATCGAGAGGTAATTTCATATTTATTTCGCGCATGAGGCGCGTTAGGCGGAGCACATGCGTACCGTAGTTCATCTCACTAAGCGCTTCGCTCAGCAGACTGCTAACCAAATCGAGATCTACGCCAATCGGAGCTACCAACCCGAATATCAGTTCCGGGGCGATTGCCTGCGGTAATTTCGTTTCAGGCTTTTTCGCCATGAACCTGTCAGCCGATTTTGGGAAAAGGATATTTTTGTCGCTTCGGGAATTGTCTATCCAGGAATTTGTGGTTTAACTCTCATCTAAGAATCGCCGGTAGGAGGCAGCTGTGGCTCAGGAAGTTCAACTTAAGTCAGGCTGGCTCAAACTCGATATGGAACGTGCTTCAGAGCGTGTAGGGGAATGGAAAAGAAACAGCGGTGTCAAGTCGACCAGTGCTCCTCCATCAAATCCCTCCAAATCAGAGAGAAAAATAGCCAATCAGAATTGCTCTGACTCTGATAAGAAGCAGCGCTAAAGCGTCATTGCCCGTCACACATGCTGCCACCGTTGATGTGGATCTTCCGCCTTCGCTCCTTTGGAGGTTCGGCAGACAGCCGGCGCCGATCAAACATGTTGTCCCCCATTTATGTGTAGCTCGGCGCCGGTGACGTACGACGACTGCTCCGTGCACAGATAATAGATCGCCTTGGCGACTTCTTCCGGCGCGCCGAGGCGTCGCAGGGGAATGGTCTCCACGATCTTGTCGGTGCCCGGCGAGAGGATGGCGGTGTCGATCTCGCCCGGCGCGATGGCGTTGACGCGGATGCCGAGCGGCCCCATGTCCGCCGCCATCTCGCGGGTGAGCGCGGCGAGCGCCGCCTTCGAGGTCGCGTAGGCGCTGCCGGCGAAGGGATGCACGCGAGAGCCGGCGATGCTCGTCACGTTGACGATGGCGCCGCGGCCGGCGGCCAGCTCCGCCACCAGCCCCTGCGCCAGCCAGATAGTGGAGAAGACGTTCACCTCGAAGACGTGGCGCCAGAGGTCGCGCGAGGTGGTCAGCGTGTTGAGGCGGCTGTCACCCTTCGGTGAGATGGCGGCGTTGTTGACGAGGGCGTGGAGCGTGCCGACGCCATCGGTCTTTGGCAGCCGCTCGCGCATCTCGGCCACCGCGCGCAAGGTGTCGTCCGGATCGGAGAGATCGACCTGGATGTGATCCTCCGGCCCCGCGGCCCAGGGGCAGTTCTCCGGAAAGGCGTGGCGCGAGCAGGTGATGACGCGCCAGCCGGCGCTGGCGAACCGCTTCACCGTGGCGTGGCCGATGCCGCGCGAGGCGCCGGTGAGAATCAAGGTGCGGCGCGGCTCGTCGATATGCTGGGCATGATGCTCGAGCATGGCCGGAGACTAGAGGAGATCGCGCGGAGTTACACGCGCGCGGTCGCCCCTACGCACGGAATAAAGCGCCCCTCCCTCTCCGTCTTATCCACGGAGCGCCGCCTTCGCGCGGCTTGAACGCCATTCGAAGGGAAGCTCTTCGTGTTTTCATTCCGCCTTTTCACCCTTGCGGCCAGTCTGACCGTGCTGTTTTCCGCGCTGCCGGCCTTTTCGCCCCCCGTTGAGGCCCGGCCAGCGCTACCCACTGGGCAGCAACCGGTTGACTGGCCGCATTTTCGTTTCGACGAGAAGCACAGCGGCTATCAGCCTTTCGAAACCACGCTGGACGCCAGCAGCATCCGTTCCGCCGGATTGCTGTGGCTGGATTCTCTGGGCGGCGAGCTGGTGGATCTATCGTCCACCGCGGTGGTGGATGGCGTTGCCTATATCGGCGAAGTCGACGGCAATTTCGCCGCGTATCCGGCAGACGGCTGCGGCTCCGACATTTGCGAGACGCCGCTGTGGGCGGCGTCGCTGGTGAACATCCACAATTCGCCGGCGGTGGCGAACGGGATTGTGTACATCGCCTCGCAAACGACCTTCGATGACGGCTCGTTCAAGCTGAACGCGTTCTCAGCCAGCGGCTGTGGCCAACAGGTGTGCAAGCCGTTGTGGCGCGGCGATGCGGGGCCGACTTCGTCATCTTCTTCGCCAGCCGTGTGGAACGGCCGCGTCTTCATCGGCGGCGGGGACGGCAACATGTATGCGTTCCATGCCGATGGGTGCGGCAAGGCGCTGTGCAAGCCGATGTGGAAAGGCCAGATGAGCCAGGGCACGCAATCCACTGCGGTGATTTACAAAGGCTTGCTGCTGATCGGCAATCAGGATGGCAAGCTGTATGCCTTCAACGCCAAGGGCTGCGGCGCCAAGATTTGCCAGCCGCTGTGGACCGCCGACACGCACGGTGAAAATTTCACCTCGTCTCCCGCGATTGCGAACGGCATCGTGTACATCGCGTCGGATCACACGCTTTCCGCCATCGATGCCAATGGCTGCGGCGCGGCGACCTGCGATGTGCTGTGGCAGGCGGTTGACCAGAACAACTTCTTCGATGGCTCACCCGCAGTGGCGAACGGCTACGTGTTCGTTGGCCTGGAGTCCGGGTTGAACGTGTACAAGGCGAAGGGCTGCGGCAGGCAAACCTGCAACCCGAAGGCCGTGCTGTTCGGTACCGGCATGCAGGACGCCATCATATCTTCGCCCACAGTTGCCAATGGCGTCGTGTATGCCGGGCGTAACAGCGGCGAGTTGCTGGCATGGCCGGTGAGCTGTGTGAAGACTGGCGGCTGTAACGAAATCTGGAAAGGCTTCCTGGACGATCCGCTGGTGACGTCATCGCCCACCGTGGTGAACGGCAAAATCTACATCGGCGGTTCGGACCACGGCTTCGGGGGACGGCTGTACGTGTTCGGATTGCAGAATTAGCTTTGCGAAAGGCCGGCGGGGCGCTCCAGCCCTTGCGGATCCTGGTGGATGATCACCTCAGAATTGGGAAATTCCGCGCACACCGATTTCTCTACCTGATCGCTGATCTCGTGCGCGCGGGTGATGCTGATGGCGGGATCGAGCTCGATGTGAAATTGGATGAAAGTGTGCACGCCCGCCGCGCGGGTGCGCAGATCGTGCAGATCGCGCACTTCCGGATTACGCATGACAATGGCCTTGATCTTGTCGCGATCGGAATCCGGCAGCTCGCGATCCATCAGCTGGTTATAGCTTTGGATAAACACGCCCCAGGCGCTGCCGATGAGAATGGCGGCAATAACCAGTGCGATCACCGGATCGGCGAGACGCCAGCCGAACCATTTGGTCAGTCCGATCGCCAGCACCACGCCGATGTTGGTGATGAGGTCGCTGGCGTAGTGCATGCGATCGGCGCTGATGGCGACGGAGCCGGTCTTCTTCACCACATAGCGCTGATAGGTGATGAGGATCAGCGTAGCGGCGATCGAGACGCCCATCGCGATCAGACCGATCAGCGGATGATCGAGCGGCTCCGGCAGCACGAAACGGTTGATCGCCTGGATGACAAGAAACGTAGCGGAGCCTGCGATGAACGCGCCTTGGCCGAGTCCCGCCAGCGGTTCCGCCTTGCCGTGTCCCCAGCGATGCTCTTCATCGGCCGGCGTGAGTGAGGAGCGGATGGCGATGAGATTAAGCGAGGAACTGAACAGATCGAGCGCAGAGTCGGCGAGCGATGCCAGCATCGCCACCGAATTGGTGAGCAGGTAGGCGATGGCTTTCAGCAGTACCAACCCGATCGACACGGCGAGCGAGGCAACCGCCGCGCGCCGCATCAGCGGACCGTGCGCAGCCTCCTCGCCGGCGGTGGCCGTGGACAGCGTTCTACTCACGGGAACAGCCGCTCGGTGCGCCACTCCGATGTTGGCGTGTCGCGGCGATACACCAGCCGGTCATGCAGCCGAAAGGGACGGTTGCGCCAGAATTCGATCTCCAGCGGCGTGAGACGAAACCCGCCCCAGTAGGGTGGGCGCGGCACTTTGCCGAGGGCATATTTCGCGGCGTACTTTGCCACTTCCCTCTCGAACGCGAAGCGGCCTTCCATGGCGCGCGACTGATGGCTCGCCCAGGCGCCGATCTGGCTATCTTTGGCGCGGGTGGCGAAGTAGGCGTCGGATTCTGCTTCGCTCACTTTCTCCATTCCGCCGCGCACGCGCACCTGCTTGCCAATGCTTTTCCAGTGGAAGCACAGTGCGGCGTGCGGATTGGCGGTGAGCTCGCCACCCTTAGCGCTTTTGTAATTGGTGTAGAACACGAAGCCGCTCGCGTTCGCTTCCTTCAGCAGCACCATGCGGACGTTGGGATGGCCTTGCGCATCGGCGGTGGCAAGCGCCATTGCGTTCGGCTCATTGGGCTCGGATTTTTTTGCTTCTTCCATCCATGCATCGAACAGCGCAAAGGGATCCTCGCGCACGCCGATGCCGCCGTCGTCGATAGGCCCGCCAATCTCACTCATAGGTTCTGTCTACCAACTTTCGGTTGGCAAATCACTCCGCCATTAAAGTTCGCGCGGAGACGCGGAGACACAGAGAACCTCCGGAATACCACTCTCATAAGAGAGGGGTAATTGCATTCCGTGCCTCCGCGGCTCCGCGTGAAAACTCTTCCCGGGTGTGCTATCTTCAGCCCATGAAGACCAGCTACGACAAGTCCACAGACAGCTTGTATATCGAGCTTCGCTCCGCAGCGGCGGTGCGCACCACAGAGATCGAGGAGGACATTCTGCTCGATATCGGCGCGGACGGCCAACCGGTTGGTTACGACATCCAGCACGCTTCTTCGAAAGCGGAGTTTATCGGCCGATTGATTTTGGGCGAGAAGCAGGCGGCAGCCGAATGAGGCGTTGGCCGTATTGCTCACTGGGCATTCTCGCCGCCATCGTTTGTGTAATGGCCGCTCCGGTACAGGCGCAGGATCAGGGCACGCCCATCTTGGGCGATGTGCCGTTTCCGACGGACGACAGCTCAACGCCAAGCGAAGATAAGGGCGCCCCGCCCACGCCTGGCGATCAGCAAATGTTCGATCAGGGCGCTGCCTATTACGACCGCGGCGACTACACGCACGCTTATCAGATATTCTATTATTTGGCTGACCATGACGACATTGCCGCCATGCGCAACGTCGCGCTGATGAAGCGCAAGGGTCAGGGCACGGTGCGCGATCCACAAGGCGCGATGGAATATTTGAAAGAAGCGGCCGATGCCGGACTTCCCACTGCACAGTCGGACCTCGCGGACATGCTGCTGAACGGCGAAGCCGGGCCGCCCGATCCGGAATCCGCCATGCGATGGCTGGAAACGGCGGCCAAGGCGCATCACCCGATGGCGGAATTCCGGCTTGCGGAAATCTACGAGCGCGGGCAGGTGGTGCCGCGAGACGTGATACGCGCAGAAGAACTCTACGCCGAAGCTGCCGCCCGCGGGGTGCCACAGGCGGCCCAACGGCTGGAGCTGCTCAAGTCCGGCGCGGTTTCGCCGCCAAGGCCTTAACGGAACTTGACGAATCCCCATATTGTAACGGGGCCGCACAATCCATCTCGCGGCCGGAGACAGCATGAGCGATCCATATAGCGTCCTGGGGGTAAGCAAGACCGCGAGCGAAGCGGAGATCAAGAAGGCGTTCCGCTCGCTGGCGAAAAAGTATCATCCCGACACCAAGAGCGGCGACGCAGCGGCGCAGAAGAAGTTTCAGGAGATCAGCGCCGCCTACGAAATCCTCGGCGACAAGGAAAAGCGGGGGAAGTTCGACCGCGGCGAAATCGATGCCAACGGCAATCCGCGTGGCTTCGATCCCCGCGCGCACGGATTCGAAGGCGGTCCGTTTGGCGGACCGGGCGGCCCGGGCGGCCATCAATACAGCTGGAGCTCCGACGGCAACACCGCAGAAGGGTTTCGCGCCGAGGATATTTTCTCCGAACTGTTCGGTGGCGGATTGGGCGGCGGCCGCCGCGGGGGCGGCAAGCGTCCGCGTGCGGGCGAAAGTTACGAAGTTTCAGCCACGGTGAGTTTCGAAGAAGCTGCGCGTGGCGGCACGCGGCGGGTCTATATGCCGGACGGGCGTGAAGTGGATGTGCGCATCCCCGTTGGCCTGCGCGACGGACAACAGATCAGGCTGAAGGGCCAAGGCGGCGAAGGGCGCAATGGCGGCCCACGCGGGGATGTGCTGCTGAATGTTTCGGTTGCGCCGCATCCCTATCTCACGCGCGACGGCAACAACCTGCGCATGGATTTGCCGGTGACGCTGCAGGAGGCGGTGCTGGGCGGCAAGGTGACCGTGCCGACGCTCACGGGTTCGGTGACCTTGAGCGTACCTGCAAATTCGAATTCCGGCTCGGTGCTGCGCCTGAAAGGCAAAGGCATTCCGGCGCATGGCAGCGAAGCGGCCGGCGATCTTTACGTGAAGCTGGTCGTCACCTTGCCGGATCGCGCCGATCCCGATTTGCGCAAGTTTGCCGAGAGCTGGTCGGTGAACTATGACCCTCGTGCGAAACTGCACTGACGGAATGCGCGTCTTTCCCATTCGCGTCCCCTTGGTTGGACGATTGCTAATCGTGTCGCGTCCCGTCGGTGGCGACAGGCTTTCCGATGAACTCGTTGCACTTCGGCGTGAGGGCGTTTCCACGCTTGTGAGTCTGCTGGAACCGCAGGAAGCCGCAGAGCTGCAGCTGGTTGCAGAGAAGGAATTGTGCAGAGAAAACGGCATCGACTTCTTATGTTCTCCGATGCCCGACCGTGGCCTCCCACCTGACCCAAACGCGTTCCGAGTTCTGGCCCGCAATCTCGCTGCTCGGCTTCATCGGGGTGAAGTCATCGCGGTCCACTGTCGTGCCGGAATCGGCCGCTCAGGTCTGGCAGCGGCGGCCATTCTGGTGAGCGCGGGCGTTGAGCGAGCTGATGCTATTCCGTTGATTAATGATGCACGTGGAGTAGGCGTGCCAGACACCGACGAGCAAAGGGCGTGGATCGCTGCCTTTGAGCCCTGATCAGGTGCAACACTATTTGGCGGACTTGGCAGATCCGCGCCTCGGGACCGTCGCCAAAGCGGCAATAAGAACTACGCGATATTCTTCTTCGGGCGTTCGATCATTGCGTTCCGCCCGCTTGTTAAGCAGCTCTTCCAACTCGTCCGGACATCGATCAGCAGGTCAGGCATACCAAAAACTTATCGCGTCATCCGCACGCAATCAAGAGTTGCGATTGGGTGATCGCAGACGCTGACGCATAAGATTGAACACCGGCTGTTTGAAACGCGATCCGGCCTGCGCCGCGACCACCAGTTCGCTGATGTCCACGAAGCCGCCAACCGCCGTCATGATGCCGAGCGTGATCTCAATCAGCGCGCCCATGCGCCGCTTCCATCGCATAGAGTTTCTGCACGAAGCGTTTCAGCGCGGCGGAATCGTTTGCCTTCACCGCGTCAATCGCCTGTTGCGCGAGCTGTTTGGTTTGCGGCGACTCTGCGCTTTCCGCCGTATTGCGGAGTTGGCTGATCGCCTGGTTCTTCATCACCGTGGCGTAGGTGGCGGTGACTTTGTGCTGGTCTTCAAGGTTGAGAACTTGCGCCGCTTCCGCGGCGATGGACCGAATGGCGCGGATGTCGGAAAGGCTGTCCGCCCTGCCCGGCTGACAAAGACCGAGCAGGGCGGCAATAATTAGAACGCTTGCGCGCAACGCTTTCGGTTACGTCCGCAGCGGACGAGACGACCAGGTGCGCCAGCTTGGAGCTGAGCCAAGCTCGCGCTCGCGGCCGCCTTCCTGGGCGGCGTACCACGAGATGGCGGCGCCAAGCAGCAGCGCGACGGCAGTGAGAAACGCGATCATCACGCCGGCCGAGCGCGCCCGCTTCAAGGCATCATGCGCACGGGGGATCACCTTGTTCACACGGGCATCGGCCTCTTCCGGCGACACATGCGCGCGGGTGGAGACCAGCATCGTGAGGTACTGACGATCTTCCTGTGAGACGCCGCTGTGGCCCGACGAGGTGAGCAGAATGCGGGCCGCTTCCGCGCGCGCATAATTCACATCGTCCGCAGGCAACGGCCTATCGGAACGGAACAGCTGATCGAGTTCGTAGGCCAGGGTATCTTCGCCGGCCACGGAAGTCGCGGGGCCGGCCGCACCGCCGCCCGGCACGGCGGCCGGTGCCGCCGCATGCACTGCGCCGAGCGCCAGCACGGCGCCGATCACAATCGCAAGTGCCCAGGCCAGCAACCCATGCATGCCATCGCGGAACTCAGCCTCATCCGAGGCCGCAACATTTGTCAGCCGCGAGCGCATCCGCCCGGCGACATATCCCCCGAAGCCGAAGCTTACGATCGCCACAAAGACGAAAAAGATTCCCGACAGGAACCACAGCGCGAAGGAGGCATCGCGCCACGTGGGCGAGACGGAACTCACGGCAAGTCCAACTCCGGTTCCAAACGCAAGCAAAACGAACGCAAGTGCCGCCGCTGCAATAGCGCCGGCGATCACTGCGCCCCAATGTACATCGGTACCCGCAGGCCCGATGGTCCGTTCCTCAACGACGGCCATGGCAGTCTCCTTTTTGTTGAGTTCAGCGCAGGCCGAAGAACGACAGGATGGCCAAAATCACGACGATCAGGCCGATAAGATAAATCAATCCACCCATATGAGGCTCCCAGGTAAGGTAGCGCCCAAACCCCTCCGCAGTGCGATGAAGAACGCCCTTACTCTGCGAAAAGTTGCAATTGTCTGGACAGGGGGCCACGGCACCCGCCTAGCTGGCGGAATTGCTGCTGGAAATGGCGACCTGGAGCTTCGGCATCCCGACGACCTGATACGTGCCCGAAGCGATGCCCAGTCCCGCGGCTTTGAGCTTCGCGATGATCTCCCGGCTCATGGCGTCTTTGATGCCGCGCACGCCGTGATCCAGAACCACAAATCGCACGCTCATCTCGATCCAATTGTCTGTCAGCCGCCAGTAGTCACGGGGGCTAGGATTTTCGTTGCCAAGAAAGTACCGCCGCTTCAGCTCTTCAAGCGCCTCCTTCTCCAGCTCTGTATATCTGACGGTGTGCCTCGTGGCAGCCGCCAACACGATCTCCTCCGCCTTCTGCCAATCGGAATCATACGCGATGGGCACTGCAATTTCCTCGAATATGTAGGGAAATTCGCGCGTGTAGTTGTAGACGGGCTGATCGAAAATCACCGCGTTCGAGACCGTAACGATGCGCCCCGTGTATTGGCGGCTACGCACCCACACTGACGGGCTGTCCCCCTGCTCGCCTTTAGCTTCGCCCATCTACATCACAGTGGTTTGCAGGAAGGACAACTCGACGACATCGCCGCGGACGCCGCCGATCACGATGCGACCGCCGACGTTGAACACCTTGCCTCGCAGGATGAGGAAATATCCCGTGATCGCCGTAATGACGCGCTGCATTGCGATGGCGATGCCGGCTGTGATGAGGCCGAGAAAAGTCGCGAGCCGGCCCGGATTGTCGAACCAGATCGAAATCAGCATCAGGATAACGATTATGGCGACCGATAGGCTGGTGGCCTGTTCCGTCCAGAAGGCGGCGCGCCTGGAGGTCACCCTTCCCGTCAGTGCGATCAGCTTGGAAAGCACCCAGCCAAACAGCGGCACGATGACAAGAACAGCCGCGGTCATCGCGATCTTACGGCCATTCTCGGCGTTCACACCGAGAAGATTGACGCCGAAGAGTTCAAGCGAGCCGTTGCGGCCGGAAAAGTCGATCAAATCAGGACTCCGCGATCTCCGTTATCAAGAACGCGCGGGGAAGCGGATGAGCGTCTGTCCTAACCCTGCCGGCAGGATGCCTTACCGGGCACACCGAGTGGATGCTGCCTGCCCGCTTCTTTCCCCGGATCCTCCATAGCGTCGAGGATTTCGTTCACCTCTTCGCCGATCAGGATGACAATCGCGGAAATCCATATCCACGTCATGAAGCCGATGCCCGCACCGAGCGAGCCGTACGTCTTATTGAAGGTACCGAAGTTTGCCGCGTACCAGGAGAACGCCATCGAGGCGATCAGCCAGACGAACCCGGCAATCGCGCTTCCCCAGCTGATCCAGCGCCATGGAATGTCGGCTTTGCCTGGACCAAAACGGTAAAGGAGCGCAATGCCGAAGGCGAGAACCGCCCACACCAGCGGCCAGCGTACAAGTGAGATCAGCGCTTCAAGATATTGGCTCCACGCGACCGAGTTCAGCAGCGCCGGGATGACGACCACCGCACCGATTGCCAGCAAAATGAACACGATGGTGCCGATGGTGAAGGTGAGCGAAACGGCATTCAGCTTGAAGAATCCGCGCGTTTCTTTTTCTTTCAGCACGATGTTGAGCGCATCGAACAGCGATTTCACACCGGCGTTCGCGCTCCAGATGGAGAAAAGGATGCCGCCGATCGCCGCCAGCCCAAGTGTCTTCTGTCCATTGGCAACCAGGCGTTTGATCTGCTCGCCCAGAATCTGAACGGCGCCGCCCGGAAGGATATTGGAGAGCGACGACAGATCGGCATTCACTTTGTGAAAATCTGCGAAGAAGCCATAGATCGAAACGATCGCGGCGGTGGCCGGGAAAATCGCAAGCAGCAGGAAAAATGTGGCGCCGGCGGAAATGGAAACGATGCGGTCGTCGGAAATGCGCTGATAAAGCTCCAGAACGAATTGTTTTGCCGTGAGGTGGTGCGGGACGGCAGAAACGTCGGCCGGTATCCGATCCGCTGCAAGATCGCCGCTCCGGCGCCGCGTACCGAGTGCGAGGAGAAGGGCTGCCAGTCCCGCAGACGCGAGCCGCGCCTTCCAATCGGCTGCGGCCCGCGTGTGGGAATGGAGATCAGTGACGGTAGGCGCCCGTGCTGGTATCCCCGCCATTGTCCGTACCGTAGGTCTTACCGGTCTCACCTGAAGCCGACTGGCTGCCGGAGCCGGCCATCCCCTGATTTTCCGATTCGCCTTTCAGCGTTTCGGCCGCCGCCTCGTAGGTGCGCTGCGCGACCGACTTCACCTTCTCGTATCCATCGCTGGCCATATCTCTGGCGCTGTCCTTCAGGCGTTCCGCCTGCTCCCCGAGCATTTCGTTTTCTTGTCGAGTCAGGGGAAGCAGCGCGCCAAGCGCCACGCCCAGAGCGAAGCCAACGCCGGCCACCAGAATTGGCTGTTCGCGGGCCAGCTGACCGATGCCCGATCCTGTCCGGCTCGCCGTGTGGCTTGCCGCACGTCCTGTTCGTCTTGCCATTTCATTTGTCCTTTCCAGCAGCGAAGATGCGGCCTGCCCGACGGTATCGGCCGCATCGCTGAACGTCTCTCCGGATTTCTGCAACGCGGCATGTGCTGCATCGGTTGCCATTTGCTGCGCGCGCCCCGCGGCATCTTTCGCCTTTTCCATGCTGCGGCCCATGAAACCACCGCGTGAGCTTTGGGAGTCGCTGCTATCCTGCAAGGCGCTTTCCCCTACCTGTACATCGGCATCGGACAGATCTGCCGCGTTGCGGGAGTTCGCCCGCCGGCTCCCGCGGGAACTGCTGCCCTTTTCTGATTGTGTACTCATGATTGCCTCCTCTTGCCTCCCGCCCGCATCTGATGATTTCACTTTCATGGTCTCGGAGAGATGACGAAGAACGCGCTGCGGCGCATCCAGTATTCCGCTTTGAGGCCGGTCTTGCAGCTCCGGATAATCTTCGTAGTCGAGTCCGTCATGCAGTGGAATTTGCCGCTGACGCTTCAACGCATTCGCCAGCAACAACCAGGCGAGACCAGCGCCGATGACCGCGAAGGGAAGTGGATTCTTTTGAACCTGCCGCCGTGCCTCGCGGGTGACCACCTGGATGAGATCGCGGCCGGCATCCGGCCCCAGCATCTGGTTGACGATTTCGCCCGGGGTGGCGCGGCTGCGCAATTCATCCAACAGCGCGGCGATGTTGGCGCGGTGCTGCTCCGACTCCTTCTCCAGCTCGGCAGCCAACTGGCTCATAGAGCACCAACCTGCGAGCGCACTGTGGCGGCATCGCGCTTGATCTGCTGCGCGGTTTTCGATTCCGAAATCCGCCCGATCTTCAGCCGGCTAATGCCGAACCACACCACTGCACCCGCAACAAGAATGGCGACAACAGCAACGATCAAGGACGCGAGCGCAAAGTTAAGACCGAGCAGCATCAATCCGCCCACCGCCGCCTGCAACAGGAAGACCAACGCCAATATCAGCAGGAAGAAGCCGGCCAGCGCGAAAGCAAGGCCAAGGGCCATACTCCGCAGCTTCTCGGCGATCTCAGCCTTGGCGAGTCGAATCTCGTTGCGGATCAACGCGCCGATTTCACCGATCAGCTCCGAAAAGACCGTACCGATCCCCCGATCCAGATTCATTCTTCGCCGCTTTCCTCATCGCCGACCGGCGAGCTTCTCAACAGACGCATGAGCATGAACCCTGCCGCGACCGCCCCGCCGAGGAAGACATAGGGACGTTCCTCGGCGAAATCGGTTGTCATCCGCAGCAAGTCGTCCACGCTGCTGTCGCGCAAGGTTCGCGATGCATTGCCGAGCTTGTCCGCTGCCGAATGCACATAGTTCGCCGCCAGCGGCACTTCCTTCGCGATTTCATCGGCTGCCATGTGCACCGCCTGGGCGATGTTCCCGATGCGCTCGGCACCCCGCGCCTTCTGTTCGTCCGCCATGCTGCGCGCGTTATTGGCGATCGGCTGCATGGCGGCGGAGGCCTGATTTTTGGCCGACTGCGCGAACTCCGAAATCTGTCCCTTCATACGGCGGGACCGGCCGCTGCCGGTGCCTTCGACCGATTCGGTCTCTACCGCGTAGTCTGCTCCCTCCACCGAATAGGAGCCTGGGGATTCGTGTTGTGAGCTCATGGGATATCCTTCCGCCTCCGCGATTTAATGGGTTCTGTTCACCTTGCGGTTAACGGGACGCTTTCGCCGGAGTTCCGGCATCTTCTCTTTTCTTTTTGTTCCCGTCGAGGGCGGAGTACGGCCGGACTGAAGCTCTGCAAATCCCGCCATTTGCCTCGGCGATTTCGACTCCTTCCGCGGCGCCATATACTTGCCTTTTCTGGCAAACGGCCTTAGCCCAAATGCGGAACGGGGCTTTCTTGGAGCAGTGCATGTCCACGCAGGGACTCATGGCGGGCAAGCGGGGACTGGTGATGGGTGTCGCCAACGATCGCTCGATCGCATGGGGCATAGCCAAAGCCCTGCATGGTTCCGGCGCAGAACTTGCGTTTACCTATCAGGGCGATCTGTTCCGCAAGCGGGTGTTGCCTCTGGTCGAACCACTTAATCCCGCCGCGGTGATCGACTGCGATGTGTCCCAACAGGGCTCTCTGGATGCGGCTTTCGCCGAGCTGCAGCAGAAATGGCCATCGCTCGATTTTCTCGTTCACGCCGTCGCCTTCTCTGACAAAAACCAGCTGCAGGGGCGCTACATCGACACCACGCCTGAAAACTTCCGCATGACGATGGACATCTCGTGCTATTCGTTCACGGCGGCGGCGCAGCGCGCGGAGAAGATGATGTCGAATGGCGGCAGCATGCTCACGCTCAGCTATTACGGCGCCGAAAAAGTTATGCCGCACTACAATGTCATGGGGGTGGCGAAGGCAGCGCTGGAAGCAAGCGTGCGCTACATGGCGGAAGATTTGGGCAAGCGCGCCATCCGCGTGAACGCGATTTCCGCCGGGCCAATCAAGACACTTGCGTTCGCCGGCATCGCCGATTCCCGATACATTCTGAAGTGGAATGAGTACAATTCGCCGCTGCGGCGCACAGTGACGCTGGAGGAAGTGGGCTCGGCGGCGCTGTTCCTGCTTTCCGATCTGGGGCGCGCGGTCACTGGCGAGACGATGCATGTCGATTGCGGGTATCACGCCGTCGGCATGAAAGCGGTGGACGCGCCCGACATTTCCGTGCCGAAGAACGATGCCCCTTAGCCCGCCGGCGGGATTGACTCTCTACTTCTGCCGGCACGGCGAAACCGAAGCAAACGTCCAGAAGCGGTTTCAGGGCTGGACCAAAGATACGTCTTTGACTCCGAAGGGGCGCGAACAATCGACAATCATTGCGCGCACGCTTCGGACAGCCGCGCCTGATTTTTGCGACCTTGTTTATGTCTCAAGTCCGCTACCCCGCGCCCGCACAACGATGGAGATCGTCCTGACCGAGCTTGGTTTGCCGAAGAATGGCTACCACGCCGATTCGCGCTTGCAAGAGATCAACCTCGGTGTGTGGGACGGATTGACGGATGCGGAAGCCCGGGCCCTCGATCCCGCGATGTTCGAGAAGCGCAGCAGCGACAAATGGGATGTCCGCGTCCCGGGGGGCGAAAACTACGCCGATGTTGCCGCGCGGGCCGAAAGCTGGATCGGTGACCTGAAAGCCGACACCTTCGCGGTTTCGCACGGGGCATTCACGCGAATCCTGCGGGGTCTGTTTGGCGGACTGAGCTGGAAGCAGATGTCCGATCTCGATGAAAAACAGGGGATCGTATTCCGCGTCTGCGGCAGCACGGTAACGGAGCTCGATGCCGCGAATTGACCCTACGGAGGCCAATTCCTAAAAACGCGCATGTCGCACAACACCTTCGGGCATCTGTTTCGCGTTACCACGTTCGGGGAAAGCCACGGGCCTGCTCTGGGCTGTGTGGTGGATGGCTGCCCGCCCGGCATTCCTCTCACCGAGGCCGATATTCAGGCGCAACTGGATCGCAGGCGGCCGGGACAATCGAAATTTGTAAGCCAGCGCAAGGAACCGGACACGGTTCGCATTCTCTCGGGCGTGTTCCAGGACGAACGCATGCCGGCGCAGGTGACAACCGGCACCCCGATTGCTCTTCTGATTGAGAATGTGGATGCGAAGTCGAAGGATTACGCGGACATTCGCGATAAATTCCGTCCCGGACATGCCGATTACACCTACTGGGCGAAGTACGGGGTCCGCGATTATCGTGGCGGCGGGCGGCAGAGTGCGCGCGAAACGGCGTCGCGCGTGGCCGCGGGCGCCATCGCCCGCAAGGTGTTGCAGCAGATGTATTCCGGCATGACCATTCGCGGCGCCCTGATCCAGATGGGCACCGAAACCATCGAGCGCGCGCGCTGGGATTGGGAGGAAGTGCAGCGCAATGCGTTCTTCTGTCCGGACCCACAGGCCGTCGCTCCGTGGACGGAGTATCTCGAGAGCGTGCGCAAAGCCGGCTCCTCCTGCGGCGCGGTGATCAAAGTTGTGGCGGACGGCATACCTGCGGGCCTCGGCGCGCCGGTTTACGCCAAGCTGGATGCCGATTTGGCCGCGGCAATGATGAGCATCAACGCAGTGAAGGGCGTTGAAATCGGCGATGGGTTCGCGGCGGCGATGCTGTCCGGGGAAGAAAACGCCGATGAAATGCGTGCGGGCGAGCACGGCAAGCCGCGCTTTCTCTCCAATCGCGCCGGGGGCATTCTCGGCGGCATTTCATCCGGCCAGTCAATCGTCTGCCGGTTCGCGGTGAAGCCCGCGTCGTCCATCCTCAGCCCGCGCAAAACCATCGATGTGCAAGGCAACGAGACGGAAATTTCCACCAAGGGCCGCCACGATCCGTGCGTCGGCATCCGCGCCGTACCCGTGGGCGAAGCCATGATGGCGTGCGTTCTCGCCGATCACGCATTGCGCCACCGTGGACAGATGGGCGAAACATCATCCTAGCGCCAGGGGCGGCGCATCATCATAGAGGGGCAACTCCATGGCAGCCTTGACCTTGTTCGCCTTGCTGATCGCGACGATCTTTGTGCTCGGCCTGATTTTCGGCAGCTTTTATACGGTGCAACAACAGAGCCGGGCCATTATCGAGCGGTTCGGGAAATATGTCCGCACCGCGCGGCCGGGCCTCAATTTCAAACTTCCTTACATCGAGCACGTCGCCCAGCGCGTTTCGCTCCGCGTGCAGCAGCTGATGGTCGAGGTGGAGACAAAAACACTCGACAATGTTTTCGTGAAGTTGTTCGTGGCGGTACAGTACCGGGTGGTCGAGGGAAGCGAAGCGGATTCTTACTACAAGCTTCAGGATCACGAGGAGCAGATCAAATCATACATTCTAGACGTCGTTCGCGCCAAAGTTCCGAAGATGAATCTGGATGAGGTGTTTGAACGAAAGGACGATGTCGGCGCTGCTGTGAAAAGCGAGTTGGACGTCTCGATGAAGCAATATGGCTTCGAAATTCCCAACGCACTCGTCACCGACGTCAACCCCGCCGACAACGTCAAGGCGGCGATGAACGAAATCCAGACCCAGCAACGCTTGCAGGTCGCAGCCGCGGCGAAGGGCGAAGCGAACAAAATTCTGGTGGTGAAAAATGCCGAAGCGGAAGCGGAGTCGAAGCACCTTCAGGGCGAAGGAATTGCCAAGCAGCGCCGCGCCATCATCGATGGCCTGAGGGAATCCATAGCGGCATTCACCGACAAGATCGGGACGGTGAACGAACACGAGGTGCTCAACCTTGTGCTGCTCACACAGTATTTCGACACCATGAAAGACATCGGCGTTTCCTCCGGCAGCAAAGTCATTCTCGTGCCGCACTCGCCTTCCGGCATGAACGATGTCATCGAGCAAATCCGCTCGGCGATCATCCAGGGGAACGAAGCAGCGAAATAGTGTCGCGGCACTTATGGACGCCGTGCCTTCTCGAAGATGGCGATTTTCGTCAGATAGGCGATATCTGTTGCGGCACGCTTCAGGCCGGCCGCCCTGAAAAGCGCATCGAGATCGGCTTTGGCATACGAAGAGTAGTAAGGCTCATACACCAGTGACGGGAACACATCGAGCAGCCCGTCAAATGCCGGTGCATCGCCGTACTGGAGGGTATCACCGAGCACGAAAATGCCGCCAGGCTTCAGCACGCGAGCAATTTCCCTGGCTGCTTCTGCACGTATTTTCGGCGGCAGTTCGTGAAACAGGAAAATGCCGATTGCGGCATCGATGCTGCCATTCGGCAGCGGCATCGCCTCTGCCGGTGCGGCGATGAACTCAACATCGCGATGTTTTTGCAGTACGCGCCTTGCGCGCGCGAGATAAGGTTCGGACAGATCGAGCGCGATGGCGCGAAGGTCCGGCCGCACAGATTTTGCAAACGAGAGAAACGCGCCGGTGCCTGCGCCGATATCGAGCAGCACGGGCTTCTTCACGCGCGTGCGGTTCAGGTATTTGACGATCGGCACCCAGGCGCGGCGGCGCATGGCGTCTGCTGTGCCGGCAAACAGCGCCTCCACCTGAAAATCATAAAGCCGCGCAGAATGGTCGCTCAGATACCCGTCCGTCTGAAAATGGAAATTCTGCCGATAGTAGCGCGGCAGGCCGTTGGCACGCGTGCCGACTTCATCATGCGCATTGCGCTTGTTGCGTGCCACCACGCCCGGCGCATCGATGAGAAATCGCGTGCTTCCCAACGCAAGACGGAACTCCGACGCGATATCCACGGGCATCGGATAGAGCCCGGCTTCCACATTCTTCCAGTCCTGCACGAACAGATCGCGCATGGCCGTGATCGTTGCGGCTAGTGAAGGCAACGGATGCGGCGGCTTTTCGATATCCGAGAAAATCTCGCGCGCCATCAGCCGCGCCGCCAGATAATGCGCGCCGTAGAACGTCACACGTGCCGCTTGCGCTGCGGCATAAGTGAGTGCCCGTGCTCCCGTGCTTGCCATCTCTTATGCTAACGCCACGCGGGCAGGCGCGATGCAATGGCACTGCCGATGAAGATCTGCGGCTCGGATGGAGGTGACATGCCGGTCGCGCGCTCCGTTCTTGCCACGCATTGCCGCGTGCGCAGCGCGAGCCCACGAAAGTCGCTGGAATCAGCTACGCTCGCAAGGAAACAGTCGTCGAAATAGGGGTATTTGTTCGTGCCGCCACAGCCGAAAGAGGTGCGATCTCGCCGGGCAGCGGTGAGAATCATCCGGTTCGGCGCTTCCAACGCCCGCAGGAACACGCCGGAGAAACAGGCGGAGATTACCATGATGGTCGGCCGATCCTCGCAGGCATCCGACACCATGCCGTCGAGCTTCACCGGTGTCAGGATGCTTTCCCCAAGAACGAGACCCGACGGCGAGCCATGCGAACTGAAATAAAGAAAGCAACCCGCATGGGTGCGGTTGGAGAGCTCCCATAATTTGTCGGCAATGCTGGTGGCATCGGAATGAAGGGGACGGATTGCCGGATAGCGATTCGGCCGCACAGAGAATTGCGCGATGTTTGAGGGATTGAACCCGATCCGCGCCAGCGCGGCCGACACGTCCCGCCGCGCGTTGTCGAAAATCTCGCTGGGCGAACCGTCATGCGCGTGCCAATCGCCGGCGACCACAACCACAGCCCAGTCAGAATAATTTGCTGCCCGAGCATAGGCACTGCCGAATGCGAACACAGTCGCGAGCACGCCGCCGGCCAAAATCCACAACAGCCAACGGCCGTAGCGCTGCCACTCATTTTCGGGAGAAGGCGGCGGCGAGTTCAATGTGCGCCGACCAGAGAAACTGGTCGATACCCATGACCCAATCCAGCCGGAACCCGCCATCGATCAGAACCCGTGCATCGCGTGCGAAGCTTGCCGCATCGCAGGAAACATATGCAATGCGGGGGACGCCTGACGAAGAAAGTTGTTTCACCTGGGCAAGCGCGCCCGCCCGCGGCGGATCGAGCACCACGGCATCGAAGCGGTTCAGTTCCAGCTTGGTCAGCGGGTTCCTGAACAGGTCTCTCTTTTCCGTGCTGACCGGCTTTATCCGGGACGTTTTGCGTGCCGCATCGGCCAGCACACCAAGCATACTGGCATCGGCATCCACCGCATGCACTTGCGCGCGCTGCGCCAAGGCCAACGAAAAAGTACCGCAGCCGCAAAACAGATCGGCGACCTTCCGTGCCTTGCCGGCGGCTTCGATGACGGCGGCCTGAAGCATGGCCTCGCCTTCACGCGTGGGCTGAAGGAAGGCATTCGGTGGTAGTTTCACGCGTGCCTTGCCGAAGGTGATTTCCGGTACTCCGCTTTCGTAAAGCAGTTCAGCACCGCTTGTGACGCGGATGATGTTCAGCTTCGGGGCCGCGGCGGCAATTCCGGCTATCAGTTCAGGGGTGATCTTTCGATTCCAGGAAATTGACAGATCGAAGCCGTTCTCCGCCTCCACAACGTATAGGTCCGCAGTCTCGGCATCGTGGAGCAGCTTGGCGAAGAGATCTCGCAATTGTTGCGCCAGGCAAAACAGACCCAGCGTGAGCACATGACATTCGCGCATGTCCACGACAGCATGCGAACGCGCGGCATGAAAGCCGATTTGGGTCTCGTCGTTTTGCTTCTGCAATTTCAGCGTGGCGCGGCGGCGGGAGCGTGGCGGGACAGTAACGACTTCCCGCAACGGCGGATCGGAAATCCCTTGCCGCGCCAGCGCCTCGACAATCATCTTCCGCTTAGTTTCGAGATAGACGGCCGGCGCAAGATCCTGCAGCGCGCAGCCACCGCACGCGCCAAAGTGCCGGCAAATCGCCGTCAAGCGATATTGCTCAGCGCCGCTTCGCGCTCCCGTCCCAGTGCATTGAGTGCTGTGGCAACAATCGATTTCGCATCGAGCCCCGCAACCTCGTACATCTTCTCCGGCGAATCCTGGTCGATGAAGAAATCCGGCAAAGTCAGCGGGCGGATTTTCAACCCGCGGTCCAGCAGACCCTCCAACGCCAGGAACTGCATCACATGTGCGGCAAAGCCGCCGATGGCGCCTTCCTCTACGGTGATCAGCACCTCGTGTTCGCGCACCAGCTGGCGAATGAGATTGTGGTCCAGCGGCTTGGCGAACCTCGCATCCGCTACCGTCGTGGAAAGTCCGCGCGCCGCGAGCTTGTCGGCCGCAAGCAGACAGTGCGGCATCCGCGCGCCAAAGTTCAACAGCGCGATGCTGGTGCCTTCGCGGATGATGCGCCCTTTGCCGATTTCGAGCGGCGTTCCGGCCTTCGGACGTTCAAGTCCGATGCCTTCGCCTCTCGGATAACGCAGCGCTGACGGGCGATCGTCGATAGCCGCCGCCGTCGCCACCATGTTGATCAACTCGACTTCGTCGGATGCCGCCATCACCACGAAGCCGGGAAGGGTCGAAAGATACGTCACGTCATATGAACCGGCATGCGTCGGCCCATCGGCGCCCACCAGCCCCGCACGGTCCATGGCGAAGCGCACCGGTAGCTTCTGGATCGCCACGTCGTGCACCACCTGGTCATAGGCGCGCTGCAGGAAGGTGGAGTAGATTGTGGCGAACGGCTTCATGCCTTCCGCAGCCAATCCCGCCGCGAAGGTCACGCCGTGCTGCTCGGCAATGCCGACATCGAAGCAGCGGTTCGGGAATTTCTTCTCGAACAGATCGAGCCCGGTGCCGGACGGCATGGCGGCGGTAATGGCGACGATCCGCTCGTCCTTCTCGGCTTCCGCAATCAGCGCTTCCGCATACACCTTCGTGTAGCTGGGCGTTTTGGATGCAGACTTGCTCTGCTCGCCCGTCAGCACATTGAATTTGACGACGCCGTGGTACTTGTCGGCGCTCGCTTCTGCGGGCGCGTAGCCGTTGCCTTTTTTCGTTACGGCATGAATCAGAACGGGGCCGTTCTTCATATCGCGCACATTCTCAAGCACCGGAATCAGGTGATCGAGATTGTGCCCGTCAATCGGACCCACATAGTAGAAGCCCATCTCGTCGAACAACGTGCCGCCGACGGCGAGCCCGCGCGCATAGTGTTCGGCGCGGCGCGCCCGATCCTTCATGAAACGCGGCAGCACGCTGGCGGCGCGTTTCCCGAGCTTGCGGATGCCGCGATACTCTTTGCTGGAAAGCAGCCGCGCCAGATACGCGCTCATCGCCCCCACCGGCGGAGCGATGGACATATCATTGTCGTTGAGGATGACGATGAGGCGCTCGTGCCGCGCCCCCGCATTGTTCATCGCCTCGTAGGCCATGCCCGCGCTCATGGCGCCATCGCCGATCACGCAGATCACGTGGTTGCTGTCGCCCTTGAGGTCGCGCGCAACGGCGAAGCCGAGGCCCGCCGAAATCGAGGTGGAGGAGTGCGCAGCGCCGAACGGGTCGTATTCGCTCTCCGCCCGCTTGGTGAAGCCGGAGAGGCCGCCACCCTGCCGCAAGGTGCGGATGCGATCGCGCCGGCCGGTGAGAATCTTGTGGGGATAGGCCTGGTGGCCCACGTCCCAGATCAGCCGGTCCGCCGGGGTGTTGAAGACATAATGGATGGCCACCGTAAGTTCGACCACGCCCAATCCCGCACCCAGGTGCCCACCGGTGACGGAAACCGCGTTAATGGTCTCCTGGCGCAGTTCATCCGCCAATTGGTGCAGTTGCTCGCGGGGCAGCTTCCGCAGCTTAGACGGCTCAGGCGCCTGATCGAGCAGCGGCGTTTGGCTTGGTCCTGTCATGCTCCGGCTCGGCTGCTGGTCAGAGGTTGATCCAAAACGCACGGAAATAGGATAGGCGTCCCGAATAGCTCGGGCTGGTGAGATAACAAATCAAGGTCCCCGGCGGCTCCAGCCTTTTAGCTTATAGCAGTTGGCTACCGGGCGTCAGCCCAGTTTCAGGGGTTCCACAGCTTCCGCCCCTTTGGGGCCCTGGACGATGCGTTCCAGCCGGCTTTCTGCCGATTTCAGCTTTTGTTCGCAGTAGGCTCTGAGGGCCTGCCCCCGCTCATACAGGGCAATCGAATCCTCGAGGTCCACATCGCCCTGCTCCAGCTTGCTGACAATCGCCTCCAGCTCCCGCAGGGCCGCTTCGAAACTCATCTGCTCGACCGGGCTCTGGCCGGGCTGGCTGGCGGATAACATCTCAGGCCTCGATCAGCGCTTGCACATGCGCGGCGGCCGAGGCCGCCAGCGCATCGAGGTCATATCCGCCTTCCAGGGTTGAAACAACGCGGCCGCCGCAGACGCGCTTCGCCACCGTACAAATCTCATGAGTGATCCAAGCAAAATCGTCTTCGTGCAGATTCAGATTTGCGAGTGGATCGGCGCGATGGGCATCGAAACCAGCGGACATGAAGATGAAATCCGGCGCAAATTGCTCCACTGCGGGCAGCACGGAATCCCTGTAAACAGCTCGGAATTCGGCACTTCCGCTGCCAGGCTGAAGCGGACAATTCAGTACATTGTTCGACACGCCGCGCTCGCTTGCGAATCCGGTGCCCGGGTAGAGCGGCATTTGGTGACTCGATGCGTAGAAGAGATTCGGATCATCGAAGAAAATATCCTGCGTGCCGTTGCCATGATGGACATCGAAATCGACCACAGCGATTCGCACGAAGCCGTGCGCCGCCCGCGCGTGGCGCGCACCGATAGCCACGTTGTTGAAGAGGCAGAAGCCCATGGCGCGATCGCGTTCGGCATGGTGGCCGGGCGGCCGGACGGCGCAGAAAGCATTCTGGAATTCGCCGACGGCAACGCCATCGGCCGCGGCGATCACCGCGCCCGCCGCACAGAGCGCTGCCTCGGCCGATCTGGCCGATATGAAGGTGTCCGCGTCGAGGGCAAGGTAACCGGACCTGGACGCCTGCTCGTTCCAGAGGCCAAGGACGGAGTCGACCAGCTGGCCAGTGTGGGCGCGCCGAAGCGCCTCGATGGGCGCCCTAGGGGCCTCCTTCTCGATTACCTGCAATCGGCGAACGGTATCGAGCATGGCCGAAAGCCGCGCCGGCCTTTCCGGGTGCTCCGGCGGCGGCTCGTGCCCGAAGCACGCGGCATGTGTGACCAGTGCGGTTGTCATGATTCGATTCTGCCAGTCCTTAACCTGAATCGTCCGGCACGAGACTTTCTCATCACGGCCGCGTGTGCGCGTCATTGCCGAAAACAACAGCGAATCAGCAATTTCACGCAGGCATACTCACAAAATAGATGCACAAAAGTCACAAGGACCAAGGGAACGTTCTTAATGCCATAAATCTGTTTTGACCCATCGCGCTACTCTCTCTTAGGGTCCGGCGCGAAACGGGCATATCCGCGTGAACCGGGATGTTGGTACGCGGGGGCTAGCTGCCATTCGGCAGGCATCGTCCGTTGCAATGGCAGTGCATCAGATCGAACCAAGGGGGTTCCAGTGTTCCAGACTAACCAAGACAAGCGCAGCTTGCGCTCCGCCCTGCTCCTTGGAGCAGCCTCTGCGGCCGTGGCAGGCCTTTCCGTTCCGGCCTCCGCGCAGGAAACCACGGAAACCGTCGTCGTTACCGGCTCCCGCATTCCGCAGGCCGGCCTGTACAGCACGAGCCCGGTTACCGCGGTCGGCCAGCAGGAATTCAAATATCAGGGCGCGACGAACGTCGAATCGCTGCTCCGCCAGTTGCCGGCAGCCGTGTCATCGGCCACCGCCGATAACTCCACGGCAAACAACGGCTCCGGCGGTGAGGAAAACGTCGACCTTCGCGGCCTGGGCAGCAACCGCACCCTGGTACTGGTCGATGGCAAGCGCCTCGTCCCGGCCGACGCCTTCGAAAGCGTCGACCTCAGCATCATCCCGCCCACCATGGTGGACCACATCGAGGTCCTGACGGGCGGCGCCTCGGCCATCTACGGCGCGGACGCAGTCGCGGGCGTCGTCAACGTGATCCTGCGCAAGAATTTCGAGGGCATGGAAGTCGACGGCTCGTTCACCGCGACCGGACAGGGCGGCGGCGGAACGAAAGACGTCAACGCCATCCTCGGTTTCAACTCCGCGAACGGCAAGGGCAACATCACGATCTACGGCGATTACACGGACCGCGACGCTCTGTTCCAGAGCCAGCGCGCGCTCGGCAAGTTCGCCCTGCATGACGGTTTCTTCGAAAGCTGCAGGCCCGGTGTCCCCCTGTTCTTCGGCGGGTTCTGCCGGTCGGGCAGTTCGCTGATTCAGGAAGGCCTGGACTTCAACACGGGTCTGATGTTTACGCCGGATCGGACGGCGGTTCCCTACGATGGCCGGACCTACAACTTCGCGCCGTTGAACTACTATCAGACCCCGGACACTCGCTACACGTTCGGCGCCGAGGGTCACTACGAAGTCGACAAGATGCTCGACTTCTACACCCGGCTGACCTTTGCCGATCACGTGGTCACGACGCAGTTGGCGCCCACGCCGATCCTGTCGCCGTTCCTGATCAACTACGGCAACCCGCTGATCTCCGCCCAGGAAAAACAGGCTCTGTTTGTCAACAACGACAGCGGCGCTTGCGATCCGGCGTTGGCCGGCGGTGGCGTCACCGGCCCCACCGGCCCGAACGGCACCTTCCTGCCGGGCGACACCTGCCAGCTCTTCCTGGGCCGCCGCCTGGTCGGAAACGGCAACCGCGTGACGAACTTCGAATACGCTGCGTATCAGATCGTCATCGGAGCGCGCGGCGATCTGGCGCCGGGCTGGTCGTATGACATTTCTGCACAGTACGGCCACACTTTGAATACCCAGCGCCTGTCAGGCGACGCATCTGCCGCCCGCTTCCAGCAGGGTCTGTTGGTAAACCCGGACGGCACTTGCCAGGACCCGTCGGGCGGCTGCGTGCCGATCGATATCTTCGCGACGGACTCGATCACGGCGGACCAGAAGAACTTCTTCACCCTGGCCATGGCTGCCCTTCAGCGCACGGAAGAATGGGACACCGTCGGATCGGTCACCGGCGATCTGGGCACGTGGGGACTTCGCTCGCCTTGGGCGAAAGACGGCGTCAGCGTGGTTGGCGGCGGCGAATATCGCCAGGAAAAGTCTCGCTTCATGCCGGACGACAACCTGCAGACGGGCAATCTGCTCGGCTTCGGCGCGGAACCGGCCGTGGAAGGCGAATACAACGTGGCGGAAGGCTTCGGCGAATTGCGTATTCCGTTGGTGGAAGACGTGCCCTTCGTCAAAGCCCTGACGGTGCATGGCGCGTATCGCTACTCGTCATACAACATCGAAGGCTCGACCAACACGTACTCCTACGATGCACAGTGGGCACCGACGGAAGATTTCCTCATCCGTGCGTCGTATCAGCGTGCGGTTCGCGCCCCGAACGTCGGCGAATTGTTCTCGCCGCAGACCGTGTCGCAGAATCCGGGCACGGACCCATGCTCGGATCTGGGTGCCACGCTTGGCTACACAGCCACTCAGGCTCTGTGCGAAGCAACGGGCGTTCCCGCCGCGAACTATAACACCTCAAGGCTGGAATGTCCGTCGGGACAGTGCACGGCCGTGGTTGGTGGCAACCCGAACCTGAGGCCGGAACTTTCGGACAGCCGGTCGATCGGCGTGGTCCTGACGCCAACCTTCTTCGACGGCTTCACAGCAACGGTCGACTACTACAACATCAAGGTGACCGGCGCGGTGGGTCCGTTGGGCGGCTCGATCGCGGCAGTCCTGCAAGGCTGCTACGATCCGGCGATCAACGTATCGCAGAGCCCGGACTTTGCTTTCTGTCAGCTCGTTCATCGCGACTCGGCAGGCCGCATCTTCAGCAACAGCCTGACGGGCGGCAACGTGCTGTTGACCAACATCAACACCGCCCTGATCAAGACCAAGGGCGTCGACTGGGAAGTCAACTACCAGCGCGATCTGGCCGATTGGGGAATGCCCGGCGTCGGCTCCTTCTCCGTAAACTGGGTGGGCACCTGGCTGGATTCCTTCCAGCAGCAGGGTGACCCGACGCAGCCAGTCTACGATTGCAAAGGCCTGTTCGGCGACATCTGCGGTGCGCCGGATCCGGAGTGGAAGCACAACCTGCGCCTGACCTGGTACAGCCCCGACAACGACATCTCGATTTCGGGCCGCTGGCGCCACCTGTCCTCGGTCGAGTTCGACGAAGTCAAGATCAACGGCTTCTTCGACCCGATCTCCCAGACCATCCCGTCGTTCGATTACTTCGATCTGTCGGGAACCTGGCAGGTGCATCCGGGCCTGGAGCTCCGTGCGGGTATCGACAATATTTTCCAGAAAGACCCGCCACCGATCGACCAGGGCCTTGCCGCCGCCAACATCGACAGCGGCAACACCTTCCCAGGCACCTACGACGTCCTGGGCCGGACCTTCTTCGTGGGCGCCACGGCGAAGTTCTAAGCCAGACACAAGCTGCCATTGGAGCGGCGGCCTTTCGGCCGCCGCTTCTTTTTTTGCCCTCGGCATCAAATGCCCGGGCGAGGAGGGGGACTTTTCCCCTTCCGTCTCGCCTTCGCTTTGCTCATGCGAGCCACCTCCCCCGTAAACGGGGGCCCCACAAGCGGGGGAGGACAGGCGCTCGCCGCCGCCGGCGTTACTCTTCCCGGTAGTAAGCCGTGATGCCGTCCACCAGCGCCGCCACGTGGGGCCGCTCGGCCTCGCAGATATGCGGATTCCAGACGTCGAAAATCAGGATGATTCTGGGCTGATCGCTCTCGTTCTTCGCTTCGTGCTCGATGGTGTCATCGAACACCCAGGCCTCCCCCGCCCTGACCTCCCGCGTTTCGTTTCCGACCCGGAACCAGCAGCCTTCCGGCACCATCAGGGGCAGATGCACAATCAGCCGCGTGTTGGTGACGCCGGTGTGCGGCGGGATGTGCGTGCCCGGTTTAAGCAGTGAGAAGAACACATTCGGCGCAGCGCCCGGAACGTCTGCCAGCGGCAGCTGGCGCAACAGCTCGGTCGTTTGAGGAAACTCCCGCATGTGCTCGGGCACCGGCCGCCCGTCATCCCACAGGAAATACGCGCCCCAGCTGGGAGACCGATTGAGTTCTCCCCATTGGCTTTGCGCTGCGCCATCGGCGTGGTCGACGTAGGGGACGAAGTTCGCACCTGTATCCTTCAAAAGCGCCAGGAGCTCGTTCCGGATTGTCTCCGTGTTCTGCTCAAGCTGCGGCAACCACGGAAAGCCCCCGCGCTCGTAGAGGGCGATGGCTGGAAGCTGAGGGAAATTCAGCATCGTGGGGCGATGAATGAAGGTTTTCATGGTACCCGCGGCGATCCCAACGCACTCCTCCAGCCGCCGCGAGACCATTCCCGGCTTCTGGCCGGATACTGCTGTGAGCCGCTCACTCAGGAAATTCTGCATCGCTGCTGCATCCTTCTGGACAACCGCACGGGCCGTTGCAGCGGCCGCTTTCAGCTCCTCGGGCAGGCGATGTTCGGGCGGCATGATCGCTAGCGCATCCTTGAACACCTTGGCGGCCGTCCGCGAACGGCCCTGCCGCCTCAACCCCTCACCTTTCGCCAGCAGTGCGGGAAAAAAATATGGATCGATGGCAAGCGCATGATCCAGCGCGGCGAGCTCGGCTTGCGTGTTGCCGGAACTGCGATGCGCAAAGGCGATATTGAGCGGAATGGCCGGCATCTTTGGATCGGCCCGCGCCGCGCGTTCCAGCAACGCCAAAGCGGATACGGTATCCCTCTGCAGAAGCTTGTGTTGGCCCAGATGGAAGAGGGCCTGGGGATGCTCCGGCTGAAGCGCAAGCACCTGGCCCCACAACCGCGCCGCCTCGTCCAGCCGGCCGGCCTGCATGGCCTGCTGCGCAGCCAAAGCCAGTTGTTGACTCTGCAAAACCAACGCCCCGATAGCGCTACGTCCGCAACCTATCGCAAGCGCAACGGAAATGTCGCGTCTTGTCCGGGTGGAGGGAATTAATTGATCGGCAGGTTCTCAGCTTTCATCTGCACACCACCACGGCCGGAATCGGCAATGGCGCCGAGCACAGCACGGGCCATTGGCAGCCGCTCAATCGCGCCCAGGCCCTGCATGGCGTGAACGCCGGCTGCCGTGCCGCTGAACGCGGACGCCAGCGCCCCGAAGAAGCTCGTGCGCCGGGGATAGATCTTGAAGTTCACCACCTCATTCGGCGCGATGTTTGTAAGCTTCTTCACGTCCGCCACGGCCGTCCAGAAGCCGCCAAGCTCGTCCACCAGGCCGCGAGATTTGGCGTCGGCGCCGGTCCACACGCGCCCTTTGGCGATGGTCTGCACCTGCGATAGCGGTAGCTTGCGGCCTGTTGCCACCTTCTGGAGAAAATCGGCATAGATCACGTCGGCCTGGTGATTGAGATTGGCCCACTGGTCGTGCGTGTATGGACTGATGATCGAATCCATCAGCGCGTTCTTGCCGACGCCGATCTGGTCCGCGCCGATTCCAAGGAGCCCAACGGATTTGCCGAACGACACCTTGCCTGTCAGCACGCCGATGGAACCCGTGAGCGTGCCCGGCTCCGCCACAATGCGGTCCGCGAAGCAGGAGATGTAATAACCGCCGGAGGCCGCCAGCGTGGCCATGCTCACCACCACGGGCTTACCGGCCCGCTTCGCCTTCTGCAGGGCGTGCAGGATCTGATCGGAGGCTGCGACGGATCCTCCGGGTGAATCCACGCGTAGCAGGATCGCTTTGATGCTGGGATCGCGCGTGGCATCGCGAATGGCGGAGGCGTAGTCGTCCGATGCGATGCCGCTGGAATCCCCGAAGGCGCCATCGCGCGAACCGCCTTCGTCAATTTCACCGGATGCCTCGATCAGGGCGATTTGCGGCCGGCCGGCAGCGGACACATCGGCGATGTCGCGGGCATATTTCCGTATACTGACGATCTTGGCTTCGCCGCCACGGGCGACGGCCGCATCTCTTGCGTCGTCGTCATAGCCAATACGATCGATCAGATGGGCGGCCCGTGCGTCTTCCGCGAATTGCGGGCTCTTGTCGAAACTCGCTGCAACCAGCTTGGGCGATAAATTGCGCGCGCCAGCCGCGCCGTCCGTCGCGGTGTTGTACCAGGACTGTAAGAAGGCCTTCGTCTGCTCGCGATCGGGCGCGGTGTAACCCTTCTCCATGAAGAGATCGGCGGCGCTTTTGTAATCGGCGCGCTTCACCATCTGGGGTTGGGCCTGGATTTTGTCGAACAGCCCGCGAAGGAAGATGGTGCCCGCGCCAGCGCCCGCGGCACCGAAGGTCGCCTTGGGCTGCATCCACAACTCGTTGGCGCCCGCCGCGGCCAGATAATCGCCCAACCCGCCGGAATCGAACCCTTGCGCGTGCGCGATCACAAATCGCCCCGTGGCACGGAAGCGTTTGATAGCCGCAGCAATCTCCTGCGCCTGGGGCACGGCAAGGCCGCCATCGCCCACCCGCAGATAAAGCCCCTTCACCCGCGAGTCCCGCGCTGCGCGATCCAGCGCCAGCACGAAATCCATCGTGGTCAGAGGGCGGCTCATCTCGAAGGGGCCGGGCCGGCTGGAGTCTGCCATGTGCGTGCGGAGATCGGCGCTCAGCACCATCTTATCCGGCAACCCATCGCCATGCACCATGCCGATGATCACCAGCACCACGATGACCAGCACAACGAACAGCGCCACCTTGGCGATGGCGTTCACGGTTCCGAGCGCGATGGATTTCGACCAGTTCAGGAATGCAACCATGGAGGCACCTTAGCGGGACGGCGGGAACTGGCCGGAGTATGGCTGAGATATGGGACGGCGCCGCCTCCAAGCCAATAGGCCGGAAGAGCGCAGAATCGAATCGTAGACCGGGAAAGGTTAGCGCTTTCTCAGCGGGCCAGCTGCGGTTCAGCGGGCGGCGGTCACCATCACCGGACGATCCCGATAGAGCTGCGGATAAAGCTGCTTCAGGTGGCCGATCTTCGGGACATCGTTCACCTGGATGTAGAGGCTTTCGGGATGATGGATCAGGTAATCCTGGTGATAGCCCTCTGCAGGATAGAAGCCCTTTGCGGCCTCCACTTTGGTGACGACCGGCGATGAGAAGGCGTGTGCCTTTTCCAGCTGGGCAATGTAACCGCGCGCGACCTTCTCCTGTGCCGGGCTCGTAAAGAAAATTTCTGAGCGATACTGGGTGCCTTCGTCCGGGCCCTGGCGATTCAATTCAGTCGGATTGTGGGCCGCGGAGAAGTACACGCGCAGAATCTGGCCATAGGTGACCTGCCGCGGATCGAAGGTGATCTGTACCGCCTCGGCATGGCCGGTGGTACCCCCGCTGACGGTCTCGTACTCGGCCGTACTTTTCGCGCCGCCCGAATAGCCGGACACGACCTTGGTCACGCCCTTCACATGCTCGAACACGCCTTGCATGCCCCAGAAGCAGCCGCCGGCCAGCACCGCCGTCTCGCTGGAAGCGGTGCTGTGTTCGTCGAAAGCAGGCGTGGGTAGTACGCGCGCGTCATCGGCGCGCGCCAATCCCATGAAGATGGCGCCGAGCAACGGCAAGGCCAAAAGGCCGATCGCCAGCCGCGCCAAAAGCGATGTGATTTCCGAAACCGAGCTGCGGTTCCCGTTCATCTTGTCTCCGTCAGGCTTGCTGCTTGCTTCGCGCGACGAATCGAAGCGAAGCCGAATTCATACAATATCTGAGGCCCGTTGGCTTAGGGCCGTCGTCGAACACATGGCCGAGATGGGCATCGCACAAGGCACACGACACGGCAGTGCGACTCATGCCGAGCGCATCATCCGCCGACTGCGCGACGTTTCGTTTCGAAATCGGCTGGTAGAAGCTCGGCCAGCCCGTTCCCGATTCGAATTTCGTGCGGGAATCGAATAGCGCAGTGTCGCAGCAGATGCAGCGATAGACTCCGTCGGCGTGGTTGTTCCAATACACACCGGTGAAGGCCGGCTCGGTACCTGCATGGCGGGTGATTTCAAAGGAATTGGCCGAGAGCTGTTCTTTCCAATTCGCCTCGCTCTTCACAACCCTGTGTGCCCGCAGGGGCCCCAGATCTTTTCCAAGCGGGGAAAAGTTCTCGACGATCACCCAAGGCTCACTGCCGGCGGCAAGCGCCAGTGCGCGCGCAGCCGAAACAGCCGAGGCGGCCAGCAATCCAGCGCCAATCGACAGAAACACGCGGCGGTCTGGCTGGGGGGGGATTACGTGGCCGTTCATATTGTCTCTGTCGCGCAGCAGGCGGTAACAGCCTCCGAAATAGGTACGCAGAGAGCGGAAGCAAGGGCCGCGGGTCAGTGCGCGAGTGCGGCGGCTCCCGCACGGCCTTGTGGCCGAAAAAAGACAATGCCGGCGATCAGCCCGCCGACACCCACCGCATTGGTAATGAAATCAAAGGTGGAGATTGCATAAGCCCCGAGCGCAATCAGCATGCAGCCGCTAAGCGCGGGAAACACCGCAAGCCCCAGCCAGCGCGGAAACGATTCGCGCAGCAGCCCGCGGAACGCCCATCCGGCCGCAAGTCCCGCGAGTCCGTAATAATAAGAAACGAGCACGCCAACCGCGTTCACGGAATCCAGAATGATCTGATGCACGGTTGGCATCACGCTGGAGCTCCAGACTAACAGCAGCCCAACGCCGATCAGCACCAGCATGGCGCGCACCGGGGTGTGCGTCCGTCCATCGACGAATCCGAAACTCATTGGCATCGCGCCATCACGCCCCATCGCGAACAGCGTGCGCGAAAATTGCAGCATGGTGGTTTCCAGCGTTGCGATGCTGGAGAGGATCACGGCCGCGGATGCGAACAATCCGCCCGTGCGTCCCAGCCCGGAAGCCACCGCGATATTGTAGATGATGTTGGCGTTGAAGCCTTGCGCATCGTTCAGGCTGAACAGGAACAGCGCCGCGAATACGAATGCCATGTAATAGACTATCGTGATAAACACGCTGACGAAGCCGCCATTGCCGGCGTTCTCACTGCCATTGGCCGTCTCCTCGCCGAGATTGGCGGTGACGTCCCAGCCCCAATAGAAGAACACCACAACAAGGGCGCTGCCGGCGAAGCTGCCGGGCGAATATCCCAGGCTGAACCACGACCAGCTGAAGGCGTTCACCGGGCCCCCATGCGCCGCGTGCGCGAACGCTGCGATGAGCACGATGGTGAGGACGATAAGCTCGATTGAGGTCATCACCACCTGCACGCCACTCGTCACCTTGATGCCGACGATCAGCACCACGGCCACCGCGAGAAACCACACACTTGCTACTGCGGCACTCAACACCACCTGGTTGGTAAGCGCGGGATCGATGAAATCCAGCGTTGCCGTGGCGAGAGGCAGGCTACCGGTCACCATGAAAATCATAGAGGCGACCAGCAGCGCCCAGCCGGAGAAAAATCCCCAGAAGCGGCCGAAATAGATGCTGGTCCACTGATAGGCCGCTCCCGCATTTACATGCCTGCGGTTGAGCGCTTTGTAGGCGACCGCAATCCCAAGCATCGGAACGGCGAAAATCAGCAACGCGCCGGCCGACAGGGCCTTTGCCACGCCGAGCAGCACGGCTGTCGTGACCGCAATCGTGTAACCCGGCGCGCTGCCGGCGATCCCCATCACCACCGACTCGAACAGGGTGAGCGCGCCGGCCTTGAGCTCCGTCTTCACGCGCCGCTCAATTTCGATACGTTGCCGTGATGCCAATCGTACGTGGACGCAGCGCCGTGGCCTCGAAAAGGAGCGTGCTGCTGTCCTGGTGCGTCAGGTCGAGCTGAGGGTGACTGTTGAGCAGATTGTCCGCAAACACCGCTATATTCACGTCTCCGAAGGTGGCTCCCGCGCGCAGCCGGACGATGTTCGTCGCCGGATTGGGAATCAGCGCCGGGTCGTAGGACGACGCAAGCGGATCGTTCGTCACGACACTACTGGGTGTCTTGCTCTGATATTCATAGTCCATGCGGATGAAAGCATCCCGGCCAAGGACGGGCGTGGTGTATTGCGCGCCCAGCGAAAAGGTCCACGGAGAGCCGGGCAGCTTGTCGCCTTTGGATGCCAGGAGCTGGCCGCCGGTGATGCTGGTAGACGTGAACTGCGCGTCGGTGTAGCCGAGACTGAAGTCGATATCCAAAGCATCGATCGGCAGCCATTCGCCTTCCAGATCGAAGCCAGTGCTTCGCGCACTCCCGACATTGGCCGTGTATTGGAAGCCGCAAGAGGGCAGATAATTCAGCTGCTGAATGTTGTTCCATTCCAGGTAGAACACACTTCCTGACATCTGCAATCTGTTATCGAAGAACCTGTCCTTCGTTCCCGCTTCATAGTTTACGACCGTATCGGAGTTGTACGACCCAGGCGCCTGTGACAATTCCGTACAGGCGCCGAGCGGAAACTGCGCGTTGGCGCCGCCGATGCGATATCCCTTGGAGACGGTGGCATACAGCATATCTGTGTCGGTGATCTGCCACGTGACATTGGCCATCGGCGTGAACGGTGTTTCATCCTTCTTGCCGGTGTTTGGTGTGTTCGGGCCGAAATCCTGCGGGCCGTCGGCGAAATTGTTGTAGTCGAAATGCGTCTTGGCGATGCGCGCGCCGACCTGCAACTTGAGCTGCGGGGTGATCGCAATAGTGGCGTTGCCGAAGGCCGCAATCTGGTGCTCATGTCCAATGGTGTGGTTGATGTAATCGTCGCCGTTTGGCAGCAGGTCTTCACACCAGACATCGAGTAGTGGGTTGCCGGTCGGCGGACCGAAGCATCCGCCCTCCGTCGGATCGCCCCACAGATATGTGGTGAGCGCGGCAAGTTGCGGATCGTTTATTTCCTCCACGCTGAGCTGGCTCTGTTGCGTATAAAAGGCACCGAAAACCCAGACGAGCGGGGCGTCCGAATCGGTCGATTGCAGGCGCACTTCCTGCGTGAAATTCCGCTGCGTATTGGTGACGAAGTTGGTGGATTTGTAGGGACCGAAGCCCGGCAGATTAATGCTGCCCGGCAGGAGCAAAGGATCGCCGACGAAATTCCGGTCCTTTGCAATCTTCGCGGCGTAAACGCCGCAGATGCCGCCGGTGCACGGTGTCTCGTAATCGATCGGCAGCACGCCGTAGTCCACGCTTTGCTGGAAATAGGAGAGGTTGTACAGCGTGGCGCTGTAATCCTGTACGATCTGCTTGCGGTCGAAATACGAGGTGTTGGAGATCAGCTCGGCGCCGCCGGCATTCCAATCAACTTTCAGCGCTGGCAGCGTGAAGTGGTCCTTGTTGCCCATCAGCTCCGGCGTTTCATTGATGTAGCGGCCGCTGCCAGGATCGGACAGTGTCACCCAATATTCGTTGTCGTTGTGCACGTTGCGGTCCTGGTAGAAAACGTTCGGCGTGATGGAGAGATCGTTGTTGACCTGCCAGGTCAGCGCCCCGTGCAGCACGAGTGTGTTGGTGTGGTTGGCATTCTTCTCGATGGTATTGCCGGAGTAGGGATCGACGTGGTCGATCCAGCCGCCGTCGTGGCGCCACCAGCCGGAAACGCGGAAGCCCAGCTTGTCATCGACGATGGGCGCGCCAACCGCGAGGCCGCCTTCGTAGGACGGGGCGCCGTCCTGCGTAAACGAAACTTCCGATTTGCCGTAGATCTGCAAGTCGCTGAGGCTTGGCTTGGGCGTGATGAATCGCACTGTGCCCCCTTCGCTACCCGCGCCGAACAAGGTGCCCTGAGGCCCGCGCAAGACTTCAACCCGCTCCAGATCGAACACTGCGGGCAGCGCATTGTCGGAGCCGAAGCCCAGGGTGCGAAGCTGAATCGGCGTGTCGTCGATGTAGATGCCGGTGGTGGCGTCGCCGGCGGCCGAATTCACGCCGCGGATCGAGATGCTGTTGGTGTCGGCATCGAAATTCACACCCGGCGTGTAGGCGACGAGATCACCGAAATTCTTCGCGTTGAGCTGATCGATCCTCTCAGTGGTGAACGCGGTGATGCTCATCGGCACCTTGCTCAATACTTCCTCGCGGCGCTGCGCCGTCACCACCACTTCCTCAACGCCGGCGGACGATCTGGCTGTCTGCGCCAAAACCGTTGCTGGATTGACGGAGGTTGCTGCTACGGCTGCCGCCAAGACCGCAAACGCAATATGCCTTTTGCCCATGCTCGCCCCCTGAAACCGCCATGTTGGGCAGTTGTGACAGAAGCGTCAAGAATGGGCAGCGAACATTAGACAGCCAGCAATTCGTTCACCGCCCGGTACGCCTGATTGATGGCGGAATCCGTGTAGGCCGCCGCGCCCGAATCGGAGTTGGCGATTGCGATTCGGCCAAACTGTTGCCGGCCTACGACGTTGGCGCGCTTCTCCGGCGGGATGGAGAAATCGTCGAACAGCGGGTTGAATTCGTAGGCGTAACCGTGGGGCCAGCGATTGACGGCGATGGCGAGAATGTCATGCGCCGAATTGAAGCCGCCGCCGGCCAGCATGCGATTCAGTTGATCGCGAATGTTCGTCTCGTAAGTGCTAAAAGGCGTCTCGAGCAGCTGCATGCGGCCCATACGATGCTGATCGCGCTCCGGCATGCCGGGCGTCAGCGGCACATGGACCATAAACAGCAGAATGGGATCGTCCGGCGAGCGTACGCTTTCGTAATTGCCCACATCCACAGGCCAGTTCAGCCGTGTGCCGCTCCAGTAAGAGCCCGGTGCCGAAATTCCGGCCACGCCCAACTTGTAGAAGACACGCCAGTTGCGAATCGCCACGCCGGTATAGACCAGTGGCACCTTCACCAGCTGATGCAGCGCATCCTTTTGCGTTGCGGGCAGCTCTGGACACAGATACGGGATCATCATGTTCCAGCAGGCGAGGACGCAGTTTGCCGCATGCACGCGATACACGTGTCCACCGCGCGCGTAAGCAACCTCAACGCCCTTGGGTGATTTGATCTCGCCCATGTTGCGCACGCCCACGACCGTGCTGCTGAGGCGAATACGAACCGGCGCGCCGGCACGATCCAGCCTGGAGTAATCTGCGCGCGCGGTAACGATATCTTCCGCCGAATGCCCGGCAATGGCCTCCGGAATCAGATCGCGTACTAGCAGCCGCGCAATGGTGGCGTTGCCATCAGGGAAGTGAAACGCCGGCGAGCCTTCGTCCTGGTATCCCGCGGCCGTGTAACCCATCCGCGCGGTTGAACCCTTTTCCAGCTTCAATCCTTTGAATCCGGGAAGACCGAAGCCCCAGCAATCGAGCGCCGGTTCGGCGTCGATGCCGGTGCCCCATTCGTCATGCGTGATCGTCTGATAGAAGGCGAGCGCCTTGGGGCCGCATTTCAGGTAATCGCGCAGATACACGAGATAGGATATGCGCGAGAGCTTGTCCTTCTTCTGCGCAGAGGTAAGGCCCGGCATCGAATCTTCCGTGCCCTCCTGCACGCGCAGAATATCGGCCCGGGTCCTCGCATCCAGTGGCGCCTTGGCGAGGAATGCTGTCCAGGAGATCGTGCCACCTTCTTCGCCCATGCGCTCGCGGCCCACGACGAGGCGGTCCGTGCCGAAGGTTTCCTTGTCGAAGAAGGTTGCCGGCGCCAATCCCTTGTAGATTTCTCGCCGGTTGCATTTTCTCGCCAGCGCCTCCGGATCGATGCCGAGTTTTTCGATCAGTCCTTGCGCGACCTTGCTGTACGGATGCGGGCTGTCGATCAGCATGGTGCCGCCGTTCATCAATTCCAGGCGGCCGTTGAGCCGATATTCATTGCGCTTGGCGTGCCCGCCAAAATCGTCGTGGTTTTCAAGAATCAGGATGCGCGCATTCGGCTTGGCGGCGCGGAAGAAATGCGCGGCGGCAAGCCCGCTGATGCCACCGCCCACGATCAGCAGATCGTAAACCGTGGCCTCGTCTTCCGGCTTCTCCGCGTGATCCCAGAACGTACCGTCGCGCAGCGAATGGGCCGTCTCGAACGATCCGGGATGGCTGCCGCGCATGCCGTGCAGCAGCGGCGGATAATAGCCGGGTTGATCCTGCGGCGCGCCGGCGGGTGCCGGCGCTGCATGCGCCAGGCCCGAAGAGAGCGCCGCCGCACCAACTGCCACGCCGTTCAGAAAATCGCGCCGGTCGATGGCTCGGTCCATCCCGAGGTCGCGCTGCTTTCGCTTGCCCATTCGTGGAATCCCAGCCGGTTTGGTGGCAATTATGAAGAGAGCGTAACGGAGAGCAAGCGATTCAAGCTTCGCCGATCAACTGGGCGAAGGTCTTCAGGTCGATGTTGCCGCCTGACACCACGCACACGATCGGCCCCTGCCCTGCCTTCCCAGCCAACGCGGCAGCCAGTGGCAGCGCGCCGGCCCCTTCCGAGATGATTCGCGCTTTATCCGCCATCAGCCGCATCGCCTGCTTGACCTGATCGAGAGTCACAACGAATGCGCCGTCCACCACCGGTTGCATGCGCTCCCACATGCGCGGGAAGAGGCTTTTGCCGCCCGCCCCATCGACAAACGAATGCTTCCAGGCGGTAAAGATTTGCGGTGACCCTTTTTCGAACGACAGCGCTGCGGGCGCCGCCGTTTCCGGCTCGGCGCCGTAAACCTTCACCTGCGGTGCCACGGCCTTGATGGCACTCCCCAACCCGGTCACCAACCCGCCGCCGCCCACCCCACCAATGACCGCCACGGTATCCGGCGCATCCTCCATGATCTCAAGCCCCATAGTCGCGTTCCCCGCAATGAAGTTGTGATCGTCAAAGGGGTGAATGAAGGTGCCGTCAAGTCCTGGATGGGCGCGATCCTCCATCGCCTGCCAAGCGACATCGAAGGGCACGACGATCAGCTTCGCACCCAGCGCCTCCATGCGCTGCTTTTTCGGCGCCGCGGCTTTATCGATCACCACCACCGTGCACGGCACGCCGGCTTTTCTTGCAGCGTAGGCAACGCCCTGCCCGGCATTGCCGGCGCTGATGGTCCACACGCCGCGACTGCGCTCAGGGTCGGACAGCATCGCCACCGCATTGGCAGCGCCCCGCAGCTTGTACGCATTGATCGGCTGCAGGTTCTCCAGCTTGAGGCGAATATCGGGGTAGCTGCTGTCCAACTCCAGCCGCACCAGCGGCGTGCGCACAATGGTCCCCGCTATGCGCTCGCGGGCCGCGCGGATTTCTTCAAGTGTAACGGGACGGACGGGCTCAAGCATTATGAATCACCGGAAGATGCAACCCTGATCAAAGCGGCCGAAAGCTGCTATTAGCAGCACAAGCGAATCTCACCAACGGTGATCGACATGCGCCATCGCTGGCTCCTCATTTTCTTTACGCTGGCTGCTGGAGTGGCAGCAGGCGCGATGGCCGCCGAACATGCTGGCAGCGATCCGGTGTGGGCAGCCGCGCAGGCGGTCCGCCCTCAGCAGCTGGATTTGCTCCATACGCTGGTGAACATCGATTCCGGCACCGGCGATGTCGAGGGCGGGCGCAAGATTGCGGCGCTCCTGATACCGCAGCTAAAGGCCCTCGGCGCAAGCGTGGAAACCGTGCCAGCGGAAGCGCCGGACCTACCGGACAATGTGGTCGCCACTCTTACGGGCTCCGGCCGCGCGCACATCCTGATGATCGGCCACATGGACACGGTGTTCGGCCCCGGAACGGTGGCGGAACGGCCGTATTCGGTGGAAGGCGATCGCGCACATGGACCGGGTGTGGCAGACGAGAAGGGCGGCGTGGTCGAAGGACTGTACGCGCTGACGCTGCTGCACGATCTGGGCTTCCACGATTTCGCGCGCATCGCCTTCCTGATCGAGACCAGCGAGGAGCGCGGATCGCCCGGTACCAAAAATTTGATCCACAAATTGCTGGCGGACAGCGATGTCGAACTCAATCTTGAGCCCGGCGATCCGCCAGACGTGATCACCGTTTGGCGCAAGGGTTCAGTCACATTCCACATCGACGTGAAGGGCAAGGCTGCGCATGCCGGCATCAACCCGCAGGATGGACGCAACGCCGCGGTGGAGCTGATTCATCAGCTTCTCAAGCTGGAGCGGCTGCCACATTCCGGCCCTGGCGTCACCGTGAACACAACGGTGATCCGCGCCGGGGAGCGGGCCAACATCATTCCAGACGCAGCTTCCGCGCAGGTGAATGTGCGCGTTCGGAAGTTGGCAGACTTCGATCGCATCCAGGATACTCTCGAACGCAATGCGCGGCAGATCACCGTGCCCGGCACCGGCGTGACCGTTTCACGCGAACCGGCGTTTCCGCCTTTGCCAGACAATCCCGGCACCGCGGCGCTCGCCGCACGTGCGCAGGCAATCTATGCATCCATTGGAAAGAAACTGGAGACAGGTGGCAACGGCGGCGCTTCGGAATCGGCGTTGGCTGCTGAAGCCGGCGTGCCGGCGCTAGATGGATTGGGACCGGTCGGCGGCGGCTTTCATTCCGACCGCGAATATCTGGATCTTAATTCAGTAACGCCGCGCCTCTATTTGCTCACCAAGCTGCTGATGGATCTTGGTGCGAAACCGGTGGCTGCCCGAAAGTAATTCTTACCGCGAACGGCTGCTCTTGCGGCCGGACTTGCGGCTGCCGGATTTCCGCGCACGACTCGTACGGTGCGAATTGCCCGACTTCCTGGCGGTCATCCGCTTCCGCGTTGTCGCGGACGCCTTGCGGCTCGCGCTTTTGCGACCGGCAGATTTCCGCGCTGTGCTCTTGCGAGAAGAAGATTTACGGCCCCGCGAAGTGGTACGCGTCTCGTTTTTGCCGCCCATGGTGCGGCTGCTTTCAGGCCGCCCGCGCGCACCGACGTGGGATTTGCCCTCGCGCTCCTGCTGGCCCGTTTCGCCGTGCCGCTCCTTCGCTTTGGTGCGGGCGAAATCGCGTTTGTTCTCGCTTTTGCTTTCGTATTTGGAAGCGCCACCTTCGTGCAGCGCAATGGCGATAGCCTGACGCCTGCTTTTCACCTTGCCGCCTTTGCCAGCGCGGCCGCTCTTTAATTCGCCATGCGCGTACTCATGCATGACGCGGCCGATCGATTTTCTCTGCCTGGGAGATGTCTTCGCCATGGGAAAGAGCTCTTTTGTTCAGACTTGGCAACGCGACATCCGAAGTCTGGTTCCGTTCCCCGCCGTGCGCTAGTCCGCCTTGGCGCTACGCTGCTCTCGATTGGTGAAACGCGCGTTGCCAAGGCCCGTACCCAATGTCAGCACGCCCCAGTGCTCTAAATCGGTCATGAACGGTACTTCGCTCAGGCCCTGCACCACTGCGTCATTGTGCATGACGACTTCCGTCTCATGCTCACCAATGGTGGGAATGGAGGTGACGATTTCCGTTGGCAGATGAAAGCGCGAGCTCTCCCAATTTCCTGGCAGGTTTTGCGCTCCGCGGTCGATGGAGCCATCGGGCTCGATCTTGCCGGGACAACCGATACCAATGAATGGCGCGAGATTGTGGCCGCCCTTCTCCGCCCGGCGGACCAGTTTTCCTAGAAGCTCCGTGATGTGCTGCACGGCTTCATCGCGGCTCGGTTTGTCATCGACATGACGCCAGATTTCGCGCTCGATCACTGCCGCTTGTGAAAGATCGGGCGCCTTCTTCAGGTTCAGTTCAACAAGCCCGGTGCGCACATTCGTGCCGCCGATGTCGGCGGCCAAAATGCTGTCGTGCCCTTTGAATATCCAGGACGGCGCGAGCTGGACTGCGCCGATCAGGCCAGCATCGTCGGGATCGTTCCGAATCGGCACGAGATCGATCGAGACATTGTCCGCTTTGAGCAGGATCGCCGCGCGACCGATGGCAAGCTCGCCCACACGATGCTCTCGCAAGCCGCCGCCAATGACGATGCGCTCGGTTCCTTTCCAGCTCTTTTCGCGCAAGAAGGCGTGGATGATTAAGGCCAGCTCCTGCGCGAAATCCTCGATGACCGCGTGCACGAGGCCAGCCGCGGTGGACTCGCCTTTGGCGAGCGCAGCGTCCAACTCTTTCTTGCTGATCTCCCGGCTTGGACGATCGCCGAATGGGTCTTGCTCTTCCTTGGCCAGCGGCTTGCGCCATTTGTCGAGCAACGCATATAGCGCCTTCTTGCTGGCGCGATCCCCGAGAAAGCCGTCTCCATCCTTCAGTTCGAGATTGTAACCATCGATCTCGACTCGTGGCAGGCGCGAGGCGCCATGGACGCCCACCAGCGAAGCAGGCGCCGCGCCCTCCGCCGATTCATTCCTTTTTCCCATTCCCCAGACCGGTTCTCGTATTCCAAGCCTAAACGCGCTTGGCGTACGTTCGGTCCAAAGCAGGGCCAGGTCAGCCGTAGCGCGTGTGTACGCGCAATGAGGACCGGGCGGCCGTCACCGTCTCACGGACAGCCTGCTTCACCTTACCGACAGTGATGACCGCCTTCACGCTCCGGGGATACTCGCCGCGCAGCGGCGCCCGAACAGAAGCGACGGAAGACTTGTCGATCCAGACCGGCTTGCCGTTCGGCCGGGTGAACTTCGCCAGCGACGCCTTCGCCTTGGAAGTGCCCGGAACGGATGTGCCCAGCACGGCGCAGATCTTGGCAACGTAGTTGCGGGTTTCTGCCGGCAGCGCGCGGCCATGGTCGCGCTTGGCTTCGAGATTGCCCGGTCCATCGTTGTACGCCACGAACATGGCCGGAAATCCATAGCGGCGATGCAGCCAGCTGAGATACGCCGCGCCGGCCATGATGTTGTCACGCGGGTCGAAGCGATTGGCGCCCAGCTTATACTGCTGGCGCATTTCGTCATAAGTGCCGGGCATCAGTTGCATGAGCCCGACCGCACCGACCGGAGAGGTGATGTGCTGCTTTTCGTTCAGCATGGTGCGGCCGCCGCTTTCCATCTGCATGACCACGCGAATCCACGCCGCGGGAACGCCGAACTTCTTCGAAGCCTGGCTCACCAGAGGCTGCCAGCGATTCATGAGCTGCGAAAAGCTCATGTGCTGTTCCTGAAAATAGGCCACGCGTGCCCTCTGCTGATCGAACCACGCCTTGTCGCGAACGAGCGCGCCCGAAAAGGATTCCGTAAAAGTGCGGGTCAGAGTTTCGGTCTGGCCGACCAAAGGTAACGCGTATTTCCCGTGCCCCAGCGGACTTTGAATGGCGATGATCGCGCCTGCTGTGGCGATAAGCAGAAGCAGCAGCAAACTGTAGTCGCCGATTAACGCCAATAAGCCGTTGCTTGCCTTTGCGCGCACACGGCGAAAAGCGCCGATTTCAGCTTGCAGGGATGGAACCAGAATCGCAGATCGATCGTTGTGGCTACGGTCGTGCATCAGCATCCTCTAAAGTTGCAACTTTTGATGCGTTGTGCGGCCCCGACACATTGCCCGAGAAGCCGCGATTGGATCGCCTTGCGATCCATCCAGCGGCTATGGCCGCGTGGAAGTATGGAACTGAGTTAGCGACGCATGCGGCGTGATGCAAGCTGCAATCGCCGAGGTTCCCTGAGTTCCGCTAGAACCACTGGCAAGAGTGTTCACAAAAAAGTTAATGCCGCGAAACTCTTAAGCTTATGTGAAGATACAGGGTGCTAACCATGCATCAAAAGACAAGCAGCGCCACGACACTGCATTTTCGTTCGGACGCGTGCAGCATCAGAATTTCTGCGAGAATGTCAGCGCGACAGTGCGCGGCCGTGAGGGCAATATGTAGGTCTGGAAGCCGCAGGTGTCGGGCCTGCATTCGCCATATCGGCCAAGTTCGGCACGCGTGTCGAAGGCGTTGAGTAGCGACAGGTCGAGAACCCAGTTGTCACGGCTCACGCCTGCGACGAAATCCGCCGTCGTGAAGGCAGGCGATTTTCCAAGTATTTCACGTTGTAGAATGCGCATATCTTGCCACCGGCCGCTCTCATGGGCGAGCGAACCCTGCAGGTGCGCGAACCAGTTCTCGCCGACGTTCCATTCGTAGCGCGCCGTGGTATTGAGCTTCCAAAGCGGCGTGATGGGCAATTGCGTTCCAGCCGGCGACTGCACGGGATTGGTGGCGCAGTCGCCGCCACAATATGGCGTCGTGAGTTCTGCGTCCGTGTAAGCAGCGGAGCCGGACAATGTGAGACCGTCGATCGGCAGCCAGGAAACTTCCGTTTCTGCGCCTTTCACCCGCGCTTGTCCGGCATTTGCGATGATGGTGATCGAATTCGGCCCAAGGAACGGGAACTGGAATTTGTTCCAATCCTCCAGGAAGAAGTCGCCGTTGAAGCGCAGGCGGCCGTCGTCCCAGCTCGTCTTCCAGCCTATTTCGTAATTGTCCAACGTATCTGCCGCGTACGGGCCAACACCGGGGATATCGTTGCGGCGATTGACGCCGCCGGGACGAAAGCCGGTGGAATAGGTGAAATACACCATGTGGTCGTCGTCGATTTGCCAGGTGAGATTGACCTTGTGCGTCTCGCCCGTTTCTTTCACCTCGGCATCCAGATTGGTGCATGGACCGCGGCCCTGCGAGGGAGGTGCGAAGCAACGAGCCTCGTAGCTCTGAAATCCAAAGAACCCTTCCAGCGAATTGTCCGCCTTGAACACGCGCACGCCCGCGGTAAGCGTCAGGCCCGGGATAATGTCGTAGGACGCCTCTCCAAAAGCGGCGTAGTCCTGATCGACGCGAAGCTCGTCGGCAAGATAGACCGTATTCGGCCATCCATCGACTGGCGTACCGTATCCGTTGACGAGGTAATCCTGCAGAATATGATGGGACTGACGCTCGTAAAATAGGCCAGCGACAAAGCGGAGACGATCTTCTGCCGACGAGGAGAGGCGCAGCTCTTCGCTGTGCTTCGTGAACATGTCCTTGCCGACGATGTACTGCGATGGATCGATCGGCTTGCCGTTTTTATCCACATTGTACTGGTCGTAGCTCGGAAACAACGTTTCGTACCAGAATGAGTAGTCTGTGTAATCCGCCTCCGAGTTGATGATACGGTTCATATAGGCGCCGGCATAAGTGAGATTCATGTCGCCGATCTTGCCCTGCACCGTCAGCGCCGCCTGGTACCATTTGTCCTTCGAAAATTCGGGGAAGAAGTGACTGACCTCCAAATCGCCGAGCGGGCGGTCGTAGCCGTAGTCGCCGTTCTTGTTGAAGCCGAACACGCCATTGGTGCGCTCGAATTGTGCCATCAAACTAGGAGTGACCGTCCAGTTATCATCGAGATCGATCCCTAACGCCGCGCGCGCCCCGTATTTGTCGACCGTGTTGTAGTTGCTTTTCGCCCTGGCGGCATTGTCGATGGTGAATGGAGGGATCGGGAACGGGTTGAAGATGGCATCCGGATCGCCAGGATAGGTACGGTGTGCGTGAATATTGTCGATGTAACCGGCGTCGTGCTCGTCCCACGCAACAAGACGTATAGCCATGTTATCGGTCAACGGTTCGTTGATGAACCCGTTGACAATGTAGCCGAGGCCACCGTGATCCACGGCATTGCCTTCGACCTGATAGCCGGCCGCAAAGCCGCTCGGATCGGGCTTGTTCGTGATGATGCGGATAACGCCGGATTCCGCGCTGGCGCCGTACAGCGTGCCCTGCGGGCCTGACAGCGCCTCGACACGCGCGATGTCGTAGGTTGGAATATCAAGCGTACCGTTGATGGTGGTGATCGGCTCTTCATCCAGATACACGCCAACCGTCGGCAGCGGACCCGAATGGTTGCCGTTCTGATCGCTGGCGATACCGCGCATGGTGATGTTGGCAAAACCGGGTCCGCCATTGCTGCCCTGCCCGCTCACCGCAAACGTGACGCTCGGCATATAGAGCTGGAAGTCGGTGAAATTGGTGAGGTGCATGTCCTGCAGCTTTTGGCTGGTGATCGCCTGCACATTCATCGGGACCTTCTGCAGATTCTCTTCGCGTTTTTCTGCGGTGACGACGACGGTTTCCAGCGCGCCGGGATTGGTGTCCGCCGCGATCGCGGCGGGAATACCCGACAGCATGCTCGATGCGAGCAGCACCGGCCCCAGCAGCAACCGTCCGCGGCCCGGTTGGAAATTTCGCGTCATGATGTGCCCCCCTGCGCAGCCACCCCGGCGCGCGACAGAATCCGACCGGCAAAGTCAAACGGGGTACGTCGGGGCCGTCAAGCGCGGATGGGCCACACGCCCGGACAATTCACGGCTTCGGCGGCGCTTCCGGGTAGGCCGTGAGCACGGGCCCGAGGGAGTCTTTCAGCGGGCCCAGCCAAGGTTCGAAATTTTTCCAGTAATCCACGGCCTCGGAGGAAATCGGCTGGCGCACCTGCTCGGAGCTGGCAGTTCGCACCGCCCGCCGATTCTCGTGGAAGCGCAGAACCTCGGGCTCAAATTCCAGTCCACAATAAGCAAGCAGCTTTCGGACTTCCTCTACGGGATCACGGACCAGCTCCTCATGAATCACACGATGCACCCGATCGGGCAGCACATCATCCCAATGCGCCATCAACTCGACACATTCCCGGTAGTATCGCCCGCAATCGGCAAGGCTGTAGGAATATCCCTGCCCGCGCGCGAACAGCTGCTTGTAGTTTGAAAAACAGCAGGCGAGTGGATGGCGGCGCGCGTCGATGATTCTCGCATTTGGAAGGATCAGCTGAATCAATCCGATGTTCACCCAATTGTTCGGCATCTTGTCGATGAAGTGCGGCCGTTCGGTTTTTCGCTGAATGCGCGTGCGCGCGAGGTACTCCTCGCCCAGCGCACAGCTTTCCTCCCGCGTCAGCGCTTCGAGCCCCAGCGGATAGGGCGGAGTGTCGCTGTTCTTCGATTTGCGGCCGAAACGCCGGGCCAGGGAAAGGATGTCCGGCAACTCCATCGTGCCTTCCACGGCGGAATGGCTGGCGAGGATCTGCTCCAGCAGCGTCGAACCCGAGCGCGTGAGCCCGACGATGAAGATCGGATCGCTCGCGGGAGCACCGTAGTTCGCGCGGGCGGCAAAAAATTCGCGCGTGAACAATGTGATCGAACGCCTCACGGCTCCCGTGATTTCCTCCGGATCGTAGTGCAAGGCATCGCGCCGCAGCGCGTTGCCGCGTTCGTATTCCGTGAACGACTCTGCGTAGCTGGCGGAATCCTCCAGCGCCTTGCCCAGGGCGAAGTGCAGATGCACGCGATCTTCTTCCGGGAGTCCAATGCGCGCCAGTTGCGCTCGCATCGCCTCCACATCCTCCGGCGTGAAGCGGAAGGTCTTGAGATTGGCGAGGCTCCAGTACGCTTCGCCGAGATCCGGCATCAGCTGGATGCTGCGGCGGTAGGCGGCAATTGCATCCTTCGCGCGTCCCACGGTCTTCAGCGCGTGGCCGTAGCTCATCCATGCGCTGGGCTGCGCCGGATGTTCCTTCAGCAATTGCGTATAGATATCGATCGACTGTCCGTATTCACCGATGCGCCCAAGTATCGCTGCTTTCAACGCGCGATATCCCGGATTGCGCGGATCCGATTTCAGCAAGCGATCAAGTTCTCGCAGCGCATCCAGGCCCTTGTTCTGCCGATGCAGAACGAGCCCATAATTATGCCGCGCCTCGACAAATTCAGGAGCGAGTTCGAGGCATCGTGACAGCAGCGCTTCTGCATCTTCGGTCCGGCCAAGCCGCGCGCCAATTTCCGCGAGCATGCGGATGGCCGCAACATCCGTCGGATGTGCTTTCAGGAATTCGCGCAGCAACCGTTCGGCGACGGCGAGCTTGCCGTCGCAAAGAGCGGCGGCCGCCTCCAGCAATTGCGGATCGTTGACCGATGCTTTGATGTGACGCGCGTAAGACTCTTGTGCTCGCTCTACATCACCGGCGAGCGTGAACTGGTCACCCAGGGCGCGCCACGCCTGCGGATGGCGGGGATCGAAATGCACAGCTTGTCGAAGTGCAGCGATGGCCCCATCGCTCTTTCCCAAATCGGCCAAAGCGAGGCCATGTTGGAATTGAGCGGCAGCCGAGCGGGGCTGTTGCTGAATCAGCTTTTCCAGGGCACCGGCAGCTTCCTCGTTTCGCCCTTGTGCCCGCAAGGCTACGCCCAGTAGTCGCAGAGCCTCCGGCTGTTCCGGAACAACTTTCAGAATTTCGCGCGCTTGCAGTTCGGTGAGCACAGGATCGCGCGCCAGCAGCCGCTCCGCATGTGCAAGCGCCGCCGAAAGCGAGCCGCCCGGCTGTTGCGAGGAAACGGTCATGCCACGATCCTGCCCGATACTGGTGCCGGAGGTGAGAATCGAACTCACGACCTACCCCTTACCAAGGGGTTGCGCTACCACTACGCTACTCCGGCGTCCGGACACCCGGGCGCTGCCTATAGCTTAGCCCTCGCAACAGGGAAAGGGCGGATGAAGACGCAATCGGACGCGCGGAAAAACCAGCTGGCGAAAGCGCTGCGGGCCAATCTGAGGCGGCGGAAGCAGCCCACACGAAAAGCGACAGATACGGACACCGTCTCCAATCGCATCGCTCCGGGCAATAGCAAACAAACCACCGGCGGCGTCCGGCCCCGGCACCAACAATAAGGCATACGCGTTCGCACCCCGGCGCGAACGGTGCCAACAGGCTGAGAATGAATCGCATCCGAATCAAAGGCGGCAACACCCTCAAAGGCGAGATCCCTATCAGCGGCGCCAAGAACGCTGCGCTTCCCCTCATGGCAGCCTGCCTGCTGACCGATCAGAAGCTGAAGCTGCTCAATGTTCCATGGCTCGCCGATGTCGGTTTCATGGGCGAATTGCTGCGCAGCTTCGGCGTGGGGACAAGCTATGTTCGCGGGCCCGGCTTTGGCGAAGGCGGGCGCTGGGAGCTGACGGCCAAGAATATCGTCAACACCACAGCCGATTACGACATCGTCCGCAAAATGCGAGCAAGCTTTCTGGTCTTGGGGCCACTGGTTGCCCGGTTTCACGAGGCGAAGGTTTCCCTGCCCGGCGGCTGCGCCATCGGTGCGCGGCCGGTGGACCTGCATCTGAAGGCTATGGAAGCACTGGGTACCGAGATTGTACTGGAGCAGGGCTACGTTCTGGCAAAGGCGGCGAACGGCCTTACCGGCGCGCGCATCGAATTCCCATTCGTTTCCGTCGGTGCCACGGAAAACACCCTAATGGCGGCAGCGCTGGCGAAAGGCGAAACGACTATCGCCAATGCCGCGCGCGAACCGGAAATCGCTGACCTTGGCCGTTGCCTGATTGCCATGGGCGCGAAAATCACCGGCCTCGGCACCGCTACAATAACTGTCGAAGGCGTATCCGCGCTCCACGGCACCACACACGCCGCGCTCCCAGATCGCATCGAAACGGGCACCTACGCCATGGCGGCAGCGATCTGCGGCGGCGAGATCGAGCTGACCGGCACGTCCGCCGATCTCATCGGCGCAATCATTCCGCTGTTGCAGGCCGCCGGGACGACGATTTCGCCGACGGGCATGGGCATCTCCGTGAAGCGGAACGGTGGACAACCGGCCGCAACGGATGTTGCCACGGAAGTATTTCCCGGTTTCCCTACCGATCTGCAGGCGCAGTTCATGGCGGTTATGGCAACGGCGGAAGGCACCTCGCATATAAAAGAGACAATTTTCGAGAACCGCTTCATGCATGTGCCCGAGCTTCTGCGGATGGGCGCGGACATCGAAGTGCACGGCGATATGGCTATTGTTCGTGGTGTCGAAAGGCTGAAAGGCGCGCAAGTCATGGCCACAGATCTTCGCGCCAGTTCCAGCCTTGTGCTAGCGGGCTTGGCGGCAGAAGGCGAGACGGTTATCAACCGCGTCTATCATCTGGATCGCGGGTTTGAGTGTCTCGAGGAGAAGCTTTCCGCGGTGGGCGCTGAAATCGAACGGCTGAAGGAATGAACGGTACACTGACGCTGGTGGCAGAAGATGCCGAGGATTTGGAGATTATCTCCGCGCGCCTGCAGGACGCCGTGGCGCGCGTGAAAGATTTGGCCTGGTTGCCGAACACGCATCGTTTCGCGGCGCTTTTCAACCGCTTCAAATGGGAAGATGTCCAGCGGAAGCGCGAAGGTTCGAGGGTGCGCTCGGGCCTGATCTTTGAAAACGTCTTGAGCGCCAAGTCTCACAATATTCTGTACGACAATCCGCAGGCGGTTCTGTCCCTTCTGGCAATACGCTTTTCGCCGCGTGGTTCCGAAGACCCCGGCGGTACGATCGAACTTGTTTTCAGCGGCGGCGGGGCGCTACGGCTGGTAGTCGAATGCATCGAGGCATCGCTTGCCGATGTGAGCGGGGAATGGGCGGCACGCGGCCAGCCGGCGCATCCCGAAGCGATATGATGATTTAATGACGGAAGCCGACCGCTACCGGATCGCTTCAATCGAACTCGATGAGCGAACGCTTGTCCGGCGCACCCGCCAGATCGAGCAGGAACGCGAGATCGCGATTTACGATCTGCTCGAGGCCAACAGCTTCCGGCCGGAAGGCTCGGATGGCGGTCCCTATAAGTTGATTCTCGGTATCGAGGAAGGCCGGCTGATTTTCGATATCCGGCTGGAGGATACAAACCCGCACGGGCGGGTGATGCTGTCGCTCACCCCGTTCCGCCAGGTGGTCAAGGATTACTTCCTGATCTGCGAAAGCTATTTCAAGGCGATCCGCGACGCGCCGCCGGCACAGATCGAGACGCTCGATATGAGCCGCCGCAGCGTCCACGACGAAGGCTCCGAGCTTCTCGTCGAGCGGTTGAAAGGCAAGATCGACCTGGACCGCGATACCGCCCGCCGGTTGTTCACCCTCATCTGCGTACTGCATCTAAAGGGATGATCGGCGGCCTTTCGCTTGCATTTCCGCCGGTTCGGTGCAATCTCCGGCCCGATTTCGGCACCCCATGAGGTTTAATGGCCAAAGAAGAACTCCTAGAATTTCCGGGAACTGTCAGTGAATTGTTGCCCAACGCAACCTTCCGCGTGAAACTTGAAAACGGACACGAGATCATCGCCCACACGGCGGGCAAGATGCGCAAGAACCGCATCCGCGTGCTCACCGGCGACAAGGTGCTCGTGGAAATGACGCCCTATGACCTCACCAAAGGGCGCATCACCTATCGCTTCAAATAATCCCGAATGCCATGCGCTCGTACTGGCGAGCGAGAGCCCGCGCCGGAAGGCGCTTCTCGCTTCAGCAGGCGTTTTTCCCGACGCGATCGTTCCTGCACATCTGGATGAATCGGTTCACCGAGGCGAAGCGCCCCGTACCTACGCGTTGCGGGTTGCAGTAGCGAAGGCAAACTCAGTCGCCGCGGGATGGCAAGAGCGCCCCGCAATCGTTTTGGCCGCGGACACTGTCGTAGCTTGCGGCCTGCGTATTCTGCCGAAGGCCGGAAATGGGGAAGAAGTTCAGCGCTGCCTGGAATTGTTGAGTGGGCGCAGCCATCAGGTGATCACCGCTGTCGCCGTGCGCAAGCCTGACGCGCGCGTCATTTCACGCGTGGTCATCTCGCGTGTTTCATTCGCAAGGCTTTCGCGCGAGGCAATCGCAGCGTACGGCGACAGCGGGGAAGGTATCGGCAAAGCAGGCGGTTACGCCATCCAGGGCGCCGCCGAGGCTTTCGTGCGCCAGATCAGCGGCTCCTATTCCAACATTGTCGGCCTGCCCCTTTTTCACACGCTGAATCTGCTGAAGGGGTGCGGCTACCCGATTCCGTGGTAGGATTTACCCAGACGCTATTGAATTCACGCACATGGACAAAGAAGTCCTGATCAATGTTGGGGCTGCAGAAATACGTGTAGCGGTCGTCGGCAACGGGCGGCTGCAGGAGCTGTTTCTCGAAAGGCTGATCCGACCGGACGACGGCGCTTTGCGCCGCCGGGGCGGCGGACGATGCGGACACAGCCTGATCGGAAACATCATTCTTGGCCGAGTGCAGCGCGTGCTGCCCGGCATGCAGGCAGCCTTCGTCGACATCGGACTGGATCGCGCGGGATTTCTGGGTGCCCGAGAAGCCCGCTGCCTTGCCGGCCTTCCCGGCTTCGAGGAGGAGCGCGCGCCGAAGATCAGCGACTGTGTGCGGGAAGGTGAAGAGATCGTCGTGCAGGCCGTCAAGGATCCGATCAGCGATAAGGGCGCGCGTCTTTCCGCCAATGTCACCGTCCCCGGCCGTTTGCTGGTGATGGTGCCGAACCAGCCCGGCGTTGCACTGTCGCGGCGCATTGAAGATGAAACCGAACGCGCGCGCCTGAAATCCGCAACAGAAGCGATGGTCGCGGAAGCAAACGGCGCGCTCATTTCGGACGCTGGTTATATTGTGCGAAGTGCTGCAATCGGCGCACCGCTTTCGGATTTGCGGGAAGATGCGGAGCGGCTGGCGGAAGTCTGGCGGCCGGTAATAGAGAAGCGCAAACAGGCGCGCGCGCCTGCCACGCTCTATCACGATCTCGATCCCATCGAGCGCACCATGCGCGACGAAGTGGATGCGCAAACCCGGCGCGTGCTGATCGACGACTACGCGGCGCTGCAGGCGGCCCTTGCCTATTGCCGCCGCGCCATGCCGGAAGCGGAACACAAAATCGAGTTGTTCTCCGGCCCCGGTATGCTGTTTGAATTCTACGGCATCGAAGATGAAATCGCGCGGCTCACCGAACCGCGTATGCCATTGCCCTCCGGCGGCTGGATCACCATCGAAGGCACCGAAGCGCTCACCGCGGTGGACGTGAACTCCGGCAGCTTCACCGAAGCAACCGGCCTCGAAGAAACAAGCCTTCGTGTCAATCTGGAAGCGGCGGAGGAAATCGGACGGCAGCTTTGCCTGCGCGGTATCGGCGGGCTCATTGTCATCGACTTCATTCATCTCAACGAGCCGGACAACATCCAGACGGTACTGGATATTCTAGCCGCCAGTCTTGCCCGCGATCACACGCCAACGCAAATTTCTGGCATGTCAGAATTTGGCCTGGTGGAAATCACCCGCAAGCGCGTCCGCGATCCGCTGATGAAGCTGATGACCGAGTGCTGCCACACCTGCCATGGCCACGGCCGCAACCGCACGGCAGAAAGCGTAGCGCTGGACGTCATCCACCAGGTCGAGCGTACAGCCGCTGCGATGCCCGGCAAACCTATTATGGTTCGTGCAGCGCCGGACGTGATCCGCTGGCTTGCGGCGCACGAAGATGATGTGCGCAGCGGATTGGCCCGCCGCGGCGCGCCGCGCGTTTCCTTTGAGGCACGTTCGGAGTTTCAGCGCGAAGGCTTCGATGTCGGTACCGGATGAAGGAACGGCACGCCGCTGTCCGATCTGCGGCAGGCCGGAGGATGCGGAGTTGCGGCCGTTCTGCTCGAAGCGGTGCGCGGATGTCGACCTGGGCCGCTGGTTAAAGGGCACCTATGTCGTTCCGGGGCGGGAGGCGGATGAAGGTGACCAGCCCACCTCAGGCATAGAAGAAAATAAGGACTAAGGAATACGTGAGCGGCGCACCCGCTCGACCGCTGGACAAGCCGCAGAGGCTTCCCTACAAGCCCTGCTCCCGAAAGGTCAGCCCAGGTAGCTCAGTCGGTAGAGCAGCGGACTGAAAATCCGCGTGTCGGTGGTTCGATTCCGCCCCTGGGCACCATCAAAATGCCCGCATCGTCTTTGATCCTCAGCGGAAAACGCCGCGCGTGTCGATCAGGATTTTCGGTTTCAGGATTTCGCGGTCAATTCTCTTGAACTGGCGATGATCGACAAGAAGCAGCACTATGTCGGCTTTCGTCAAAGCTGGACGAAGTTCGACCAGGTGCACGTCATCGAACTTGCGAAGGCTCGCAGGCAATTCACGCAAATTGGGCTCGACCACGAGGATCTGCCCTAATTTCTCTCTCGCGATGGTCTCGACGATGTCCAGCGCGGGGCTGGCGCGGAGATCGTCAATATCGGCTTTGTAGGAGAGGCCAAGGCAGGCGATAATCGGTTGCTTCAGCCGCGATGCGGCCGCTCTCACCCTTTCAACCACGTGCTGTGGCTTGTTGTCGTTAACCTCGCGGGCAACGCGAATCAGCTTCGCGTCCCCTGGTGACGCGGCAACGATGAACCACGGATCGATTGCGATGCAGTGTCCGCCGACACCTGGGCCTGGTGAAAGTATCTGGACGCGCGGGTGCTTGTTTGCGAGCTCGATCAGTTCCCAGACATTGACATCGATGCGATCGCAAATGACCGAGAGCTCGTTTGCGAAGGCGATATTCACGTCGCGGAAGGCGTTTTCCGCGAGCTTTGCCAGTTCGGCTGTGCGGGCGCCCGTAAGGTGAATGTCGCCGCGTACGAACGTCCTGTAGAGCTCGCCGGCATACGCGGCGCAGGCGGCAGATATACCGCCGACAATTCGATCATTGTCCACGAGCTCCCGCAACACACGGCTCGGTAGCACCCGCTCCGGACAATGCGCAATGTACAAATCCGCCCGTTCGCTTTCGGCGTGCGGCAGCCTGAGATCAGGGCGGCCTTCTGCAATCCAGGCGCAGATGTTCTCTGTAGTGCCGGCAGGACTCGTCGATTCGAGAATGACGAGATCGCCTTTCTTCAGCACTGGGGCGATTGCCTTGGTTGCCGCCTCCACGCTCGACATGTCCGGCAGGTTTCCTTCCCTGAACGGTGTCGGAACGGCAATGATGAATACATCGGCCGGCTCCGGCTTCAGTGTTGCGCGCAATCTTCCGGCTGAAACGGAAGCCTGAACGATCATGTCCAGATCCGGCTCCACAATATGGATGCCGCCATTATTGATGACCTCGACGATCGACGGACTGATATCGACCCCAATCACCTCGAAACCACGGCTGGCCAGTACCGCCGCCACTGGCAGCCCCACATACCCCAACCCGAATACCGAAATGCGCTTGTCAGCCGGGCTCGCAAACGCCCCTTGGAACTTATCTTCCAGAGTCATCAACATCCTCTCGAAGCGATGCCAGAATGCGTTCGCACGCCAGTCCGTCGCCATACGGGTTATGCCTTGTACTCATCGAGGTATAGAGATCTTCGTCATCGAGAAGCTGCGATGCCGAGGCGACGATAGCGGCCTGGTCGGTGCCAACGAGCTTGACCGTTCCGGCCTGCACTGCCTCGGGACGTTCCGTGACCTCACGCAATACGAGGACGGGCTTGCCGAGCGACGGCGCCTCTTCCTGAATACCGCCGCTATCGGTCAGCACAAGGTGGCATCGCGACATGAGGAACACGAATTCCAGATAATCCACGGGTTCCACCAGGTGCACGTTTTCCGTTCCATCGAGCGACTGAAAAATCGTTCTGACGTTAGGATTGCGGTGAATGGGAAATACAACTTGAATGTCGCGCCGCTTCGCCAGTTCTTCCAGCGCACTGCAGACATCCTCAAATCCCCGTCCATAACTCTCACGGCGATGGCAGGTGACGAGAATCATGCGCTTATCATCGTCCAGAAACGGGAAGCACCCCTTCAATTCCGCATGGACTTTCGACTCTGCCAAAGGTCCTTTTAAGATATCGAACAGCGCATCGATGACGGTATTGCCTGTAACCAAAATTCGTGAAGGCTCCGCCCCTTCGCGCAGGAGATTATCCCTTGCCGTTTGCGTCGGCGCATAGAGGCGGTCGGCTATAGCGTCGGTGACCTTTCGATTCATCTCCTCCGGCCATGGCGCACAGAGATTGCCGGTGCGCAAACCCGCTTCAACATGCCCGACGGGCACCTTGTGGTAGAAGGCCGCTAACGTCGCGGCCATGGTGGTCGTCGTATCGCCGTGAACCAGGACCCGGTCTGGCCGATCTTTCGCAATGATGTTCTCGACGCCCGTTACAACACGCGCTGTGAGTTCGCCGAGGGCCTGATTGGCCTGCATCACGTCCAGCGAGATGTCGGGCTGGAGCGCGAACAGGTTGAACACCTGGTTGATCATTTCGCGATGCTGCCCGGATGAGCAGAGCGTGACCCTGAATTCGCCGCTGTCGCGGAGCCGGCAGACCAGAGGCGCCATCTTGATTGCTTCGGGCCTCGTACCAACAATGATCAGAAAATGCTTCATGAACCATTCAGCCGTTTCCGCCCGCGGCAGTGGGACTTTTTGAGCCGGCTGCTGCAAGCGAAATTCCGCGGGCCCGCGCATACGCATTGACGTATTCAGCGGTCGTGGCCTCCCAGGTTCGTCGACACTCGACAAATTTCCGTGCCGCGACGCGGACGCGGCCCCAATCTTCCGGTGTCGCCAGCAGCTCCATCATCGCCCTGCTCAGTGCCTCCGAATCGTCTGCCGGGAAAAGCCAGCCTGTCGCTCCGTGAGCCACCAGTTCGCGATGCCCCCCCACATCGGATGCAAGCACCACGCCACCTTGTGCCATGGCCTCCAAAGGCTTCAACGGCGTTACGGTTTCCGTGAGCCGCATCCGGTGCCGGGGATAAACCAAAATATCGACGGCTGAATAGTAGGCCTGGACTGCCTCATGAGGCACGCGCCCGACAAAACGCACTTTCTCCCCGATATTCAATCTTCGCGCTTGCTGTCGAAGCTGGTCCGCCGCAGGCCCGCTGCCGACCAAAAGCAGCGTTGTGTCCGGATACCGCCGCAGAACCATCGGAAAAGCGTCGAGTAAAAGGTCCAATCCCTCATAGGCATAGAATGAGCCAATAAATCCAAACACCGTTTGGCCAGAAAGGCCTAAGTCGTTCTTGGCCGCCGGTTGTTTCGATTTCTGAAACACAAAATCTTCGATACTCACGCCATTGGGTACGACGGAGATTTTCGCTGCGGGAATGCCGCGGGCTACGATGTCCGCGCGCAACCCTTCACAGATGGTGATCGCTGCCTGACAGCGACGCAGCACATGTGTCTCCAATGCGCGCGTGAGTCGATACCGAATCCCATTTTCACGTGAGGTCCCGTGATCGACCGCAGCATCTTCCCAGAATGCTCGCACCTCGTAAACGACAGGCCGATGCAATCGTTTTCCTGCACGCAACGCGGCAATTCCGTTAAGAGCTGAAGAATGCGCGTGAATGATATCGGCCTTCTCCAGAAGAGCAACGCGCTCGATTTCGGCCGCGAGGTGCGAGATGAAGGCCAGCTCCTTGATATACGGCAACCTCGCAGAGACGTGCGAGAAGCCATTTGCCGAGCGCGAAACTGGCGACGCCCTGTGGAAATCAAACCCGCTCACCGATTCCAACGGCGGACCGCTCGCGGTGTGGCGTAACGAAGTCAGTTGAGCCGTCTGCCAGCCCCGCCGGCGTTGCTCCAGAAGAATAGCAAGACTCCGCATGGAGTAGCCGCTCATCATCGGCACGGAATGATCGAGGACGTGGAGGATCTTCAGATTCGGCACTGGCGACGCTGTGCGCGAAACGGAACCATCGAGGCATGGATTTCCGGAGATATCGATAGCAACCGGCACTCTGCCTGAAATCGCACTCATGCGATCGACCTTCCGGCAATCCGGCACACGTACACAGCCCCCTGACAGCCAGGCAGCCACCCGGGTTTCGGGCGACACCGCCAGAACGAACATGGGTCATACTCCGCTCGGACGGTGACAGTCAAAGCGATGACCATTCAAGGTAAACGTTGGCAACTTGGTCAACCCGAAGAACTATTCGCGGTGCCTCCTGTTTTCCGGCGTACTCGAGGCTCTATCCAGAATCGTCCAGAAACGATTGGCCCAGGGGATTCAGGGATACTATTGCTTCTATCCGGCACACGTCTTCACCACGCAATTCCTTTCGCCAACCGCCGATAGCCGCTTCGGGATTGCGAGACACGGAATAGTATTTTTCGTGGCCTGTACCTGCTTTCGCCACAAAGTGCTCGGTCGCCGAGTGCCAGCCGAGTCCCACGCGCGAAAATAGCTCTTTCGCTTCAGTAGCCGGGTCCTTCGCAAGCGCTTCAAACCTGAGGATGACTCCGTTTGCCCGGAGGACGGCGTTCCGCCCCTCTAAGCTTGCGAGCAGCCACGTCCAGGCATGCGTTTCAACCTCGTTGAAGGTTTCCTCGCGACCCAATGGGAAATTCAACTCGCGCGCTGCGCTGGTCTTCGCAAGCGCCCCGAGACCGACCGCCGGCTCCATGACTCCCATCCTTGCGCCCCGAATCATTGAACTCACGTATGAACGTGGATCGCGTATGAGCAGGATAGGCCTAAGGCTCCCGTTCGCTGCGCGGATCATCGCTTCGGCGCGGCCTGTTGCGCTCACAGATTTGATCACAAGCGTCGGTTTGGGTTGCGCGCGGGCAAAATCCGGAACAGGGATAAGGCCGAAGCGTTTGGCAACAACCCGCTCCGCCAGCTTATCCGCATAGATGAACCCGCGCCGCAACCGCTCCGCCACCAGGGGTCGATACGTCTTATGGAAAAACGGCCGAGTACCTACGGCACGCACGGAGCGGCAGCTTCCAAGGCGCTGAAGGTAAATGGTGGCGGCAGCAATCTGTGCGGGCGCAAGTTCCTGCTCAAACCAATACGGAAGAATATCCAGCCCGCGATCCACAATATCGGGTTCATGCAGATAGAAAACGCCGGGATGAGAATCGAATATCTTCCCTAGCCAGGTAGAGCCACTCCGCGAAAGACTGAAAATGAAAATCATCGCTCAATCTTAAGAGAACACTCCGGCAATTACGCCAGATTCCGGCCGCGAGCACGTCTGCCAACAATTGACGCCAATGTGAGAATGATAATTCCAGCCGCGACGAAGATTGTGGCGTATAGCGCGAGGGCTCCGAAGCGGATTACGAACATGCGCCAGGCGAGGTCGAAGACAACGAGCGTAACAGTCAAGAATACCAAGAGTGCTACAAAAGTCCACGAGAACTGTCCATCGGACCATATCCATCTCATGGCGAAACACTCCGTTTGGCGATAATGGATTCACCACCCTTAACGCGTTCGCCAACTTGCACGGAGAAATCTACCTTGCCTGGGAGCTCCAGGACCACAGTGCTGCCAAGCAAAATCCGGCCAAGGCGCTGGCCTTTATCGACACGCTGACCTCGGTGCACCCACACTTTTAGGCGACTCGCCCAGTAGCTGGTGATTAAGCGCACTCTGACCTCGCCGAGCGAGGTGCCAAGCGTAACAATCTGCTGCACTGGAGCTGCTTTACCTCGAAGAAAAAAGGACTTCCGGATGTCCGCCTCGCTCTCATTCCGTGTGAAGTACAGTCCCTCCTGCTCGATATCTTTTACCACTCCAGCGACTGGCGCGCGAACGACATGCACGTCCCAAAACGACAGAGCGATTACGAGAAAGGTGATCCCATCCCGAAACGTGACAGTCCGGACAAGGCCATCCGCCGGGGAGACCAGGTTGGCGCCTTTGGGGACAACCCTTTCCGGATCACGCGCGAAAAATTCGAGGAATCCGGGATCGAATGTTCGCGCCTCCACCCAATGCATGATCTCCGCAGTTGGCCAGCGCTTATTCGGCGGAAGGAACGGCCTGACGACCGGGGATGGATAAGGAAAGGCGGCGGCCCATAGCGCCGCGATCAGCGCGCACAGGCAGATAATGACGAGCTGAACCGCCAAGCCTTTGCGCACGATGCCCCCTTCCGTAGCTCGAACAGAACACAATGATGTCACGCGGATAAGTCAATACAAGACAGACCCGAGCGCTTGCTCGGCCGTTCGCAGTAGCGTTCGCCCCGTGTTCGACCGTAGGGGCTTCTCTGCTGTCACTGCATTAACCAAAGCCGAATAATCGAGCGCGGTAAAGCCACAGCCGATTGAATCGCCGCGGGTCAAGAGTTCGCAAAACCGTTCGAATCTGCGGACCAGCAGACGGTTTGCGCGGGTGCGGGCCCTGTTCAGAAGTTCAAAACTGTGACTGACAAACACCGCCGTCCGGCGTCCCAGTCTGGCCGATTCCGCCATAACGAAACCGAGTTCGGAAGCCGAGCTTGCACAGATCTGTGCCGGCCGCCGGTGGTCAAGATAGTCCGCAAAACAGGTCACTGGAATCTCGATCACGCCGTCGATCCACGCGGGATCGAGGAGTTCCGAAGCATAAAGGATCCGGCAAGCTTGCTTCGGTGCACACAAATTGTAACTGGTGTCATATTGAAGACCCAGTTTGGCCAGAGCTCGAAGTGTATCGTTATTGGCACCGTAATTGCCCGCGCGAAAGGCGACCGGCTGGGGCGCGCCGGCAGCGGTCATAAGCTCAATACCGTGTTTGAGCAGTCGATACTGATCATCCAGCCCAAAATTGCAGATCGAGCGTCCACGCCGACCGTCGACAGGATCGTGTTGGACCCATTCCAGCCACTCTGTGTGGATGTGAAGCTGGACCTCATGTCCCGCGGAAAGGATCGGAGCTACGGTACGCTTGAGCAGATCGAGGCCGACCACTTCCGCCGAAAGAACTTCCACAAAGAACACGCCCTTCAGCCCGTAGGCATTCAGCCTTTCGATCTGATATTCAATGCCCCATTCTCCATCTGAAACGCGCCCGAGAATGGCTCTCTGGAAGTTCTCATCGGCGGCCATACCGCGCTTGTGGGCACTGGGCGAAAGCTCGGTATCGATGGTTAGCAAAACTGCCGTCATTGAGTCGCCCTAGCATTGATTTTGAAGAGGCGCATTGCTGTTATCGTGCTGGCTTGCGGTCCGGAAATTGCAGAGAACGGCAACGCTGGTCTTACCGGAATGTGCACAGGGAAAAAGATGACCATGAAAGGGGCTGGCCGCAAGAGCGCGGGGGCTGTCGTGGCGGGGGGCGAACTCAACGGCTTGGGTGTTGCGCGTTCTTTGGGCGCGGCCCGCGTCCCATTCGTGCTGCTCGACACCCATGCTACGAAGCCGGCATTTGCCACACGATTTGGCAAGAAGTGCATTGTCCGTGCCCTGCATGGCCCCGAATTTGTCGAGGACCTGCTGGCTGTCGCTTCACGTTTTTCAGAAAAGCCCGTCCTGATCCTCACCGAAGAAAGAAGCGTAGTCACCGTATCCTCGGCTCGCGAACAGCTGGCTGACGCGTTTCACCTGACCCTTCCAGCGAGGTCTCTTACCGAGGATTTGTTGGACAAAATGCGATTTCAGCGGCTGGCGGAACGGCACGGTTTATCGGTGCCTCGCGCCATCAGCTTCGGAAAAGAACGCCGCGAAGATCCACTCTCGAATCTGCGATTTCCTTGTGTGCTTAAGCCGACTGCAAAGAGCGCCGAGTACGACAGGCATTTTGCCAAAGCCTATAAGGTAAGCGCACCATCGGAAGTGGAAGACCTTTGGTCCCGAATGCGTGAGGTGATCGATGAACTCATCGTGCAGGAATGGATCGAGGGAGCAGATTCCGACGTCTACTTTTGCCTGCAGTATAGAGGCTCTGAATCGCCGTCTTGCTCGTTTGTGGGCCGGAAGATCTGTCAATGGCCGCCACTCGTAGGTGGTACTGCGAGCTGCATTCCCGCCCCTGAGGCCGCAGCCGCCCTGATTTCTGCAACTGACAAATTCTTCGAGGCAGTGGGCTTCTTCGGAATCGGTAGTATGGAGTTCAAGCGCGACCGGCGCGACGGCCAATTCTACGCGGTAGAGCCCACGGTCGGTCGAACGGATTATCAGGAGGAAATCGCCACGCTGAACGGTGTTAACATTCCCTTTGCTGCATATTGCGGAGCTTTCGGGCAACTACCTCCACCACGCGGGCATGTCGACCCTCCTGCGGGTTGGCGAGACCCGTTCGGCTACGCCAAGGCGCGCCTTGCGGGCGCACCCGATCCCGTTGTTGAGCTGAATCCGAGGATTGATTTCTACGACGCTTACTTTCGCGCTTCTGATCCAATGCCTTTTCTGAAATTGAAATTGCCGGGACTGAAGCGCCGGCTTCGTCGTCACCTCATAACTCACGGATGATTTTCAGATGGAGTTCAATATCATGCGGAGCACACATCGAGTGTCTGGCGTGCGGATATTAGACTCCACTTGGCAAGACCTTCTCGACCTCAAATACGGGCCCGTGCAAAGCGCCGGGTGGGGACCACGCATGAGGGCCCAATTCGGCTACCGTACTCCGGATGACTGGTACGAAGCTTATTTGCTCGAGTGCGTTTCGAGTGACACAAGCTGGCTCGACGTTGGTTGCGGACGATTTCTTTTTCCCTCAAATGGCCGCACTGCATTGCTCCTCGCCTCTCGCTGCAAGCTGCTGGTAGGTTTGGACCCAGGAAACAATATCGACGATAATCCGTACGTTCATGAGCGCGTGAAGGCTCAGATTGAGGACTACCGCGACTCGCGCCGGTTCGACCTGATCACGTTGAGAATGGTGGCCGAACACATAACCGAACCTGAAAACACGCTGAATGCCCTTGCCCGGTTGGCAAAGCCAGGTGGACGGGTTGTGATATATACCGTGAGCAAGTGGTCTCCGGCGTCTCTTGCCGCTGCCGCGACACCAATGGCCATTCACCACGCCGCAAAGCGATTTTTGTGGAAGACCGAAACTCGCGATACTTTCCCGACGGCCTATCGAATGAACACCCGCGGGGCACTACACACCCTGTTTGCCAGGGCTGGCTTCGCGGAACAGTCCTTTGAATACATAGACGATTGCCGCTCTTTGCAGCGCTGGAGAGCCGGAGCCTTGATGGAACTATCGGCGTGGCGGCTGCTACGCGCGATAGGTCTTCCGTACCCAGAAAGGTGCATTCTGGCGAGTTACGTCAGAAATGGGAGCGGGGCATCATGATCGATACCGCCTCCATCGTGATTTGCAGTTTGATTGTGGTTTACATCGCGTATGCCGCATTGAGGCTGGATATCCGAGAGCGCAAAACGGGACGAGGCTTTCAACTGGAGAAGCCGTCTGATCCGCCTATTTCGTGAGAAGCGTTAGATGAAGAGGCGCGAAGTTTCGTGAGAGATATTTTCCTTCTTCTCGTCGCACTTGCATATGCCTTCGGCGGCACGACGGCGCCATTCGTTTTTGGTTTGGGCTATCTCTGGACCGACTACTTCAACCCACAACTCGTTGCGTATTCCTTCATGAGAATTGTTCCAGTTTCTCTTCTAATGGCCCTGTCCGCAGCATTGGCCTATCTGCTTTCAACCAAACAACCCACCAAGATTGTCCCAGGGATATGGCTCCTGATTGTGTGGGCGGCGTGGATTACCCTGACGACCACATGGGCCGAAGTCCCTGAAGATGCATGGCCAACATGGGACTGGTCTTTCAAAACCGTTTGTTTTGCAGCCTTCCTGCCGTTTCTTTTCAAATCCCGGGTTCAGCTGGAGGCAATGCTATTAACGATCGCCATCGGTGTGAGTGGTTCATTGCTGGCTTATTCAATCAAGACATTGGTTAGCGGTGGCCGGTACGGAGCATCGCTCTCGCTAATTGGCGGCAATAGCGGTCTGGGGGAGGAAGCGACCCTTGCTTGTGTGGCAATTGCAATCATTCCCATTCTTCTGCACTACCATCGGCACAGCCTTCTCATCAAGAATCGGTTTGTCTCGTTAGGCTTATTCTATGGCCTCTCCGCCGCCGCCGTGGTTGCCGCTCTAGGAACATTCGAACGCACCGGCCTTATTGCGCTTATTGTGTTCGCCGTTCTCCAATGGTGGAACACCCGAAGAAAGCTCTCGATCGGAGTGGCGTACATTCTCCTGTTGTCCATGTCAGGATATCTCCTGAGCGACAGCTGGTTCGCCAGAATGGAAACGATTCAGCATCCCCAGGGAGACGTCTCCGCAATGGGTCGCCTCGCTGTCTGGGCTTGGGACATAGATTATGCCATGTCGCACCCTTGGGGCGGAGGGTTCAATGTATTTGAGATCAATCATATTTCGATCCCAATACAGAATTCACCCACCGCGGCACCGAAGATGGTGGAACAATCGGCGCGCGCGCCGCACAGCATTTATTTCCAAGTTCTAAGCGAGCATGGTATTGTCGGGGCGTTGATCTTTGCGGTTATTCTAACGGCATTTTTCGCTAACGTGAGGCGCATCCGGAGGAAGGCCGGCTCGGATCATGAATTGGATTGGGCATCTTCTCTTGCGCGGAGCCTTTCTGCTTCGGGGATTATCTATCTTTGCGGAGGCGCGTTCACAGGTATAGCGTTCCAACCATTTCTCTACGATCTGATCGCGGCAGGGGTAATTCTGAATCAAATCATGCGGAATCTCGCCGCGACAAACCCGGCGCAAAGCGCAACATCTACCCTTGGTGGCGGCGCGCAGCGTCGCCTAACTGAGTTTCCCAATCGGCCGGTCGTTTCAACAGCAAAACCTGCCTTTTCAGAATCACCGTAACAATGGCTGGGGCATGACACCGAAGTCCACAATACCGGCGCTTACTTCCATTCGAGGCATCGCGGCGTGGTGGGTCGTATTTTATCACTTCCGAGAGTATGTTCCCTTTTTTGGCTTACCGTTTTTGCGAGAGATCGCTGCCGCTGGATATTTGGCGGTGGATCTCTTCTTCGTCTTAAGCGGTTTCGTCATATTTCTAAACTACGGAAAATGGTTCTCAACAACCGAGCATGGCAATTTTGTTAAGTTCATTTCTGCTCGCATCGCCCGAGTGTATCCGCTCCATGTTGTCGTGCTACTGGCCTTTCTAATCAATCCCATAGCGCTCCTGTTCTCGTCTCACCCGGAGCAGCTAGGCAAGCTCTACGATCCATTTTATTTTTTCTTGAGCTTACTAATGATTCAGAACTGGGGGTTTGCGGACCACCTCGGTTGGAATATCCCGGCCTGGTCGATCAGCACGGAATGGTTTGCATATCTGAGTTTTCCGATAATGGCATACCTCTTGGGCCGGTACGCTTCCCGCACAATCCACACACTTTTCATTCTTGTGACAACGCTGCTCATTCTGGCAGCCCTGTTTTATTGGCAGGGTGCGACCGATATCGGCTCCGATATTCCGTACCTGGGGTTACCCCGCTGCTTCGGTGAGTTCGTTGCGGGCATATGTATTTGCCAGCTGTCCTACAGATACGCGGAGGACAAACGAGGCGTGATGCTCTCGTTGGCTACAATCCTCCTTTGCTTGATGCTGTGCACAAGGCTGCCCAGCTACACTTGGGCTCCTGTCCTTTTTTGCGCCTTGATCTTCGGTCTTTCTGCGACAACGGGCATTCTTGAAAAGATGCTGACTGCACGATGGCTGCTGTTTTTGGGCGGGATTTCCTATTCCACTTACATGATCCATTATCTTTTAAAGCACTGGGTGAAATTTCTGCTCGTCAAAACAGATGGGCCTCAAGGTACAGCGACTCTGGTCTATCTTAGCGCGGTCTTACTCGGTTCGGTCCTGCTTCATCGATTCGTAGAACTTCCGGGCCGCAAGTTGATTTCTAGCCGTTACCGGACCAAGGCGATAGCAGTCGCATCTACCCAGCCAAGCAGTTGAGCGACGTCTGCGATCGGCATCGCTGGCCGCTTCGTATTTTCCGGGACGCCCGGGACTTGAGGTTCGAATAAGATCGAGCGACAGTGTTCCAAAGAGAGAACGCCGAGCCGCGCGTCAACGACGAAACAGTTATCCCGCGGCGCTCAGCCCAAATCGAAAAGCGATTTTGCGAGATCGATTCCAAAGGACCCTTTCCGGACCATCGGGCCGGCCAACCAGGAGCCACAACACCATCAGCGATCCGATGAACACAAGCGCGCCGACGGTCGAATCGAGGAACAATCGAGGTGGCCCGCGGAAAGGGCACCATGAATTAACAAGGAGAACCGCTCCCGCCATCACGATACTCCCGACTACCGGGCGCCACAGAGTGATTACAAAATCGCGCGCCCTTAGATCCAATACGCGCGCGAGTGCCAGGAACAGCGTGGGGGTTAGAACAACCGTCACCAGCAGGCGCGTGAAGGCAATTGCCTCAAGGTTATGCATCCAGAATGCGACCGGGACAATGCATGCTGCAAGTGCCACGAGGCGAAACCATTGCAACTTGGCCGAAAGATGTGGATGTCCCCAAATGTCCAAGGTTGGATAAACGCCATTGCCGATTCCAAGTACACCATAAGCAAGCGCAAGCCAGGGCATGAGCGGCTTCACATCTTGCCACTTTGGCCCCAGCACGAGATCCGTGAAATCGCTCGCAACCATCGCAATTCCGACGCTGATGGATGCACAAATCACCGCAGACCAATACAGAACCGTGAAAAAAAGCTGGCGTTGTTTCTCCAGATCGTTCTTGAAGCTTGCCATCACCGGAAACAGTACCGAGATCATCGGGTCATTCAGTTCTCGAAATGGGCTGGTGGCAAGGTCGGTCGCAACTTCGTAGCGGCCCATGGAGCCTGCGCCGGCAAAGCCACCAATCGCTATCTTGTCCACTTGTGCCGTAAAAAAAATGCCGACGCCCCGGGCCAGCGTCCAAATAGAAAATGACCAAAGTTCACGCACCTTGCTGAAGCAAAACTTGGGACGAAACGATTCCATGGTATAGCTGAGGACTGTCGTTGCCGTTTGCTCGGTTATAATTCCCACGGCTAACGCCCAATAGTTCCGTAGCACAATCGCGCTGATCAGCGTCGTGAAAAAAGAAAACACACTCGGGTACACGGTGTATCGAAATTGCTTATCGAACTCGAGATTCCGTCTGAAATTGAGGGTACCTATATTTTCGAAAGCGCCGATCGCAGTCCTGAGCGAAAATACCGGAATCACCGCTGCAGCCCTTGGCTCATGAAAATAGATAGTTGCCAGCGGGATCGTGCCGAGAATGGCAATGGCAAGGAGAAGGCCAAGCGCCACCTGAATCGTCCAGGCACTGTCGTAGTGCTCATGCGATGGGTTCGGATGCCGAATAATCGCCAGTCGTTGTCCCGTCTGGGTGAAAATATCGACCGTTCCCACAATGAGTGCGGCGATTGCTACAACCCCATAGTCCGTCGGCGTCAGGAGCCTTGCAAGAATGATTGTGCTGACAAGCCCCAGCAAACGAGTGGCCCAGCGAACACTGATCTGCCATGCAGAGGCCCGGACCATCTGACCCTCGTGCCCGCGAGCCGGAGAATGCACGACTCCGGTCTTCACGCGTGTCGGCCTCTGGCGGGAATGCGACTCACGGCGGTGACCAGTTGTCTAGTTAGGAGCGGTTGTAAAGCGGGCAGCAAAGAACAACCCAAGCAAAGCAACTTGGCTAAATATATCGCCTTGAATCCGTACCTGCCGAGCCGATTAATCTCACGCGAAATAATCGACTCACCATCTGAGCCGCGAGAAATACTCTGGGATTCAGGATTGTCGTTCAACTCTCTCTGCCTTTATTTTACGCGCTTGGCAAAATTATCGATATTTTATGGTTACGAAAGCAGCAGTCATTGACTAATTCCATTGATCCCGCCTAATGCTTTTCTGGTCTTCCGTGCCAAGCTTAGGCGTCGCGGGCGCGAATTTCGGGAAATTGTTCTGATCTATGCTAGTGCGCCAAGCTGCAGCGGGTGACAAGGCCGCCCACACCGATATCATCTGCGGCGATTTGAATGGATTTGATGTTGCGAGCTTTCGGACGAGTGCGTGTGCCGCCTGCAATTCTGGACGTCGATTTGTCCAAGACCACGCTCGTCACAAAATATGGCATCAAATTTCGCGTACGAGCGCGAGATGGCGCGGCATCGGACAACGTCCCCTGCCCCTCCTGCTCTTCAAACGCAACGGGCTGAAACGCGGGTTGGCATGGCATCGCTGATTTCGAAGGCGAGGCATTGGCTGAAGTACCGCGATCTGCCCGATGCGGCTCAGTCGGCATGGCGGGCTGATCTGGCAGGCTTGCCGCAGGCAGACCCAGGTCCGGAACGCGTAATCGAAGAGGGCGTTCGCTGGCTTCTCCGCGCGCAGGATTGTTCGATGACGCAAGATGGCGGACTAGCCCGCCACTTCAGCCTGGTCACCGGCTGGTCCGCGTCATATCCAGAGACGACCGGCTACGCCGTTCCCACTATGCTAAGGCACGAAGAGGTGGTCGGTCAGACTGAGATGTTGTCGCGTGTGCGACGCATGCTGGATTGGTTGATCTCCGTTCAGTTCCCCGATGGCGCGTTTCCTGGCGGGATGATTGACCAGTCGCCTCAGGTTCCGGTAGTTTTCAACACCGGTCAAATCCTGATCGGTCTGGCAGCGGCGGCCGAGCGCGACGCCAGGTACACCGTAAATATGAGGCGGGCCAGCGAGTGGCTATTGCGTGTCCAGGAGGCGGACGGTTCCTGGCAGAGCCACCACTCGCCTTTCGCGAGTCCCGGACCGAAAACTTATGATGCCCATATTGCCATTGGACTGATTCGTGCAGGGTCGGTGGCTAAGGACGACCGCTATCTCGAATCAGGATTTCGCCAAATTCAATGGGTTATTGGCCAGCAATTGGCGAACGGCTTTCTGCCCCAGTGCTGTCTAACCGACCACACACGTCCACTCACGCATACTTTAGGATATGCGTTGCGGGGAATACTTGAAGCGTATCACGCCTCGCAAAACGAGCGCTATCTGGTAGCCGCTCAAAAAATGGGAGACGGGATCTTGGGTGCGTTGCGCGATGACGGTTGGTTGGCCGGGCGTTTGGACGCACGATGGAATCCGGCTGCAGATTGGGTCTGCCTGACAGGAAGTTCCCAAATTGCCGAGTGCTGGCTGCTCTTGTATCGCGCGACCGGGATAGAGAAGTATCGAAAGGCTGGGCAGCAGACGAATCGGTTTGTGCGGCGGACCGTCAAGGTAGAAGGTTCCCCCGAGATTCGGGGTGCAGTCAAAGGCTCCTTCCCGGCAAGCGGCGGTTACGATCGGTGGCGCTTCCCCGATTGGGCTTGCAAGTTTACGATTGATGCGAACGATGCTGAGATGCAGATAGTCAAATGACTCTGCGAGGTACAGCCGATGTTGGAGTATCCGCCGGCGACGCGGACGCCGAGCGAGATAGCAAATTCTACGACGAGCGCTATTCGGATACTCGCTTTTACGGCAAACATTATAGTCGCTCGGCATATTTTCCGGTTTTCACCGCTGTGGTCAAAGAACTGAAGCGGCGCAATGTACATAGAGTTCTTGAGGTCGGCTGCGGCAGCGGCACGCTCGCGGAATACATCCTGGACAAAACGTCCGCCGAATATGCGGGTTTCGACTTCAGCTCCGTCGCCGTAGAACGCGCCCGGAAACGTCTGAAAAGGCTAGATCTGTTCCGTGTAGCCGACGCGACAAATCCGGACGCTTACATTGTGGACTATGAATTCGATTGCATCGTGTGCACTGAGGTCTTGGAGCACATCAAAGAAGACCGTACTGCGATATCGAATTGGCGAAGCGGGACGGCGTGTATCTGCACCGTGCCGAACTTCCCATACGAAGGCCATGTGCGATTCTTTTCAAATGAGTCCGAAGTCAGCGCTCGTTATGGCGATTTGATCGAGTTCGATAGCATTCAGCGCATCTCCAAACCGATTCTGCAGGGCCGGACGCTCAAGCAATACCTTACCGCACTCCGGTGGAGCCGAAATGACCCCAAACGCCTGCTCGGCTTACTCGGTGTTCAGACCTTTCAAAACGTGGGCGGTTGGTTCGTGTTCGCTGGGAGGCGCCGCTAGGCTAGGTGCGGTGCGCTTATCCGCCTGCATGACCTTGGCGGACAAAGTCCCTCAGGAATTCTTCCAAATTCTTTAGCTGGTCCTTCCGGGCAAGCCCTTGGAGCGCCAGCTCAGGAGTATTGGGGATCCCACTCGCACGCTTTTCCCCAATCCAAGCCCTGAGTTGCCGCGCGATTCCGTCAGGATCGCTTCCGTAGTAACCGGCGTTCCTGTTTCTAATCAGTCGTGCTGGCACTCCACTATCAAGTCCGATGCCCAGAATTGGGCGACGGGCAGCAAAATATTCGAACAATTTCGCTGGCACGTTCCGCTCGTCCTCCGAAGATTGCAGTAAAAGCAGGACATCGCTCTGCCTCTGGACCGAAATCGATTCCTGAAAAGAAACACGAGGCATTACGTCTACAAAATCGGCAACGCCCAACGATGTCGCGAGTGGCAGCACCTCTTGAGGTGGCGCACCGTAGAATTTTAGCCTGATGTCCCGCGGCGAAAGCGAAGACAAACGGATAGCATGATACAGCGGCGATGGATTTCGGATGCCGCCATATAGCACTCCGAGGTAGCTGATGGATAACGGCTCATCTCTACCCGAGCGATGCTGGACCTCGGAGATCATCGCGGAATCGTATCCATTATATGCAGCCAGAGTCGGCTTTTTAAACTTGTTTCGGAAACAATCTGCCCAAGGCTCGGAGACTGCAACAATCGCAGAAGCGCTCGATACTGTCCTGTTCTCAAGCGAAGTATCCAGGACCTGGCGCCAGCGAGGACGCGGCTGATACAAGTAATGGGACCAAGCATCCCGATATTCGGCAATCCACGGAACTCCAAACTTATCGGACAACCTCTTGGCGATCAGGTGGGCCGTGAATGGCGGCGCGCTGGCGTAGATCAGATCGACTGAACCCGCATTCAGCATCTGACTTCCACACCGTACGGCATACGGAAACCACCCGATTTGCCGATCAGGAATGTGTGTAAGGTGTTGGTAGGCCTCTGAAGCGGTGGCGCGAAGTTTTCGCGCTGCGGAAGGCTTCGGGATTATCGCATTCTGACGCGTTGGCGCGGAGCCGATCGCTGGATGGTTTAATTTCTTTTGCAGCGGGTGATCCACATCGAAATACGACGTTCTTGAAATCTGCATGTCCGGAACCTGCAACGCCAGGGAAGCATCGGGGTGCGCCCTGTCTGCCGTCAAAACCCGTACCGTGTGTCCATTCCGCGAAAAGAACTCGGCAAACGCTCCCGTTCGCAACGCCGCGACATCGTTCAGGGGCGGAAAGAACCAACTGACAAGCAGGATCTTCATTGTGGCGCTTGGCCTTTTGTGTCCACGCCCGGCACTTTGCTCCTGAGCGTTCGCAAACCCTTGCGAATCCGCTGCCGCAATCCGATTGCGCTCAGAGTCTTGCCTAGCAGACTGGAGGTTCCTTCGACGGCAACGTGCACGAGAACCGCGGCCACATTACTGGCGGTCCACCTGAAGAAATATACATCTCCGCATAATACGCTGCTCCGGCCAAAAACTTGCTTGAGCTGCCCTTCACCGGAGCCAAGCTCAAGAAAGCGATGCTTGCGTTCGGCGAAAAGATGTTCCAGGGCGAGGTAAAGCAGGACAGTTCCAGGCGAGAGATCCGAGAACTGCGGGTCGTAACCGACGTAAGCGTAGTGTACGACAACATCGTCTGCCAGACAGCAAATGTAGGCCACCGGTTGTTGGTCAAGTACGAGTATGAAACCACGGAACAAGTCAAGTTGCGCTTTCGCACAAAGGGCGGAAACGAATTGTTGCGAGGCTGGCAGCGCGCCCTGGAAGAGCCTCTCCTGGTAAGTCTTCTCGGCTATTTGCCGGGCTATGCGATGAAATTCTGCAGCGGAGTCCGGCGCGCGGTACAGGCAGCATTCGAAACCGTTCAGGGCCATTATCTTTTTGACGCTCCGCTGGAGTTTTTTTCGTGTTTTGGATTGGAATCCGCGCACGTACTCGTCGAAGGAAGCTGAAAGGTCGATGAAATATGTTTTACGTTGATTGCGGATATATCTGATAGCCGAGCGCATGAAACGCAGCGACGGCAGTGCGCATGTCATCTTGGCCCCGAAGTAGACCGCCGCTCCGCACTCAGGGAGCGATGCGAGCGCATCGGGTGCTTGTTGTGGACGGTCGATCCTGTTCGTCTCAACAAGGGCACGAAATCTAAAGCGAAACAGCGATACATCGCCGAGCGAGTAATTCAGGTCCACGTTCCGCGGCAGGGCCTCGCCATCGCGAACGGGTGGGCTGCCGCCATCGTCCATGTCAGACACGCAGGTTATCCGGGCCGGGGTGTGTTCTTGAGCGAGGTGTCGCTTGAAGTGTCATCGCCCAGCGACTGCGCTTGGGGGCGGCCTCTCGCGATCAGGATATGCTCGCTATCTCGCAGCACCAGAAAATCGCTTCCGCTCGTAAACACCCCTCGAAATCGTGGATTGGTATAGATCACATACAAATCGTGTCCTTTGAGCACATGCTGGCGAAGCTGTGTTGCGACAGCTTCCATAACGCGCTCTCCAAATGGGTTGTAGAAATAGCACACCAAATTATCCGACGGTAGAGTGGCCTCACGGGCGTCACATTGAACCGACAGGACCCTGCCAGCACCACGCACGTGAACGGGAAGTCGGCTCAGATTTTCCGTAGCGATGCCGTGCAACTCGGACGAGATCTCGAATCCGACCACGCGCCGGAAGGGAAACTGCGCGGCGATCATCAGTACCCGGCCCTTGCCAGATCCATAGTCGATGAAACTGAAATCCTCTTGAGCTATGGGAAGTGCAGAGATGGACTCGAATACGAGCGTCGAAGAGCTGGGTTGATAGCGAACCGCATCCCGCGCGGCTGCGGCGGGAATATCTAGCGCTCCGACTTCTTTGACCTTGAAGGTATCGGTTCCATACTGGGCGTCAAACTCGTCAGGCTTGGGTTCAATGCCCGCCGAAAAGAGTTTGAGCCGGGCGTTGTACGCCGCCAACCGAATGAAATTTCGAGCGCCGTGCCGCTTCCAAGCAGATGCTGCTCGATGGAGAAAAGTCATGAGGATCGTCCCGTTGCGATCTCGCCCGTGCTGCAAGATTGCTTACTTCATGCGCAGCCCGAAACAAACCGCGCCCCCTCTGAGACCGCCTAGAATGCCAGTCAAGAAAGTATGGGGTCCTCGAGTCTACTGCTTGAACCGGTCCTCGATCGCCCATTTTGGACACGTGGAATAATCCGTCCCGGCCTGTTGGATACGGTAATTGAGATCCTTCATCGTGCCGTTGCTGACCTGAACACCTACGGCAATCGCATAATTCAGCATCCCAAGCAAATGAGCGGAATAGCTCGCGGGCGATCCAATTTCCGAGATGCTGCCCGTTGCTGGTGGGTTGGATGCGACTATGTAGAAGTACGCAGCTCCCGCGTAGGTATCAACGACTGGCACTGGGAGCCCGTGCCGCGTCTTAGCCAGATCGAACTGCGACCCAGTCAGATTCACGATATAATAGGGGGTATATTTGGTGAAGCCGGCAGGGACCACCTGACCGCCTCCGTCGTCGTCGGTGAAAACGACTTTGTCTCCATCGCTCGGAACATAGTTCGTCAAGGAATTGACGACGAATTGTCCTCCGGCCTGCCAGTTAAGATTCGGTCCATAGAACGCCACGGCTGCACTCGAGTTGATCAGCGGCGCACCCAAATTGTTTCCGGTCTTCGCGACCGAGTGGTACGCCCCTAAGTGCCACCCGCCAAAATGAGAACTCACGTAGTCAAACCAATGGGCATGATATTGAAGGGCCGCGACCGCATCCATGCTCTCTGTTGTACCTGCCGCCAATGCCGCGGCTGCGCCGAAATATGCCATCTGCCATGGAGCTTGACAGAAGTTCGGAGCGTAAGGCGTGGTCCAGAGCGGCTTCGAGTATGATGGGAGCGCAGAAATGATTGCCCTGGCCGCCTTCCACGAACTGGAGTGCATATCATTGAAATAGCGCTGATAAGACTTACACTCGGGGTGGTTATCCGGGCATATCCCCGCGGCCGCGGCCAGCAGCGCGGTTGCCCATGCGTCCGTTCTAACCTGACCGGTGGCGCCACCGATGGTATTGCCGTACCAGGATTTGGAGTTAATGGACACATTTCTGACGCCGCCGCCATCGTCACCCAACTCAAACTCATCCTCGTTGATTACAGCCTGGCCGACGGACCAATTTCGCTGATAGACGGCGTTATTGGCGTGCTCCAGTAACATGTCCAGGTGCCACGGCTCTCCAGTGAGAAGGTAGGGGTAATAGTTGAACTGCGGCATATGCGTCGTGTCTTGCTGAGTAAACCCCGCGACCTGAACGTTCGGGTCCGTGGTATCGCCATTCGGAAAACCATTGGTTGTTCCGACGCCGGCCCCCCAGAAAAAGAGGGGATTGGGCGTGGGCATTTTATCGTATGGCCGCCCGCGGCCGTCTGAACCGTTGTTGACGCAGGGATAGGTCCTTGCTCGCGAGTTCTCCAGGCCGATCGAGAACTGGCCGCCCACCAGACTGATAATTCGAACCGCGCGTTCATCCACCTCCGATTGGGTGGCGAAATGGCGCGCATACCAAGCGGGCATTATTCCGAGATCGTCTCTGTCGCCGGTTTGTGACAGGAAGCGCGTTACCGGCTCCGCGGAATTTGGCCAGTACTTGGCGGGAGCGTTACGCACGGACTTCACTTTCAGATTATAGGGTGGAAGCAGCCGCGTGCTCACCCAATACCGCTTATCTATTTCGCAGCGCAGTGTCGTATCTGCCTCATCCGAACCGGCCCCCTGGACGAAGTCCCACGTTCCGTGGTGGCCGGCGGTAAAGAGTGCGCCGAAATAGGCAAGAAATGGGTAGGGTGTCGCAGTGTGAGTTCCTCCGCCGCCGTCGGTTGCAGAAACGGGATAGCCGGCGCAGGTAGAACTCGTGTAGAAATTGATCGTGGATTGAGCAGGGTTTCCGGTGAAGTAGCTCATATTCCCCGACAAGCCGGCCGGAAGAGTTCCCGTGGTCGTGAACCTGGTGCAGTACCCATAGTCCCCGCTGTTCAACAAGCTATAGCCATGTTTCGCTGAGAAGGTCGGGCCAGAAACCCACGCGAATGAATACGCCTTGCGTGTGCCAAAGTTTTTGCCAAAACAATCCCGGATGATCGTACCGCCGGAGTCAGAGCAAAGCTGAAATCGGGAGAACGACACCCACTTCATGGTTGAACTGCTGTCGTAATATGGCAGCTTGACTTTCCCGAGAATACGAAGGCCCTTTAACGAGCCGTCTAGATTGGAAAGAGCGGCCACGTAGAAGTCGCACACCAGCTGCTTGTGAAACCTTCCCTTCTGCTGCGCCCTCGCCCGGATTTTCCACACGGCGCCCGCAGGACCATTCCCGTACGTAACAATTTTGGTTCCTTTGGAGATGCCCTCGCCGAGATCCATGACCCAGGTTCCCGAGAGATTGTCCAGGCCGTCCACCTGGATTTGAGGTGCCACTCCAGCTTGCAGGTCTGCCAGACTGCGCGCGCCCGCCTGTGAAAGCGCGCCGTTGGAAAAAATATTTACCGCTAGCTTCTGCTTTGCTCCTATCCCAACCGGAATCTGCAACATCGCCGGAACGAATTTTAGTGATTTATCGCTCCACGTCGTCGCGAGCGCAGTGAGCAGCGTACACGGGACCGGCGTTCCATCCTGCAATTGGAACTGGGGCCATTGTCCCGACGGTATATCACCCTTGCGGAACGGACAGCCGACGATTTGCATCACCGAACCTTCGGCAGAGTCGTGATGACTGTCGTTCGCAATCGTCAGACTGGCGAGCTGCCTCGGTGCGCCGGTGCGCCAGTTGAATTGCGAGGCGTTGGTTTCTGCAGCGAATGGCAACAGAGCCGCACTCGATGCGACGCTGCCAAGAAAAAATCGTCTGGATTTCATGATAGTCCGCCCACGAACACCTCTGCGAGCTCGGCATGAGCTCGCCGCCATTATTCGCGAGGGCTAATAAGCAAAAGTTAAGGACGGAATGTGGCGAACGCAGTTTGCACAAGCAGTGAAAGAGGCGCTAATCGAAATTGTAGGATTTCGGAGGCCCGCAGAACTTTTGTTGACGACTCAAAACTCGTTGTCATCAGAGTTGAATCAAATTGTACACGCCGGAGAATGTGTCTCAAATTTGAATGAACTGCAGCTGTTTTGCGGCGGCGCACTTTGGCGCACAGCCGCAGTTGCACAAACCACGAATTACCTGACATCGCTTTCGCTTTGCGTCTTGCACAATGCTCAACGAACAGCAGGCGTTCGGCAGAGATAGGCCGTCATGGGTTCGGATGCATTCAGCGCTGCTTGCAATGCCGCACGGCCGGGCACCAGATCACTGTCGATTGCCGAAAATGCAACGTAGGCCGAGGGGCAGCTTACCCGGTCAAAATGCTCCAGGAACTGGTACCATTTCGCTGCCCACACATTGGACGCGACGTAACCATTTACAACGAGAAATGACCAAACTTCTCGCCGCTGGTCCCCATGTATCCATGTGCTGGCCCGAACCGGGACAGCAAGTTCGTGGGCACGAACAGTCTCAAAGTGCATCGAAGCAAAGGTCCAATAGTCCCCATTGGCATCCCGGTTCTGCAGCCGAGCGACATTTCGGAAGCTGCCCTTCGTTCCATAAAGCGCGACAAATCGGTCGACGCTCTTATCTCCGTTTCGCATACTGTCGTGAAAAACTCGGTCCGGTGCGGTGGTTGCCGGCCACCAGTTTATGGAGCCGCTAACGATGTGCCAGGGCGCGGCGATTGCAGGGGGCGCCGTCGGCAGAGCTGTGGTTTCCGGCTCCCGGGAGATCGAAGCAAGCGCAGGTCCCACCGAGGCCCCAATCAGGCAGGATGCCGCTGCTGCAAGGAATCGGTTGCGCCCGGGTGGCCTCACTGCCGGCCCGCTGACCGGAGCATCGGCCTGCCATCGATCCTGGAACAAAAGGCCCATGCCAATCTGCGCGATCAGAACGATCGAAAAGAACGCCCAGCCGTAAAGAACGTGGTCCACCATCACGACCGTCGCGCTCCCCACCCATTCAGCGGCGGCAATGAGTCCAAACACTCGAATCCCGTTTGCAACAATCGGCAGGATTAGAGAGAGCGCGATGAACAGGGTGCGGCGAAGGGCACTTCGATAAACGAAAAGAGCAAAAAAAACGCCGAAGGCGAGCGACGCAATCAGAAACCGAAGCCCGGCACAGGCCTCAGCAACGGAAAAACTGCCGGCCGGGATCTCAATTAACGTTCCGGTGGAATAAACGGGTATTCGGAAAAGATGAAGACCGGCAATGGCGAAACGCGCGGTAAACATCTGCAGCCATGGAATCAAATACAGGCCGGTCGGGATCAGGAAATAGAGGTACAGCAGCGGTCCGGACAGCTTCGCGTATAACCTCCGTCCAAAAAGGCCAAAAAGCGCAACCTGAATCATCGTGACGATGACGAACTGCTGCGCTTCCACGACGTCCGCAAAATAACAAAACAACCATACCATCGAAGCCGCGAGCATCGCGAGCCCGGCCCTGAAATCGGGCTGGGTGTCACCTTCGCTGATCTCCCGCCGGCGCTCCCAGATAAGAAACAGGCTCAACGGGAGAATCAGGAAACAATGATTGAAAGCCGAAGTTTGGCTCCAAGCGTTGATAGCCGCGAGCGACGCTGTGGGGAAAAATAGTCCAAACGCCAAAACACAACCAGCTACGGCGGTCGCAACCCACAGGAAGGCCTGCACTTCCTTGGACCTGCGAAGGGTCCACGATTTGGCGCTGGTCACGTTCACGCTGCTAGCAAGCCTCCGGGAACGATCACCGCAGGCGAATTGAGCTTCTGCTCAGCCATATTTTTTCGAATCCGATGTTGCCAGAGGCTAGACCCAAGCGGTGCCTCAAGAGTCCCGGAGCGGCCAACTCTATCTCTGACAGGGTTAAGAATGGCAATCTGACTTCGGCGAATCTCCGTTTGCGTCGAATCAACCCCTATGCATCGATCAACTCAAAGCAACCTTGCATTCAGCCTCTTAACCGTCGCTATCGTTTGCCTCATTTTGCACGGCTCCCTTTATCCCTATGATTTCCACGGTCCGATCGGCCAAGAGGGTCCAATCGCGACGCTATTGGGTACGTGGGATGTCCCGCCCGCAAGCTCTGGCGATCTGTTGGCCAACATCTTCCTGTATGTTCCTTTCGGTTTCTCCGCAGCATTCGCCCTCTCCAGGAAGGCTTCGGTCTGGACGGTTACTCTCGCGGGCTTCCTCCTGTGTACGACGGTTGAGATTCTGCAATTCTACGATGCCGGCCGCGTTACGAGTGTTTCGGATATCTACCTCAATACGGCCGGCACACTGATAGGCGCGATCTCCGCTAGAAAACTCGACGCCCGCCTGCTGAAACCGAGCGAGCACCTTAATCCTGTTCCGTGCATGCTGATTGCCGCGCTCATTGGCTACAAGCTCTTTCCCTATGTTCCAACCATCGATCTGCACAAATACTGGCACAGCCTGAGGCCAATCATTGAGCATCCCGCTCCTGATTTATACGGGGTGTTTCACTATTTCGGGCTGTGGCTTGCCACCGACTGCCTGGTCGCCACTGCGATCAAATGGGAAGAGCCACCATGGATCCCAGTCGTGCTGTTTGGTGCTTTCATTTTCGGCAGCAAGGTTGTCATTGTTGACCAAGTCATCTCGTGTTCCGAGATAATCGGCGCGACGAGCGCATTTCTATTTTGGCTAACCCTTCACCGTCGCTCCTGGACGTCTAAAATTGCAGGTGTGGTCCTTTGCACGACCGTGGTCGCCCAGCGGCTGGCGCCGTTCAATTTCGTGAACCATCATGCCGATTTCGGGTGGCTGCCATTTCAGGGTTTCCTCAGAGGTTCGCTCGCCATCAACATTCAATCGATGTTCGAGAAGGGTTTTCTGTACGGCAGTCTGATCTGGTTCGCCACGCTCGCCGGGGTGCGGCTGCCCATCGCTACTGCCGCGGTCGCCACCTTGCTCTTGGCCGCAAGTGCCGCTGAAACGTATTTGCCTGGCCGCTCAGGAGAAATCACCGATGCGATTCTCGCCGTGGCGATAGGATTCGTCATCTTCGCGCTTCAAGCGGCTAGGAAGCCTCCGCCCAATCCTGCCCCGAAGGCTGCTCGGGTGGGACCACAATAATCGTGGTATAGTCTTTGCCTCGAAATAGGCGAATCAAAGTCTCAGGCGAGCGGCTGGATGAATCTGAGCACTTTCTGGGCCTGGACGGTGGACCATGCGTTTCTGGTCCTTTCCGGTCTCTACGTGGCTTCGATTGTGTGCTCAGCCATGCTGGCTATTGTTGTGTATCGCTTGCACCGGCAACAAGAAAATCTTGCGGAACGCCACCGGGCCAGCTTCGATAGCATGTCGAAGCGTCTGCAAGGTCTGGATGATCGGCTCGCAATTCTAACCCTGTCGGTAGGCAATCAACCGGCGCGCGTCGGCTCGGTATCTGCTTCGACGGCCCAGGCCGAAGAAAATGAAGCCGCGAATTCTTCGCTGCAGGCTATTCGGCAGGAGATCGAACGCCTCACGACGCAGTTGGGCGAGCAGGATTATTCAGGCTGCATCGGGGCGGACGCCCAACACGATAAGGTGAAAAACGCCTTCACCGAGACCAAATCCAATAGGGGCTGACCCGAGACCTGCCGGCCAACGACTGTCGAACTTCTTTACGATCAGCCCGGCGCGAAAGAGCCAACATTTTGTAAGTCGCTGATATAATTTGATTATTCTGAATGGCACAAGGATTGCTACACATGCCTTTGAACAGAGTTTCTGCGAGGGGATAAACATGTTGCGCTTCAGCAAATCAGCGGTTGTTGCCCTGCTCGGCTTGGCCGCAGTAGCCGCTGGACCGGCCAAAGCCGATCTGATCATCAAGGCAGATGGGGCCACGGTCGCAACCGACACGACAAACACCTTTACTTCCTGGACCTGCACAGGTGCATGCTCGATGGACGGCTTCACCATCAATCTGGTTTCAATAACCGGGGTAAATGGAACCGGCGGAAACCCGTTGATGGATAATGGGGCACTCGATGTCGCATCCAGCGCTCACGGGACCCTCACCCTCGACCTGACCGAGACCAATCTGACGGCCGGCAGCGCCGCGCAGTTCCTGATGGCGTTTACGGGCACAACGACCAACCTGGACGTCACGCGAACCTTCTATCTCGACACAACGAACAACGGACTGAACACAATTACGCTCGCCACATTCTCGACGATCGGAACCGCAAGTTTCTCCCAAGAGATGTTGTCGCTGCTGCAGTCCTTAAGTGGACCCTTCTCGATAACCGAGGAAATTGTCCTCAGCTCCGGAAGGACTGCAGGTTCGATTAGCGAAGACGACAAGATCACGGTTCCAGAGCCGGCCGCGCTCTCGCTTTTCGGATTGGGTCTTCTGGCCCTCGGTGGAATGGCTTGGCGGCGCCGCTCGGGCAATCCAGCCAGCTGATTCTTTTTAGAACCTAAAAAGGCCCGCGTCGCGTGACGCGGGCCTTTTTTATTGCCGCTCCTTGAAAACAGCCACCGGAGGCGGTTTCGTAACCGCGCTTACCATACGCGCGCTAAATCAATGCCGGTTTTGCAATGACGCCAGCAGCGCGTGGGCCTCAGGCATTCCGCTGCCGTTCTGCGACTTCAAGGCCTTTTCCAAAATCGCGCGCGCCTGATCTGCCTTACCAGCTTTCGCCAGGGCAACCGCATAGTGATATTGAATGGTCTGATCACCGGGCATGCTGGCGCTCGCCTGCTGCAGATACTTTATGGCCTCCGCCACTTTACCCTCATTCAGGAGGATCCATCCAAATGTGTCTGCGATCGAGCCCGATGTCGGCGCAAGCTGCAATGCCTTTTCTGCCACCTGCCTCGCCCGAGCGTCGTGTGCGACACTGTAAAGCCACGCCAGGTTGTTGAGAACAGTCACGTTGTTCGGTTGCCGGGCAGCGAGCCACTCATATTGTTTCGTCGCATCGGCTGTGCGTCCGGCAGAGCTGTACAACTGAGCGAGAATCGATCGGGGTTGAATATCTCCGGGATGCTGCTTGCTCCAAGTCTCAAGCAACGTAATCCCCTTGTCCGGTTTATTGTCGCGTTGATACAGAACAGCCAGACGAGAAACGCTCGAAGCGTTCTGATTGCGATCTTGCTCGTTCTCGAGCAGCGCAATGGCGGCCGCCCGATTGTTGTTTGCCTCCAGCACGTCTGCGGCCACCAAAGCAGCCGCCGCCGGATCTGGAAAGACCTTTCGACTAGCAGCCAAAATGCCTGTGGGCCCTACCGTGTGATAGGCAAGAGCAACGTACGCGCGCTTCAAATCGGCGCTACGCTGATCGAGCCGCACGGCCTGCAATGCCGCGGCCGTTGCTCCGGTAAAATCCTTTTGGGCGGCAAGCACGCCAGCATAATGCGCGAACAGGATTGCGGAGTTGCGGAATTTGGCGATGCCCTCCTTGTATGCGGCCAAGCTCGCGGCACGATTGCCCGACTGAAAATAGACCTGCCCGAGCATGTCTTGCACGGAAGGATCTTTGTTGAATTTATGCTGAAGCCCTTGTGCGCGTCCCACCGCTTCCGGCCAGTGTTTCCTTGCCGCCAATATCCCAATGATCTGGAGGCTGGGCCGGGGGTTTGCTGGCGCATGCGCCTGCGCTTGCGTGAGCCATTGAATCGCGCCGCGATCGTCCTTTTGCTGAAGGGCAATGTTTGCAAGCGCTGCCATGCTGTCGATGTCGCCAGGGTGCGCGGCCAGCTGGTCCCGGTAGAGCTTCCTGGCGAGCGCCGCACGGTTTGTCAGCATATATACTTGTGCGAGATCGCGACGCGCTGATGTCAGGCCAGGATTCTTTTGCAATAGCGCGTGCAGCAAGGTTTCAGCGCCGCTGAAATCATGCTTGGCCATCTTCACCGCTGCAGCAAGTTCCTGATAGGCAGCATCGTTTGGATTGTGGGCAAGCAAGGCTTGCGCCGCATCCGCCGCGTCATTCACGCGTCCGGACTGCAGAGACTCCAGGACGAGCGGCGGCCCAGCCAAAATGTTGCCCTTGCCGTTCTTGAACACGTTTTTCAGTTTGGAGAGACCGGCATCCGTGTCTCCCGACGCGAAGTCCACCAGCGCCTGACGTGTCGCAAGCGATGCATCGCCCGGCGCGCGCATCGCAGCCTGATCGAAAGCAAGTTTGGCCTTGTCAAGGTCTCCATGGGCGACATAAGCCTGCCCCAACATTCCCAGTATCTCGGGGCTATTTGGGGCCAACCGATTTGCCTTCTCCAGAGACGCAATGGCGCTTTCGTAATTGTTACGCTTTAGCGCAATCAGACCCAGCATCTCATACGCTTTGGGCTGGTCGCCGGCCTGGGCAATATACTTCTTCAGATAGGCTTCCGCCTGCTCAGTTTGCCCAAGCTTCAATTTGACCTGCGCGCCCACCAGATACGCCGCCGGAAAGTTCGACATTATGCCTCTGAGCTTGTCGAAGATCCCGTCCGCTTCCTTGTAGTTTCCTTTCTCAGCATCGATGAAGGCCTGAAGAAGAAGAGCCAGTCCGCTTCCTGGCGCCACCCTCCTCACGGCAGCAATGTCCCTCTCGGCCAGGTCGGCCTTGCCACGCTGCAACTCCAAATTCGCCCTGTCGAGGAGGGCGCGAAGGTTCTGCGGATTCGATCGAATCGCAGCGTCCAATTGCCGGACAGCGGCATCGAAGTTACCTTCCGCCGCGAAGGAGAGAGCCTTTACGTCGATCGCCTCTCCATTATGGGGGTCGATTTTCAGGGCCGCATCGGCCTTTTGCCTAGCTGCGCCATATCGCCCCTGCTCGAGAAGCGCTCTGGCCTGCCCCGCTACAGGCATGGGTGATTTTGGATCCAGACGAATGGCGTCGGCAAACATGGCACCGGCGGTTTTGATGTCACCCAACCCGAGCGCCGCCATTCCGCGGTAAGATCTCACCTGGCTTTCGAGTTTGGGCGGGCGGCTGCCCGCCGGCACATTTTTCAGCAGATCGCCGAGCTGGCCCATCTCCAGCATCGCCTGCGCCATCAGCGGCGCGGCATTCGCCTCGTTGGCACCGCGCCAGTGTGCCGCAAAAAGTTCCGCCTCGGCCGCATTCGGATTTGCCAGCTTCAGATACACCCGCGCGAGTTCGAGGCGGATCGCACTATTTCCAGGTTCAGCCGCCGCGGCATTGCGCAATTGAATCTCTGCGCCGCGAAGATCGTTCGCTTTTTCCAGCTTGTGCGCGCTTTGAAGGTAGCTGTCCGCATCCCCCGCATGGGCGCCGGGAACTATGATGGCTGTACAAGTCCCAAGGCAGGCTGCAAGAAAACGAGCCCTCTTAACGCCACGCATCTCAATTTCCCTTCGACAATTGCACCACCTGGCCGGTTCGGGGAGGCGACAACCCGTGCTCATCGAGTAAATCATACAATGTGGGACGGCTGATGCCGAGAAGATTTGCCGCTTTGGAAACGTTGCCTTTTGACTGACTCAGCGCGATTTCGATCGTCTCACGCTCGACACGCTGGCGCGCCTCCTTCAGATTGAGCGACAATTCCCGATCCGGATCGCCTAAATCCAAATCTTCCGGCGTCACCAATCTGCCTTCCGCCATGATCGCCGCACGCTTTATGCGGCCCTCCAACTCACGCACGTTGCCTCGCCATGAATACTGCCGGATTGCCGCCGTGGTACTATTCGCAAAGCCGCGGAACGACCGGCCGAACTCGTTTGCGTATTTTCGCAGGAAAAAGTTTGCCAGCAGAACGCTATCCCCGCCGCGTTCCCGAAGGGGAGGCAGATGCATGGCAATCTCGTTTATTCGATAGAAGAGATCTTCTCGAAACCGCACTTCGGCGATCAGTTTCGCCAAGTCCTGATTCGTGGCGCTGACAATCCGGCAGTCAATCCGAATGGACTGGCGCCCGCCCACGCGTTCAATTGTGCGCTCTTCCAAAAAGCGCAGGAGCTTGACCTGTGTGCCAAGCGGAATATCGCCAATCTCATCGAGGAAAAGGGTGCCACCATTCGCGCTTTCGATCTTGCCGATCGTCTGCTTAAACGCGCCGGTAAACGCTCCCTTCTCATGCCCGAACAATTCAGCTTCAAGAAGGCTTTCCGGAATGGCCGCGCAATTGATCGCCACGAACGGTTTATGTTTGCGCGCGCTCCCGGTGTGGATGGCGTCGGCTACCAGCTCCTTGCCGGTCCCGCTTTCCCCCGTAATCAGCACCGTGATATCTGTTTTCGCAATCCGGTCAATATCGCGCAGGATCTTCTGGATCGCGCTGCTGCTTCCAAGAATGCGACTTGCAGGACTCTGGCTGACTACGCTGGCCAAGCGCCGGTTTTCCTGCTCCAATTCATAAAGACGGGCTGCGCGGCTTACGATCAACTTTAGTATCTCGGGATCGGCGGGCTTTTGGAAAAAGTCGTAAGCGCCTGCAGCTACCGCGGCTGCTGGAATTTCGGAAGAGTCATTTCCTGTTACCACGATGACCTTGGTATCCGGGCTGATCCTGAGAAGCTCTGCCAGAACCGTTAATCCTTCCGTGGTACCATCCGGATCCGGAGGCAATCCGAGATCGACGATTGCAAGACAAACCCGCTCGCGTCCCGCGATCTCTATCGCTTCGATTCGATTTTTCGCTTGCAAAACCCGGTAATCGGAAAGCAGCCAGCGGTACTGCGAACGCAATCCTTCATCATCCTCGACAACCAGAACAGGAACCTTGGCCAGTTTCATCAGCCGGCAATTCTTCTCAATTGGGAATGGTCAGCGCGCGCTTTGGCGTCCGGCAGTATAATGTTGACACGGGTTCCCACACCGACTTCGCTTGTCACCTGTATGTCGCCGCCAGCCGCCCGGATCAGCTCCCGCGCCTGATAGGCGCCAATTCCGTGCCCGCGGCTTTTGGTGGATCGAGCGGGCGCAAAAAGGCTATCGTGGATGAACTCTCGCGTCATTCCGCGCCCCTCGTCCTCAATCTCGATGACCACCCGACCTTTCTCTCGCCGAATATCTATGAAAATTTCGTTCCTCTGCTCCGAAGCCTCAATTGCATTCCGGAGGAGATGGCCCAGAGCAGTTTGAAAGCCCGAGGGTTCAATATGTAATTTCGCTGTCTGGGCTGAACTTTTGAGACATATCGGTACAGTGCTTTGCGATTCGGCAACAGCCCTTTGAACCGCCTGAAGAGCATCCACCTGACGAGGTTGTTCGGCCATGCCGCCTTCAGGCCGCATGCGCGCAAGCAAGGTATTCAGCTTCCCGATCGAATTGGTAAGGCTAGCGATCAAATCCAGCCGGAATTCCGGCTCATCACCGAATTCGCCGATATTCTTGACCGCCAGCGTTAACTGGCCCGCCACATTTTTTATGTCATGAGCAATGAAGGAAAACCGCTTCGAGTAGTCGATTAAGGCCTTAGATTCCACCAACGCGCGTGACGACCGCTCCTGCGCGATGAATGCGGCCACTTGCTGCCCGAGGGCCAGGAGCAAATCTCTGGTTTCCCAATCCAGTGACTCAGCTGCGCGCGGACGCGAAATAACCACAAAGCCGGATAAGTGACCTGCCGTGGTCAATGGAATCGCGAGCCACAAGTCTTTCGTCCATCGTGGCAGGTTGGTTAATTTCGCAATTTCCTGGAGCACCGTTCCATCGCCAAAGCCCGCAACAAACGTGCCATTCACAAGCTCAAGCGCGTTCCGGTCAACCCGCGTATTAAGCGTATCCACGATTGAATAGACGCCGCCGCCAGCTTCCGCCCACAATATCCCGCCTGGACTGTTCACGACGTCGGCAATTGCCCGGATCGCGCGCACTGACAAGGGTTCGCCGCTGTTGCTTGCCGATAACATGGAAACGGAACGCAGCCATTCGATCCGATAATCGTAGCGAACTGAATAAAAATTTTCCGCAATAAACCTTTGAGCACGCGCTCGAACACCGCCAGCGGAAAGAACAAAGAGGAGCACTATTACGCTGCCGCTGAAAAATAGAATCTTTGAAACCGGGCCCCACTCCCCCGGAAGCCGTCCGACTTGGGTGGCAACGCCGGCCGCCAAAAGCAGAAATATTCCGCCAGCGGTCAACGTCGCTCCGTGAAAGGCAACTTTGCGCGAGACATGCACGTCTATCCGCCAATCGGCGTTTCGAGCCATCGTCAAAACGAGTAACGGCACGATGAGCGTCCATATGACGCCTCGGGCCGCCAGCAACGGCGGGTCCGGAGTTTTGAGGACAACCGCTTCGCTGAACACAAACAAATTGTAGGCAAACCCAAAACCAACGGCGATGCTGAACGGAAAGACGTGCCAGCGCCTCTCGGGAGGCGTATTTCGAAACAGATTTTCGACCAGCAAAATCCCGCACACCGCGACGGCGATTCGAAAGATGACCTGGGACGGATAAAACGCGGCGTCCGCAGTCATCCGAAAGAACCGCGCATCATTCAATAAGGAAGAGATAGCCACGCCCGGCGCAAGGATCGTCAGAACTTTGATTTGCCACGATTGAATCGATGCGTCGTCTTGTGCGGCCCTGATCATCCGCGCGAGCAGCAACACCCAAGCCCCAAAAGCTGCGCTTTCCAGCAGGTGCGCACCGGACGGACTCCACCACCTTTGGAACGCGGCCGCTGTCATCCAGAGGAGAGTCAGAATGCAGCTCAATAAGACAAGAATGCCAAGCCCGCGCGGTGCACGTTTGATTAAGATCAAAGCGATGAGCGCGAGGAACGCACCTGCGCCGATCCCGTATGAGACCGCAGAAATCATTTTTGCGGCGCTACCGCGCGCCTTCTCCGCGAAGGACCACTCCAACAGTCTTCAGTAGTATCCAGAGATCCAGCGCGATACTTCGATGCTTCAGGTAATAAAGGTCGTACGACAGCTTCCGCCGCGCATCTTCGATCGAAGCACCGTAACGATAGCTAACCTGAGCCCACCCGGTAATCCCCGGACGCACCAGATGCCGCCAGCCATAGAAAGGGATGGCACTTGAAAGTTGCTCCACGAAATAGGGGCGCTCAGGCCGGGGGCCGATCACTGACATTTCTCCCCGAAGTATATTGATTATTTGTGGGAGCTCATCGATGCGGATTTTGCGGATTATCCGCCCCACAGGAGTGATGCGGCAATCGCGTTCCGCTGCCCATACTGGCCCATCCTTCTCGGCATCAACACACATGCTTCTAAACTTCAGAAGCGTGAAAGTCCGTCCGCCTAGACCTACGCGCTTCTGACTGTAAAAGATCGGCCCCCCGTCCTGGCACTTGATTCCCACCGCCGTGAGCACCAGGACCGGCGCTGTGAGCAACAGCGCCAGTACCGATATGAAAACATCCAGCCCGCGGCGCAGGATCGAATCGTTCTGGATGCACCCGATCTCGCGCCCCATGTCCAACCGCTCGTTAGATAAGGCGGCGAGGTCAACGCGGCGAGCCTCGTGTTCGTAGAACTCCCGGTATTCCGTAACTTTCAGCCCAACCGATGGGGACCAGGTCAGGGCTTCCCTCATCTGCGGGTTTCCTTCATCCCTTTTTACGATCACTCGTGAAGCCCCTGTGGATGACGCGATCTGCGCCAGTCCTTGCGCGCTCAGCGGAAACTCGTCCGGGTTCACTACCCCGGCGATCCGATACTGGCCGCCCAATTCAGCAATTTCTGCCAATTCGACGGCAGCCTGCTTGCTGCCAACGAGCAAAATTGCCTGAGTGAAATAACCTGCACGGTGAAGGCTTCGGAAGAGGACCCGGGCGAAGATCGCCAGGAGCAGCCATACGCCAGTAAGCCCCAGCGTCCACTCCCACCGATGCGGATAGATTGGAACGTCTGTATTCGTTGCCAAAATTCTGGTCGCGAGGACAGCAAGAATAAAGACTGGAACGGTGATCAGCCCCGAACGCCAAATCGCGCCTCTCAGATTTGTCAGAGCTTCTTTCTCGTAGAGACCGCCGGAATACATCAGCATGATGATCACTGAAGTAAGGCCAAGTGCAGCCAAAGCGCTGTTAACCGGCGCAATTGTCCCATATACAGACAACAGCTGGCGAAAGTTCGCCGCGCAGATCGTGGCAATCAGTGTTGCTTCGACAACACCCAACAGAACACTTGGCCATGCAAACCATTGGCCCACAACGCGACGCATGCAACGTCCCCAACCCAACAAGCGTATTTGTTTTAACTTTTACGTATATCCTCAGGAACCTGTAATTGCAAACATGGTTTCTAACTTTCGCCGCAATTGGCCGTTCGCATGTTTTTTGACGCCGTAAATGGGAGAATTTGTATCAGCCGCGGTACTCTCCTTCGAAAAGACTAGTTACCCACAAAAATTCGCCTCATTTACCAAGTACTTACCTCTAGATGGAATGCTATCGGATAAATTTCTTGGTATCATAAGATATGATTCGCGATGCTGGCCTTTACGTTGCTGAATCGCTGACCCGCGGCGTCACCGGCCCGCCTTTGCCCGTGTGGGCATGCGCCATCATGATCGTTGGCACCTCAGCCGCCTGCTACTGGTTAATTTTCTCAGCTGTCAGTTGGGTTTTGGGCTGACGTTCTGGGCGGGCGAAAGACTAGCAGCCATGATCTCGTCCAGCTTGGTGAATGTGTGTGTCCAGTTGTAGTCTGCTTCCGCGCGCCGGCGAGCATTCCGTCCGATCGTTTCCGACTTCCCCGAAAGGACGCCGGCGACAGCATCGGCAAATCCGGCGGCACCTTCGGCGACCAGAATTTCCTCATCCGGAATCGCTGAAATGCCTTCGAGAGCCGCGGGCGTAACGACAGCAGGCTTTCCCATTGCCATGGCTTCCAGAACCTTGTTTTGCACCCCGCGTGCGATTTGCAGCGGCGCAACAATGCATGCTGCGTTAGCGATGTGGGGTCGAACGTCGGACACATACCCGGTGACATGTACCCCGTTCGACACGGCGAGGCGACTGACGCGCGTTGCGGGTTTCGCGCCGACGATCCAGAACGCAGCATTCGGATGGACGCCGCGGACCAGTGGCAGCACCTCGTGGGCAAACCATTCGACAGCATCGACATTGGGCCGGTAGTCCATCATGCCGGTGAAGACGATGGGAGCCGTGCCCGCGGGAAAGGGACTTGGAAAGACGGCATCGGAGCAGAAACGTCCGAAATCTACCCCATTCTGCAGGAAGTCTGTGCGGGCTCTAAGCTCGGGGGCAATCCTTCCAAAGCACTCCGCCTCAGCCGAAGATACGAAAAGCGAGATGTCCGCGGCGCGCGCCCCGGCTTCCTCCAACTCGCGAATTTTGACCTGCTCACGTCTGTAGACCGCCGATAGGGGCCACGTTGCAGCCTTGGAATAGGCGCCCCACTTTTCCGAATCGACGTCCACGATGTCGAGAACAATTCGCATTGTGCCGGCATACGGTGCGACGTAAGGGAACATCACCGAGCAGAACACGAATGCGTCTGCCATGGAAAGCGCAGTCACTCTTTCGGCAACCCATTCTGCCATTCCTTGATCGAAATAAATCGCTTCCGAGATCGCCTTGCCGTCCGTGAACGCTTGAACGCTGCGCATCATCTTGTCTGCCGGTCGCAGCGGAAGACAGAAGACATCGGCACAAAGTTCCTTAAGAGCGCCGATCGCCGCAAAGTCGGAGACGCCGTCAGCGAAGCAACCGAGGTGAATTCTAAAACTGGACGAAAGATGTTTCAGGATATGAAACGAGCGGATCTTGTCGCCCTTGTCAGGCGGAAAAGGAATGCGATGCGCGAGGAAGAGCAGATCGCGCACGCCACTTACCCAATGCCGCGAACGATGGCGGGCCCAACGAGCTTCGTTATCGGGAGAGGGAGGCGCCGCCATAGTTCGATTGCGAGCCGGTATTTTGGGTTCAGTGGATTAAGATCGGGGATGCCTTCCTTGTCGAACGGCAAGTACTCGTACACCAACGGCTCAGGCTCGAAGCCCCAGTTCCGCTTGTAGTCATGAGAGCCCGTGCCGATTTTGCTCCGCCCGAAGTCGAACACGCGACATCCACGTTCCGCAGCGCGGCGCATGACTTCCCAGTAAAGAAAATCATTGCCGCCGATATGGCGGGCTTCCTCAAGGCCCCCGCCATAGTAAGGAAGCACCTCATCCCGGAAGTAGAAATTCATCACTGCGGCGATCGGCTTGCCGCTTGCGATCACCGTCACAACGTCCGCCTGATTTTCAAATTGGCCCTTCAGCAATTGGAAGTACCGGCGTGAAAATACGGGCGTTCCCAGCCGGCGCACGCTGCGGGCATATATGTCGTGGAGCCGGGTTGCATCGGAATCGATCTCGGATCTCAGCCCGGCAGCGATCGCCTTGCGAAGCACCGCTCTTTGCTTCCTTGGAATCGCCTTCAAATTCCTATCGTCATCGCCTTCGATTGGACGACGAAAATTGGCGTGGACGCCGCTCTTCACTGTCCACGTTGTTTCCGTGGTTGTCGATCTGAATTCGATGCAGCCAACTTTCAGCGACTTCGCGAGCGCCGTCGCGTGTTGCCGAAGCGCTGTTTCAGCATCCGCTGTGTGCGAAACGACCCCGCCACGAACACAGAACGCGTTGGAAATCAGGGAGCTGCCAAACAGTGCGCTTTTCACATGCGTCAGGGGAAGAACGCCCTGAATCGCGCCGCGCTCTCTTGCCACGAGGTAATACGTGCGGTGCCCAAAGGCCTTCTCGATAACCGGTTTCCAGCCTGAGAGATGGAAAAAAGTGCCGCTGGGATTCTCCAGCACATATTCATCCCACGCCGTTTCTTCGCCGGATTCGAGGAGCGATACGGTCATCATCGAATGTTACACGCTCACGCCGCTTGCAGGAAAAGCGAGTCCATCCGCGTCCACGAAAAATCCCGCAGCAGACGGACGATGCGTTGCTCCATCTTCGGGATATTTACGTAGTGCCGGAACTTTGAGGCCGCTGAAACGGAATGCATGCGCGGCTGCCCGGGATCGAACTCCCAGGGATGGCAGTAAAATACGCAGGAATGACCATCGCGTGCGTTCGTCCTGCCGATGCACCAGCGAGACAGCGAATAGGGCAAGAGCCGGAAGTAACCTCCGCCGCCGCAGGGGCCGTTGCGACTCAGCAGCCGTACGGTCGCGATCGGGATCTCGAGAATGCCGCCGTTGTCCGCGGGGTAAAATGGCGTCCGCGGCGCATCCGGTATGCCGTAGAGGTCGTGCGCGATCGGATAAACGCTGGAGCTGTACGCAAACCCCTCCTCCTGCAGCACGTCGTACGCCCACCAGGTGGCACGCGAGATAGAGAACGTCGGCGCGCGAAATCCGCGGATCGCCAGTCCGGAGCATTCCTCGAGAACAGCTTTGGATCGCCGAAGGTCATCGCGAAATTCGTCCCTGCTCATGGAGTGCACGGGACGATGAGCGTAGCCGTGGCTCGCCACTTCATGGCCCTCCGCAATCATGCGCCGGATCAGGTTCGGATGTCGCTCCGCAACCCAGCCCAGTACGAAAAACGTCGCTCGGGTGTTTGCCTTTCCCAGAATGTCCAGCACCCGCTCCGTGTTTTGCTGCACACGCGCAGGCCAGGAATTCCAGCTTTCAAAGTCGACAAGGCTCCTGAACGCCTCAACCTGGAAGTAGTCCTCCACGTCCACGGTGAAGACATTCTTTACAGCCGGGACATCCGCTCGAATGTTCGAACTCATTACGCTTCCTCGCAGCCCGGCATACACGCCGGTACGGAAGGGAACAAACCTTTCGGGTGTAGGCGCGGTCTGCGCGATGCACCCAGTATGCGGGCGCCAAAAAGGCGAGCTACTTTTGTTTGCTCTGGGATGCAGCCCCACGCTCCGCAAGGATGCTTCTCATACGCTCGTCATGTTTACAAGGCGGGCGGGCAATTATGGTTTCTCAAGCCCACACGACAAAGACCAACGCCAGCCCCCCGACGTTCGGGTTGTAGCTTCGCCAATTCTTCGTGCGACGGCTAGCAGCCGGGAGATACGCACGCCTGCTATAGTCAAGAAGATGAGTCGCGCACCCCGCCTGCTGCATGTCTTCCACTCACTCGGAGCCGGGGGGGCACAAACCCGGTTCACGCGGATCGCCAATCGTTTCGGATCCAATCTGCAACATGCAGTCGTGGCCTTGAATGGCGATTACTCGGTCCTGAATCAACTTCACCCAGACGTTCCGGTCGAGGCAATCCGCCCGGCACTCAAGCCGCAGATGTTCATCCGCGTGGGCCAATACAATACCCTTGTTGAGCGGTTTTCTCCCGACCGTCTCATCACGCACAATTGGGGCACCATTGAATGGGCCTTGGCGCGCAGGAGTGGTATTTGCCATATTCACATCGAGGATGGGTTCGGTCCGGACGAGTTGGACGGGCAAAAGCTGCGCCGCGTGCTGTTTCGCAGGATTGCGCTTCGAAACAGCGAGGTCGTCGTACCCTCGCGCACCCTCATGCGCATCGCGCGGAACTTCTGGAGAATCTCCAGCGACCGCCTGCATTACGTCCCCAACGGGATTGCCCTTGCCGACTTCCCCAAGTCCCGCACCGGCAAATCTGGAAGCGAGCGTGCGGTTATCGGTACCGTTGCGGCGCTCCGTCCGGAGAAGAACATCGCCCGATTGCTGGAAGCGTTTGCTCTGGTCAAACGGGACCTAAGCTGTGAACTAAGGATCATTGGCGATGGTCCCGATCGGAGCGGACTTGAGAAGTTGGCTATGAAGCTTGGGATCGGTTCTTCCGTGGTGTTTTGCGGATTCCTTGCCGATCCTCGCCCGCAATACGCCCAGTTCGATGTCTTCGCATTGTCATCGGACACCGAACAAATGCCCTACACTGTCCTCGAAGCTATGGCGTCCGGCGTGCCCGTGGTGGCCACGGATGTGGGTGACATCAAGACTATTGTTTCGGGCGAGAATGGTGGCCTCATCTGCCCCCGAAATTCAGCAGCTCTGGCAAACGGTATCCTGCGGGTACTGAAAGACCCGCAATTGGCCGAGGCCGTTTCCCGTAGCAATCGTATCAAGGTGGAGGAGGAATACGACATTGAGCGCATGTTCGGCGCATTCGCCAGGCTTTACGGAGTTCCCCATCCGCAGCCGGAATCGGCAAGCCGATAGACTTGCGGCAAGCCCGCGCATGCTCCTCATTTTCGCTCCGGCCCGCATGGCTGCACTCCATCGACAACGCGCTCGAAAACCTTCAATTGTCCAGCCGACGTTTCATCCCAGCTGAACCGTTCGGCAAACGCGCGGGTCTCGTTCCGGTCCGGCAATTGCTGGAACAATGTGTTCACCGCCGCAACAACGCCCGCAACTGAACGTGACTCCATCAGTACGCCGGCAGCCGGGGAAGAGACGACCTCGGGGGTGCCCCAAACGGCGGTTGCAACGACCGGGGTTCCGCATGCCATCGCTTCCAACAGCACGTTGGGCCACCCTTCCCGGCTGGACGCGAGCACCAGCGCATCCGCCGCGCCATACAGGCAATATAGTTCAGTGTGCGGCACCGCTCCCGTAAAGCGGAGCCGGTCCGAAACACCCAGCTCCCGCGCCAGCGATTTCAGCCGGCCGCGTTCCGGGCCGTCGCCGGCAATGACAAGGTTGAAGCCGGTGAGATGCGGCAGCGCAGAAATGACAAGGTGATGGCCCTTGCGCTCGATCAGGTGACCCACGGACAAAAGTATTTTCCCCGTAATGCCCAGGTTCGCCCGAACGCTTTCCCGGTCAACAGGGCGGAAGGCATCGAGGTCCACACCGTTGCGCAGCACCGTTATTTTCGACGGTGGCACACCAAGTAAAGCAAGAGCATCCTTCAGCGCCTGACTCACTGTGATAATTGCCGCGGCGCGATCGGCGGCCATTTGTATGAGCCGCCGCGGCACGAGGTAGCGGGGGATTAGGTTAATATCCGTCCCGCGAGCCGTAACGGTGACTGGTTTGCCAAGTGCTCTCCCGAGCAGAATCGCTGCGACGCCATCCGGATAGAAGTAATGGGCATCGATCAGATCGAAGTCCCATTCCTCTTGAAGCCGCCTGAGAGATGGGAGCATCCAGGCGGCAAGAAAAAACGGCGCCAGATTCATACCGATCTTTGGGATCAGCGGGTAACGGGGGTGAGCGACCGAAATCCCACAGCGAACCTCGCTTTTCGGCGTCTTGGCAAACGACGAGGCTTCCCCGAAACCGCGCGCCCTAAAAGGAAACCAAGGGACAGGCGCCATGACCCGGGCGTCTATCCGCCGCGTTTCCATCAGATGTTTCAAGCGGTTCTCAACAAAAATGCCATGCGAAGGCCGCGCTTCACTTGGGTACAGCGTAGAAAAGGTAAGAATTCGCAATTTCCTGTTTGTAACGCTATTCGTCACGACTCTTGTACTTCTTAATTCCACTTCTGCGACATCCCGTTTAAACCATACACTCAATAGCTTGCTTGTTATTACGAGGCTCTTGTGACAAAAGCTATGTGGGCGATTTGGGGATTAGGTCGGCGAGCGGCTTACAAGAACTGTGCCGCGACGCATCGAGCCCCGTTGGCGAAGACAAATTTCCGGGGGCAACCGTGAAGAATTTGTTTGTGCGTTTGGCGGCACTAAGCGTGGCGGCGGTGCTTTGTGCTTGTGCGCCCGAGCGGACACTTCCACCTGCAATGATGGATGTAGGCGCTCAGGCATACGGCGCTTCCGCGGATTATCGGATCGGCCCCTACGACGTGCTCAACATCGTGGTCTGGCATAATCCGGATCTTAGCAGCCAAATTCCGGTAAGGCCCGATGGCCGGATTGCCCTGCCATTGGCTGGAGAAGTTGTAGCTGCGGGAAAGACCCCAAGCGATTTGGCCGCCGTGTTGCAGGAGAAACTGAAGCCCTTTGTGAACGATCCTCTGGTGACCGTGACGCCAATGCAGTTCACCGGCCCGTATGCCAGGCAGGTTCGGATTCTCGGTGAAGCAGTTCAGCCTCGTGCCATCCCGTTCACCTCGAACATGACTTTGCTCGATGCGATGATCGCCGTTGGCGGTTTGACAAAATACGCAGACGGCGATGGAGCCAAAATTGTTCGCATCGACCATGGCGTGCAGCAAACTTATAATGTGCACCTCGACAGCCTCATCAGGGATGGTGACGTTTCTCAAAATGTCGCGCTTCAGCCAGGCGACGTCCTCATCATTCCTCAGCGCTTCTTCTAGGCGCCCGACGACCGCCGAAAGAGATCAGTGATGGTGAACGAACGTCCAGCCACAGATAACCTGAAGCTTCTGATATTGGAGCATCTTGTTCTTGTCTGGAAACGGCGTTGGCTCGCCCTCGCAGTGGCATGGGTAGCATGCATCGCCGGCTGGGCTGGCGTTATGCTTATCCCACAACGGTTCGAATCAAATGCCAGAGCTTTTATCGACGTAAACGGGCTGCTCACCCCGCTGCTCCGTGGCTTGATCGTCAACACGACGCCAGCCGAAAGCGAGTCTTATTTGCGGCAGACGCTTCTCAGCCGGCCAAATTTGGACCAAGTCATCGTTATTGCAAACCTGGTTCCACCGAACGCCAGCGAGATCAGGCGCGAAGAATTGATCGATGAATTGGGGCGTGACATCAAGGTCACGACAGAGGGCGATAACCTGGTTTCCATCAGTTATGCGGACCAAAAGCCACTTGTTGCACGAAATGTCGTCGATGCCCTTTTGACAATTTTTGCAGAAAAGGCTGCCACATCCAGCCGCGCCGAAATGGAGAAGGCCCGTCAGTTTCTGACCAGTCAGATTGCACAATACGGCGGCCAGCTGCGGAAGGCGGAAGTCAAGCGTGCGGAGTTTCGAAAGAAATTCGCGCCGTTCTTCATTGACAGCAATGTGGCGCGACCCGAGTTGATGGAACAACAACTAAAGCAGTTGAGCCAACAGTATGAGGATGCGATTACATCCCGAAATGCTCTAGCAGCAGAGCTGAAGCAGGTGCCGGCACTGCTTAACGTCGCGGCAGCACCCAGTGTCGCCGATAACGGACAGATCGTTGCGGCCTCTCCCGAGGTGCGCCTCGCGCAAGCGCAACGGCATCTTGCAGATTTGCGCCTGCTCTATACAGAGAAGCACCCTGATGTCACCCAGGCAGAACATACCGTCAAGGATCTGCAGGGGGAAATCAGCGTCAAGAAGGGTACAGGGGGCGGCGCCGGCAAAACGCAGGTTCCGAATCCGACCTATGAGGCACTCCGCCTCAAATTCGTCGATGCCCAGACCATAATTCCGACCCTCAAGGGCCGGGTCGATAGGGCAACGCAAGACTATGCGCGCGTGAAAGCCCTGAGCGACCAGCTCCCCGCCATTCAGGCTAAATCTCAGGACATCGATCGGGATTACGATGTGCTGAAGCTGCAGTACGATGAGCTGGTCAAGCGGCGGGAATCGGCAAACCTGTCTCAGGCGGCAGACGAACGCGCAGATCGTACGCAGTTTCGCATTGTCGATCCCCCGCAGATACCGCTTTCCCCCTCGTTTCCAAATCGCGTGCTCCTTCTCTCCTTGACGACGCTGGCTGGTCTTGTACTTGGAATAGCCACGCCGATTCTCCTCGCGCGCCTCAATCCGATTTATGGGAGCGCCACGCGGCTGAGAGGATTCGGGCTCCCGGTAATCGGGGCTCTCACCTTTGCGCCACGTCTGACTTCGACCAGCGCGCGGGACAGACTCGTTTCGGCAGGCTTCGCCGCAGCTGCCATTTTGTTGATCGTCGCGTATGCCGGCATCACCGCCGTTGCCACCGGCCTTCCGAGAAGTCTCTGATCATGGCCGATAACGCTCCCAGTCTGATCGAACGCGCCGCGGCCCGGCTGCGCGAACCGGCCGCGAAGGGCCGCTTCGAAACTACAATCCCTTCAGCCGGCGGAACACAGCCACCGGCTTTCAGGCCAGAGGTGAAGGGCCAACAGGGACTGGACGCAGTCGGGCCAAGGCCAGCGGATACCGGAAGCCGAACCGTTACGATAAGCCCGATAAGCCTCGCATCGAATGGCGTGGTGTTGCCCTCTGAAAATTCATCACGAACGGTTCAGGAGTTTCGCGCCGTGAAGCGCGAGATTTTTTCCAACATCCGGCGCTCGAATGGCACGAAAAACCGTGTTGTCGTGGTCACCAGCGCAAGGCCAGGTGAGGGCAAAACTTACACGTCGACCAATCTTGCACTTGCCTTTGCCTATGAACAGGACACACGGGTGCTTCTGATCGACGGAGATGCCTACCGGCATTCAATGCTGGACTATCTCGGGATCTCCGCGGAGAAGGGTTGGCTTGACATCATCACCGATGCCACCTCGCTCAGCAGCGTGGTGCTCCGGACCAATCTTCCCAATCTCGAGTTGCTTCCGGCCGGAAAAGAGCGCTCCGGCATTCCAGAATTGATGTCGAGCGGCCGCATGACGGCGCTTCTTGAGCAGTTGCAAAACGCGGATCCGTCCCGGATCATCATCATCGATTCCGTTCCTTGCCTGACGAGCACCGAGCCGGCAATCCTTTCGGAATTGGCTGGACAAACGCTGCTTGTCGTTGCCGCGGACGATACGGCCCGCGACGACATTGAAGCGTCGCTGCGCGCGCTGAAGGCAAGCGCAAGCGTGAATCTCATTCTGAACAAGACGCATCCTTGGCTCGCTGAACAGTTCAGGGGGTACAGTTACAACTACGCAGCCAGAGAAACCTGAGCTGACCTGGCTACCAAAGGGGGCACATTCTTTGCGCGCATCCCGAATAGTCCTTCGGACCATTCTCGTGATGGGCGCCGCCGGATGGCAAACGATCTTGAATAGCGCCGAAGCTGAGACGGCGGGATACTTTTCCGGTCCATCGTCCTTGGGCACGGCAATTGCGGACAGTTCAAATTCGCAACTTTACAATATCTCCCGCGCGGTTCTCCAACCGAATGCACCTTCCGTGCTGTTTTCCGCGGATATCGGGGCTGACGAGATTTTCACAGACAACCCGGAGCAGAATAGTGACAGTGGGGAGTTCGATTTCAGCTCCCTGTTCTCCGCAGGCGGAACGATCGCCTTGAACACGGTTCGCTTCAGCGGACTTCTGAACGCGACCGCAACGTATCGTGCGTACGCCAAGGAGAGCCAGCTCGATCAATGGGACGGATACGGTTTTGGCCATATCCGAGGCATTGTGTTGCCTTCGACGGCTTACATCGATTTTTTTGGCTCCGCGGATGATGTGGTGCGAGCGGGCGGGGGGATTGAAAACAACCTCATACAACCGGACCAGAACACGCACTATTACTCTTTGGGAGCATCGCCCGTTTTGGTGCTTCCATTCTCGAGATCGGTCACATCTTTCACCCAATATCACGTCAGCCAGACCTGGTTTAACAACAATACCCAAGCGATCGATATTCCCGGCCTGTCTCTGGGTCCGCTTTCAAACGAGACGGATCAAAGCTTGCGCGAAGATCTGAGGTTGCCGGGCGCCATCGCTCCGCGCCTCCTATCTGACATCTCGCTGAACGCGCGGGACACCGACACGGGAAATATCTTTTCGGGAGATTTGAAGCGCGCCAGCGCTGAGTGGATAAACGAATATGAAATTACGAGAGCGCTCTCGGGAATTTTTGGAGGCGGTTACGAGGATGTAAGCGATTCGTCCGTTCAGACGGCGAACAACAAAGGGGCGATCTGGGACATAGGCGCTCGGATGAAGCCCAATGCCGATTCCTACGTGCTGCTCGTCTACGGTCATCATGATGGGTTCACCGACTTCGCGGGTGAATTGGCTTGGCGGATCACGCCCCGAACCGATGTCTATGTGGAATATTCGGATTCGCTTACCACTGCACAGCAAAATATTGCCAGTGGCAATGCCGGAGCGCTCCTGGCTCCCGACGGAGCTGTTACGGCCATTACTTACAACCAGAATCCGCTAATTGGCGTCCTCGATGATTCATTGTTGAATGGAGGGCCTGGCAGCGACGCGATATTGCCAGCGCTGGGGATTCCGATCGGAGCGGAAAACAACTTGACTCCGTTGCAAGACGGCCTGTTTCGCGCACGCCAGGTTAGTGGATCAGCGCGGTGGTTGGCCGACGCAGACCAGCTTGTCCTGACCGGATATTACGTTGACAACCAGTCGTTGACGCCATTGGAGACGCCTTCATCGACTATCTCCGGCGGTACTTTTTCCTGGTCTCACAATCTGGCTCCGCGCCTCACGGGCCAAGCTCAGGTCGCGTATGGCCAGATAAGTGGAACAGAGGACGCAAATCTTTACCAGTTCGCTGCGGTCGCGAATTATTTGGCGTCCGATACAATTTCGCTCTCGCTTCGTTACGATTTGATCTGGCACAAGGCTATTGGCGATGGTCAAGGTTATGTGCAAAACGCCGTGACGCTCTCGATTCACAAGAGCTTCGACTGAGGATTCGAATGTACGAGGCTTTCTACGGATTGAATGGTTCGCCGTTCCAGCTTACGCCGGACAGTAGATTTTATTTCGGCAGCCGTGAGCACCGGAAGGCCATGGCGTTCCTGGAATTCGGCATCGCGCAACGCGAAGGCTTTGTCGTTATCACAGGGGAAGTCGGGGCGGGAAAAACAACGCTGGTCGAGCACCTGCTATCGACGCTCGATCGGCAGCAATATGCGATTGCGCGGATCGTCACGACCAGTCTCGGTGGCTTTGACGCATTGTGCATGATCGGATCTGCCTTTGGAATTTACAAAGACGGGATGAGCAAGCCGGCCCTGATCGGACGCTTCTCGGAATTTTTTTCCCAACTTCAACAGCAGCAGAAATATCCTCTCATCATCGTTGACGAAGCCCAGAGCCTGACTGTCGAAGCGATCGAAGAATTTCGAATGCTGTCAAACCTGGTCTCCGGCTTCAGCGCACCGTTTCAGGGAATTCTGCTGGGGCAACCCGAGTTCCGGGCCAAACTAGCGCAACCAGAACTGGAGCAATTTCGGCAGCGCGTTATCGCCTCCTGTCATTTGAGCGCATTGAACGAAGAGGATGTGCGCAAGTACATCGAGTACCGGCTGGCTCGCGTAGGCTGGCGTGATGACCCCAGAATCACCGATGACGCCTTTGGTGAAATCCACCGCCGCTCTGGCGGCATCCCTCGCCGCATAAATACGCTGTGCTCCCGCCTATTGTTGCTGGGTTACCTCGAAGAGCGACACGATATCGACAGAAGCAATGTTTCCGCGGTGGCTACGGAAATGGCCACTGAGGTGGGTCCTTTGGGCAATACGGGTACTGTTCCGGCTGCTCCTGAGCCGATTACGCCGCCGGAAACCCAACGAGCGATGGCGCTTGGACTTCAGGGAGTGCCAGAAACCCGTGTCGCTGTGGTCGAGGCGGTCGAGGTCAGCCAGACTCAAATCCAGAACGGCCTCACCTCCAGGGTTCGCAGGCTCGAGCGGCTAACGGACAAACACGGCCGCACCATCGCGCGGGCGCTAGAGTTGGCGCTTGAGTTCGTGTCCGTGAAGCAAAATCAGCTCGAGCGAAACAGCTCTCACCCTGCTGAATAATGCTTCCGCAAACACCATGAAAGTTGCGCATGCAAGCGGCTAGGACTCAGCGGTCCAGGAAACTTCCGGCACGCACGCTGATTGCACATGCGCACCGTTGGACGGAATGGGTAGAACGCCTGCAATACGTTCCTCCTGCGGTCTTATCCACAGTCTCCGGGAATCGGAATGTGTCACCGGAATAATCCTTTTCTGTTGAACATCGACATCCCTCCGGCCCAGCGCATTGTAGAACCATTCAGCCGTTTCGCCGTAACAGGCGAAGCGCAGGAAAGTCCCGTCACGGTCAACCGCCTGGGATTGTAACGCGGATTTCAAACATTCCGTATAGAACGTGGCATTGGACGGGAGATTGGAGGCTCCGGCCGGACATGAGCCTAGAATCAGTAACGCCCCAGCAACCGACAGATGTTTCATCCTGCTTTCCCCTACGAGTCACCAGTCGAATTAATAGCAAAATTTGGACCAGGTGACACACAGCTCTTCGCTAAGATGGGGGCGGCGCGTCAGCTAGTTTCAGGTTAATCTTTTTGGAAAGTTTGCGAATCCCTCGCCTAACGGCATGGGAATCGCACATTCTCTGTCGTAATCGGATTATACGAGTCACACGCCCCATTGAGGACGCGGTGCAAGATAGGCGAAGATTCGCATGACAATTCTCGTGACGGGAGGCGCAGGCTACATTGGCAGCCACATGGTCCTCGCGCTGCTCGACCGCGGCGAAGGCGTTGTCGTTCTCGACAATCTGTCCACGGGCGTTCGCGGGCTGGTTCCGGCGGCCGCCAGGCTGGTGGTTGGCGATGCGGGAGATACGGCCGCGCTGAAGGCAATTTTTCAGCAGAACGACATCGATGCCGTGATTCACTTCGCCGGCTCGATTGTTGTGCCGGATTCCGTCGTAAACCCGCTCGAATATTACCGGAACAACACCGCTACGACCCGCACGCTGATCGCCGCTTGTGTGGAACGCGATGTCGAACGATTCATCTTCTCTTCGACCGCGGCGGTCTATGGAATTCCCACTGAAATCCCGGTGTCGGAAACCGCACCGGCGATTCCCATCAACCCCTACGGCCGCTCGAAGCTGATAAGCGAATGGATTCTGGCGGATACATCACACGCACATGATTTTCGCTATGCTGCCCTTCGGTACTTCAATGTTGCGGGCGCCGATCCGAAAGGCCGCTCCGGACAAAGCACGCCGCGCGCCACCCATCTCATTAAACGGGCCTGCCAGGTGGCTGTGGGCAGCGAAAAGGTACTCGAAATTTTCGGCACCGACTTCCCAACAGCCGATGGCACGGGCGTACGCGACTACATCCATGTCGCGGACCTGATCGACGCGCATCTACTTGCTCTCGATCGCCTTTGCGCGGGTGAAAAATCACTTTGCGCGAATGTGGGGTACGGCCACGGTTTTTCCGTACAGGAGGTGGTCGCGGCTGTGGAACGCGCGGCAGGTCACAAACTGAATGTTGTGAAGGCGGGGCCGCGCGCGGGCGATCCTCCTGCGCTTGTATCGAATCCCAGTTATCTCAGAAGCCTCGGTTGGCAGCCGCGATATGACAATCTGGATACAATCGTGCAGTCCGCGTTGACGTGGGAAAGAGCACATTAGCGGGGTAGCCTCGAAGCGTGCGTGTCCGAGCACAGGCCGCCTTGCGGATACCGGAACCATGTGCGGACGGCATTCGTTCCCGCTGAAGAGAGGTATTATGCCCGCCAGAAATGCCAAACGGCCTGCTCAAAAGCTCAAGGCCAAGGGTGCCGCCCGCGCGCAGAACCACAAAATTGATGAGCAAGTGGAAGAATCTTTTCCGGCCAGCGATCCCCCGGCTTTTGTGGGCGGCAAATCATTCGTAGGCGCACCGCAGAAACGTGAAACCCCTGCGCCAGACTGTGTGAAACCTGAAAAACGGGACTAGGATCGCCAACGGCGCCCAGCCAATCTGTGCAGTTCAACAAGGTATCGAGGGGTATCCATGACAACCATCGATCTAGTCGTCATCCAGCCGCTGGTGGCGTTGATTTTCGGAATCCTGATCCTGCTGATGCCGCGGATCCTGAACTATCTGGTGGCCATCTATCTGATCATTATCGGCCTGATCGGGCTCTGGCCGCACATTTTCGGCAACCACATCCTGCACTAGCTATTCGGCAGCCTTCACCTGTTGGTGATGGCCCGCGGCCATCCGCTCTTCCGCGATCCGATCTGCCACCAGGTTGGTCGGTACATTTTCGCTATCGGCACGGCGGAAAATTTGCCCCAGCGTGTCCGCAATGCTGAGCACGCGATGTTCGATCTCCGCGTCGGCCCAGCCAAAAATCTGGCCCGCAACACGGATGATGCCGCCGCCGTTAATGACGTAATCCGGCGCGTAAAGGATGCCGCGCTGCTTCAACGCCACGCCATGTTCATCGCGCGTCAGCTGATTGTTGGCGCCGCCTGCGACCACCTTTGCGCGCATCTGCGCAATGCTCTGATCGTTCAGAATCGCCCCGAGCGCATTGGGCGAAAACACATCGCAATCGACAGTGGCAATGTCTCCTGGTGACACGGCCTTCGCGCCAAAGAGTCCCTCCGCACGGTGCACCGCATCTCCATTCACGTCCGAGACGATCAGCTTCGCGCCTTCGCTATGGAGCTGTTTCGCCAGACCCATGCCGACCTTGCCCAATCCCTGAATGGCAACGGTGAGGCCCTCAGTATTGGCGGCGCCAAGCCGGTGTTTCACGGCCGCCTTCAGGCCCACGAATACGCCGAGGGCCGTTAGCGGACCGGAGTCGCCACCCGTCTTTCCCGGCTGGTCGAACCCTGCCACGAACTTCGTTCCGCGCGCGATCACCGGCAGATCGTTCGGTCCAATGCCCACGTCCATTGCCGTGATGTACCGGCCACCCAACGCGTTCACGGCCTCCGCATAGGCGAGCATCAGCGCATCGTTCTTGTCTTTCGCCGGATCGCCGATGATGACCGCCTTGCCCCCGCCCAATGGCAAACCGGCAATGGCACTCTTGTAGCTCATCCCGCGCGATAACCGTAGGACGTCATCCAGCGCCTCATCGCCGTTGGCGTAAGGGTACATGCGCGTGCCGCCGCACGCCGGACCGAGCGCTGTGGAGTGGATGGCGATAATGGCACGTAGGCCAGTCGCCCTATCATTGAAGAATGCAACGGTTTCGTGATGATCGAAGTCTACGGCTTCAAAGACGCTCATGCCCTGGCTCCCGGAAAGGCGCGCGAACATACGCGCGAGTGGCCGAAATTGGATTGCCTTTTGGGGCGTGGGGGAGCAACAACCGAAGCAACAATACCGCTCTGACGGCAACAAAACTCTAGCTACCGATAGCCTTCAATACCTCCGCTGGGGTCAGCACCTGCGGTAGCACTGCCGGTTCGGAAGCGCCCGATGCGTAATAGAGGTAGAGCGGCACGCCCGAGCGGCCGTGCGCCTGCAGCAGCGCCGTGATGGCCGCATCGCGATTGGTCCAATCGGCAACGAGGTAGGCGATGTGCTTGCGTGCAAACGCTTTTTGCACTTGCGCATCGGAGAAGGCGGCTTTCTCGTTCACCAGGCAAGTGATGCACCAGGCGGCTGTCGCGTTGATGAAGACCGGCTGGTGTTTGGCGCGCAGCGACTCAACTTCCGCAGCGCTGTAGGTGCGCGAAGGAATGCCGCCGATATCGGCAACTGCATGCGATTCCGGCGATGCTTCGCCGATCCGCGGCAGCAGGTAAACGAGAGCCGCCGCCCCAAGCGCAATCGCCAGCCAGCCCATGACGCGCCACCGGCCGGCGCGCCCTTGTGAAATCCCCAGAACCCACAGCACGAAGGCGACGAGCAAGGCCAACGCGAGCAGCAGCAATAGATGCGGCTGATCGGTTTCGAAGCTCAGCACCCATGTCAGCCACAACGCGGTGGCATACATCGGAAAGGCGAGCAGCTGACGGAAACGCAGCATCCAGGCGCCAGGCTTTGGCATCCAGCGCGTAAGGCGCGGCGAAAACCCGATCACGACAAACGGCGCTGCGAACCCGACGCCGAGTGCCAGGAAAATGCTGAGCGATACGGCGACACTCTGCGTCAGCGCATATCCCAGCGCGGCGGCCATGAACGGCGCCGTGCAAGGTGCCGCCACCGCGACGGCCAGGACGCCGGTGAAGAACGCGCCCGCAGCGCCGCCATGACGGGTCAACCCCTCACCCGCGCCAATACCCGGCACTTCAAAAACACCGGAAAGATTCAGGCCGACGATGAAAATCAGCAATGCAAAGCCGGCGACTGCGATTGGATCCTGCAGCTGAAAGCCCCAACCGATCGCCTCGCCGCCTGCTCGGAGAATGATAATGGCTGCCGCGAGAGCGAGAAAACTGAGCACAGCGCCTGCGCCATAGGCAAAGCTTTCGCGCGCGGCTTCACGACGGTCTGCGTGCGCGCTGTTGGCGATCGCCAGTGCCTTCATCGCCAGCACCGGCAACACGCACGGCATCAGATTGAGAATGAGTCCGCCCAGCAGCGCAAAGAGCAGCGCCAATGGCAACGTGGTGCCGGTGGCGTTTGCTCCGATGGACTGCGTTTGCGGAATGGCGCCCGGCGTGGCCTTCACGTCCAGTGCCTGCACCGATCCATCCTTCGACGTGATCGCCAGCACGCCGGCAAGTGCGTTGCCGATTTTCGGCTTCTTCGCCGGCTTGAGATGCACCACGAGGCCCGACGGGACTTGCGCAAAGATCTGCGGGGCGAAATCGGTGATGGCGCCATTCGCAAGCGGGAAGAATGCGACATCCTTCACGTCCGCTTTGCCGAGCGCGGGCGCGGCTACGAACAGACCCAGTGTATCACCCAGCCGATAATGGACTGGCCAAGGCGATGCTGTAGGAATCTTCGCGCGCGCTGCCGCGAATTGTTCCGCGACGGTGGAATAGGGCGGCGCAGGCGAGGCGTTGACCGTCAGCGGCAGGGCGAGCGGCTGGTCTTCCGGAATGCAGACTTCCTTGCACACCAGCCAGCTGCCGGTCGCTTTCAATGTGACCGTGTCGCCGGGCTTGGCATTCTTCGGAGCGGTGATGCGCGTGAGCAGCCAGACCTTGCCCTCATAGCCGTAGTTCATCAACGGCCCGACCGGCAGGCGTTTGGGATGAGGCCATTGGAGCGCGCCGGCACGCCAGCCCGTCGGCAGGCTCCACTTGATTTCGGTGGGCAGGCCCGCTTCGCCGGGATTGACCCAGTAGGTATGCCAGCCGGGGCGGATATTCTGCTCCAGCGCCACCGCCACGCTGCCGCCCGGTGCGATTTCGCTACTTTCCGAAATCAGGCGCGCCTGCACCTTGGGCGCGGAATCCACCTGGGCAGTCGCCCCGGTGGCAAACAGCAGCAGGGCGAAAATCGTGAACACAAACCGCATGTCCGCGGCTATACAGGCGGCCTGCCCAAGCCGCCAGCTTTGGCCCCGTCCTCGCGGCGAAGTGAGCCCGGAGATAAGCACTTTGCCTCTCAAGAAATTCACCTCAGGACCGCTGTGAGAATAACGGGTGGCATCTTTCGTGGACGAACCTTATTCCCGCCGCCGGATGTGCGGGTGCGACCAACCTCGGACAAGGTGCGACAGGCGATCTTCAACGTTCTGGCCCATAACGATTTCGACATCGGTTTCACTTTGGAAGGTGCGCGAACCGCCGACCTTTTCGCCGGTACCGGCGCGCTCGGCATCGAGGCGCTCTCATATAGGGCGCGCTACAGCCTGTTCGTGGACGATTCCCCAGACAGCCGCGCTCTGATCCGCAAGAATGTGGAGGCGCTGCAACTAACCGGCGTCACCAAAATCTGGCGGCGCGATGCCACGCAACTTGGACCGATAGCGGCGGGCAGCGGCGGCCCGTTCAATCTGGTGTTTCTAGATCCGCCTTACCGCCTGGACCTTGTACCGAAAGCGCTCGACAGTCTGGCTGCAGGTCAGTGGCTCGCGCCCAGTGCGCTGCTGATCGTGGAGACTGCGGAAGACGAGCCCCTGCCCTCGCCCGCGAATTATCGCCTGCTGGACAGTCGCGCGTATGGCGACACGCGCGTAAGCTTCTGGACACCGTCACAACAGGAAAAGGTCTTGTGATCACTGTACGTCCGGCGCGCCCTGAAGATGGCGCCTTTCTTGGTTGGGCGAGTTACGAGGCGGCGCGTGGGCACCTGACGCGTGGCTGGTTCGATATCGTGCTCCAGGGGGATGAAGCGTTCTGCCTCGAATTCAGCCGCCGCCTCACCATCGCCGAAGCGAAGTCATGGTGGCACTGGTCACTGTTTTCCGTGGCTGAAGTGGACGGCACTCTTGCCGCGGCATTGTGTGGCTTCGGCGACGAATCCGTCTACTACGCGTCGCCTGAGGCGATGCATGAGGCATCCGAGGGCATGGGCATCGATCAGACCGAGGAGGCGCAATTCTGGACGCGCGGCTCATTTATCGTGAGCTGCGTCAGCAGCGAGCCCGGCGCCTGGACGATCGAGAATGTCGGCACACGCCCCGAATACCGGGGCACCGGCGTGACTCAAGCGCTGTTACAGCACGAACTGGAGCGCGCGCACGTGGCCGGCTTCAAACAGGCGCAGATCAGCTTCCTGATTGGCAACGACCGGGCCGAGCACGCCTACCGAAAGGTCGGTTTCGCCTTCGCCGAAGAAAAGCGCGCGCCGGATTTCGAAGCCGCTATCGGCTCCCCCGGCCTGCGCCGCCTCGCGCGGGATATTTGATCCAAGAGAATCGAAATGGGCGGAAAGCCGTGAAGCTTCCCGCCCATGTTCATGCGCCAACCGCCTCTCGACGCTGCTGACCCGAAGAGTGCAGCAGGCGATACGCACCTGACGCCGGGTTCGACGGGGAAGGGGTCGCCTGACGGCGATCCCCTCCGGGTCGCGCTGGCAGTCGATCCTGTGACAGACCCTCTGCAGCGCCTCACCGAGCGATATGGGCGTCGCTTTGGTGAGCACATCGCCCTGTGGTCCTGACGTTCGTACCTCCGTCAGGCACAGTCCCGTCGGCTTCCACTTTCGTTTGCGCGACAGCCTTGCGGCCGGTTGCGCATTCGATTGCGGCACGGGCTGAGGCGTTCTCCTTGGTTACTTCCGGGAGTGCCACTCCCGTTTTCACGTCGGCACCTCAGATGTTGAGACGGTACGCCCGCGCCACTGTGCACGCAATATTTCTTGCTTGCGATTCCAGATTCATCCACAGGTGATTCGTTTTTGGGTGGGAACCAGCAATCAAATTTCCTGCAGCCTTACCGCCGGCCGAACAGGCGCTCGATATCGGTGAGTTTCAGTTCGTAAGTGGGGCGGCCGTGGTTGGCACTGGCCGGAGTGCGGCGTGGATTCCATCTCGCGCGACGCTGACGCCTACCGAGCCTTTACAGGCCGCCAGATTCGTCATATCTATTGGATATGGACCTGGTCGTCGAGAAAGAGGCCGCGAAGGTTCTGCGGAGGCTACAGCCGACGCTCGCTCTCGCGATCTTGAAAAAGATGGAAGCAATCGCCGCCAATCCGCTGGCCCGTCACGCAAACATCGAAACCTTACAGGGCCTCAAGAACGGATTTCGGCTTCGTCAGGGCGACTGGCGCGTCATATATGAAATCGACACGGCCATGAATGTGGTGCGCATCACCAAGATTGGGCCGCGAGGACAGGTGTACAAATGAATCATATCCCCAAGCCACTCAAGGCAGACAAAAAGAGCGTGACCCTGGCACGCAAGGATTGGAATTCCATCATCGAGGCGCTTGAAGACGCCGACGATCGCCGGTCCATTATCGACGCCCGTGCGCGTCGCGCGGCGGGAATGGACGATGCGTTCCCGGTGACTGTCATGAAGCGCTTGATCGCAGGGGAAAATCCGGTCCGCGTCTATCGCGAATGGCGGGGAATGACCGCAACGGCGCTGGCAAAGGCGGCAAAGGTAGCACAGCCCTATCTTTCCGCCATCGAGACCGGCTCGAAGCCGGGCAGCGCCGCGGCGCTGAAACGGATCGCGGCGCTGCTGGACGTGGATATGGAAGAACTGGTGACGAGCAAATGATCGCATCGAGTGCGCGGCACATTGGCGATACAAACCTGCAACGGGTGATGGCCAACCGATCGAAATTCCACGGAAGGTGACGTTTGGCTGGCATCGCGTGAGGTCAGCCCAACCGACTTACCGCCTTCCGAACAGTCGTTCGATATCAGCGAGCTTGAGTTCGACATAGGTCGGGCGGCCATGATTGCATTGGCCGGAATGGGGCGTGGATTCCATCTCGCGCAGGAGCGCATTCATCTCCTCCGCGTTCAACCGGCGTCCGGATCGCACAGACGTATGGCAGGCGAGCGTGGCGGCGACATGATCGAGCCGCTCCTTTAGCGATGTTGCTGCGCCGGTTTCCGCCAATTCGTCTGCGAGATCGCGCAACAATGCGGCAACGTCGATTTGCCCCAAAAGCGCCGGCGTTTCGCGCACCATCACCGCATCAGGCCCGAACGGCTCCACCACCAGACCCAATTCGGCAAATTCGTTCGCGCGCGAAGCCAGGCGCGTCACTTCGGCGGGGTCCAGCGACACCACTTCGGAAATCAGCAACGGTTGTCGCGCCACACCGCCGTTCGCCAGCGCTATCTTCATGCGCTCGTAGACGATGCGCTCATGCGCGGCGTGCTGGTCGACGATGACAATGCCGCTTTCCGTCTGCGCCACGATGTAATTCTCGTGCAGCTGCGCGCGCGCTACACCCAGCGGCAGGTGGTCTGTTGGGGGATCATCATGTACCTGTTCGACTCGCGCTGCTTGCGTTTCATCTCGCGGAAACAGCGGCGCGCGATATTCGCGCCCCGGATCACTGAGGCCAAGGGGCGCGTAATGCATATGCGGGAAGGTCTGCGTTCGCAGCGCCGCCAGTGCCTCGCCGGATACAGTGCTGGAAGCACGATGACCTGCTTCATGCAATGAGGATTTGAGCGAAGAGACAATGAGGCCCCGCACCAGGCCCGCATCGCGAAAGCGCACTTCCGTCTTCGCAGGATGCACGTTCACGTCTACCAATGCCGGATCGCACTCCAGAAACAGCGCCAGCGCCGGATAACGGTCATGCGCGAGATAATCGGCATAGGCGCCGCGCACCGCGCCGATCAGCAGCTTGTCGCGCACCGGCCGGCCGTTCACGATGAGGAACTGCATCATGGAGTTGGCGCGGTTGTAGGTGGGCAGGCCTGCGAAGCCGCCGATGCGCACGCCATCGCGTTCCGCGGCAATCGGCACAGCGTTATCGGCAAAATCGCGGCCCATGATCTGAGCCAGCCGCTTCAACCTGCCGTCGAAAGGCTTACTTTGCGCCTCCAGTGAGAGCACGCGGCGACCATCCATTGTGAGCGTGAACGCCACATCGGGCCGCGCCATAGCCAGACGCTTCACGACCTCGAGAGTCGCCAGATCTTCCGAGCGGAAAGATTTCAGAAATTTCAACCGCGCCGGCGTGGCGAAGAAGAGTTCGCGCACTTCCACGCGTGTGCCCGATACCGATGTCCCGCCGAAAGCGCACGGCGCGGGGCCGCGCACGTCGCCACCCTCCACGCGAATTTCATGCCCTTCGCCATCGGATGTGCGGCTGGCGATCGAAAGCCGTGCCACCGCGCCGATAGAAGGGAGCGCCTCGCCGCGAAACCCGAGTGTGGCGATGCGCGAAAGATCGTCTTCGCCATGGGCCACCGGCAGCTTCGAGGTGGCATGACGCTCAACAGCAAGACGCAGCTCGCGCGCCTCCATGCCGTGGCCGTCGTCTTCCACCAGAATGAAATCGGCGCCCCCATTTGAGGTAGCGATCTCAATGCGCCGCGCGCCGGCATCAAGCGCGTTCTCGACCAGCTCCTTCACGGCGCTGGCCGGACGCTCCACCACCTCGCCCGCGGCGATGCGGTTGATGGTGCCTTCGTCCAGTTTGCGGATGCGGCTGCGCGATTCGGCGCTCATGCCGTGCAGTCTAGCAGACGCACGCTCTCGCTTCCGCGTAACGCCTCCAATCCATCAACAGGATCAGGGATGCGGCGTGGTGGCTGGTGCTGCCGCTGCCGGCGTTCCGCGTCGCTGTTCCTTGGGCTTGGCAGCTGTGGTCGAGGCAACGGGCGGCTTCGGCGCAGGCGCAGTGGTTTTGGGGGGTGAGGGCTTCGCCGGAGGCTGCGCTGGCGTCGGCGGTTTGCCGCCGCCGGGCAATGGCTTGGTCCGCGCCGGACCGGCCCGCATGGTGCCACCTACGACAATCGTCATCTTGTTGGCGTTGAACAGCCGCTTCGCAACCCGCTTCACATCATCCAGAGTCACGGCGTTGATCAAGGCATTGCGCTTGACGATATAATCGATCGGCAGCCCAACACGCTGAAATGAGTTCAGCTGGTTGGCAATTCCCGTATTGGAAGAAAACGCCAGCGGGAACGAGCCGGTGATGTACGTCTTGGCGTCCGCCAACTCCTTATCCGTGGCGCCATTGTCCGCAAAATCCTTCATAGTGGAACGCACCACATCGATGGTCTGCTGCATGGCGTTGGCGCGGGTGGCAACCTGCACCGCAAAAATGCCGGCCTTGCGCAAGGTATCGAGCGAGCTGCTGATGCCGTAGGTAAGCCCACGCTTCTCGCGCACCTCCTGCATCAGCCGCGAGGAGAAGCCCCCGCCGCCCAGAATGTAGTTCGCGACGTAGGCGGGAATGAAATCGCGGTCGCTGCGCAAAATGCCGGGCAGACCGAAAATCGCGGTGGGCTGCGGCACGTTCAGCGGAATCACGTGCACGCCCGGCACGCCCATATGCGTGACGGGTGCAACCGGCGGCGCCCATTTCGCCGGCAGCTGCCCAAAGGCGCTGCCGATAAGCACTTTCAATGCTTCCGGATCGGCATCGCCGGACACCGATATCTTCAATCCATTGCGTAGCCAATGGGCGCGCGCAAACGCCTTGATGTCGTTCCGGCTGATCCGGGAAATGGAAGGTATCGTGCCGTCGATCGGGTGGGCATAAGGGTGGCTGCCCATAAACGTGCTCATGAAGCCTTTGGAAGCGACATCCTGGGGATCCTCATCTTGCTGTTGCAGCGAGGCAATAAGCTGCGCACGGACGCGCGCGATGGCATCGTTGTCGAAGCGCGGCTTGGTGAGCGCGAGCCCCAGCAGCCGGAAGGCCTCCTTCGCATTTTCCGACAGCGTGACAATCGAAATGACAAGATAGTCGCGCGTCGGCGTCATCGTCAGGCGTATCGCCTTGTTGCTGAGCGCCGCCTGGAATTGCTGGGAGTTGAGGTTGCCTGCGCCCTCGTTCAGCAAATCGGCAGTAAAGTCCGCCACTCCCGGCTTCTCTTTGGGATCGTAGGCCGAACCGGCCGGCAACGCCGCCGTCATGGCGATCATTGGCAAGGTGTGGTCTTCCACGTACCACACTTGGACGTTTTTCCCCATGTCGAGGCTTTTCACGTTGACCGTGGCCGCGGCGGCGGGAACGGAAACCGCGCAGAGGAAAAGCACGAGCGCAAAGAGCCGCTTCATTTGCGGGCCTCCGGGGAAGATGCCGGCATCAGGTACGATGTCACCGCTTCGCGCTTGTTGAGTTCCCTCGCCGCGGCATCGCGCACACCGGATGGCTGGACCGCCTTGATGCGATCCGGCCACTGATCGACATCATCGGTCGTCAAGCCGATGGCCAATGCCTGACCATACGCGGCCGCGCGTTCGTACTGACTGTCGCGGCGGTAGGTGGCGCCGGCGATAAGCTGTGTCTTGGCGCGGGCAAAATCCGCCGCATTGGGTGGGGCGCTGACATATTCGCGAATGGCATCGTCCGCCGCCTTCTCTACCTGTTCGAGCCGCACGCCGGGCCGCGGCACGGCATAGACGACGAACTCGCCGGCATCGCGGTTGTAGCCGTCGTAGGAAGCGCCGGCATCGGAGGCGAGTTTCTTTTCCACCACCAGCTCACGATAAAGGGTGCTGGTGGAATCACCGCCCAGCGCCTGCGCCAGTGTCTCGAGCGATTCCGCCTCACCCGGCTTGGCTTCCGTGTAGCTCTTCACGCGATAGATGCGGAAGAACAGCGGCACCTTCACATCGCCGCGCGAAATGGATAGCCGCGTCTCGCCAAGCCGCGGTGGTTGCGCGAATTCCCAGCGCGGCACCAGTTCGCGCGCGGGCAATTTGCCGTACTCCGCTTCGGCTGCGGTGCGCGCTTCATCGGGCGTCACGTCGCCCGCAATCACCAGGATGCAATTGTTCGGCGCGTAATGGTGGGCGTAAAAATCCTGCGCCTCCTTCTTGCCGATGCGGCGGATTTCTTCCGGCCAGCCGATCACCGGCCGTCCGTAAGGATGGCTGAGGTGCAGCGCCGCTTCCGCCTGCTCGCGCAACAGCGATTGTGGATCGTTGTCGATGCGCATCCGGCGCTCTTCCAGCACAACCTCCCGCTCGGTCCGAACGTTGTTGTCCGACAGATCGAGATTGGCGATGCGGTCCGCCTCCAGCCCCATCACCACGCGCATGCGATCCTTGGCGATCTGTTCGTAGAATGCCGTGTAGTCGTGGGTGGTGAAGGCGTTGTCCTCGCCGCCATTACGCGCCACCGTCGTGGCGAACGCATCGCCCGGATTGGCCGCCGTGCCGCGGAACATCATGTGCTCGAAGAAGTGCGCAAGTCCGCCGATGCCCGGCGGATCGTCCACCGCGCCTACGCGATACCACAGCATCTGCGTGATCACCGGCGCGCGGTGATCCGGCACGACCACCACCTGCATCCCGTTCTGCAATGCGAACTGGAAAATCTTTTCCTTGTCGGGCGGCGGTGCAGCGGCAGAGACCGCCAGTGCGATCGCTGCTGCCAGCGCCCCTTGCGCGAGACGCTTAGAAAATCCCATCGAGCCAGCCGCTGTCTTTCTTCTGCTCCTGCTGCTGTGCCGGCGGTTTGCCGCCCTTGCTGGCATCGATCCGTGCCTTCTCTGCATCCGCATTCAGCGGCGCATCGCCGGTGTTGTTGGAGGTGTTGAACAGCAACTGATCGGTGAAGCTTTCGTCGGCACTATCGGCATTGCTGTTGTCTGCCGCGATCTGCTGGCGGATGGAATCGGTAGCCGAGGCGGCGCCGGTTTGCGCCATCAGCAGCTTCTCGCCCTCGCTGTAATTGCCGGTGATAGCGCCCGCCACGGCCTTGGGATCGTCACTGTAAAGCGCAGCCTGCGCGCTTTCCGTGGGGGAAACTTGATTGAGCGGGGGCGCGCCCGGCTTGGGCGGCTTCAGGTTGTAATCCGGTGGAATGATCAGCGGTGATTTCGTCACCACTGCGAACTCATCCGGCGGGTCCTTGTTGGTGCCGACCGCGCTGCGGATACTGTCGCAAGCTGTCAGCGAAAACGCGCAGCAACCGAGGGCTCCGAGCAACACGAAACGCCGCATATCTTTCCTACTCCGCATTACTCGCTCCCGGGCTTTGATTGCGCGCAACAGGCTCGTGATCGTGCCGCAGCAGTGCATCGTACAGTAGCGCGAAAACGCCGAAGGTGATCGCGCAATCCGCTATATTAAAGACATACCAATCGTAGCCCCGGAAATAAAAGTGAAAAAAGTCGGCAACCCGGCCGTAAATCAGACGATCGATCAGGTTCCCCACCGCGCCGCCGATCACAAGGCCGAGACCGATCGCGAGCGAGCCATGGCGCGAACCCCACAGCCACCAGCCCAGCCCGATCACTGCGCCGATCGAAAACAGGGCCAGCAGGGCCGTTCCGAGCGGTCCGTGCGCCGGAAACAGTCCGTAGCTGACGCCCGGGTTCCACACCATCACCAGATTAAAAAACGGCAACACCGTGACGGCCGACCCAGGCGTCATTTCCTTGAAATGGAAGCCATAGAGGAGCAGCGCCTTGCTGGCCTGATCCAGAAACAGGGCCAAGGCGGCGGCAATCAGCCCCCAGTCGCGCGGCCGGGAATTGCGCATCAGCGGTTCCGGTCCAGCGCGCCGACGGCGTCGGCGCAGCGATTGCAGAGATCGGGATAGGTGGGGTTCCGCCCCACTTCCGGCAGGATCATCCAGCAGCGAGCGCATTTGTCGCCCTCCGCGTGGTGGAACACGGCCGCCGCACCCGCGACATCGGGCAGACGGAAGGCTTCTTCGGGTGCGTCATGGCTCGACACCATGGCATGCGAGGTGATGGCGATTTCGCCAAGATCGATCTCGTCGAGAAGTGCTGCATCTTCCGGCGTGACGAACAGCACGGGCCGCGCTTCCAGCGATGCGCCGATGACCTTGTCCTTCCGCTTGATCTCCAGCGCGCCGGTGACGACGCGACGCAGATCGCGAACGCGATCCCATTTCCTGATCAGGCCTTCATCGCGCCATTCGGCGGCCGCGTCCGGAAACACCTGCAGATGCACACTTTCACCGGCAGGGAAACGAGACAGCCACGCTTCTTCCATGGTGAAGCAGAGGATCGGCGCAAACCAGGTCACCACGCGGCGGAAAATTTCGTCAGTCGTCGTGCGCGCACTGCGGCGGCGGATGCTGTCGGCCCGGTCGCAATACAGGGAATCCTTGCGGATGTCGAAATAGAAGGCGGAAAGATCGTTAGTGCAGAAGGCGAACAATGCGGTGAACACGCGGTTGAAATCGTAGTGCGCGTAGCCGTCGCGCACCAGCGCATCGAGAGCCGCCAGCCGCGCCAGCATGTAGCGCTCCAGTTCCGGCATTTCGCTGTGGTCGATCCGTTCCTTCTCATTGAAGCCGGAAAGGTTCGCTAGCATGAAGCGGATGGTGTTGCGCAGCCGGCGATAGGACTCCACGTTCGCCTTGATGACGTCGTCCCACACCCGCAGATCGCCGGTGTAATCGGCGCTGGCGGTGACCACGCGCAGGATTTCCGCGCCATTCTTTTCGGCGATGACCTGCGGCAGCATAGTATTGCCGAGCGATTTGGACATCTTGTCGCCGGACTCGTCCAGCACGAAGCCGTGGGTGATCACCGCATCGTATGGCGCGCGGCCACGGGTGCCGCAGCTTTCCAGCAGCGACGACTGGAACCAGCCGCGATGCTGATCCGAGCCTTCGAGATAAACATCGGCGTGATCGGCTTTGGGCCAGAGCGGATTGATCGGTTCTTCCACCGTGAACACATGCGTGGAGCCGGAATCGAACCAGACATCCAGAATGTCTTTCACCTGCTCGTATTCATCGGCCTTGTAATCGTTGCCGAGGAATCTCTGCGGCGGCGAGATGAACCAGGCGTCCGCGCCCTCTTTCTCGAAAGCCTCCGAGATGCGCGCGTTCACGGCCGCATCGTCGAGGATTTTGGCGCTCTCCTTGTGGACGAAAATGGCCAGCGGCACGCCCCAGGCGCGCTGGCGCGACAGCACCCAGTCGGGACGTGTCTCCACCATGGAGCGCATGCGGTTTTCGCCGGTTGGTGGATACCACGCGGTGTTATCAATCGCGGTGAGCGCAAGCTCGCGGAGCGATTTGCCGTTCGAGCCCTTGAACGGCTTGTCCATGGCGGCGAACCATTGCGGCGTGGCGCGGAAGATCACGGGCGCCTTGCTGCGCCAGCTGTGCGGATACTGATGTCGCAAGGTTCCCTTCGCGAGCAGTGCGCCGGCTTCGGTCAATGCCTCGATCACCGCGCGATTGGAATCGCCATCCTTCTTGCCATCGCGCGAGAGGATGAACTTGCCTTCGAACCCCGGCGCATTCTTCGTGAATGAGCCGTCTTCCGCGACGACATTGAACGCCTCGGGATGCTCGCGCGTGTAATTGGGATAATTTTTGAGGAGCAGTTCGAAATCTTCTTCGCCGTGCCCCGGCGCGGTGTGCACGAATCCCGTGCCGGTGTCCGCGGTAACATGCTCGCCCGGGAGCAGCGGCACATCGAAATTATAGCCACGCGTGCGCAACGGATGCGCAGCGACCAAGCCAGCGACATCGATGGTGGCCAGCCACTTCAATTCAATCTTCGCGTGTTTCGCCACTTGCTCGGCCAGCGCATGTGAGAGCAGCAGTTTCTCTCCAATCAAAGCTATCGAGCTGTCGTCGGCGGAAGTGACCTCATAAAGCGCATAGTCCATCATGGGGGAATACGCGATGGCGCGATTGCCGGGTATCGTCCATGGCGTAGTCGTCCAAATCACGACGTTTGCGCCAAGCAATCCCTGCTCTCTCAACCACTTCTTGCCGGTCTGACTTACTTCATCCCACGTTTGACCGACTTTTCTAGACACCTCGCCCTTGGGAGCCGAATCGATGATCGGAAATTTCACGTAGATGGTCGAAGAGGTTTTTTCCTTGTACTCCACTTCGGCTTCGGCGAGCGCCGTCTTCTCGATGGGCGACCACATGACCGGACGGAAGCCGCGATAGAGCAATCCGTTGCCGACGAACTTGAACAACTCGCGCGCTATGGCTGCTTCCGCGCGATAATCCATTGTCGTGTAAGGGTGCGCCCATAGCCCGATGCAGCCGAGCCGCTTGAACTGCTCGCGCTGCACATCGATCCATTTTTCAGCGAAGGCGCGGCAGTCGCGGCGCAGCTGTTCGACCGGCACTTGCTCCTTCGATTTGCCCTCGGCGCGATAGCGCTCCTCGATCTTCCATTCGATCGGCAACCCATGGCAATCCCATCCGGGAATGTAAGGCGCGTCCCTGCCCAGCATGCCCTGGCTGCGCACCACGAAGTCCTTCAGGATTTTGTTGATGCCGGTGCCCAGGTGGATCTCGCCGTTCGCGTAAGGCGGGCCATCGTGCAGAATGAACAGCGGCCGCCCTTTCGCCGCGGCGCGCATGCGGCCGTAAAGGTCCATCTCCGCCCAGTACGCAAGCCAGCGCGGCTCCGCTTCCGGCAGCCCGGCCTTCATGGGGAATTCGGTCTTGGGCAGGAACAGCGTGGCGCGGTAATCGCGGGAGGCAGATTCGGCTTTCGGCATGCGCCTCCTCTAACAGCCGCCTCCCGCACGGTCCAGTATGTCACGCAGAGGACACAGAGAACACAGACTGAGGCTATGCTTGTAGTTCTTGAGCCCGATCAGTTCGGATGGTGGTCGGCGTCGCCGTTGCGGACACCGTTCACGATCCGCTTGAGGCCTTCGTTCAAGTGGGCAGCGCCGAAGTTGATAAGCAAGCCTACGGGAAGTTTCAGAAGGCGCAGATACGTCAACAAACTGCTTGGGATGCACAGGTGCGAGTCTTTCCACCGACTTGATTTCCACAATCACGCGAGATTCCACCAAAATGTCGATTCGAAGGGCTTCGCTGAAGCGAAGCCCTTCATATTCAAACGAAAGTGGCACCTGCCGCGCTGCTTTGAGACCGCGCCGCTCCAGATCGCGCGCGAGGACCGCCTCATACACGGATTCAAGCAGGCCCGGACCAAGAGCCGTGTGAAGCTTGTATGCGGCGTCCACAATTTCGCCGGTAATCCGGTTCAGTGGAAGTTCGTCCAGCACCTCTGCGTCCTCCGCGGTCTCCGCGTGAGAACTAGAATCTGTCCTTAAGATGTCGCAGGAGTGTGCTGGCCTCGTCGCAATCCTTCGTCATTTGCGCTTTCAGAGTACCGACCGAGTCGAATTTCATCTCGGGGCGGAGATAGGCGACCAGCTCGACAGCCAGATGCTTGCCGTAAAGATCGCCGGAGAAATCGAACAGGTAGGTTTCGAGCAGCGGTGAATCTGTCTCGAACATCGGGCGGATGCCGAGGCTTGCCACACCGTCATAGGCACCCGCCGGCTTTTCGTTTTCGAAAATGGTGGCGCGCGCCGCGTAAATGCCGAATGCCGGTTTAAGATAACCGTCCAGCTGCATATTCGCGGTGGGGAAGCCAAGTTCGCGGCCGCGAGCATCGCCTTGCTCCACGCGCCCTTCAATGGTCCACCAATGGCCGAGCAGTCTTGCCGCGACTTCCGGCTTGCCCTCTTTCAGCGCTGTACGAATTTCGCTGGAAGAAATCTTTTGCGTGTCATGGGCGATCACGGTGTTGAAGATTTCGACGGCAAAGCCGTATTGGCGCCCAGCTTCAACTAGAAAAGCAGCATCTCCGGCGCGGCCCTTGCCAAAGCGGAAATCTGCTCCCACCACCACGCCGCGCACACCCAGGCCGCTCACCAGCACATCGCGCACGAATTCTTCGGAGGCTTTTTGCGCCATGGTTGCATCGAACAGCAGCGCGTACAGAACCTCGACGCCACGCTCCGCCAGCAGCCGCGCCTTGCTGCGGAATGGCGTCAGGCGAAAGCTCTCGGTCTCTGGGCGGAAGAATTTCTGCGGATGCGGCTCAAAGGCGAGCACACCAAGTGGCGCGCCTTGCGCTTTCGCCAAGGCAGCCGCATGTGCAATCAGCGACTGGTGCCCGCGATGTACGCCATCGAAATTGCCGATCGCCACCACCGCGCCCTTGCACGAATCCGGCACATCTTCGTGATGGCGAAAAATTTTCATCAGGCCTTGGGGCGCGCCGGGGCCATCACCATGGACTCCGCCTCCACCACCACGGTATCGCCGACCTTGCACACGCAATCGAAAATCACCCGCCGTTTCTCCGGCAGGACTTCGCGCACGGTGCAGGTCGTCACGACCGTGTCGCCAATGCGCACCGGCGCCTTGAAGCGGGTGCTGGCGCTCATGATGATCGTCCCCGGCCCCGGGATTTTCATGCCCAGCACTGTCGAGATGAAGCTAAGGCTCAACACGCCATGGGCAATACGGCCACGAAATACGGTTTTGCGTGCGTAGTCTTCGTCGAAATGCACCGGGTTCATGTCCCCGCTCACTTCCCCGAACAGCTCGACATCCCGCTCGGTCACGGTTTTCTCGAAGCTTTCGCTCATGCCCCGCTTCAACTCATCAATGTAATACGGCACCCAGTTCCCCTTTTTGCAAACGATCCGCTTAGCGGAAAGCAGCGCTACCAGACAAGCGTGGCGATGGCCGCCTTCGGATGGGCTTCCGGAACCACGAACAGCTGCATAAGCCCTTCGGCCGTGAGGTTACCCAGATTCGCGGCATGAATGCCCTGCGCCACAAACAGCGCATCGATACCCATGCGGTTGGCGCCTTTGATATCGGTATCGGCGCCATCGCCGATGGCGAGCGGCCGGCGGATGTCACGGCCGGCAAGCGTTGCCGCCAGCTTCAACGAAGCCTCGTAAATCGGCGGATGCGGCTTGCCGTAATAGATCGCCTGGCCACCGAGTTTCTCATAAGCTTCCGCGAGTGCGCCGGCGCACCAGATCAGCTTATCGCCCCGCTGCACCACGATGTCCGGGTTAGCGCAGAGCATCGTGAGGTCGCGTGCGCGGATTTCCTGAAAGAGCCTGGCATAGTCGTCCGGAGTTTCCGTGTCATCATCACACAGACCCGTGCACAGCACGACCTCCGCGGCTCTCACGTCAACCCGCTCGATATCGAGGTTGCCCAGCACGCCGCCATCGCGATCGGGGCCAAGGTGGTAAACCCTCAGCGTGCGGCCAACCGCCTCAATACGCTTCTCCACATCGTCACGCGCGACCACGCCGGAGGACACGATTGCGTCGTAGCAATCGAGCGGCACGCCGATCCGCTGGAACATCGACTCCACATCGACTACCGGGCGTGGCGCATTGGTGAGCAGGATCACTGGCCCGCGCTCGGCGCGAAACTGGCGCAGCGCATCCGCCGCCGGCAGAAACGCTTCGCGCCCGTTGTGCAGCACGCCCCACACGTCGCAAAGCAGCGCGTCGTAATCCGCAGCGATTTCCGAAAGCCCGGTGAGAATCGGAATCATGGTGGCAAGCGGGTCGCATGCGATGCGAGCCGCGTCAACCGAACAGCGATCCTCCCGCTCAAAAACTGTAGCTGGCGATCATCTTGAATGCCGCCGGCGCGATCAGCTGGTTTCCGTTGACATGCTGATAGAACGGCACCTCGACATCGGCATAGAGTTTCCAGGTGTTGACGCTCACCGCCACGCCGGGCGCGACCAGGAACCGCGTGTAGCCGGTGTTTGCCGGATCGCCGATCGCGCCACCATCGCGCCCGCGATAAGAGGCGACAATCTGCGCCACCGGCTCAATCGAAACATTCGGGCCCAAGTGCCAGTTTGCGTAGGTGACACCCAGTGCGCCATTCACTTCGCTGCCCGGCGTATAGTTGTGCTGTGTGGCGACATGGTGCTGCCACAGTCCCTGCACAAACCACTGGAAATCGCCGGTCACATCAAACGACCCTGTGTGATAGGCGCCCAACAAGATATCCGTGCTGCCGGAACCGATCTCCACATCCGCGTCGAAGTTTTTGAAAGTGGAATCGCCCGTCGGCAGCTTCACGCCAAAGATAATTCCGGTCGACATGTCGGGCGAGAAGCCGGAATAGACGCCCATCAGCCGCACATCGCCCAGCGCGGAGTGGTTGAAGGTTTCCGGTGCGCCGGAATCCGCGGTCACGAAATGCCGGTCCGTGTACGGCACCTCGGCCATCACACCCCAATCCGAGTTGAACATGTACTGGCCGCCCGCGAGGTAAAAATTCGTGCGGATGTTCTTGTCGTCGTTGTTGGCGGTGGGCGCGCTGGAACTGCCGTGCCAGTTCTTCGTCTGATTCAGATAGTCCCACTCCAGGAACACCGTTCCGCCGGGGCCGGATGGCAGCAAGGTGCTGGTTCCCACGTCGAAAATCGCGCAGCCGCAGGCGCAGGCGAGTGCAGCAGAAGGAAGCAATACGGAAGCCAGAACGGCGCCCGGAGTCAGCCATGACCGAGGCATTGGTCTCTCCATAAGAGATATGCGCGCGCGCACCGCAGGCGGTTCTTACGCGCGGATGTTGTTAATTGTCGGTGTGGTCAGGCCGCGAGTGGCGGTGCGCGGGGGATGTGATCCCAAGTGGCAGCTAAAGCCGACGCAGCGCGCGAGAATAATGCGAATTGCGGAGGGGCTATTTCGATCTGATGCGGAGCGGCTGCGCGAACAGGCTGCGCCGCAGTCGCGAACGGACAGATCGAGCCTTCATGCGAAGCCGGTAACTGATGTTTCGCCGGATGCTGCTGCGGCATCGCCATGCCACGCATGCCATCCATCATGGGGCATGGGATGAGCGTGGCATGCGCCGAGGTCGATGCGTCTGGCATCCAGCCCACCGGCACCAGCGCGCGCATCACCAGCGCGACAAGCGCCAGATAGACGGCGATGGAACGCAATTGGCGCAAAACGCTGACCCCTGCTCTCACAGCCATCCTAACTGCGAGCGACTCTCAAAAGCGAGCGAATATTCCCGCGGCGCGGCGGAAAGTCGCCGCTGGAAATCGGGGTCGCGCGGCCTGTCTAACCGGATACCTGCGGCCGGATGCGAATTTCGATGCGCCTGTCCCGCGGGCTGGTGATCTGTTTGCCTGTGGAAACCTGCCGCCGGGTAGCGCCGTATCCTTGGGCAAACACCCGGTTGGACGCCACGCCGTCCGCAATCAGCGCCTTGGCCACCACGCCCGCTCGCTCCTGCGGGCCGGCGGCGTCCTTCGCGGTCGCGCCGTCGGTGAAGGCCCGGACTTCGATGGTGGTGTGATCATAGTGCCGGAGGATCACTGAGATGGTGGTAAGCGCTTTCTTGCCATTCGCTGTGAACTCGGCCCCGGCGCCGTCGAATACCTTTTCTTCCAACAGGCTGAGGACAAGCTGGTCACCGGGGCGCGCCACGCCAACCCCAAGTGGACGCAGGTGCTCGCGCAGATCGCGCTCCTGATTGTCCATGTACGACCCGACGGCCGCCGTCCGAAGCGGGCCAGCACTCGGAACATTCTGCGGTACCCGAAGCGGCGCCTGCGCCACGGGCCGGGCGACGGGTGGCGTAACCGGGCGCGGCTGGACGCGCGGCGCGGCAGTCTGCGGGGGCGAGGGCGGCGCGTAGTAGGCCTGGCGCGGTTGCTCTGCACAGGCTGACGCGAATAACGCCATTGCCAACACCCAAAACCGTTTCATTTTCGCCCTCTCCTTGCGCCGCGCGACGTTCGACAGCTGCCGCGGCAGATTTGTGGCGCATCTGCCGCCGGCCTAACAACAGCGGTCACTGCAAAAGCTGAAGGCGCCGACGGAATTTTTCGATTTGGCGGCGATTGCTTGAGGTGAATCACTTCGGCGCGCGACAAAAGCGCCAAATCGGCAAAATCATAACATTGGTTAAGGCACTGATTCTGCAACTCTTTTAAGCGATTGTTGGGCCGCAGAGCCACCCCGACGGCGCTGCGGTCCAAGGAGTGCGACAGGCGAAAGCCTGTCGCCTCCCCCCGCCTAGGCCGCAACCTTCAGCACCTCGTCCGCCGATTTGAACGGCAAATTCTGGGCTTCTGCCACCGCTTCGTATGTCAGCGTACCCTTGTAGACATTTAGCCCAGCCCGCAGATGCGGGTCCCGCTTCATCGCCGCTTCCGCACCCAGATCGGCCAGCGCCTTGGTGAACGGCAGGGTCGCATTGTTCAGCGCGAAGGTGGAGGTGCGCGCCACAGCGCCCGGCATGTTCGCCACCGCGTAATGCACCACGCCGTCAACCAAATAGGTGGGGTCGGCATGGGTGGTGGCGTGCGAAGTCTCCGCGCAACCGCCCTGGTCGATGGCCACATCCACCAGCACGGAGCCTTTCTTCATCTGCTCGACCATCTTCTTCGTGATCAGCTTGGGTGCGGCAGCGCCGGGCAGCAGCACACCGCCAATCACCAGATCGGCGCCAGTCACATGCTCCTCGATGGAATCGATGGTGGAGAATACCGTGTTCAGCATGGCGCCGAACTGCAGATCCAGCTCGTTCAGCCGGCGCAGCGACACGTCGAGGATCGTCACGTGCGCTTCGAGCCCCATCGCCATGCGTGCGGCGTTGGTGCCCACCACGCCACCGCCCAGCACGACCACTTTCGCTGCGGGCACGCCCGGCACGCCGCCGAGCAGCATGCCGCGGCCGCCCTGTGCCTTCTCAAGACAGTGCGCGCCGGCCTGGATCGACATGCGTCCCGCCACTTCGCTCATCGGCGCCAGCAGGGGCAGTCCGCCGAAGCGATCCGTCACCGTTTCATAGGCGATGCAGATGGCGCCGCTTGCGAGCAGCCCCTTGGTCTGTTCCGGATCGGGCGCGAGATGGAGGTAGGTGAACAGCACCTGGCCAGGGCGCAGACGCTTGATTTCGACCGGCTGCGGTTCCTTCACCTTCACGATCATGTCGGCGCTGGCGAACACCTCGTCCGCGTTTGGCAGGATGCGTGCGCCGACTTTCGTATATTTCTCATCGCTCAGGTCGATGGCATCGCCGGCCCTGGTTTCGACGAATACCTCATGGCCGCGGGCGGTCAGCTCGCGAACGGCGGCGGGCGTCATGCCCACGCGGTATTCGTGATTCTTGATTTCCTTCGGCACGCCGATGCGCATGGAATTCCTCTTCTACGGTTGGGTGGACCAGCGGTCCTTCGCTTCCAGCACGGCGACGAAAAGGAACGCCGCAAACTCCACCATCGCCGCCAGCCGGACAATTTGCGGGTCGATTACCCGATTTGTGGCGGCGAGCAAAGCGCCCGTGCCCCAATAGAGTAAAGCTGTCATAGCGGCCGGGATGACCAGCACCAAAATGACGAGCAGCAGCCGTTTCAACGCAAGCATCGTTTCTCCGTTACCTGCTGCCATCTACCGCCGCCTTCCGGATTGCATACCAACTGTGCCGTGGCAAGTCCGCGCGAGCCCATCATCTTGATCTTTGTTTTCAAGAGCCCCGCACCCCTCCGGCCTTAGGCCGGATTGTTCATCGCACATCAGTGGCTCCTCCCCTGCGAAGCAGGGGAGGTGTCGAACAAGTGAAACAATTGAGACGGAGGGGGCTTTCGCATGCGCCCCCCTCAACCACGCTTCGCGGTGGTCCCCCCTCCCCCGCTGCGCGGAGAAGGAACCTGAGCAACGGAATTGTTCGTTTTGTTTGTCAAAAAACGATACCCCAAAGAATTGTCCGTATTCGTTTGCGAAAAGACGGGGGCCCCTCTCCATTCCCCACTGCGCCGCCTGTTGCGTTCGGCCAAGCGACGAGCAGCTGAATGAGATTCAGCTTGCATTCGCGTGCAGAGGACGCACGCGCGAGAGTTAGGAAATTTCAGTTCGTGACGCGGGATCTGTTCGTTCATGTGCACAATTGTAAGGCCGCTTCTCCGGTAGAGAACGGATTTATTTCGTGCCCGATTTTACACGCCTTTTCGCCGCGAGGTGGAAACCGCATGCGCACGTGAAGCTGGATACTGATTTGAAGCACCATTCATGCCCGCGAGTATAAGACGGGATCGCCGCTGGTAGACGGATTTATTTTGGGAACTTGATTCGTCACGCGTTTTCGCCCGCGCAGCTGGTACATATGTTGGCGAACCGTAACGGCCGACGCGACACGTAGGGGATTGCTGTGCCCAGGTTCTCTCGCCAGATTCTCTCTCGATGAAGTGGGTGACCGGCGGCCTCTGTGAAGCCGCCGCGTCTCCCCCACCAATTTGCGCGATGCACGGGGATGCTGTCGCGCCTCTTCCCCAAGAGTGGGATAGTGGTATCGGCGTCAGCAAAGCCGGCCGCAATTACCTATGATAAGATCGTCCTGGAAAGATCTTCGTTCCTAGTGACCGTAGTCGTCCTTGTCCTTCAAGTCTTCCTTGCGATCCTGAAAACGTTCTTTCGCCATTTCGCGCGAATCCTGCGCTCGGTCGCGGATGTTTTCTTTGCGATCCTGAAACCGCTCGCGAACGTTTGTCATGTGGTGACGCAGGGCTTCCCGGCGCTCTTCACCCGCGCCCTGCATTCTGTCCCGAATGTTCTCCCGCTTATACTGCAACCTGTCGCGCGCCATGTCCTTGGCGTCTTCCTTGCGGTCTCCAATCGCTGCCTTTCTGTCCTGGAAGCGATCTCGGGCGTGTTCGATTCTCTGGTGTGTCACTCCGGGATGATCGTCAGCGTCGGCGAAACTCAGGCTCGGAGCGAATGCCAGAGTGGCGCTGAATGCGCTCGCAATCATCAAAACGTGTCGTGCTCTCATTTGCTATTCTCCTGCGCGGTCTGCCCTCTCATGGAATAGAATGGAGTCAGCCGAACTCTGTTCCCGCACAACATGCGTGCTGTGGTGCAGAGTTGACCGGCATCATTCCTCAATTGGCAGGGAGCAAGCCGCGCCTGCCTGACGCCTGATCGCCTCACCGTTGCCGATCAGTTTGTCCGCAAGCCGCTCGTATTGCTCGGCGAGACTAAAGATCTCATTTCGCCGCCGCAGATTAGACTCCCCTTCCACTGCTTCCCGCATTTGTAGCGCAAGCGCCCGATAACGCTGCGCCCTCGTCAGGTCGTTTTCCATTGCCCAATCTCCGACTGAGTAGCCCGTCTCCTGTGCTCCGCCCTTGCCATAGAAACGGCCGGCGTTTTTTTACGGACGTGAAAACTACAATCGATCCAAGATGGTTCCCGGCCGCGCGGACCGCCAACCCTACCAAAAGCATCCGCTCCCGATCTAAAGGAGCACTACGACCACTCGGCTGAAATTTGGGACAAGCGAGCCCAAGAGCGGCTGACCTTCTTCGTGGGAACATCCGGAAAATAGAGAACGAGCACGAAGCCGCATAGACTGTTACTGGAACCGCAATAGGGCGGACAGGTTTTCCCGCTTCGCGCTATGGGTATCTTGAAGATGGTTGGTTTAGAGGTGGTTGGGGACGTGGTTAGAAACAGCATACCTGATCCCCTAGGACAATGTGTGCAGGACACTCCGAATTCGTTCGACGATATCTGTCAGGTCCGACTCGGTTGCGATCAGCGGCGGCGAGAGGGCGATGGTGTCGCCGCTGACGCGCACGACCAGATTTTCGTCGTGGAAAGCCCGCTGGATAATGTCGTAGCCGCGGCGGCCTGGCGCCACCGGATCGGGTTCCAGTTCGATGGCGGCGGCCATGCCGACATTGCGAATGTCCATCACGAAGGGAGCGCCGCGCAGTTCGTGGACTGCATCTTGCAACACCGGCTCCAGTTTACGCGCGCGGTGGAACAGGCCGTCGTCGCGATAGACGTTGAGGGTGGCAAGCGCGGCGGCGCAGGCCAGCGGATGCGCCGAATACGTGTGGCCGTGGAACAGCTCAATCTGGTGATCGGCGCCGCCCATAAAGGCGTCGTGGATTTTGCTGGACACGACAATGCCGCCCATCGGCACCGCACCATTGGAGACGGCTTTGGCGAAGGTGATGATGTCCGGCGTCACCCCATAACGTTCGGCAGCGAACGCATGGCCCAATCTGCCGAAGGCGGTGATCACCTCATCGAAGATCAGCAGGATGCCGTGGCGGTCGCAGATTGTGCGCAGGCGCTTCAGGTATTCGGCTGACGTGGGGAACACGCCGGCTGAGCCCGCCATCGGCTCAACGATCACCGCCGCAATGGTTTCCGCGCCGTGCAGTTGAACCAGCTTCTCGAGCTGGTCCGCGAATGCCAGTGGCGTCTGCGGCTCGCCGCGCGTGAAGCGCATCGAAGCATCATACGGAAGCGGCAGATGATCGTCCGTACCCGGAAGGAGCGGGCCATAGGGCCTGCGGTTGTTGCCCAGACCGCCCACGGAAATGCCCGCGAAGGTGACGCCGTGATAGCCCTTTTCGCGGCCGATCAGCCGGAAGCGGCCGCCCTGTCCGGTCTTCTGGAAGTAGGCACGCGCGACTTTTAGCGCAGCGTCGCAGGCTTCCGATCCCGAATTGACGAAGAACACATGCTCCAGTCCATCCGGCGCCAGCGCTGCAATGCGCTGTGCCAACGCGAAAGCGTCCGGATGGGCGAACTGAAACGTGGGCGCAAAGTCGAGGTTATGCGCCGCGCGCGCGATCGCGTCGGCAATCGGTTTGCGCCCGTGTCCCGCATTCACGCACCACAAGCCGGCGCAGGAATCGAGCAGCGCGCGACCCGCGTCGTCGTAATAATACATGCCTTCGGCGCGCGTGAGCAGGCGCGGCGCCATTTTGAAATGCCGGTTGGGGGTGAAGGGAAGCCAGAAGGCGGAAAGGTCGTTCGGCTGGCGCATGATTGCTCCGCGAAATGGCGAGGCAAGCTAGCGGACGCCTACCCTCACCGCAAAAAGCATTGGCCCCGGCGATATTCGTCACCAGGGCCAAGCCACACGCGCTGCCTAACTCGAGGCAGCGTGTTCCTAGCGGCGATGCCGTCCGCCTCCGATATGTCCGCCGACATGGACACCACCAACACGGGCGTGAACCCCGACGGTCGGACGGCCATGCCAACCATGTCCGCCCCAGCCACGTCCGCCCCAGCCGCGTCCACCGCGCCAGCCGCGTCCGCCCCAGGCGCGATGCGACCAGTTGAAATGCGCGCCGCGCCAGCCGGCCCAGCTGTGCCAGCCGCCATGATTCCAGAACCAGGGACGGCCGCCCCACCAGCGATAGTAGTGCGGGCCATAAACCCAGCGGCCGCCAAGAAACACGGCGCCCGAATAGGTCGGGTAGCCGCAATAGCCGCTGTAGTAATAGTCGTAGCCGTAGCAGGCGCCGGGCGGATAATAGCCCGGGCCATAGTAATAACCGGGGACACCGACGCCGATGCCGACGGACACACCCGCTTCGGCAGGTGTCGTCGCAAGCGTTGCGCCACCGGCAATACCGGCCGCAGCGACCGCGCCTGCAAGAAACTTCTTCATACGTGTCATTGCTCCAATTCCTCGTTTTCAGCACCCCTCCGGGGGGCATGCGCTGGAATGTGCCCCGGCAGGACTGAACACGACATGAACGGCAATGTTGGAGAAATGCAGGATACGCGGACCGGTTTCTGGCGGTCCGGCCGCGGGCTTCGACCGGCCAGATCGCCTCCAGCGTACTCCGCCATGCGCGCGACGTTTGCGCTCCATCACATCGAGATCGATCGCCAGGGCCGGCGTCTGCAATTGCCAGCGCCCGCCCGGAACGCCGATCATGCTACAAGCGGGCGGATGAAGACATTCTATTCGCCCGCGCATTTGGCGCACGCGCCGAAAGAAGAGTTCGAAGCCGGGCGCCTCTCGCCCGCCGTGGAAATTCCCGAACGCGTCGAGCGGGTGCGCGCGGAGATCGAGCGGCGGAAGGTCGGGCCTATCGCGCCGCCGGACACTTTTGGCGATGAACCCATCCTGCGCATTCACGACGGGCGCTTCGTGGAATTCCTGCGTTCGGCTTACGACGATTGGCGGACGCGTTATCCCGGCGATACCGTCGAAGCCATTCCCTCTGCGTGGCCGGCCCGCGGCATGCGCTTCAATGCCAGCGACATCGAATCGCGGCTCGGCTCCTACGCTTCCGACACTGCAACGCCGATTGGGCACGGCACCTTCGAAGCGGCCCGCGCCGCGGTAGACGTGGTGCTCTCCGCAGCACAGCAGATTCAGCGTGGTGAGCGCGCGGCATTTGCGCTGACGCGGCCGCCGGGCCATCACGCCAGCAGCGATGTGTTCGGCGGCTATTGCTACTTCAACAATATCGCCATCGCGGCACAGTGGCTTGCGGATCAGGGCTTGCGGCCCGCAATCCTCGATGTGGACTATCATCACGGCAACGGCACGCAATCCATCTTCTATGGCCGCAACGACGTGCTGTTCGTCTCCGTTCATGCCGATCCGTCTTTCGCCTACCCGCACTTCCTCGGTTTCGCAGACGAGCACGGTGCCGATGCAGGCGAAGGCTTCAATCTCAATCTGCCGCTGCCGCGCCACACGGGATGGGACACCTATTCGCAGACATTGGATGTGGCACTCGCAAAGCTGCGTGATTCCGGCCCCGATGTGCTGCTGGTTTCGCTTGGCCTCGACACTTTCGAAGCCGATCCCATTTCGCATTTCCGTCTGAAGGCGCAGGACTATCTGCGGATGGGCGAAACCATTGCGAGTTTGCGCACGCCAACGCTGTTCGTGTTCGAAGGCGGCTACAACCTCGATGCGCTGGCGGAGATTACGGCGAACGTGCTGGAAGGCTTCGAACAGCGCTAGGGTGGGTTGGAGCCGCGGCGTTTCGCTTTCTCGCGAAGTTTTTCCGCCGCCCGTTTCAGAATATCTTCCGGGGTACCCGGCGATTCCGTCTGAATTTTATCGAAGGCGCGATCCACCGCCGTCTTCACGCTCGCCGCGGTGCCGCCCTTTGCGTACTCCCGCACGATCACATCTTCGATGCGCCCAACCACGGCGTCAACGGAATAGGACCGGAATTCCGGGTCCTCATCCAGTGCGCTGTACACTCCGATCCTGTGTTCGGCGTCCCGCGCCCACTCCATCACCTTGTAAAAGCGGGAGCCGTGACGCTGGTGTTTGAACAGCACATCGGCCGCCGCCGCGGCGAGTGAGATTGGCACGAAGACGAAGTTATGAATGTTGCCCAGCACCAGCTTCACCTGGAACACGCATACGTCGCGGAAGAACCGCCAGCGTTCGTGTGAATCATCCGGCGGCACTTCAGACGGCAACGGTTCCGTAGCAGGAACTGGGGTGGTTTCCAGATTCGATTCAGGCAGGCTCATGCCTTCTCCAAATGCATCGGGCCGCGGAATTGCCGTAACAGCGCTACTACCCAGTTGCCTTCCGGCGCTGCGCCGGATCGCGCAAATGCCGCGGGTAATTCATGCCAGCGCAACTGCGGCGCGTGGTGATGGGTGCCATGGAGATTGCCGTTCATCACCAAAACTCCTGCGAAGGACGGAAGCGAGGTGTTGCGCGCGTCGAGGCCGGAGTCGAGCGGCATGCCGTAATGCGGCGCATTGTCCAGCAGCGACAGAACGCTCCAGCGCGCGGCAACGCAGCACGCGAACACAGGCCAAGCCGAACTCCACAACCAAAGCGCGAAACAAAAAAGGGCGAAGATCGCCCCAAGATCAAGCCGGACGGCATTACGGCGTTTCATGTTGGTGAAGACGCGCAGCGCCGTCGCGCGCAGCGGCGCGCTTTCCGGGTCGCTGTCCATCCAGTGGATCACCGCGCGCGTGGTATCGACGGGGAGCAGGACCACCAGCGGAACGAGCGCATAACTGAGCGCGTGACCGATGAGGAGTTTGAAATAATAGAGGCCAACGGCCGCGAGCCGCGCTTGTCCGGGCTGCAACACTTCCGGCCGGTCGAAACTGTGGCGGTTCTGGCTGTGATGCGCGAGATGCCCGAAGCGCATCGTCTCCCATGGCAATCCAAGAAGAACGCCGAGAATGCGGCCGGCGCGACGGTTGTGGTTTTCTTCGCCGAACAGATGGCCATGAATTGTCTCATGCATCAGGCCGTAGTGTAGCGGCGCTGTCGCCGCGACAACAGTCACAAACAGAACCGCGCCTGGAACGTTCAGGCGAGTGATGAACGGCAGCGCCCCACACTGCAGCAGGGCGATGCTGCCCGCCACGGTCAAAAGCGCGGCGTTGACGGCGTCGCCCCTGTGGCGCTGCTGCACGATGGCCCCTGCACTTTCCGCATGCGGAACTTACAGCCTTCGTGCGCCGCGCGCGAGAGCTAGAAGGGCACATCCACCGCCTTGCAGAGAAACCGCATTAGCGGCGCGATAGCCTGAAATGCGTTCGCTACCCCTCCCGTCAACTTGGGCCACTACGCTACCGCCACAGGGGATTCCTGCATGGCATAGAAGGCACTTGATCTCCCCGATCAGCGGACGATCGGGGATCAGCGGACGATCGGGACCGAAGCCGCGCGGCGGCCGCGTAAGCGAGTCGCCACGCACCGCGCCGAACCGCGCAATGAATCTTTTTCATGCGCGAACCTTCCGCCATGCCGCCGGCCCTTCTGCGATGGCCTCGCACACCTTCACCAGCGCGGATGATTCTGGCGTCCACGAATCAGCGTTGTGAAATCCGGCGCAGATGTGGCGCTATTGCGGCGATAAATTGGCTCATCGTCGCCTGCACGGATTCACGGAAGCCGCGGCTTCGCGCCAAACCATATGCGGCCGTTGTGCAATTTTAGTTCCTGAAAGAATGCAAAAGAGTCTTTCGGCAATCCAACGAATCTCTCGCTCATATTCCGTCCCGCACAATTCCTTTTGATCCGGTGACTTAGCGCGTGCTCCCCGATGCGCACGGCCGTCAATCTCTTGAATGGCGGAACCAAAGTTTCTATTGCGCCATTTGTTATCCATACAATGACAGCAATCGGAAGAACTTGGATCGTCGTGCTCGACGATTCACGCACCAGATTTTTGCGCCATGACGAGTCGGGCAAGTGGACTGAAGCAGCGAAGGAAATCCCTTCTGCAGCAGCAGGAGCATTTTCACCGGAAATCCGGCGCGCCGCGCGCGAGCAATTTATCCGCAAAGTGATGACCGCGGTTGACGGGGCTTGCGATCGCAACGCATGCGACAGCATCGTCACCGTGGGACCGGAACGCCTGCTGCGAACATTCCGCAAGGCGGCCACCGATCGCGTGCGCGTGCGGTTGTGGCGCGAACGGGCCGGTGAAGTGTCGTTCATGACGGATGACGAGATAGCGAAATCGGTTGAGCAATATTTTCGCGGCAACAAAACCTAGCCGGCATACCCGAATGTCTCGAAGTCCTTGAAATAGATGTGCTGCGCCAGCGCCTTCAGTTCCGGCGTGAAGTAGCGATCCACCAATTCATCCGAGCTCTGCTCATGGCGATGGCGCGAAAGAACGGCGTCTGCATTTGCCGCCGGATAAAGCTGTTCCACAAGCGAGTGCAGGCGCTGGGACAATTCTTCATAGCGGATGATCTCGTCATAATGGATCATGTCCAGGAACACATTGTAGTACTGGATCCGCCAGTGCGAGTTCATCAGCTCCTGCGGCTGCTTGCCGATCGCATCCAGAAAGTCCGCGAAGCTGATACGTTTGCCTCGCGGCAATCGCAGCTCGCGCAGCTTGCGGCGGTAGCCGGCGCCCTTCGGCTCGCGCTCGAACTTGTCGCGATAGCAGGAAATGAGCCGCGTGTAGGGATGCCGCACCACGCAGAATTTGCGGATGGTATTGTCTTCCAGAAGCGTGGGAAAGATTGGCACATCGCTCGGTTGCAGCAGAGGCCCCGTCCACCGCTTGAACGGTTTGTAATGGGGCGGCAGGCGCCCGTTGCACTCCAGCGACTGGAAGGTGGCCCGCAATGTCGAGTTCGCCACCTTCTCGTTCGAGGCAAACAGATATAGGTGCTTCAGCGAAATAAATATCGCATCGTTGAAGCGTGCGCGCAGAATGGGTGTCGCGCCGTACGGGTTCGGCCGCATCACGAAACGCGCGCGGTCTATATAGCGCGCCAGATTGTCGATATTCTGTGCAAACGAAACACGCGCCATCAACAGGCGCCGAGCGGAGGGGCGAAGCTGCAATCCACGCGCTTGCTAGAGCTCGAAAGCACGCGGGCGCATCCGGCTATTTTCTTTCCATTTCGCAGTTGATCGTGAGGTTGACCTCATCGCTCACCATGCCGCTCCAGACCATGTGCGTCAGCCCGAAATCCGAACGCTTGATTGTTCCGGCCGCGTCGAAGCCGATTCGATAAGGTTGAAAGGGAATGGGAACGTCGCGTCCGCCGTTGAACGTCACCTTTAATGTTACCGGCTTGGTGACGCCCGCCAGCGTCAGATTGCCGGTAACCGTTCCGGTGTTTTCGCCGGTTTTCACAATTTGCGTGGAGACGAAGTTTGCCGTGGGATATTTCGAGGTCTGGAACACGCTCTTCAGACCCTTGTTCAGTTCGTCGACAGCCGTGACGATATCGTTCATGTCGATCTGCACATTGAGAGCGCTTTTTTCCGGCTGAGCCGGGTCAAACTGCAACGAGCCTGTGACATGACCAAAGCTGCCGTAGAAGGTGCTCAGCCCCATATGGCGAATGGCGAACATCACCTGTGTGTGGTTTGAATAGACCGTGTAGTTGCCGGCGGGAACCTTCAGCGAGGTTTGTGCCGCCGCCGGGGTGCCGAAACCGGCGGCAAAACACAAAACCACAAGAGAGAGCAATCGTATCGGCATCGGATTTTCCTTCTATTGCAGATCAAGCGGCACTTTCATTGTCGCAGTTTGCGAGCCGTAATTCACCTTGACCGTCAAGGTTACGTCCCCCGGTGAATTCGGCATCACGCCGGTCTTGTTGCTCACCAGGTAGGTTTTGCCCGCCTCGCAGCTACCGGAAAACGTGACGCTTCTCAGCTTCACCTTCTTGCCGTCCTGTATCTGCGTGAACGCCGCAGATACGATGCAGGTGCCGGTGTATGAGAAGTCCTGGAACGCCGCAGTGAACATGTAGTTCTGTCCGCCGCTCAGAAGGGCGATGGGCGTCGGAATATCCCAGTTGGTGACACCGGCACCGGAGACGCTGTTGATTGCCGGCACCACGCCATTGGGATCGATCTGGCCGACGCCCACATTGGTGATGATCAGTTGTGCTCCATCGGCCGAGACCGGAGCGGCGGCGCCGGACACGGCGGCAATCAGAACGCCAGCCAGCAAGAATTTACCACACATGGAATCCCCCCATTGTTTGAGACAAGGCAAGCATAGCGCCTTTGGGGCTGGCTTTCGACAGGCCGGTGGTGAAATCGCGCCTCTCACGGTCCCAGATTGGCAGGCTTAAAAAGCTCTGCGGTTACGGAGATTTAGGGTCTTTGCGCCATGCTCCGCCCGTTTCCAGAGGTGGATGAAATGTTACGCGCGCTTTTCGGTCTTTCTCTCGGTGTCCTGAGCCTCGTTCTTCTGGGGCACGCCCATGCGGCGGCGAAACCGGCCCTGCCCGCAAAGCCGGCCGCGGCCACGCCGGCCATGTGGACCGTCCACGGGGCGAAAGGCACGGTCTACCTGCTGGGCTCCATCCACGCCCTGCCGAAGAACGTGCATTGGCAGACGCCGCAGCTGATGGCGCGGCTCAACGAGGCCGACACTTTCGTGTTCGAAGTGCCAATGGATGCAGCCGCCCGCGCGCACGCGGCTTCCTATTTCCGCGACAACGCGCTGATGCCGGCCGGCATGTCGCTGCCGTCCATGTTCGATTCCGAAATGCGGTCGGATTTCCGCGACGTGGTGATGCTGACGCACGCCGATCCCACATACATTGTCTACATGCGGCCGTGGCTCGCGGCATTGGTGCTGGAAGGCGCGGCGAGCGGTACGAGCGGGCTTTACCCATCCGAAGGTGTCGACAACAAGGTGTATGCGCTTGCCAAAGCGCGCAGCGTGACGCAATTCCGCGCCCTGGAGCGCGATCAGGATCAGTTTAAGCTGTTTATCAAAGAGGGCCACGAGCAGGATGAAGTTTCGGACCTGCGCATCACCTTCAAGGACATCCTCACCCGCCAGGGGAAAGACGATAAGGCGCTGCTGCCGGCATGGATGAAAGGCGACACCAAAAAGCTTGCGGGGCTGCTACCGGAGAACAAGGGCACCTCGGCGGTGTTCCGCAAGGCGTGGCTGGATGACCGCAATCGCAGATGGGTGCCGCAGATCGAAGCGATGCTGAACGAGCCGCACACCTTTTTCATTACCGTCGGCGCGGCGCACTTGGTCGGCAAAACCGGCGTGCCGAATCTGTTGCGCACAGCCGGCTACAAGGTGGACGGGCCATAGTCTTCCTGATCGGAGGCGCAATGGAAGCGGCAGCGCCGTAGTGGTCACGGCGTGAATTCGTACACGACACCACAGCCGGCAAAGTGACAGAGTGAAGCGTTACCGCCCTTCGTCGTCGTGCCATAAAAATTACCGTCCGCATCGCGAATAAGTCCGGCAAGCGGATTGTAACCGTCTTCGCCTCCGCTCTGGCTAGCGAAATTGTAGACCACCTGCTCGCTCCCTTGCCCGCCGCCCTGCGGAACCAACTCATAAACCACGCCGCAGCCGAGACCGTTACCGCACGCCGGATTGCCGCCGTACTCGGTGCCGCCATAGACATTTCCGGCCTTGTCCACCACCACGCCGCCAGCGGAAACGCCGCCATCGCTTCCACCCGTGAAGGCGTGAAGAACCGTTTCCGTCCACGTGCCGTTCTTTGTCCGATGTAACCGGTAGACGACCCCAAAGCCTTGCGCACCGCCCTCCGCGGTGGTGCCGTACAGATCGCCTTTGCTGTCCATGAACGGCGCGGCGTATGGCACGGCGCCATCGCCGCCGTTCGGCCCCTGAAACGAGTAAAGGACTTTCAGCGAGCCGGCCGGCGCGGCGCCCGCAAACGCCGCAAAGACGAATGCTGTACGTATGATCTGGAACGCTCGTCCCGCTGCCATGGCAATCCTCCGCAATTGCCGCCCTGCCCCGAGCACCAGTACGTTGCGCCCGAACTACCGAGACCGCAAGGACGCAGCAGATGCAGGAACTCGCCAGCTAATTACGGTGTAAATTCAAAAACCGCGCCGCAGCCGCCGCACGAAGGATCGCCGCTTTCCAGCGTTGTGCCGTAGAAGCTGCCGTCCTTGCCAAGGGTAAGGCCGCCGATGGGGTCAGACCCGTCGGCGATGTTTGGCTGGCTGCCGAAGCTGTAAACGACAGACTCGCTCCATTTGCCGCCGCCTTGCGGAACAAGCTCGTAAATCACACCGCAATTCACGCAGTATTCGGCCGAGCCGCCCTGCTGCGTCGTGCCCCACAGACTGCCGCCAGAGTCGAAAACTGGGCTCTGCCACGGCCCCTCGCCGTGGGGACCATCGCAGACGAAGTCGAACGGAACGCTTTCATTCCATTTGCCGCCGCCCGCCGAGGTTAATTCGAAAATGGCCCCACAGCCGCCGCCGTCTAATGGGCCGCCATCAAGTTCCGCTCCGCACAGATTGCCGGATGCATCGAATCTTAGTCCGCCCTCCGGCACTCCGCCCTCGTCCTGCGTGAATTGGTGGAGCGTGTTGAGAGCCCATTTGTCGTGGCGGAGCGGACTCAATGCGAACGCGGTGCCCGACCCGCCCATGGTGGTGCCGTAAAAGTTGCCGGCCGAATCCCGCACCAGCGCGCCATAAGCGGGAGCAAATCCATCGTCCCCACAGAAGGTGTACAGGTCATGTTCCTTCCAGATTCCGTTGGTCAGCTTCAATCGGAAGATGCTGCCATCACCGCAGGCGCCGTCGAGAACCGTTGTCCCGAAGAGCTGATCTTTCCCATCGAACGTCAGGCTGGCGTAAGGCCCGCCAAAATACGAGCCTGGGGGAGCGGGAAATGAGTAGAGCACCGTCTCTGTCCAACCGCCACTGCCCGGGCTCAGTTTGAACACGACCCCGCAGCCGATGCGCTCACCGAAGAAGAAGCACTGTCCCGTGCCGCCAAACACGGTACTGCCGTAGAGATTGCCTCCCTTGTCGAATACCAGGCCGCCCACAGGACTGTAGCCATCGTCTCCACACTTGAAGCTGTAGAGGATCTTCTCTTTCCAGCTTCCCGTTCGCGTTTTGTGAAGCTTGTAAACGATACCGCACGCGGACGCGCCGCCGGCCTCCGTCGTGCCATACAGGTCGCCCTTGCTGTCCATGATCGGCGCGGATTCCGGATTGGCGCCGTCGCGCGCCGGATATCCGTGGAAGGTGTAGAGGACTTGGAATGTGCCCGCATGCGCGGTGCCCGCAACGGCCGCAAAGACGAATGCTGTACGTATGATCTGGAACGCTCGTCCCGCTGCCATGGCAATCCTCCGCAATTGCCGCCCTGCCTCGAGCGGCGCGAGAGTGCGCCTGTCTCGCTGCTGCTGCAAGAGCGTTGAATCGCGCGATACAATAATCGCGGCGAGCGCCCGATCAGTCCGGTGTCACACGAGAGGCGCCGGCGATGGCCACGCCCAGCAGGCCGGTGTCGAAATTCCACATCATCGCAGGCGCCGTCCATCCGCCGCCGCTGAAATAGTCCTGCTCATAGCGCCAGTGGATGTTCAGCACGGCGCCCGATCGCTTCCTCCACTCCAGCCGGTAATACACGTAACGCTTCCACGATGGCGTCCGAATCAGGAAATTGAATTCGAACGGCGTCGGCCAGCCGAGAAAGCTGCGCGTCGCTGTCAGCGAAACTTCATCGCCGCGATCCGGAATCAGAGCGATATCAGGACGGCCGGATGGATCGACGGCATTGGTTCGCGGGCCGAGAACGAAAGATTGTCCACCGCTCGTCAGCACGACTTCGCGGAAGGCATTGGTTTGCAGCTCGATATCGGAACGCTGGTTGTCGGGCGCTCCGAAGGTGAGCGAGAGTCCGCCGATCCTGAATCCTTCCCCATCGTACGCAATATTCGTTATGGGCGGCGCCGGCACGTTGACGGCGAACACCTGATCGGCCACCGCCGTCACCCACCATCCCGCCGACAGCCAAACGATCGCCAGCACGAACGTGACGATCAGCGCGAGAAGCAAACCGAGCCGCATCGGTGCGAGATCAATCGGCCATCTGGCGCGGGTCGCCGGCGAGGCGCGATCCCTGTTCCAGCCAGCGGGCAAGATTGGGGGACAGTTCCCGCCGCACACGCGCGTCGTAGAGCGCGATATCATCGGCTGAGAGCACATCGCGCCAGCGGCCGTTCGTTCCTGCGTGAAGAAATCGTTCACCGCCTTGGTCCCACCCCTGCGCCGCGCGGGGCATCAGGGCGGCGCCATTCTCCCGCATGAAGTGGAAGGTCGCCGCATCAACCAGCGCCGGCCATTGTTCTTCCGGAACATGAATGTCGAGGAACTGCGCGATGCGCCGCATTTCTCCATTCAGATCGGCGAGCAGATCGTTGTAATGCACCATCAGCAGATTCGGCCGTTCGCGCTCCGCCCAATAGCTTCCTTCGATTTCGAAATAACGCTCCGCCGGGAAATCGTTGGCAAGGCGTGCCTCCGGCCCATCGGTCATCCACACCTGAAAGAACTCGCGAATGGAGTCACCAGGCAGCGGCAGCGGCTTTCCAATCGTCTCGTCCGAGATGCCCGCCGCGCTCTGCAGGTCGATGCTCAGCTGCGAGTAGTGTCGCGAATGATTGTACCACGACATGAACGCATCGCGTCCGTCGCGCGCGACATGGATGTAGTGGACGCTATCGTAAACCGGCACCGCATCGAATTCGAGATGCGTCTTCAGGAAGCGCCGGTGCGTTTGCGCTTCGATGCGCTCTGTCACCTCCTCGATTGGCCGCACGCGCATGTCGATCCACGGCGATTCGTTCTGAATGTCGCGCGCCTCTGCCGATTGGAAGATCAGCAGCGATACGATCTGCTGCATCCATGTCGTGCCGCATTTTGGCGAAGTGGCGATGACGATGTCGTCCGGCCGCGGTTTGTAATAGGCCCAGCGACGGCTGTCCGTCGTCCAGCTTCGCCGTTCCTTTGCCGGTGATCTGATCAACTGCATTAAACCGCTCGTGTTCTAATCTAAGTTCGCGCGATCAGCGTCGGGCCAATATTGCCGTAGTTGCGGCGAATGAGACATCCGTCAACCGGATCATACCAGAGCCGAAGAAGTGCACTGCCTTCCCGCTTCGCCGCTCCTGCGTTCCCAACGAGCCAAGGCTTCACGGTTTGCGGGAGCCCCTCTTCCAACAGCAGTGCCTTTACATTGTGCTTCCAATCTCGGGGCACCGCCCGAACAGTCAATCGCCAGCTCGGCAACAGCGATCCTCTCGGAGAAAAGACCGTCGGGCCCTTGAAGTAGTATTCAGCCTCAAAGACGAGTGGTGGGCGGTCTTCTCTTAGTGATATTCGGTCCGCTTCGGCAAACTCGAGCCGAATGAACTCGCTCTGCGGCACATCAAAGAGGGCAGCGGATAGGAGTTCGGCCCCAATTGGCCAAGAATGGTCTTTGCCTATCTTTGCCTTTGGAGCCTCGATTCGAAAGAGCGCCCCGCGGTGCTGTGCGTCACTTGCCATGGCTCCTTCCCCTCTGTCCGGTCGAGGCGCCGATGACGATGTCGTCCGGCCGGGGTTTGTAATAGGCCCAGCGACGGCTGTCCGTCGTCCAGCTTCGCTGTTCCTTCCTCGCTGCCCGAACCAGCTGCATGCCCTGCCCCCCAATCTGCTGGACTGTATAGCGGTTGGACGGAACGGGCGAGCATTGGGCCCACGCGAGCTAATCAGCCGCCGCCACAATCGCCTTCGGACGCCCACCGAGCCACCATGGGTCGGCCGGCCCTCTGAAGACATAGCGCCAGGGAATGATCGGAATCAGGATCACCACGCCAATGCATTCATAGAAGGTTTGCCGCGTATTGGGATCGAACTGGTTGCTCAGCCACAACGGCAGCGCGATGCCCAGCAGCCAAATGGATTTCCACAGCAATTCGTACATCAGCAGCGGAAGCATGCGCAGCGGATAGAAGATTCCCACCAGCGAAAGCGTGGCGAGTGCCGCGAGAAAACTGTGGACGACACCGCTCGTCAGCGTCCAGTGAGGTTGATGAAGGAACGCCTGCAACTGGATCGAGCCCTCTGCGAAACCCAGGACCGCATACATCGCGCGCAGGATATACAGGCGAACCAGCGAGACTTCGGCCATGGTGAACCTCCTCTTGACGTCCGGTTGTTCCGACGAAATCACTCGACCGCTTTGAGAATCTCTTCGACGGCAGTCAGGCGCGCGGCGATTTGCGCAATGTCTGCCTGAATCGCGGACAGCGACGCCGCGCCTTCGGATTGCGTCTGCGCACAGCGTTGCGCCATTTCACGATAGGCATCGTCGGCCTGTGCCCGCATGCGCGCCTGATAGGCCGACGACACGTACTTCATCGCAAAGATGATGAGCGGCGTTCCGAACAGGAACAGCATGCTCAGCACATAATAGAACGGAGACATTCCCGGGTTTCCTTTCATGGTTCGGATTTGGTGGCAGATGCGGTGAGGCTGGCCGCCGCTTGCGCGATAGCCTGCGGCGTCAGTTCGGCGGCGAAATCCGTCACCTCGAAAAAGTTGAGGGCCTTGCCGTCGGGTGAGAGCTCGTACTTGCTGTGCACCAGCCCGCCTTCCTCCAGCTTCTTGAGATGCAGATGGAGCAGCGGGCGGCTGATGCCCAATTCGCGGGCCAGCTGGCTGACATACGTCCGGCCATTGGCGGAAAGCGTCGCCACGATGCGTAGCCGGTGCGGATGGGCAAGCGCCGCAAGGATTGCAAGCAACTGGTCTCCGGTCGGTGGCAACGACGATCTCCGTCACGTGTAAGAAATACATGACATGTGACGGAATTTATTTCAATAGCGGCGACAGAAAATTTCCCATCACTCTTCTTGACGCTGCCAACCCGCAAAATTATATGTCCGGCTATCGGCTGGCACTCCGGAATACGGAGTGCTGCCACGGCTGGTGCCGGAAAACGGATCGGCTGTCCAAGCGCTTGTAAACACTACGATTTGAGGAGAATTCCCCTATGAAGTTTCGTCCGCTCGGCGACCGCGTGGTCGTCCGCCGCGTTAAGGAGGATCAGAAGACCCCCGGCGGCATCATCATTCCAGATACCGTCCAGGAGAAGCCGCAGGAAGGCGAGATTATCGCCGTTGGCCCCGGCGCCCTCGACGACAACGGCAAGCGGGTTGTGCCCGAAGTGAAGGCCGGCGATTTCGTGCTGTTCGGCAAATGGTCCGGCACCGAAGTGAAGCTCGATGGCGAAGAGCTCCTGATCATGAAGGAGTCCGACATCATGGGCATCCTCGAGGGCCGTCCGTCCAAGCCGCTCAAGAAGGCCGCCTGAGCAATTCGCCAGGCGCGAACTGAAATCAGCAAACGAGTTTAGGAGACAGAACACATGGCAGCCAAAGATGTCCGCTTCGGTGCCGATGCCCGCGAGAAAATGCTCCGCGGCGTCGACGTTCTTGCCGATGCGGTAAAAGTGACTCTCGGCCCCAAGGGCCGCAACGTCGTGCTCGAGAAGAGCTTCGGCGCCCCACGCTCCACCAAGGATGGCGTGACGGTGGCGAAGGAGATCGAGCTTTCGGACAAGTTCGAGAACATGGGCGCGCAGATGGTGCGCGAAGTCGCCAGCAAGACCAACGACGCGGCCGGCGACGGCACCACCACGGCGACCGTGCTTGCCCAGGCGATCGTGCGCGAAGGCCAGAAGGCCGTTGCGGCGGGCATGAACCCGATGGACCTGAAGCGCGGCATTGAGCGCGCCGTTGAGACGGTGGTTGCCGATCTCAAGAAGCGCTCCAAGAAGGTCAAGTCGAACGAAGAGATCGGCCAGGTCGGCACGATTTCCGCGAACGGCGACAAGACCGTTGGCAAGATGATCGCCGAAGCGATGGCGAAAGTCGGCAATGAAGGCGTGATCACGGTGGAAGAGGCCAAAAGCCTCGAGACCGAGCTCGAAGTCGTCGAAGGCATGCAGTTCGACCGCGGCTATATCTCGCCCTACTTCATCACCAACGCCGACAAGATGGTCGCGGAGCTCGAAGAGCCGCACATCCTGATCCACGAGAAGAAGCTGGGTTCGCTGCAGCCGATCCTGCCGATCCTGGAAGCGGTCGTGCAGTCCGGCCGCCCACTGCTCATCATCGCCGAAGAGGTCGAGGGTGAGGCGCTGGCAACACTCGTCGTCAACAAGCTGCGCGGCGGCTTGAAGGTTGCGGCGGTGAAGGCACCGGGCTTCGGCGATCGCCGCAAGGCCATGCTGGAAGACATCGCCATCGTCACCGGCGGTCAGGTCATCAGCGAAGATCTCGGCATCAAGCTCGAGAACGTGAAGCTCAACATGCTTGGCACCGCCAAGAAGGTGCGCATCACGAAAGATGACACCACCATCATCGACGGCGCCGGCAAGAAGCCGGACATTCAGGCGCGCGTCTCCCAGATCAAGCTGCAGGTCGAAGAGACAACGTCGGATTACGACAAGGAGAAGCTGCAGGAACGTCTGGCGAAGCTCGCGGGCGGCGTTGCGGTGATCCGCGTCGGCGGCGCCACGGAAGTGGAAGTGAAGGAGAAGAAGGATCGCGTCGATGACGCGCTCAACGCCACCAAGGCGGCAGTCGAGGAAGGTATAGTTCCCGGCGGCGGCGTGGCGCTCCTTTACGCCACCAAGGCGCTGAACGGCCTCACCGGCGACAATGACGACCAGACGCAGGGCATCGCGATCGTCCGCAAGGCGATCCAGGCCCCGGTGCGTCAGATCGTGGAGAACTCCGGCACGGAGTCCTCGATGATCGTGGGCAAGCTGCTGGAGCAGAAGTCGGCCAACTACGGCTGGGACGCGCAGAACGAGAAGTATGCGGACTTCATCGACTCCGGCATCGTCGATCCCACCAAGGTGGTGCGCATCGCGCTGCAGAACGCCTCTTCGGTTGCGGCGCTGCTGATCACCACCGAGGCGATGGTTGCCGATCGTCCGAAGAAGGAATCGGCCCCGATGCCTCACGGCGGCGGCGGCATGGGCGACATGGACTTCTAATCCGCTGCGGGCAAACGCCCGCGCGGATTACCCGGCGAAGCTCCGCAGGAGCGAAGCCTGGGTTGGTCCAGTCACCACATTCATACCGAAAGGGCCGGTGTTCGCACCGGCCCTTTTCTCTTATGACGCTCTCAAGAAGTGACACCCTTTTTTTCCGGGTGTTCGGAGAAATTCCCGATGGCCAGTGATGCAACCAGCTCACTAATGTCAGCAATAGAGAGATTTGAAGCGGTCGAAGCTAACATCCTGAAACTGGAACGGCTTTGGTCTGAATTGCAAGATTTGGTACCCCGCCAAATCGCGTTTGGGGCAAGTCCCGAATATGAGGATCGGTGCCGTTCCTATTCGGCTGTCTTGGCGTCCATACCAAAAATCGACGGCTGGAAACCAGCAGCCGAACCACAGAATTTGGACGACATCGCACAGAATCGCCTCGACGCTCACGAACTCAATGAACCGTCCGCACACGCTTCTGTTGAGAACTGGATCGAAGCGCCTGGGAGAGAACTTCGAGAGTATCGATTTCGATTCAATAACAAGCGCAGGGCGCTAATTCGAGATGCTCTGACGTCCCTCTTAGATCAAGTGGACGCAGATCTGCGATTGCTACGAAAGGAAGCGAATGCATTCGAAGAGCCGCATAGACTCGATGACGATCTTTGGTCTGACCTTCGATTACATATCAGGCAAATTAATACGCTTCTGGGCAGCAGCGTTCAAAAGCCTCCACGCTGGAGCGACCTGCTTCGCCACATGCATTTCGGTTACATTCATGATCTCGCTGATATCGAGGAAACGGATTGGCCGAACGTTAAGAACGGTCTACGCAAGAGTATGTACGGCGTGAACGACCCACTTCCGGTGGATGTCGAAGACTTATCGGATTTGGTTGCTGCTAAACCAACTGGGACCGTCGCATCAGAGTTGGCTTGGAAGAAGCTCGTAGACAATGATTTTGAGCGACTAGTTTTCAGCCTCATTGGTAATGCCAAGGGCTATGAAAATCCGGAGTGGCTTATGCAAACCCGCGCACCTGATCGAGGGCGCGATCTATCCGTCTGGCGCGTGTCCAAGGACGACTTGGCGGGAACGTCGCGACGTAGGGTGGTAATCCAATGTAAACATTGGCAGACGCGGAGTGTAACGGTGCAGGATGCGGCGACTGCGAAAGATCAGATGGCACTTTGGAGCGATCCAAGGGTTGATGTTTTGGTAATCGCTACAAGCGGACGCTTCACGGCCGACGCGGTGGCTTGGATTGAGAAGCACAATGCCAGCGGCGTATCACCCAGTATCGAAATGTGGCCGGAAAGCCATTTGGAGACACTACTCGCGGCACGGCCCGCACTCATCGCGGAGTTTGGTCTGCGGTAATGATCGCGTGGGCCGCTTTACGGAAAGCGGGCCCCAAGATGATCGGGCATCCGGCCACCGCCGAATGCCCGATCGAGAGTAGTTCCGATCCTTGATCACTTCGAGCGGAACAGGTCGCTCAGGTCCTGCGTGGAGGGCTCTCCCGCGCCGCGCAGGAAAGGTCCCACATTGTAGATTTCCTGCAGCGTCTTCAGCAGCGAGCTGTGGTCGTAATGGATGGAATTGCTGTAGGCCGATTTTCCGCCACCCTTGGCGAAAGGCGAAAGCAGGAACATGCCGATCGGGCCATCGTCATAGGGGGCCGTATCTTCCGCCTCATCCCACACGACGAAAATCGCGCCGCCATCCTTGTACTCCTTCGAGTCCATGATGAGCGGGATATTGCGCGAGAGCCACGCGTCCGAGCGCTTGGTGTTGTCACGGTCTTCGTCGCGGTCGCAGGGCTTCACCTTCTCATGCCCGTCGTGACACAGATTGGGCACGATGAAGTTGTAGCGGGCCGACGTTTCATTCGCCAAATCGGTGGAGAGCTGGCTGTACGGCTTCACGTGCTCCCGGCACTCTTTCGACTTCGGATTCAGGTTCTTGTTCACATCGTTGAAGTACACGAACGGCAGGTGCTCGACATCGAGATAGCTGAAATCGAGCGGGCAAACGTCGAAATCTGGGCTGCCGAAATCCGGTTCGGCGTAAGCCCGCCAGGTGATCCCCGCCTTTTCGAGCAAATTCACCAGATGCCGGTGCGTGTTCAGCTGCGGGTCTCCCGGCTGCGTGTCCGCCAGCACGCCGAAATTCGTTCCCGCTTCCAGCCAGATGTAGTTGGGCTGGCTGGGATGATTTCCCGGCGGATTGTAATACTGCTCCGCGTGCGCGGAGTTCTCGAGCAGCGGGCCGTTGATGTACGGGGCCAGCGGGCTGCCTTTGAGATCCGGCGCACCGAAGCGGGCCCCGGAATTGTTGCCGGTCCAGTTGTGGTTTTCCATCAGGATAACCCACACCGTTTTCACGTTGCTGAGTTGCGATGCGGTGCGGTCCTGCGCCGTCGCTGGCAGGGGCGCCAGCGAAAGCAAACAGAACGCGCTTGCGAGGAGCGTGCTGCATTTTTTGAACATCCGATTTTCTCCCGTCGATTTCATCTGAAGCCGGCCGCGGTTGGCGCCGCTTCAGGGGCTTCTTGCGACCGGCGGGTAACGCCAGGATGACAGCCTTCCTTACTATTGATGAAACCCCAACCGTCACAGGCAGCAGATTTCGCTCAACGCGAGCGCCGAATTTGTGAAGCCGCGCGGGCGTCACTTGCGGCGCATGGTTCCGCGCCATTTGCGATCGTTGGTGCCGCTGGGTTCTGTCTGGCCTTTTTGTATTGGGAATAGCTTCTGGGCGTGATTTCCGGTATATTTGGTTGGGCAAAGCTAGAGTTGGGGAGCATCATGCGCGCATCACCTCCTTCTATCTTCGGCAGGTGCACAACAGTCTTCGCCGCGCTCGCGCTCTGCGCTGCCGCTCTGCCGGCGAACGCGACGCCCTACACCGTTATCGATGTTCCGGGTGCCTCGAACACATCGGCCACGGGCATCAACACGCAAGGCGTTGTCGTCGGCTGGTATGGCGATCGCGATCACCCGCACGGTTACATTCGGGCTATCGATGGTAGCTTCACGATGTTCGATCCGGACGGCTCCGTCTATACCGCGCCCGTCGGCATCAACGACAAGGGCGTTGTGGTTGGCAGCTACGAGATGGGGGACTTATGGCGCGGTTTTATCCGCAAGCCGAACGGCCACATCACGACGATCCTCTCTGGAGTCAACAACCTGAACGCAAATGCCATCAATGCCGGCGGAGATGTCTGCGGAGATGTGTACGACAGCCACGGCACGCTTCATGCCTTTCTGCGCGTGGCGGATGGCACGTTCATCCAGTTCGATCCTCCCGATTCCATCTTTGCCGAGGCGGACAGCATCAATGATTCGGGCGTCGTCGCGGGACAGTTCGAGGATAGTCAGTATCGTGAGCATGGCTTCATGCGCGCCCCGGACGGCACGATCACCGTTTTCGACGTCCCCGGCCCTTTGTGGACCGTTGGCGACACCATCAACGCGGCCGGCTCGATCGCCGGTGCTTATTCGGACGGTCTGGACTGGCATGGATTCATCCGCGACCCCGCCGGAGGGTTCACGTCCTTCGATGCAGGCGTGCTGCCGGGCACGCGCGTCAACAGCGCGATGATCAACGATCGCGGCGTGATCGCCGGCTTCGATCAGACGCGGCGCCGTCGCGATCACACCTACATCCGGAAGCCGGACGGCACGATAAACGACCTCCATGTTCCGGGGCAGTACGGTTATGCCATTGCCTTTGCCATTAACAGCAAGGGCGCAATCGCGGGGACGTTCCAGGACAGTCAGAATGTCTATCACGGTTTCCTGCGCACGCCCTAGATCGCGGCACGGGCGGCTTGTTCCCATCACACGCCGCGCGTACCATTCTCTACAGAGCCGGGGGATTGCGATGGCGTGCAAACCTCTCGCGCGGAGAGCAAGTCCGCGTTTGACCCGATTTCTCCTCTTAACGCTGACGGCCGTGCTGGCTTTTTCCAGCAATGCCTCTGCCAAATTCAAAGTGCTCTATTCGCTCGCGGATGGCGAGTGGACCGGCTCAAGTTTGAGCATGGACTCAAACGGCGATCTTTATGGTACGACGCCATACGGCGGGCCCGACGGCGATGGCACAGTGTTCCGGTTGAGCCGCGATGGGGTTTTCACCGCGCTTTATTCGTTCAAAGGACAACCAGATGATGGCGCCTTCCCCCATGCCGGTGTCATAGTCGACTCGGCAGGAAATCTGTATGGCACCACGGAAAGCGGTGGCATCGGCCGCACCGGCGGAGGCATCGTTTTCCGAATAAGCAGCACCGGCCGCGAAAAGGTGCTCGACTATTTTGACGAAGCGAACGGGCTCGGCGGCGCGCCCGCCGCCGATCTGATCAGGGATGCGTCCGGCGACTTCTACGGCACCTCACGGGGACAAGCGGATCTTTCGGACGATCATGGCACCGTCTTCCGCCTCGATCGCAAAGGCCGGAATATGCAGGTGCTGTACGCCTTCACTGGCGAGAAAGATGGCGCGTCTCCCCGCGGCGGCCTGGTGCTCGACAATGCCGGCAACCTGTACGGCACGACCTCGACCGGAGGGCAATTCAAATACGGCACCCTGTTCAAGCTTTCTCCAGACGGCAAGAAAAAGAAGCTTCACGAGTTTAACGGTGGCGACGGCATGTCGCCAAACGGCGTGACCGCGGACTCATTCGGCAATCTCTACGGGACCACAAATCTCGGCGGAAGCGCGAACTGCTTCTTTGGATGCGGCACGGTCTTCAAGGTTGCGCCCGATGGCACGTTTGCCGTGCTCTATCGCTTTCAGGGACACGCCGCAGGCGATGGGGCGGATCCACAGGCGGAGCCGGTCGTCGATGATTCCGGAACGCTGTGGGGGACAACTGCGGCTGGCGGGGCAGGCGATAACGGCACCATTTACGAAATCACGCCCGATGGTGTTGAAACCGTGGTTCATTCCTTCGGCAACCGGAATGGCATTTCGCCCGGCGGACGGTTGCTTCGGGACAAGTCCGGCGCACTTTATGGCACGGCATCGTTCGGCGGCGATTTCGGCCAGGGAACGATCTTCGAGTTCAAGCCCTAGCGCCACCTTCGCAACTACGGCTGCGCTTCGGGTTTGCCGTAAGCCGGTTGATGAAAAGGCTCAACTGTGCCCTTCAGCTTCACCGTCATGGGATCGCCATGCCGATCCACGGTTTTGCCCGCCGCCACGCGGATCCAGCCTTCGCTCACGCAATACTCCTCAACGTTGGTTTTCTCCGCGCCATTAAAGCGGATGCCGACACCACGCACGAGCACCGCCTCGTCGTAATAGGGGCTCTTGGGATTGACGCAGAGCCGGTCGGGGAAAGTGTCGCTCAAAGTTATGCTCGTCCCGCTATGGCTTCCACGCAAAGCCGCAGAACGTATAGGCGGTACAGGGGCCGCCCAGAAGGTAATAGCCCGTCACCTGGCCCTTCCTGTTGATGCCGATGGTGGCCGTCCCATCCTCATTGCCCGGGAAGTCGAGGGTGGTAACCTGGCCATCCGGCGATCGGACGAACCCGTGCGACGCGGCACTATCCACATAGCCACCGGCGATCTGTCCGCTGTCGTTGATGCTGTAAGCCTTAGTGCTGGGTATGAAATAGCCATTGCTGTAGTCCAGAATGGTGATCGTTCCGTCCGGATCGCGCAGGAATCCGTAGGTGTGATCGTTGCTGTCCGCATAATACCCCACGATCTGGCCGCTGGCATTGATGCCGGTGGACATAAAGTTGGTCGCCTGCACGTTTGAGATGCTGAAGATCGTCAGCGTGCCGTCGGCGGCGCGCACAAGGCCGTGCCATTGCTTGTTTGCGTCCTCGTAGCTTCCGGCCACCACGCCGCTCTCGTTGATCGCGTTCGCGTAGGTGTTGAGCGCCTTGGGAACGTTGAAGGTCTTCAGCTTGCCGCTCGGCGTGCGAACAAAACCGCGAAGACCGATCTGCCCGTGAGCCTCTTTCATCCAGTAGCCGGCGATCACGCCCTTGTCGTTGATCGCCGCCGGATAAGTCGCGATGGAACCTGCCGGATCGAAACTGGTCACCGCTCCGTCCGGCGCCCGCAGGTAACCGTGATAGTACGCGTAGTTTCCGGTCACAGCGCCGTTCGTGTTGATGGCGGCGACCTGGGTGTCCCTGCCTTGCACCACATCGAAGCTTGTGACAGTGCCGTCCGGCATCCGCAGGAAGCCAGACTCGGTATCCCCGATATAGAAACCCGCAATCACGCCCTTGTCGTTGATGGCCGAAGGTATGGTTTCGGTTGACCCGAGTTGGAAGGATTTCCACTTGCCATCGGCCAGAGCGGCGTGCGCTACCATCGCGAGCGTGATGCCCGCCGCGAGCGTCGCATGGCGGAGAATACCCATCGCGACATGAATCTTGCGCATCTGCTTCCCCTCTATTTGGACGCAGGTTAGCGACGGAGGCAGCCCCAGACAACCTGCACCGGTCCGCGCGGACGGTTCAGTATGCGCTTTCTGTCCCAGTGTTCTGAGGGACGGGAACGAGTTGGGCCAACGGTAATTTCCATGATTCTAAAGGGCCGCGGCGGTAACCTCTTGTCGGGGGTGGCGATCCATCGCCGCCCAGGGGCGCCGCGGAAGAGGCGCCGCTGCCACAAGGCCCAACTGCCAACGACAGGAGCTGCATCATGGTCGAAGCACCGCGGTTCAACCTTTCAGACATGCCGCCCGACGCATACAAGCACCTGCTGGAAATGGAAGGCTTGATCGCCCGTCATCTCGAGCCGGCGCTCTACAATCTGATCAAGCTGCGCGCGTCGCAGATCAATGGCTGCGCCTTCTGTCTGGCGATGCACACCGAACAGGCGTTGCAGCATGGCGAGAAGCCTGAGCGTATGACATCGCTCGACGCGTGGGAGGAGTCCCCGCTCTATTCGGACAAGGAGCGTGCGGCGCTCGCCTGGACCGACGAGTTGACGCTTATCTCCGACAGCGGCGCTTCGCGCGAGGCATTCGAGGGTCTCAAGCCGCATTTCAAGGATGAGGAGATTCCCTGGCTCATTCTTGCCGCTGTGCAGATCAACAGCTGGAATCGCATCGCGATCGCAACCCGCGCGCAATACAAGCCCGGTATGTTCGCCCACTAGTGCGTGATTGAGTCGAACGGAGTCTCCCCACCCCCCCTTGAGGGAGGGTCGAAAAAACTGGAGCGCAGCGGAAGATTTTTCGGGGAGGGGTTAATCTCTCGCGCCTGCGCCTGAAGGCATCACCCCTCCCCAAAATTTGCTTCGCATGCGCTCGCAAATTTCGACCCTCCCTCAAGGGGAGGGTGAAAGTTATATCTACGTGCGAGGAGATCAAGCTCTGAAAGCGGAGCAAAGGGGAAGAGCGCGGCTGAAACAACAACCCTCCCGCTTATGGCAGGAGGGTTGCGTGACAAGAGTGTGACTCTATTTGACGGTAACAGAAACAGGGGCCGACGGAATTCCGTTGGCGATGACAACCAGCGAACTCGCCCCGGTCTCTGCGTTCGACGGCATATCGAAATTGGTAGACACCGGCGTGCTTCCCGTGGCCACGCCCATGGTGCTGTGATCGTGGGTGCGGGCGTAGAACACGTCCTTGGTCGAATTGTTGGTGATCTGCACCAGTGGATAGTTGGTCGAGGATTGATATTCGTCGCCCATTCCGCCGCCGGCCTGCGACAGCCCGTTAAACTGGGTGCCGGAGATCTGATACGTCTTGCCGTGGGTCAGCGTGGACGGAACGCTGGTGACTGTGGGCTGCCACGCCGCCTGATACGTACCAGTGCTGGTGTAGACTTCCGAGCCCCCAATCAGGATCTGCCCGGTCGGCAGCACGGTCATCAGGCCGCCGGCATTCGCACCCGCGCTGGTGAGGTTTTTGCCGTCCCAGATATACAGCGTGCCCCTCACGCTCTGCACCAGCACGGTGCCGTCGATCAGCAGCGTCGCAAAGCTGTCGCCGGCGTTGTCACCGCCAGGGAAATCGGGGCCGGCTTTCCATCCCGAGCCCGGAGTGTAGATGGCGGTGTGGCTGGAGGCGCCGGTGGCGAACACCGTGCCATCCGGCCGCAGAACCGCGGGACCAACCTCGCCCGGCGGATCGTAGCACTTGTTCTTCGGCGGATAGTTGAGGCAGCACTGGCCTGAACAATCCGGCGCCTGGAGGTCGGCCTTCGTGCTGCCGAGTCCGGTCCAGGTCTGCGTGGTCGGATTGTAGGATTCCGAGTTCGGATGCGCCTTCACATCGTAAGTGAGAACGCTGCCGTCCGGCATCAGCGTCCAGCCTTCCTCCGCGTTGAAATCCTTCTTGCCGGCGTAACCGGCGGCCGTCCACTTCATCGTCGTGGGATCGAGGATAGCCCCGCGCTTGTGCAGCTTGTCGCCCAGGAAGAACCGCCCGTCCGCAAGCACAACCGAAGGGGAATCGCCGATGTTCTGCCAGCCTTTCGGGTGCTTGACGGGCGTCCAAGTCTGCTTCAGCGGATCATACACGGCGCCCTGATTGGTGAGCGCAAAATTCCCGAAATTGTATTCGCCGCCCTCCATCAGCACGCGCCCATCGGCGAGCACCTGCGAGGACTCTGCATTCGGCGCGTAGCCGGACTGAAGGCTGCCCACCTGCTTCCAGGTGCCGTTGACATAACTTCCTGACTTGTCCGGCGTCAGCACCCAGAAATCGGAATCGCTGAAGCCTTGCGCCAGAACCGTTCCGTCCGTCAGCAGGAATGTCACCTGCGCGCCGTTGGGCGGCTGATTTTTCAGTGGTGTGAGCGGGGCGGCGAACGCCAGTCCGGGCAGCACCGCGAGAGCCGCGGCGGCGGCAAGCAACTTGAGCATGGAAGATCCCCTCTTGGCGCGTCTTCTCGGCCATGGGACCGGCGCGCGGAAGCATAGACGGTAGGCTCGCTCGCCCGGTGCCGCAAATTACATACCTGTCATGTCGCCGACTGCAGCGATGCGGTCAGTGTTTGGCACCGGCCTTCTGGGTTCGACGCTTTTCTCGGTTGTGCTATTGCTTGATTCTAGGGGGGCATCGCATGGGTGAATCGTCTGAAGAACCGATCTCCGGCGGGACGCCGGCCGTGGAGTTTGCCGGCTTCTGGCGCCGCCTGGGTGCTTTGCTAATCGATTCGATCATTCTGGGCGTTGCAGGCTGGATTATCGCGACCGTCTTTTACGAGAAGCTAATTGAATACGGTCCCAATGGCCGGATCATCGGCTTGCCAATTGCCCTCCTCTACTTTGCGTTCTTGAACAGCGGTCTGGCAGGCGGTGGTACACCGGGCAAGCGCGTTCTCGGCATTCGAGTTGTGACGCGCGACGGCGGTACGATCGCCATTTGGCGCTCCCTGGGGCGTGCATTCGTACTCGAAGTACCCTTCGCAGCGAACGGCATGGACTTTTCATTTCTCAATATCTCCAGCGGCTCCATGACTTGGGTGTTCGCGATAGAGATGCATTCGTGGTATTCGGCATCCTTCTGAGCACAGTTTATCTTTATCTGGCGAACTGGAAGACACGCCAGGTTGTCCATGATCCTTGCGGCGCGAACTTTCGTAGTCCGCAGCACAAGCATCGGGCGGCCAATTGTGCAGACCATCAACCCTGTACATATCGCCATTGTGGCGGTGATTTTTGTGATCACGCTCGCAGCGGTTCCGGTGGGCGAGCGATTGAACTGGGCCGGCCGGATGGGGAGCGCACTCGGTGTGGACTTCAACAAGCTGCTGGAGATTCAGAAAAAAGTGAGGGCCACTCCCAACGCGCTCTCGGTACCTGCCGTCAGCGAAGGCAGTTCCACTTTCATGTTGAACGGCGGACCGGCGCAGGTAACAACCTCTGTCGTTGTCACGGTTATCTACCGTGGCAGGCCAAGCGATCCGGAAGGATTTGCGGATTCCATCGCAGATGAGGTCTTACGCTTGGCGCCTGACAATCTCGGGCGGCAAAGGCTGACGATCATCGTCCGTTACGGTTTCGACATTGGGATTGCCAGCGGTTGGCGAACATTCAACTACTCTCATACCGTGGTCGAATGGCGTGCGCGCTTGCATGGACCGCTACCGGAGCAACCCTCCATTTAACAACGATGCGAGTGAATCGCGGTGGCGGGGAAGTCCAGCTTTTCTGGTTCATTGCTTCATTGTCTCCGGGGCCAGCCCAACAGAATCTAATGTTTGGCGCCTGCTTGCCAGTGATGAATGGCGTGTATGGGCGGCCAATCGGCCGGCGCGAGCAGATTGATCACGTTGAGAGTCAGGTTGTCGCGAATGGCAAACGCGGTGAAGATCTCGAAGCCGATTGCCAGCGCGACGACAAGCTGCCACCGCAACCGCGACGCCAGCAGGAAGCCGGCTGACATCATCAAGGTGTCGGATACCGAATTCAGAATGCTGTCGCCGCTGTAGCCGGCGGCCAGCGCCTGCTCGCGATAGTGCCGGATGACCATGGGCGTGTTTTCCGTCAACTCCCACGCGACCTCGACGCCCATCGCGATCAGGAAGCGCGCGCCAGCCGGCAGGCGCGGCGCCGCAAGCTTCAGCAGGCCGTAGAAGATGAAGCCGTGGATGATGTGGGAGAAGCTGTACCAGTCGGCCAGCTGTTGCGATGTTTCCGCGCTGAACGGATCGTTCACCCAGAGAAGGATCTGCCCGCTGGCCGCGACGAACGGTTGCCCGAAGGCACACAACACGGCGATCTGCATCGCCAGCAGCACGGCAGCGATGGCGTAATACCAGAGCGGCCGCCGCGTCCGCACCTCGATTGCGTCCAGCGCCATCAAGCCCCGCCCTCGTCAGCCCGCCAGCAATGCTGCAAGCGCGCTCTTGAGCGCCTTGGCATCTCGCGCGCTGAGCTTGCCAATGCGACGGACAATGCGCGCGACATCGGCTGTCGCAATTTTCACCGGCCGGATGCGCGATGGCGCCGGAAGCGCTGTTACTGCGAGATCGGAAATCTCCACGTCGCAGGCCCATGGCGGATTGACCGCGCTGGTGACCATCGCGAGCCACACCAGTTTGTAGCGGTCGCTGACAACGGGCGCGCTGATGACGACGGCGGGGCGGTGCTTTTCCGCAAGCCGGTCCGCATACGGGAACGGCACCACCACGATGTCGAAAGGCTGGAGGCGCATCGGTCAGAGCGAGCGGTAGGCTTCTTCGTCGGCTTCGCTGGCCCATTCGGTGAAGGTGGCGAAGGGATCGTCCTCGACGCCGGTGGGCGCCCGCTCGATCACCACCCGCTTGCCTTCGAAGACATAACGGACGAGATCGCCGGGCTTGAGCCCCAGCCTCTCCCGCACCGCCTTGGGAATGACGGTTTGTGCCTTGGAAGTGAGCTTGGAAACCGGCGCGGTCATAGGTAAGAATGTAAGACGAATTGCTCCTTTCGGCAAGTGTGCTTATGACCCTGAGATTCGCGGCCGGCCTCATTTGTCTGCTTCTTGCCACGGTTCAGCGTGCTTCGGCGGAGGCAGGCGATCAAACTCCCATCTGCGCAGACCGGCCGACGAAATCCAACAACGCCTGCGCGGTGGATCCCGGCACCTGGCAGCTGGAAACCGATCTCTTCAACGGCACCTTCCAGCGCGGCGGCGGCGTCACCACCGATACCTGGCTCATCACCAATCCCACCTTGAAATACGGCATTGCCGAAAACTGGGATGTGGAGGCGAGCATCGCGCCATACGAAATCGCCCGCACCCACGATGCCTTCGGCACGCGCGCGCTGGACGGCATCGGCGACCTGTTCCTCAAGCTGAAATATGACGCCATTCCGCAAGGCGAGGTGCAGCTGGGCTTCATTCCGTATGTGAAGCTGCCCACGGCGCGCGATGGCATCGGCAACGGCGCGGTGGAAGGCGGCGTCAGCGTGCCGGTGAACATCACGCTGTCGGAGGTGTGGTCGCTCGGATTCTCGCCGGAGTTCGATGCGCTGAAGAACGCGAACGGGAACGGCCGCCACTTCAATACCGGCCAGACGGTGGTGGTGGGTTATGCGCTGCCCGGCGATGTCACCCTCAACGCCGAAATGTGGGGCGACTGGAATGACGATCCCGCCGGCGCGCCCACGCAATACTCGCTGGATTTCGCGGCCACCAAGCTGCTGACCAAAACTTTCCAGATCGATGGCGGCGTGAACATCGGCCTCAACCGCGCCACGCCGGACGTTCAACTCTATACCGGCATGGCCACGAAATTCTGATTACAGTGAGAAACTGCCGAGCATAAGCCCTTGCTTATCCCCTGGTCCTCGCGCCGAATTCCTGCGCGGTAATGGACAATTTTTCCATCGCCTCGCGCACGTGATCCTCTTCAATAATCAACGGAGGCAGGAGGCGGACAACATTGTCGCCGGCGCCGATGGCGAGCATGCCGTGCGCGCGCAAGGCATCGATGAATTCGGTATTCGGCACGCGCATCTTGAGGCCCAGCATCAGGCCTTCGCCGCGCAGGTCTTCGAACACGGACGGGTACTCCGCGATCAGCGATGAGAATTGTTGTTTCGCGTAATTGCCGACGCGCTTCACATGCTCGAGAAATCCCGGCGCCAGCACCACATCCAGCACCGCATTGCCCACCGCCATCGCCAGCGGATTGCCGCCGAAAGTGGTGCCGTGCGTGCCAGTCGTCATGCCTTTCGCCGCCTCCGCCGTCGCCAGACACGCGCCCACCGGAAAACCGCCGCCGATGCCTTTGGCGATCGCCATGATATGGGGCTCCACGCCCGCCCATTCATGCGCGAACAGTTTGCCGGTGCGGCCGATGCCGGTTTGAATCTCGTCGAAGATCAGCAACATGCCGCGTTCGTCGCACAGCGCGCGCAAATGCCTGAGGAATTCCGGCGGCACCGGGCGCAAGCCGCCTTCGCCCTGAATGGGCTCGATCAGCAGCGCAGCGGTGGCATCGGTAATGGCTTGTTCAAGCACGCGTGCATCGCCGAACGGCACCTGATCGAAGCCTTCGACCTTGGGGCCGAAGCCTTCGAGATATTTCGCCTGCCCGCCCGCGGCGATCGCCGCCAACGTGCGGCCGTGAAAGGCGCCTTCGAAGGTGACGATGCGGAAGCGCTCCGGCGCGCCGTTCGCGAAATGATAACGCCGTGCCGTCTTGATGGCGCATTCGATGGCTTCAACGCCGGAGTTGGTAAAAAACACGGTGTCCGCAAACGTGGCGTCGATCAGCCGGCGCGCAAGGTTCTCCTGCCCCGGCACGCGATAGAGATTGGAGGTGTGCCACAGCTTGCCCGCCTGTTCACGCAGCGCTTCCACGAGATGCGGATGCGCGTGCCCCAACGCGTTCACCGCCACGCCGGCGCCGAAATCGAGATACCGCCGGCCTTGTTCGTCGAACAGATACGCGCCTTCGCCGCGCACGAACGCCACGTCCGCGCGCGCGTAAGTGGGAAGCAGCGAGGGAAAAGAATGCACGACGGATTCTCCTGACATGGCACGGGCGAGCGCAGCTCTGCGCTTATCTTGGGCCGTAACAAAAGCGTCAAGCAAGCGGCGTCGCGCTTCCGACGCACAAAGTTCATGGGAGGGTTGCGAAACCGGTCCAGAAGACCGGCGTTTGGCTAAGGTGGGGACAATCGAAAAAGGGCGCTGGGTGATCCACCATTGCGTCGAGACCAAAAGGCAAGGAGCTGCTTCCATGGCAACCGCTGCGCATGAAACACATGAATTGTTCACGGCACCTTTTCGCACGCTAACAGAGCGAAATCGCGCGATTCTGGAAAAGACGCTGCGTACGGCGCAGGAGGAGACTCTCGAATTCTTCAACCGCAGACTGGAGCGCAATACCCGCACGCTCGAACGCCTGCGGCATTGCGACGGGCTGTCAGGCCTGCTTGCGATCGATCACGAGTGGTTTTCCGACGCTGTCCGGGATTCTTTCGAGCAGACGCAACGCATGACGAATCTCTGGTGGCGGCTGACCGAGGAGGAGTTGGACGCGCAGGCGGACGCCGCGGAAAACGCGAAGGACGTCGTGCGAACACAAGCGCCGGCGCCCGGCCGCAAAGAACCGCTCGAGCAGAAGACTTCGCAGGAACGCGCCGCCGCCTGAACTGCCGGCATGCGGGCTATGGACGCCGCCGCATCGGTGTCCGTGGCTCGCACGGCTTGGCGGGATGCGCCGGAGAATTTGGAGAACCTGCGGCTACACTTTGTCGGCGTAGATCAGGCGGCCGGGGCCAAGGCGATTCAACACGTCCGGCAAGCTTGCCTCTGCCAAAGCGAAGCATCCTTCGCTGCGTCCGAGCACGCCATGCGTGCGCGCCATCTCCGGACTGACATACCACGCCCCGTGCACCACGATCGCGCGGCCAAGCGCGTTGTTGTTGCTCGCGTCCAATCCCTGCAGCCGGATGGAGCGGCCATGCGCACCGACATATATCCCTTCCGTGCGGTAGGCACCTTCAGAGGTCGCGTACGATCCCGCGGCATTCGAAAAACGCTCCAGCCAACCTGTGTGCAGTGGATCGGAGCCGCGTCCGTGCGCGACGAGGTAGGATGTGGTTCGCCCGCTGGCGAGATCGACAATCTGAAAACGCGGCGCGCGGGATGGCAGCGAGAAATTCGCGATCGCAAGGACATCGCGATGCGCGATTAATGCACTATGCCGGTCCAGCGCGGCAAGCGCACGCCGCATAATATCCGGCGCAACATTCGTTGCGGCAAATGCATTGAGAGGTTTAAGTGCTGTTGCGAGCGCCAGACCTGCGCCCGACACAAGCAAAGAGCGTCGTGAGACGTTCATCGCGCGATACTCCTACTAACTTAACTTGTGATGGGAAGGCTCGCGCCCCAGCGCCCATCTATGCGCAAAGCCTAATATAGAAGCTTAATTTCTGCAATCGGGCGCGCGTCACGATTCTGTTCATCCGCTCTCGAGTTACGCGCGTTATGCATAAAGTAGATGCTTTGTGCGCAACAAATGCTAAGGGCTTTCATCACGGCGCTTCTGGTGTTGGTTGCGACACCACTCCTGCGCAATACTTGCAGCGCCAATAATTCCAAAATCACCGATGCGGATGTCAGCCGGCTAAGGCCGGGCGGTTACATCTGGGCACCGTGGCTTGCGCCGGATGGACACATGAGCATCGTCGTCAATCTTCGCGCCCAACGTGCTTCCATCTATCGCGACAGCGTGCGCATCGGTGCGACCACCGTTTCAACCGGCCGCCACGGATATCGCACGCCGACTGGCACGTTCCGGATCCTGGAGAAATACCGGGAGCATCGCTCGAAGAAGTACAAAAACGCGCCGATGCCATACACGCAGCGCTTCACACGAAGCGGTGTGGCCTTGCATGGCGGCGGCGTGCCTGGCTATCCATCCTCCCACGGCTGCGTGCACCTGCCGCGCACATTCGCGAAAATCCTGTTCGACGAAACGCCCGTGGGAACCACTGTGGTGGTGAAGAGCGGCACGCCCGTTCCCGCCATCACGCATGAGGGGAAGCCTGCAATCGCGACGGCAGACGCGAGCGCGAATCCGCCGGCATGGCTGACACCGCCCTCGCGCGGCGAATAACTTTTTGATAGAATCCCAAACGGGGTTGCGGCGATTCTTGTGTTTCCTGCTCCGTGCGGCCGCACCGCGTTGAGTTTTTCGCGTGGACAAAAGCTGCTGGAGGAACAATGAAACGGTTACTTTCGCTTGCAACCGCGTTCTGTGTTGTGTTGCCTGCTCTGGCCTTGGCGGCGCCATCGTCCGAGAGAAAAAGGCCTCCTCATCGCGACGAAATGACGATCCAGCCGGTCAAACCCGGCAAGCCGCATAGGCCGCCCAGCAATCGGCCGCCGCATCATCGGCCGCCTTCGTACAATCCGCCCTCGCATCGTCCGCCGCACTATCGCCCCCCGCATCACCGGCCGCCTACCTACCGGCCGCCGCATCATCGTCCGCCCGTGTGGCACCGGCCGACGAAAGATCGCTGGTACTGGCGCGGGCGCTGGATCAACCGGGCTCGTGCCTCGATGTTCCTGTATCCACGCGGCTACGGTTACCGGCATTGGGCTGTGGGCGAGCGGATTCCGGCGATCCTCCTCGTCTCGCAATATTTTTATGACAATGTCGCGCCGCTTGGCCTCGATCCGGCACCGCCGGGCTACCGCTGGGTGCGATATGGGCCGGACCTGTTGCTGGTAAATCTCCACACTGGAGATGTGGAGGACGTTGCCTACGGCGTCTTCTACTGATGCCTACGCCTGCCGGAGCGCTACTCGCGCTTCGGCAGGGTGTCCCTCCATGGAATAAGCGGCAGGACTGAAACGTCGCCGTGCCGGTACTCCGGTGATAAGCTCAGCCGGAGCCATTGCTTGGGGGACATCATGAAAACCGCACGCGCACTCTCCATCGGTCTTATCGCTACTTCCGCAACGCTCCCTGCGCACACAACAACCGCCTTCGCGGTCACCGAACAAGTGATCTACAGCTTCGAGGGTGGCGCAGACGGCGAATACACCGACACCGATCTGGTTCGTGACGCCGCCGGCAATCTTTATGGCACTTCCGTGCAGGGCGGCGTCTTCGCCAGCGGCACCGTGTGGCAGCTGCATCCCAACGGCGACGGTAGCTGGACGCATACAGTGCTCTACAGCTTCACAGGGGGTGCGGATGGCGCCGAGCCGTACAAGGGCGTGACGCTGGACTCAGCGGGCAATCTCTATGGCACGGCCGTAACAGGGGGCGGCGGTGTCTGCGAAGGCGGCTGCGGCATCGCCTACAAGCTGACGAACAACAATGGCAGCTGGACACAGACCGTCATCCATCAGTTCCAGGGTACCGACGACGGCCAAGGCCCCGGCGCGTGCCTCACGCTCGACGACAGCGGCAATCTCTATGGCATGGCGCCGACGGGCGGTGTGAACGGGCTTGGCACCATCTACGAAATGAAACCTGCGAAGCACGGCGCCTACAAGTTCAAGGTGCTGCATGCTTTTACGGGGGCCGATGGCATCGGCGGTTCAGCCGGCGCATTGGTGCTGCAGGATGGCGCGCTCTACGGCGCGGCGACGGCGGGCGGTGCCAATGGACAGGGCAGCATCTATCGGCTCACGCTGAACAAGATGGGCCGCTGGAAATTCAAGCTGCTCTACAGCTTCCTCGGCGAGCCAGATGCCGGCTTTCCCTATGGCGGGCTGATTTTCGATGCACTCGGCAACATATACGGCACCACATATTACGCCGGCGCGAACGATTCCGGCTGCGTGTACGAACTTTCGCGGCATAAGGGCGAATGGACGGAAAAGGTTCTGTACAGCTTCTCGGGCGGCGGCGATGGTTCGAGTCCGATTAGTAATGTCAACTTGGACAGCGCCAGCAATCTCTATGGCACCACCAGCGAAGGCGGCGCGTATGGAGACGGCGTGATCTTCAAGCTGGCGCGATCCGGCAAGCATTGGACCGAAAGCGTGGTGCACAGCTTCTCTGGCGTGCCGGACGGCGCCTATGCCTATAACGGCATGGTGGATGGCGATCCGGGCACCTACTTCGGCGCCACGGTTCACGGCGGTGAAGATGACGAAGGCGCAATCTATCGGTTTACGCCCTAGAGCCCATTGTCATTCCCGGCGAGGGCCGCGCATTCTCCTCCGAAGCGCGACTCGCTGGGGACAATGAATTGAGTTCGCCCGCCACGACTGCACGCATTCCCGTGCTCCGGCCGTTGATTGCGCGGCCTTATCTTGCCGCCGCTGTGGCGATTGGCGTGGCGCTTTACTTCGCAAGCAGCATCTGGTTTTCGCGCGCAGTCACGCGGGCGCTGGTTGGATGGGATGGCGCGGTGGTGATCTTTCTCTGCCTCGCCTTCTGGTTCATGCGCGATATCGATCTTCAGCGCATGAAGCGCCGCGCAGCGCAACACGATGAAGGCGGCAATCTCATCTTCATCCTCACCATTCTCGCGTCGGTCGTGAGTGTCGTGGCGCTGATCGCAGAACTTTCAATCGCCAAAGGAAGCCGCAATCCCAGTCTGCACGTCGCATTGGCGGCAGCGACCGTGGTGTTATCCTGGCTGTTCGTGCAGATCGTCTTCGCGCTGCATTACGCGCATGTCTATTATCTGGCCGAGGAAAGCGGGAAACTGCAGGGCGGGCTGGCGTTTGGCGAATGCGGTGAGCCCGACTATTGGGATTTCGTGCATTTTGCGATCGTGCTCGGCGCGACATCGCAAACTGCCGACATCAATTTCACCTCGAAGGAAATGCGCCGCATCGGCACGCTGCACACGCTGATCGCCTTTGGATTCAACACCGCAATTCTCGCCACCATGATCAATCTGGCGGCAAGTCTGTTTTAGCCGAGCTGCAAATTCAATCAGACTACAAAAGCAATTGATAAAGACATCATTCCATATTCGTGCGGCAAACGCATGAATTTTGCAATGGTGCCATATCTCATACAAGTATTGCTTCGGAACACATAACAGGCGCGATCATTGATTCTGTATGCGAGTGCGGAGAGCGGACCAGGAGAAGACAGGAGACGCACCTATGAAATCGACATCTCGTTTGTTAGGAAGCATCGCGATTGCTTCGGCATTGGGCATAGCTCCCTCGGTGTTTGCAAAGGGCGGTGGAGTGACTACGGCGACCGTTCGACCGACAACCACCAAGGTCTTTCAGCCGGCGCTCGATCCACTCGGCCCGAATCCGTCAAGCAGTGCGACGATGGCGGTTACCTCGGGCGGAAACGGGCACGTGTTCCGTGTGATCCCGCCGCCACTTGGGCCTTCGATCTCGCCAGTACAATCTTCTGTCTCGGCGGTATCCGGCAACGGGCACGTTTTCCGCGTGATTCCGCCACCGTTTATGCCCTCAAGCACAGGCGGCGGCCCAGGAATCACCACGTTCAACCAACGGCCAGTAGCGTTTAACGAACGGCCGGTAGCATCGACGGCACGGCCGATCGCGAGCGTCAACAACAACATGACCAGCACAATCCACTCGTTGCGCTCGACAACCAGTGGCCTGAACTTGGGTACGAGTACTACCCAAGGCTTGGGCACGGCGGCGGGTGGCCAGAGTACGACCCAAGCCCTGCGTTCGACGACGGGCGCGCTGAATCCAGATCAGGATGCAACGGTGGTGATGCCAGCCACGCCGTAACGTTCCATTCAGTTCAGGCAAAACAGCAGGGTTCCAGGCGGACCCTGCTGTTTTGCGAATCTGGCCTGCGATCTGCGAATGCGCTTTCCTCATTTCTGTGGACAAGGGTTAGTGGGGTGCCCTTAGGTGTTGTGTGTGTTTCATCTCCTGCTACGATATGTAGCGGTCAGGCCAAGAGCTTGATTGGCTGAAGCACCGGGGAGGTCCAGCTATGTGGACGGATGATCGCGTTGACCAATTGAAGTCACTTTGGACGGAGGGCCTGTCTGCAAGCCAGATTGCCCGGGCGCTCGGCGAAGGCATCACCCGCAACGCCGTGATCGGCAAAGTGCACCGCCTGGGCCTGGCTGGCCGGGCGACGCCATCCCGCGTGGATCGTCCGCGCCTGCCTTCGGCGCCCCGTCTTCATATTCGCGCCCGGGAGCCAGAGCCGCCAGCGGTGGAAGAAGAGCCGATCCAGCTCGAGGACGGCAGCTACGTCGGCGTGTTGACAATCAACGACCGCATGTGCCGCTGGCCCATCGGCGATCCCAGCGCCGAGGAATTCCATTTCTGCGGCCGCAGGCCAAAGAGCGGTTCGCCTTATTGCGAGGGACATGCCCGCAAGGCGTATCAGCCGCACCAGGTGCGTGATCGGCGCCGCATGGCTGGCTGAGATCGCGGCCCCCGCCTGCGGGGGAGGAGATCTCAAGCCGCCGGGCGGTTCCCCAGGCCCAACGGTTCTCCCCCGCATGCGCGGGAGCTTCAGAAGAGTCCGATCACCTGACCGGATTCATCGAGCCGGATGTTCTCCGCAGCGGGAACGCGCGGCAAGCCTGGCATCGTCATGATGTTTCCGCAGATCATCACGATGAATCCGGCGCCCGCCGCCAGCCGCACTTCGCGCACTTCCACCATGTGTCCGCTGGGCGCGCCTTTTTTCGCCGGATCGGTCGAGAAGCTGTATTGCGTTTTCGCCATGCAGACCGGCAGATGCCCGAAACCTGCTTCTTCGTACTGCTTCAATAGCGCGTAAGCGGGTCCGTCGATGAAAATGTCCTTCGCGCCGTAAATCTCCCTCGCGATGGTACGCGCCTTTTCCATGAGCGGCAGGTTGTCGGGATACAGCGGCTGGAATTTTGCCGCGTCGCTGTCGGCAATTTCCGCTACCTGCGTTGCCAGCTCGATGGTGCCTTTCGAACCTTCGGCCCAATGGTTGCAAACGGAAACCGGAACGCCGCGGCTTTCGCAGAACTTCGCAATGGCGGCGTGCTCCGCTTCGGTGTCGGCGGAGAAGCGATTGATACCGACCACCGCCGGCACGCCAAACTTCGCGACGTTGTCGAGGTGGCGGCCGAGATTGGCGAGCCCCGTTTCGACCGCTTCGACATTCTCCTTGCCAAGCTCGGCGAGCGCCACGCCACCGTGAAACTTCAGCGCACGCACGGTTGCCACGACGACCGCCGCAGCGGGTGACAATCCGGCCTTGCGGCACTTGATGTCGAAGAATTTTTCCGCGCCCAGATCGGCGCCGAAGCCCGCTTCGGTTACCACATAATCGGCAAGCTTCAGCGCCGTTCGTGTTGCCATCACCGAATTGCAGCCATGCGCGATGTTGGCGAACGGTCCGCCATGCACGAAGGCGGGATTGTTCTCCAGGGTCTGCACCAGATTGGGCGCCAGCGCATCGCGCAGCAGCACCGCCATCGCGCCATCTGCCTTCAGCTCGCGCGCCCGCACCAGTTTTTTGTCGCGCGCGCTCCCGACCACGATTTCGCCCAGTCGCGCCTCAAGGTTCTTGAGATCACGGGCCAGGCAGAAGATCGCCATCACTTCGGAAGCGACGGTGATGTCGTAGCCGGTCTGCCGCGCGAAACCGTTGGTGGCTCCGCCGAGCCCCACCACGATATCGCGCAGCGCACGATCGTTCATGTCGACGACGCGGCGCCAGGCGATGCGGCGGGAATCCAAATCGTGCCCGTTTCCCCAATAGAGGTGGTTATCGATCATCGCCGACAGCAGATTGTGCGCACTGCCGATGGCGTGGAAATCGCCCGTGAAATGAAGGTTGATGTCCTCCATCGGCACCACCTGTGCGTAGCCACCGCCGGCCGCGCCGCCCTTCATGCCGAAGCACGGGCCCAGCGATGGTTCACGTAGCGCAATGGCCGTGCGCTTGCCAATGCGATTGAGTCCGTCCCCCAGACCGACTGTGGTCGTTGTTTTGCCTTCGCCCGCGGGGGTGGGCGTAATCGCGGTGACAAGGATCAGCTTGCCATCCGGCCGATCACGCAGCTGCTCGATGTAATCGAGCGAAATCTTCGCCTTGGTGCGGCCGTAGGGCTCAATTGCGGTGGAAGGAATGTCCAGCTTTGCCGCGATCTCCGAAATGGGCTGCATTTTCGCTGCGCGTGCGATTTCGATATCGGATGGAAACGCCATGTCTCTCCCCTTGTGCGGGCGCGCACGATAACGGCGCGGCACAAGAAAGGAAGGCCCATCCCGTGCAGAAGCATATGTGACTGTTAGGCCGCTACGCCGCCTTGTTCGCGCGCAGGCGTTGGGCTTCAGTCTTGCAATTATATGGGAGATCCTTGTCGCCGCAGAAATCCGGCCACATGTCGCTGGATAACCAGAATTGAACAAGACCAAGCCGGTCAGCCAAACGCATGAACCGGCGATCCAGCAGCAGCGGGCGCGCATTGGAGCGAAACAGAATATACGTTCCAGCGTCGCGCAAGCCGGCGAGCCGGTTTGGACGTTCGAGAAGCGCATAGGCCTGATCGATGCGGCCGAGCGCAGCGAGACTCTGAAGAGCCACTTGCGGCGGACTGCTGTATCGGATCGCCAGCTCCGCCGCGGCTTCTACATTCGCCGGACTGGGCTTGGCCCGGGCCAGCACAAAGGCTCGCATCGGGCCGTAGGCGACAACCGAAGGACTGTCAGGCAAGGCCCGGCCACTATCAATTTGGCGCAGCAGTTTGGGGGCATTGCCAAAACGAAAGTCGTACCGGATGCGCGCCGCCTGCAACGCGACCGAGTCGGGCCAGAGCAGCTCTGCAGCCGTAAGCTCCGCATTGGCCGCTCCGGTGAATCCATTATAGGCAAGGGCCAGCGCAACGCTTCCACGATAGGAGGCGTAACCAGGCTCCAGTTCCACCGCCTTTCGCGCGGCCGCAAGTCCGCCATCCATGAACCCGGCTGCCTGCAGCGCGTCGGACTTTAGCGCGTGGAGCGCGGCGCAGTCGGGGTCTTTCGCAAGCCCCCGTTCCAATTGCGCTTGGGTTTCGCGGTATTGCCAAGGTGGTGTCAGCGTTACTTCGGCGGCGTATGTGAGACCCAATTGGCCGTTCAGCGCACGGGCCTTTTCTAAGTGCGTTCGCGCGGCAGCACGCAATTCCGCGCCCTCCTTTTGGCCCGATATCACGGTGCTGAACACCGCTTCCGAAAACGCGAGTGTTGCGAGAGCCCGGCCATTGTTGGGCGACAACGCTACGATGCGCCGCCATTGCGCGACGGTCAGTTCATCGGCCACGCCATCCAAGCGTTCGCAGGCGGAAAAGACCTGTCCCGAGGCCGCATTTGTCTGCGCCTGATCGCTGTTTGTGTCCAGCGCGCATCCGGCAACCTTGAAAACCGCAAGGCTCGCCCGTTGCCGCAGGAGTGCCGCATCATGCGGTCCCCCGGTAAATGACGCGCTCCACAATAAACTCTGCGAACCTTTCCGGGCCAATCCGAGATCGGCCTGAACGCCATGACCGATCCGGCGCTCCGTCACGACGAGAACATAGTCGCTGCGAGGGTTCTCAGTCGTATCGGCAAAAACGATTGCACCGCCCGCATTCGCAAGCCTTGCGAGGTCGATGGCGAGGCCGCTCGCTATGTCGGCAGAGTCGTGATCTCGTCCAGCGACGGCGATGATAATTGGACCTGAAGCCGGTGCAGGCGCCCACACAGTCAGTGCAGCACCGATAGCTGCCAATCCCAGTGCGCTCGCCAATCCTGTAAGGACACCCCGCTGCCGGCCCGCGTTGCGCTCCGTCACTGGCGGAACAGGCAATTTCTCCTCGCCCGCTTGCAACGCCGGTCCAAGTTCAATGAGCCGGTAACCGACCTTGTTCACGGTCTCCAGCTGGAAACAGCCGCTGCCGATCCCAGCTGCAACATCTCTCAATCGGGAGATCGTGCGCTGGATGGCATTGTCGCCGACGATCCGCCCGTCCCAGCAGCTTGCGATCAGATCGTCGCGACTGACAACGGCACCGTTCGCACCGCCCAAGGCCACCAGAACCTGCATCACCCGCGGTTCGAGCGTTTCGCTTCGGCCGCCGCGCCGCACCTGACGGGTGGCGGGAAGGATCTCAAGTAGCCCAAGGCTAAAGCACGACGCGTGCGCGAGATTGATCGCCGCGCACCTCGCGGCGCTCTTATTCCCGAATGCAACCTGCCCCACGCCCTAGCCCTCTCTGGGCGCAGAGTATCAGCTTTTCATCAGCGATTCATCAGACTCCGGATGTGTCGAAGGCGCTTCTGGAAAAGCAACATGCCCGCAATCCCCATGGGTAATCGCCGGGCCGGCAGTTCGGCACGGCGTAAGCGAAGGAGCAAACCAATGAAGCGATTACTTGTCTCGATCTCGGCGGCGTCCATACTGACTGCAGGAAGCATCTCCGCCCAGGCAGCCGGGCAGCTGCGGCACTATCAGGCGCATTCAATCTCGCCGCTCGGGCTTCTTTCTCTGCGTTCGCACGCTACACCCAGCGTGGGCAAAGACATCGTAGGCACCTGGCTGGCCACCTACGATGGCGGCACCCGCAATGTCTTTGCGCAATGGCACAAGGATGGTACTACCGTTCAGAACGCCGATTTTCCCAGCATCGAAGGTAATATCATCCTCGGCGACTGGAAGAAGATCAGCGGCCACACCGTCTCCGTCTCGCTGATCGCGTGGAATTACGACGACAGCGGCAATCTAACGGGTTGGCTTACCAAGACGGAAACTGACCAGCTTTCCGGCGACAGTTACAGCGGGAACTTTGAAGTCACGTTCTACGATCTCAGCGGCAACATCATTTTCCAGCATGACGGGACATTGACAGCAACGCGCGTGGACTAACAAGCAACAGAGCGCATGGCCGCCCGACGCGCGCGGCCATGCGATTCTCTGGCGGTGAAGAATGAGTCAGAGCCCGTACAGCGCAGGCCATTCGCATGCAGGCCCGCCGAAGATTTCGGTGCTGGCTTTCAGTTCTTCGCGGAAATGCTCCGCAAGCACAGCGCGGGCGAGCGGCGTCATCTCCAGCTTTTCCTTGGCCTTGCGGTTGTGATCCGGCGGAATTGCGCCACTTCGTTTTTCCGGATCGGCACCCAAAAACTGCAGAACCTCGGTGCGCACACGCGCAGGCTCGCGAACCAGATCGTCGAAGAAGAAAACACGCAGGTCCGTCTGCGGCACGTGTTCCCGCCACCGCAAGTATGTTTGGGTGGCGGATAACCCGCCGAGTTTACGCGTGGTCGTGACGTAGCTACGAAACCCTGCTTCGTCCACCAGCAAGGCGGTGTCGAAGCCTCGCCCGGCATGCGACATGCAGATGCGCGACCACACCCGCGCTACCGGATCGCGCACCAGCAGCAGCACCTTCATGGCGGGAAAGCGTTGCACGATATCCGCGATCGTCCCGCTTTCCAGGTTGCAATAGGGAGGCGTGATGTCCCCGGATTTCAATCCGCCCCTGAACTGAAACAGTCCGGCATAGAAATCCATATCCATCGGCTTGTCGCGGCCGGAACTCGCGTATTTCAGGAAGGCCGTGTCGCGCTCATCCAGTGAAATGCGATGCACCAGCCGCTCACCGGGCCGCTCACGGCCCTCCGGCGAAAAGCTGCCGCGTTTGCGCGCCAGCCGCTCCTTCCGGCTCTGCACGGGAACGCCGTTCTCATCCACGAACTTCAGCGCTGGATATTCCTGGTTGAGATAGACCAGTTCCTTCACCGGAGGCATCCAGAAATCCGGGTGCGCATCAAGCTGGTCGTACAGCCAGCCGGTGCCGGCTTTAGGCATGCCCACACAAATGAAATCCGGCCCGTCTTCCACGGGCGTTCCCGATGCAGGCAAGGTTGTCACGAGCTGGGCAGTTTAGGATTTGGATGAGATCGTCAAGGCCGAGGACGTTGACGAAACCAGGGTCCTGTTGTCAATCACGTCCGGGCGCCGCACGATATGTGCTGAACCTTCCCGCACTTGGCATAACGCTTGGATGATTGTCTCCTATCTTCACAAGTTCATCTTTATCAAAACAAAAAAAACCGGCGGAACAGCTGTGGAGATTGCTCTCGCGCCGTGCTGCGGCCCCACGGACATCATAACGCCCTTTGGTCCGCGGGATGAGATGCAGCGTAGCGCGAACGGACTGGTCCCGCGAAACTTCAGTTCGGATCCTGCGGCCGAGCAGACGCTGAGGGAAGCGGTGGAGAACCGGCAGCGAAAGGTCTTTAGGACTGCAAAGCGCGCCGGCGATTTTTTTTCACATACAAGGGCTGCAGAAATCAAACAGCGGCTTTCACCGGATTTCTGGGATCAGGCCTATAAGTTCACTGTGGAGCGGCACCCCTACGAAAAAGCTGTGTCTAGCGCCTATTATAACTATGACGAAGAGCGCGACGGTCCGTTTCCAACTTACCTCGATGGCTTTGTCCGCCGGGGCACCTACCGGACATTCGAGTTCTACACGGTCGGCGGTCAACCTGTGGTCGACGACTTCCTGCGGCAAGAGACGCTCATGCAAGATCTCAGGCGCGTCGCCGCCAAGCTCGGAATCTGTATTGCCGATGCACCACCCCTCATGAAGGGCCGCAGCCGTTCGGACAGCCGGCCAGCACGAGAAATTCTGAGCGAGGAGCAAAAGCAGGTCGTTTTCCAAGTTTGCCGGGAGGAATTCGAGCTGCTCGGATATGACCCCTGAGCAGTCCTAAGCCTCACTGCACTTCATCTGTCTTGTGCCTGAAAGGCTGCGAACGGTAGATTATTATTGCCTGCTCCCGCATGTGCGTCGAAGGGACTGCTATGATCGCGAATAAAGTAAAGCTGATTGTCTGGGACCTGGATGACACTTTCTGGACGGGCACGCTGCTCGAAGGCGGCATGACACCGGTCGCCCGCAATATCGAGATGGTGAAAGAGCTTTCCCGCCGCGGTATCGTGAATTCGATCTGCTCGAAGAACGGCTACGAGGAGGCAAAAGCTGCTCTCTCGGGGTTGGGCATCTGGGAGCACTTCGTATTTCCCCACATCGCCTTCAGCCCCAAGGGTCAGGCGATCGCGAGCATGCTGGAAGACGCAGGGCTGCGCGCCGAAAACACACTTTTCATCGATGACAATCCGCCCAATCTCGAAGAGGTGAAGTTCTTCAATCCGGGAATCATGACGGCGCATCCGGGAGAGGTGCTCGATGCTTTGCTCGATCACCCCCATTGCGCGGGCAAGCCCGATCCGGAACTCACGCGGCTGAAGCAGTACCAATTCCTGCAGCGCAAGGTGGCGGAGAAGAACACGACCGCGCTTTCGAATGAAGATTTCCTGCGCGCCAGCAACATCCGGATCGAAATTGACCGCGACATCGACGCCAATTTCGATCGCGTGGTGGAACTGATCAACCGCACCAACCAGCTGAACTACACCAAGAAGCGGCTGAACACCGCGGATGACATGCGGGAGTTTCGCCGGTTGCTGGGGCGCTTCGGCCATCAGGCGGGCTGCATCAGTGCCAAGGACAATTATGGCGATTACGGGTTGATCGGCTTTTTTCTCATGAAAAAGCGGCCGAACAACACGCGTCTGATTCATTTCGCGTTTTCCTGCCGCACCATGAACATGGGCATCGAACAATACGTCTACGAGATGCTCGAACGCCCGGAGATCGAGATCGCGCCGCCGGTTTCCTACGGCCTCGATACGCACGCGGAGATCGACTGGATCAATGCGGGTGACCGCGACGATGCCGGGATTTCGCCTATCGCGAAAAACTGGAAGCTCGTGCTGCTGGGCGGTTGCGACCTGCTGCAGCTCGCCAGCTATTGCAGCACCGACCGGCTGGAGTTCGTCAATCGTATGCGCGGCGATGTGAAGGTGCGGTACGACGATCCGGGCTTCATCCTCGGCGATCGCGCCGCGCTGAAAGCACACGACCATCTGCTGCCGTGCTGGAATTACGAAGACGCTGTGACTTTCGACAACGGCGTCGCTTCGGCGCGATTGATCCTGCTTTGCATGGGCGCCGCCATGAACGGCCGTTACTACAGCATTCGCGACGCGGCGCAGGTGCGCATGCCCAATGCCTGGGCTAAGCATGTACAGGAGAAGGATCTGCAGTGGTTTGCAGAAAACTTCCGCCAACTGGAATTGAACGACGGCGACCGGCTGAAGCTGATCCTCGACTCTTTCGATGCCGTGGCGGCGCGGCGGAATCCCGCGGCGCATGTGTTCGTGATCGGCACCTACACGAAGGGACTGGGTGAAAACCATGCCGGCCGTCGCGAGCCAATCAATGAAGCATATCGGCAATACTGCGCGACGCAGCCGCGTTTCCACTACTTCGATCTCGACGCGATTCTTCCGCCGGAGCAGCTGGTGGACAATCGCCACTTCAGTCCGCTCGGTTATTATTCGCTGGCGCGGCATATCCTCGCCGCGGCCGGCGGCCTTGAGTCCGCAGAAGACAGCGCCTCGCCGCTGTTATCGGCAGCCGCGGCTTGATGTTCAAACAGTTGCTTTGATTTCTCCGCAATAACGCGGTAGCCAACGCTATCCGCTTCGCCCAATCATTTTTCGTTTCGAAGAGCCGGTTGGCATGTCGCAGTTCCTGTCCGTCGGCGCGATCCTGCTGTCCACGCTCATTTTCCTCACCGGCCAGGGGCTGACCGGCACGCTGCTGCCGGTGCGCGGACATCTCGCGCATTTCTCGGATTTCGCCATCGGTCTGATCGGCTCGGCCTACTACGTCGGATTCATCGCCGGTTGCTACGCAGGGCCGCGATTGCTGGCACGGGTGGGCCACAGCCGTACCTTCGCGGCCGCTGCGGGCCTTGCCGCCGCCGTGACGCTGATGATGTCCCTTGCGGTAAATGAGACCGCCTGGTTTCTGCTGCGCGGCTTTTTCGGTTTCGCGGCAGCGAACGTATACATGGTGATCGAAAGCTGGCTGAACGATCGCGCCACCAACGCCACGCGCGGGCGCATCTTCGCCGCCTATCTGCTGGTGAATTTCACCGGCCTGATCGTCGGCCAATGGACTTTCATTGCCGGCCGGCCCTTAAGCCAGACGTTGTTCATTCTGTCCGCGATTTTTTATGCGCTCTGTTTGATTCCGCTGGGGCTGACGCGCACGCCGCAGCCGCATGCCGTGGAAGTGCCCGCTTTACGCCCGATCCGCATGTTCAAGATTTCGCCGGTCGGAGTGGCGGGTTGCATCGCTGTTGGTTTTGCCAACGCCGCCTGCTGGACATTCCTGCCGGTCTACGCGCATGACCAGCACCTTACGCGCGGACTGCTGTCCGGCTTCATGAGCGCGTTCACACTGGGCGGCGCGCTGATTCAGTTGCCGGTGGGGCGCTTGTCGGACCGCATGGATCGGCGGGTGATTATCGCCGGCGCCTCGCTGTGCGCCGCGGCGCTGGGCGTGGCGATGTGGTACTTCGGCGGCCGCAGTCAGACGGCGACGCTTATGCTCGTCGCCCTGTTCGGCATGGCGGCACTGCCGATCTATGGCCTCTCCGTGGCGCACGCCAACGACAAGCTGCCGCGCGAAATGTTCGTGGAAGCCTCCGCCACGCTGCTCCTGATCAACGCCGCCGCCTCGGTGGCCGGGCCCGTGATCGCCGCATCGGTCACCGACCGTTTCGGCATGCCGACATTGTTTCTCTACACGGCGGCCGTTCACATCGGCCTTGCTATTTTCGCCTTCGCGCGCATCCGCACCACGGCCTCCCCACCGCATGGCGAACGCTACGCGCCGATGCCGGCGCAGGCATCGCCCGCCTCGCTGGAGCTCGATCCCCGTGGCGAACGCGCCGACGCACAAACACAAGCGGCATAACCGACACGCTCGCGGGACAAGACGACATTCCCGAAGTCACTCGGCGCGAATGCGGTCCAGCCCCGCGATCTCTGCTTGCCAGCGGCGCGCGCCACGCCGGAACAACCACCATACGGTGCCCCAGAAGAGGATAGCCGAGACGATTGTCATCACAAACAGCCTGATATTCGCTGCCTGCGCGGGAGTGCCGGGATGGGCGAGAATTCCCCGCAGCCAGATCGCGAGCTCCCACAGGAACGGCCCCATGAAAGGCGCGATGTACCAAAGCCAGGCACGACCAAGACCCTGCCGCTGCCGCTCGTATTGCTGGCGCAAATAGTCCAATCCACCATGCGTCAACGAGCTCTCGGGAACGCGATTTTCCCCGATCCGTGTCACGACTTGCCAGAGCACAAACAGGTGCGCCGCGATCATGAGCAGCATCGGATAGATCAGCGTGGGAAATACCCGCCGATAGATCAGCCAGCCTCCCACCACGATGTTGAACAGCGAATACAAGTAAAGAGCGGCGTTGCGCCAGCGCACGCGGCGGCGGAATGCCTGGGCGCGCGATTGCAGATCGGAAAGTGACACGGGCGTTTCCTCCACTGGTTGGTTCTGCCAGATTGTTTTGATGTCCGGGCTCACGGGCGTTCTCCTTCGCCGAACCGGCGCGCGAGCAACGCCTTGATGCGGTGGATGCGCGTGGCGACGGCACCGGGAGAGAGTCCGGTAACCTCGCCAATCGAGTGGGCATCGAGATCCTCAAGATAGAGAAGCATGACCTGGTCGTCTGGCGGCTTTAGCGTTGCAATGAGGGCGCGGATTTTCGCGATCGCCTGCGCCTGCCCCACGCTGTGCTCGGTATCTTGGTCGGTGGGCAGCTCGGCCAGTTGTTCGAGGCTGGTGAGCGTCACTTTTTTGCGGCGCAGCTTCGACGAAATCGCCGTGTTATGAGCCACGCGATAAACCCAGGTCCTCAGCGAGCACTCGCCGTTGAATCTGGCAAGGCTGCGCCACAGGGCGAAGTGAATGTCCTGCAGCACGTCTTCGTAGTCAGCCCCGTACACGCGCGCGAGCCTCTTGAGTGCAGGCCCGAACGCAGCAACCGCGGAGCCGTAAAGCTCGTCCTGCTCCATCTTCTCCCCTTGAAGAGAGATAGTCGCATGCGGCGGGGATTTCTTACGCTCCCGCTAAAGTTTGCCTAGGGCCGGGATCGCTCTCGGCGATCCGCGATGCGATCGGCGATGAACCACGGCGCGTAGTAGATTGCGGCGGAGAAGAAGCCGAGCGCGATCAGTTCGGGGATGTACCACGGCCAAGGCGGCATGAAATCGAACAGCGTGAGGTATGCCGGTTTCGCGCGCAGGAAGCCGTAGTTCGTTCCGAGCAGCACATCTGTCACCCCGGCCACAATGAGATAGGCGAACGACCACAGGATCACGCGTGGGAGCGATCGCGGCTGCGGCCGCAGGCGCAATCCGAAAGTGAGGTATAGCACCGCCGCGACGATGCCGCCGTGATACAAGAAAAAAATCAGGAACCGCGCTTCCGGAAAATCGTACGGCGTATCGGGCGTAAGCATGCCCTGCACGGTGCCGCCCAGCACCCAGAAATACGCGAGATCGTAGCTCTTCGGCTTGGGACGAAAGAGCGTGACGAGCGTGGCGATGGTCGCCCAATCGCACAGGTTCATCGGCAGCGCATCGCCGATGGTGAGCCAGCCGCGATGCCAGGCGAGCACGTACCACAAGATCCAGACGCCGAGCAGAATCAGCCCGAGCGTGTAACGAATCGGACCATCGGCGGCGGGCCGCTGACGCTTGACGACAACGAGCGCCGCCCCTGCCGCGAGGGACAACGCCATCGCGATCAGGTGGAAGGGTCCGAAGAGGACGAAGGGAGTCATTTCAAGGAAATGATCCGCGCTTGCCGATTGACAATGGAAGGAACAACAACGGCGAGGACGCGGCCGTTGGCTGCTCAGCGCCTGGCGTCCTCAGGCGCCGAAGGCGCGCATGAAGGTTGAAACGGCGTTGGCGACATTCGCGCGAATGTCTTCGCGGCTGGGATTGGAAATCACGTTCCACAATCTCCGCCGGTGAATGCCGGCAAGGCAGAGGTCGCCGAATTGCTCCGCCGCCACATTCACATCCGCATCAGCCCGCAATTGCCCTGTTTCTTTTGCCTGCGTCAGGAAGGCGGCCATGCGCCCGTGATTCTGCCGGACGCCGGCGTTGTAGATGCTGTGGCCGATTTCCGGCACGCGCGCGCATTCGCCGATCACCAGCCGATGGAATGCAATAGCATCGTCGGAGAGAAGCAGCTCGACGAAATGTTCGCCAAAATTGGTGAGCGCCGCGCGCAGATCGCCGTGGCTTTCGATGGCCGCGGTATTCAACATCGCGGCGAACTGCTCGCACTTCTTGCCGACAACGGCGTCGAACAGTTCTTCCTTCGATTTGAAGTAGTTGTAGAGCGTCGCCTTGGAGCCGCCCAAGCGCGCGGCAATGCAGGACATGGACGTTCCCGCGTAACCGAATTCTATAAAAGCCTGCTTGGCGATCGCGATAATGGCATCGCGCCGCTCGTCTTTGCCGTCCCGGGTAACCGGGGAAAGTTCAATGGTGGCCTGGTCTTCCAAAGCTGCGCCTTAATCTACATTACAAACATTTAACGACCGTACGGTACGGTCGTCCTTGACGGATTAACCCTCGCGGCCTACGTCCACGAGTGACCGTACAGTACGGTTATAGGAGGTTTGCGGGGAATTGCAATGGATAGGCATCGTCTTCCCTCCCGAACGCTGCCGTTCCTCCCCGCCTCCGGCCGGGGCCTCAGAACTCTGCCCCCCTCTGCGGTCCCGGCCGATCTTTCTCTCAATTCCTGGAGTCGCGTCATCACTTTATCAGCCCTTTGGTCCCTTGTTCTCGCACTTGTAGCCCAACTGCTGGGTCCTGAGCGGTTCAACGCCATTCGTCTGGCAACGGTCTTCGGTGCCACGACGTTGGCGCAACTCGTGTTCACCGGCCACCTTCCCGCCTCTAATCGCACCATGGAGAATCGACGATGACGATATCCTACGCCCGCGTCCGCACCGAAAAGGCGAGTGAGTATCTGGTCAGCTTCAGCAAAGCCTGGCTGCGAAGCGTGCCTGATCTCCAGTTCAACGACAGGTTGGCAACGATCCGTTTCCCGTTCGCCAGTTGCGAGCTCAACGCCGGCGACGGGTTCCTCGAGATCACCTTGACCGCGAAGTCAAAGGAATATGCCGAACTGCTCGAGGACGTCGTGGCGGACCGCCTTGATGGCTTCGCGCGCGACGAAACCCTCAAATACCAGTGGACGCTCCAATGAGCGCGATGATCATGAAATTGGAACCCATCACCATCCACGAGCGCGCGTCCCATCCGTACGCACACGCAAAGGACACCGCGAACATCGTGGGCGCGCTGATCGGCGGCTTCGCCACGGGCGCGGCCATCGCCGTCCTGCTCTGGCAGTTCGTGTAAGCGGCAAAACAAGAAGCGGTAAAACAAGAAAGAGTAACACAGCATGGCAGATGCAGCTGTTGCCGATATCCGTTCGACCGCCTTCCTTCGCGAGAAGCCAGGGAAGCAGGTGGAGACCGCCGCGCGCCGCAAGGGGCTGCGCAGGCGGCTGTTCATCGTGTTCGGCGCGCTGCTGGCCGTGCTTGGGCTGGCGTATGGCGGCTGGTGGTACTGGACCGGACTTCGCTACATCTCTACCGACGACGCCTATGTCGGCGCCGACAGCGCGCAGATCACGCCGCAGATCAACGGCACCATTGCCACCGTGACCGTCAGCAACACCGCCCATGTAAAGCGCGGGCAGGTGCTGGTGACGATCGACCCGGCCGACACGCAACTCGCCTATGCGCAGGCCGAAGCCACCTACGCGCAGACCGTGCGGCGGGTGCAGCAATACTTCGCCAACGCCGCCGAGGCGGCAGCACAGGTTACGGCTCGCAGCTCCGATGTCACGCGCGCAAACCAGGACTACAACCGCCGCGTGGCGCTTTCGCGCGCCGGCGCCATCGCCGACGAGCAGGTCACCGACTACCGCAACACCTACGAAACGGCGCAAGCAAGCCTCGTGGCTGCGCAACAGACACTGTCATCCCAGCAGGCGCTGATCCGCGGCACCGATGTTGAGCACAATCCCGAGGTGCTGGCTGCGAAAGCGGCGCGCGATACCGCGAAGCTCAATCTCTCCCGCACCGTGATCCGCGCGCCGTTCGATGGCGTGGTGGCGCAGAAGAATGTGCAGATCGGCCAGCGCGTGCAGGTTGGGCAGGCGCTGATGAGCATCGTGCCGGTCGGCAGCGTGTATGTGGACGCCAATTTCAAGGAAGGTCAGCTGGACAAGGTGCACGCCGGCCAGCCGGTGACACTGGTCTCCGATCTCTACGGGTCGGGCGTGAAATTCCACGGCCGTGTGCAGGGATTGAGCGGCGGCACCGGCGCGGCCTTCGCCGTTATTCCGGCACAGAACGCGACGGGCAATTGGATCAAGGTGGTGCAGCGCCTTCCGGTGCGCGTGACGCTGGATCCCCGCCAGCTTGATGAGCATCCGCTGCGCGTCGGCCTCTCGATGGTCGCCACCATCGACACGGCGCAGCAGTAGGACGCAGGCGCCGTGCCGGAACAGGAGCCAAATTACCTTCACGGCGCGGCGCTGTTCGGCACCGTCGCGCTGCTGGCGCTCGCCAACTTCATGGCGGTGCTGGATCTCACCATCGTCAATGTCGCCGTACCGCATATCGCCGGCTCTCTGGCGGTTTCGCCCAATGAAGGGACCTGGGTGATCACGTCTTATGCGGTGGCGGAAGCGATCACCGTTCCACTCAGCGGCTGGTTGGCGGCGCGTTTCGGCGCGGTGAAGGTGATGGCGATCGCCGCGGCGGGCTTCGGCCTGTTCTCGCTACTGTGCGGATTGGCGCCATCGCTCTCCATGCTGGTGATCTTCCGGGTGCTGCAGGGTTTCTCCGGCGGCCCCCTGATGCCGATGTCGCAGACCTTGCTGCTGCGCATCACGCCACCCGCGCGCGTGCAGCAGGCGCTGGGCCTGCAAACCATGACCACCATACTCGCGCCCATCGCGGGACCGCTGATCGGCGGTTACCTGACGGACTCGATTGGGTGGCCATGGGCGTTCTACATCAACGTGCCGATTTCGATTTTTGTCGCGCTGATGGTGTGGAGCGTGCTGCGCTCGCGCGAAACGCTAACCGTGAAACGGCCGGTCGATTTCATCGGGCTTGGCTTGCTCATCCTGTGGATCGGCGCGCTGCAGATCATGCTCGACAATGGGCAGGACAAGGACTGGTTCGCCTCCTCCTTCATTGTGGTTCTCGCGGTCATCGCAGCCATCGGTTTCGTCGCCTTCATGATCTGGGAGCTGACGGACGAGCATCCGATTGTCGATCTCAGCGTGTTCCGCTTCCGAACCTTCAGCGTGATGGCTGTTGCGATGGCGTTCACCATGGCGGCGTTCTTCGCCACCATTGTGCTCATTCCGCTGTGGCTGCAGACCAACATGAATTACACGGCCACCTCTGCTGGCGAGGTCATGGCGTGGCAAGGCGTATTGGGCGTGATGGTAGCACCCGTTGCCGCCATGCTGATCTCACGGGTCGATCCGCGCCTGATGATGTCCGTTGGGCTCGGTCTGCTCGCCGCCATCACCCTCTGGCGGACATCGTTCGCGCAGAACATGACCTACTGGCAGTTGGTGGTGCCGCAGTTGCTCACAGGGATTGGCATGCCGTTGTTCTTCATTCCGCTGCTGGGACTTTCGGTTGCTTCCGTACCGGCAACGCAGACGGCCTCTGCTGCGGGATTGATCAACTTCATCCGCACCATGGCCGGCGCATTCGGCACGGCGCTTTCCACCACCTTGTGGGACAATGCGACGGTGAGCGCGCGCGTCGATCTCACCGGCAAGGTGCAGAATTCGCAGTCCGTGCTCGACACTCTACAGGCGCACGGACTTTCTCTGCAGCAGGCGATTCAGAATTTGAGTGACATGGTGCAGAGCCAGGCGGTGATGCTGGCGACCAATCGGGTGTTCTTTCTGCTTGCGCTGACTGTCGCCGCCGTGGCCGCAGGCGTGTGGCTCTCGCCGCGGCCGAAAGCGCCCGTCGCCCTCCCCTCCGCCGGGCATTAGTTGCTGCAATAAATTAAAGCGTCACCGCCGGAATAATTGCGCGCGAAAATCGTCGTCGCAGTCTTACGTGGAACTCAGGAACCTGCCGCACCGCGTGCCGTTGCGTCTTCGGGCTGGATTGCAACGCGCGGAGGAGAATCCAGTATGGCACGTCAAAAGATTGCACGCTGCAAACGCGCGGCGCTTCTTGCGGCAACCGCGTGCGTCGCGATGCCCGCCGTTGCCGCTACGCCGAACCAGAAGGTTCCAAGTGACGTTCGGGTGGTCACCTATCACTATGACAATCTGCGCACCGGCTGGAATTCCAGCGAAGAGCAGCTCACGCCGCAGGCCGTGCGTAGCAGCCAATTCAAGCTGCTGAAAACCGTCGCGCTCGACGATTTGGTGCACGCACAGCCGCTTTACCTGACCAATGCGCATATCAAAGGCGCCGGTGTGCATGACGTCGTGTACGTCGCCACCGAAAGCAACACGCTGTACGCCATCGACGCGAAGAGCGGGCAAGTGCTGCGCAAGCACAATTTCGGGCCGTCCGTCCCCTACACCGCGTTGCCCAACCAGTGCACCAACAACGGCCCCAATCTTGGCATTACCTCGACGCCGGCTTACCTGCCGTTCAACGGCAGAATGTATCTGATGACGTACACCTACCCGAACTTCCAGCCCAGCTATCAAATTCACCAGCTCGATCCCGCCACGCTGGAAGACACGATAAAGCCAGTCACGGTCACAGCCTCGGCGAAACTGTCGGACGGCACCACCTACCGCTTCGATCCGACGGTGAGCCGTCAACGTCCCGGGCTATTGATTTCAGGCGATAGTGTCTATGCCGGTTTCGGGAGTTTCTGCGACGCCGCAACGGATCGCTCGCGCGGCTGGATGCTGGGTTTCAGCATCGATGATCTCAAGCCTGCGCCGGGCAATGAGCTCACCAACGCGCGTGCGCGAACGCCCAACAATTTCTTCCTCACGGCCGTATGGATGTCCGGCGCCGGGCCGGCTGCGTCGCTCGATGGTCACGTGTATTTCGTCACCGGCAACTCCGATTACAGCGGCGGCACCTTCAAGCGGCCGGTCAACATCAACGAGAGCGTGGTGCAACAATCGGACGACCTGCTCGAAGTGACTGGGCTGTTCACGCCACGCGGACCGGACATCGGCGTAAGTGCGCTTGATAAAGTGGATGAGGATTTCGGCTCCGGCGGCGTCATGCTGCTGCCGGCCCAGAGCGGCCAGCCTTCGAACCTTGCCATCGCACTTGGCAAGGCTGGCAAGATGTATCTGCTGAACGCCGACGATCTCGACAATCACGCGCACGGCAATTCCAAGGCCTACGATGTGGTGAATGGCGGCTCGTGCTGGTGCGCCGAGTCCTATTTCGAGGGTGCCGATGGCGTTGGCCGCATCGTCAGCAGCGGCGACAATGTAATCCGCATCTGGAAAGTGAAGACGGGCGCCACGCCGAAGCTGCAGAAGGAAGTCGAAAGCACGACGGAAATCCAGAACGGGCAGGATCCGGGCGTATTCACAGCGGTGACGTCCAACAACCACAAGGATGCGGTGATCTGGGCGACAGGACGTCCGGTGGAATTCGATCAGGGTGTGTTCGAGCTCTACGCCTTCGACGCAGCAACAGGAAACACGTTGTTCAAGGGCGACGCGGGCAAGTGGCCATTCCCGGAGAACAACGCGACCATCATGCCGGTGGCGGCGAACGGCCACGTCTACGTGGCGAGCTACAAGACGTTGTCGATCTTCGGCCTGGGCAACGGACCGGCCGCTGTCCTGCCCCATGTCACAGCGCCCAATACGCGCGTGAAACTCGCACCGGGCGACCACGAAATTTACGGGACGGTGAAAACAATCGACGGTACGAAGCTCACGGTGCAAAAGCGCGACGGCAGCACGCTAACCGTGGATTCGTCGCGCGCCGAAGCGCAGCACGCGAAAGCGCAGCCCCAGGTTGGTAAGGCGCTGGTGGCGCGCGGCACCTATTCACCTGCCGGCGTGCTGGAAGCCAGCGCCGTACTGCATGCGAAGAACAATCCGGCTATGTGGTACGCCGACCGCTGAAGGGCGCCGTCCAGCGAAGCACCCGGTCCTGGCGCTTCGCTGCCGGCGTCAGGTGTCGTTACCAGCGGTTGGATTTCGCCTTGAAGGCCTCCAGGTTGTCCGCTCCGGCGGGTGCGGCGCAAGACGCCAGAGTCAAGAGCTTCTCGAGCGCCTGCAGCACCAGTTGAATGTCTTTGTCATCTGCGCTTGCGGCGAGAAGGCAGGCGCGCGAATTGAGAGCCTGAAGCAGTTCATTTGTCTCCACGGCGAGGGTCTCCTGCAAGGGTTGGAGCGAGGCTGCGCTCCAGATATTAAGAAAAAACCCGCGCTGGACTCCTCGCCTGCGCTGGGAGCCCCGGCACAAAGGCTTATTGGACGACGATGGTGCCCGTCATGCCGAAGGTCGCATGCAGAAAATGCGAGCACGTCAGCGGATAAGTTCCCGCGCGATTCGGCGTCACGGTGATATCGGCGGATTTGCCGGCGCCAACTTCCAGTTCGCTGTCGTCTTCCAGCCTGGCTCTGTCCTCTGGCGCAATCGTGGATGCCGCAAAGAACTCTGCCGCCGTGAAGTCATGGCCCTTGTTGGAATCGTTCGTGAGGTGCAGCCGGTACGTGGTTCCCGCCTTCAGCGTGATCGTCGCCGGGGTAAAGGCATAGCTGGTGAGCAAGATGTGGACCGCCTGTGCATTCTGCGCTTGCGCCGCAGAGACCATTAGCGCGACGGACAAAAGTGCCAAAACAGGCCGCGAAATTTTCATGATCGGATGTCCTCGTGTGGCGGCGGTCCTCATGAAAAGACGCAAAAGGCTGCCGCTTTCATCCATTCCAGAGCGCTGCCGTATTGGCGGAACCGGCAGCGTACAAAGCATGTTCTCTGCTCATGCAGCAAACGAACGCCGCCCTCGAATGGGACCATCTGATGCGGGAGGGACGGTTCGCCGATGCCTGGACGGTATATGATGGCGTTCTCGCGCGCGCCACGCCGCACGATTGCAGCCGGCCACGGCACCTGCAAATCGTGTGGACTGGCACTCCGCTTGCGGGCAAGCGCGTTCTCGTCCGCTGCTATCATGGGCTTGGCGATACCATACAATTCGTGCGCTTCGCGCGCGCGTTGAGAGAGATTGCCGCTGGGGTGACGATATGGGGGCAGCCCGCCCTACTGCCGCTGCTCGCGCAGGTCGATGGGGTCGATCGCGTGGAGGCTATCGGCGATGGGGCACCGCTGACGCCTTATGGTGTCGATATCGAAATTATGGAGCTGCCGCACGCGTTGCGCGCGGAGCCGCACGCGGTAACATCTTCAACGCCATATATCCGGCCGCTCGCACCCTGCCCCGCCGAAGCACGTGCGATGATCGATGCCTGCGGGACAGCACTGCGCGTTGGGGTTGTCTGGCGCGGCGGTGACTGGGATTGCGCGCGCAATGTTCCGCCGGCGCTGCTTGCACAGCTCGCAGAGATTCCGGGCGTGCGCTTGTTTTCGTTTCAGCCCGAGAGCCGCGGGGACTCGCAGAGCATCGGCGCAATCGATTGTGGGCATTTGAACATCGCCGGAATTGCGTCCGTGCTGCCGGAGATCGATCTGGTGATCAGCGTGGACACGATGCTGGCGCACCTTGCCGGCGCCATGATGCGGCCAACATGGACTCTCCTGCCAAATCGGTGCGACTGGCGATGGATGCGCGCGCGGTGCGATACGCCCTGGTATCCGACCATGCGGCTGTTCCGGCAGGACATCCCGGGCAACTGGACGAGCGCGATAGAAACCGTGAAGCACGAACTGATGCAGGTCTCTTCAGCAAAAAAATTGAGTGCGGGAATGCCGAGCCGCCGAGATTAGGCCCAATGAATCCCGCACTGTTTGGAGAAGACGCGGCGCCGACAAGCTCTCGGGTAGCACTTGTGGGAGTTGGACCGGCGGAGAGGAAACGCGCCCCTGCCGGTCGCGCGAGGCACCCCGCGCTCATGCTCTCCCTCGCTGTGCGCCCGCCGGTGACTGTTTGCGGAGTTCGTCCTCGTGCATGACCGTGCGGCCAGCCTCGTCCTCTATGCGGATGTGAAGAACGCCTGGCTCAACACACAACGAACGGGCGCGCGATACCGCCTGGCGCTTGGTGATGCACAGTTCAGAACGGCTGAACGATCCCTGGCGGTACGCGACTCGAAATTTGGCCATGAACACAACTTCGTCTCGCTTCCCACTCGTCACCATCAGTAAAATACATTTACAATTTTATGCAACAGTTATGACCGGAAGCTCCCTCTAGTTTTCCTGTCGTAAGCCGTGCTTCGGGCTTTCCGCGCGGTCCGCAAGCGGAAACCATGCCGGTCAATTGGGCGAACGCGATCGAAACTCACGAATTGCGTGCAATGCTTCGCGAGCCGGTAATGGTGAGAAGCAGCGCGTAAATTGTGTCAAAGAGACATTCACTCCACTGGGGGTTTCTCCTGGTCCGTTTGTGTGGCGTCTCTTGCCGCCCGGCGCGCGCGCCGCTCCGCCCTTTCCAGGTTGATGGCGCTGTGTTTCCTGAGCACTTGCATCATCGCGACATCCGAAACCGCCAGGACGCGATTGTGATGGACCTCGCCCATCTCGCGATAGCCCAACGAGAGAATGTTGTGCTCATGCCAATCCGGGCTTCGCGGCAGCGTTTCCAAAATGAGCAGCGGCCGGCACCGTTTCAGAAGGCCAAGCGCGCCCTCCAGCGCCTCCTGTTCGTATTCTTCCACGTCGAGCTGCAGGACAGTAACGTTCCTGCTTTGTGGAATAACATCGTCAAGCGCAACGATCGGAACGCTCTCGTAAACCTCGCCGGGCGCTTCCTGCGCAACGAACCGGCTGGAGCCGCCCGTCGCTTTGCCATTCCCTGAGATGCACAAGGTCCCGGTGCCTTGGCGCGCACCGAGTCCGGCGTTGGTCAAGGTCACATTGGCAAGATCGTTTAGCGCCATCGTTTGCTGCGCGCAAAGGAAGTTCTCGCGCGAGGGTTCGAACGCCCAGAGCCGCGCGTCCGGATGCAGCGCGCGCGACAGGCCGGGCAAGAAATCCCCAAAGAACGTGCCGGCATGGACGATATCGCCATCGCCGCAATTTCGCGCGATGAACCGGATGGTGTCTTTCTCCCAGACCTCCCCGGCCAGGATTGTCTTCGCGGCAGGGCGCGTGCTGGAAGATTTCGGCACGCAGTAGCGGCCGAATTTGTTGGAGGCAATGATGTGATCGGGAACGGTCATGGCAGCTTGGCGAGGCCGGACATCTGGAATTCGGGACAGAATACGTATTCCCTCTCGGTCGGCGCTACGACGACCTTCGAATTGCGAGCACACCTGCAGACCTTCGAATGGGGAATTTTCAGGCAAGCGCCTGGAAATGCCTTATTCTTTGCGCGCGTCTGCGCGATCGTCGGCAATCGCACAGCAGTAATCTTGCTCACAGGCGCAAGCCATACCATCTATGGGCGGATCAACGGAGGGACTGGGTCCATGAACAGGTTCAGCGGGTGGATTGCCAAGGGCGCGGCCGTGGTGGGGCTGGCGCTGTCGCTTTCGGCCTGCGGCATCAACACCGTGCCGCGGCAGGACGAGCAGGTGAAAGCCGCCTGGAGCCAGGTGCAGAATGAGTATCAGCGTCGCTCCGACCTCATCCCCAATCTGGTCAACACCGTGAAGGGCTACGCCCAGCAGGAAAAGACGGTTCTGACGCAGGTGATAGAGGCGCGGGCCAAGGCGACGCAAACCACCGTCAACCTGCCGCCCGACGTCACTTCCAATCCCAAGGCATTCCAGCAGTTCGAGCAGAGCCAGAACCAGCTGACGCAGGCGCTGGGCCGGCTGATGGTCGTGGTGGAACGCTATCCGGATCTGAAATCGAACCAGAACTTCCTCGCGCTGCAGTCGCAGCTGGAAGGCACCGAGAATCGCATCGCGGTGGCGCGCAAGGACTACATCGACTCGGTGCAGACCTATAACACCACCTTGCGCACCATTCCGTCGCGCTGGGTGGCGGCGGTGTTCTATCCCGATGCCAAGGTGAAGCAGACCTTCACCAGCACCGAACAGGCGCAGACGGCTCCGCACGTGCAGTTCTGATGCGGCGTGTCGCGCCTGCGCGGATTGCGGCGGCGATCGCGGCGCTGCTGGCGCTGCTTGTCGCCGGTACGGCGCTGGCCGCGCAGCTGACATTTCCGCCGCTCACCGGCCGCGTGGTGGACGATGCCGGCGTGCTGTCGGACGACACCAAGGCGCGGCTCACCGGCATTCTGCAGCAGCTGGAGCAGAAGACCGGCGATCAGCTGGTGGTGGTGACGCTGAAGTCGCTGCAGGGGCAGGATATCGCCACCTACGGCTATCAACTCGGTCGCCACTGGGGCATCGGGCAGAAAGGCAAGAACAACGGCGCGCTGCTGATCGTGGCGCCCAGCGAGCACAAGGTGCGCATCGAGGCCGGTTACGGCCTCGAGGGCGATCTCACGGATGCCGCCAGCCGCGTTATCATTGAGAACGCCATCCTGCCGCAGTTTCGCGCCGGCAATTACGACGCGGGTGTGGAGCAGGGCACCGCCGATATCGTGCGCCTCGTCGGGGGCGGCAAGGTCGATCTCAGCAAGGTGCCGGAAGCGCCACAGCCGGAGCATCAGGATAAAGGCGGCGGCATTCCCTGGGTGGTGATCGCCTTCATTCTGGTGTGGATCATCTTCGGGCGCGGGCTGTGGCCGCTGCTGTTTCTGGGCGGCGGTGGCTGGGGCCGGCGCGGCGGATTTGGCGGCGGCGGCTTCGGTGGCGGCTTCGGCGGTGGTGGCGGCGGTTTCGGCGGCGGCGGCGGATCGTTTGGCGGCGGAGGCGCGTCGGGCAGTTGGTAGCGATGCAGCTTTCGCCTGACGAACGCGCGCGGGTGCAAAAAGCGCTCGCGGCCGCGCAGGCGCGCACGCAGGCGCGGTTTGCGCTGATGATCGTGCCGGTCAGCGACCGCTACGCCATGTACCCACTGGCCTGGGCCGGCATGGTGGCGTTGGCGGCCGGCGCGGTGCTGGCGCTGTTCTGGCAGACGATCGGCTTGCGTCTCGGATTTTTGTTGGAAGCCGCTGCGTTCGGCTTAACCGCGATGGCAACGGAATGGCGGCCGTTGCATCTCGCGCTGGTGCCGAAACGTCTCAAGCAGATGCGCGCGCGAAGCATGGCGCATCGTGAATTCGGTGCGGGCATTCTCGCCGCGCACGACAAAAAGGAAGGTCTGCTGTTCTTCGCCGCGCTGGCCGAGCACTACGTGGAGATCATCGCCTCACGCGAGGTGCACGCCCGGGTCGGCGCCGAGACATGGAGCCGCATCGTGAACGATTTCACCACGCGCGCGAAAAGCGGTAATCTCGCCGATGCTTTTATCTCAGCGATCGAAGCATGCGCCTATCATCTGGAAACCCACTTCCCGCCGGAAGCTGCTGATACGCACGCATGAAACGGAGCGCAGGGCTTCTTCTGTACCGGCGTAAGGCGAAAGACTTCGAAGTTTTTCTGGTGCACCCCGGCGGTCCATTCTGGCGCAACAAGGACGACGGTGCCTGGACCATTCCCAAGGGTCTTATCGAAGAAGGCGAAGATCCCTTGGCCGCTGCGCGCCGCGAATTTCGCGAAGAAACGGGCTTTGCGCCGGAGGGCGACCTTACCGAACTCGGCACCTTCAGGCAGCCCGGCGGGAAACACGTGCTGGTGTGGGCGGTGGAAGGCGATTGCGATCCTGCAAAACTCGAAAGCAACGCATTCGAGATGGAATGGCCGCCACGGTCCGGTAAGCGCCAATTCTTTCCCGAAGCGGACCGCGGTGGCTGGTTCACTATCGAGAATGCGCGGGAGAAGATGCTGATCGGCCAGCGCCCCATGCTGGATGCCTTTCTTGAAAAGCAGGCCCGAAAGAAAACGGCACCGGGTTAGACCGGTGCCGCAACGATATGGTTGGCTCCAGGCTGCTTACTTCACCGCATCCATGGCTTTCATTGCGTGCATCTTGCAGCCGGCATCGTCGTTCTTGGCCTGCGCCATCTGCGCCATGCTGATTTCACTATGCGCCATGGTCATTCCGCTGCTCGATGCCGAGCCCGACATCGACTGCGCCTTCGCCATCATCTGATCGCAGGTCATCGATGACATGCCGTTGGCCGGCATCGAGCCGGACGGGCTCGTGGTTTGGTTTGGCGGCAGGTTCTGTGGCGCAGGACCAGACATTGTATTCTGCGCCAGGGCGGCTAACGGGAACGACAGGGCGAATACACAAGCCGCCAGTGGGATTCGAAGCATGATCGTCTCCTGGGTGTTTTTGTGGTTGAAAAGATCGTCACGCGGTCCTTCAAAGGGGCATGTGGCCCCTTGGGCCTCTTTGTTAACGCAGGATGCCGGGCAAAGGTTTCCTGACGGAATTCCGCGCCGGGCTTGCCAATCCGGCCCCGATTTGAGACCGGAAGGCCATGAGCGCCCCTGAAATTCTCGACAAGACCGTCGTGCACGACGGCTGGGCGAAATATTCCGTGCTGCGGGTGCGCCTGCGCGATGGGCATGTCGCCAGGCGCGAGCTGGAGGAGCACGGGCCTGCGGTCACCGTGCTGCCCTACGATCCCGAGCGCGGCACCGCGATGCTGGTGAGCCAGTTTCGCGTGCCGGTGCTCGCGGCGGCTGGCGAGCACACCCTGATGGAATCCATCGCCGGCATGATCGACGGTGAAGCCTCGGAGGACGCCGCGCGCCGCGAGGCGCTGGAGGAAACGGGGCTGAAGCTGGGCGCGCTGGAACCGGTGGCGCTTCTATGGACCATGCCCGGCCTCTCCACCGAGCGCATGCATCTTTATCTGGCGCCGTACAGCCGCGCCGATCGCGTGAGCGGCGGCGGCGGCGCGAAAGGCGAGCATGAGGACATCACGGTGATGGAGCTCGCCTTGCGCGAACTCGCCGCCATGGCGGATGCCGGCACGCTCGCCGACATGAAAACTTTCGCGCTGGTGCAAACCCTGCGCCTGCGCCGGCCGGAATTGTTCGCCTAGGCAGCCGCGGCCTCCAGCCGCGCGGCTTCGGCTTCGATGTCTGCGCGCCAGCGCGCGGCCTCTTCCGCATCGGGCAGATCGGCATAGAGCTGCGGCGGAACGATGTCGCGATAGAGTTCGAGCGCGGCGCCTTCCCACGGCCAGCGCTCCGCCGCACACATCTTCCCAAGCAGGTCCGCCAGGCTGTTGCGGACGTGCTGCGGATTAGGCACGTAGCGCTTGAGTGCCAGTTCTTCTTCCGCAAACAGACTTTGCTGTGCTTGGCCTACGGAACCTAGTTCAGGCATGACTGAAGCTCGCTCTTCCAGTTGTCTTCCTGGAGCATAATGCGGAATTGCATCGCGCCCGGCCGGTCGGCGAACAGCTCCACATCGCCCGCTTCGACATAGGCAGCCTCCAAAACCTCAAAGAGCTTCTTCTTGAACGCGGTGTCCTCGCTGCCACCCAGATGCTTGCCCTTGGTTTCCAGCACCAGCATGCGCGCATCGTCGCCATGCGCTTCGAGCTTGATGAGGAAATCGGGATAGACCTTGTTCCGCTTCCAGCCCTGCAACGACCATCCCTGCCGGGAAACGATCCGCCACCACCAATGCACGGCGTCATTGCTGTCCAGGTAGAGCGCCACGTTTTTTTCGTAGTCGTTCACCTGGCTTTTGAAGACGCGACTGTAAAGCGAGCGCTCCAGTTCGTCCTGCACATTATGAAAGAGCGGCGTGTCGTCCAGCGAAACGCGGACATGTGCAATCTCCCGAAACTCGAAGTTCAATTCGTCGAATGGGGAGGCGAGCAGCTTGAAGACGATGTCGCCGTTTTTCACCTTTTGGCGGAAGGCCGCTTCGGCGGCTTCGTTCACCTGTTCGCGCAGATCGACCAGCATATCCTCGATCAGTTGATAGCGCGCGGCTAGACGAACGGCTTTCCCTTGAACTCCAGCGTCGGCATGCGTTCGACCTCGCGACTCGTTTGCTAGATTAGGCCCGCCAAAGCGCGGGATTTCGCTTTCGTTCAAGCTTTCCACAGCTTGATTTTCTACCGTAGGTCGCGTATTTTGTTCCTGTTTTGTATGCAATGGTCAAGAGAGTGCCGATGGAGCCAGAAGGATGTGGAAGGCGCCCTCCCCTGTTTCGCAAAACGAATGCGGGCGGGTCACTGGCCGCAGTACATGAGAGCTTTATCTTCAAGTGAAAACTCAACAACTTCAGTAGGATAGGAACAAAGAAGCGGAAAAAGTGTGCGGGATACCCCCAAAACAATTCAATGTGGTTCCGATGCAGTCAGGCCCAACATCTTGTGGAGAGCAGGACGGAGTTTGCTCTTTCGCAGTGTGACACTAATATTAAGTTCACGCTAGTGCGCCCCATCCGAAATTCAAGGTTCTATTCCATGTCCTTGCCACATGGCGGCACCTGCCGGAGAACATTTGTTAAACCAATTTGGGGTCTTACCTCTCCGGCATGACCGGTGAAGCGCGGCGTACTTCGCGCGAAGCCCCACCCGTCCAAGGGAGAGTACAATGTTTTCCGACCATGCCGAAAACCAGGTGTTCGGCGAAACCGTATTGAACCTGGGCCTGATCGCCGGGGCTGTGTTCCTGCTGCTGGCGACCTTGTGGACCGGAGCCGGTCCGCCGGCATCGACGGTTCAGGCCTCCGCCCAGCCGGTGGAGCAGGTGGTGGTTGCCCATCGCGGCCGCGTCTCCTGAGAAACGGCCGGGCAATCACGGGTCCGTGAAGATTGGGCTTTATCGCCGCAGGCAACGGCGTATGATGTCCGGCGATGAGTCCCGGGGAAGCCTGCGTAGGCAGCCCAGAGTGGGCTGCCAGGCAACCCGGGGGAGGGTTAAGAGCCATGGATCACCCTGTTCACGCCGCCGAAATGATCGACAAGAACGAAGGCGTTCCCAAGATCGTTGCCGCCATTGCCGGATTGGCACTGCTCGCGATCGCCGCGGGTGTTATGGTGTACACCGGCTACTGGTCGCCGCCGCCGACGAACGTCGCGGCTTCGACCACCGGGCACAAGTAACGGCGGATTAGCTGCCGGCCTCGAGTTCCTCGAGGCCGGTGTCGTAGCCCCAAAGCCGCTCGACATGGGCGAGCACGAGGTTTTTTGTCTTCTCGTTCAGCGGCACGTCGCGATGCATGCGGTGCTGAAGCAGCAGGCGGCGATCGCCTTTGAGATCGGCCTCGACAACCTGGATATTCGGTTCCGCTGAACCGACATCGTACTGGCGGGCGAGCATTGTCCGCACCTTGCGATAGCCGCCCTCATTGTGAATGGCCGCAACCTTGTAGGCAGGATCTGCGGCGCTGTCGTAGAGCGCAAACAGGCGGAAGTCGCGCATCAGCTTTGGCGACAGGAACTGCTCGATGAAGCTTTCGTCGCGGTAGTTGGCCCAGGCGTCCTTCAGCACCGCCATGGTATCGCCGGAGCCGGCGAAAGCGGGAAACCAGTCGCGATCTTCGTCGGTGGGCTCTTCGCAGACACGTTTGATGTCCGCCATCATGCCGTAGCCCAACGCGTAAGGATTGAGGCCGCCGTAACGCTTGTCGTCGAACTCCGGCTGGAACACGACGCTGGTGTGGCTGTGCAGGAATTCGAGCAGCGCGCCTTCGGTGATGAGGCCCTTGTCGTAGAGGCGATTCATGATGGCGTGATGGACAAAGGTGGCGCAGCCTTCGTTCATCACCTTGGTCTGCTTCTGGGGGTAGAAGTACTGCGCCAGGGTGCGGACGATGCGCAGCGTTTCGCGCTGCCAGGCCTTCAAGGTCGGCGAGTTCTTCTCGAGGAAGTAGAGGATGTTTTCCTCCGGCAGTTTCATATCGCCGCCGTCGTCTTCCGGATCGGGAATCGGCGGCGCCGATGGCGGCTCGATGCCGGCGGGAAGTGTGCGCCACAATTCGCTATAGGCTTCCTCTTCGTATTCCCGGCGTTTGCGGTGTTTCTCCAGCACGCGCTCGCGCGAGGGCCGGGGCGGCCGCGTGTAGCGGAACACGCCCTGGTCCATCAGTGCGTGGGCGGAATCGAGAATGGCTTCCACTTCGTCGCGGCCGTAGCGCTCCTCGCACGCCGCGACGTAGCCTTTGGCGAAGGCGAGATAATCGTGAATTCCTTCCGCGTTGGTCCATTGGCGGAACAGATAATTGTTCTTGAAGAAGTGATTGTGGCCGAAGGCGGCATGCGCGATCACCAGCGCCTGCATCGTCATCGTGTTCTCTTCCAGCAGATAGGAAATGCACGGGCTGGAATTGATGACGATCTCGTAGGCGAGCGCGGAATAGCCGGCGCGGTAGAGCGTCTCCTCACGCGCGAACAGCTTGCCGAAACTCCAATGGTTGTACATCAGCGGCATGGCCAGCGAGGAATAGGCATCGAGCATCTGCTCGGAGGAAATCACCTCGATCTGGTTGGGGTAGACGTCGAGCTTCAGCTCATTCAGCGCGATGTCCTCGATCGTCTTGTAGGTGCGATCGAGTTTGGAGAAATCCCACTCGGCTTCCTTAAACAGAAGATCAACCACGGCACGCGCTCCTGTGGTCTCGCACCGGGGAGCGATGAGAAAGAACCTCACGCGGAGGCGCGGAGGCGTGGAGATGTTGAGCAGAACGATTGCGACAGAGGGCTGTTGCAGAGGGAATACTGGCGCGCAAAGCGCGCCGAAACCAATCTTCCCCTTCTCCTCCGCGGCTCCGCGTCTCCGCGTGAGTCTTGATACGAGCCATCACGCGGCGGTCTCCGCTTTGCGGAACAGTTCACGGAATACCGGGAAGATGTC
>DATASO010000015.1:0-381329 GCA_036269195.1 Rhizomicrobium sp.
ATTAGAGATTGTATTTCCTGATCCTTCAACGACACCGGCAAACGTCGTTGCAATCGGCGAAGTCGTATAAGTCCCATCCACGCTGGCATCGTAAGGCTTGGCAAGCGCGTAGAAGCCGGACGGATTGGCGGCGATGTCGGACGCAAGAGTCTTGATGTCGCCCACCAAGGTGTAGCTGTTGCCGTCAATAATCAGGCTGCTCGATAAATCCCAGAACTGCACGCTGCCGTGCTCCGGCACGATGACGAACTCGCCGATCTTGTTCTTGGCCTTGGCACCGCCGGTATCGTTCGTGGCGACAGTCAGCGCGCCCTGACCAGCCGCGATTACGTCCTTATTCACCGTGACGGAGCGTTGTGCATCGAGAGTCAACCGGCTGGTGCTGCTCCATGACAGCGCCTGATCGATGTCGATGTCCATCGCCACCAGTCCGGTTTTTACCGCCACATCGCCGCTCGCCAGCATGTTGGTGAGATCATTGACATTCAGCACCGCCTTCTGCGCCGTCGCCGTGCAGATGCCAGCATCGCAGCTCATGTTCTGCGTCGGCTTGTTGGAGATGGACACATCGGCGTCCGCGGCGCCGCATAGCACCAGCATCGACGCAGCGGTTACAGCCAAAATCTTCATGAGCATTCCCCCGCCAGCGCTCCTTGACCGGTGTCAAGCCTATCACCTTTTCCCCTATCGTCTTGGCCGGCCCTGTGCCGGCCATCCATGAACACGAACCGGCAATGTGCGCATGGGTGGCCGGGATTCAAGCTTGTCCTCGGGCCGCGCTCCGCGCGGACCCGGGGGCCCGGCCATGACGAAGAGTGGTCGCGGCAGTGTGTTCTACTTCACGTCGCGGAAGGATTTGCCCTCCGAAACCAGCTTCTCCAGCAGGGCTGACGGTTTGAATTCGTCGCCCATGCTGTCACGCCATTCGCGCATGCGGGAGAGCACCTTATCCAACCCGATCAGGTCGCCGTACCAAATCGGGCCGCCGCGATAGCGCGGCCAGCCATAACCGTTGAGCCACACCACATCGATGTCGGAGGCGCGGATGGCTTTTCCTTCCTCCAGAATCTTCGCGCCTTCGTTGATCATCGGATAGATGCAGCGCTCGAGAATTTCCTCGTCCGAAATCTGCCGCACAGCGGTGCCGCTCTTGGCGCGGAAGTCTTCGATAATCTTCGTGGTGACCGGCGATGGCTTCGGCGATCGGTTTTCGTCGTAATCGTAGAAGCCCGCGCCGGTCTTCTGGCCGCGGCGATCCATCTCGCACAGCACTTCGCGGATGGTGGCGCTTTTCGACGTCTCTTTGGACCAACCGATATCCAGGCCGGCCAGGTCGCTCATCTGAAACGGCCCCATCGGGAAGCCGAAATCGTAAAGCACGCGATCCACATCCCACGGCATGGCGCCTTCCAGCACCAACTTGTTTGCCTCGCGCTGGCGCTGCGCCAGCATGCGGTTGCCGACAAAGCCGGGTGACACGCCCACCAGCGCCGCGATCTTGCCGATCCTCTTCGCCATCTGCATGGCGGTAGCGATAACGGGCTTGGAGGTTTTATCCGCCCGCACCACTTCCAGCAGCTTCATCACGTTGGCGGGCGAGAAGAAGTGCAGCCCGATGACAAATTCCGGGCGCTTGGTGGCGGATGCGATCTCGTTGGTGTCGAGATAGGAGGTATTGGTGGCAAGGATGGCGCTCTGTTTCACGGTGGCGTCGAGCTTGCGGAAGACATCCTTCTTGATGTCCATGTTCTCGAACACCGCTTCGATGACGAGATCGCAATCGGCGAGGTCTTCCAGCGCCATGCCGCCGTTCAGCAGACCCATGCGCTTTTCGACATCGGCGGCGGTCATGCGGCCCTTCTTCGCCGTGTTCTCATAATTGCGGCGAATGACCGAGAGACCGCGCTCCAGTGCCTCCTGTTTGGCTTCCACCAATGTCACAGGAATGCCGGCATTGGCGAAGTTCATGGCGATGCCGCCGCCCATGGTGCCGGCACCCACAATGCCGACCTTGTTCACCGGAATGGTGGGCGTGTCCGCCGGCACATCCGGAATCTTCCATACCTCGCGCTCGGCAAAGAACACATATTGCTGCGCCTTCGATTGCGAGTCGCTGTAAAGCTCCATGAACAGCGCGCGCTCGCGCATCATGCCTTCGTCGAAGGGGAGGTTCACGGCGGCTTCGATGCATTGGATGCAGGCTTCGGGCGCCTTGAAACCGCGGAAGCGGCGCGCGTTCTCCTTGCGGAATTTCTCGAAGATTTCCGGATGACCGCGCGCGGCTTCCACTTTCGTGTTGCTGTCGCGCACCTTGCGAAGCAGGCGGTTCTCCGCCAGCACCTTGCGCGCGAATGCGATGGCCGCGTCTCGCAACTCGCCTTCCGGCGCGAGCTCATCGATCAAGCCCATTTCGAGGCACTGCTTCGCGCCGACGTGCCGCCCGCTGGTGATCATGTCGAGCGCCGTCTCCACGCCCATGATGCGCGGCAGGCGCTGCGTGCCGCCTGCGCCCGGAACCAGTCCAATGTTCACTTCCGGCAACCCGCATTTCGCGCTGGGCACCGCCACGCGGTAATGCGCGCAGAGCGCCACCTCGAGGCCGCCGCCGAGCGCGGTGCCGTGAAGGGCCGCAATCACCGGCTTGGGCGTGCTCTCGATAACATCTTCGAGATCGCGCAGGCCGATACCCATCGGGGGTTTGCCGAATTCGCCGATGTCGGCGCCGGCGATGAAGGTTTTGCCTTCGCAGATCAGGACGATGGCTTTGGTGTCGCCGGCAGCGGCCGCCTGCCGGAACGCCTCCGCCAGACCGTCGCGCACCTTGGCGGAGAGCGCGTTCACCGGCGGCGAATTGAGCGTGATGACGGCGATTGCGCCTTCCCGGGAGAGGTCGGTAACGTCGTTAACGGCGATCATGGCGGTTCCTGATGGCGGTTCGGGGCGAAGATGCGCTGCGCGGCAAGGCCAAGTCCAGAACAGCGGCCGGAAACGCTTGCGTTGCGGAGGCGCAACTCTCTGAAACTTTAACTTGGACTTGTAGCCGTCCGGACACGTTTTGAGCCGATCTTTGCGTTGATAGTACGCGGCGGCGGGATTATCTTTTCCAGCGAAACGGAGGGGCGTGGGATTCCAGCCATAGGACGGGGGAATCGGTTGCGTGTTGGGCTTGTCTTGACGGGTTTCACCGCGCTCGCCATCGCGGAAGGCGGAGCATTGGCCCAAACCGCGCCCAGCGTGAGCCTTCCCACTCCGATCACGCCGAAAATTTCCGTCGCCACCGCCGCGCCGATCGACTTGCTTGCAGACGAAGTGAAGGTGATCAATGTCACGGATCGCCTGCGCGCGCACATTGTGGAAGAAGGCCTGGCCGGCTGGCGCATTGCGCCGGAGCGTCAGTTCACTGCGCCTGACGATACAGCGCGGGCGAATCTGGACTTGCCGCGAACACATGCCGAAGCAGCCGCGCTTGGGTGGGATGTTTCCAAATGGGGTAGTCTTGGGCTGACGGCGGAGAACGGCACCGGCATCTCCACCATGCTGGGCAACTTCACGCCGACACCACTCAGCTTCAACGACACGGCGCGAACATCGGCCGCCGGTCTGGCTGCGCATGTGAAGTTCGGCGACGGCTGGGTGACAAGCTTCTCGTACAATGTGGACGTCACGCAGCTCGATCTGAAAGCCGGCGCATCGCCCGCGCTGGCGACCACCTCCACGCAGGGGCGTTCCTACGGACTCACGATTGCGAAACGCGGGCTGTTCGGCAGCGCCGATACGCTTGGACTTTCGCTGAGCCGCCCGTCTGACGATTACTTCGGCAGCGTCAGCCTGGCCGATACCGGGCTTGAGAACCGGGTGAATCTGCTGGAGCGCTATCCGGGCGTGGCGTTCTCGAATGGCCCCAAGGAAACCGACATTGCGCTCGGTTATGTGACGACCTTCTTCAACGGCGCGCTCGCGCTGCAAGCCAATGCCGGTTATCAGATGAATGTCGGCGGGCAGAATGGCGCCAATTCCGTCACCGTCCTCAGCCGCGCCAAAATCAACTTCTGATACTTGCTATCTTCGCATTCGGCCCCAAGCGTGAACCCCGGCGTGCCGCTGACTCTATCACCCTAGGCTGCATCTGTTGCATACGCGAAACTGCATCTATTTCATGCGCGGGCCTTGAATGGCGGCGAAAGGTGAGACGCGCGGTAGCGGGGCGTCATGTCACTTTGGCACTTCCTTAAGCAAATCCCGCTACCGTTCTTAGCCTTCTGAGGGATTCAATATGCCACCGCGTGACCTGTTTGGCGTGGCAGTGCGCGTCGTCGCTCTCTGGTTCCTTGCAGATGCGTTCTATTGGGGCTTCATAGCCTTTTGGAACCATACCACCGTAAGTGAAACGAACCTCGTCATGGCGAAGGAGGTTAGAGAAGGTCTGGAACGTCTCATATGCGGCGCGGTGTTGATGATCTTCGCAGACCATATCGTGAAGGTGGTTTACGGCGACGCGAATGCTGCCAATGGCCTTTCGACCGACGCGACGCCGGATAGTGAGCCGCCGCCATAGCAAGCGCCAGATACTGCCCGCCATTGCTCACGCGGCGATGATCCTCGCGCCACTACTTTTCATCGAGGAATAGGCATTGAAATGCGGGCCAGCAATCAATGCTGATTTCGGCATGGCGGATGCGTGCGTCTTCACGCGGTCTAACTTGCTCTATATCTGGAAACCACTGGGGTCAGGAGATACAGTCGACGGCTTTTTTGCTTGTGAACGCAGCCCACGAGCCCTAGAAGGCGCCGCTTCCAATCAAGCCGACGGATAGAGAGCCATGGCCGGGCCGCAATACGTGTTTGTGATGAAGGGTCTTTCGAAGACCTATCCCGGCGGCCGCCAGGTGCTGAAGGACATCTGGCTGTCGTTCTATCCCGGCGCGAAGATCGGCATCGTCGGCGTTAACGGCTCCGGCAAGTCCACCCTCATGCGCATCATGTCGGGGCAGGATAAGGAATTCACCGGCGAGGCGTGGGCGGCGGATGGCATCCGCACCGGCTATCTGCCGCAGGAGCCGGAGCTCGATCCTTCCAAGGATGTGCTCGGCAATGTGATGGAAGGCGTGGCGGCGAAGAAGGCGTTGCTGGATCGCTACAACGAAATCGCCGCCAATTATTCCGACGAAACGGCGGACGAAATGGCGTCGCTGCAGGACAAGATCGACGCGGCGGGATTGTGGGATCTCGACAGCCAGGTCGAGCAGGCGATGGATGCGCTGCGCTGCCCCGAACCGGATGCGGATGTCAGCAAACTGTCCGGCGGCGAGAAGCGCCGCGTGGCGTTGTGCAAATTGCTGCTGGATGCGCCGGACATTCTGCTGCTGGACGAACCCACCAACCATCTTGATGCGGAATCCGTGGCGTGGCTGGAACACACGCTGCGCGAATACAAGGGCTGCGTGATCCTGGTCACCCACGACCGCTATTTCCTCGACAATGTCACCGGCTGGATTCTGGAGCTGGATCGCGGCCGCGGCATTCCGCACGAAGGCAATTACACCTCGTTTCTGGAGGTGCAGGACAAGCGCCTGCAGCAGGAGGGCAAGGAAGAAGAAGCCCGCGAGCGCACCATCGCCCGCGAGCGCGAATGGATTTCCAAATCCCCCAAGGCGCGGCAGGCCAAGTCGAAAGCTCGCATTCAGTCCTACGAAGAGCTGCTGGCGAAATCGCAGGAGCAGCGGCAAGGCCCGGCGCAAATTCTCATTCCGATTTCCGAGCGGCTTGGCAATGTGGTGGTGGAGGCGGACGGCGTCGATAAGGCTTATGGCGATCATCTGCTGTTCGAGAACCTGAGTTTCGACCTGCCGCCGGGCGGTATCGTTGGCGTGATCGGCCCGAACGGCGCCGGCAAGACGACGCTGTTCCGCATCCTCACCGGGCAGGAGAAGCCTGACGGCGGTGATTTGCGCATCGGCGACACAGTACAGATCGGTTACGTCGATCAGTCGCGCGAGGCTCTCGATCCCAACAAGACCGTGTGGGAGGAAATCTCCGGCGGCACCGACATCCTGGAGTTCGGCAAGACCAAGATGAATTCGCGCGCCTATGTCGGCGCCTTCAACTTCAAGGGCGGCGATCAGCAGAAGAAGGTGGGGCTGCTGTCCGGCGGCGAGCGCAATCGCGTGCACCTCGCCAAGCTGCTGCGCGGCGGCGCCAATCTGCTGCTGCTGGACGAACCAACCAACGATCTTGACGTTGAAACCCTCCGCGCGCTCGAAGCCGCGCTGGAAGATTTCGCCGGCTGCGCCATGATCATCAGCCATGACCGCTGGTTTCTCGATCGCATCGCCACGCATATGCTGGCGTTCGAGGGCGATAGCCATGTGGAATGGTTCGAAGGCAACTACGCTGACTATGAGGCGGACAAGAAGCGCCGGCTCGGCATCGATGCCGATCAGCCGCACCGCCTCAAATACAAGCGCTTCGCCCGAGCTTAGTTTCGACGCTAGGGCGTTATAAGCGGAACGGCTGGAAAGTGGGTTCGGTAACGCCGCGCATCGCGCGTGAGAATTGTCATCCGGGCGATCTGGGCATGGGCGCCGACGAAGAAATCAGGCAGGAGGCTGGCGCGTGTGCCACCTGTAGCGCGATATCTGGCGAAGACTTTTCCGGCCAAATATAGCGCGCTGACCGGAATGCGTTCTATCGAAACGGCAAGGTTCGCGAGATCACGCATGAGCGCCTCTTCGCTTGTGCTGCGTACCGCGAGTTCCGCAAATACGAGTTCGTTAATGAGGAGCGGCCCTTGCGCCGCGCTACGGTCCATCGCCTCGGTGGACCAATCGAGCCAATTCCGGTCATTACCCAAGAGGTCAATCAATACATTGCTATCGACGAGAGTCACTTGTAGTCGTCGTCAGGATCGCCGCGCGTCATGCGCATGAGTTCGTCCGCAGTGATGCCCCGGATCGTTTGACGGTTGGCTACTTCATAAAGACGTTTCTTGTAGTCGCTCATGGCGCCCGGCTTTTCGACGACAATGGCGCCGGATGCGGTCGCCCGCACCTCCACGCGGTCGCCGGGTTTGATGCCAACCGCGTCCCGTACGCTCTTCGGCAGTGTGACCTGCCCTTTTACCGTGACCGTGGTGGTCAATTTTCTGCTCCGGTATTACCAATAACTACTGGTAATACCAAATGCCGGAAAAATCAATTCCTGATCGACGGAAGCTTAGACCCGGCCCGTCGAGCGGACGCGTTCGGTACGTTGGCGCAGATTCGCGATCAGGGCTTTCAGATCGCCACCGTGCTGGGCGAGGAAGGAGCTGAAATCCTCCTGTTCGGTGATGGCCAAGTCGAGACCGGCGACCACAATGTCCACCACACTGAACTTGCCCCCGCTGTTGTAGACCCGGAAATCCACTTCGATCGGTTCCTGCCCGGCGCGCGCCTGCGGGTCCACCAGCACCGTGCGCACCAGCTCATCGCCCGGCGCGCGTTGAATGGAACCGGTCACACGCAAAGTCTGGCCGCTGTATTTGGTGAATTCGGCGCCGTACACCGCAAAGGCGTAGTTGCGAAATGCTTCGACGAAGGCGTCTTGGTCCGCAGGCGACGCAGTGCGGCGCGCTGGGCCTAGCGTGTAGAGCGCGATGCGTCGTAGATCCGTCAAGGTCAGCAAGAACCCACGGAACTGCTCCTGTTGCTGCGCCTTGCTGAGGCTGGCGTTGTTCAGAATCTGCAGACCGCGCTGTACATTATTCTGTACAAATGCTTCCCCGGCAGTGCTGGCGTTCGCCGGTGTTGCGAGTGCAACCAGCGTGCATAAAACGACCGCAACCGCGCCGGCAATGGATGTGTGGATCGTGCTCACTAGCTTCGGCATCATCATATCCCAAATGCTTCCTTCCGCAGTGGCCCCCCGCCGGAATGTTAGCGGCAATTAAGCCAACGCCTTACAGATTTGGCAGGTTCGTTACGTCCGGCTTGCCATTGCGGATTTCGTTGTTGCGGTTCTGGCGATAAAGGCTGCGGATCGAGGCATAGAGATCGATCGACTGCCGCTCGATCGATTCCAGGCTCTCGAGATTGCGCGCGCGCAAATCGATCCCTTCGAGCACGCTCTTGCCGGCCGACCACCAGAATTTGTCCCGGATATGCGGCCAATAGGTCCATGGATCGAGGAAGATATCGACGACCTGGCCCGTGGCATCGCGTGGCGGATCGGGCCCCGCGATTGGCAATACGAGATAGGGTCCTTCCTCCACGCCCCATACCGCCAATGTCTGACCGAAATCTTCCGTGTGGAAGGGCATGTGGAATTCTTTGGTCGCCACATCCATCAGGCCGCCGAGACCAATGGTCGAATTGACGGTGAAGCGAAGGAACGTTTCGCTGCCGCGTTCCGGTTCGCCCTGCAAGATGTCGTTGGCAAACGTAACCGGCAGATCGAGATTGACGAAGAAATTGTGGAGGTCATCCCGCGCGAACTCAGGTACAGCCTGCACGTAGGTCTCCGCCACCGGCTTTATAACCGCATGATCCACCTTACGGTTGAAGTCGAACACCTGCCGGTTGAACGATTCATAGGGATCGTTCGCGCCCGACGGATCAGGCGCGGTTGCGCAACCTGCAAGCAATAGCGCCACACCGGCGCCTACAGCCGAAAACAATCCCCGCATGCACCACCATTACCCAAATACCGCTCACCAAACGCGCAAACCGTGCTTCTGGCGCACGCGCGGAACGATCATAGGTGAATAGTTGGGAGGACGGTCCAGAAATCAAGGGTCCGCATACGCCGGTAACCTTGTTGGCGGCTTATTTTGAGACGCCGGGTGGCTCAGCGGTCACGTGCTTGCATAAACACATAAAGATATGTTTATGTGTTCGGCATGGATCAGCTGCTTTCCATGCTCCAAGGCGCTGCGGACCCAACCCGCCTGCGCCTGCTTTTTCTGCTCAGCGAGGCGGAGCTGACAGTGACGGAACTGACCACAATTTTGCGGCAGAGCCAGCCCCGCGTATCGCGGCACCTGAAGCTGCTTTGCGAGGCGGGCCTGCTGGAGCGATTCAAAGAGGGCAGCTGGGTGTTTCATCGTCTGAGCGATACTCCGCTGAGCACCAGTTTTGCCAAAGCGCTGAGCACGTTGCCGCTTGCGGACCGGTCGGTTTTCGAAAGCGACCGGGAGCGGCTGGCCAACGTTCGGGCTGCACGTGCTGACGCAGCGGCGAAATTCTTCCGCGCCAACGCGCCCCATTGGGAGCGGCTTCGCTCCCTGCATGCCCCGGAGAGAAATGTGGAAGGCGCAGTGCTGCGCGCGCTGGGCTCCGCACGCATCGATTCCTTGCTCGACGCTGGAACGGGCACAGGCCGCATGCTGGAGCTTCTCGCGCCGCATGTTCGCCGCGGCGTGGGTGTGGATGTGAGTCCGGAAATGCTCGCGATTGCGCGTGACCGGCTGGAGCGCGCCGGCGCACAGCACTGTCAGATTCGATTGGCCGACATCTATCGGCTGCCGTTCCGGACAGCGACGCTGGAAAGCGGCTTCGACGCCGCGCTGTTTCATCAGGTGCTGCACTATCTGGACGAGCCGCAGACGGCTGTTGCCGAAGTAGCGCGTGTGCTGAAGCCGGGTGGCCGGTTGCTGATCGCCGATTTCGCGCCACACAGTCTCGAATTTCTGCGCACAGAGCTGTCACACCGGCGGCTGGGATTTTCCGACCGTGAAGTGGAAGGCTGGTTCGCGGCGGCGCGGCTTTCACCGATGCAAGTGGAAACCATCGAACCGGAGCAAGCGCTATCGGGCGACGCGAAACTTACCGTCAAAATCTGGATGGCGCAGGCACACAGCGCCAGAAGCGCAGCGGAGGCGGCATGAGCCTGCAGCGCCTGGCTGCGCACAACCGGCCGCTGAAAGTATCATTCGAGTTTTTCCCACCGCGGACGGCGGAGATGGAAGAGCAGCTGTGGCGGGCGATCCGGCGGCTCGAGCCTCTCGCGCCCGCATTCGTTTCCGTAACATACGGTGCCGGCGGTTCCACGCGCGAGCGCACGCATGCAACCGTCGAACGCATGGTGAAGGAAACCACGCTCACGCCCGCAGCGCACCTTACCTGTGTTGCCGCACCGTGTGAGGAAATTCGTGAGATCGTCGCAGGCTACTGGGAGATCGGCGTGCGCCACATGGTGCTGCTGCGCGGCGACATGCCGGACACGTCAGCGTATTGCGCACATGCGCGCGGCTATGCCTCGACGCCCGAAATGATTGCGGATATTCGCGGGGTCGCGCCGTTCGAGATTTCCGTTTCCGCCTATCCCGAATGTCATCCGGATTCACCATCGCTCGATCACGATATGGAACTGCTGCGCGCCAAGGTGGACGCCGGCGCCTCCCGAGCCATCACGCAGTTCGGCTTCGATTCCGGTGTGATTGCGCGTTTCCGCGATCTGGTGCGCCGGCGCGGCATCGGCGTGCCGATCATTCCCGGCATCATGCCCAGCACCAACATCAAAGGCGTGCGCCGCATGGCGACGAAAGCGGGTGTGCGGATTCCGGAATGGCTGAACCGCGTGTACGAAGGGCTGGAGGACGATCCGGAAAGCCGCAAGCTGATCTCAGCCGCCGTTCTGGCGGAGCAGGTGGAGGAGCTGCTTGCTGAAGGCTTCGACCAGTTTCACTTCTATACGCTCAATCAGGCCGATCTCACTTATGCCGCGTGCCGGCTGCTGGGCATTCAGCCGCGCCCAGTTCCTGCGGAGGTGGCGGCGTGAGCTGGACGCGCGAATCCCGCCTGGCATGGCTGAAGGCGGAGGCGAGAGCGCGCATCCTGCTGCTCGATGGTTCCTGGGGCGTGATGATCCAGGGCTATGGCCTGAGCGAAGTGGATTTTCGGGGGCGCCGCTTTGCCGATCACGATCACGATCTCAAGGGCAACATCGATGTCCTGACCCTGACACGGCCCGATCTCATTCGGGAAATAGGGCATCTGTATCTGTCGGCCGGCGCGGATATCATCGAAACCAACACCTTCACCTCTGCAGAATCTTCGCAGGGCGATTACGCACTCTCGCATCTGGTCGGCGAATTGTGCGAGACCGGCGCGCGATTGGCGCGCGAGGTTTGCGACCAGGACTCTACAACCGAGAGGCCGCGGCTCGTCGCCGGTGTGCTCAGCCCGACCAATCGCACCGCCTCTATCTCGCCGGATGTGAACGATCCCGGCTTCCGCAACGTCAGCTTCGACGAATTGCGCGCCACCTATCGCGACGTCACGCGAGGGCTCATCAAAGGCGGCGCCGACCTGCTGATGATCGAAACCATTTTCGACACGCTCAACGCCAAAGCGGCGATCTATGCGGCGGAGGAACTGTTCGAGGAAATGGGCGAGCGCCTGCCCTTCTGGATTTCCGGCACAATCACCGATCTCTCGGGCCGCACCCTTACAGGACAGACCGCAGAGGCCTTCTGGCATTCGGTGCGCCACGCGCGGCCCTTTGCGGTGGGGCTCAATTGCGCGCTCGGCGCCAAGGAATTGCGCGCCTACGTCGACGAACTCAGCCAGGTAGCCGACACCTTGGTCAGCGCACATCCCAACGCCGGCTTGCCAAACGAATTCGGCGGCTACGACGACACGCCGGACTCGATGGCAGCGCGTATCGGCGAATTCGCCCGCTCCGGCATCGTGAACATCGTGGGTGGCTGCTGCGGCACGACGCCTGCGCACATCAAAGCGTTCGCCGAAGCGATCGAAGGCGTGCCGCCGCGGCGCATACCAGAGAAGCCGCGCTACCTTCGCTTATCCGGCCTTGAGCCGTTCACGCTCACGCCGGAAACGAATTTCGTCAATGTCGGCGAGCGCACCAACATCACCGGCTCGGCCAAGTTCCGAAAGCTGATCGCCGCCAACGATTACGAAGCCGCTGTCGAAGTGGCGCGCAACCAGGTCGAGAACGGCGCGCAGATTCTCGACGTCAACATGGATGAAGGGCTGCTCGATTCCGAAGCCGCTATGCGGCGCTACATCAACCTCATCAACGCCGAGCCGGATATCGCGCGCGTGCCGCTGATGATCGATTCGTCCAAGTGGAGCGTGATCGAAGCGGGGCTGAAGGTTTGTCAGGGCAAGCCCATCGTAAATTCCATCAGTCTGAAGGAGGGCGAGGAGTCATTCATTGCCCACGCTCGGGAAGTGATGCGGTTCGGCGCCGCTGTGGTGGTGATGGCGTTCGACGAGCAGGGCCAGGCCGACACCATGGAGCGAAAGGTGGCGATCTGCGGTCGCGCCTACGACATTCTCGTCCACAAGATCGGCTTCCCGCCGGAAGACATCATCTTCGATGCCAACATCTTTGCAGTCGCCACCGGCATCGAAGAGCACAACGATTACGGCCGCGCCTTCATCGACGCGGCGAAGCGAATTCGTGCCGAGCTGCCGCACGTGCACGTTTCCGGTGGGGTCTCGAATTTCTCCTTCTCCTTCCGCGGCAATGAGCGGGTGCGCGGGGCGATGCATTCGGTGTTTCTCTATCATGCCATCAAGACCGGCATGGATATGGGCATTGTCAACGCCGGCGCCCTGCCGGTGTACGAGGACATTCCGCTGGATTTGCGCGATGCCATCGAGGACGTGCTGTTCAACCGCCGCGAGGACGCCACCGAACGGCTGCTGGATCTGGCGCAGCGCTTCAAGAACGATGCCTCCAACGTGCAGGCGGAAACCACGTTGGCGTGGCGCGACGCGGCGGTGGAAGAGCGGATCAAATATGCGCTGGTGCACGGTATCGCCGATTTCGTCACCGAAGACACCGAAGAGGCGCGGGCCGCGGCGGCGCGGCCGCTGGATGTGATCGAAGGGCCACTGATGGCAGGCATGAACGTCGTCGGCGACCTGTTCGGCGCCGGCAAGATGTTCCTGCCGCAGGTGGTGAAGAGCGCGCGGGTGATGAAAAAGGCGGTGGCGCACCTGCTGCCCTACATGGAAGCCGAGCAGGCCAAGAATGCCGTGAAGGAGCCGGCCGGGCGTATCGTGATGGCCACGGTGAAGGGCGACGTGCACGACATCGGCAAGAACATCGTGGGCGTGGTGCTGCAGTGTAATGGCTACGAGGTCATCGACCTCGGCGTGATGACGCCGGCGCAGAAAATTCTCGATGCCGCGCGGGAAGCGAACGCCAACATCATCGGGCTTTCCGGCCTCATCACGCCGTCGCTGGACGAAATGGTGCATGTGGCGAACGAGATGGAGCGGCAGGGCTTTGAGATTCCGCTGCTGATCGGCGGCGCCACGACTAGCCGCGTGCACACCGCGGTGAAGATCAGCCCCAGCTACAACCGCGGCGCGGTGGTGCATGTGACCGATGCCTCGCGCGCAGTGGGCGTCGCCTCCAACCTGCTGAGCAAGACGGCGCGCGCCGTGTTCGCAACAAACACGCGCCAGGAATACGAGGACATCGCGTCACGGCATCGCATGGCGCATGCGCCGGGGCGGCGGCTCTCACTTCCGCAGGCGCGCGCCAACAAGCTGAAATTCGATTGGGCGAGTTACATCCCGCCAAAGCCCACGTTCCTGGGTCTGCGCGATTTCGGGCCTTACGATCTTGGCGAGCTCGCGCGCTATATCGATTGGGGGCCGTTCTTCCAGACGTGGGAACTGACCGGCCCATTTCCGCAGATACTCGACGATCAGCAGCAGGGCGAAGCAGCGCGGAGTCTTTACGCCGATGCTCATGCGATGCTGAAGCGCATCATCGACGGCAACTGGCTGGCGGCGCGCGCCGCGATCGGCTTCTGGCCGGCGAACGCGGATGGTGATGACATTGTGCTGTTCGAAGATGACCATCGCATCAAACCAATCGCCACTCTGCACACCATCCGCCAGCAGATGAAGCGCGAGAGCGACAAGCCCAATCTGGCACTGGCCGATTTCATCGCGCCCCGCGCAATTCCCGATTACATCGGCGGCTTCGCAGTCACGACCGGTATCGGTGAAGAAAAACATATCAAACGCTTCGAAGCGGCGAAGGACGACTACAGCGCCATCCTTTTGCGCGCGCTGGCGGACCGCCTCGCCGAAGCCTTTGCCGAACGCTTGCACCAGCGGGTGCGCCGTGAGTTCTGGGCCTATGCGCCGGACGAGAACCTTTCGACGGCCGAACTGATCGCTGAAAAATATCGCGGCATTCGACCGGCGCCCGGTTATCCTGCACAGCCGGACCACACCGAGAAAGCCACGCTGTTTCGCCTTCTCGATGCCGAGAAGCGCGCCGGCATCCGTCTCACCGAAAGCTTCGCCATGTGGCCGGGCTCATCGGTGAGCGGCATCTATTTTTCGCATCCGGAGGCACGTTACTTCGGCACCGGCAAAATCGAACGCGATCAGGTGGAAGATTACGCCCGCCGCAAAGGCTGGAGCATGACGGAAGCCGAACGCTGGCTCTCGCCCATCTTGAACTACGATCCCCGCGCCGCGGCGGCGTAAGCGCACTCCATTATTGCGTGACCATAATCGCGGCTTTATTGTAATTTCTGCCGAGGGGGCGAAATGAAACATTTGACAATCGTAGCGCTGCTCGCGCTTGGAGCGAGCAGTCATGTCTTGGCTGCCGGCTATGACGATTTCAGCCGCGGTCTCACAGCAAACAACCGTGACGAAAGCGATAAGGCAATCGCGGCCTTTACTGCCGCATTAGCGGCCGGGGACCTCAATCGAAACTTCATTCCAAATGCATACGCTGGCCGCGCGGTTGCCAATTGGCGAATGAAAGACTGCGCCAAGGCGCTCGATGATATCGATGCCGCTACCAAACTGAGACCACCAGACTCGCAGCTCCTTGAACTGAGAGGGTTCGTCCACCTCTGTCTGAATCAGCCGAAGCTGGCCGACATTGATTACTCGGAACTCATTGCAAATTCGCCCGACAACACAAATCACCGCGCTCGCGCTCTTGCCCGCCTGCAGGATGCTGACGCCGATGGCGCAATTGCCGATATAGAGGAAATCCTCAAAGATGATCCTAAGGAAATTTACTCAATCCTTTGGCTCGAAATGGTTCGATTGCGGGCGGGTCGATTGGACCCAACGAAAATCAAGGACGACATTCCGCCACTTTCGCTTTTGAAGTGGCCGGCACCGATCTTCGACCTTTATGGCGGCAAAATAGATGCCAATGCGGTGCAAGCCGCTGCGGCGCGCGGCGACGACTACAGCGCTAAGGGGCAGCAATGCGAGGCGGATTTTTATGTTGCCGAGTGGATGATGGCCAAGCAGGACCGGCCCGGTGCCAAGGTCCTATTTCAGAAAGCGTTGGATGTCTGTCCGCACAGCTTTGTCGAATATCCGGCGGCGCAAATCGAGTCCTATCAATTCAAGTGAGCGTCATGAAGACTCTGGCCATTTGTTTCATCCTGCTACTTGCAGCGTCCCCTGCGCTGGCGCAATCAAATTGCAGGCTCGCTCGGAATGCCTCGATTGACTTGAATTTCGACAATGCGGGTGGTGTGTACGTTCCAATGAAAATCTCGGGAACGACAGTCAATTTGTTGGTTGATACCGGCGGCGCCGGCTCGATGCTAACAGATAGGACGGTCGACGCGCTCAAACTCGAGCGAATAAAGATGGATCGCAGTACCTGGCTGCAAATGTTCGGCGGAGAGGTGCTTAAATATTACGCACAGCCACGCGATGTGGAGTTGGGTGGATTGCATGCGCCCAGCCTACGAATGGTGATCGTGCCGGTCGGACACCATCCAAACTTCGATGGCACGCTCGCGCCTGACATCATGCGCTTGTACGATGTGGATTTCGATTTCGCCAATGCGAAGCTAAACCTTTTTTCGCAGGATCACTGCCCCGGAGCTGTTGTATACTGGACCAAAGATGCGTATGCGCAAATCGAGTTCCACGTGGACAGGGTTGGGCACATAGAGCTGCCAATAGAAGTTGACGGCCACACATTAAGCGCCGCATTCGACACGGGCTCATCCGAATCGATAATGAGCCTCGATTTGGCCAAGCGGCTGTTCGACCTGGACGAAAAATCCCTAGATTTTAAGGCAATTTCGAACTTGCCGCTGCATACCTATCGCTATCCCTTCAAGACGCTCAAGTTCGGAGGCGTGACAGTTAACAATCCGGATATTTTGCTGGTGCCTAACTCTGTCTCGCACGTCGGCGACAAATTCATTCTTGGAATGGGTATTCTTCGGCAGCTTCATCTGTACATCGCGTACAAGGAGCGCAAGCTGTATGTGACCCCCGCCAGCGCCGATAGCGCGACAAGTCTTGGCGTTGCGGCGAATTCATCGGAAGCGCCCGCATTCCCGGTTTCACTCCATTGTAACAATCCGGCCATGGAGGGACAGTTTACGTCCGATGGTCCCGATGGATTCGTGACCGCAAGAATGACTTTCGACATTAACACCACACCGGCTGCCGGCGCGGTGCGGGTCACCCCGGGTACGAATTCCGTCTGCACCGTCCGCGCCAAAGAGGGGTTCGTAATCAGAAGCGCCAGTTTCGCCATCGATTCACGTGACACAGACGCGGCAATTACGCGCGAGCTTCTGAAGCACGTCGAGATCACGGAAGAGGTAGCGGGCGACAGCCGGCCTGGCACCAAGGCCTTTGTGTTCACGGTGAAGGCAACGGACGCCACACGCGGCAAGCTCGTCCTGGATTTCCCCGTGAGCTACCGCTGACCATCACCCACCGCTGGTGGGCGATGATTCCGCGCTAACGGATCACCAAAGCCGTTCCTGCCCTTGCCAGGTGAGGAATTTGCCGCTGTCGGATGGTGTCAGGCCGGCGATCACGTTGCGCATGCCACTTACGCTTTGCTCGGGCGACAGTGGCGCGCCTTGGCCGCCCATGTCCGTGCGCACCCAGCCAGGCGAAAGCACCGCAACGATAATACCATCCTTGCGCCAACCGACAGAGAGATTGCGCATCACATTGTTCACCGCCGCCTTTGAGGCACGGTAGGCGAGATAGCCGCCTTCCGTCGTAGCGGTGGAGGCCATACCGCTGGTGATGGTGATCACCTTCTTTTCGCGCCCGCGCGTCAGGTTTCCGTGCAGCGCCTGCGAGAGCGCCAGCGGTCCCATGGTGTTGACCGCCAAGGTGTGGGCCCACTCCTCGAAGTCCATATCGTTGGCATCCTGCCGCTTGGGGCCGTAAGTGCCGGCGTTGTTGATGAGGATGTCGACGGGCTCGTCCGCAAGTTCCCTTCCAAGCACGGCACAGGCTGTGAAATCGGAAACATCCAGAGGGCGGACGTCAATCATGCTATTGGCGGCTGCCAATTCCTTCAGCGCCTCGGCACGGTGCGGATCTCGCGCGCAGGCGATGACCCTCGCGCCGTCGCTCGCATATTGGCGCACGAATTCGAGACCGATACCGCGATTGGCGCCAGTGACAACGACAGTGGTCATTGTGGTCCTCCAAAGCCGCCGCCACCCGGAGTGGCAATGACGATCTGATCGCCCGGTTCCAGAGTCAGTTCATCGCGGCCTTTCAGTGTCATTTGTTCACCGTTCGCCCGCACGACGGTGTTGACGCCGGCCTTTGCGTTTTCGCCGCCGGCCAAGCCGAACGGCGCGGTTTCGCGCCGGGTGGAAAGAATGGCGGCCGTCATTCTTTCGCGAAAGCGGATGCGGCGGATGACGCCATCGCCGCCTTTGTGCTTCCCCTGCCCGCCCGAGCCTTCGCGAATGGCAAATTCCTCCAGCAGCACGGGATAGCGCGTTTCCAGCACTTCGGGATCGGTGAGGCGCGAATTCGTCATGTGCGTCTGCACGGCCGATTGCCCGTCGAAATCCGCGCCCGCGCCGGCGCCGCCGCAGACGGTTTCGTAATACTGATGCTGTTCGTTACCGAAGGTGAGATTGTTCATGGTGCCCTGCGCCGCCGCCATCACGCCCAGCGCGCCGAACAGCGCATCCGTTACCGCCTGGCTGGTTTCCACATTGCCACCGGCCACGGCCGTGGGCGGCCGCGGATTGAGCAACGAGCCTTCCGGCACGACGATCTCCAGCGGTTTGAGGCAGCCGGCATTCATGGGGATGTCGCTATCCACCAGGCAGCGAAAGACATACAGCACCGCCGCTTTGGTGACGGAACGCGGCGCGTTGAGATTGTTGGGCTGCTGTGCGCTGGTGCCGGTGAAGTCCACACGCGCGGATCGTGTTGCGCGATCAACCGTGATCTCCACGTGGATTTCCGCACCGCCGTCGGTCGGCATGGTGAACTGTCCGTCTTTCAGCGCGCCGATCACCTTGCGAACGGATTCTTCCGCATTGTCCTGCACGTACCGCATGTAGGCGGTGACCACGTCGGCGCCGTGGAGCGCGCAAACGCGCTTCAACTCCTCGCTGCCGCGGGCACAGGACGCCGCCTGCGCCTTCAGGTCGGCGATGTTCTGCGCCGGATTGCGCGCGGGACAGGGACCGCTCTCCAGCTCCGCGCGAATGGCTGCCTCATCGAAATGGCCGCCATACACCATCGGCACCCCATCAAACAGCACGCCCTCTTCGGCAATATCGCTGGAGAAGGCCGGCATGGAGCCGGGCGTGATGCCACCGAGGTCGGCGTGGTGCCCACGGCTCGCAACAAAGAACCGGCGCTCGCCATCGACGAACACCGGCGCCACCACCGTCACATCCGGAATGTGCGTGCCGCCATCGTAGGGTGCGTTGGTGACGAACATGTCGCCTTCGTGCATCTCTGGATGTTTGCGCACGATCGCGGTGACACAATCGCCCATCGAACCCAAATGCACCGGCATGTGCGGCGCGTTCGCCACCAATCCGCCTTTCGCGTCGAAAATCGCGCAGGAGAAATCCAGCCGTTCCTTGATGTTAACGGACGAGGCGGTGTTCTGCAGCCTAGCGCCCATTTCTTCCGCAATCGCCATGAAGAGATTGGCGAAGACTTCCAGCAGCACCGGATCGCCTTCGGTGCTTGTTCGGTGCGCAGCGCGTTCGCCAGTTCGCGTGAGCACGACGGCGCGGTGCTCCGTAACCTGCGCCTGCCAACCCGGCTCGATCACGATCGTCTGATGCGGCTCGATCAGCAGCGCAGGGCCTTCGATCTGCGCATCTTGCTTGAATGCTTCCGTTCGATGCACCAGGGCATCGTGCCATGCGCCACCTGAAAAGAATCGGATGCTCCCCTCGCCCCCTTTGGGGGAGAGGGGTCGGGGGTGAGGGGGTGGCTGGAACGGATACCTCCCCCTCACCCCGGCCCTCTCCCCCTGAGGGGGAGAGGGAGAAATTTGGGATTCCACTTCCAGCGATTCCACAATCAGCCGTTTGCCTTCGAAGCCGAAGCCGAACAGGCGGGCATGGGCTTCTGAGAACGCGCGGGTCATGTCTTCGAACGTGTCAAGCGCAACGGCGAGCGCCGTGTCGCTGCCTTCGTAACGGATGTGTGCCCGTGCGGAGGAGTGCGCCCTACTCGCGCCTTGCGCCAACACGTCCGCTTCTGCTTCTCGTGAGAGTTGCGCGGCGGTGCGCTCCAACAACGGCATCACAGCCGACGTGAGTTCGTGTCCGACGGCATGCTGGCGCATGCTGCGCAGCCGGGCGAGCTTCATGCCGTAGGCGGAGAGTACGCCGGAAAACGGATGAATGAAGATGCGGCTCATGCCCAGCGCATCGGCGACGAGACACGCGTGCTGACCGCCGGCGCCGCCGAAGCAATTCAGGGTGTAATCGCGCACGTCGTAACCCTTCGCCACGGAAATGCGCTTGATGGCATTCGCCATGTTCTCGACAGCGATGCGGATGAAACCGTCCGCCACTTCTTCCGGCATCCGGCCGTCGCCCATCTCCCGCGCCAGCGCCGCAAACGCCTCGCGCACACTCTCAGCATCCAGCGGCTGATCGGCATGCGGCCCGAAGATATGCGGGAAGTATTCCGGCCGGAGTTTCCCGACCATCACATTCGCATCCGTGACACACAGCGGACCGCCGCGGCGGTAGCATTTCGGACCGGGATCGGCGCCCGCCGAATCCGGCCCTACGCGAAAGCGCGCGCCATCGTAATGCAGGATGGAGCCGCCGCCGGCTGCCACGGTGTTGAGCGCCAGCATCGGCACGCGGAGGCGCACGCCGGCGACTTCCGTTTCGTATGCGCGCTCGTAGGTGCCATCGAAGCGGGCGACATCGGTGGAGGTGCCGCCCATATCGAACCCGATGACGCGATCGAACCCGGCTTCGCGGCCGGTTTCGGCCATCGCGATCACGCCACCCGCCGGCCCGGAGGCGATGGCATCCTTGCCGCGAAAAAACTGCGGCGCAGCAAGGCCGCCATTCGATGTCATGAAATACAGCCGCGCGGCGCCCAGCGCGCCCGACACCCGATCCGCATAGCGCGCCAGCACCGGCGAGAGATACGCATCGGCAACGGTCGTGTCGCCGCGCGACACGAACTTCATCAGCGGCACGGTTTCATGGCTGGTCGAGATTTGCGTGAAGCCAAGCTCGCGGGCGATTTCCGCGGCACGGCGTTCGTGGCTGGGATACCGGTAGCCATGCATGAAGAGAATGGCGCAGGCGGAAATTCCTTCTGCTCGCGCGTTGAGTAACGCTCGCTTCAACGATGTTTCATCGAGTGCGCGCAGCACCTCGCCTTGCGCCATGACGCGCTCATCCGCTTCGATCACGCTCGCGTACAGCATGTCCGGCAGTTCGATCTTCAGCGCGAACAGCTTGGGCCGGTTCTGGTACCCGATGCGCAGCTGATCGCGGAATCCGCGCGTGGTGACCAGCACCAGCAGCTCGCCTGTCCGCGTCAACAGCGCGTTGGTGGCAACCGTCGTGCCCATACGCACTTCGGCCACGCGTTCCGACGGAATCGACGCACCGGAAGCCAAACCCAGACAACGCCGGATGCCCTCCAGCGCAGCATCGTCATAATCCGGATGTTCTGACAGGAGCTTCAGGCTGTTAAGCGCGCCGTCCGGCGCTTCGGCAACGATATCCGTAAAGGTGCCACCGCGGTCGATGTAGAAACGCCATTTTCCGGATGCTGACATTCCCGCCACATTCGCCTAAAGATTCGCCCCATGTCTATCTGGGGAAAAATCGGCGGCGCGGCAGCCGGCCTGCTTGCGGGCGGGCCCGTAGGCGCGGTCTTCGGGGCTCTGGCGGGTCATATTCTTGTGGACCGGCCATCGGTCGCGTCGCCACGGGCCACCGATCCGGGGGTCGCTTTCACCATTGCCATGATCGCGCTGGGCGCCAAAATGGCGAAGGCCGACGGTGTGGCGAGCGGCGATGAAGAAGAAGCCTTTCGGCAATATTTCCGGGTGCCGCCAAGCGAAGAAGCGAACGTACGCCGCATCTTCCGGCTGGCGCGCCAGGACACCGCGGGATTCGAAAGCTACGCCCGCCAGATCGCCAACATCTATCGCGGACAGCCCGCGGTGCTGGAAGACATTCTCGACGGTCTGTTCGAGATCGCGAAAGCCGACGGGGTTCTGCACCCGGGCGAACTCGCCTTCCTGGAGCGTGTCGCCGACATTTTCGGCTTTGCCCCGAACGAGTTCCGCCGCATCCGCGCGTCGCACTTCCCGGACCGCTCGGACCCTTATGTCATTCTCGGCGTGGCGCACGATGCCAGTGAAGATGAGATCAAGCGCACCTACCGGATGCTGGTGCGCGAGAACCATCCGGACAGTCTGATGGCGCGTGGGGTGCCGGAAGAATTCGTGAAGCTGGCGAATGACAAGCTGGCAGCGATCAACACCGCCTACGAGAAGATCGGGCAAGAACGCCGATTCAACGGCCGGCAATGATCCTGAAGCTCATCGAACGGCCCTCCCCCAACCATGACCCGCGTGCGGAAGGCCCGACGGACCTTCTCGTCCTGCACTACACCGGTATGCGCACGGCGGAAGAAGCGCTGGCGCGGCTGTGCGACCCGGAAGCGAAGGTGTCGGCGCATTACACTGTCGATCGCGATGGCACGGTTTACGCCCATGTGCCGGAGGAATTGCGCGCGCGCCATGCCGGTGTGTCGTACTGGGCCGGCGTGCGCGATGTGAACTCACGTTCCATCGGCATCGAGATCGTGAATCCGGGACACGAATTCGGTTACGTTCCTTTCCCCGAACGGCAGATCGAAGCCGTAGTGGAACTGTCGCGCGAGGTTCTGTCACGCCACCCCATTTCGCCTTCGCGCGTGGTTGGCCATTCGGATGTGGCGCCAAACCGCAAACAGGATCCCGGCGAGCTATTCCCCTGGGCACGGCTTGCTGGAAATGGAATCGGGCTGTGGCCGCTCACGGCCTTTGTACCCGCAGGGGATACGCCGTTCAGCGAAAGCGATCTCGACAGATTTGCCGAAAACCTTCGGGAGTACGGCTATGGCGTTCCACCGGATGTCGAGTGGCTGCTCCACGACGTCGTCGCCGCTTTCCAACGGCATTTCCGCCCGTCATGCGTAAACGGCATTGCAGACGCGGAATGCGCGACAATTCTGAACGCGCTGCTCTAAAGAGAAAATACGTTTGTCAGTGGTGCCGGTGGTGCTGGATGTCGGCCACACGCAGACCAACTATGCCATGATGATCCATGGTCTGTTCCCAGGAACAAAACTCCTCGAAACTCAGATCGTAGCGCTCGCAAGCCTGCTCGAGAGTCAGTACGCCTTCACGGACCGCGGTGACCACCTGCGCCTTGCGTTGCGGTACCCAGCGCCGCAGGTTGGGTGGCGGCAAATCCGCCATGGCGCGTGGGCGGCCGTTGCTATCCCTGACAAGGTGAATGACGTTTCGTCCGTCGCGCGCCATTGACGACCCTCCCCGGCACGTTGCACCACACAAAATCCGCCCGGGCGCAAACGGTTTCCTGCTTCGCATCGCGGCTCTTGTAATTGCCTAACGAATGGTAAATGGCTTCGTTAAACCCCGCAGAGATGGTCACCATGAAGTCCCGCTGGTCGGATTCGGAAGCAAAGGAAACGATCGCACGCTACGCCGACAAGGGCGTGGGCGAGGACCTGAGCTTGCGCGTCTACACCACGCGGCTTCTGGGTAGCGATCCGAAGCTGGTCCTGCATGGCGGCGGCAACACATCCGTGAAAACGCGCATGCGCGATCTGCTGGGCGATGAGGTGGATGTCATCTGCATCAAGGGTTCCGGCTGGGACATGGGCAATATCGAGCCGGCCGGCTTGCCGGCGGTGCGGCTGGCGCCGCTGCGGCGCTTGCGCGCGCTGGAGAAATTGTCCGACGAGGACATGGTGAATTTCCAGCGCGTGAACCTGCTGGATTCCTCGGCGCCGAACCCCAGCGTGGAAACGCTGCTGCACGCCTTTCTGCCGCACAAATTCATCGATCACACACATTCGACAGCGCTGCTGGCGCTGACCGATCAGCCGGATGGCGAGGCGCTGGCGCGCGACGTGTTTGGCAGCCGCGTGGCATACGTGCCCTACACCATCCCCGGCTTCGCGCTGGCGAAGAGCGTGGCCGATGTCTTCGATCGCAACCCGGAGGTGGAAGGCGCCATCCTGTTGAAGCACGGCATCTTCAGTTTCGCCGACGATGCGAAGACTTCGTATGAGAGAATGATCGCGTTCGTCACCCTGGCAGAAGAGCGGTTGAGCCGCGGCCGCAAGAGCTTCGTTCAAGCGCGATTGCCGGAGACGCTTGCCGGCGTGGCGCAAATCGCGCCGACCCTGCGCGGCGCCTGCGCCATCAGCCGCGACGAGCAGGCAGGCACGGTGAAGCGGCAGATCCTGAATTTCCGCAGCAGCCCTGCGATCCTCGATTATGTGAATGGCGCGGAGTTGGCGCGCTACTCACAACAAGGCGTTGTGACGCCGGATCATACGATCCGCACCAAGAACTGGCCGCTGATTGTGCCCGCGCCGGAAGCTGCTCAGCTCGATGCGTGGAAAGCCGAGGTCGAGAAGGCCGTAGCGGCCTATGTTGCGCGCTATCACGAGTACTTCGCGCGCAACAACGAACACGCCGAGCCGAAGAAGAAAGAGCTCGATCCGCTGCCGCGTGTCATCCTGGTGCCCGGTGTGGGGTTGTTCGGGCTTGGCGCTTCCGCGAAGGATGCGGCGATTGCGGCGGATATCGCCGAAAACACGGTGGAAGTGATTACCGACGCCGAAGCGGTCGGCCGCTACGAGCCGATTCCGGAAGCCGATCAGTTCGATGTGGAATACTGGTCGCTGGAACAGGCGAAGCTCGGCAAATCGGCTGAGAAGGTGCTGGCGCGGCAAGTGTGCGTCGTCACCGGCGGCGCTTCCGGCATTGGTGCGGCGACGGCGAAAGCCATGGCGGCGGAGGGTGCGGAAGTGGCGGTGCTGGATCGCGACCGCGCCGCGGCAAGCGAAGTGGCGCGCAAGATTTCCAGGACGGCGCTCGCCATCGCCTGCGATGTGACCAACCCGGACGAGGTGGCACGCGCCTTCGACGAAGTGGCGAAGGCGTTCGGCGGCGTGGACATCGTGGTCTCGAACGCGGGCGCCGCGTGGCAGGGCCGCATCGGCGAATTGGACGATGAAACCTTGCGCAAGAGCTTCGAGCTCAATTTCTTTGCGCATCAGGCAGTAGCGCAGAACGCGGTACGCATCATGCTCAAGCAGGGCACCGGCGGGTGCCTGCTGTTCAATACGTCCAAACAGGCGATCAATCCCGGCAAGGATTTCGGCCCGTACGGATTGCCGAAAGCCGCAACCCTGTTCCTGATGAAGCAGTACGCGCTCGATTACGGCAAGCACGGCATCCGCGCCAATGCGGTGAATGCCGACCGCATCCGCTCAGGATTGCTCACCGATGACATGGTCGAGAAGCGCGCCAAAGCCCGCGGCGTTTCACCCGAACAGTATATGGGCGGCAATCTGTTGGGCCGCGAAGTGTATGCCAGCGAAGTGGCGGAAGCCTTCGTCTATCTGGCGCACGCCGAGAAAACCACCGCCGCCGTCATCACTGTCGACGGCGGCAACATTGAGGCAAGCCTACGCTAATGCCCAATGATATGCTGCATCCTCAGCTTCAGCGCCTGTGTAAGGGCCGTGCGGCCCTCCACATTATTGAGATAGCGGATATAGCGAAGGTGCCGCAGATCAAAAGGAATGTCGTGTTCGCTCTGAGTGATGAGAATTACTTCGCGTCCCAACGTATGCGCGATGCCCGCTTCGTAGAAAATATTCGGATTTCGGGCAGTGCAGTCGCACACCACAATTCGTGACCGGTCGATTAGAGCGACCACGTCTTGAATGATGGCGGCATTCTCCCAGATGTCGTCAGCCCGCCTGCATCGAAGCCCTGAGCCATCAGCGGCTTGTCGGATGCTGTCGTAAACAGAATTAAATCCTGCATCGAATGGCATCATCGCTGATACGAGGGTGGGCTCGATCCCCTCATGTTCGGAGATTTGGAAAAACTGTCGGACGTTGACGGCGCGGACGAACATTACGAAGTAGAAAGCGATAAAGGTCTACGTCCTTTAATGCCCAATGGTTGCGCGAAAACTCGAATTCATGGTGCATATCGAGTTCCACTCGCTTTTCATGGATCAAGCTATTTGGCAGAGGCGGGACATCTGCATCGAGTGTGTACTCGAATGCTACTTCGCGCCCCACGATTCGCGCTCTATTAATCTGCCCGACGTAAGCAATTTCGTCAGTTGTACCCTCTTCTAGGAAGAGGCAGGGCAGCACCGTCAGTTTGTCGAAAAGCGGATTTCCATCAAGCTGAAACTGTGCCGCAATGTGCTCATCCGTGTATTCAAAGATGCGGCTGGTCGGAATGCTTGTTTTACCGACACTCCAATCAACATTGAGCATAATTAGATTGAACATTGCAGTCCTCACCCAGACAAAACGAACATGTAAGAACTACAGCTTAAGATTGTGCTACCATCCATTCTTTCGAAACAACTCTAACGTGCGGTGGCGGGCGAGGTTGGCGGCGGCTTCGTTGTAGTGATCGGGGCGGTCTGAGTTGAAGCCGTGGCCGGCATCGTAGATGTACACTGGCACGTCGGGATGCGCGGCCTCAAATTTCTTCACGCCATCCAGCGGAATGCCGTGATCGTGCTCGCCAAAATGGCAGATGACCGGGCATTTCGGTTTCCGGTCGGCCATCGCGGGCAACTGACTGCCATAGAAGGATGACGCGGCGGAAAGCCCGTCGCATTCGCAGGCCGCGGCCCATACTACCGAGCCACCGTAGCAATAGCCCACCATAAACACCGGGCCTTTTTCTTTGAGCGCAGAGACGCAGGTGCAGGCATCGGCGACTGATTGCGCAAAGGGATGATCCTGCCGCGCCACCTTGATGGCGCGCTGCATTTCTTCCTGCGAGTAGCCGGCGATGAAGCCCGGTTCCTCACGATCGAACAGCGATGGCGCCAGCACTTCGTAACCGTCATCCGCAAAGCCGTCGCTCACCTGCTTGATATGATCCGTAATGCCGAAGATTTCCTGGATCACCACCAGCCCGCCACGCCGTGCGCCTTTCGGCTCGACCTGATAGACGCCGATTTCCGCGCCATCGCGCATTTTCATTTCGATCATGTTGCCACGCGCCATGTCATCCTCCTGTTTGGCGGCGCGGCGCGAACACCTTGCCGGTAAAGCTCATCACCAGAGTGCCGTCCGCTTCGCGCGCTTCATTGTTTGTGAGCACAAGCCCGCGCTCCGGGCGGCTGGCAAGCGCGCGTTTGCCGGTCACTTCCGTCGCGTAATGCAACGTCATGCCCGGCCGCACCGGCTTCAGCCATCTCAGATTCTCGAAGCCGGGGGAGATCATGGGGGCTGCTTCTCCGCCCGGCTGCTTCGCATTGTGCGCGACAGCGAGCTTCATCCAGATCGCCACCGTGTGCCAGCCGCTGGCGATGAGCCCGCCGAACACCGACCGCGCCGCCGCTGGGGGATCAATGTGGAACGGCTGCGGATCGTATTCACGCGCGAAAGCGATGATCTCATCCTTGGTGAAGGTGTAACTGCCCAGTTCGGCGCGCGTTCCGGCCACGATGTCCTCCCACCAGGTCACGCGCCGGCGCTCCGCCGCGCGATGATGGGCGTGGTAACGATGTGCGCCACCTTCTCGCGCTGATTGAAAAGATTCCACGCCATCTTCACGAAGCCCACCGGCCTGCGCGGATGCGGCGACACCGCCACGATTTCCACTTCCAGCCGCAGAATGTCACCGGGACGTGCCGGCTTCAGCCAACGGCATTCGTCAACGCCGGTGCCGCCCGCGGCATGGGTGTGGTTCAGCAGATGCTCCGCGCAAAGCCGCATGGCGATGGCGCCAACCTGCCAGCCCGAAGCGGAAAGGCCGCCGAGCAGCGTCTGGCTTGCGGCTTCTTCATCGAGATGGTGCGGCTGCGGATCGAAGGCGCGGGCAAAGGCGAGGATTTTCTCCTTCGTCAAGTCGTATCCGCCGAAAGTAAACTTCTGCCCGGCGTGAAAGTCTTCGAAATAGCGTGGAGGACTCATGCTCTCCCCCCGTTTACGGGGGGGTACCGCCGCAGGCGGGGAGGGGGGCGGAAAGTTCCGCCCCCTCCACCATGCTGCGCGAACACACTCTCGCGTGCTTCGCTGGCATGGTCCCCCTCCCCCGCTTTGCGGGGGAGGAACCAGCGCCGCGATTGCTCACGTGTTGAACCGGAAGTGCATCACGTCGCCGTCTTGTACCACATAGTCCTTGCCTTCGAGACGGAACTTGCCGGCGTCGCGCGCACCCGCTTCGCCGTTCAAGGACACGTAATCGTCATAGGCGATGGTTTCGGCGCGAATGAAACCCTTTTCGAAATCGGTGTGGATGACGCCGGCCCCCTGCGGCGCACGCGAACCTTTTGTCACCGTCCAGGCACGCGCTTCCTTTGGCCCTGCTGTGAAGAAGGTGATGAGGCCCAGCAGATGATAACCGGCGCGAATGAGCCGATTCAGCCCCGGCTCTTCCAGACCGAGGCTTGCGAGGAATTCCGCGCGCTCGCTTTCCGGCAGTTGCGCCACTTCTTCTTCGATACGGGCGGAAATTGCCACGCAACCGGCACCTTGCCGCTTCGCCATCTCTTCGACGGCGGCTGAGTATTTGTTGCCGTCCGCGGCGGAGGCTTCATCGACATTACAGACATACAGCACGGGTTTGGAGGTAAGCAGCCCAAGCTGGTTGAACGGATCGACTTCTCCCGCGGAAAGCTCCGCCAGCCGCGCCGGGGTGCCTTCGCGCAGCAAGGTTATGGCTTTCTGCATCAACGCGTGCTGCTCTTTGGCTTCCTTGTCGCCGCCCTTGGCGCGCTTCTCCAGCGGCACGATGCGGCGCTCGAGACTTTCCAAATCGGCGATCATCAATTCGGTTTCGACCGTTTCGGTATCGCCCACCGGATCGATGCGGCCCTCGACATGGGTGATGTCGTCATCCTCGAAGCAGCGCAGCACATGCGCAATGGCGTCCACCTCGCGGATGTTGGCGAGGAACTGGTTGCCGAGCCCTTCGCCTTTCGAGGCACCACGCACCAGCCCTGCAATGTCCACGAAGGTGATGCGCGTGGGAACGATCTGCGCTGATTTTGCAATCGCCGCGAGCTTGTCGAGCCGCGGATCCGGCACTGCCACATCGCCGACATTCGGCTCTATGGTGCAGAAGGGATAGTTCGCGGCCTGCGCCGCGGCCGTCTGCGTCAACGCGTTGAACAGGGTGGATTTGCCCACATTCGGCAATCCGACAATGCCGCATTTAAAGCCCATTTCAGTTGGTTCCTCCCCCGCGCAGCGGGGGAGGGGGACCATGCGAAGCATGGTGGAGGGGCCGGAAGCTTCCGCCCCCCTCCCCGCCTTCGGCGGTACTCCCCCCGTAAACGGGGGGAGAGCCGATATTTCCGCATCTCGACCGCTGCACAATCACTCCGGTGCATCCTTTTTTGGTTTCTCTTTTTGCTCAGGCGGGTTCAGCAGCAGCGCCACCTTGTTCATGAAGCCGACGTCGTCATCGCCGGCAATCAGCGGTGCGGCTTCCGCAATCGCCGATAACAGCGGCACCAGCCAGTCTTCATCCGCTTTCGAAAAATTGTTCAGCACGTGACCGTGCACTTTTGTTTTTTCGCCCGGATGTCCGACACCGATGCGCACGCGCCGGTAGTCGGGCCCCAGCGTCGCCGTGATGGAGCGCAGGCCATTGTGGCCGGCATCGCCGCCGCCGGTCTTGGCGCGGATCTTTGCCGCCGCCAGATCGATCTCGTCATGCATCACAACGAGCGCTGACACCGGCAGCTTGAAATAGCGCAGCGCCGCGCCGACAGAAGCGCCGCTGTCGTTCATGTAGGTCATCGGTTTCAGCAGATAGGTCTTGCGACCGCCAAGCACGCCTTCCGACAGCACACCGGAAAAGCGGCCGCGCCACGGCCCGAAATCGTAGCTTTCGTGGATGACATCCACCGCCATGAATCCGGCGTTGTGGCGGTTGCGGGCGTAATCGGCGCCGGGGTTGCCGAGCCCGGCGATGAGCAGCGGAGTCTCGGCCATGTGCGTTCGCGTGTGGGCGGCTTACTTTTTCTCGGCCGGTTTTGCCGTCCCTGCGGCCGGGGTGGCCGGGGCGCCTTCCGTGGGAGCGGCACCAGCTTCCGCAGGCGGTGCGCCGGCAGCAGCAGTGGCGGCCGCAGCGGCGGCACGCGCTTCTTCCACCACGCTGGTCGGCGCCACGATGGAGGCGATGGTGAAATCGCGCTCCTTCACCATCGGCACCACGCCTTCCGGCAATTTGATGTTCGAGATGTGCAGGGTACCGTGGATTTCGAGGCCGGAAACATCCGCCTCAATGTATTCCGGAATCTTCTCGACCGGGCAAAGCAGGTCAATATCGTGCCGCACGATGTTGATCACGCCGCCGCGCTTGATGCCAGGCGACGCTTCCTGTCCGCGAAAGCGGACGGGAATGGCGAGCACGATCTTCGTGCCTTCCTTCAGCCGCATGAAATCGACATGCACCGGGCGGTCCGTCACCGGATCGAGCTGCACATCGCGCGGGATGACGCGCGTCTGCTGGTCCGCCACTTTCAGCATAAACGGCGTCGTCAGAAACGTGCCCGTGCTGACATGGCGCTCGAGTTCCCGCTGCGACACGGAAACGGGTTCCGGCTGGGCGCCGCCGCCGTACACGATGCCCGGAATGAATCCCGTCTGGCGGACGCGGAAAGCCGCTCCCTTGCCCCGTCCGGGACGTGTTTCGGCCTCAAGCAGCTGCGTCTCGCGCATGGCATAAATCCTTGGTTTCCGGCCATTTCGGCCGGCGGGCGACGGTTCATTGGCCCGGAAAGGGCAGGCTTTTAGCGGAAGCCTCGGCGGCCCGCAACCGCGGCCGCGATCCGGAACCGTGCCCCGAACACCCCGTTCTCATTGGAGACGGTTCCGTCCCGGTATGCGGGCGGGAGGGGCGATCTTTGGAAGGAATGACCATGAGAACGAGCTTACTAGCTGCAGGCGCGGCCGCAGCCCTCCTCACCGCCGGCGCGGCCATCGCCCAGAACAGCGGACAGTCCGACGAGCCCAGCGCGCGGCACCAGAACAGCGCACACGCCACTGCTCCGGGCGGCCCGGATCAGACGAACGCGGGTGGCATGAGCAATACCGCCATGCCCGGCAATGATCGCGATGACCGCACGAACGCGGGCAACAACATGCAAAGTGCGCCTGATCGCATGGGCGGTCCCGACCGTGCGCGCGTGAACGAAAACGGCATGGGCGATCGCGACCGTATGCGCATGAACGAAAGCGGCGGCATGGGCAATCGCGAAAGCGTGCGCATCAACGAGAACGGTGGCGGTGCGCATCTCCGCCTCACCACCACGCAACGCACCCGCATCCGCGATGTCGTGGTGCGCGCGCACGGGCCGAGACTGACTCACGTCTCGTTCCGTGTCGGCGTCGGCGCACGCGTGCCGCGCGATGTGCGCATTGCGGTGCTGCCGCCGGAAATCGTCGCCATCGCGCCGGAATGGCAGGGCTATTCCTATTTCGAATATGGCGATCAGATCGTCATCGTGGATCCGGCAACCTTCGCCATCGTGGCGACGCTGCCGCTTTAGTTCGCGCGCTTGTGTTTCGCGGGAGGGCGGCTGCGGCCGCCCTCTTTTTTTGGTGGCAGCGCGCGCTCATAGGTCTCGCGCAGCAAGGTGGCGAGCTCCTTCTTCGAGACGCGCTCCGGCTGCAAGAGGAGCTCGGGACGTTTGCCCCACATGGATTTCACAAAGGTTTTGGGATCGGCGGCAAAGAGAAATTCCTTCCTCTCCTCCGGCAGATGGAGCCAAACGCCGTCGAGACGGATCACTGCGAAGATGCGCCGGGTCGTGCGAAACGCCGGCCTGTTCCAGTGATCGACCTCGCGCGTGCCCTCGAACGAGAGCGCAAGCTGGCGAATATCATCCGCCATAGTCATAATCATTTGCAGACCGCGTCTGGAAAGGCCGCGATCCGATCGAACCGTTTTCCGTTCCAGAGATAGTACACAACGCCCAGATTGGAATTGTCGTCCTGCATGGGGCCCAGCGCGATCAGCAGCCGGCTATCCGGCCGATAATCCACGAACCCGTAGGTCTGGAAATCGGTTTCGCCCGGCCGCGGGAACGGTGCGAAATATACGCGGCCGGTGAACACATCGGCCACCGCATAAGCCACACAGTTTGCGCCGCATCCCCACATCTCGATGCGATAATGATCCGCAAAATCCGGCTCACCGCGACGATAGCCTTCGCGCAGCACGGTTCGGAACTCCCATGCGCCGGTGTTCCGCTCCAGGTGGATGGGAGCGGATTTGCGCCCTGCCGTTTTCGGGGCGGGGTACTCCGAAAATGTTAGCTTGCGGCGGGTCGCATCACCACCTGAATAGACGCACTTCGCATCAATTTGTGCGGCGGCCGTCGCAGCCTGCGCCGTTACTGAGGCAACAATTGCAATAAGAACGCTCGAAAGGCGCACCGAACTCATTCTGGAATCGCGGCGAGCGCCATGTCTCGAGACGGGTCCATATTCGCAGGCTGCTCCACCGTTCGGCTTGAGCGTGCGGACCTGTTTAACCGTCGCACTGCCTTCGCTGCCACCTTCGCTTCATCGGCTTCAATGAGTTCCCGTTTGATAACCTGTTCTTCAATAATGCCACGGACCTCGTTCACGTCCGGGTTGATCCCCGGAGCAAGCTTTCGCAACTCGCGGCGCACCATCGCCACCACAGGATCCGAGAGCAGAAGCTGCGCGATTGAGTAGCGGCTCATCGCCTGCTTTGCCTTGAACATCTGCGACATCGAATCGGGCGTGAATACCTCCCGGCTGAGTCCTCCGAAAAGATCGAGAACCTCGCCGCCTTTCAAATTGCAGGTGCAAAGATCGACATCGAGCACCAACGTTCCGGCGATCGGCTTGTTGAAGTTGACCTTGTATGCCTGCCACTTGGCGCCGTTCGTCAGCACGACCCAATCTGCCGGCAGATTTGCGGCATAGTTCACGATTTGCGTGACATGCACTTCTTTCAGTTCGATATTGATCGCCTTCACTTCAACAAGAAAACGAAACGCATTTCCAACCTTTACGGCGAGATCGGCATAGGTACCTTTGATCGCCTTCTCAGATGTGATCTCCTCGATCTTGCGATATCCGAACACATCGCAAAGAATATCCATCGCGAGATGTGCAGTGTCAGCTTCATTGATGTCGCGCTTGCGCGCATCGAGCACCGTCGCCTGGTAGCGCTTAAGCTGCTGAAGGATGCGGCTTTGAACTTTTGCCGGTATCTTGATGGACATATCGCACGCCCCCTGAGTCCTTTGCCGGGAGCATACAGCCTGAAGTTGATCGATTAAAGATCGGTGAACTCAGTCAAAGAGGCTGGAGACGCTTTCTTCGTTGTTGATGCGGCGGATCGCTTCGCCGATCAGCGGCGCGATGGAAATGCGGCGAATCTTGCTGCAGCGGCGCATTTCCTCTGTATCGCCGATCGAATCGGTCACCACCAGCGATTTCAGCTTCGAGCCGTCCACCCGCGCCACGGCGCCGCCGGAGAGTACGCCATGTGTGGCATAGGCGCATACGTCCTTGGCGCCATGTTCGATCAACGCTTCCGCCGCGTTGCAGATGGTGCCGCCGGAATCGATCATGTCGTCGATCAGAATGCAGGAACGGTCTTTCACGTCGCCGATGATGTTCATGACTTCGGATTGTCCGGCCCGTTCGCGGCGCTTGTCGACGATAGCGAGATCGGCACCCAGCCGGCGCGCCAGCGCGCGCGCCCGCACCACGCCGCCCACATCGGGCGAGACAACCATAAGATTGTTCGCGCCGAGATAGTCTTCGATATCGCGCACCATCACAGGCATGGCGTAAAGGTTGTCCGTCGGGATATCGAAGAAGCCCTGGATTTGCCCTGCGTGCAGATCGACTGTGAGTACACGGTTGGCGCCCGCGCCGGTGATGAGGTTGGCGACCAGCTTGGCGGAGATTGGCGTGCGAGGGCCCACTTTGCGGTCCTGCCTTGCATAACCGAAATAAGGAATCACGGCCGTGATGCGCCGGGCCGAGGACCGCCTCAGCGCATCGATCACGATGAGCAGCTCCATCAGATTGTCGTTGGCAGGAAAGCTCGTGGACTGGATGACAAACATGTCCTCGCCGCGCACGTTCTCCTGGATCTCGACGAACACTTCCATGTCGGCGAAGCGGCGCACCACCGCCTTGGTGAACGGCAGCTTCACATAGGCCGCGATCTTCTCCGCCAGTTCGCGGTTGGAATTGCCTGCGAGCAGCTTCATGCCACTCTTGCCGTTGCTCATGAGCCGCCCCTTCATGACGTTTTGGTGAACCCCGGGCGGGTTCTAGCAAGGTGACTTTCAGCCGTAAACCGATGCGGAAGGCCGTTCATTCGAGCCAACGGAAAGAGTTGCGGATAAAGGCCGCGCCATGCTCATGCACGATTTCACCGTGCGCGATGACCACCTGCTTAGCATCCCAAGCCCGGATTTGGCGCAGCGCCGCCTGCGCCGCCTCACGATTCCAGAAGGTGAACCGCCAGTCGCGCGGCGCGCCGGCATTGGGCATCACGATACCATCGAGCCGGGCCACGACACCGCGCCAGCCCGTAAACCAGTCTGGCCGGAAGTTCTCGATGAGGTCGGCGAAGAGTGCGGTGCGGCTCAACCGATGAAAGAACACGACTTCCGTCATCACGAAACTGCCCGACATGGCAGTTTGGTCGATTTCGCCCGCCCATGCGGGCTCGGGCGCATTGCCAAGGGTGCCATCGAAAGCGATGCCGCGCCGCTTTTTGACCAGGCCGGGCGAGGCATAGAGACGGGCTTCCGGACACCCGGCGTGCCACGCAGGCAAAGAGAGATGGTGCAGCTTGTTGGGCGAGACGAGGTGCCTCACGCGGCCCAGTGCTTCGATCTGCGCCTTTAACTCCGGCGTGAGCGCGATGGGCGACCAAATGAACAGATCGCCATTGGCAAGCCGAATGACGGCCATTCGCGTGGGATAGCGGAACCCGAAAAACGAAACCACCGGCCCGTCGACGATCCAGATGTTTTCGCCGAGCGGGACAAGCTGCGATGTCATTTCAGCAGAATCGACGAAAGCTGGCGGCCATAGTCCTTTTCGCTGCGGTGCGTGGTGCGGCGATAGCTGAAGAAATCCGCTTCGTCCGCGTAGGTGCAGCGGGCGACCCAACTGACATTCCATATGCCTTGCTCTTTTAGGCGGCTTTCCACATAGCCAGGAAGATCGAAGCGGAAATGATCCGGCTTGTCGCTCGATACGAACCAGCGCGCGTTGGTTTCGCCGGCCCATTCGAAATTGGCGCGGAATTCCGAGCCGACTTCGTAATTCTCTTGGCTGATGCACGGACCAATAGCGGCGGCGATACGCTCGCGGTGAGCGCCCAATGATTCCATCTCGCCGATCACCGAATCGATGACGCCAGAGAGCGCGCCCTTCCACCCGGCATGTGCCGCGCCGATTACGCCGGCCTTCGCATCGGCGAGCAGCACCGGCGCGCAATCGGCCGTCAGAATCCCGAGCGCGAGTCCAGGGATGTTCGTTGCCATTGCATCGGCCTGTGGCCCCTTGCCGATCTCCCACGGCTCCGTGACGGCGATCGCGTTCGCGCTGTGGATTTGATAGAGCGTCAATAGTTGTGCGCCGGCGCCCCGCGTCAGGTCGCCGAGCGCGCGCCGGCGGTTTTCGATCACATGCGCACGCTCGTCACCGGAACCCGGCCCGCAATTCAGGGATGCGTAAATGCCGCACGAAACGCCGCCCGTGCGCCCGAAGAAGCCATGGGCGATTCCGGTCGTATTCAGTGTATCGGCGTGAAGACGCAACATCAGAATCCCGGAGGTTTAGATGCGTGCCTCGGCACGATCGCCAAGGCTTTGAACAAAGTTCCCATTGCCTGCGGCGATACCAGCCGTTCGACGGACGATGCAATCGCGTCGCGGTGATCGGGATTTGCGGCCATCAGCCGCTCCGCACGCTGTTCGATACCAAGCGCCCGCAGCAACGCACCCTGATCGACAGGGCCGTGAGCCTTTGCTCCGCTGCGTTCTGCAGTTCGGGCCAGCGCAGCAAAATCCACATGGGTGGACAAATCGGATTCGCCTGAGTTGTCCAGCACGCTCGCGTATTTGTGCTGCGAAACCGCCTGGAGCGTCTCGCCGAAGCCAACATCGGTGTATCCGTAATCGATAATCAGCACCGCACCACCTTTATCCGAAACTACCGATGCCACCTGTTCCACGATTGCTTCGCCCGATGGGCAGACTTCATAGACATCTCCCGCCTTCGGTGCGCCGCGTTCGTGGGGCAGGTGCAATGGCACTGGCGCCGGTGACAGCATAAATACCAGTTCGCCACTTTGACCAACGCCCACCCTGCGTTCACACCAGCCGCGTTCGGTGAAGAAGAATTGCCGAATCGGCAGCGCATCGAAGAATTCGTTGGCGAGCAGAAATAGCGGTTGGTCGGTGAGCGATTCATCGAATTTGTCGAACCAATGGATCGCGACCGGCGCCGCCTTCAGCTTCTCCGCTTGTGCCTGTCGCAAACTGGCACTCATTTCTACCAGCACAACTTCGATGCTCTTCAGGAATTCGGGATCGAGCTTCGCAGCGCGCAGCGCATCGGCCACCAGAGTGCCGCGCCCCGGCCCAAGTTCGACGAGGCGGGCCGGCGTGGGGCAGCCCTGATCGCGCCACGCCTGCACAATCCATGCGCCTAACAACTCGCCGAACATCTGGCTGATTTCCGGAGCGGTGATGAAATCGCCACGCGCGCCGATGGGATCATGCGTGGCGTAATACCCAAGTTCCGGATCGTGCAGGGCCATACTCATGAATTGCGCTACGGAAATTGGGCCTTGCATCCGGATGAGGTGCGCGATCCGGCTGGTGAGCGCGTTCATGCCGGCTTCGGAGCGGGACTTCGCGACAGAGCAATGGCGTAAAGCAACAGTCCTGCTGCGATCAGCGGCACGCACAGCGCCATGCCCATCGTGAACCAGCCCAGGAACGGCGCGTCGGGCTCGCGGAAGAACTCCACAAAGAAGCGGAACAGGCCATAGCCGGTGAAAAACGTCGCGGCGATCAGGCCCGGCCGCTCATGCCAGCGCAGCACGCGAAAACAGAACTGCACGATGAGGAAGAGAACGATGCCTTCCAGAAAGCATTCGTAGAGTTGGCTGGGATGGCGTGGCAACTGATCCGGCGCACGGGGGAAAATCATCGCCCACGGCACGTCGGTCGGCCTGCCCCACAATTCGCCATTCACGAAATTGGCAATGCGCACCAGCGCGATTCCGATTGGCGCCACGCTGGTGACGAGATCGGCAATCGACAGGAGGCTGAGTTTGCGGCGGCGGCAAAACAGCCATATAGCGATGGCCAGGCCAAGTACGCCGCCATGGAAGGACATGCCGCCTTCCCACACCGCAATCAGCTTGATGGGATTGGTGAGAAATGCGGCCGGCAAACCGCCGCAGAACCCTCCGTTCGGAGAGACACTGCAAAGAATGGTGCCGTAAAACAGATCCCAACCCAGCCGTCCGCCGATGATGATGCCAAGCGTGGCCCACACCACCAGATCGCCGATATCGTCCATCGTCGCAGGCGGACGACCATTGAACGGCGGATTTTTCCACAGCGACGCATTTCGCAGCGCGCGATTGATGATCCACCAGCTCAGCAGAATGCCGACGATGTAGGAGATGGCGTACCAGCGGACCGCAAGCGGGCCGAGATGGACAAGAACCGGATCGATATGCGGATAGGGCAGCAGTGCTTCATACATGGCGGAAAAGAACGCGGCTTTGAGGGAACCCTGTCAAGGGATCGGCGCTTGTCGTGATGTCACGAAACCGCCATATAGGAAGTATGCAAACCGACAATCCGATGCTGGACGGGCTGGCGAAATTCTTCACCGACGCCGCCGGCGCTGCCAACAGCGTGCGCAACGAGATCGATACCTTCATGCGCCAACGTCTCGAGAAGCTGGTGACAGACATGGATTTTGTGCCGCGCGAGGAGTTCGAGGCAGTGAAAGCCATGGCGGCAGCAGCGCGCATGGAAAACGAGCGGCTTGCCGCACGGCTCGCCGAGCTCGAACAGAGATTGGGCACAGCAATCCCGCCCACGGCCGGAGCGAAGCCGGTCTGAAAGCTGTGGGTTCCCGGATTCGTCCGATACAATAAGGGCGACGGGACTCTTGTAACACCACAAAATGTTGTGTCAGTTAGAAGCACAGGTGCTTCGTTTTGAGTGCGCGGCTCAGCGCCAGGGAGTTCCGGATGTCGTTAGCCTATATCGATCAGGTTGCCGCAGCCCCTCACCCGCTCGACATGCTGGAGCGGACGGTGGAGGACAATGGCTGGGCCTTCGAGCGTTGCGGTAAAGATGAGTTGAACCTCTCGGTAACCGGCCGCTGGTGCGACCATCATTTCTGCTTCACTTGGCGCGATGAGCTGCAATCGCTGCATCTTTCTTCCGCTTTCGATATGCGGGTGGAAGGCAAGCGGCGCACCGAAGTCGCCAACCTGCTGATGTATGTGAACGCCAAACTGTGGCTCGGGCACTTCGATCTCTGGCCGGAGGACGGAAGCCTGGTGTTCCGCCACGCCATGATCTTCCCGGAAGCCAATGCCAGCGCGGCCCAGTGCGAATCGCTGCTGCACCTGGCGGTGGAAGCCTGTGAACACTACTACCCGGCCTTTCAGTTCGTGCTGTGGGGCGGAAAGACCGCCGAGGAAGCGGTGGCGGCCGCGCTGCTGGAGTGCGCCGGGCAGGCGTGACCGCTCCCATCATTCTGGCCGGCGCCGGGCGCATGGGCGGCGCGCTCCTGAAGGGCTGGATCGAGCGCGGCATCGGGCCGCTGATCGTTGTCGAGCCGAAGGCTTCGCGCTGGCTGCGCACGCAGGCGAAATCCGGGAGCGTTACTCTTCACGAAGCGCCCGCAGAAGTTTCTTCACGCCCTCGGGCCTGCGTGATTGCGCTGAAGCCGCAGGTGCTTGCGATGGAAGCCGCAGAGTTTCGCGCAATTGCGCAGTCCGGCGCTCTGATGATTTCGATTGCCGCGGGCACGAACATCCGCTCCATGCGAACGGCCTGGGGAAGAACCGCGCGAATTGTCCGCGCCATGCCGAACACGCCCGGTGCGATCGGCAGGGGAATCTCAGCTCTGTATGCTCCCGCAAATATCAAACCCGCGGATCGGAAGTTCGCGCAAGCTCTGCTTGCAGCATTGGGCGAGACGTTGTGGGTCAATCGTGAGTCGTTGATCGATTCCGTGACTGCCGTTTCCGGCTCGGGACCGGCTTATGTCTTTCTGCTTGTCGAAGCGCTTGCTGAAGCCGCGCGCGCCGAAGGTCTTCCGCCAAGCGCTGCGAACAGGCTGGCCCGTGCCACGATTGCCGGCGCCGGTGCTCTGCTGGAAACGGATGAGCGCGACTCTGCCGACCTCCGCAAAGATGTCACAAGCCCCGGCGGCACAACCGAAGCGGCACTGCGTGTGCTACTCGCATCCGACGGTCTCAAGCCACTACTCGCCCGCGCCGTGCGTGCCGCGCGCAGGCGAGCCGAAGAACTCGCATCCTGAGCTACACCGGCAATCGGATGGCGGCCTGCAAACCGCCCATCTCGCTTCGCCGCAGCACGAGATCGCCGCCATGGGCACGCGCGATGTCACGCGCGATGGCGAGGCCCAGTCCGGAACCACCCGTCTGAAGGTTGCGGCCCTCATCCAACCGGTGGAACGGGCGGAACGCTTCCTCCTGGCGGTCCTCCGGAATACCCGGCCCGTCGTCATCCACCAGAATTTCCATATGCGTTCCGTTGCGTTTCAAGGTGACATCGACCTGCTTTCCGTATTTGAGCGCGTTGTCGATCAGATTGGTCGCGCAGCGCTTGAGCGCATTCCGCCGCACCCACAGCCGGATGTCGGACTCGGTGGCAAGCTTGAGTCGCCCGGGGCCGGCGCGCCGCGCTTTCGCCGCTGCCGTTGCGGCCTCCTGCACCAAATCGGCGAGTTTCACTTCCTGCGATTCCTCACCGCCTTCACCACGCGCGAAGTCGAGATACTCATTCAGCATGTGCTCCATCTCGGCAATGTCCTGGCGGAGTGCCGTCACTTCGCCGCTGTCGCCCATCATGGCCAGTTCCAGCTTCAGGCGCGTGAGAGGCGTCTTCAGGTCGTGACTGACGCCGGCCAGCATTTCAGTGCGCTGCGTCACATATCGGTCGATTCGCTCGCGCATGGTGATAAAGGCTTGCGCCGCCCGCCGCACCTCGATGGCTCCATAGGGTTTAAAGTCCGGCACCGCCCTGCCCTTGCCGAATCCTTCCGCCGCCTTTGCCAGTTGCTCGATGGGGCGGACCTGGTTGCGGAGAAACAGAATGGCGACACCGAGCAGCACCAGCGAAGAACCCACCATCCACAGAATGAAGACGTCAACGTTCGATGCAACAAGCCGCTGGCGCGGAATCCTCAGCTGCAACAGACCGTCCTTCACCTGAACCGTAACTTCAACGAAGGCCCCGATCGAGCGCGAGGTGAAGGGGCGTTTGCCGCCCAACTGCTTCTCGAACATCAGCGTGACGGCATCCTTCAAATTCCCGAATACGTGACGATATGGCCGTTCAAGCCGCTGTCCGGGAATGACGGAAATGCCGAAGCCGAGATTGCGCGCCGCCATGGCGAGCAGCGCCTTGCGCTCCGGCCCTGGCGGATATTTCTCTTCCAGATTGGTGAGAAACACGACATCCGCCGCGGCGCCCCGTCCCATGCGCGCGAGCATGACATCGTAATGCCGTTCGAAGAAAATATAGGTGACGATCCCCTGGAGGATTACCACGGGCGTGACAATGATGATCAGTGAGCGGCCGAACAGTCCGCGCGGCATCAGCCGTTTCAAGGCGCGGAACGGATGTGGGCGGAAGCGCAAGATCAGGCCACCCGGTCCGGCACAAGCATATACCCAACACCACGCACCGTCTGGATGTACAGCGGCAGTTTCGGATCCTCTTCGATCTTGCGCCTGAGCCGCGTCACCTGCACGTCGATGGATCGTTCGAGGCTGACGCCAAGCCGGGTGCACAGATCGGTGCGTGAAAACGGACGGCCGGCATTGGCGGCAAACAGTTTCAGCAAGGCGGATTCCGAGCTGGTGAGCCGCACGGGTTTGCCCTTGCGGCGCAACTCGCCGCGGCCGGCATCGAACACTGCCTCGCCCATTTTGATCTCACGGTGCGGCTGGGCCGGAGGCGCGGCGCGGCGCAGCAGCGCGGCGCAACGCAGCACAAGTTCGCGGGGCTCGAAGGGCTTTGGCAGATAATCATCGGCACCATGCTCCAGCCCTGCGATGCGGTCCTCCGCTTCCCCCCGAGCCGTCAGCATCAGAATAGGCGTTTGCGATTGCGCCCGCACGCTCTTCGTCAACTCCAGGCCGCTCTCCCCCGGCATCATCACGTCCACTATCAGGAGATCGAAGGCGATGCTTTTCATCAGGGCGCGCGCATCCTCTGCCCCCGCCGCCGTCGTCACGCGAAAGCCGTTCTGGGAGAGATATTTTTGGAGCAAAGCCCGCAGTCTCTCGTCGTCGTCCACGACGAGGACGTGACTGTCCTCCACTCCGTTCACGGCGCTCATGCTCCGGGACCGCAATTCGAATGAGATAGTTGCGCTGCAGGGTAGCCCTGCTCCGCGCTGAAGGCGGGCATGCCGCGAGGCCACGCCAAACGGCTTGCTTCCCCCGTGCGCGCGGATGTAGGGAGCCGGTCAGGTGCGGTCGCCACCACGGCCGGCCAACCGATGCAAACGTCTTTCGTTGGGTCCATTCCCGGCAAGCCTACCAAATCCGCGCCGCGCGCGTTAAGGGGAAGCCATGGCTGACATCGTTCCATTCGACAAGCGCGAGGGCTCCATCTGGCTGGATGGGCGGCTGGTGCCGTGGCATGAGGCGAACATCCATGTGCTCACCCATGGGCTGCATTATGCCTCCAGCTGTTTCGAAGGCGAGCGCGCCTATTCCGGCCGGATCTACAAGCTTGAGGAGCATACGGATCGGCTGTTCGAGTCGGCCCGCATTCTGGGAATGAAAATCCCGTTCACGCCGGAAGAAATCAATCGCGCCTCTCACGCGGTGGTGGAGGCGCAAGGCTTCGAGGACGCCTATGTGCGCCCGGTGGTGTTTCGCGGCAGCGAACAGATGAGCGTTGCCGCGCCACTTTCCAAAACGCGCGTGGCGATCGCAGCCTGGCAATGGCCCTCCTATTTCGATGCCGCGCAGAAGATGAAAGGCATCCGGCTTACGATTTCCGACTGGAGGCGCCCGGCGCCCGATACCGCTCCGTACAAATCCAAGGCGGCGGGGCTCTACATGATCTGCACGCTCTCCAAGCATAAAGCTGAAGAGCAAGGCTACCACGACGCGCTGATGATGGATTATCGGGGGCTCGTCTCCGAAGCGACGGGCGCCAACGTTTTCTTCGTGGACGAAGGCAAGTTGATCACGCCAACGCCGGATTGCTTTCTCGACGGCATCACCCGCCGCTCTGTGATGGAGCTGGCACGCGCGCGGCAGATTCCGGTGATCGAGCGGCATGTGTCGCCGGAAGAAATGGAGCGTTTCACCGAGTGCTTCCTGACCGGCACCGCAGCGGAAGTCACCCCCGTGAGCGAAGTTGGAGCGCATCGCTTCACGCCCGGGCGGATCACAGAGACGTTGCTGACCGACTACATGGACGAAGTGCGGCGGCCGGTTTCCACCGTCAATCTTCGCGCTGCCAACGGCTGAGCGCCGCTTCGTCGGACTGTTTGGCTTCGACCCAGTTGGCCCTGCTGTCACGCGCCTCCTGCTTCCAGAAGGGCGCGTGTGTTTTCAAATAGTCCATCAGGAATTCGGCCGCTTCGAATGCGGGCTGCCGGTGCGAGGCCGCCACGGCAACGAGCACAATATTGTCACCCGCGGCGAGACGGCCCACGCGGTGAACAACACTCGCTTCAATTCCCGGCCAGCGGCTTTGCGCCTCCGTGATATGACGCGCGATCTCCCGTTCCGTCATACCCGGATAGTGTTCGAGCGTTAGCGACTGAATTCCGTCGTCGCACCGCACAATCCCGGTGAATGTCACCACCGCGCCGACAGCGCTGCATCGCTGCTTCAACGCATTGAACTCAGCATCGAGATCGAAGTCCTCCTGCTGAATGCAAATGCGCGCCATCATCGCACACCTTCTCTCCCTCGCCCCCGCTTCAGCGGGGGAGAGGGTCGGGGTGAGGGGGTGGTCCGAGAAGCGACGATCATGCGCAACAAACCAAAGAGTTCTAATGCGCGAATGGATGCGGCCACAACCAACCAGCAACTGCGCCTACTGCGGTCATCCCCGACGTGACCGCTATAGCTACAACTGACCATTTCATCCACCGCGCAGCGTCAATCTGCGCTCGGGCGATGCGACGTGTCACTTCCGCATCAAGATATGCGTGGACGCCGCCATCTATAGGATTGCCGCGGCGATCAGCAATCCGTTCGAGAGTCAAATTGCGCAGGCTCTGCAATATCGCTTGGTCGTTCATTGATGAGTTTCACAATCCAATTACCCCCTCACCCTAACCCTCTCCCCCAAGTCTGGGGGAGAGGGAATTCATTAACCGCCGGTAACTGGCGGGAAAAAGGCGACTTCATCCTCGGCACCGACGGCAGAATCCCACTTTGCGTGTTCCTGATTGACGGCTGCCCGCAAGCCGCCGGTGTCAACAAAAATATCGGCGAAGGGGCCGCCGCGCGCGCGCAAAAAATCCGCCAGTTCGGCCACCGTGCGCACATTGGGCGGCAACTCGATGTGTTCTTCGCCAGTCCCCAGTTTCTGCCGGACCCAGGCAAAATAGAGAAGCGTCACACCGCTTCTCCGGCGTGCCGGCGGGAATGCAGTTCGGCGCGCCGCTGCCGCGCCCGCGCAGCACGCGGATGCAGATGCCTGAGGCCCGCCCGGAAATAGGCATAGCCTGTGCCCACCGTCAGTGCGGCGGCCACCCAAAGACCGATGTAGGCGATCAGGCTGTAGGTCGTCGCCACGTTGTCGGGCAGCCAGCGCCAGGCGAGAGGATCGAGGATCATGGCGCCGATGGCGATCATCTGGATGGCCGTCTTCGCCTTGGCAACGCGGGTGACAGGCACACTCACCGCCGCGCCGGCCAGAAACTCCCGCAACCCCGACACCAGGATTTCGCGGGACAGAATCACCAGCGCGGGAACCAGCTTCAACAGGCTTCGCAGACCGTGCGCGGAATCGAGCGTGAGCTGCTGAAAATTGCCTTCCGAAACCAGCATCATCAGCGCGACAGCCACGAGTATTTTGTCGGCGATCGGATCGAGCATGCGGCCGAAATCCGAACCCGCGTTCAGCTTGCGCGCAGCGAGGCCGTCCAGCGCATCGCTCGCGCCCGCAATGCAGAAAATCACGAAGGCGGCGATGCGGGCCGGCGCCCCCGGTACTGCAAACAGAATCGCAAACACCGGCACCAGCAGAATCCGGGAAACGGTGATTGCGTTTGGGATATTCAGCATCGCGATACCTTAGCACCCCATTTCACCCGTTGGGATGAAAGAAATCGTAAATCTTTTTCGCAAGTATTCCGCTGACGCCATTGACGGCTTCCAGGTCCACCAGGCTGGCTGCCGAGACCGCCTTGGCGGAGCCGAAATGTTGCAAAAGAGCGCGTTTGCGCGAAGAGCCGACGCCGCCGATCTCATCGAGCGGATTGGCACCCAGCGCCTTCGAGCGGCGCTTGCGATGGCCGCCGATGGCAAAGCGATGCGCCTCGTCACGCAATCTTTGCAAAAAGTAGAGTACGGGACTTTTTGGATCGAGCCGGAAGGGTTCGCGGCCGGGGAGATAGAAATGCTCGCGGCCGGCGTCCCGCTCCGGTCCCTTGGAAATACCCACCACGGACACGTCTTCCACACCCAGATCGGCGAAGACCTGGCAGGCCACCGCCAGCTGCCCGGGGCCGCCATCGATCAGCACCACGTTGGGCCATTTGGCTTTCGCCTCGTCCGCCTCGTTCTCCTTGATCAGGCGTGAGAAGCGCCGTGTCAGCACTTCGCGCATCATGGCGTAATCGTCGCCCGGCGTGAGCTCGGTCGAGCGGATGTTGAACTTGCGGTACTCGCCTTTCTCGAAGCCGTTCGGACCGGAGACGATCATGGCGCCCAACGCGTTCGTGCCCTGGATGTGCGAATTGTCGTAGACCTCGATGCGGCGCGGTGGCGCGTCCAGCCCAAACAATTCCGCCACGCCTTCCAGCAGCTCACGCTGGGCGGAGTTCTCCGCCATGCGGCGGGCGAGCTGTTCGCGGGCGTTCTGCAGCGCCATCTGCAGGATGTCGCGCTTCTCGCCACGCTGCGGCACCGCGATTTCGATCTTGTAATCCTGCCGCACCGACAACGCTTCAGCCAAAAGTTCGCGATTCGGAATGGCGTGCGACAGCAGTATCAGCTTGGGCGCTTCGCGCTCGTCGTAGAACTGGCCCACGAATGATTCCAGCACCTCTTCCAGCGACAGTTCGCGGTCATGGCGCGGGAAATAGGGGCGGTTGCCCCAGTTCTGGCCGGCGCGGAAGAAGAAGACCTGGACGCAGCTTTCGCCGCCCTCGCTGAAGGCGGCGAACATATCGGCTTCGGCGAAGGTGGTGGGATTGATCCCCTGATGCAGCTGGATGTGGCTCATGGCGCGGATGCGGTCGCGATAACGGGCCGCGCGTTCGAAATCGAGCGCTTCAGAGGCCTCTGTCATGTCCTTCGCCAACAGCGCCTGCACGGTGCGGCTTTTGCCGGTGAGAAACAGCTCGGCTTCCCGCACCAATTCGGCATAGGCATCCTTGTCGATACGATTGGTGCACGGCGCGCTGCAACGTTTGATCTGATGCAGCAGACATGGCCGCGTACGCGACTCAAATACGGAATCGGAACAGGAGCGCAGCAGGAACGCGCGTTGCAAGGTGTTGAGCGTGCGGTTCACGGCGCCGGCGCTGGCGAACGGCCCGAAATAGATGCCTTTGGTGCTTTTGGCGCCTCGATGTTTCAGCAACTGCGGGAATTCATGATCCTGGCGCAGCAGGATGTTGGGGAAGGATTTGTCGTCGCGGTAGGAGACGTTGTAGCGCGGCTTCAGCCGCTTGATGAGATTTGACTCCAGCAGCAGCGCCTCGACTTCCGAAGCGGTGGTGACAAACAGCATGTCCGCGGTTTCGGAGATCATCCGGCCGATACGGTCGGTGTGGCCGCCGGATTTCGCGTAAGCCCCCACGCGCTTTTTCAGACTTTTGGCCTTGCCGACATAAAGAACGGCGCCCTTGGCATCCATCATGCGGTACACGCCGGGCGCGTCGGGCAATGACTTCACATAGACTGCAATGCGGGCCGGCCCTTTGAGGGCTTCTGCTGTGGTGCTGTTATCCATCGGTTCGGATATAATAGCGCTGTTTCCGCGCGGCAAAGCGCGCGAAATTGCGCGAGGGGCTCATGATTTTCCGGCAGCTGTTCGACCCAACATCGTCCACCTACAGCTATCTTCTAGCCGATCGCGGCGAGGCCGTGCTGATCGATCCGGTATTGGAGCAAGCGGAGCGGGACGCCGCTCTGATCGGTGAGCTTGGACTGAAGCTCCTGTGGACCTTAGAGACGCATGTTCATGCCGATCACATCACCGGCGGCTGGACCTTGAAGGAGCGGCTCGGCAGCCGGATTGCACTTAGCGCAGCGGCGAAGGCAGCAGGCGCCGACCGCGTACTGCATGACGCCGACCGCATCCAATTTGGCAGCCGCTTTTTGGAGGTGCGTGCCACCCCCGGCCATACCGCAAGTTGCCTCACCTACCTGTTGGACGATCACAGCATGGCATTCACCGGCGACTGCGTGCTTATCCGCGGCTGCGGACGAACTGACTTTCAGGAGGGCAGCTCAGCCCAGCTGTATCGCTCGGTGCACGAAAAGATTTTCGGCCTGCCCGACGCCTGCCTGCTTTATCCCGGACACGATTATCGCGGCTTCACGGTGACGAGCGTGGCAGAAGAGAAGGCGCACAATCCGCGGCTAGGGCTGGCGAAAAGCGAACAGGACTTCGCCGAGTGCATGGCGAACCTCAAGCTCGCTTACCCGAAGAAGATCGACGTCGCCGTTCCCGCGAATCTCCACTGCGGGCAGCAGATCGATGCCGAGCCGAAAGCCCAGTAGCAAATGAAGGGTTCTATCCAAAGAACAGAAATGCTAGGCTGTTATCCATGAGCGTTGAAGAACTCGAAAGAGCAGTTGCCAAACTCCCTCCGGATCAGTTCGCGAGTTTTCGCGAATGGTTCGAAGCATTTGCGGCCGACGAATGGGATCGGCAAATCGAGCGCGATATCAAAGCGGGCAAACTCGATAAATTTGCGCAGGAAGCATTGGCAGACGTGAGGGCTGGCCGTTTCCGCAAACTATGAGCGGATGAGCCGCTCATATTCATCGTGCGTTCCGATCCAGAACCAGGCAACGCCTTCAGAACTGTCGATCCCCAGCGCTCGATAACCTGCCCCAGCACGGACGCTCCAATATTCGCCGACCCTCTTGAACTTGAGCGCGCGATGCGACGGATCATTTTGTAGTAACTGGTAATTTCTGTCCGCACGCTCGCGCACCACCTTTGGCAGCTTGTTATAGGCCGTCCAAAATCCCGGTGTTGTGACGTGCGCCATACGCGAATCTCCCTCGCGCTCAGTTTCCGCACTCCGGCAAATCCGCGCAACGCACCGCCGAGAAACAAGCGTCAGATGGCCTGTAAGCCGGGTTCTGTCCACCGCTTGCGCGGATAGATAGCCATTCCTCTGGGATGCGCATTGCTGCGCACCTCGCGCGACCCACCCGGACGGCGATCCGAAAGCAGATCACATGCCATCCCTATTTGGTCTTGCTCCCGGTGGGGCTTGCCGTGCCGCTTCCGTCGCCGGAAACGCGGTGCGCTCTTACCGCACCATTTCAACCTTGCCACTGCTCGCGCAGTTCGGCGGTGTGATTTCTGTGGCGCTGTCCCTGGGGTCGCCCCCGGCGGATGTTATCCGTCACCGTGCTTTCGTGGAGCCCGGACTTTCCTCCAGCCGGCCTCGCGGACGGCCAGCGGCCATCCGGCCATCTGACAGTTTCATGATAGTCGATTGAGGTTAAGGTTCAACCGCCGGCCAAAATCGTGTCAGGCCGCGGCGAATATCTTCTTCAGCTCCGTTTTCATGATCTTGCCGTTGGCGTTGCGCGGCAAGGTTTCGGGCCAGAAGACGATTTTCACCGGCACTTTGAAGGCAGCAAGCTTGCCCGCCACGAACGCACGAAGCTCGTCTTCCGTGGTGCGCATGCCGGGCTTCAGATGCACGACCGCAGCCGGCTCTTCGCCGAGCGTGTGGTGCGGAATGGGAACCAGGGCGGCGTCCATCACCGCCGGATGCGCGTATAGTACATTCTCGACTTCGATCGAGTAGATGTTCTCGCCGCCGCGGATCAGCATGTCCTTGGCGCGATCGATGATGTAGCAGAAGCCTTCCTCGTCCAGGCGCGCGAGATCGCCCGTCTTCACCCAGCCCCCGATAAAGGTTTCCGCCGTTTCCTTGGGCTTGTTCCAGTAGCCTTTCACAATGTTGGGCCCGCGGGCCCACAGCTCGCCCACTTCGCCGATGGGCAGTTCGTGCGAGCCATCGAGCGCCATGATCTTCAGATCGCACACCGGCACGGCGGGCCCACAGGAATCCGGACGGTGCTCGTAATCTTCAGCGGAGTGATGCGTGCAGGTGGCCGAAGTTTCTGTCATGCCCCAGCCGTTGCCAGGGATGGCTTTCGGAAACATCTCCTTGACCTTGCGCACCAGCTCCGGCGCGGACGGCGCCCCACCATAGCTTATGCTGTCGAGTGAAGAGAGATTGTATTTGCGCCGGGCAGGATGCTCGATCAGCTGCCAGGCAATGGCCGGCACACCGCCGGCAGCATTGACGCGCTCGCGCTCGATCAACTGCATCGCCTCTTCCGTGTCCCACTTGCGCATGAGCACGATCTTTCCGCCGCTGGCGATGGAAGGATTCAGGACTGCGAAACAGCCGGTGGCATGGAAGAACGGAATGGAGAGCAACCCGCAGCGTTGCGGGTCGGCGGGACTTGGAATGGGCGGCATCTCACCACGCCGGAGATAATTGCGCGCGGCTGAACAGGCGGACGCCATGATGTTCGCCAGCATGTTGCGATGGGTTCCGAGCGCGCCTTTCGGCTTACCCGTTGTGCCGGAGGTATAAAGGATGGTGGCATCATCGTCCGGCTCCAGCACTGCATCCGGCAAAGCGCGATCCGGCAGGTTTCCCCATTCATTCACGCTGCCCAAAATATCTTCCAGCCGCCGCATCAGCGGACTTGGCAGCTCGTCGCAACAGCCGCTGACATACACGCGTTCGAGCGCCGGACAATTCACCAGATGCTCGGCGATGCGCTCCATGCGCTCCGCATCGACAAACGCGATTGTGACGCCGGAGTCGATCAGTCCATATTCCAGCTCGGCTCCGGTCCACCACGCGTTCAGCGGCGTGACGACGGCACCGATGATGCCAGCGCCATAAAAGATCGCGGGCCACTGCGGCAGATTGCGCATGACAATCGCCACGCGATCGCCTTTGCGCACGCCCTGTTCCTGCAGCTCTTCGGCAATCGCAATGGCGGCACGGTAGAAGGCCTCGAACGTGGCGCGATCATCCTCGCAAACGAGAAACTCGCGGGCCGCATATTGCGCGCGCGCCAGCATGAGCAGTTCGCGCAAGGTCGGCGGCTGATTTTTCCAGACCCGGGTGCGGATGCCTCGAATGTCCAATTCGGCCGTTTCCAGCGGCGAACCCGGCTGGGTCAGCAGCGCGTGCGCCTGCGCAATGGTCATGGCCGGCCACTTGGCACGCGTGGAAGCGGAATCGGACATCTTGCGGCAATCCGAAATTGCTGCGGAAACGATAGGCGCGGAAGCGCGCGATCCGCAACCGCCCGCGAAAGCCAAAGCTGGCCGTCAGATGTTGCGGCGATAGGGTAGCCTGACGATGCTGATGTTGCCCGGACGGTACGGGATGGCCATAGCCGCCGAAGCTGTCGGGACCAGAAGCTTCTCAGTTTAGTGCTTACATTCCGACGATGTCTTTAGGCATTCGAGCACTTTTCACCTGCTGCCAAATCAGGTCTGTGAAGGAGATTTTGTAAACTTCACCGGAATCGACCTTAGCGTACACGAGGTCGTACTCGGTGTCGTTTGCTGGTACGTAAATGTCGGCAAGTTTACCGATAAGCCGCGATTCTGGCACCCCGAAGGATCGATTGAGAACAACGTGAGCGACTGCGCCGATCGAGCGGCGCTTTAAGTCGAAGTCCTTCGGATATTGAATGTAGTTGACAAGGAAATAGAGAATCTTCGGCTGAATATCGTTCGGGAATGTGAGCGTAATACGGTCATCCGCCCCGGCGCTAATCTGCGTTGAATCTGCTCGCAGTTGATAGGCAGAGAGGAAGTCCGCCAAGATGCGCTTCATGTCTGCTTGGCTCCAGCCGCGAACGATCACGACAGTCTTGTTCTCGGGATTCGGAATGAACACCGCAGTCATTTGCGCGTCTTGTGCGGCACCAGCCCGATATGAATTAGCAAACCGGATAATCGCTGGAACAAGAAATGCAGCGAGTGCGACTACCACAACGACAATCAGTATGGTCCGTATCGTCACGTAATTTTCACTTGGCCGACTCGTTCTAATTCTGCAATGCGAAGGGCGGAAAAGGAATGATGCGGAAATGGCGCCATCGGACCCTCAGCGATGTGACGTTTTGCGCCAAGGCGCGAACCGGTCCACATAGAACGGCGACACTGCATTCGGTACGCGGCGTGGGGTGGCTGCTCAGAGTCGTCGTGACGAATCACGAAGCGTCCGCCAAAGCTACGCGTCAGATGTCGCGGCCCTTGCGGCTGGAATAGAACAGCAGCGCCATCAATCCGCCGCCGACCAGCAGCGTGACGACGACTCCAGCAATCAGGAACACCCAGCCCAGGGGCGGTATGCCGACGGCCGCCACGCTGTTCCAACCATGGATCGCGTAAAACACCGCCACCACCAGAAAGCCCAGCAATACCAGGATTGCTATCCAGCCGCCGGCGCCGAGTTTGCCGGAAGGTTTGATCGGTTCGTTCATCTTGATGAAACGCCTGTAGCGGCTTCACCGCTTCATATCGCACCGGGCGCAGCGGCGAAACATCCGGACCTAAGCTTCACATTGGCGCGAATCGTAGAAAGGCCATATTTGTCAGGTTGGCTTGCGAATCACCGCATCGGGAGACATTCAGGATGATGTTCGCGCGTATTGCGTCAGCCGCCGCGTTGGCTTTGGCGGCAACCCTGGTTCAGACCGTTCCAACCGCCGCAGAAGGCGATGTGGAGCGGGCCGCCGACAAGTTCAGCCAGAACGAAGTGGTGCAGGCAGCCTCCAACTTCTTTGGCACGACCACGGAAGCCGTGGCGAAAGCGGTGCAGCGGGTGTTTGCCGATCAAGGTCTACCGGACGCCTACATCACCGGCGAGGAAGGCTCCGGCGCCGTGGTGATTGGGCTGCGGTACGGACAGGGCTGGCTGATCCGCAAGCATGCGCCACCGGAACGCGTCTACTGGCAGGGACCATCGGTTGGCTTCGACCTTGGCGGCAATGCCTCCAAGGCGTTCGTGCTGATTTACAATCTTGGCCCCTCGGAGCGGCTATTCCAGAGATTTCCCGGCGTGGAGGGCAGTTACTATTTCATCGCCGGCATCGGAGTGAATTATTTGCGCGCCGGCAACATTACCCTGGCGCCGATGCGCACAGGCGTGGGCCTGCGTGCGGGCGTGAACGCGGGCTATCTCACCTTTACACGGGACGCGACAATCAACCCGTTCTGACGATTATGGCGTAGCGGCCGCGGTCTCTTCGGATGTTCGCGGCCCATGCACCGCCGGGAGATAAAGCAACAGCGCCGCCGCCACATAGGTGGAGGAGAACGTACCCACCACGATGCCGAACAGGATGGCTGCAGTGAACTCGAACAGCGCCGGGCCGCCAAAGATCAAGAGCGGGATGATGGAGATGGCGGTGGCGCCGCTCGTCAAAATTGTCCGTGTCAACATTTGATTGGTCGATAAATTGATCAGATCGCCCATCGGCATGCGCTTGTATTTGCGCCGATTCTCGCGGATGCGGTCGAACACGACGACCGTATCGTTTACTGAGTAGCCCGCGAGCGTCAGAAGCGCCGCAATCGAGGTCAGCGTGAAATCCCAGTGCAGAATTGAAAACAGTCCCGCGGTGACGAAAACGTCGTGTCCCGTGGCGATTGCAGCGCTGACGCCGTACTGCCATTCGAATCGGACGGCTACCCAGGCTGCGATACCTATCACAGCAAAGATAGACGCCCAGATACCCGCTCGAAAAAGCTCGCCGCTTACCTTGGGCCCAATCACCTGCTGGTTGCGGATCGTGTAGTCCTTCCCGAGCTTCATTTTGATCGCGTTGGCAATGTCTGTGCCCGACTGGTTAGGCCTGGGCTGCACCCGGATGAGGATGCAGGAGTTGGCGGGACTGTCGCAGGCGCCGCCGCCAAAATACTGGAGCTGCGATTCCGCGAAGCCGAGGCTGTCCACCTGCCCTCGCACCTGGCCGATATCGATCACGTGCGCGGATTTCACCTCCATCAGCACGCCGCCGGTGAAATCGATTCCCAGATTGAAGCCATGGATGGCAATGGAAACGATGGAGGCAAGCAGCAACAGGCCATCGACCGCGAAAGCAAAATAGCGTGCGCCCACGAAGTTGATGTTCGTGTTTTCTGGCAGAAATCTGAGGAGAGCCATCGAAACCGGGGAGAAGTAGCGGCGGGCGAGACATAACGGCAACTTGACCTCCGAACAAGCATCGGTTTCCACCCGAAAACAGCGACTTTGCTGCGAAATGGGACTAGAGTGGTTCGCAATGCGTTCTGAATGCGCCATTTGGCCTGACCCGCAATGACGACCACGCCTGCGGCCCCTCCCGCGCCCGATCCCCAGGAACAGGTGCGGCTCGACCGACTCCAGTCGACTTACATGTCGGCTGTGATCGCGGCGGTCGTGGTGTTGGCACTTTACTTCGGCCGGCCCATTCTGGTGCCGCTGGCCCTTGCCATCCTGATCGCTTTCGCCCTATCGCCGCTGCTGCGCCTTTTGCGGAAGCTGCGGCTTGGGCGCGTGCTCTCGGTGCTCTTGAGCGTGCTGTTCGCCATCGTGGTGATGATCGGGCTCGGCACCTTCATCGGCTCGCAAGCAGCCAAAATCGCCGCGCAGCTGCCGCTCTATCAGACCAACCTGCTCAAGAAGGTGCAATCGATCCGCGGAGCGGCCGCCAACAGCGGCCTCGTCCGTAGCACCACCGCCGTGCTGAACAACATCGGCAACGAGGTCGCCGGCGCGCAAGGCACCACCTCCAGTCCGCTTGCGCCGCGTAATCGGCCCGTGCCGGTTCAAATTGTAAAGCCGCGCACCACGCCGATCGAGGTGATTGAAAACGTGATCGGCCCGCTGGTGGACCCGCTCATCAGCATGACCATCGTCATCGTGTTCGTCGGATTCATTCTGCTGCAGAAGGAGGATCTGCGCGACCGCTTCATTCGCCTTGCCGGTTATCAGGATCTTCAGCGCACGACTTTGGCGCTTGACGAGGCCGCGGACCGGCTGAGCCATTACCTGTTCTCGCAGACCATCATCAACACCTGTTTCGGAGCGATTGCCGGCACATGCCTGTGGCTGATCGGTATTCCCAACGCCGGCTTATGGGGTCTGCTCTCCGGCATCATGCGGTTCATTCCGTACGTCGGTGTACCGCTCTCCGCCCTGTTTCCGTTGGCCTTGGGGATCGCGGTCGATCCCGGCTGGGCGAAGGTGGTGTGGACAGCCGCGCTCTACTTCACAATCGAACCGGTCACCGGCCAGCTGATCGAGCCAGTCGTATACGGCCGCAATATGGGTCTTTCGGCCGTGGCGGTGGTCGTGGCAGCGATCTTCTGGACCTGGCTCTGGGGACCCGTCGGCCTGCTCTTGTCCACACCGCTCACCATGTGCCTTGTGGTGATGGGACGCCACGTCGAACCACTGGAGTTCCTCGATGTGCTGCTGGGCGACAAGCCGCCTCTTGCCGCGGAAGAAAGCCTTTATCTGCGCATGCTGGCGGGTGACCCTGACACCGCTGCGCTCGAAGCAGAAGCTTTTGTGCGCAACAATTCGCTGATGGATTTTTTTGACGAGATCACCATCAAAGCCCTGGCGCTGGCGCAGCGCGATCATGATCGCGGCGTGCTGAAGCGCGACCGCCTGCAATCCATTCGCGAAACCGTGGATGTGCTGATCGAGAATCTGTCGGACCGGGACGATGTGCCGGAGGGCGTGGAGGGGGCGGACGAATCCACGCCGCCGCTACCCGCCGACGGGGACGAAGAATTGCCCGAAAGCTGGCGCGGGCGTCCGGTGCTTTGCGTTTCCGGACGTAGCGCACTGGATGAAGCCGCGGCGGCGCTGCTGGCGCATGTGGTGGAAAAGCACGGCATCGGCGCGCGGGTGGTTTCCGCGAGCGACGTATCGCCCACACAGCTCGCGCGACTGGATGTTTCCGACGTGCAAGTGGTGTGCGTCTCTTATCTGGATCCGGGCAACTACAAGAACGCCCGTTATCTGGTGAAACGGTTGAAGAAACGCATGCCGCAGGCGCATCCCATCGCCGGCTTCTGGGGTTACGCGGAAAGCGATTCGCATTATCTCGATTCCATCGAGGCGATGGAGATGGACGATGTCGTTTCCAGCCTCAGCCAAGCGGTCGAGCGCATTTTGGCGCTAGCGCAGCGGGCGAAAGAGGGGCCGACGGCCGAACCCACCAACGAGACGGTTGCACGAACTTCAGCAGAAGCCGCTGAATAAGGTCAGTTCATACGCCGCACCGGCACCGCCAGCGCGCAGATGTCGAGCACTGGCGGTGGCGTGTGGATGTAGAAATCCGGCGCGGGGTTTTTTCGCAACTCTTTTTCTTTCGCGAACGAAGGCGATTCCGTCCGCATCACTTGAAAGCGCGGACGATCTTTTTCCGGAATATCTGACGCCAGGCGCACGCGGACGATCGGATCGCGCTTCGCCACATTTTGAATCACGCCGTTCTCGACTTTCGGATCGCCACGCTCGAGCTTCTGAAGGTATTGCATGCCGTCGACCACACGGCCGAAAGCGCTGAGGTTGCGGTCCAGCCGCCGCGGCGCCTCGCCGATCACGATGTAGAATTCCGTGGTCGCGGTGTCCGCGCCATTGTCGCGCGCAAAAGCAAAGGTGCCGGGGCAATGGATGAGCCATTCGCGCCCGGCTTTGGCATTGCGCCCCACCGGAAATCCGTCGATATGGCCCACCTCGGGTGCAAACAGATCGCTGTTGCCCAGCGGCGTGAAGACCTCTTTCGGCGAGATGGGATGTTCGAATTCCGCTTTCAGCGCGGGCCATTTCTTGAGCGAGGCAGCCTGTTTGGGATGGTCTTTCGTCGAGGCCGTGTCCTCGCCAATGCCGCCCTGCGCCACGAAACCATCGATCACGCGATAGAACGACAGCCCGTCGTAGAAATGGGCGCGGATCAGAGCGCGGGTACGCTCCACATGTTTGGGCGCGAATTCCGGCGTCAGTTCCACCGCCACTTCACCGTAGCGGGTGTCGATCAGCACAAGATTGTTGGGATCGACATTACGCCAGTCCTGCGGCCGCTCTGGCGTATCGGCAGCCCGCGCGCCCCAGGCCAGGAACAGAATAGCCAGAACCGAAGCTTTTTTCATGTCACCCTCACCGCCTCATCACTCCACCGCCATTCACGAACGTCATTGTGGACGCTGCGCGGGTGGTTGTCAGCGTTAAGCATTCGAGCCACCCGGCCGCTCCTGTGGCCTGTGTCTTGCAAGATGTTGGGCCGGAACATGGGGGCACGGTTCAATGCGGCTCGGAGAACATAGTCACGGCGGCTCCCGCGCCGTTCAGAGGAACGCAGTTCCAGTCGAAATCATCCTGATGGACGGGACTTCCCTTTCCGCGACCATGTTTCTGCCGATGCAGGGCCGCATCAGCGACGTGCTCAACGACGAGCGGCAGTTCCTGCCGCTTGAAAGCAATGGCGAGCACCTGGCGCTTGCGAAAGCCACGATCAGGCAGGTGCGGTTTCCCGCCGCCAAAGCACCCTATCGCAGCAAGTGTCCCTATTCGGTTCTCGGCCTGAAGGAAGGCGCCACGATCGAGGAAATCAAAAAGGCCTATCGCGAGCTTTGCACGGCCAACCATCCCGACCGGGTGAGGGGGAGCGGATTGGGACAGGACTTCGTCGAATTCGCCACGGAGAACATGATGCGGATCAACAGCGCCTACGCGCAGCTGACGAAGGGTATCGCCCAGCGGGCGGCCTGAACCGCTCCCACGGGGAGCAATGTTGCGGGCTTGACCACACGACGCGGCAAACTCACTATTCCGCAGCAACGCATTCAAGCATCTGCCGAACGCATGTCCGAGGCCCGGCCATTACCGGATTTTCGCGAAACCGCCGTGCTTCGCGGCTTCCTCTCTGTGCTCGAACACAAGCAGCTGATGTACTGGGCCGAGACGCAACTCGCGCGCGGCCATCTCGACACCAATCCTTACGGAGAACACCGCTGGTTCCGCAGCTATGGGAAAAACGATCCCCTGGTGCCGAGCGTGTTCTGGAAGGTTCGCCGCCGCGCCGTCGCGACGTTCTCCGTCCGCGACTATGAAGACGAACCCGACTACCGGTGTTTTCTCGGCTGCAACACGGAAGGCGGATATGTGCACTGCCATGTCGATTCCTCGCCGCCGGGAAAGCTGCACGTGCGGATGAATCTCATGCTTTCCAGGCCCGCCGGCGGCGGCATGCCCGTAATAGACGGAGAGGAGTTCGATATCCGGGAGCGCGATCTCTGGTGCTTCTTTCCGTCCATCATGCCGCATGAATCGACGCCGGTGACGGGAGACCGCAAACGCTTCGTCGTCTCGATCGGAATTCTCGTGCCGGACACGACGTTCGAGGGCCGCAATCCGGAAAGCGAAATCGCCCGCGTGTCGCCCGCGATTGCCGCGCCTGAAAACCTCTCCGGGAAAACCGGCACGTAAGCGAGGCATGGCGCTCCCACGGGGAATCGAACCCCGGTTTCAGCCTTGAGAGGGCCGCGTCCTGACCGCTAGACGATGGGAGCATCCGCGGCAGCAGCGATTAAAACCACAGCCGCGCCGCCGGATCAACAAAGCCGCGCGTGCCATGCGGGAGATGCGGCTTGAGAATCGATACTCTTTCGCTCTGCCGCCGCAGTCACTTCGGCGCAATCACCCGGCTCACCACACGGCCCGAGGCATCGTCGATGATCTCGATCTCTTCGCCTTGATCGGTCCTGACGCGCAGGATGACATGGCCCGAATCCGTTTTCATGTCGGTGATCTTCGCGCCTTCCTTCAACTGAAAGATCTGCGGCACGTCCGCCACCGATTGCGGCCGGTTGTGCGCGGTGAGTTTGACAACAAAACCTACGATTAGCGCGATCAGCGCCAGAACGATAAAGATGCCAAGGATGATGACGAGCGCCCGCGCCGCGCGGTAGCTTGCGGTGCTGCGCGGATCGACATCATTGGCGGGAGCGGTGCCGGACAAATCTGACAATGCGAATTCCTCCGTAGGCGGAGCACCGCGCAGGGCTGCGGTTGCCGAGGAGCAGGCGGGCCAGCGGCTGGACCGCTTTCTCGCCGTCGCGCTCCCCGATTTAAGCCGTTCCCGGCTGCAGGCGCTCCTTGCCAGCGGCGCTGTCACGCGCGGGCAGCAAACGATAGGAGACGGGAACACGCGGGTCAAACCGGGGGAAATCTACGAAGTCGAGGTGCCGGAGCCCGCGCCGGCAGTGCCGCAAGGCCAGAATATCCCGCTCACCGTGGTGTACGAAGACAAAGACCTCATCGTCATCGACAAGCAGGCGGGGCTGGTGGTGCATCCGGCTGCTGGCAATCCGGACGGTACGCTGGTGAATGCGCTGATCGCTCATTGCGGCACGTCGCTGGCCGGGGTGGGCGGCGTGGCGCGGCCCGGTATCGTCCATCGGCTCGACAAGGATACCAGCGGCTTGCTGGTGGCGGCGAAGAACGACCGCGCCATGGCGAGCCTCGCCAAACAGTTCGCCGCGCGCGTCATCGAACGGGCCTACAATGCCGCGGCATGGGGCGCGCCGCGGGCGGGCGATGGCGTGATCGAGGGCGATATCGGCCGCAATCCATTCGATCGCAAGCGCATGGCGATCGTGCGCAATCAGGGCAAGCCGGCGCTCACGCGCTATCGCATGCTGGAACGCTACGGCAATGTAGCGCGCGCCTTCGCCAGCCTGATTGAGTGCCGCCTGGAAACCGGGCGCACGCACCAGATTCGCGTGCATTTGGCGCATCTCGGACATCCGCTGATTGGCGATTCTGTGTACGGCCGCGCGCGAAAACCGCCACGGGCGAAGAATGAAGCGGAGCAGATTGCCTATGCCGCCGCTGCTGAATTCCCGCGGCAGGCGCTGCACGCCTGGCTGCTTGGCTTCCAGCATCCCAGCACGCACAAGCAAATGCGCTTCGAAGCCAGATGGCCGGAAGACTTCGCGGGTTTGATTGCGGCGCTGCGCGGATTGAAGCAGTAGCCGGAGCGCCGGTCAGATTTTCTGGTCGTATTCGCCGACTTCGGGGTGTTTGGAGAGGCGGGAATCCAGATCGCGGAACATGGCGCGCATGTTCTCTTCCGAAGTGGGGCTTTCCACCACCACCACGAGCGACGGCTTGTTGGATGAGGCGCGCACCAGACCCCAGGTGCCGTCCTCCAGCACCACGCGCACACCGTTTACGGTGATGAGATGCGCAACCTTCTGGCCAAGAATTTTCTCGCCGCGCTTCTGCAGGTCCGAATATTCCTGCGTCAGTGCTTCGACGACGGCGTATTTCCCGTCGTCGGGGCAGAAGGGCGCCATCGTTGGTGAACCCCAGGTCTTGGGCAACGATGCGACCAACTGTGACATTTTCTTCCCGCCGGCGCGATCCAGCATCTCCAGCACGGCGATCCCGGCGACCACGCCGTCATCGTAGCCCCGGCCGAACGGCGGGTTGAAAAAATAGTGGCCGCTTTTTTCGAAACCGGCGAGCGCGCCCAACTCCGCGGTGCGCCGCTTGATGTAGGAGTGGCCCGTTTTCCAGTAATCGACCTGCACGCCATGCTCTTTCAACACCGGGTCGGTTTCGTACAGGCCGGTGGATTTCACATCCACCACGAATTTCGCGCCGTGCTGCCCCGCCGACAGATCGCGCGCCAGCAGCACGCCAACCTTGTCGGCGAAGATTTCCGCGCCGGTGTCATCCACCACCCCGCAGCGATCGCCATCGCCGTCGAAACCGAGGCAGATTTCGGCGCCATGCTCGCGCACCGCATCCGCCATGGCGTGAAGCATGTGCAGGTCTTCGGGATTGGGATTATATTTGGGAAACGTGTAATCGAGCTGCGTGTCCATCGGGATCACCTCGGCACCGATGCGCTTCAAGGCCTCCGGCGCAAACACGCCGGCGGTTCCGTTGCCGCAGGCGGCCACCACCTTGATCGGACGCAAGAGCTTATGTCCCGCAGTTACCGCTTCCAGATACTGCTCGCGGAAATTCTCCACGCTTGTGTAGCTGCCGCCGCTGCGTGGCTTGCCCTCGCCGCCCAGCACAATCGCTTTCAGCCGGGTCATTTCATCCGGCCCGAAGGTGAGCGGCTTGGAGGCGCCCATCTTCACGCCGGTCCAGCCGTTTTCGTTGTGGCTTGCGGTCACCATTGCGACGGCGGGACAATCCAGCGCGAACTGCGCGAAGTAGCACACGGGTGTCGTGGCGAGCCCGACATCTACGACCTCACAACCGGCGTTCATCAACCCCAAAATCAGAGCCTGCTTCACCGTTTGCGAGTAAGATCGATAATCGTGTCCGGTTGCAACGCGCGGCCGAATGCCAAGTTCGTGAAAATACGTGCCGAGACCGAGCCCCAGCGCCTGAATGCCGAGGAGGTTAATCTCTTGCGGGAATAGCCAGCGCGCGTCGTATTCGCGAAAGCCGTTGGGCGAAACCAGCGGAGTGGTTTCGAATTCATAGGTGTTGGGTTTGAGGTCGGCACGCGGCTTCAACATGCATCACCAGCAGCAACGATATGAGGTCAGATGAACGCCGCGGCCTTACGGGAGCAGCGTTGCGCCGTCAATGCCGCGACGCGCGCCCGGGATCGAATTGGCCTTCGGCAGCATCGCGCGCCTGATCCGGGTTGAGGTCCGGCTGCGGCACACGAGGGTTGTAAATATCGAACGTGTCAAAACCACAATTCGGGCAGGTAGGGATGAGATCGCCCGTGCGCAGCTTGACCAGCCGTTCGCAGCGTTCGCAGCGGTACTCGGCGTTCTCGCGCGCGGTTTCGCCGGCTTTTTCCGTCATCCGGAAATGCCTCTATTATTTGAATGCAATGCGGTGAACGTAAGGCGCTGTATTGTGTTCCGTCAGGGCCGAGGCAATTTGCGAAGAACGATGAACCGGCCCGCTGCGATTCTGGCCCTGCTGTGTGGATTGGCGGCCCCGGCCAGCAGGGTTGCGGCACAAGAGCTGTGGTCCGTCTCGCTCTATGGCGGCCCGACCACCGACACCATTACCACCCAGATCGCCACCGGGCACCTTCACATCATCGGCGGCATGGCGGGCCTCGCGCTGAACCATCGCCTGATGGATCTGGGCAGCGGATTTTCGCTCATGCTGGAAGGACAGGCCACGCAGTACTTCACGCATGACCCGTACCAGACGCTTTCGCTCGGCGTGGGCGTCAGCTTCGACCGTTTTCCCTGGTCAACGCCGACAACCTTGGCGGTCTATCTGGGGCCGTCCTACGCCTTCGATCCGCCCCCGGTGGAGGGACGGCCGCATCCGTGGCTCAACTATGTGAGCGCAGAATACGCCATGCAGATTCCGCACACCGACAATCTCGATTGGGTTTTGCGGCTTTACCACCGCTCCGGCGCGTGGGGCCTTTACGCCCGCAGCGTCGATCAAGGCACGATGGTGGGCGTTGGATTGCGCCTGCGGCTTTAGCCAGGCCTAGAACTCACCTTCGACGGCCGAGAGCAGATCCTGCGCATCGTGCGCCAGCTGCACCAATCCTGTTGGCATTTCTTCGCCGGAATTGCGCGCCCATTCGATGAGCTCGGTGGCGACGCTGGCAAGCTTCGGCGCATGGGCAATGAGCCGCGCCTGCTGTTCGATTTTCTCCGGCGTTAGATCGTATTCCGCGCCCGGAACGCGCCAGCCGCCCCATTCGGAATCGCCCGTCACCACCACGGGATAGGTGCCGGGAACCGGGTGACGCGCGCAATCTTCCGAGGGCTGCCACTTGTTGCGTGCCCGGATGATACGCCAGTGGTCCCTGCCGTTCAGTTTGCCGGCAAGCGGCTGCTCGGCGTGCAGTTCGTCGGCGGCGAATTCGCGGCCGAGACCGACATCGTAAAAAACGCGGATCGGCTCATCGAGCCCCTTGGCCCAGTGCGGAATGACGCGCTCGACCAGCGCCCATGTGCCGACGGGTCTGACGTAAACGCGCTGGTTCTTGTGATACTGAGCTTTGGCCATGCCGATGCGGACCCCGCCTTCTTCGCTAAGGTTAAGGCGATAGACTTAAGCGACGGTTAAGCCGCTCAGCGATCGGCGGGATTTTCCGGCGCGTTATCGTCCGGAGCGGCGGTCGGAGGTGAGACCGGCGCTAATGTCCCTTGAGAAGCCGGCGGCGTTTGGGACGGAAGTTCCGTTCCACTTGGCGCTGCCGTTTCCGGAGCCGGCACGGGCGCCAATTGCGTCAGCAGCGAAGGTGGCACGGCGGCGATCAGCTGATGCTGCCAGCGGATGAGATGAAACGCACTGGCGGCGGCGGGCTTTCGTGCGGTGCAGGATCCGCTATCCGGGCAAACCCGCATTTCCAGCTCTGCAAGGCTGAGCGATACATCGCTGTCAACTTCCACAACATTGTCGCGCCAGGCGTGGGTTCCATCGCTCCTGATGGCGGAAAAATAACGATCGGAAATCCGCGCCGCTGCGGGGCTTGTTCCCAGTACCACAGTCTGAGGCACGCGAATGGTCCGCACCGCTCCGGAGCCATCGCGGAAAAAGATGGCCCGCGATTGCGAGACGGCACCGGCGGCATTTGCCTCAGTGAATTTGAGCGCTGCGATCCGCACCTCCGGCAAAGCGGGCACCGCCGCCGGCGGGTTCGCCGGATCCGGCGCCAATATCTGCGAGCCGGTGAGCGCCGCGAGGATTTGGGCCTTCGATTTCGCGTTCAACCGGATGGGCAGCGCCACCGAATGGCTTGCATCGAGCGTGGCGGCACCGGCGACACGGTCCACCGTCAGCGCGCCATCCGCCAGGACGGTCAGGGAGAACTCGCCGGCGTAGGCCATCGAGCCTGGGTCGCGAAGCACGAACAAATTTTCGCCCGAGGCTTCCACCTGGGCACCGCGCTCAACGCCGCCCAGAAGGTCGCGCAACGATAGCAATTGTTGCGGCGAAAGACGCAGCCTCTGGACGGCCTGCCCGACCGCGCTGACAGCCCCCGCCGCGGGCCCAGACAGTGCCATTGCGGCACACAGCGCAATGCCAGAGAGAATCTTACCCAACGCACTCTCCTCAAGCATGAACCCTATCACAAGCTGCCGCAGCGCCCCACATTCTTAAAATGCAGACATTTATACACGCTGTTCTGCGAACGATTACTTTACCGATCATGGTGAAAATGGCACCCGGAACACTTCAGCGCTGTTACAACAGCCCCAACGGAGCCGGTGCGCATGGCCCAGCGTGTGAGCGGATTTGCAAGACGTCCCGCCGGTGGATCACGCGCCGCCGAACGGGCTCGTGCCAATAGTGAACCTACTGGTCAGCCCATTTCCCTCGATCTCGCTTCTCTGGTGGCGCCCTACAAGCGCTACCGTGGACTTTCGTTGCGCGTCGAACACCTTGCGCATGGCGCGCGCCTCAACCAAGGCCGCAACAATGGCGATCGCTCCTGGACTATAGCGCCGGATGAAGTAGACGGCCTGGAATACCTGCCGCCGAACGATTGGCATGAAGCGCATACGCTGGCGGTGCGCATCGTCAGCCTGGATGGCGGCGACGGCGAAACCCTCGCCGTCATCGATCTGCCGATTGCCGCGCGCGACGGCGCCGGCGATTCTTTCGATTCATCGTCTGTTGAGTTGCAGGTGGAAATGCAGCGGCTGCGCGACGAGCTCGTCAAGATCAAATCATCCCTTGCTGCACGCGACACCGAACTGGGGACAGCGCGCCGTAACGCTGAAGATGCAGAACGTTCACGCCAATCGTTGAAGGCGGAATTCTCGGCCGCCGAGGAATCCTGGGATCGCGAGCTCCGCGAGCAGCTTACTGCCGCAGCGGCGGAGGCCAACGCCAATCTCGAACGGCTTCGCGCCGAATGGGACGCCGAGCAAACCATGCGGCGCTCCAAGTCCGATACCGGCGCACAAAGATCTCTGGAGGACGCGCGCAAACGCTGGCAGCAGGAGTCGCAGACCGCCCTCGCCAAAGCGGAAACGGAATGGAAAATTGCCGAAATGGCGCGCATGGCCGCCGCCGAAGCGACCTGGAATGAGCAATCGGCGAAGACGGTTTCCGAGCTTCATGCGCGCGCTGAAGACGCCGAAACGGCGCTTGCCCGCACCAAGGTCGCGACCGCCAAGAACGATACGGCAGAGATGCGCCGCCTGCGCGAAGACCTCGCATCCACCAATGCGGAGCTTTCGAAACGCAATGCCGAGCTCGCCGACGCACGCGCATCCGCTGAGCTGGCGCACAGCCATTCGCATGACTCGGCCGCCGATCTGAAAAGGGCCGAGCAGGCATGGAAGACGGCCGAAAGCGCGCGCCTCGCCGAGGCAGAAGCACGCTGGAAGGCTCAATCGGCCGAAGGCGTTGCCGAACTCAACGCGCGGCTAGAACAAACGGAAGCGGCGCTGGCGGAGACTCGCGCTGCGGCGGAAGCTGCCCGCGCCCAATCTCGAGCATCGTCCGGCGATGTGAAGAAGGCGGAGCAGGCATGGAAAGCCGCGGAAGCAACGCGACTGGCTGCGGCCGAAGAGCGCTGGGAAAAGCAGATGGCCGATGCCGTTGGTGAAGTCGCCATGCGTCTCGATCACACCGAAGCCGCCCTTGCCGAAGCACGCGCTGAAGCGGAAGCCGCCCGCGTTCAGTCGCGCGATGTAAAGAAGGCCGAGCAGGCATGGAAAGCCGCAGAAGCATCACGGCTCGCTGCGGCTGAAGAGCACTGGAAAAAGCAGATGGCCGATGCCGTCGGCGAAGTCACTGCGCGTCTCGATCACACCGACGCCGCGCTTGCCGAAGCACGCGCCGAAGCGGAAGCCGCCCGGGTTCAATCACGCGATTCCGCGGCAGATGTGAAGAAGGCCGAACAGGCCTGGAAAGCCGCTGAAACCGTGCGGCTCTCGGCGGCGGAGGGACGCTGGAAAGAGCAGATGGCGAAAGCTGTCGGCGAAGTCACCGCCCGGCTGGAGCACACGGAGGCGTCTCTGGTGGAGGCGCGGGCGCAAGCAGACGTGCGCCAGCATCAGGTGGCCGCAGCACAGGCGTCGCTCGCTGCACGCGACGCCGAGCTGGTCCAGGCCCGGACTGCCCATGACGAATTGTACGAGCAAACGGCCGCCGATTCTGAAGCCGCGCGCGAGAGCTGGCAAAAAGAGATGGACGCCGCTCTGGCAAAAGCGCAGCAGTCGTTCAAAGCCGGAGAAGCCGCCCGACTCGCTGCGGCAGAAGCGCAATGGAAAGCGCAATTTGCGCCAACTGTCGCCGAAACCGCGGCACAGCTGCAGCTGGCAGAGGCCGCTCTCGCAGAGTCACAAGCAGAGTTGCAGGCGCAGAAGACGGAAACGAAACAAAGCTTGCGGCAATTGCGCGACGAGCTAAAGGCCACGAAAGCTGCGCTGACGGCCCGCGAAAGCGAACTCGCCGATGCCTTGAGCGCAGCCGAGCAAGCCAGCTCCACCGCCGATCATTCATTGAACAGCGTTGCAGCCGAAATCGAAAAAGCACGCCAGAAATGGAAGCGCGAAGCGGATGCAGCCCTTGCCAATGCGGAAAAGAAGTGGCGCTCGGAAGAAGCCCCGCGCATCGCCGCTGCCGAGGCGAAATGGCAGGAAACCGTCGCCCTCCGGCTGACAGCCGCGGAGGAAAAATTCAAGCGCGCAGAAACGGCCCTTGCCGATTCAAAAGCCTGCTCAGAGGCACTTCGCCATGAACTTGCCGCCGCGCAAGCGAGCCTTGCGCATCGTGAGATCGAAGCGCTCGAGGCACACGCTGCGTTCGAGCAGGAGCGGGTGCGCGTCGATCATGCCGCTATCGTACTGGAGGAGCGGAAACCCTCATGGCAAGCAGATGCGGACGAGCGCCGGGCCATGTTCCGCCGCCGGCTGTTCCGTGACTTTGCCATCGTGGCTTGCCTGGCCGGCTTCGCGTTCATGCTGTTCCCCCACGTTCAGCCCGTTGTGGCAGAGGTTTGGCCGCGCAATCTGTCGATCCAGAACGATCTGCAGCCCCTCCTGCAGATGGCCGGGCTCTCCAGCGGGGCCACAGCAACACCCACGGCAACGGCCCCAGCTGAACCGCAACCGGAAGCCGACCTGCCGCGTGCGCTTGTAGGCGTCCGGGTGGCGAATCTGCGCGAGAGTCCGTCCACCGGAGCTGCGGTGGTGGTGAAACTTGCGCGAAACGTGGAAGTCACCACGCTGGAGCGCCGCGGAAACTGGGTTTTTGTGCGAATCGGCGATGGAGCGCAGCAGAAACAGGGCTGGGTGTCCTCGTCGGTGCTCCGGTAACCGGACATCACACACGGGGTCAACCTGTTGACAGCCTCCCGCCGCATGCGCCAGCACTCCGGCAATGTTCTATTTTCTTCATATCAGCAAGTGCGCGGGATCGTCGTTCATTGCACTGGCACGTGAAAACCTGCGCCCGTTCATGCCGAACGCAAACGGCAATCCGATCAATCCGCTCACCGGCGAGCGCCTGAAATACTGGTATTGGTCCCGCGAAGAGCAACAGTATTTTTTGTCCTCAGATCTATGGCAACTCGTGTCCAACGAGGAGCATCTTGGACGCACGTTCGAGTTCTTTTCCGGCGTAACCTACGTCACCATTCTTCGCGAGCCGATCGACCGGCTGTTTTCTCACTGGCAGTTCGCTGTTGAAAAACCCGGCAAAGATGAATCGCTAGAAGAACGGGGGCGGAATTTTGCCCGTTTCCTTCAGGATCGAGGGAGCAAGAATTGGCGGCGGAATTATCTTCTCTCTTCCCTCACGTACCAGGAGCGGCGCGACCCGCAGCGTCTTCCCCTGGCAAAACAGCGCCTCGAACAATTCGATCGGGTGTTCCTCATGGGGGATTTCGCCGACGGCGTGCGCCAGCTGGAACAGGATGGCTGGACCAAGGTCGAGTTGCCCTGGCGGAATACCGCTGCGCCTGGCGAGGCAAACTGGTCCGCAGCGCGCGCTGCATTGCGCAGTCAGCCGGAAATTCTCGATCGGCTTATCGAAGCCAATGCGGAAGACATCGAGCTTTACGCCTATGCGCAAGCGTTGGTTGAGCGGCGCAAGGCCGGCCATGCTCAACCCGAGCCACGCCGGACCAGCTCACGGGAAATGCCCAACAGCCGCAATTTCGATTTCGTTCTGACCTGCGCTTATGAGGCGTATCTAAAAGGTGAGGAACCGCGCTGCCGCGAACTGCTGAAGCAGGCGGAAAAACTCCCCGAGGCAGCAGAGGTGAACATCCGGAAGACCCGCAATCTTATTGAATTTGCATTGCGCCGCTTCGGCGCCCCAGATCGGGCGGAAAAGGAACATCGCAAGATTGTCCGTGAAAAACGCGCCGCGCGGACCGCCGCCTGAGCTTGGCCGCCGGATATCCGTTTCGGGCGGCACACCGGCGAATCGCTTGGTGCGGCGCAAAGCACTATGCTTCTGCTAAACAGTGAAGGAAGCGGGAGCGCGACCGAGTTGATGGAAACCGCAATCAAGATGATCGAGTCGCCCTGCATTAGAGTGTGCACAATAGACACCGTATCCGGTTTGTGCATTGGATGCGGCCGCACCTTGGATGAGATTGCCCGCTGGAGCTCCTTCAGCGGTTCCGAGCGCCTCGCAATCATGCGCTGCCTGCGCGAAAGGCTCGTGGAAGCGGAGCTTGTCTCGACGCCGGCACGGCACGATGAAATGACCTGACAGGCCAGCTACGGGCGGCTATACCGGCAATCCCTCGAAAGTCCTGCAGGCCAGCCCCATGCGAACCGACGAACCGCGCGCCATCAATCTGAAAGATTACCGGGCGCCCGATTTCCATATTTCCAAGATCGATCTCGACTTCATGCTCACGCCGGAGAACACCCGCATCGCAGCCAAGATGCAGGTCAAACGCATGGGCGATAGGTCAGCGCCACTGGTCCTGAATGGCGAACAGCTCAAGCTGCTGGCTTTGCGCATCGATGATCAGGATGTGCCACAGGACCGCTATCGCACGGATACCGAAAGTCTCACCATCGACAGCATACCGGACGAGTTCGTGCTGGATCTCATCACGGAAATTGCGCCGGCTTCCAACACATCGCTGGAAGGTCTTTACGTCTCCAAGGCCATCTTCTGCACGCAATGCGAAGCGGAAGGTTTCCGCCGTATTACTTATTACCTGGACCGGCCCGACAATCTGGCCGTCTTCACCACCCGCATCGAAGCCGGTAAGCAGCACTATCCGGTGCTGCTCTCGAACGGCAATCTGATCGAGTCCGGCGACCTGCCGGATGGCCGCCATTTTGCGCTGTGGAGCGACCCCTACCCGAAGCCCTGTTATCTGTTCGCGCTGGTGGCCGGCGACCTGGGCCACATCGAAGATGAATTCGTCACCATGAGCGGGCGCAAGGTGGCGTTGCGCATCTATGTCGAACACGGCAACGAGCCGCGCGCCATCTACGCGATGGATTCGCTCAAGCGCGCCATGCGCTGGGACGAAGAAAAATACGGACGCGAATACGATCTCGATATTTTCATGATTGTGGCCGTGAGCGCTTTCAATTTCGGCGCAATGGAGAACAAGGGCCTCAACATCTTCAACGACAAGGTGCTGCTCGCCTCGCCGGAAACGGCAACCGACGACGATTACGCCCGTATCGAGGGCGTGGTGGCGCACGAATACTTTCACAACTGGACGGGCGACCGCATCACCTGCCGCGACTGGTTCCAGCTGTCGCTGAAGGAGGGCCTCACGGTGTTCCGCGATGCGACCTTCTCTGCGGATATGCGTTCGGCTGGCGTGAAGCGGATCGAGGATGTGAAGCTGCTTCGGATGCGGCAGTTCCAGGAGGATGCTGGCCCCCTCGCCCATCCGGTGCAGCCGCAGAGCTACATCACCATCGACAATTTCTACACGGCGACCGTGTACGAGAAAGGCGCCGAGATCATCGGCATGCTGAAGACCCTGGTCGGCGACGACGGCTACCGCAAGGCCACCGATCTCTATTTCGAGCGGCACGATGGGCAGGCGGTCACCATCGAAGAATGGGTGAAGTGCTTCGAGGACGCCTGCGGACGTGACCTGTCGCAATTCCGGCTGTGGTACCGGCAATCCGGCACGCCCACTGTCGAGGCGAGCGGCGCCTACGATGCATCGACAAAAAAGTATGCTCTGACCTTGAAGCAGACCGTTCCGCCGACACCCGACCAGCCCGAAAAGAAGCCGATGCATATTCCCGTGCGGCTGGGTTTCGTGAGCGGAAGCGGGCGCGCACAGCCGCTGACCCTGGAAGGCCAAAACGCCATCGGGCCGGAGGAGCGCGTGCTGGAGCTGACCGCGCCGGAGCAGCGCTTCATTTTTGTCGATGTGGAAGACGAGCCCCTGCTCTCCGTCGGGCGCCGGTTCTCGGCACCCGTACATTTCAAGGTGCCGATGAAGGCTGCCGATCGTGCCGCGCTGATGAGCCGCGATGCCGATCCCTTCAACCGCTGGGAGGCCGGCCAGGCGCTGGCGACGGACGTGCTACTGGAAATGGCAGACACCGCGAAATCCGGCATCGCGCCCCGTGCCGACGCCGTTTGGGTCGATGCCATCGGCGAGGTGCTGGCGCGGGCGGATGACGATCACGCCTTTTCAGCTGAGATGCTGGTGCCGCCTGGCGAAAGCGAACTCGCGCACAAAATGACGCCCGCCGATCCCGAAGCGATTCACGATGCGCGCACGGCGCTTTTCCGCGGCGCCGCGGAAAAGCATCGTGAGATTTTTCAAACCCTGTACGAGAAGCTGCAATTGGATGGGCCGTTCACGCCCGATGCCGCTTCTGCCGGCCGCCGTAGCCTGCGCAACGTGTGCCTGCGTTACCTGACTGCGGAAGAAGACGAGCCCGCGGCGGATCTGGCGGACCGTCATTATCGTAGCGCCGCCAACATGACGGACATGATCGCCGGGCTTGCGGCGCTCACCCGTATCGATTCCGCGCGGCAGGATCGCGCCGTCGCGGATTTCCACGATCGCTTCGCCAACGATCCATTAGTGCTCGACAAGTGGATGGGATTGCAGGCGAGTTCGCCACTGGCCGGAACGGTAGAAAAGGTTCGTACGCTGATGAATCACCCCGCTTTCGACATCAAGAACCCCAATCGCGTACGCGCGCTGGTGGGCGTTTTCGCGGCCAATCACCTGCGCTTTCACGAAGCAGACGGCTCCGGTTATGTGCTGGTCGGCGAAACCATCCGTGCATTGGATTCCATCAATCCGATGGTGGCGGCGCGGATGGCGGCGGCGTTCGAGAATTGGCGCCGCTACGATGACAAACGGCATGTTCTGATGCGAGGCGAACTGGAAACGACTCTGAAGCAACCTGGCCTCTCCTCAAACCTGTTCGAAGTCGCCAGTAAGATGCTTCAGTAACAGCTGGCGCCGATCAGATATCCAACCGCAGGTTTCTCCCCCGCTTTAGCGGGGGAAGTGTCGAGCGCGCGAAGCGCGCGGGACGGAGGGGCATTCGCATGCCGCCCCTCCACCGCCTCCGGCGGTCCCCCTCCCCCGCTAAAGCGGGGGAGGAACCTGAACTCTGATATCGAATCACTGGAGAGTTTGCCTTCGTCATCGACAAGGACTCACACGCTCGTATGATCGTTGCCGAAACGAATCAGTGGGGCGCGATTTGAGTTCTATCGCCCTGGCGCCTGCTCATAGCGCAAGCCGCGTCTTCTCCGGCGTGATGAAGGGCGTGACGCGCCATGTTCGCTGGACCGTTGTCATCTCGATCATTCTGATCTTCGGAAGCTTTGTTTCCGCCGCGGTGATCCAGATGCGGCGCGACCGCGCCCACGCGCTGGATCAGGCGGCGTTCATCGAAACACGCCGCGCGCAGGAGATCGCTTCTGATTTCGGCGCCACGCTGGACCGCTATGCGGCAATCGGAGTGGCTTTCGCTAGTGCCCAGCCGAACACCGAAACCTCGGCTGCCTTGTCGGAAGCGGGCGGACCAGCTTTGCAGAACATCGTCGTGCTTGATGGTGCAGGCCGTTCACTCTTCGAACTGAAGCGCGCGCCAAAAGATCTGCTGCCGCTCGATAGAAGCGTTCTGGTCACCGCGATGAAAGCTCAAGCAGTCTTTCCCGCCGATGCTGGCGCCAGTATTGTGCTCGCTTTTCCGCAGAACGGCCGCCTTATACTTGTGCAACTTGCGGCGCGCGAACTTTTCCAGCAGGCCAGCATGGAAGACGATCTTCTGGCGACGCGCGATGGCCGCATGCTGGCGATTGGGCGGAACTGGCGCGAGCTGCCATCTTCAGAGGCGCTTGCGTTAAGCGATGCCCGTGGTGAATCGCGCGCGCTTGAACTCTCGTCCGGCCGCCGGCTGCTCGCTTTATCGCCGGTGCCGCAATGGCCCGTGACGGCGGGGGCTTCGGTGGAAGTCGGCGACGCACTCAGCGCCTGGTACGGCACGCTGCCGCTCTATTTCTTCTTCATACTGGGACCAGCTTTTGCAGGCGCAGGCCTCGCAGTGGTATTCGTGCGCGAGTTCGAGCGGCGCACACGGCCGACGTCCGCTGACCGGCTGCTGAAGGCAAAGCGCAACGAAGAGGCAAAACTGCTCATCCGCCTCGCCGATGCGGAACGCCGCGCTGCGGAGGCGGAGCGCTCCAAATCTGAATTCATCACCCATATGAGCCACGAGCTGCGCACGCCCCTTAACGCCATCATGGGCTTCTCGGAAATGATCGAGCAGGGGCTATTCGGCAAAGCGGGACATCCGAAATATGAAGAATACGCGCATGACATCCACGAAGCGGGCCAGAAGCTGCACGCGCGGATCGGCGAGATCCTGGAATTCGCCAATCTGGAAACCGGCAAGCAGCCGATCGCGCTTGCACCGCTTGACGCTTCTGTTCTGGTGCGGCATGCCGTCGAAGAAGCGGCGGGGCGCGCCTTCTCACGCAAGGTCCGCACCTCCCTTTCGGTGCCCGATGCTGTCCGGGTTATCGCCGATGAGCAGGCGCTTCGCCGGGCGCTGAACAATCTTCTTGTGAGCGCGCTTAAGGACACGCGCGATGGAGGCTTGGTGCGCGTGCAAATTCGCGATGACGGCGAAGTCTTTGCGATCTCGGTACAGGACAATGGCTTCGGCTCCTCACCGGCAGAAACCTCGCGCACCGGTGACCCATTCTCCCGCTTCGAACGGCCCGGCCGTGAATCGCGCAACGGACTTGCTATTGCCATTGCCGGTTCCCTCATTCGCCGCATGGGCGGCACGTTGAATATTTCCGGCGAGCAAGGCGAAGGCGCGGTGGCCGAGATCCGGCTGCGGCGCGCCTAATCTACAGATACCACTCGTACTCAACCGGCGGGATGGAGCGGCGGACGCGTTGCGCCTCGATGCGCTTGGTTTCGCGGTAGAGGGCGAGTGTCTCCTCTCCGAAATAGGTTGGCAGAATGGTGGCCTGCTCCAGCCGTTGAAGCGCATCGTCGATGGTGAATGGCAGCGACAAATCCGGATCGCGCGACACGTTGCCCACCGCCGCCGGACCGGGATCGAGCTTGTTCTCCAGGCCGTGATGCACGCCCGCCAGCACGGCGGCCAGCGCCAGATAGGCATTGGCATCGGCACCCGCCACGCGGTGCTCTACGCGGCGGGCATCGCTTGGGCCGGCAGGCACGCGCATGCCGGCCGAACGGTTGTTGACGCCCCAGCGGCGATTGACCGGCGCAAACATGTCCGGCTGGAATCTGCGGTAGGAATTCACGCTGGGCGCGAACAGCGCCATCGATTCCGCCATTGCGGCCTGCAATCCGCCGATGGCGTGGCGCAACGCTTCGGAACCCTCCGCTGTGCCGTTGTCGAAAACGTTGCGGCCGTTCGCATCCAGCAGGCTCAAATGGATGTGCAAGCCGCTGCCGGCGCGATCGACATAAGGCTTCGCCATGAAGGTGGCGTCGAAGCCGTTCGCGCGGGCCGCCGCTTTCACGATCTGCTGCAGCAACACGGCGTGATCCGCCGCGTGCCGCGCGTTGCTCTGGTGCTTGAGATTCGCTTCGAACTGCCCCGGCGCGTACTCCTTGCTGGTCGCGCTTACCGGCACGCCTTCGCGCTCGGCGGCTTGCGACAGCGACGCGAGGAACGCCTGAAAGCGGTCCAGATCGTCCAGGCCGTACACAGAGCCAGTGCTTTCGCGTGCGCCGGTGCGTGGATCGAGCGGCGGCTGCGGCGCGCCGCCGTCCATCCGGACACGATCGATCAGGTAGAATTCCAGCTCCAGCGCGCACACCGATGTCAGCTTCGCATCGCGGAAAGAGTCCAGCACACGCTCCAACGCGGAGATGGGCTCGGCTGGATCGGGCTCGCCGGCATCGTCCCGCAGGGTGAGAAACATCTGCGCGCGCGGCGCGCCATCGCCCCACGCGGCGCGGATCGTGTCCGGCAGCGGCCAGGCTGTGCCGTCCGGATCGCCATCGCCGAAACCACGGCCGAAGGGATTGGTCATCTCGCCGCGCGCGTCCATCAGATAGATGGAGTGCGGCAGCTGCAGCCCGCTCTCGAACAGCTTGTGCGCCTCGCAGATCGGCAGCCGCTTGCCACGGAGCGTGCCGCAAAGATCGACCACCACCGCATCAACGAATTCCAGACCCGGATGCCGCGCGACCAGCGCCTCGAATTCGGCCTGCGCCTCCAGCACGAAGGCGGGGCGGGCAAAACCCGGGATGGCGGCGGCCTGGTTCATGATGTCCTTCTGGGGGCAAACCTTAACGCGGCGATCATAAAGGCCCCGTCAACGCCGGGGAAGGCAGCCTGAGATGGGGTACTCGGCCCCCCGCGTTGACATATGTCATTCACGCGAATAGATGACACACATGCAGAAAACCCAGGTTTATCTGGAGGCGGAGGAACTGGCGGCGCTGCGCAAGGCGGCGGCGCGTTCAGGCCGCAGCATGGCGGAATTGATCCGTGACGCGATCCGGAAAGCGGTGTTGAAGCCCGACACGACGGGGCCGGTGGCTATCTGGGACGGCGAGCCCAAACACACATCGCACGAGCACGACAGCATTTACGACGAGCCGTGATACGCCAGCGCGAAGTGGTATTCGTCGATAGCGGTGCGTGGATTGCATTGGCGCTGTCGCGCGATCCCTTACATGACGAAGCCCGTCAGTTATGGAACAGTCTGCGCGAAGGCGGGGCACGGCTCCATACCTCTATCCCCGTCGTCATCGAGACGTTTACATTCCTTGAACGCAACGCAACCCGCGATGTTGCGCTCGCGTGGAAGGACTCAATCTACGCGCCGGAACTAGTCAGGATTCTGCCATGCGAACTGCGCGATCTGGAGCAATCGTGGGAGTACTTCCGGCGCAGAGATTTTCACAAATTGTCTGCAGTCGATGCCACCAGTTTCGCCATCATGCGGCGTGCCGAGATCCGCGTGGCATATGCCTTCGACCATCATTTCGCCGTGGCTGGTTTCAGGCTTGCCGCATAGACGGCGGGCACCTTGGCCGCAATCGCTTGTGCCGCTGCAGTGGCGGCCGGATAGAGAGCCGCCTCTAGACTCTACATGAACTCGTGGAGCAGACTTCCCGCTAAAGGGGAGGATTCCACATGCGCGGCCTGAGCATCTGGCACATTATTGTGCTAGCAATTTTGTGCGCGATTCTTGTAATCCCGATGGCAAAGATAATGAACCGCGCTGGCTGGAGCGGATGGCTGGCACTGATCTACCCAATCCCCATTGCTGGATTGATTTTGCTTTGGGTGTTCGCGTTCACGCGCTGGCCCGCGCTGGACACGCCTTCAAATTAGGACGCTACCGCAAAAAGGGCGGAGAGGCTCATGCCTCTCCGCCCTTTTGATGTTGCGAACGCGCTCTCGCGTGCTTCGCTAGATTCCTTCTTTGCCAACGCCTGACGGCGCTTGGTTACAGCACGCCGCGCTTGTGCTCGCCGACGACCATGCGGCCGGGCTTGAACGCCCGCTTGAACACCTGCAGCGCCTTCTTGGGGTCGGCGTCTCCGCACATGAAGACATCGAACGCCGCATAGCCGCGCTCCGGCCAAGTGTGCACGCTGATGTGGCTTTCCGCCAGCACGGCCACGCCGGAAATTCCGCCGCCTTCCGTGAAGGTGTGCAGATGGATGTGCAGCAGCGTTGCGCCCGCGGCGTTCACCGCGTCGATCAGCGCCTTTTCGATCCTGTCTCTGTCGTCGAGCCCTTGGGCTTCCCACAGATCGATGATCAGGTGACTTCCCGCAAAGGTCAGTCCGTTGCGGGTGATGAAGTGATCCTTCGCCTCCAGCATCGGCTGGGAAACGATTGCGACAGGCTTTGCTGAGGTCCGGACGCGGGGCGCCCTCGCTTCTTTGTTCGCCGTCACCAGTTGCAGTTTAGCCATTTCGGGCACCTACCCTTCTGTAAGGTTGACACCTGCGCCTTGGCCTTACGACTTCCGGACGCGTCCAAGAAAAAAGCAGCGGACGGAAGGCCGTCGCGCCGCTTCGCTCCGTTGCCGGAGCTAGGCGGAATATAGGCCCCCTTCCCCTCCATGCAAGAAATTTTGTGGCCCAAGCGTCAATTTTCTCTAACCACCGTTGCGGACGCGCGGCACCGCCACTGTCACATTTCTCCGCCGTTCGCGCCTTGAGACATGCGCTGGACAGCTTCTCAAGCGGGCCCTAGAACGCGCCGCTTTCCACGCTCTTTCCCGCCTGAACACTGGAGAACACGATGGCTGCCAAAAGGTTCACGGAGCGGCTCCACAAGGGTTACGCGCAAGCCATGGAGCTTTCCGGCGCGCCGCTCGCCGAGGAGAAGAGCGCTTATCAGCGCATAAGAATTTTCGACAGTGTGGCGAACGGGCGCGTGCTGACCTTGGACGACATCGTCCAGATCACCACCCGCGACGAGAGCGCCTACGCCGAAATGCTGACGCATCTGCCGATGCTGGAGCACGGCAAGGTGGAGCGGGTGATGATCGTCGGCGGCGGCGATCTCTCCATCGCCGACGAGGCGCTGAAGCACAAATCCGTGAAGGAGGTGGTGCTGGTCGACATCGACGGCCGGGTTGTGGAGCTGTGTCGCGAGCACTTTGCCGAGATCAACGCGAAGGCGTTCAAGGACAAACGCCTGAAGATCGAGATCGCCGATGCGTTTGAATATCTCGGCCGGCCGAAGTCGAAGGCGCGTTTCGATTTGATCGTAGCGGATCGGCCGGATCCAGTCGGCCCCGGCAAGGCGCTGTTCGGCGAAACGTTCTACGACCGCGTGAAGGGCGCGCTGAAGCCCGGCGGTTTTGCCACGTTCCAGACGGGCGTGCCGTTCTACCAGCCGTGGGAGATTACCGACGCGCTGAAGGAGCTAGCCGGCTTCTTCCCGCAATCCGGATTGTACCTGACGGTGGTGCCCACTTACATCGGCGGCTTCATGGCGCTGTCGTGGGCCGGCAACGGACGCAACGCAAAGCTGGGCACGCCAGCCGGCATCCGCCGCGCGCGCACGCGCTTCGTCTCGGCGAAGCTGAAGACGGACTACTACAATCCCGATATTCACGCCGCCGCCTTCGCGCTCCCGGAATGGATCCAGCGGCTGGTGCCCTGATCCGGGCGTCTCCAGCTCTGGCATACGATCGGCCTTTTGCGCGTTATGATTCGTGAGGGAACAACACGAAGGTTTTGCGAGCGCTTGAATCAGGAGTACGGCCTTTTCGGCATCATTGGACCCTTTATCGCCAGCGTGTTGTTTGTCGCGTCTGGGATAGCCGCCGCGTATGTGCTGCGCTCCCATTATGACAATCAGCAAATCGCAGAAGAACGCGGAGCGACGGGCTTGCTCCTGATCGCGATTGTCGGCTCGTTCGTTTTCGCGCTGATCGCATTCGCGATCGGCGCTTATACCACTTTCTTTTGCTGCCTGATGCCGGCCTGACTTGTCTGCCATACCTATTTCTGGTATCGTAGGGTCATGAGCAAAAGCACCTCTTTACAGCCTTGGCGAACATTTTAACGACTTCATAGAAAAGAAGATCTCGGAAGGCCGGTACGGTTCGGCCAGTGATGTCGTGCGTGCCGGCCTCCGGTTGCTGGAAGAGGAGGAAGCCAAGCTTGCGGCACTCCGCACCGCCCTCGTTGCAGGTGAGCGCAGCGGGCCGGCAAAGCCGTTCGATGTGGATGCCTTCCTGCGCCGGAAGCGCAGCACAAAGGCTGCATGACGGCGCGTTACCGGCTCTCTCCTGCCGCCCAATCCGACCTCGACGAAATCTGGGACTATTCTGCGGAGCACTGGGGCGCGGATCAGGAGGATGGCTATATTCGCGATTTGGCTGGTGCGATCGAGCGGATCGCTTCCGGAAAGCGCCGCGGACATTCGTGCGACGAGATCAGACTGGGCTATTTCAAGTATGCGTGCCAATCGCACGTCATCTTCTACAAATTGGAAGAAAGTGCCATTGTGGTTGTCCGCGTCCTGCATCGGCGCATGGATTTCAACCGCCGCCTGTGAAAAACGGGACGATTGCTGCCCAGCTACCGCAGTATTTTTTCATAGATCGCGCGGGCGGTGGCCTGAGTGGCGAAAAGGTGCTGCTCAAGCGAGTCGAACTGCGGATGACCAGCGGCACGTGCGAGCAGTTGCTTAAGGCCCGGTGAAGCGCGCGCAGGCTCGAATGTTTCTCCTACAGCAATGCGCAGCACCTGCAGCAGATTTTGCTGCAGGCCTAACGCTTCGATTAAGGCCAATGCATGGGTTGCGGACAGCGCGCCCGTGCTACGCAATCGATCCAAAGCGGCGGCGGTGCGAACGTCCAGCACGGCCGGATTGCGAGGTGTTTCCCGCAATTGCAGATACTGCGCGGCGAATTCGATATCGACGAGACCTCCGCGCGCGTATTTCAAATCCCAGTTTGTTTTCGGCGGACGTTGCGCATTCACCTTCTCGCGCATGTCCCGCACATCGGTCCTCAGCTTTTCCGGATCGGACGGCGCGTTAAGTGCGGCACGGATCGCCGTTTCCACCTCTTGCCGCAATCCTGCGGAGCCGGAAATAACGCGCGCGCGCGTGAGCGCCATGCGCTCCCAGGTCCAGGCGTCATTCGCGTGATAGCGCTCGAAGCCTTCCAACCGCACCGCCACCGGGCCCTTGTTGCCCGTTGGGCGAAGGCGCATGTCCACTTCGTACAATCCGCCTTCAGAGGTGTGCACCGTCAGCGCGGCGATCAGCCGCTGCGCCAGCCGCGTGTAGTAGGCCGTCACAGGCAATGCTTTCGTGCCATCGGATTGCTCCACACTCGGTGGCGCATCGTAGACGAAAACCAGATCGAGATCGGAGATCGCGGTCATTTCGCGCCCCCCCAGCTTACCGAGCGCGATCACGGTGAATTCGCCGCCGGTGACTAGGCCATAAGTCTTCGCGAATTCCCGTTCCACCGCCGGAAGCAACTGTTCGACGATCGTTTCAGCAACATCGGAGAAATGGCAGCCGGCGGCATCGCCCGAGATCGTTCCCTCCATCAGCCGCACTGCGGTGCGGAAACTCTGTTCGGCCGCGAAACGGCGCACCGCGTCCAGCGCGCCCTCGTAGTCACGCTCGGCCTCAAGCTCCGCAGCCAAAGTGGCGGTGAGTGCCGTAGCATCGAGCGCATCCCGTGCCGCGTCCGGCGCCAGAAGCGCATCCAGCACCTTGGGCGAGTGGGCCAAGTGATCGGCGAAGCGCGGCGCCACACCGCAGATGCTCGCAATCAGCTGCAACAGCCGCGGATTGGCTAGCAACAGCGAGAACAGCTGCACGCCGGAGGGCAACCGCGACAGGAACAGATCGAATTGGGTAAAGGCGGAATCGGGATCGACCGTGCCCCCCAACGCCTGCAGCAGCGGTGGCACCAGTTTCGTCAGCAACTCCCGCGAGCGTGCGCCGCGGCTGGCACGAATGCGGCCGTGATGCCAGCCGCGAATGGCTGCCGCCACATGATGGACATCCGAGAACCCAAGGCCGCTCAAAGTTCGCAGCGTCTCCGGATCGTCCTCAACGCCCGTAAACACAAGGCTGCCTTTCGCGCTTGCGAGCGGCGGGGCGCGCTCGAACAGGCTGGCGTAATGGCGCTGTACCGCTTCCAGATGGTGCGTCACGGCGATGCCGAATGTCTCGACCGACTCGCAACCCATGAAGGTCGCGATACGCGCGAGATCGTCCGGCGTTTCCGGAATGGTATGCGTCTGCTCGTCTTCGATCATTTGCAGCCGATGTTCGAGCGTTCGCAGGAAACAATATGCCGCGCGCAATTCTTCGGCAGCTTCTGCCGCCACAAGTCCCCGTTCGCGCAGCACGTCTAAGGCGGCCATCGTAGACGGTACGCGCAAAGCGGCATCGCGCCCGCCTAGAATCAGCTGCTGCGTCTGCACGAAAAATTCGATCTCTCGGATGCCGCCGCGGCCGAGTTTGATGTTGTGGCCAGCGACTGCAATTTTCTCGTGGCCGGAATGGGCATGGATCTGGCGCTTGATGGAATGAATGTCCTCAATGGCGGCGAAGTCCAGATTGCGGCGCCAGATGAACGGCTCGATGTTCTTGAGGAATCGGGCGGCCGCTTCGCTGTCTCCGGCGCACGAACGCGCCTTGATGAGCGCGGCGCGCTCCCAGTTTTGCCCCATCCCTTCATAATAGGCTTCCGCCGCATCGGTGGAGATGGCGATCTGCGTGGCGGCGGCATCGGGCCTTAACCGCAGATCGACGCGGAACACGTAACCATCCGCAGTCACTTCGTTCAGCAGCTTGAGCATTCCTTTGGCGATGTCGACGGCGGCCGCGCGGACATTGTCGCGCTTGCGGAATGGAAAGCGCCCGGCGTCGTAGAAGACGACAAGATCGATGTCGCTGGAATAGTTCAGCTCGCCGGCGCCATATTTGCCCATCGCGAGCACAATCAACCCGGTCTGCGACTCCAGCTGCTCCGGCAAAAGCGACGTGTGCTCCGTGCCCGCGGCTGCCGTGCGCAATAGAAACCGCACGGCGCTTTTCACGCACACGTCGGCGAAGGTGGACAGCGCCGCCGTAACTTGTTCGAGCACCCAGCCACCGGAGACATCTGCCAGCGCGATCGCCAGCGCCGCCTGCCTTTTGCTCTCGCGCAGCACCTGCATCGCTTCGGAGATGCTTTCGAAATTCGCAACCTCGGCGACTCGCGCAGCGATTTCCGCGAGCCCAACATCAGTGCCGTTCGCCAGCAGCGCGGCCAAAAACTCGCTATCCCGCACCGCGACCCGCGAAAGAAACGGACTGTTACCGAACACGGAACGCAGCAACGGGACGTGCTCCGGAGCGAGCACAATACCCTTCGCTACAAGCTCTTCGAAGGTCCGCGCGGCGCGCGCGGTATCGAATGGCGCTGGCAGATTGTCGTTCGCGCTTCCGGACACGCTCATCGGTTCATTCTATCCGCGGCAAACGCCGAACGCATTCCGCTCTCACAACAGCACAAACAAAAAGGCCCGCCACAGCGGGCGGGCCTTTTCGGTGAGACGCCGCAATTTTCAGCAGCCGGCTGCCTTCTTCAGTTGTGAAGACGGTTTGAAGCGCAGACTTTTCGAAGCCTTGATCTTGATCGGCTCACCCGTGCGCGGATTGCGCCCGGTGCGCGCCGCGCGCTTGGTCACGCGAAAGCTGCCCAAGGTGCCAATTTGATACTTGCCCCCGTTTTTGACGCTCTTCAGACCAGTCTCCAAAGCGCCGAACACAGTCTCGACCGCGCGTTTCGCATCGGCCTTGCTGATCTTACCCTGCTTCGCGACGGCCTCGACGAAGTCTGTCTTGCTCATTCTCTCATCCCTTTCGATACCGAGCTCCGGTCGGCGAAATATAGCGAAACGAATCCGCCGCGCCTTCCAATTCGCCGTCAGGTACAGCGATTCGCGACATCCATCCACAGGAAAGCGTGGAAAAAGCAGCAATCCGCGAAGAATGGCGTCACAAAGGATACGGCAAGCACAGACTCGGCGCCCGAATGATGCGCGCTGATTCGCTTCAGGCGAAAACAACGCTGGCCTTCAGTCCAGGGCCATTGTCGGACAGCTCGAGGCGGGCATCGTGCAGGCGCGCGACGGCGGCAACCAGGCTAAGGCCCAGCCCCGTGCCGGGCGAATGGCGGCTGGCCTCCAAGCGGACGAAACGCTCGACCGCGCGGGGCCGGTCCTCAACCGGAATGCCTGGACCATTGTCCGCCACCGTCATCATGGCGCCCTCCCCGTTCTTTTCGGTGGCGATGGTCACGCGCCCACCGGCCGGCGTGTACTTGATGGCATTGTCGACAAGGTTTGCCAGCGCCTGGGAGAGCAGGTTGCCGTTGCCGCGTACCTCCAGCGGAAAGGCCGGCGCGATATCGAGCTCAATGCCGTTCTCCTCGGCCACCGGCGCGTAAAGCTCCCACACGTCATGCGCCAGCGCCGATAGATCGACACGCGACATGCTGTTGCGCGCGGCACCCGCTTCGGCTTCCGCAATCAGCAACAGCGAATCGAAGGTGCCGATGAGGCGGTCGGTTTCGGATATCGCAGCGTCGATTTCTTCGGCTTCCTCGCCCTCCGGCGGCAACCGCTTCAGGGCGCCTTCCAGGCGGTTGCGCAAGCGGTTCAGCGGCGAGCGCAGATCGTGTGCCACCGAGTCCGTGACCTCCCGCATGCCTTTCATCAGCCGTTCGATGCGCTCCAGCATGCGATTCAGGTTGCGGGCAAGGGTGTCGAACTCGTCGCCTGCGCGCGAAAGTGGCAGGCGCCGGGATAGATCGCCGGCCATGATTTCGCGGCTGGTGCTGTTGATCTGATCGAGGCGCCTCAACAGGTTGCGGCTCATCAGTCCGCCGCCGATCAGGCCGAGGGTCAGCATGAGCGCGACGCTCCAGGGCAGCGTGGTGGTGAACATTCGCTCGGTCTCGAAGCGCTCGTGCGTGTCACGTGCCACGAGCAGCTGGAGTCCACCCACCAGTTTGAACACGCGGCCGCGTGCCGGATGATGCTCCAGCGCTCCGGCCACACGGCGCTCGTAATCGAATTCCACGAAGCGGCCAGCGGAGCGGCGCACACTCGGCCACGCGTCGAGGTTTCCGGCAAGCGGATGGGCGAGCGGGCCAACCAGCAGATACAGGCCTTGCCCTGCGTGCATCGAGCGTGCGGTGATGACGTCCGTCAGGCCGCCAAGTCCCTGCCTCTGATACTCTTCGGAAAGGCCTGCGATCTCCGCCTGGATCGTCTGGTCCGTTTCGACATCCAGTGCGCGCTTGGTGTTCCAGTAGGTGAAGCCGACCAGCGCGGCAGCAGAGACGGCAAACAGCGCCAGATATGCAAGCGCAATCCGGAACGCGAGCGTGCGGATCAGGGGCGTGCCGAGCATGGCTCAGCTCACAAGAGAGGCGGCCGGACCCTTCGCAGCCGGCCGCTAGGGCTTCGCACGGATCATATAACCCGCGCCGCGAACCGTCTGCAGCAGCGCAGGCTCGAATCCCTTGTCGATCTTGGCGCGAAGGCGCGAGATGTGCACATCGATCACATTGGTCTGCGGGTCGAAATGATACTCCCACACGCTTTCCAGCAGCATGGTGCGCGTCACCACCTGGCCTGCATGGCGCATCAGATATTCCAGCAGCCGGAATTCGCGCGGCTGAAGATCGATGCCCGTGCCGTTGCGCTTGGCGGCACGGGTGAGAAGGTCAAGTTCCAAATCGCCGACCTGCAGGCGTGTTTTCACCGCCGAGGGCTGGCGGCGGCGCATCAGCGCATCGATGCGGGCAAGCAGCTCAACAAACGCGTAAGGCTTGGTGAGATAGTCGTCACCGCCCGCTTTCAATCCCTTAACCCGGTCGTCCACTTCGGACAGCGCACTCAGGAAGAGGATCGGCGTGGCGTTGCCGTGCTCGCGCAATTCCTGCACCAGCCTCAACCCATCGAGCTTGGGAAGCATGCGGTCGATGACAGCGACGTCGTAAGGCCGCGACAGCGCCAAGGTCAGCCCTGTTTCTCCGTCTGCCGCATCGTCGACCACGTGACCGGATTCGCGCAGGCCGTTCACCAGGTAGCGTTGCGCTTCTATATCATCCTCGACAACGAGCATGCGCATATCCGGCTCCTATGGTTTCTCTGCAAAATGCACGCTGAAAAAAAGGGTCCGCGCGGGCAGCGGCAACGGGGGGAAGGGGCCACCACCGCCCGCGCGGGGGCCGGACAATGCCGGCTTTCGCCTGCATGGTCCGGAACGCTGACTCATGTCCGATCGATCTTGACGGCGACGAAACGCTGGCCGTTCTGCCCGGAAACGAGCATCAATACGGCGGAGCGCCCTTGCGCCTTGGCATCTGCAATCCTGCTCTTCATCTCCTGCGGCGAATGCACCGCCCTGTTGGCGACGGAAACAACCACATCACCCGGCTGAATGCCCTTGTCCGCGGCATCGCTGTTGGGATCCACCTTGGTGATCACCACGCCATCGACATCCTTGTTGAGATTGAAGGCGCGGCGTACGTCGGGCGTGACCGATGCGAGGCCCAAGCCCATCGCCTCAGCGGTCGTCGCTGGTGCGCCAGCCGGCTGATCCGGTGAGTCGTTCGAGGCGACCTGTTGCTCTTTTCGCGAGCCTACTTTCGCATGCAGATCCTGCTTGGTGCCTTCGCGCACGACCGTGAACGTCGCGGTTGAGCCAGCCTGCAGGGCGGCCACCCGGCGGGTGAGGTCGCGGGAATCGTCGACCTGGCTTCCGTTGATCGCCACGACCAGATCGCCCTGATGGAAACCAGCCTTCTGAGCGGGACCGCCCGGCACAACATTCGCGACGATTGCGCCTTTCAGGTCCTTGGAGCCGAAGCTCGCGGCCATTTCCGGCGTGATCGCCTGCACTTCCACGCCGAGCCAGCCGCGGGCAACGCGCCCGTGCGCCTCGAGCTGTGCGACGATATCGCGAACAGTAGACGCCGGAATGGCGAAGCCGATGCCGACGCTGCCGCCCGATGGCGAGAAAATCATCGAGTTCATGCCGATGACTCTGCCGCGCGTGTCGAATGTCGGGCCGCCGGAATTGCCGCGATTGATGGGTGCGTCGATCTGGATGAAGTTCGTGTAGGGACCATTGCCGACATCGCGGCCGATGGACGAGACGATACCGGCCGTCACGGTGTTGCTGAGGCCGAAGGGGTTGCCCACGGCAATCACCCAATCGCCGACGCGCACCTGGCGATCGTCGCCGAAATCGACCGATGGGAGCGAGCGGTCGCTCTTGATTTTAAGCACGGCCACATCTGTCGCCGGATCCGTGCCGACCAATTTTGCGATGAATTCGCGGCCGTCGGTGAGCTTCACCTTGATGGTCTTGGCGTTCTCAACGACGTGATTGTTGGTGACGATGAATCCGGATTTGTCGACGATAAAGCCGGAGCCCATCGCCACCGCTTTGCGCGGAATGTTGAATTGCTTTCCGTCCTGACCCTGTTGATTGAAGAAATCCCGGAACGGTTCGGGGATATCCTGCATGTTCATGCCGGCGGCGGCATTGATTTCCTGTTCGACCGTGACGGTGACGACCGCAGGGCTCACGCGCTCGACGAGATCGGCGAAGCTGAAGGGCGCTGCGGCCTCCAGCATGTGCGGCTGTACTGAGCGCGAGGCAACCTGTTCGAGATGCGCGGATTGCTGTTGCGGAGCAGCGGAGCTCGTCGTCGATGTCTGCTGCGGCACCAAAGCGAAGGCACCCAAACCCAGCACCAGGATCGCGGCTGCCGAACTGGCGGCCAACAATTTGGGATGGCGCGGTTTGCTATGCGTCTTGCTTTCCATTCAATGACTCCTTCGGATCGGCTGAAAGCCCCTGCAGCCCCAGCAGAGGTAAGCCCATTTGCTTACCCGTTTCTGTTCATAACATTAAACGTCGGCAATAAATCAAGTCCTGTCCACAGTTCTCTCCAGGACGTGATCGTTTCCCTGGGATTCCGCGCCGAAACGGCGGCGGGCGCGGCTCGCGACGATCCAGACAACAGCCCCACCGGCGGCCAAAAATACTAGCGGTGCGAACCAGAGAAGATAGGTTTCGCGCTCCACCGGAGGTTTCATCAGAATGAAATCGCCGTAGCGCGCCACGAGATAGGCCTTTACCGCCGAATCGCTATCGCCTGCCGTAATCCGCTCCCGGATGAGGCGCCGTAGGTCGGCCGCCAGCGGCGCGCCCGACTCATCCAGCGATTCGCCCTGGCAAACGAGGCATCGCAGCTGCTTCTGCAGCGCCACTGCGCGTGCCTCCTGTTGCGGATTGGTGAGCTTCTCCGGCGCGGCCAACGCAGAACTGCCGAGCACCAGCGCGAACAGCCCAATGAAGACCGCTCGCATCATTCAGCTGCCGCATAGGCAAACGGTTTCGTCACCCACAGGCGCAGGCGGCCGAACAGGCTTGCGCATCCGCCCAGCGCCATCACGATGCCGCCCAGCCAGATGAGGGGCGCGAGCGGATTCACATAGACGCGCACCACCCAGCTGCCATGCCCGCGCTCGTCGCCGAGCGCCACGTACAGATCGGAGATGCCAGTGGTTTGGATGGCAGTCTTGCTGATCGCCTGCCCCTCGGCGGGATAAGTCCGCTTTTCCGGAGAGACGGTTTCGATGACGCGGCCGTTGCGCAGCACATCGATGTTTCCGCGCTTGGCAAAATAGTTCGGCCCTTGTGTGTCTTCGACGCCACGGAGCCGAAGTTCGTAGCCGCCAACGGTCAGCGACTTTCCCGGCGCAAGCACATCGGACGCTTCGCTTTTCCAGCACAAGACAGCAGCGATGCCAATGAGCGAAATACCGAGTCCTGCGTGGGCGAGCGTGGAGGCGGCGGCGCTCCAGCCGAAGCTACGCTCGCGGTTGCGTCGCAGCGCATCGATGATGCTGCTCGCGATCAACCAGGTGGCAAGCGCGAAAGCACCATCGCCTGCTGCGCTGGCCGGCCGTGCGATCGCCAACACCGCAATCCCTGCTACCACGGCAACACCCATTGCCGGCATGAGTACGCGCACTGCTGAATGGAGATCGCCGCGCCGCCAGCCGAGCCGCGGACCGAAGGGCACCAGGAACAGCAGCACCGCGAAGATCGGCGCAAAGGTGATGGCGAAGTATGGCGCGCCAACGGAAATCTTTTTCCCCAGCCACGCATCCAGCGCCAGCGGATACAGCGTGCCCACGAACACGGTTGCCGCTGCGGCGGTGAGCAGCAGATTGTTCAGCAGCAGCAGCATCTCGCGGCTAACGGGATGAAAGGCGGTGCCGGATTCCAGCTTCGGCGCGCGCCACGCAAACAGCGCCAACGCCCCGCCGATCGCCACAATCAGCATCAGCAAAATGAAGAAGCCACGCTCGGGATCGTTGGCAAAGGCATGCACCGACGTCAGCACGCCGGAGCGCACCAGAAAGGTGCCGACGAGACTCAACGAAAATCCCATGATGGCGAGCAACACGCTCCAGGTGCGAAAGGCGCCGGTGCGTTCGGTGGCGAGCGCCGAATGCAGCAGCGCCGTAGCTATCAGCCACGGCATCAGCGAGGCATTCTCGACGGGATCCCAGAACCAGAAACCACCCCAGCCGAGTGTGTAATATGCCCACCAGCTGCCGCCGGTGATTCCCAACGTGAGCGCGATCCAGGCCGCCAGCATGAAAGGCCGCGCGGCACGCGCCCATGACGCGTCCGCTTCGCCGGTGATCAGGCCCGCAGCGGCGTACGCAAAGGCCGCCGACAATCCGACATAGCCGAAGTAAAGTAGCGGCGGATGAAAGGCGAGCCCGGGATCCTGCAGCAGCGGATTGAGTCCCGCGCCTTCGAACGGCGGCGGATCGAGCCGGACGAACGGATTTGAGGTCAGAAGAATGAACAGCAGGAAGGCGGCCGCCAGCAATCCCTGCACGCCAAGTGCGGCGGACGTCAGCCGCGCGCCGCCGCGCTGCGCGAACGCGATGAAGGCCGAATAGAGCGACAGCACGAACACCCACAGCACCATCGAGCCTTCGTGGTTTCCCCATGCGCCGGTGAGTTTGTAGAGCAGCGGTTTCGCGGTGTGCGAATTCTGCGCCACGTCCAGAATGCTGAAATTCGAGACAACAAACGCATAGATCAGCGCGCCGAATGCCAGACTGACGAACACCAGCAGGCCCATCGCCGCGCCTTGCGCGATTGCGGCGGCATTTCCGCCGCTGCCGCGCGCGCCTGCCAATCCCGCAAAGCTCTGCACGATTGCCAGCGCCAGCGCGAGGCAGAGCGCAAGCAGGCCGATTTCGCCGGTCATGTACCGCCTTCTTTCCAGCGTCCGGCGCGCTTCAGAGCATCGACGACTTCCGGCGGCATGTAGCGCTCATCATGTTTGGCGAGCACCTCGCTCGCCTGGAAGACCCCGGCATGCAGCGCGCCGGTCGCCACCACGCCCTGCCCTTCCCTGAACAGATCGGGGAGCGATCCGGAATATTCCACCGGCACCTTTGTCTTGCCGTCGGTCACCACGAAGCGCACATCAGCACCCGGCCCCCGCGCGACGCTGCCCTTCGCCACCAGCCCGCCAATACGGAACGAAATGTCCTGCGGCACGTGCTTCACCGCGATATCCGAGGGGCTGTAGAAATAGAGCACGTTATCCTGCAGCGCCCGCACCACCAGCGCAGCCCCCGCCGCCCCGGCGCAAACCAGGGCGATGGCGAAATACAGGCGGCGGCGCTTCTTCGGGGTCATCGGCTTATTCAGGGAGACGGGCTATTATAAGGTACAGTGGGGGTACTCAAAACGTGGCGGTCCGCCCCACTCCGGTCGCAATGCCGGCTGAGGTTTCCGCCAGCGGACGGAGGGGCGATGCGATTCATTCCTTATTTGGCGGCATTTTCGGCATTGGCGCTGGCAGCCTGCCTGCCGGTGACCAGCAAGGTTCCGGTCGGAACGAGCGTTGGATTCAAGGTGGATCCGGCGCTGCTCGGCACGTGGAAAGCGACGGGACCGGAGGGCGGGCAACCTGCGTATGTCCACATTCTCGGGAACGACGACGGCACGATGACCACTGTTCTGGTGACGCCGCCGCAGAAAGAGAACCTTGGCGATTGGAGCGTGTACCGGCTGCGGGTCGCCACCCTCGGGGCGAACCGGATCATCAACGCACAGGAGAGCTTCGCCAACGGCAAGCCATCCGAAGGCGCGCTCGCGGAGTTGAACACGCTGCTGCTCTACCACGCCTCCGGCCCGAACAAGATCGTGCTCTACCAGATGGATGATAAAGCGGCGGCAGACGCGATCCGTGCGGGTGAGATCGCGGGCGACATCGAGCCGGGAGACAATGGCGATGTGCACATCACCGCGAGCGAGCCTGCGCTCGACAACTTCATGAAGACGCCGCGCGCGGCGAAACTGTTCAGCAAGGCGCTTGTCACGCTCACGCGTGCGGGATGAATGGTTCGTCCCGCGGCTGCGCGGGGGGAGAACCATCAATGCGGAGAACGGTGCAGGATGGCGTCGGCGATGCCGGTTTCGTAGGCGACACCGCTGGCTGTCAGGGTGATGCGGTGCGGCCAGTCGGCGCGCGCCAGGCCTTTGCGTTCCAGCGCGTTCCAGACTTTGTCGATATAGAGACCGGTCATGTCCTTGCCGGAAACGACTGCATCGCCGAGGTGCAGATGATCGCCATGCGCCTGCGGAAAACGCTCGATCGTCATCTCGCCGGCACCCGGGCCTTGGGTTGCCGCATCCGGCAAACGCGCCAGTGCCTGCAGAATCGCGAGCGTGCGCAATTGCAGCGGATTGAGCTTCAGCGGATTCTGTCTGGGTGGCATGGTTGACCTCGCGCGCCCGTATAGAAGCGCGCCCGCAACACCGCAATGTGGCTTCGTTATGCTGCGATCGAGGTTCCGGCGGCCTGGCTTTGCTGACAGGCGGGCGCTGACCGGTCCGGCGTGAGCAGAACCACGCTGAGCTCCGTCGCGAGGTCGGCGTACTGCTCCGCGTTCAGGCGCTTTTGATCGTCCGCATCGCTTAATTCGCGCATGATGGCCTCATTGTAACGCTTGAGCATCGCGCAGATTTGTGAATCCGCCTGCTTCAGCGAAGCATCGAACGATGCCGCGCCTGCCAACGGCCTGCCGCCCGCGATCAGGCGCGCATAGCTCGAAGCGCGGGCGCATTTGCCGGGATCGGTGGGTTGCGAGAAGTCCAGCGCGAGCGCATCGTTTTCTAAAACGTGCAGAGAGAGCGCCCCGAAAATTTCTGCTGGCGCTCGGGTAATCAGATTCTCCATCGCGTCGGACACAAGCTTACGGTCGTTCATCAATTGCTGGACGCGCGCGCCATCGTGGCGCAGCTCCAGCTCCTTCACGACGCCATTCGAAATAGTTGCGTGGCCTTCGAGATGTTTCAGAAGAGCATCGGCGCTGAACCGCTCCGGATCGGCAGAGAGGATAGCCGTGCGATGCGCGTCGATCGCACCGAGCAGCAATTCGCCGGCAAACCCCAAATCTACCGGCGTCTCCCGGCTTTCTCCGGCCTCGACTGCCATCGCTTGCGCTCCGGCTGACGGAAGGCGCAGCACCTCCCAAGGCCGTTCCAGCCGCTTCATCAAGACGACCGCGAGATAGGGCGCGGCATCGGGCATTCTCGCCGCGAGCTTTTCGTGCACCGCATGGAAAACCTGAACGGCTTCCTCTGTCAGCGATGGCATCGTTCGCGGCAAGGCATCCTGCAGTTCAGAAATCTCAGGCGCGGCGGCGAGCAGCAATGCCATCTCGCGCGCATCCTCAACGACCATATCGTTGCCAAGCGCCTCACGTGCCGCCCGGCGTCCGCTTTCGGCCGCAAGCCGGTTGCGCAAGGTATCGGATGCCGTCTTCCAGAATTCCGCGGCCTTCTGCGCCAGCTGCTCCGGTTCGTGCCCCATCGCGGCGGTTTTCACCGCCAGCGAATACGTTGTTGCCGAAGCCGGAATGAGAGTTTGCGAAAGCCAGTTCCACACGGGCGCAATCGAGCCACGGGCAATGTGCCCCTTCCGCTTCTGCGGAGAGCCGTCGCTCACAAGTAGATCCTCGAATGGACGGCAGAACAGGCGCACCGGCGTTGGTGCACGTTCCGCCGTTTCGTCTCCGCGCAGGGAGGGCCGCAGGCTTTCGAGGATCAGCTCGTGCGGCAGAACATTGCCGTCGTTCAGGCGATCGATTTCCACCGCGCGGACCACTTTGCCGGCCGCCCCGCGTGGCAAGGAGCCAAGAAAAGACCGCAGCAAATCCATCTTGTCGCGTGACGCCATGTCGTTAACCCTAGAATCGAGCGGCCCCACCGGGCCCCTACCAATGGTTGAGATTAACCAAGCTGCGTTAACGGGCCCTTTCGATCTGCCACGCGTTCGCCTCAATTTGTCAGCCCCGCCCGGACGACATTAGTCTTCTGGATCCAAAGCGAAGCGACGCATCGCGGCTGCTCGATCATGGGCAAGTGACCGGCAGCTAGCTGCTGACCTTGGTGCACGCGCGTGGTGGCAAGCTGACGACGTTCGACCGGAGGCTGGCAAGTTCTGCCGTGCGCGGCGGCACCCGGAAGTCTGACTGAATCTTGCGGCACACACCCTGCTACCCGGCCGGATTGCAGTGTCCGCACCTCTAAAGCCGGACTAATAATCGCGCGGCAGCTCCGTAATAGCGTCAGACCGTCCGCGGCAGTTTCAGGCGGGCCTGCAGGCCGCCGAGCGGGCTTGCCGTGAGTTCAAGCGAGCCGCCGTAAAGCCCGGCGATGTCCCGCGCGATGGCGAGGCCGAACCCGGAACCGGGCATGCTCTCATCAAGCCGTTCGCCGCGCTCTCCCACCTGCATCCGCTCCTCCGGATCGAGACCCGGACCATCATCATCCACGCAAAGCTCGAGTTCGCCATCCGGCAACCGCGCCGTCTTGGCCGTCACCCGGCCGGCGGCCCATTTGCAGGCGTTGTCCATCAGATTGCCGGCCATTTCCTCGAAATCCTGGCGCTCGCCGCGAAACGCGAGCCCTTCCGGCGCATCCGCGGAAATGGAGAGCGCGCGATTTCCGTGAATGCGCGCGAGCGTGCGCGCGAGATCGTCCAGCACGGGTTTCACCGGCGTACGATTGCCGAGCACCGCGGCAGAGCCGGCGGCCCGCGCGCGGGAAAGATAATGATCGATCTGCCGCCGCATGGTGTTCACGCGCGTGCTGACCACGCCGGCGAGCGGTCCCGGGTTGGCTTGAGCTTCGCTCGCCAGCACCGACAGCGGCGTCTTCAGCGAGTGCGCAAGGTTCGACACCTGCGTGCGCGCGCGCTCGATCACTTCGGCATTGTGGTCGATCATGCTGTTCAGCTCGCGCACCAGCGGCGCAATTTCCGCGGGGAACCGTCCCTCGAGCTGACGAGCCTGCCCGTCGCGGACACGCGCCAGCTCCGTGCTGAGCCGACGCAACGGCAGAAGTCCGATCCGAACCTGCAGGAAGATGGCCGCAATCAGGCCCAGCGCGAAAATGGCGGATGCCCAGATCAAAAGCGTGTTGAAGTTGGCGACCTCGCTCTCGATCTCCGACACGTTGCCGCCGACGAGAAAAGTGTAAACCCGCACATCGTTCTTCTGCGGGGTCGCCGTGATGGGAAACTCAATGCGGCGGGCCACGACGCGCACGCGCTGCTCTTCCGGCCCGATGCCGTGACCCCAGGCGACACCGTTGCGCATGCGAAAATCGGTGAGGCGGATCGCCTTGTCCCACAGGGAGCGCGAAATGCGGATGTCGCCTTTGGGCTGCTCCGGCACGATCTGCCAGTACCAGCCGGAATAGACACGCTCAAAGCGCGGATCGGAAAAACGCTCGTGCAGCGACACGCGACCCGAGGAGTCCGGCTCGGCCGCAGCAATCAATCCGTCGAGGTCGAATTGCAACCGCGAATCGAAATCCCCCTGCACGGATGCGCGGAATATTCCCGACAGCACGAAGCCGCCGACGAGAAGCGCAAGCAGCGTCCAGACCGCAGCTGCAACGATCAGCCGAGCGGAAAGCGAATTAGGCCTTGGCGCGAGCTTCGTGCCGAGTAAGGTCCGGAACTTCGAGGCAATAGCCAAGGCCGCGCACCGTCTGGATCAGATTGGGATCGAGCTTCTTGCGCAGACGCCCGACGAACACCTCTATTGTATTCGAGTCGCGGTCGAAGTCCTGATCGTAAAGATGCTCGACCAGTTCGGTGCGCGACACCACCCGACCCCGGTGGTGCGCCAGGTAGGCGAGCAGCCGGTATTCCAGAGACGTGAGCTTCACCGGATTGCCATCCAGGGTGACGCGCGAGGAGCGTGTGTCGATGCGCAGCGGCCCGACTTCGATCTCCGCTGTGGCCAGGCCCGCTGCGCGGCGCAACAGCGCGCGCACCCGCGCCAGCAATTCTTCGGTGTAGAAGGGCTTGGCGAGATAATCGTCCGCGCCGGCATCGAAACCCGCCACCTTGTCGCTCCAGCGATCGCGCGCCGTGAGGATCAACACGGGCATTTTGCGGTCTGCCTTGCGCCACGCTTCCAGCACGCGCACCCCATCCATCTTCGGAAGGCCGAGATCGAGGATCACTGCGTCGTAAGGCTCGGTGTCGCCAAGGAAATGGCCTTCCTCGCCATCGCTCGCAGTATCCACCACGTAACCCGCATCCGTCAGCGCCTGCTTCAGCAGCCGCTGCAGATCCTTGTCGTCTTCCACCAGCAACACGCGCATGTGACTACCTACCTGCCGCGACCGCCGCGGCCACCATGACCGTGGCCGCCGCCACGCATTCCACCCAGGCCAAAATGGCCGCCCATCCAGCCGCGGCCCCAGCCGCGCCCAGGTCGGAAATACCGCGGCGGCGGACCTTCTATCCGCGGGAACGGCGCGAAGTATCCCCTCGGATACGGCGCCGGATGACCATAGCCGCCCCAGCCGCGGTTGACACCCAGCACATGGCCGGTGCGAGCATCGGCATCCAGCCAGATGACCTTGCCTTCCGGCGTCAGCCACTTGATTCGATAATGCAGGCGTCCGGCGGGATCGGGGAATGGTCCATCGACATCCGAGAAGGTACCCGGATGGGCGCTGCGAATTTGGGGAAGAATTCGCTCCAGCGGCACCGGCGCGCCCGGTCCGTAAGGATGCACGATCCTGCCTTGCGCGGCTGCCGGGGAAAAGGCCAGCAGGAGCGCCGCAACAGCGCCGATAAAAAGCCGCCAGCACATCCGGTTTTCCTAAGAGCCCGGCGATGAACCCCGCATGAATGTAAGGTCCAGAGTTCGTTCAGCGGGCCCGCTGCATTCTACGGCCGAAACCGACTTGAGGCAGCGTGTGTAGCGGTAAGCCCCTCCACGCGAAGCACGCGTCGCTCAAGCGAGAGCCCGCGGGACCGAAAGGCTTCCCGCGGGTTTCTCATTTTTGGCGCGAATAGCGAGTAGTGAATGGCGAATAGGGGTTGGCCTACGCGTGGCGTACTGGATCCTGTCACTGTTCACCATTGTCTAATCTCTCATTTCGCTATTCGCTATTCGTCATTCGCGCTCGCTCGTTCATCTTCGCTTCAGCAACATGAACCGAGAATTTTTTGCGGCTCCAGAGTGCGTTCAGCGCCGCCCTGACATTCTCGCGCTATCGCTCGCCGGGATGGCGAGGAATTGGAAAAGGAGAATGGACCATGAGAAGGAAGTTTATCGCCGGCATGATCGGCGTTGCCGCCCTGGTGGCGAGCACGGTTTCCAACGCCGCCGTGGTGATCGAGAAGAAGCACAAGACCATCATCGCGCCGAACCGCGCCGTGGCAACGCGCTACATCGATCGCGGCCGCGTGCTGGAAGTTGTGAAGGCCCGCAACATTCGCGTGATCGGCACCCCGTACATGTATCGTGGCTACTATGTCGTGAAATGCGTGAACCGTTTCGGGCGTACCGCATTCTGCAAGGTCAATCCGCGGACCGGCTCGTTCGTCGGAATCAGTTTCCGGCTGTAGGCGAATCTTGAAGCCTGAGGTCTTGCGGCAAGCCCCTCCACGCAAGGCCGACGGCGGAAAGCAGAAAACCCGCGGGGATCGCACCCGCGGGTTTTCATTTTTCAACTTCGGTTTTGTTGTTCCGTACATCGGAAGGGGTGGCACCATAATGCGCGCGGAACTGGCGATTGAAGTAGGAGACATCGCCGAAGCCGCAAGCGAACGCAATGTCGACGATCCGGTCGCCATTGAAGCGGCGGCTGATGAGCATCCGGTGCGCGCGCCGCAGCCGCCGTTCGCGAAGGAATTCGGTAAACGTGGTTCCTTCCTCCTCGAACAGCATTTGCAGCGAGCGCGGTGTCATGCCGTGCCGTGCGGCAACATCGGAACTGGAAAGGCAGCCATGGGCCAGATTCCTGTCAATGTCCGCCTTGACCGCCAGCAATCTCGCCGCGCGCACACCGCGTTTCTTTGCAATCTCCGCGGCGTCTCGCGTGGCGCCGAAGACGATCGCCAGAAGATCGCAGACATGAGCGACTGCTAATTCCTGGAGCTCTGTTGTCACTGCCGAGGATTCCTGACGCAGTCCTTCGAGATATCGCAGCAGCAGCCGTAATGCGGCGGAGTCGCTGGAGACCGGCCTGCCAAGGCAAGCGTCCGGGCCGGACAGCAGCGGACCGAGAGCTTTGCGCGGGACTTTGAGAGTGACCGTCTCAAACGGTGTGGGCAGGCCGATGGTGCGCGGTTCACTACAGGAGAAAAGGATCGCATCGCCTGGACCGAGAGCAACCTCAGGCCCGAGATGCTCGGCAGACCGGACAGAATTCGTCCACTGAAAGAGAAGACTGTCATCGCCATCCGACAAAAACTCTCGCGTTCGCCGAATGACATGAGGCGAGCCCATGGACCAGACGGCGAAAACACCTCCCGGCAATGGCCGTGCGATGCCGTGAACGTGAAACGGATGATCCCCGCTGGGCACCATATCGTGGCGAAGCATCTGCCGGCTTACGATCTCGCGAAAGATTGCGACGCGGTCGGCCTCAGGAATGTCATCGGTCGAAAATCGGAAATCCGGAGGCTTCGGCTCCCACGACAAGGAACGCTCTGAAGCGCTGACGCGGTCTGTAACGATTGCCATTCACTCAACCCGGCAATGGGCCGACGTTCAGCGACACCTTACCAGAATAATTTCGCTCCTGTCCCATGTCCTTTTCGCTCCTGTCCAAGAATTTCCCGGGAACGGCTCGTAGCGTCTCCGCCATCGATGGCTGGGCCAACCTTAGGAGGGAAACGTGAAAGAGAATCTGCTCACAGCACCGCGCGTGCTCACCGCCGTGCTGGCACCTGTAGTTATCCGGCAGGCCGCCATGGCACTTGCGGGATGTGCGGTATTATTTGCTCCGGCGCTTGCAAACGCGAGGTCCAAGCATCCGCCAGCGACAAACCTGACGCTCATCAATGGCTGGACAAATGGGGCGTTCGGCGCTGCGAATGCATCGGTCTCAACGGTTAGCGGGATCGTGCGCTTCCACGGCGCCATCTCCTCCGGAACCGATCCCGAGGTTTTCGTGCTGCCGGCTGCCTTTCGCCCCGGGTCGACCGTCTATGTAAAGGTCGATCTCTGCAACGCTCATAATGGGCGATTGGAAATCGATCCTAACGGCGCCACCTTCGTTGAAGTTGAAAATAACGATTTCGCCCAGGCGCAATGCTTCACATCGCTGGATGGCGCGACGTTCGCGATGGCGTCCGACACGTTCAAGCAGATCAAACTCAAGCACGGTTGGAAGCCTTACGGCGGCGGCACCGCAGATCCGGCCGCAGATAACCTGGGAACTATCCATCTTGCTGGCGCAATGGCAACGAGCAAGAACAACACGGCCGCATTCACGCTTAAGGCGAAATTTCGCCCGACCAGCAACGTTTTTGTTCCGGTCGATCTGTGCGATGCCACCAATGGGCGGCTGAACATAGATCCCAGCGGGGTCGTGAGCGTTCAAGCCGAGACGGATTTCAGCAATGCCCAGTGTTTCACTTCCCTTGATGGCGTGACGTTCGCGACCACCTCGAACGGATTTACCGCGCTGAGTCTGATCAATGGCTGGACGAACGCGCCATTCGGCACCAGAAACGCCGCAGTACGGGTTGACAGCGACGTGGTGCACTTCGAGGGCGCGATCGCGACAACCGGGAGCAATCAGGTCCCGTTCGTGCTCCCGTCTGCCTTCCGTCCCGCGAAGCCGGTCTGGATCCCCGTTGACCTGTGCGATGGGACGAACGGGCGGCTGGCCATTGCGACCGACGGCACTGTTACCGTGGAGGCGGAGACGGATTTCGCCAACGCCCAATGCTTCACGTCGCTGGAAGGTGCGGTGTTCCACCTCTGATGGACTGGCTCTGCCGCGACGGGCGATGGAGCGCGTGGCAGAGCGCGCTCCTCGTGCCGGAATGTTCGACCGCCACGGCGATTTGAACTCAAGCCCTAGCCAACGGCAAGGTCACGACTATCCGATGAGCGACCAGGAGGATGCCATGCACAACCAATCTCATTCCAGAAATCAAGTTCTGCACCGTTTGATGACGGTTCCCGCAGCGGCGCTCGCCGCCTGTCTTTTCGTTGCACCCGCGATGGCGCAATCGTCCCAGGCAGGAGCTCCCGCCGTTCCGATACTAAAGGGAGACTACGTTCTCACCGACATGCAACTTTGCATTTCGGGCAAGGGCCAATCTTCCCAGATCACAGGCCGCGCGACCTTCGATCCCACCTCCGGAACGCTCAAGCTGGACGGCTACATCGCCACCGGCGATCCGCTCCTGCTGAATCCCCTCAAACAGCGTTTATCGTATTCGAACTCGGCAACCACGATCACCTTGGGCGATACCGTTTACCAGGTCACCTACGGAAAGCTCGACAAGGGAATTGCGACCTACCTGTCGTTTATCGCGGCTGTCGATCCTTGCGCGGCGCAGATCTGGCTGTCGCGCCAGTAAGGGCCTTCGATGTGATGCCTGCCACCGATGAGGAGCACGTCATGAGCAACCGATCCCTTTTGCGAAACTTTACCCTGCGTCATCTGCCGAGCATCGTTTTCGCCGTCACGTTCGCGTTTGCAATCGCCCCGTCCGGCGCGCCAGCTTACACGCTGAAGACGCTGCATTCGTTCTGCGTGAATGCGGGCTGTCCCGGCGGAGACGAGCCATTTGCCGGACTGTTGATGGGCCAATCCGGCGACCTCTACGGAACCACTCCGGTTGGCGGCAAGTACGATTCGGGCGTCGTGTTCGAGCTGACCCCGAACGGGAACACATACAAAGAACACATCCTGAAGAATTTCTGCAAGCAGGCCAATTGCGCGGACGGAGACTATCCGTTGGCCGATCTCATCATGGACGGCGACGGCAACCTTTACGGCACAACATTTGTCGGCGGCAAACACGAGCTCGGCTCGGTTTTCAAGCTGACGCACCTGGGCGGCCAAGTGACCTTCGCCATTGTATACTCCTTTTGCTCCAAAGCCGCTTGCGCCGACGGCGCCCGGCCAATGGCCCGACTTGCTTATGCCGGCCAAGCCTCCGGCGCGCCGTGGGACGGGTCTTCACCGCTATTCGGCACAACCGTAGATGGCGGCGCGGACAACAAGGGGACTGCTTACAAACTCGCGCCGAATGGCTCCAGCTGGACCTATCAAGTCCTTCACAGCTTCAATCCCGCGACCAACGGCTCGGCCTTGCCTGGCCCTCTTCTCGTGGATTCCTTCGGAAACCTCTTCGGCGTCACTGGGGCTGGCGCGAAATACGGCGCCGGCGCCCTGTACAGGCTGGCGGCGGGAACCTGGAAGGAGACGACACTTCACAATTTCTGCGCCGAAGCGAACTGCACCGATGGCAACTCTGGCGTGGGGCGGCTGGCGATCGATGCCGCCGGCGATCTTTTCGGCACGACCGCGGGCGGCGGCTCCGGGTCCTCCGGCTGTGACAGCGACTGCGGCGTCGTTTTCGAGCGCGCGACCGCCGGCGGTTACAGCGTGATCTACAATTTCGGCTCCCAGAGCGGGGATGGCATCTATCCCCAAGCCGGGCCGATCATCGACGGCAGCGGCAATCTCTACGGCACGACCTATTTCGGCGGCACGGATGGTTTGGGAACGGTTTTCAAACTTAGCCCCGGCACCCCGTGGACGGAAACGGTGCTGTACAATTTCTGCAGCGAGAACGCCTGCACGGATGGCGCGAATCCAAATGCGCCCGTGATCATGGACGCGGGGGGCAATCTCTACGGCACGACGTACAATGGGGGCGCGAACAGTGCCGGCACGGTGTTCGAGCTGACGCCGTGATATGACAAGATCAACGCCAGCAGGAGCGCGACGTGCTGCTGCCATTTTAGGGGAGGAGAAAACGATGTTCGATCATTTCAGCGTTCGCAAGCCACTGTTGTGCATGGCCGGCATTCTTGCATACGCAATCACGAGTGCAGGCTCTGCGCGCGCAGAGTCCAGAACCGTGCCGGTGTTGAGCGGCACCTACATCTTCAATGCCACCCAGAACTGTTTGCCGGTGACGAATGACTTGCAGAATATCACCGGCACCATGACCTTCGATCCGAAGACGGGGAAGATGAATCTGTTAGAATATATCACGAGCGGGAATCCGCTCACCTTGGAAAAGGGGAAAGGGACACAGAGTTATTCCAACTCTGCGAACACCTTCACGCTCGGGACGACGACGTTTCCGGCGTTCTATGGAAAACGGGCGAAAGGCATCGCCACATCGTTTTCCTTTATCGGCCTAATTGAGGGCGGATGCGCCTTGCAGGCGTCACTGAGCCTTCAGTGACGCTCGGCCGCCGCCCGCATCGCTAAATTCTCCACTACATCTGGTATGTGGAACTTCGCGGAGCAGTCGAACTCAAGAATTCTGCAACATCGACTTGCATTCCGCGTTAGAAAAGCTGCGCAGATGAGGAGAGTTTCCCGATGATCCGCAAGGCGACAGCAGTATGGCGCGGCACGGGGCGGGAGGGCACCGGCGCGCTCACCAGCGATTCCGGCGTGCTGTCGAACACGCCCTATTCCTTCAAGACGCGGTTCGAGAACGAGAAGGGCACCAACCCTGAAGAACTGATCGCGGCCGCGCATGCCGGCTGCTTCACCATGGCGCTCGCCTTTCAGCTGCAGGGCGCCGGCATCACGCCGGAGGAGCTGCACACAGAAGCCGCGGTGACGCTCGAGAAGGATGGCGCGGGCTTCCGCATCAGCCGTTCTGCATTGACCTTGCGCGCGAAGATCCCCGGAACAAGCGAACAGCAGTTCCTGCAAATGGCGCACGAGGCGGAAAAGAACTGCCCGGTCTCGAAACTGCTGAACGCAGAGATCACGCTGGATGCGAAGCTGATCTGACTGTGCATTACCTTTTGGCCGTTCCGTTGCCAGAACGGGGCCGCACAATTTCGCCAATCCAAACGGAAGGACGGCGGCGGCCGAAGCCAACGAGGCAGCCGGCAACCGTCTGAGCCACCGCCATCCGGAACCATCCTTTGCGCCCCACCATTACCTTCGACGGGCGAGGCAAGGGAGGATCCCATGAGAAGTTCGTTTTTCGCCGCTGCTGCCTCCGCCGCGTTTGCGGCCCTACTCGCATTTGCCCCCGCGGAGCTTGCCGCTGCACGAGGCGGCCCTGGAGGCGGCGGCGGAATGTTCCGCCATGGCGGCTTCGGTGGCGGTCACACAATGTTTCGGGCGGGTGGTTTTGCCGGTCGCGGCGGGTTCCGCCATAGCACCCTCGGCCGTAGCAGCTTCCGGTCATCGCATTCGCTGCGCACCGCCTCATTCCACACCATGCATAGCTCGCATCGGCCAGCGCTGCATTCGCGGGTCGCGATGCATTCGCGAATGGGCACGCGCCATATCCGCCTGTCTGCCGCTTCGCGGCATAGTCGTTTGAGCACAACGCCTGCCGGTTTCAGCCGCGGCAAGGCCGGGTGGAAGCAGAATGGCGGAACGCCGCCCGGCTGGAGTCACGGCAACAAGACCGGTTGGGGCTGCACTGCCGGTTCCGCAGGCTGCATGCCGCCCGGACTCGCCAAAAAGAACGGCACCGGAATACAAACGGCAGGCCGCCCATCGCCGAGCTCGACCGCTTCAAGGCTCAACCTGACCCCCGCTTCAACAAGGCGGCCCATGTCCGGCACGCGCGCACCTAGCGCAAGCATGAAGCACCGGACTGCCCTCCACAGACAGCCGGTTTCTCAAACCCGCAAGTTGCCAACGCCATCGTCCCAGTAACGGCAGATATCCGTATGCAGTCGCGAGTATTCCTTCGCGGCTGCATACAATTGGAGCGCATCACCTCAGTGCTTCCGCGGTGAGGCGCGATCGCCGAACCACCAGACGATTGCGGTCACCGCGGCGAACACTAGGCTGTCGATCACATAGGCGCGGGCAGAATCGTCCGGCGCCATCGAGAAGAACGCGGCGGCGAGCACCGCAGACAATCCCAGGGTGAGCAGGGGCCGCACCAGCGCCCGCGCCGCATCCACCCATTTGTACGAGGATGGCAGCGCGGCTTCTGCCGCCACACTCGAGAGCAACCCGCTCCACGACGCAGTCAGCGAAAGCGGCGGCTCGGCGTTCTCCGTTTCCGGCTGGCGCCATTGCGATTGCAGCTTCAGCAGTTCGGTCTCGTGCGTCCATTCCGCCTGCTTCACCACGAAGGACTGTTTCGACTCCAGATAGCCGAACATTTTGGTGGCGAGATTGCCCATGAGGCCGAACACGCCGCCGGCGCCCGCGGAAATCCCGCAGCCTAGAAGATGTCCAAGGATGCCCATTTGGATTTGCTCCTGTTGCCGTAGAACCAGCGCGCCGTGCGCGCGCGCGTGTCGAGATGAAGAAAACTTTGGCCGTAGCCGAAGCCGCGGAAGCCGCTTTCATGGGCGGCGTGTTCGAGGCGCGCCGGATCGTGACCGCTCAGCGCTACATCGAAGGCGAGCTGCTTGTGCAGCGAGAGCGGCGCGCCGCCCACCCGCGCATTGTGCAAGGCGCAGCGATGTCCGGAGTCGATGACGAGCGGCGCGTTCATGGTGCGGCGCAAGCACTCGATCGCATCCAGCGCTTGCGGCCACACGCACATCTCGCCGCAGCAATGGCAGGCGAGTTCGTGTGGGCTGAAATGCGGCCAGCGCGCGGAATCCCATTCCACGCGCGAGAAATGCGCGAGCTTGAACATCGTCCGCTCCAATTCAAAAATACGCCGTGACGCGCAACTCCCCGCGGCCGCCAGCGCCACCGGCGCCGGAAGCGTTGCCGTTCAGCGATGCGCCGCCGCCTCCGCCGCCGCCGCCAGGCACCCCCCCTGCGCCACCCGCTCCTGCAGCACCGGCGGTATTCGCGCCACCGCCGCCACCGCCTCCGCCGGCGATGTAGTAGTTGCTGTCGGCGATGGAGTTGCCGTTGGTACCGTTCACGCCATTGCCGCCGCCGGCCACCTGCGCCACGGATTTCATCAGCGGTGCGGTGGCACTCCCGTTGCCGCTCGCCAGCATCGCATCGGCATTGCTGATACTGCCGCCTGCGCCGCCGGCGCCGGTGACGCCGATGGTGCCATTGCCTCCGGCCGCAGTAATGGAGGATGCGCCGCCCGCACCCGGCGTGCCGAAATTCGAATCCTGTGTGTTCGATTGCCCCTGCGCCACGGCGATGCCGCCGCCATTGCCGATGGCGGTATTTTGATTCGTCCCGGTGATATAGGGCGTGGTACCGAACTGGCTGGCGCTGCCGACAGAGCCCGCGTTGCCGCTGGTGTTGTCGGTGGTGACGGCCGCGCCGCCGGAGCCACCCGCGCCAACCGTGACGGATTCCGTTGCACCCACCAGTGCTGCCGGCAATGCGATATTCACCACCGTGCCGCCTGGCGCGCCGGAGCCGCCGGAACGGGAGGAACCCGCCGCACCGCGGCGCCCGGAACCTCCGCCATTGCCGCCTGCGATGGCGAGCACGTTGATGCTCTTGGCGAGCGGCGGTTTGGTATAGGTGCCGCTGGTGGTGAACACCTGCGGGAGCGGCGCGACGTTCCAGCGCACTGGAGTCCAGGCACCATCCCAGAAGGCGAACATCGCTTCATCATATTGTGCGGACAGCCAGGCGACATTGTTGCCAGCGTTGTCTTTCACCGTGACTCGGTTGGCGCTTGAATCCTTCTTGCGCACGATCACCCAATCGTCAGTATCGGCGGACGCGGGGAGCGTGATATCGAACGCGCCGCCGCTGGCATCGGCGCGCATCAAACGGCCGAGATGCGTGGCGCCGATGGTGGTGGCGCTGCTGACGTCCACATGCTTCAGCAACACACTGCCCGTGCTGCCGTTGAGGACCAGGGATTCATAGAACGTGCTGCCATCGGGCGACACCTTGAAGTGGAAATTGTCGTCGCCGGTGAGGCCGATTTCCGCACGGCCGGAGAAGTTCGTCTGGTACAGCAGAGAAGCGGTGTCCGCGCCGGCGTTCTTGTTCAGCTTCGCCTGCACGCCGTTACCGATGTTGTTGAACAGCACGGCTCCGCTGGCGACCGTGAGTTTGTTGGTGGAATCGGCCGTGGCATTGACGCCGAGCTGCGGCACGTTTTCCAGCGATAGAGAGGCGGCAAAATCCGTCCACGCAGAACCGTTGTAGAAGATGAGTTTCGCTTCATCGGCGACATAAGCCGTGAGGCCTTCGAACGGCGCATAGAAGCGCCAGCCGCCGTCGATGGCATAGGCGAGCTTGCCATCCTGTCCAGCCCACGCGCCGGTGCCGGTGGCTTTCACCAGATAGGTGTCGCCATCGCTTGAGCTGACCGGCGGATTCGATAAATCCCGATCCAGAATGACGGTGGACAGCAGCGCATCGAGTTCGAGCAGCGCTTCATTGTGGGTGACATGTTTCTGCGATTGCGCAGCCGCCAGCAGCGGCAACGCCACGCGCGGCGTGGTGTCGGACATGATTTCTCCTTTTCCTCCCCTGTTTACGGGGGAGGTGCTGAGCGAAATGAAATGGAGCGAAGCGGAGGGGGCGAACGCATGGGCTTGCCCCCTTCGCCGCCTGCGGCGGAACTCCCCCGTAAACGGGGGAGAAAGACTGTCGGCTAGTGCATACCCCCCCCACGAAGGGCGGCGGTTACGGCAAGCGAATGCGCGGCGCGATTTCGGGGATGCGTTCGAAATGCTTCCCGTTCCAGGTGTACAGCGCTTGCACCTTTGCCTTTAAAGCGCAGCGCGCGATCAGGGCATCGTACAAAGCACCGCCGGATATTCCGGCGGCGGCCGCCAGTCCGATTGCGTCGAGGTATTCGCGTTCGTTGAGCGAGATCAATGTCAGGCGCTCGTGCGCGTCTTCGATAAACAGCAGCGCCTCATGCGGGCTGGCGCGATTCTTCCCAGGCATGCCGGTGACGACGGCATAGAATTCGGCCATGCAATGCGCCGCCGTGGCGGCCGCGGATTTCGTCTGCTTCGCGAACAGGGTAAGGCTCGCTTCGTGGTGCTGATGATCGGCATAGAAGGCTGCCACCAAAACGGATGTGTCGAGGAACGCCTTCACCGTTTAGGCGACGCAACCGGCCGGCCGCGCGTGACGCGCAGTCGCACGAGCGCCTCATCGGTTTCCGCAGCGGATATTTTGGCGCCGCTGCGGAACACCCAGACGCCACGCTCCTTTCGCATGGCCGATTCCGGGCGGACCGGCTTGAGCGTCACCGCTTCTCCATCGGTGTCCAGTGCCAGCGTATCGCCCGGATGAAGCCTGAGCTCGTCCCGCAAAGCGCGGGGAATGAGCACGCGGCCGGCGCTGTCCATCGTCACCTTGTCCGTCATGGTGGGAAATTGTAGCGGGATTTCCCATTTGTCAATGGAACATGGCCAGATCACCAGCAGCGGCAACGCCGCGCGCGGCGTGGTGTCGGACATGGGTTTCCTCGTTCACAGACGTTGGTTATGGTTCCTCCGCCGTGAAACGGGGGAGGGAGGGGGACCGCGCGAATGCGCGGTGGAGGGGCGGATGCGCCCGCCGATCTCAACCTTTAGGATGAGTGCATTTCCTCGAGGACAAGAATGACTATCCCCGCAGCAATTGCGCACACAACCTTCATAGGCGAACGGCCAAACGGCGATCGATTTGAGATTACTCTTCAGATTGGTCAGCCATATCAGTATGGCCCGGAAGAATGGGCATGTCCGATCGCGTTAGCCGGCCTCTATGAAAAGCTGAGCGATATTCATGGAGGCGACGCAATTCAGGCCTTGTGCTTGGCAATTCGCTTCGCTCTGAACCTGCTATCGTATTTCAAGGAAGATGGCGGCCGCGTTCTCTATTCGAGCGGCGAAGATGTACTCCTTGAAGTGTATGGATTTGAATCGTTGCGCCAACAGCCCGCCCCATAAGCCAACCTCCCTTGAGTGACATCGCGCAGATGTCCGCCCCCTCCACCGCCTTCGGCGGCCCCCTCCCCCGCTTTGCGGGGGAGGAACCGGTTAGCTGAACGCGATGCTCGCCGTCCTGCCCACGCCGCGGCCGGAGGTGGAGGAGAGTTGGTAGACCGTGAAGCGGAACGGCGATGGCAGGCCGGAAGGAAAATCGGCTGCGATTTGCGATGCGGTGTAGGTGAGCGACGGTGACGACACTCCACTGAAGGTGCGGATGACGTTCGAGGAGCCGTCCAGAATTTCAACGTCATAGCTCTCCGCAGATTCACTCAACGGGATTTCCACCTGGTCCCAGCTGTCGCTTGATGGATCGCGGTCGCGGCGCGACCAAGAGAGCAGCAGATCGCCAGTATCCGAGTACATCATGTTCAGCTGCGCGGGCGACAGCGGCCGCAAGCCGATGCCTTGGAACTGGAGAGAGAGGCTTTGATACGCCGGATCGGAAATAGGCTTGCCTTGCGGTCCATAGAGGTAGTTGAACGGCAGCGCGTATTCCGCTTGCGACAAACCTAACTGCACCAGTGCGGAATCCAGCAGCACCACGCGAGCGCCGGCCGCAATGGGAGAGCGCATGGCGCCTTCCGTGCCGCCCTGCCCGCGCAGCAAGCGCGTCAAGGTCCATTCACCCGGGCCGGTGAGCGTGGCCGTCGCGAATTGCAGCACTTCCCACTCGCCGCCGTCGTTCTGCACGGCAATCGCATTGGCGCCGCCGAGCACGGACAGATCGTCCATCGATGATAATGAGCTGCCGTCGTAGATCACGATCTTCAGCGCGTTCACTTCATCCCAACGCCACACGGGACCTGCGAAAAAATCTGCCGTGGTCTCGCCGATGGTGGCGGGTTTGGTGAGCGTGGTGTCGAGCAGGTAGTTCGAATCCGTGGCGCTGCGGAACAGCAGCACCGATCCCGGCCACGGCAGCGCGAAGGCAGCGGCAAACGCATCCCACGGTTTCTGATCTTCCGTAAGCCACGGCAGATCGAGAAGCGCGGCCAGCGCGCGGCCGGGTGAGGACAATGCTTGCATCTGCCCGGGCGCGCGCGCGGGCCCGACAATTTCTTCATAGACAGAAGGATCGGTGGCGACGGCCTGTATTGAGCGCGCGCCGCCATCGTTCACTTCCGTGAGGCGCAAGCGGCGTTCGCGGCCGCCGGCGGTGAGCAGCACTTCGTCGGTGGGATCGAGCGCAAGCTGCGACGGCGCCAATGCAAAGGACGCGCTTTCGCGCATCACCCAGGCGTCCTGCAGCAGCCGTTCGCCAATGCCGATGGCGGTGGCCTGATCCATCACGATGGGCAATGCCGCCGGCGTGACACGATCGGAGTCGCCAATGAGCCGCCGCGCCTGCGCCAGCGCCTGGCGGTAACCGGCATCCACATCGATATAGGCAATGCGCGTGTCGGTTGGCAGATCGGTTTCCTGCGCGCGGGTGAGGGAGAAGCCGAAATTGGGTTCGCCGTCTTCCGGAATCACCAGATCGGTTTCGGCCAGCGGCAGCGGGTTGGGCCGGCCGCGCGACACGAACCTGATCTCGCCTTCGCTTTCTACCGCGTCGAAGAAATAGGCCACGGACAGCGGCGCAAGCGCATCGCGCGCGCTCATGGTGTCGGTCACCGCATAGCCGGTGACCACGCCATCGATGTTGGAAATGTCGATTTCGCTGAAGTTCGCATCGGCGCACAGGGATGTCACCAAACTCGGGCAGCATCACGGCGCCGAGCCGGCCGTTCAGCCAGTGGCCGAGATTGTAGTTGGCCGCATCGCCCCAGATATTCGCAAACGCCGGGAAGAAGGGGAACGGCCGTGCATCCCAGCACCAAAGATAGATGTTTGCGGTATCCAGCATGGCGCCGGAATAGATACTTGAGGCCGGGTTGTTCGCCGGATCGCTCCAGAACTTCAGGTGCGTTTCCAGAAAGCGCCGCTGGATGAGGTCATCGCGGCCGCCGTTGGAATAGTACGGCAGCGCACTTTCGCTCGACTTGGGATCGAAGAACACATTCGGCTGGTTCGATCCTTTGTCTACCGCCGGGCAGCCGAGTTCGGTGAACCAGATGGGTTTGGATTGCGGTAGCCAGGCGGTGGGCGATCCGCTTTCGGTGCCATCGGCGCGGTCGACATGCGCGTTGCTCCACCATGCCCAGATGTCCTTCTGCCGGAACACCCACGGCTTGCCGGCGCCATCCGTGATCGCGGTGCGGACCTGCGCATCGCGGTCGGCGTCGCTGGCGTAATACCAGTCGTAGTCCTCGCTGCCGCGGATGTTGGTGGTGAGATATTCCACATCGTGGATATTGGTTGGCCCGTTCACCGCGTCGTAATCGAGGTGCGCGGTGCCGTCGCGCCAGTCGCTGAGCGGCATGTAATTGTCGATGCCGATAAAGTCGATGTTGGGATCGCTCCACAGCGGATCGAGGTTGAACAGCAGCGCGCCCGGCGCATCGCCGGTCTGGTGATTGTTGTACTCGCTCCAGTCCGCGCCGTAGCCGATCTTGGTTCCGCTGCCGAGAATGGCGCGCACATCCGCGGCCAGCGCCTTCAGCGCCGCCACTGACGGATACGTCGCAGCGCTGTCGCGCACCCGGGTGAGTCCGCGCAATTCCGAGCCGATGAGGAAGGCATCCACGCCGCCGGCTGCTGCGCACAGGTGCGCGTAATGCAGCACCTTGCGCCGGTAGCCCCAATCGTCACCGCCGGTCCAGCTCACGGTTGTTCCGCTCACGGAGTAATCGGCTGGCGTCGCGTTGCCGAAGAAAGCATTCATTTGATCGGCAGCGGAGCTGGTCTTGTCGGGCGAACCCGCCACACCAGGCGCCGGATCGCAGGTGATGCGCCCGCGCCAGGGGTAAGGCGGCTGGCCGGTTTCGCCGGTGTACGGGTCCTCCAGCGTGTTGCCGGCCGCGATGTCCATGAACAGGAACGGATTGAACAATACGCGAAGCCCGCGGCCTTTCAGATCCTGAATGGCGTCCACGACACTCTCGTCCGAGGGAGTGCCGCCATACGCCGGGATGCCGTTGACCGCGCTGACCACATGCGCGTTGGCGCGGGGGACACCATCCACGCTCCATGTTTCCGGATACGTGCCTTTCTTCGCGATCTCGACGCCGGGTTTGATCAGCGTTTCACCGCAGCGCAGATCGTCGCCAAACCAACCCACCACCAGCGATACCGCGCCGAAGTTCGGTGCCAGCGCCTGCAGCTCATCCAGTGACGCGGTATAGTCTGCCACGCCACTCGCGTTGTGTGCGTTTTGCGGCGTAGTCGTGCCCTGGCCATTGTCGGCGGTTACCACTTCGGTGGCATAAACGAATTCGCCGGCACCGGGGATCAGCGCCACGCCGCCGAGCCGGTTCTCCAGCGCGTTGGGATTGTCGGCAGAAAGCGAGCGGATGATCTCGAAATTCAGCTGCGGAATGCGGTTGCCGAATTGGGTGAGGTCCATGTCCTCGAACACGATGGTGGCGAGCCCGCGATACGCCGGTGTGTTGCCCGCGCCTTCGATCTCCTCAATCAGCGGATCGAACGTTTGTGTTTCGTCGCCCGGATAGAAGCGGGTGGTGAATTGTGAGAGGTCGATGAGGTTGCCGTCCGCCCACACGCGGCCGACCTTGGTCACCGGGCCGGCGCACAAGCCTACGGCAAAGGAGATGGAATATTTGTAGTCGATCTCGGTTTCGGTGACCGGCGGACCGCCTTTTCCGCCGCCCGAAGCTTGCGACTTGAGCACCGTCTCCTTGAACTGCGTCGCCCACGGCAGCTGGCCCGCCACCCGCATGCGGCCGTACACCCGCGGAATGGGCGCGCCCTCCGTGGACGCCTGAATGTTCACGTCGGAAAGCCGCGGCGAGGTGCGCGTGATATGCGTGCCGGGCGCGATGAGGTTGTCGAGCTCCGTTCCGGCAAGCGCGCCGATGGCGCCGCCGATCTCCGCGCCGGTGATACTGGCGCCGAACAGCGAGAACCCCGCGCCAAACAGCGACGGCCCGATCGCAGAGCCCGCGATGCCGAGAACAAGCGATGCCATGTGTGAAATTCCTTTCCACCCCGCTTGCGGGGGAGGTATCGAACGAAGTGAGTGAGACGGAGGGGCGGCTGCCTGCACGCGCCCCTTTCAATCATCCGCCGCTGCCGCGGCGTCTGACAGCTCCCCCCATGAGAGGGGAAGAGGAAAGTATCTTGCTGATCTCAGCGCCCCCTTCGGGAGAGCGTCGGAATGACGGAGTAGTCACGCCGGTTATGGCCAGATTTTTCCAGACCGCGTTACGCGTATGCGCTCGTCTGAAGTTAGGGACGCCCAATTCTTAAGATCATTTATCTCGAAGACCGTGCTCATTGTGCTTTCAAGGTACTGCAGGCCTGCTTCAAGGTCTGCGAGCCGCGGGAAAACATTTCTAAGTGCGCGCTCCCGGTGCTCTCCCCAAATGACAGCCTCGGCTAGACGACGATCAAGCTCTTCGTATCCCAATCTCTGTTTGATAAGCGCGACTTCGCGCTCCACTTCTACAAAACGATCTTCAAGTTGGTGTTGCAGTTCGCGGAGCGATTTGAGCAATGCATTGATGTTTGCGTCGTGCGCGTCTGCAAGTTTACCTGCCCGCTGCCAAGTCCCATAGTCGAGAACAACCATCAAAATGAACGCGCCGATAATCGCTAGCCAAACCCACAACATCGTCTCGCCCACCACAACTCGAAGCAGATTTACACTGTCACGGTTCGGGAATGCTTAACGACACGGGACAGAGCCATACCCCCTCGCCCAACCAGCTCCCGCTGTGCCGGGGCGAGAGCACGCTGAACTCGGACGCGCCTGTACTGCCCTTTGCAAACATGCCTCTGCCAAGGTGGCGAAATCGAGCCCAAGCGAGGCCCGATCGCGGAGCCCGCGATGCCGAGAACAAGCGATGCCATTTGAACAATCCTTTTGCCTCCCCGCCCGGGGGGACTGCCGAACGATCTTGATGGGAGAGCGAAACGGGCGCGGCTTCAGCCGTTAACCCGTTAACCAGCAAATGAGTTTTCCCGTCAGGAAACGGGAAACCAGACCAGCAGGGACAATTTGCCCCTCGCTTGCGCCAGGCGGATAAGCGGCGTGCAGTTCCCGAAAAGGGACAGAATGGCCGCCGTTGCGATCGCCGAGAACTCTTCGACCCGGATCGAGCGCTACCTCCAGCTGGCGTCCGACTACGATGCGCGCGCCCAGCGGGAGTCCGATCCCGAAATTCGGGTGGACCTGTACAACACCGTTGTCCAGTTCATGTTGCTTGCAGATCGGGCCACTACCGCGCCGGGCACGTTTCTCTCCGAGAAAGAGCACGTTCGCCCGCGAGGCGTTTTCCACTACCGGCGATCGCGGTTGCGGATACATCCCTCGACGCGCGCGGCCGCACCCGCTTCCGGGCGCAAGCTTCACACCAATGCGGCGGCGTCGAAGATTCTAAAAGTTCGCAAGGGATCGAGACCCGCACCGCATCCGGAGAGGGGGATATTGTCCCCTCGCCCGCAATAGCGATTACTGCCCGGCGCTACTGCCTTACATCGAATGCAGCGTATTTCTCTTGAATACGGTAATCGGCGTCCACAGCAGCATCGATGTCGGTTTTTCCACCCGCGACGTCTCCTGATCGCAATTTTGCCAATCCGCGAATGAAAAGTGAGCTTGCTTCTCGCGCGCGCCAAGCGAGGACGGCCGTGCAATCCGAAATCGCGGCAGCGTAATTACCCATCCGGTAGTTAACAAAGCATCTCGAATCGAGAGCCTCAATGACATTCGGATTGCGTTTCAGCGCTTCAGAGCAATCTGCCAGTGCGAGATCGAGTGGATGGCCGCGTACAACGCGCGCCCAGCACCGTCTGTTCAGATCGTATGCGTCGCCGGAATTCGCCGATGCCGCTTGTGCATAGTCGGAACTCGCATGCTGATGATCGCCAAGCTCCGCATAAGCATCGGCACGGGCAGCGTAAGCATCAGCGTAGTTTTTACGCAAAGCAATTGCATTGCTGTAGTCCGCAATGGCGAGATCGCTTTGATGACTAAACTGATACAACAGCCCGCGCTGGTAATATGCCCATGCACGGTTATCCTCTGGCGATCCAGACCCTATTCCCGCCACCGCCAAAACTTGTTGCTACCCCCACAAGCCCTTTGCAATCCGAAATAAGGGATTTCATAGAAAAGATTGGATTTGGATCCGATCCGCAACTACGGCCCGCTCCGCTGCCCATGGCCATTGAATGATCCGTTACCAGCAAATAGGCCGCGAAAAAGCTCACGGAAACCACAGCAAGTCTTGTCATCTAATTCCTGCCAATTCGAGAGCGCGGCTGCGCCTTCATTCACCCTGTCGAACTATTCCTGCGATGCCCGAATTGGACTACTGGCCGGCGCAGACGTGCTTCTGCTCGCCCTGGAAGCTGTACCATTTGTTCACCGAGGTCGATTTTGGCGCCCCGAAATAGGTGACGAAATCGAGCGACGGCAGCCGATAGGTGAAGTTGTTCTGCGTGTACGGATAGACGTGCTTCAGCCCAACGGTCGCCCCGGCAGACAGAGAGGGCGAGTCGGTGCAGTTCACCAGATTGCTGGAGAAGGGATCATCCGTCAGCTCGCCCAACTCCACGGCAATCACGGAAACGTCTTCGGCAAAGGATTTCTTCGCGTCCACATAGGTGGCGAAGGCATAAGTCTGGCCGCCCGGCGCGCCGCCCTCCGCGTAATGATAGCCGCCGATGCAGCAGCCGCCCTCGGTGAGAAAGACATTGTAGCTCACAAACAGCGGAATCACGCCGGGGTTGATCGTGGCCTGCTCGACGGAAATATAGCCTTCCGCCTGGCTGTCGAAATCCGCGAAGCCGAATGTGCCGATCTTGCCGCCGCCAACCGGATTCCGCATCACGTTCCCCTGGCCGCTGTTCACCTGTATTTCCAGCGGTTCGCCCACCGATACGTCATAGACCAGATGATAGCCGGGGTTCTTTTTCACCGAGCTCCAGAAATTGCCCCGCTGGAACGCGTCGATGAACTGCGTGGTGCCGAGGTCGGTGCCGCCCTGGATGTAATCGATATCGGAGGTGAACAGCGGCGAATTGACCACATTCTGCACCACGGTCTGGCCATTGGAGACCTTGTGCTTGGTGGGATCGAACACGCGATTGCCGTTGTCCTGGCCGTAGACCGCGATCACCGGCACCAGCACCACGGGAATGTGCGTGGTCGCGGTATCTGCGGGATTGCCGCCCGCCATGGTGAAGTTCACCAGCTTGCCGGTGCGATCGGTGAAGCTGCCGTTCCATTGCGGCAGCTGCGCCGTGCCCGGCATGCTGTGCTGCGCGCCGTGCCTGAGCGACAGATGTATGGGCCGCGCCGTCTGCGCCGCGTTCGCGTCAAGCGCCATCGCAGTGGTGAGCAGCAGCGCCGCAATGCCAACCAGATTCTTCACGGAAACCCCCATCTTCACCGCCCGGCGGATGAACGCCGCCAACCTTAGTTTGGCATTCTTGCCCTTATCTGTCCAGCAACGGGCGAAGACTGGATCTTGTCTTGAGACAAGTTTCCGGCTTTGCGCTACGGCTTTACGCCGTAGTTGGCGAAGGTCTGCGCAACATCCGGATCGCGGACCCGCGCCGAGTCGATATCGGCATCGCCGCCCATCACATCGCCCGCCCTCACCTTGGCGACACCGCGCAGATAATGCGACGAGGCCGACATCGGATTGGCCGCCACGGCGGCAGTGCAGTCCGCAATCGCCAGCGCGTACGCCTTCAGGCGAAGCTGCACGAAGCAGCGCGCGTCCAGCGCATCGGCATCGTTGCCTTTCAGCGACAGCGCCTTGTTGCAATCTTCCATGGCGTCGTCGAGATCGCGGTCCGTCGCTGCATGCGTCCAGCAGCGTTCGCGCCAGGCACGCACAGAGGTCGGCTGCAGATCGATGACACCGCTGAAATCATTGAGCGCGCGGCCGTAATCGTCCATCGCCAGGAACGCGATGCCGCGGTTCTCCAGCGCTTCCACGTCATCCTTTTTGAAGTGCAGCACGTCGGTGAGATCGTCCACCGCGCTGCCGTACATCTTTGCATTAAAGTAGGCGCGGGCGCGATCGAACAGCGCCCAGGAAACCTCTGCGCCATCGCCCGCCGCGATGATCTCGCTGCAGGCGGCAATGGCGCCTTCGCCATCCGCTTTGGCGCAGCGATCCGCATCGCTCGATTGCGCAAAGGCGCTCGTGGCGAACATAAGCACCAGCAATGCCGAAATTGTGAATTTCACCAACAACAGCCTCGGCGCGATACAATCCGGCCACCTCACCACTCCTCAAGGGCAAACTCAAATGTCAAATCCGAAACGCAAAGGCGAGCTTGCCGCGCCAGAAGGCCGAGAGCGGCTCTTCGCTCACCCGCTTGTTCTGGCGGGCGTGAATAAGGGTGAACGATTCACCTCCCCTCGGTGGGGAGATCGGTCCGTTGAGCGAAGCGAAACGGATCGGGTGGGGGGATTTGCGCGAGAGCCCCACACCCGGCTCACCTTCGGCTCGCCGACCTCCCCACAAGGGGGAGGTGAGATATTTGGATGCCACAATTCCGCAGTGTTTGGCGGGGCCGCGGCCGCCGCGCTCATGTAGCGAAGCGGTAGCGCGTGAAGAACCGCTCATGCGGAAGAGCGCGATATCGCCGGGTGCAAGCCGTTCAAACCCAATCTCGCGGGCATGGCGCCGCAACGCCATATATAAGGTTTCCGCGCCGGTGGCTTCGGCCCAATCGAGCGAGTAGGGCGGCGTCTCTTCCGGTTCCTCGCCATAGAGTTCACGCCAGACGCCGCGCAACAGCCCCAGGCAATCGCACCCGGCCTGCTTCAGACTTGCCTGGTGCACATACGGCGTGCCGATCCAGCTGCGGGCGACGGCGATGATGCGGTCAGCAGGTTCGCTTGGCACCCAATTATTCCCCTCGCCCCCCGAATCGGGGGAGAGGGGCAAGGGGTGAGGGGGCGGCTGCTTGCGTTCGAACACCCCCTCACCCTCGATCCCTCTCCCCCACTGCATGGGGGCGAAGGAGGATTCGGGTTCAATTTCCATAACGGCTGCCTCCATCGAGCACTTGCGACTGCGTAGGGTACGAGGTCACCGCGTCGTTGCCGGGCATGTAAGGAAAGCCGCGGAAGTTCACCGCGTTGTTGAACTTCGCCTTGCAGGTTGAGAACTGCTTGTCGCAGCCGGCGGTGATAGCGAACGCATCGCCAACCGCGATGGCTTCATTCATCTGGTGCCACAGTTCGAGACTGATGCGCGCGCCCACCACGCCGTGACGTTTCACTTCCATGGCGCGGTTTGTGTTGGCGCCGCTCGTCCAGGTGAGCTTGCCGCCCGAGAACCATTGGTCGGTGAAGGCATCGAGGCCGCTCGCCGTGAAGCGGCGCTGGTCGGTGATCGCCGCCACCGTACCCACGCCGCGGTACAACGGATTGCTGAGATCGATGGTGCAGCGAGCATCGCCCAGATCGGCATCGCAGGAATAGCCGTAAGCGCGGCCGATCGGCTGGTTGAGCAGATGCGCGAGCCCGCGCACTTCCGCCTGGAAGGCAGTCTTGCCCCGCTTCACCTCGCCGAGATTGCCCTTGCGCATCAGCACGCGTTGATCGGGCGCGCTCCAGTTCACCCGCCAGATCTCGATGCTGGCGTTGTCGTACAGACCCGCTGCGAGATCGGCCTCGGTGATGGCGCCCGAAGACAAGGCACCAAGCACCGTGAGATTATCCACCGCCAGGCCGAGCGTCGATTGCACTTCGCTGGCGGTGAAGCCGCTCACCGCTTCATAGGCCACACCATCGAACGTCACCGGTACGTCGTGATCGGTGAAACCGAGCGTCGCTCCATCGTTGCGCGCGATCTTCCAGCACCAGCACAACGTCGTCGTGCCGGAGTTCAGATGCGCCTGCAGGGCAGCGGAGAGGGTTTTCATCGGGTTCGCTCTTAATGAATTCCCTCTCCCCCACGGATGTGGGGGAGAGGGCTCAGGGTGAGGGGGCGGCAGTGCGGAACTCTATTCCGGCCTGTATCCACTCAGCGTCCGGGCAAGCCGCTCGACCAGTGAGCATGCACCCTAACTCGGCCCTCAGTGTCCTTTTGAGGGAGTCTGTCGAGGATCGAAGTTCGCAAAGCCGGAACGCTTGTATTCTTCAATTGTATCAACTCTCGTCTTTTCGACGGTCCATGTTGAAATGAAATCCGGATCGTCAAGTATCTCTCCGGTCGATCGCAGCCGGTACTGCCCTTTGGGAGCCGGACGGAGACTATTCAAATCCGGTGGGATGCAGAAATTTCCGCTCCCATCGGTCTTTTCAAGCACGATCCCCTTGTTGTCATCCACCAACACAACAGGACCATAGGTTTGGAATTGTTCGACAACGCGTCCCTCCTTGTCGAGGAAGATAATTCCCACAAGGATGTATTTGCCAATGAGCTCGTCTGGTTCCATTGCCGAAGTCATAACGACGCGAAACTTGAAGGCATCGTTCGTGCCCATGCTGGCAGATGTATTCTTCTGTTGGAAGCCCCTGTCGTGCATCCAGCTTGATCCTTTGATCCCATCCTAATTCGCCGCCGCGGGTGTTCTAGTCGTTCGTCATCTTGAAGCATCGCGCTTGCCAAGCACCCCCTCACCCCAACCCTCTCCCCCACGTTCGTGGGGGCGAGGGAGGCTTGCTAAATCAAAATCTCCATCAGCGGGATGCTGGGGATTTCACCCGCCGCGAAATTGGAGAGGTTGATGGCCAGTGAATCGGTGTCGAAGCGCACCGGCGTGTCGAACTCGAAGCCGGCGGTGATGGCGGCGCCAGTCGCGGGCGCGGAGTCAAACGCGATCAGGCCGGTTGTGTCATCGATGATGATGCCCGAGGTTTGCTCCACGTCCGCAACGGCCACACGCACCGTGCTACTCACGGGTTTGTTGATGGTCCGCACCCAGCTGGATGGTCCGGACGTGTAGGTCTTGATCAGCTGAAACTGGGTCCCCATTCCATCGCCGGTGCCGATGTTCTGATCCAGCGGTGACACCGCCGCATTGGGCGCGCAGGATTTGAAATCGGCAAAATCCTTGAAGCGGAAGCCATACAGCCGTCCCAGCCGCGCCTCGAAGAAGGCAATCACGGCGTGCAGATCGTCCAGCGTCTTCACGCCATAGCCGACATCGTAATGCCGCCGCGAATTGGCCCACACGGCGTTGCGCTCCTCGAAGCCCGAGCCGAGCGTGACGATTTCCGTCTTGCGCTCCGGTCCGCCGCTGGAGTGGAAAGCAATCGCGGTGGGAAACTGAATTTCGTGGAAAGACATAACCACTCCAATGGTGATAAGCACAAATTTCAGACGAGACGGGCGAACGATGTTCGGCAGACTCAAGGAGCGGTTGAAGAAATCTCTGATCTCTTCAAGCCGCATTCATCTTCGGCAAGAACCAGCTGCGAACATTCCCGAGCTGATCGCCCTTCTTGATCGATTCCTCGATGGCCCAATGCGGTATGAACTCGAATGGGACGATTTCATCTCATGGCGGAATGACGTTCCCGCGGTCGAGCAGGTACGATTGCGAATCGCCGAGTTGGAATCGCTTGCCTTTTCGAAACAAGTCGAAGATCGAGAGTTATTCCGCACAACGCTCATCGACGAGCGAAATCGGCTAGCTGCGCTCCTGAGCATCCCGCTCCGGTCATAGATTTCTCTGCCCTCTTGCCAGGGCGCGGGAGAGCATGGCGGCGATCTGGGTTTCGGATTTGAGGAAGCTCTGCGCGTCGCGTGCATTCACGTTGAGCATGATCTGCGGCCGCGCCGCAGGACCCGCACCATTCGGCACAATCGATCCCGCGCCTTGCGGCACGAACAGCTCCGGCCCCTGCTCACCGACCAGATAGGCAAGCCCTGGATCCACCGGACCGCCGGCTGCCCGGGCCCCGCCGATCGGCAGCAGGGAAGAAATCAGCGACGACAACACACTTTCGATGGGCTTGCCGATGAAGTCCTTTACGGAGATGCGGTCGAAATCCGCCAGAATGGCGTTGACCAGAGACTCCATCGAGGCTTTGCCGGACAACACAGCGCGCGCGATGGTGTCGGCGATGGAGTTGAAGCTGCCGGTGACGGCGCGCTCGATCAGGCTGGCGCTGTCGGTCACCGGGCCTTTGGCAAAAGCGTCCAGTGATTTCGCCACTGCGGTCAACGCTGCATCCACGCCGGAGAAATCGGTGTTCACCGAAAGAGTGGCGTTGGCCATGGGGAGAACTCCAAAAAAAATCCTTCCCTCTCCCCCTTCAAGGGGGAGAGGGATCGAGGGTGAGGGGGTTGTCAGAAGTCAGAGAACAGAAGTCAGAAGTCAGAATTGGATACTGCTACAGGGCGTCCTGACTTCTGATTTCTGGCTTCTGGTTTCCGGACACCCCCTCACCCCTAGCCCCTCTCCCCCACTGCGTGGGGCGAGGGGGATCTGAGTCCGGATACATCTGCATCAGGTGTTCAAGACCGGAGCGGGCGAGCGGCGTGGCGCGTTGCGAGCGGCGCGCAAAGCCATTCACTGCCGCGCGCCACTCGCTGAGCGACATCGCCCAGAATGTATCCGGCGTGAGCCGCATCCGGCCTAAGGCGAAGGCGAGGAGCTCGTCCCAGCCAAAGGGCTGGAATGCGCCCCCTCCGTCGCGCTTTGCGCGACACCTCCCCCGTGAACGGGGGAGGAAAGACCGACGGCGTCGAAGGCAGCAGTGATGGCGCCGATGAGCGTGCCGAGATCGGTTTCCAGCTTCAGCACTTCGGCCGGCGAGATGGTGTGACCGGCGCCGCACAGCAGCGCCGACGCCACCGTCGCCAGATCCATGGTGCCGAGCGATTTCAGCTTGCCGGCGATGTCGCTGAGCGATGAAACGCCGAGACCGTTTTCAATTTCAGCCAGCGCGCCGAGGGTCAGCTTCATCACATAACGTTCGGTTCCGGCGAGAAACTCGCTTTCGCCGCGGACTTTGTTGGGCATTGTTGGTTTTCCTTTTCTGATTCACCTCCCCCTACGCGGGGAGGTCGAAGTGGCGAGCGAAGCGAGCACTTCGGGTGGGGGGCGTTTGCAGAATCCCCCCACCCGCTCCATCTTCGCTTCGCTCAGACGGAGCGACCTCCCCGCGTAGGGGGAGGTGAAACGTCAGGCCGGCGTAAACGTCAGCGCGCCGGCGGAGGCGAGCGACAGCGACAGCTTCACTTCGCCGTCGTAGGGGCCCTCGTATTGCAGCGAGGCGATCTGGAACGCGCCGGTGATCGTGCCGAAGTTCGGGATCACCACCTGGAAGTTGGGGGTGGTCTGGTTGAAGAAAGCGCTGCGCAGACTTTCATCGCTCGCCGCATCCTTGAACACGCCGGAGCCGGAGAAGCCCGCAGCCTTGACGCCGGCGCCGGCCAGCAGCTCGCGCCACTGGTTGGCGGAATCGGCATTGGTGACATCCACCGTGGTGGAATTGAACGACAGGGTCGTGGCGCGCAGGCCCGCGACGGTGGTGAAGTTTTCAGGCGACCCGCCATCGCCGATCTTGACGAGCAGGTCGCGACCGCGTTGTGCGGACATGGTGTGGTCTCCTTAGGGTTCGGTGACGGCGCGGAAGGTGAGCCGCGCGCGGAAAGTTTGGCCGTCCGGCTCGCGGCTGAAGTCTGTTGACAGGTGGCGGATGTCGATCAGCACGGCTCCGCTGACGGTGAGCGCGGCGTTGTTCAGCGTGGCGCGGATCACCTCCGCGATTTGCTTCGCTTGCTTGTGACCGGTCTCACGGGACCAGACGTCGATCTGAATGGCGTGCTCTGTGCCCTCTTCGGTCGCGGTGCTCCAGTCGGCTTCGCTGCCGCCGCCCAGCACCACATAGGGAAAGGCGCTGTCCGGCGGTACGAAATCGAACAGACGCGGCGGATCGCCGATCAGCGCCTGCAGATCGATGCTGCCCGAGAGTGCCGCGAAAATCGCCTGCTGCAGGGAGAAAGAGACACTGCTCATCCGATCTTCTCCGCGAGCAAAGTGAGGAATTGCGATTGCGGACCTTCGTCCAGCACCGCCCTGATGATGAACAATCGCCCGCCATCGTTCACACGCATGCCGGCGATCACATCTGTCCGGCGGCGGATGGCGACCCGATATTTCACCAGCGCTTCGCCGGCATCCGGTCCGAACACATCGCTACCGCTGATGGGTTCAATCTCTGCCCAAACGGTGGCGACCGTGCTCCAGCCGCCGCTGTATCCGCCGCCGCCGTCGGGAGTGAGCGTCTGCGTTTCCAGCGCCACGCGCCGGTTGAGTTGCGAAAGCATGGATGTCTCTCAGAGATGAAAGAGCCGAAACGGCGCCAGCAGCGCCAGCACATCGAGCGGCAATTCGGCCGGGGCTTCGCCACGAGGTTCGTAGAGGAAGGCGATCAGCTCCAGGATGGCGGCGCGGAAACCGGCCGGCACATCATCGGCGTCATCGCCGTAACCGGCGGTGAAGGCAATCGCGACGGAATTGATCGCGCGCAAATTGGTCGGCGGCAGCACTGTCGATTTCAGCGTCAGTCGCGCCGGCGCCGAGGCGGCATCCACCTGGTACGTCGCCGGATCGAGCACCGTCGCGCTGTCGTCCAGCGCATACACGGTGACCGACGTCACGCTTTGCAGCGGCGGCAGCGGAATTTCGATGATGCCGCATTGCGGCCAACCATCCAGCCAGAGGATCCAGCTTTGCGTGTTGAGCGGGCGCCCGGTGTGCCACTCGGCGCGGGCCCGCGCCGCGGTAATGAGCTGCGTGATCAGCGCATCGTCATCGCTCGTGTCGACCTTCAGATGCAGCTTGGCATCGGCGAGCGTTACCGGCTCGACTACCGGCGGCGTGATGAGTTGGAGGGACATGTGCGTGGGTTCCAAAAGAGAACTCCCTCTCCCCCGCTTTAGCGGGGGAGAGGGCTGGGGTGAGGGGGCTGAGAGGCCAAGCGACGTGCTAAGGTGCTGTGATGAACCGCACCGCAGTAGTGTTACTCAAGATAGGGGCGGGCCCCTCGTCGGCACCGCGCTTTTCTTGTTTTTGGCGTACGCCGCGCTGCTCACATTCTTATGCAGCGTTTATCGCGAGTGTCCGTGACTGCTACGCTTAGATGCGCGTCGCTCCAAACACCCCCTCACCCCAACCCTCTCCCCCACATCCGTGGGGGCGAGGGAGCATGAGTTGCTACGACGCGGCGAACTTCAGCAGCTTGATTGCTTCGAAGTTCTGCACCCCGCCGCCGACGCGCTTCGTGGTGTAAAACAACACATAGGGCTTGGCCGAATAGGGATCGCGCAGCACGCGGATGCCGACGCGGTCCACCACCAGATAGCCGCGCGCGAAATCTCCGAACGCGATGGCATAGGCATTCCCCGTGATGTCTGGCATGTCTTCCGCCACCGCCACCGGAAAGCCGAACAGCGTCGCTGGCTGGCCCGCTGCCAAGCCTGGCGCCCAGATGTAATTGCCGGTGGAGTCCTTGAACTTGCGGATGGCCGCTTCGGTTTTGCGGTTCATCACCCAAGTGGCGTTGGCGCGGTAGGCTTGCTTCGGCGTGTAGCAGAGATCGACCAGCTGATCGCTCGGGTTTGACGAACCGAACGCGCCGGCTGCACCGGTCGCGATATAACCGATATTGCCCCAATTCCACGAACCGTCGGCCACGTTGGTGTAGCTCAGGAAACCTTTCGGCTGCGTGGTGCCGTTACCATTGATGAATGCCGCGCCTTCCTGCTCGGCGAACACGATCTGCACTTCGGAAGCGAGCCAGGATTCGATATCCACCTGCGCATCGTCCAGCAATGTTTGCGTGGCCGCCGGCATGGCGTAGAGCTCCATCGCCGGAAAATCGAGCGCCGCCAGGGTTGGCGTGCTGGTTTGCGGCCGTGCATCCGTTTCCGCCACCCAGCCGGTACCCGGATCGTTGATGCTGATCGGCTTGCGGTACACGTTGCCGCCGATCTGCCGCACTGTGGCGATGGCGCGGATGGGCGATACCTTGGCGAGCACGCGATCGATGGTCTGCTCGATCTCCAGCGGCACGACGTAGCCTCCGTCCGGATTGGAGCCGACGGACATGGCCTTCAGCTCCAGCGAATGGAAGCTGCTCGCATCGCCTTTGCGAACATAGGTATCGAAGGCCGCCTTGCGCTCGCGGGTGGCGCGGTCATTGGCGGTCTTGGTTTCGCCGCCCAGCGCGGGCCGCGCCGCCGCCAGCATCAGCTCGTCGATGGTGCGCTTCTGCGCGTCGAGCGCCTTGTTGATGCGCTCCACCTTTTCTTCGGTCACGACATCGGCGCTACGCTTTTCGAGTTGCCCGAGGCGCTCGTCATTGGCTTCCTTGAAGCTTTCGAAGGCGTGCAGGAAATCGCCGAACGCCTCCTTGATCTCGCGGGAGTTCGCATCGCGAGTCTCCAGCGCCTTGGTTTCCAGTTCCATGTGTGTGTTTCTCCTTGGGGGTTGAAGCTAAGGGAATCACCTCCCCCTTTGTGGGGAGGTCGAAATTCGTGAGCGCAGCGAGTGAATTTCGGGTGGGGGGCTGTGGCTACGTCTGCACTGCCCCCCACCCGGCTCGCTTCGCTTGCCGACCTCCCCACAAGGGGGGAGGTGAATCTTTGGACGGATCGCTTCCGCCGCGCGGCGGATATGCCGTGCTGCGTCGCCCTTCGCGCCGATGGCGGTGACGGCGCTTCCTTCCAGCAGCGGGAAGGTCACGACCGAGACTTCCCAAAGCTCGACTTCCGTGAGCACGCGCGCGCCGGTTGCCGGATCGCGCCGTGCTGCTTTCGTTTTGAATCCGATTGAGAGCCCGTTGAGCGCGCCGTCTTTCAACAGCGCCAGCACATCGCGGCCGCGCTCGATGTCGGTCGTGAGACGGCCGCGCACATAAAGCCCACGCGCGTCTTCACGGATTTCCTCCCACACGCCGATCGGCTCATGCGCGAAGTGCTGGTAGAGCATGCGGATGCGCTCGATCCCGCGGGCACGCAGCGATCTGGCGAAGGCGCCGGGCGCCATCACATCGCCCGCGCCATCCGGCACGCCGAATAACGAAGCATAACCTTCGAACTGATTGCTGCGGAGTTGCGCGAACGCGGCCGGCGCATCGATGTGCGCCAGCCTGCGCCGCAAGGTGGTGACCTGCGGGGGCATATGGTTCTCTGCGTGTTGGATTCACCTCCCCCGTTGTGGGGAGGTCGAAATTCGTGAGCGGCGCGAGCGAATTTCGGGTGGGGGGCCGCGCCTGCGTTTGCACCGTCCCCCACCCGGCTCGCCTTCGGCTCGCCGACCTCCCCACAAAGGGGGAGGTGAAGTTATAGCGCTTGCTTCGAGTTCGCCGCCTGCATGCGGTCCAGTTTGCCTTCGATGCGCGACAGCTGATCCTTCATCTCGCGCACCTGCTCTTCCAGCACGGCCACCTGCGCAATGGCCGCCTGCCCGTTTTGCACCGTACGCTCAAGCGTAGAGATGCGATCGGCCGCGGAGCCGGCCCAGAACAGCGCGCCCGCCGTCTGCAACAAAAAAGCCGCCACAAGGGCGGCCGGAATCTTCTTCACATCCAGCCCCGGCTGGATGCGGGAGGTGATGGTGCTCATGATCAAGCCTCGAATTGGCGGACGGGATTCTGCCGGGATGCCAACGGCCGCGATGCGCGCTTACGGCGCGCGCAGGAAGCCATGCGTGATATTTTGCAGATCGGAATACCATCCGACCATGGCGCCATTCTTGTTGACGCCGGTTGCCTCGCTGGATGGCGAGCCCGGCTCATCGGGCGGATCAATCAGTTTGAGTTTGCCGCTCGCGGTCCGCATGAACGCGCGATAGCCCGCGAAGTCGTAATAGATGAACCCAGCGATCTCATCCTTCTGGTTGACGATCGCCGAATACACACTTGAGTCCGGATAGATCGCGTTAGTTTCGTAGGTTGTCAGTACGCCTGAAGGATCGCGGACAAAGCCGGGATAGATGCCGTCATCCCGGATATAAAAACCGGCAACCGTTCCATTGTCGTTGATCGATTGAGCAAAGGTGCCGTCGCTATCCGGAACGTCGAAGACACTGAATGTGCCGTCGAGCGCGCGGATAAAGCCGTGATAGACACCGCTGTCGTCGACAAACCATCCCGTCAACATGCCCGAGCGATTCATGCTTCCGCACTGCGTGCTATGGGCCCCCGGCGGCGACACGGGCGTGATCGCGCCGTCCGTCGCGCGAATGAAGCCGGCGCTTATGCCAGTGTGGATGTTGGTCGTGAAGCCGGCAACATCGCCCTTCTGGTCCATGCCTGTCACATACACATGCGATTCCGCCGCGGGTGAAAAGGATTCCATATGGCCGTTCGGCTTACGGACGAAGCCTGAGTAGAAGCCATCAGCGAGATAGTGCCCGGCGATCCACCTCTTGTCGTTGATGGCGGAAGCGTCAGTTCCTTTGTCCTTGTACCGGAAGGTCGTGTAGGCGCCGTCCGCTGCCCGCAGGAAGCCAGCAAGATATTCGTTGCCGACCTGATAGGACCCAACGATGTCGCCGTCGTTGTTGATCCCGTTCGCAAGCGTGTACCTGGAATTGGGCGGATCGATAATTGTGTATTTGGCGGCATGCGCCGGCGCCGTGGCCGCAAGAAAAGCAGCCAGAAGAATGGCGGGACTCTTCATTGTTCCTCCCCCAAGGCACGCGCTTATACACCAAAGACCTTCGGCTTTCATCCCCACGCGCCGCCTGCAACAAAAAAGCCGCCACGAAGGCGGCAGGGATCTTCTTCACATCCAGCCCCGGCTGGATGTGCGAGGCGATGTTACTCATTTGACTTCTTCCTGCTTTAGGCGATTCTGCAACCTGGCGGTTTGCTCGTCTAACATATCCAACAAAGCCTTGCTCTTGGTGGTGCACAATTCCCGCATCGTATGGGCAATTGCGATAAGAGCTCCTGGTTTTGTGTCCTCATCTGGACTTGTTGCTTCGGCCATTTCTATCTCGCCATCCACTTCCGACGAGAAGTTGTAGTTAGTGCCGTCCATGACAACCACACCGGAATCGTCTGGCCGCGCTTTGCGAAGCATTTCAGCCCAGATCAATTCTAGCCGCTTCGCTGTACCAGCGGGAACGTCAGACTCGCATTCTCGAACTGGGATTGGATTGTCGAGCTTCTTGTTCAGCAGCGGGCGAGGTGCAGGATCGTTGTTAGGCTTCGTCATCAGCGCACCCCAAATGTAATCGGTCGCCTGTACATATAATATTCGGTAGCCGCTCGCCGATTGTTTCACCGCGACAGCGTACTCCTCGTGAAAGGACGGTTCTACCACAACTCGGAGTCGAACATCCGATGTGAACACATCCCTGAATTCATCGGCTAAGGTTTTTTCATACTCCGCGATTCCAGTAGTAGGAACCAAATGATCGAGCGGTTTGGCACCGGCTGGGGAAACCAGCAAAGCAACCATCAAGAGTACGAACCTGTTCATTTAAGCCGCTCCATCTCGCCATCATACGGCGATCGTAGAAGCGCACAAGACTGTCATCACCCCAGCGCATCGCCGCCATCTACCGGACTATAGCCGGCGGCGGCGCGTTTTTCGTTGAGCGTAAGGAACGAGGCGGCGGTGAGTTTCTCCCACATAGCTTCGCGTTCGGCGGCGAGCGCGGGAACAGCATCGAGATCGTAGCCGATGCGGAGCGACTCGCCGAACTTGGGTGACAGCCATTGCGTCAATGAAGCGGCGGTGCGCGCCACCAGCGGCAGCACCGTCTGCCGCCACAGCGACAGGTTCGCCTGCGCGTAATTGGAATAGGTGTTGTCGCCGGGAATGCCGAGGAGCATGGGCGGCACGCCGAAGGCGAGCGCGATCTCGCGCGCCGCCACATCGCGGGTATTCGCGAAATCCAGATCGGCCGGCGAATGGCTCATGCTCTGCCACTCAAGGCCCCCTTCCAGCACCATCGGCCGGCCGGCATTCAGCGCGCCCTGGTAGCCGTCCTCCAGCTCGCGCTTGAGGCGGCCGAACTGCTCGTCCGTCAGATTCGGCGCGCCGTCGGGGCCTTTGTAGATGAGCGCGCCGGAGGGCCGCGCCGCATTGTCGAGCAGCGATTTCGTCCAGGCTGCGCCCTCATTGTGGACATCGATGGCATTCAGCGCAGGCTCCAGCGGCGACAATCCGTAGTAGTCGTCGAGCGGATGAAACAGGGTGCCGTGCAGCACCGGAAGAAAGCCCGTGGCGTCGCGGCCGATGCGAACCGCCTTGCCGTTGACGCAGTATTCATAAGCCAAGGGCCAGCCCTGCGCGCCTTCGATGACTTTCATGCGGTCGGGACGCAGCACATGCAGCTCGCGCACCTTGCCTTGCAAGGCGATCGCCTGCAGATACGAATTGCCGGCGCACTGCAGGAAGGCATACCAGCGCTCGAACAGGGCCGTGCCGGAATCCTGCGCATTGGGTGAAGTGAGCAGCGCGAGCAGTGGATGCGCGCTCAATTCCTTCTCGCCATCGTAAAGCAGGAACGGCACCGAGGCCGCGGCTTCCGCGATCATGCGCACGCAGCGATAGACCACCGCGTTCTGCATCACGCCGTTGCGCGCAAGGCTCGCGGTGTTGCGCGGTGTCCAGCGTGCCTGCCCGATCAGCGAGAGCGCAATCAGCGGCGAGGATTTGGTTTCCGGCGCGGTTGTGCGCGCCCGCCGCTCGGCCGAGCGGAAGAGACGATTGAACATTGAGGGTTCCTGTCATTCATGTTCTCCCTCGCCCCCGCGCTAGCGGGGGAGAGGGATACAGGGTGAGGGGGCGGTGAAGGTCCTACGATCCCATCACCCCTGCCCCTCTCCCCCACATTCGTGGGGGCGAGGGGAATTCACTGTTTCAGTGCTTCGCGGATCGGCAGAAGCGCGGATGCCAAATCACGAAGCAGATCCTCATTCGTTATGCGCAACACGCTGTAGCCCAGCGTTTGCAGCACAGCATCGCGAACAGCGTCAGATTCACGTTTGAGTTTGTGAATTCCGCCGTCCAGTTCGACGACCAACTTTCTGTCCAAACATGCGAAATCGACGATGTAACTGGCGATCAGGTGCTGGCGTTTGAATTTGAAACCATCGAGCTTCCGGTCACGCAATTCAGACCAGAGAAGCCGTTCGCAATACATGGGATCGCGGCGCATCGCATGTGCTCGCGTTCGTCTTGGCGCCTGCAACTGGCGCTCGGCCTTTTTCGTCCGTGTTTCCATCCCCCTCACCCCTGCCCCTCTCCCCCATTACGTGGGGGCGAGGGGAGTTACAACTTCTGCGAAGTGCCTCGCGGATGGTCAGAAGCACCGCCGGCAAGTCGTGCATCACTTCTTCGTTCCTGACTCGAAGCACGCGATAGCCGTGCGTTTGCAGCACCGCCTCGCGAACGGCATCGTTAGCGGCCTTGAGCTTGTGAATTCCTCCATCGGATTCCACGATCAGCTTTCGCTCCAGGCAGACGTAATCAGCGATGTACTTGCCAATGAGGTGCTGGCGTTTGAACTTGAAGCCATCGAGTTTCCGATTCCGAAGTTCATTCCATAGTAGCCGCTCACAATATACCGGATCATGGCGCATGAAGCGTGCTTTAGTCCGTTTGGACGCTTGCGACTTTCGCTCCGCTCTCTTTATCCGTGTTACCATCCCCCTCACCCCTGCCCCTCTCCCCCACTACGTGGGGGCGAGGGGTAATACCACTATGCAGTTCGCACCTTCGGCACAGCGTGCCGTTTCTGCGGGAAGAGTTCGGTCAGCGCCCACACCAGCGCGTCGAGGCGATCCGGCGATTTACCCGTCCCGTCGTACTGGCAGAGTTGATCTTCCAATTCCGGAAACACGCCGGCGTGATGCACCCGGCCGGCTTCGTACATGTAGGCGATCGGCTCGGCGCGCGTCAGTTTGCCCTTCGACGCGTGCACCAGCCTTACGTTCATGTTGGGATGCGCGTTGAAGAGCGTGGCGCGAACCATGTCGCCGCCCTGATTGGCTTCCGCGATTACGCAATCCGCATCGAACTGCTCGTAGGCGTCCACGGCGCGGTCCGCCCATTGCTTCGCGCTGAGCTGCGCCTTGGTGAAATCGGCGAGGATGTAAGCCTCATCACCCATCTTGCTCGCCACAACAATGCCGCAGATTCCGGTCTTGCCAGCAGAGGGATCGATGCCCACCACGATGCGCTCGCAAACCGGCGCCGCTTTCACGCGGGCGGCTTCGATCCAGTCCCGCCGCCATAGCGCGCCTTCCACATCCTCGATGATTTCGCCCTCCAGCTCCTGGCGCCCGAGCCGCGTTTTGCCGTAGCTTTTCTTCATCGAAGCGATGAAGGATTTCGCCAGGTTGGCGGCGTTGTCGTAGGTCGTGCTTTTCGTCGTCCTGCAATCGGCTGACGTGTGAAGGTCGAGCAGCGCCGGAATCGGACGCGGCGTGGTGGTGATCATCATCCGCGGATTGTCTCCAAGCCGTAATCCCATGCGCACCATGTCCAGTGCTGCTTGCGGTTCCGGCCATTTGCAGAACTCATCGCCCCAGGCGAGCTCAAACTGATAACCGCGAATGGAATCCGGCTCGTCGGCGCTCATGACATAAGCTTCCGCGCCGGAGGCCGGCCAACGCACGCGGCGCAGACTCGGCTCGTATTCCGCGCCTTCGCTTACACCGAGCAATCCGGATGGTCCTTCGATCATTACCATGCGGGCATCGGAGTGAGTGGCGGCAATCAGTGCCACGCGTTTGACGCGCTGCATTCGAATGTGATCCGCCACCCACTCCGCGCCGGCGCGGGTTTTGCCGGCGCCGCGTCCACCAAGGAACAGCCAGATGCGCCAATCGCCTTCCGGCTCGAGCTGATCGGTACGCGCGCAGTATTTCCACGCCGCCGCAAGATGGGCCGATTCTTCATCGTTCAGCGCGTTCAGCAGCTGCGTTTTCGAATTCAATGGCAAGGATGCGATCGATTCGAGCTTCGAGCGCCTTGCGTCCGCTAACTCCGTCATTCGCGGTAACCTTGCTTTTGCGCGCGGCGGCGCGGCCAGCTTCAATTTTCACCAGCCGCTCCATGGTGCGTTCGAGAGAAGCGAGAATGCGGGCGTGGCGCTCGCGATCTGCCGGTTCGAGTTGATCCGTTTTCTTGTTTTCCATCATCGAAAGCTGTCTTCGCAACTCGTGAAAGAGGCGCATGATGACGTCATCCATTTCGTCGGGGTTGATGTCGGTGGGCTTGAGCCCGCGGGTGGTGAGCGGCGGATATGCGTCTACGACCGCTGCCGGCGCATCCGGCACGTGAGGCATTTTTCGTTTCCTTGCTGCTAGAGCGGGACGTTCGTCAGCTGCGAAACAACCGGCGTTTCGCTGCCTGTCCATTCGTATTGAAAGTGATCGCCCTGCATGACATTCAGCACCAGGCGCGGACGAAAGACCGCCAGGCACACGCCGCCTCCACGACGCACGCTGTCATAGCAGATGCCGTTCGCGCCTTCCCTGCGAAGCCTCACACCATACGGCTGCGACTCGGCGTAGCTCACCGGCGAATAGAGCGCCGGCAATTCCTTTTGCAGCCCGCGCAGATCGTGGAACCGCGCGTCCACATCCGCGCGCAGTTCACGCATCTGAATCGTTTGATAAAATCCGGCTTTCGAATGCGACAGCCGGCGCGTGTGATGATACACGGTTTCCTTTATCGCGGTTTGCAGGTCGAACGAGCAGTACCAGGCGCCGAGCGCGCCATCGGTGAATCGTCCGCCGGCTTCGTCCGCGTGCAGATACGCCGCCATGACGATGGTCGCGTTCGGAGTGCCGGCCACCCATTCGCTTTCCGGCAACTCGTGCAGCCGCTGCAGCGGAACGTGCAGCCGATCGTTGGTCAGCATCTCCAGTTCATAGGCCGCTGCAATGTCGGCCGGCGTACTCACGCGATCGAACACGCCAATGGTGGGCCACCGGCTGGCGATCAGCCGATGGGCACCTTGCGCGATTCTCGATAATTTCGGCGCCGTCACCGGACGCCGCGCCAGGCGTCGATGTAGCGGCGCGTGGCGTACAGATCTTCGATGCCGCCGCGCAGCATCCGCGCCAGTGGCGATAAACCGCCGAATACGGCTTCGGTGTTGTCGCTTTTAAGCCAGCGCTTGCCGCCATCGCCATCGGCAAACAGAAGCGCCATGCCCTTGTAGATGCCGAGCACCAGCGACACCCGCTCCAGCTGATCGCGCGACAGCACCGCGGCGTGACCGGCTTTCCAGTTGTGCAGCGACGACTTCGAGATGCCGCCCAGCAAAATGCGCTGCTGATCGGTGGTCAGGCCCCAATCGTCCGCGATGTTGAAGAAGGTCCGCAATCCCGGCCCGGTCAGCCGCGCGCGGGCCGCCATGCTATCCAGCGATGTTCCAGCCGGAAACCAGTTTGCCGCCGCTTCTGCAAATCCCATATCTCTCACCCATCATCCAAGAATGGATAGCTAGTCCACATCTGGAGAACGATCAAGAGGCTAACGGGTTTCTCGCCGGCTTCGGCATCGTTGACCCGAGGCCGCCGTCCGTCAGGCATAATTCCGGAGATGGGTATAATATGCAAAACCAGCGTGCCGCTGTCAACGACCAATATGAAAATATTTCGTCTATTGGAGCAAAAAAGCTCAAAACAGGCAGAAATGCTGGAAATTTCCCAAGATACGGCGGGACAACATCCCGTTGGACGAGAGCCCAACTCGCTGGCGGACGCGGCTGACCGGTACCTCGACTGGCTACGGCGTGCCTAAGAACCCGTGCACCGTGCCGCTCACGTCGTAACTTCCCGTGATCACGCCATGAATGTTGATCGCTTCGGCAATCGCTGGAGCCGACTTTGCAGGCTTCAGCTTGACGATCCTGCCGCCTGGCTTGCGCTCGAAGGCAACGCTCGTGTCCTCCACCGGCTCGTAGAATGCGCCGGCCACCGCGCCCCTGTCATTGATGCCGAAGTTGTAGGTGAAGGCGCCAGTCTCCTGCGTCAGCGTAAACTCCGTGATGCTGCCTGAGGCATCACGGATGAAGCCATTCGGAATTCCGCTCGCGTCATTGTAGGCGCCGGCAATAGCGCCATTCGCGTTGATGGCGAACACGTAGGTGTCATGAGAATCGGGCGGATCGAATACGGCAAGGGTGCCGTCTGCCACGCGCACGAATCCGTGCTGTTCGTTGCCGTTATCGGCAAACCAGCCGGCGACGGTGCCCGTGTTGTTGATACCGACTGCCGCGCCGCGAACCGCGCCGGGCGGATCGATCTGTGTCACCTTGCCGTCCGCCGTGCGGACGAAGGCGTGGCTGATGTGCTGGTCGTCTGCCAGCAGACCGCAGACATCTCCAGCCGCGTTGATGGAGTCGGCTGCAATAATGCCGTTCTTCACCAGCTCGATAATTTTTCCGTTCGGCTTGCGGATGAAGCCGTGCACGTTGAAGCTGCTGTCCTGGTACCTGCCAACAACAGCGCCCTTACCGCTCATCCCGCGCACTTCCGTATCCACCGAGCCTGCCGGGTCAAATGTGGCGATCGTTCCGTCCGGTGACCGCAAGAAACCGTGCGATGCAAAGGTGCTGTTGTCCTGCCAGGTGCCGGCCACAGTTCCTTTTGCATTGATCGCCACCGGACCGGTGTAGCCCGCATTGGGCACATCGAAATGCACGTAGTTGCCGGCAAACGCCGGCGCAGAGAGCGCCATCGCGCAGGCGCCGGAAAGCAGAAGTTTTGACAGTTTGCGATTCATGAAAGCGCCCCTTCGAAGCGCGCCGCGCTGCGGCTTTGCAAATTGACATTTGAAGGAGCAGCCCCGCCCCTATTCGGCCGCGTAACAGAAGCGTGAAGCGCGGTAAAGTGGCCGTTATCCCCAGGCGAATGACCTACCGGTCAAAGGCCGATTTTTTCGAGAACGGTTTGTTAACCGCGAATCGGCACATGATGCACCCGCGCACCATGCTCGCATGTTGTGTCATGCGGGGGGCCGGAGGTTAGAACGTGCCCAAATTTCGTGTCTGCTATCGCCGCGGTTCCTTCACGCTCGCCGACGATTGCGAAAACTACGGCGAGGCGCTGGCGCGCGCGCGATATCTGAAGTCGCAGCGCGGCGTGTGGACCGTGCGCCTGGTAGACACGGCGGGCGTCCTCGTTCGCGGAGACTTCGATCTCGAGGGATCGCTGCATGGCTGCCGCCCCGAATCTGCTTCGCACGATGCTGAACGCTCCGTGCCTGACGATCGCAGTCAGGCAGACTTTGCGGCAAATTCGTTTCAATAGCGCGCGCTCACAGTACCGTTCGTTTAGCGAACCGGGATTTTCCCGTTTGTCGGCCAGTGCCAGGCATCGCACGCTGCCGCCGCACCTCCCATGGGGCAGAGGCGGCGATGGAAAACAAGACCCAGTACCTGTTTCGCTACTTCAACGCGGCAGGCGGCGTTCTCCGGCTTCACCTGAAGCCATGCGCCGATGATTTTGAAGCGTTCGCCTTCCTCGCGACCGTGAAGCAGGACTACGACAGGTTCGAGGTCTGCCGCGGCGATGCCGTGGTGTGGTCCGGCCCTCGCCTGGCCGCACGCGGCCTGACACTCAGCATCGATACTCTTCGAATTTAAGTGCCCTTGACCTTGGCCGGACGGAATAACCCGCCGGAAGATTGCGTCACTCGATCAATGCGTTCGCGACACACGGGGCATCGCGCGCGTCAGGGGGGACATCGGCATGCGCTTTCGGCCATTTGCGAATCCCGCACTTCTTCTGTTTGCCCTCGGCCTTGCAACACCATGCGTCCGCGCAGAGAGCGCATCGGCGGACAGTGGCTTTCGTGTGCTCCATTCCGCGTGCAAGAAGGCCGGCTGCCCCGACGGGGGCACGTCGACCGGCGGCGTCATACTGGAAAATGATGGAAGTCTGCTCGGCACGGGCGATGGGGGAAAAAACGGCCGGGGCGTTCTTTTCCGGCTCGCACCCGATGGGCACGGCGTGGACACGGCCTACACGCGCCTGCACAATTTCTGCGGCGGCACCTGCAAGGATGGGGCTGCGCCGGATTTTCCGCTGATCCGCGACGCAAACGGGAACGTGTACGGCACCACGACCATCGGCGGCGCTGGCGATGGCGGCACGATTTTCGAAGCATCGCCCGATGGACAGGTGAAGGCGCTGCACGCCTTCTGCTCGGGCGATTGCGGGACCGGGTTCTCGCCTTCGAGCGGGGTCACCTATCAGGGCGCCGCAGCCGGGCTTTCCTACGACGGCGCGGCACCGCTCTACGGCACCACCAGTCAGGGCGGTTCGCTGAACGGCGGCACAGTTTACACCTTCACGCGGCAGGATGGAAAATCGCGCGTGAAAATGCTCTACAATTTTTGCTCGACGCTGCCGTGCGATGCAGGGATGCTGCCGATTGGCGGGCTGACCGCGGATGCGTCCGGCAACATTTTCGGCATTGCCAATCTCGGCGGAGCGCAGGGTCAGGGTGCGGTGTTCGAACTCTCGCCCGCGGGCGCGAAATACAATTACAGGGTGATCTACAGCTTCTGCAGCCAGCAGAGCTGCACGGACGGTAGCCGCCCACAGGCGGGTCTCGCGCTCGACAGCGCGGGCAACCTCTACGGCACCACCCTGCGTTTGGGCGATCACGACGAGGGCACCTTGTTCGAGCTGTCGCCGAGCGGCGGGGGCTACAGTTTCCAGGTGCTGTACCAGTTTGCCGGTCTGGGCGACGGGGGCGCTCCCGAAGCGTCATTGGCGATCGACGCGGCAGGCAATCTGTTTGGCACCGCCGCACAAGGCGGCGATGCGGGAAATGGCGTTGTGTTTGAGTTCACTGCCGGTACGAAGACTGAATCCGTCCTGCACAGTTTCTGCGCCCAGCAGGGTTGTGCGGACGGCGCCGATCCGTTCTCGCCGCTCACGATGGACGCAAACGGCGACCTGTTCGGCAGCACGGCGGCGGGTGGCGCCAGCAACGCCGGCGTAACGTTTGAAGTGAAACGCTAGACGGCGACCAGACCGCAGCCGCTTCACCCGCGCGTCACTGCGGACTATCGCTGTCTTCGTCGCCGGGCGGCGGCGGTCCTTGTTGATCCGCATCGGGTGGCGGCGGCGGCGGTGGACCGCTACGCGGCGGCGGCGGTTCCTCGCGGCGCGGGCGCACCACGCGGACAGGCGGCGGGCCGATCCGTTCGGGATAAGTCTGATCTTCATCAGCAGAATCGGTATCGTCCGGCGGCGGAGCGGCCCGCGTCAACGGAACGGAATGGGCCGGTGGTGCCTCGTGCGGAGTGGGAACGGCGGCATTCGGCTCATTGGAGGACGGCGGCCTGCCGCGTCTGGGTTCATTGCCGCCATTGCCGCTGAACAGCCAGTTCCACCAGCCCCCATTGTCGTGTTTCGCCGTTTTGGTGCCGCTGCCGGAATCGGCATCGCCATTGCTGCTATTGTCACTGTCGGAGGAAGAAGACTCGCTGTCTTCGTCCACATTGGCGCCGCCGGCTTCCTCATCGGTGGACGCGGTGCCGTTGGTATCGTTCTCGACCGCGGCTTCGCCGGTATCGGCGGTGATGATGCCGTTGTCTTCGATCGGCGCCTGCGGCTCGGACATATCGAGCGGCTTGGCCGGCAACCCGTCTTCCGCGGTGGTCATCACCGCCCGCCAGACTTCCGCCGGAATGCTGCCGCCGGTCACATTGCGCATTGGCGTGGAATGATCGTTGCCGACCCACACACAGGCGACATAGTCGGCAGTGAAGCCGACAAACCACGCATCGCGATAATCCTGCGTGGTGCCGGTCTTGCCCGCCGCCTGATGTCCGGCAATGGAAGCACTGCGGCCGGTGCCTTGCGTCACCACGCCGTACAGCATCGCCACCATGTCGCGATCCACATGGTTTGCGATGACACGCTCGAACTGCGGCGTCGCGCGCGTGTACAGCGCATGACCGGCATTGTCGCTGACCTGCGTCACCATATAGGGCTGCACCCGCAAGCCACCATTGGCGAACGCGGCATAGGCACTCGTGAGCTCCAGCGGCGTTACTTCCGACGTGCCAAGCGCGAGCGAGGCATTCGCTTCCAGCGGCGATTTAATGCCCAGCCGCTGCGCTGCTTCCACCACCTTGTCGACGCCGACTTCCTGCGCCAGCGAGGCGGTGATGGTGTTGACGGAGTGCGCCAGCGCATCGGCCAGTGTGATGGTGCCGTAGGACCGGTTGCCGTAATTCGTGGGCGCCCAGCCATCGATGTCGACCGGGGAATCGCTGCGCGTCTCCCACGGGCTGATGCCGCTTTCCACCGCAGCGAGATACACGAACGGCTTGAAGGCACTACCCGGCTGGCGCTTGGCCTGCGTGGCACGATTGAATTCGCTTTCGTCGTAATCACGGCCGCCGACCATGGCGGTGATGGCGCCATCGGGCTTCATCACGATCACCGCGCCTTCATGGGCGTGCGCGCGGCGGCCCTGCTTGGTGAGAATGCGATTCAGGTCACCGCGCGCTGCCTCCTGAAGTTTCGTGTCGAGCGTGGTGCGCACCACGAGATCCGCGGACGGCGGCTGACCGTTAACGCTGGCGAGACGGGTGGCTTCGTCGGCCGCGGTATCGAGGAAGAAATTGCGTGCCTCCTGCAGCGAACGGTCCGTCACCACGGCGGGATGCGCTTTCGCTTCTTCCGCCTGCTCGCGGGTGATGGCGTGCGTTTTCACCATGTCGTCCAGCACATGACTGGCGCGCTCCTGCGCGGCAGCCAGATCCCGCCGCGGAGAGAAAACCGACGGCGCGGTGGTGAGCGTCGCCAGCATCGCGGCTTCCGGTAAGGTCAGCTCGCGCGCGCTCTTGCTGAAATAGACATGCGCGGCGCCGTCCACGCCGTAGGCACCGGAGCCGAGATAGATGCGGTTCAGGTACAGCGCGAGGATCTGCTTCTTGCTGAGCGATTTCTCCAGGCTCTCCGCATCGAACAGCTCCTGCACCTTGCGCTGGTAGGTGCGCTTGGGATTCAGGAACACCACCTTGGCGGTCTGCTGCGTGATAGTGGAGCCGCCTTGCACCACGTGATGGGCGCGAAAGTTCACCCACATGGCCCGCAACAGTCCGTGAATGTCGATGCCGCCATGCGAATAGAAATTGCGGTCCTCAACCGCGATGAATGCGGCGGGAAGATAGGGCGGCATGTCGGCCAGCTTCAGCCGCTCGCCCACGATGGCGCCGCGGTGGCCGATCTGGTTGCCATCCGAATCGAGGAAGGTGAAGGCGATGGGACGGTTGATGCTGTAGAGGTCCAGCCGCGGATCGATGGGCGGCGCCAGCGTGCTCAGAATGTAAGGCGACAGCATCAGCGCCGCGAGCGGCAACGCGATGATCACCGTGGCGATGGCGAAAAATTTCGCGAAAGGCCCACGCGGTCTTGCCAGCCACTCGCCGAGCGCCTGGAAATTTTCCTTCAAATGATCGGCCATCTTCCTTGGGATAGTGTTCGCGCCAGGCCCGTCCCTACGTCCTTAGCTTGTCGATGTTTGCGGCGGTTTCAAGACTCGGGGGTTAAACGCGCGAAATCCACCCTTGGCTGCCCGTGCTTTCACGGTGAACGGATCGTTAAGCCGTGCGAACGGGCGGCTTTCACAAGCGGTTGATCGAAAGTGATGAACGCTTCGCAATCTTCCGCGGCTGTGAGGTGCAGCGCGTCGGCGAAATCCATGCCTGCCTCAGCCAAGGCAAGCGCCCTCGCCATGCGCGACGGGGCCTCCACGGTCACAGTGGGCAGGCGGATGAACCCGCGCAATTGTACAACGATTTGCTCCCGCGTGAGACGATAACTCCGCAAGACCCACTCTGCTTCGAGCACGACCGTGGTTGTCAGGAAGACAGGATTGCCGTCGACGAGATTTCTGGCCCGCTTCGCCTGGGCGGCATCGTCCGCGGTCAAATAACGAATGACGATATTAGTATCGACCGCGAGCATGCCGCCGCTTCACTTCCGCGGTAATGGCGTCGTCCATTTCCTTGAGGGTTTTGGCCGGCTCGCCTGTATGCAATGAGCCGAAAACATCCTCCGGTTTCGAGGGTGGAAAAAAGGGCCCAGCCTTCAGGAGCACGCCTTCCGGCGTATCCTCCACGATCAGCCGCGTGCCGGCGCTCCACTGGCGCCGTTTTCGAATTGCCTGAGGAAGAATGACCTGCCCCTTGGTCGAAACGACGGTGGATGCTTTCGCTGCCGGCTTCATGGAGGTAAGATACCGGTAAGACACGGTATGTCAAGGCGCGGCCCAGCGCGACTTCACCGGCGGCATGAGCGAGAAGGTGGTGTCTGGCGCCCAATACCACCTGGAACGACTACATCGTCGCCGACGGCCAGATCGTGGCCGTGCGGATCGACGCGAATGGCACCGCCAACTGGAAATACGTGGTGGGCGATCATCTGGGCTCGCCCACCAGCATCAACGGCTGCAGCATGCCGGGCTGCGTGGTGGAGCACGACAGCTACGATGCCTGGGGCAAGCGCCGCAATCCCGATGCCTCCGACGATTCCGGCTGCACCCTGACCAGCGTGCTCACCCGCGGCTTCACCCAGCATGAAATGCTGGATTCCTTCTGCCTCGTGAACATGAACGCCCGCGTCTACGATCCGGGCCTGGGACTCTTCATCTCTGCCGACAGCATGGTGCCCAACCCATACGACTTCACCGGGTTTCAGCGGTATTCCTACGTGGGCAACAATCCCCTCAACGCCATCGATCCAAGCGGGCACGATTGGATCAGCGATGCCAAGCATTACCTGACCGATGATCCATCCGCGGACAATCTTGGCGATTTACAGAGCATGAATATGGACCAATTCACTTTCGACGGCGTTGATTCCGATCCGACGGAAACCGTTGTCGTACTTGGGCGCCGAGACCCTTGTTCGCGCGGCTGCGGTGACTTCGCCGGCTATGGACTGAATAACGGAACGGGACGTGGATTCAGTGGAGGTGGAGGTGGAGGCGGCGCGGGTGGTGGAGCTTCACAAGGTAGTTCGAAGCATCAGAATAGCCAAAGCGACTGCAACCAGACTTTGGTAGACATAGGTAACTGGTTCGAGAATGTCTCGGCTCTGACTGGAAACTACACAATTCAGGGGGAGGGCCTCGGACTGGCAGTTGCCGGCGGCGGGTGGGTAACTGGCCAAGAATACCTCGTTGCTCCGGGGCTTGCCCTTGCCGGAGGGAGTGGTTTTATTGGACTCTACGTCGGGGGCGGAGCCCAGATCATTGGCGGATTGTTTCAGGGCGCCGGCGGGGCAGGTTACTCGAATGCCATATATGGGACAGCGGTTTTTGGCCTTGGCTATTCGATAGGGAAGGCCGGCGACTTTGCAGCAGGGTCTCCCCAATCAGCGAGTGAAAGAGCAACGAGCGCTTTCATTAATCAATCTAACACTGTCGCAGGCGCCACCTATGATGCCGTGACGAGCGCAATTTCGCAATTGGGACCACAGCAGAAAATGTGCACTCGGAGTCATTAGGAATGACAAAGCTACCTTACAATACGCGACGGGCCATTGTGGGTCTGGTACTCGCTGCCGCAATTCTCTCTTGGATAAATTATTATGCCGGTGCCAACTGGTTTGGCGCGTATGGGAAGCAGGCCGCAATTATTGGTTTCATAGCGCTCCTGTTTGCTGTCGTGTTCATTGGCCCGACGTTCCATGAAGTCAGTGGACGTAAACAAAAGTCATCGGATAACGATAACTGACCTCAATCTTAATCCGGAGGCATCACCCGCAAATCGGACGTGTGCGGCACCGTCGCCTGCTACAATTACGGCGGGAATGGCGCCGGCCCGCAGCAGCTGACGTCCATCTCAACCAGCTATAATGGGGTGGCGACGCCGACCTTCCAGTACGACGCCAATGGCAACATGAAATGCATGCTCGGGGCGGGACAAACCTGCACGGCCGCGCACGCCGCGCCCGCTTCTATAGCTGGACATCCTTCAACCAGGTGGCGAGCATCACGCAGGGTTCGATGTCCGTGGGCCTTGCCTATGGCGATCTGCACCAGCGCTACAAGATGTGCACACCGGATTGCACCAGTCCCACCTCCACCACGTACTATCTCTACGACCCGGTAACCGGCGGCATGAGCGAGAAGGTGGTGTCTGGCTCCAATACCACCTGGAACGATTATGTCGCCGTTGATGGGCAGATCGTGGCCGCGCGGATCAATACCGGCAGCACCGCCAACTGGAAATACGTGGTGGGCGATCATCTGGGCTCGCCCGCCAGCATCAACGGCTGCAGCATGCCGGGCTGCGTGGTGGAGCACGACAGCTACGATGCCTGGGGCAAGCGCCGCAATCCCGATGCCTCCGACGATTCCGGCTGCACGCTGACCAGCGTGCTCACCCGCGGCTTCACCCAGCACGAGATGCTGGATTCCTTCTGCCTGGTGAACATGAATGGCCGCGTCTACGATCCGGGCCTCGGACTCTTCATTTCCGCCGACAGCATGGTGCCCAACCCGTACGACTTCACCGGCTTTCAGCGGTATTCGTATGTCGGCAACAATCCCCTCAACGCCATCGATCCGAGCGGGCACACTACAACAGACGATCATCATCATTATTGGTCGACAGATGGCCTCCCCTTCCCTTGCTGGTGCTGGGGGCCGGGTATTTCAGTTCTCGGTGATGGTGAGTCAATCTATATCGATAGCGGAAATCCTGCTGACGGGGCAGGTCACTGGGGGACTCATGAAATTACGGTGCAAGAAGCAGGCATATCCACTACCACGCATGGCCTTTATTGGGTGCCGGACGTGTCGCTAACCTCCTTGTACACGTATACGCCTGCCACTTTTGGTAATGATGGTGGTGGAACGAGAGGCATCTCAAAAGTTATGGCCCCGCTGCTTCCGATGGTCAGCCCGTTGCGACCAACACCCGAAGGACCGTCTGATGATGATGACGACAACGAGAGGGAGCGGAAAATCGATTTCAATGTCTGCCGTCAATTTACCGGCGCACTGGCTTCCGCCTGCTATCAAAGCGCCCTGAAAAGAGATTGGGCTCGTCGAAATGGTAAACCGTTGCCACCTTTGATAACTTCGCTATTTGCCCCACGTTCATCAGATTCTTTTTTCCATGGAGGAGCGCTGTTTGGACTGGGCGCGACAGGCGTTGCTATCTGTGCAGTCGTCGAGCCGTGTGGAGCGGCAGCCGCCAGCTTATTGGGACTGACAGAACTCAGCATATGGGCGACACAATGATCAATAAAGAGCCGTACATTAGGCGGCAGCTTAAGCTCGACAAAGAGCAGGACGTGTATGTCGATATATTCTGTCCGATTGAAGAGCCTGGAACAGACGGCCACTACTCCTGTGCCTATTGTATCAACGGGCTATCAAAGACACTGGCGAGCTTTGGCATGGGAATCGACGCCGTGCAGGCACTTTATATAACTCTGCAGTTGATCGGAAACAGACTTTCCTCAACAGAGGAGTTCAAGTCCGGAAGGCTCACTTGGGTGGGCTCTATAGACGGTAAAGACCTCGGATTTCCTACGGCATCTGGATAAACATTAAGGTGCGAAAAGCACCTTGCCGGCGGAATTCGGGAGAAATTCGGAGACTCTACATATTGCAGCTGACCTAAGACCCTTTTTTCATTCAGCCGGAAGGAGTTTCCGGCCAGCTTCAACGGGGTGACCGCGCCAACCTTGGAAATGGTCGTGCCAGTGAGAAAAAAATTGGCGTGAGATTTTTCGCTCCGGAACAGTCAAAAATAGAAGGCACTTGGTGCTGTTGTGTGCAAATTGATGCACCGTTTGAAATTACAAAGACTGTGTTCGGGGAATCCAGTTTGCAGGCGCTGATACTCGCGATCAAACTAGCAGGAAGTTATCTATATGGCTCTGAATTGTACAAAAATGGTCAACTCGGCCTTTACGGAGAATTTGGACGCGACCTTCTGATACCTGCACCAAAGGAATTCCTGGATATTGCGCCTTATCCCCTGTGAAAGCGCCGACGAACGTGAATAACGTTGCGAGGAAAACCTCGATAGAGATTTGGCAACCTTCGCCGCGCTGGCAAATCGGGCCCGGAACAATGGCCGAAACGGAAACCAAGTCTACAAGATATGCGAGGCTCAAGCGATGTTGCGCTTTGGAAATTGTTTGAGTGGACGCGATCGGGGGATCGATGCGCCACTTCCACATTGGTGAGAATGATGAGCACCAACAAGCCAAACCAAAAACGGCGCCGCGCCGTTATCGTCTCCCTTGACGAAGAGGTGCACGGCTTTCGAATTAGAATTGACGATGTAATATCGGATACGAACGTGGACGACAGATGGGTCCAAGACGTGCATGTCACGAGTAGGGTGGTCCCCCACCGCAACTTTGTAGATGTGACTATTAGTGAGGCCGATCTCGCCGATTTCGGAGCTTATGTTTTCGCGAGATTGAATGCGTTCTATAAGAGAAAAGAAAATTAGGGCGATGAACCTGCGCGGATGGCCATATCGATACGGTGAGTTATCCGTCCGGTTTCGTCGCCAAATACATTTACAACAGCTACGGCTATCTCACCCAGATTCAGGATTACTCGACCCATGCAGCGATCTGGACGGCGAACCAGCGGGACGCAGAGCTGCATCTCAAGAAATCGACGGACGGTAACGGCAAGATCACCATCAAAGGCTACGATCAGTATACAGGAAATCTGCTTAATATCTGCACTTCGTCGGCGGATCCTTGCGCGGGAGATATTCAGAATCAGTCGTATACGCCGGATAAAGTGGGCAACCTCGTAGCGCGGAGCGACACTTATGAAAACTGGAATGAGACCTTCTGTTACGACGCCTGGGGCCGGTTATCGAAATATTCGCTCGACGGCTCCACGTGCACCGACGGCAGCGATCGCAAGGTGATGTGGTATGACGGCGGAAACATCACCCGCAAATCGGACGTGTGCGGCGCCGTCGCCTGCTACAATTACGGCGAGAATGGCGCCGGCCCGCAGCAGCTGACGTCCATCTCAACCAGTTATAATGGGGTGGCGACGCCGACCTTCCAGTACGATGCCAACGGCAACATGAAATGCATGCTGGGCTCGGGTCAGACCTGCACGGCCGCGCACGCCGCCCGCTTCTATAGCTGGACCTCGTTCAATCAGGTGGCGAGCATCACGCAGGGTTCGACTTCCGTGGGCCTTGCTTATGGCGATCTGCACCAGCGCTACAAGATGTGCACGCCGGATTGCACCAGTCCCACCTCCACCACCTATTACCTCTACGATCCGGTCACCGGCGGCATGAGCGAAACGGCGGCACCTCCTGGAAATATGTGACCGGCGATCATCTGGGCTGCCCACCAGCATCAACAGTTGCGGCATGGTGCAGAAGCAGCGCAGAAAAATCGCAGAAACAGGTTGAGTTTCACTGAAATCCATGTAATGGAGGCGACAGGAGCCGCTTCGTGGGATGCGCATGCGCCGCCAGCCTGCCCGTAACAATCCTTCCGGCTTTCTTGCCGAGCTGATGGCCAGCCTGCGCGATGCGCAGACGCGCCCCGGCATTTCCGCCGAAGAACGGGGGCGGCATCAGCGCTGGCTGGAGCAGGCGGCAGTCCTGCAAACGCTACTGGAATCGCGCCAGCGGCCCGCAGCTCCCGCTGCACGTGCCGTCGTCCCGCGTGAAGCAGCCGAAAAGGAAGCGCTGCCGCCGGCGCTGCTGAAGGAGCTCAGCCCCCGCACCCGAGACCAGCTGGAGCAGCAGATCCTTTCCGTGCTCGCCGCCGGCGGTGGCAGCGCCGATCTCGATCAGGTTCTGATCGGGCTGTATCGCGGTTTCGGCCTCATCGCCAAGCGCCGCGTGATCCAGAACAAGTTGTGGCGGCTCGTGCGCACCGGACGCATCACCAAGGCAAAGAATACGCGGAACGTGTTTTCATTGGATGCGCCGCTGGGCGGCAACCTGCGCCGGAAGCGCAAGCAATGAGCACGGCTTCGCGCTTCTTGTCGCCGATGCAATTTGAAGAAGCGGAGGAGGAACCTCTGGCTTCTTTCCCCGCAGAACCGAAAAGCCGCCGCTCGAAATACGAAAAGAAGCTCGCGAAGCATCGCCCCGAATCCCTTGAGCACGCGAACAAGATCGCCTGGTGCGACTGGGCGGCGGGGTTGGTGATCGGCCTGATGCCCCTGCTCTGTCATCTGCTGCTGCATTATGCGGCGAAATCCGCCCCGGATTGGGACGACAATTGGGCCCCCGATCTTCTCTTCATCACCATCAGCAATTCCGGGCTGGTGGCGGTGACGGTGTTCACCCGCATGCTGGGTGCGCACCTTTCTATCTCAAGCCTCACGCCCGCCATGCGTGTGGTGTGGGGACTGACGATCGTCTGCTTTGCGCTCGCCTCCATGCTGTACGGCGCTGCAGCCACCGGCATGAGCAATCGCTGGACGAGCTGGGCGGCGCTGTCCTTCGTGGTGTTCTCCGCCTATTGCTCCCTCATTTTCGAGCTGGCCGTCGCGCGCGAGCATTTCGTGCCGAAACGTTCCCACAAACCGCTCGAGACCGAAGCCTGAATTTCTCTCATCGTTGCTGAAAGGAAACCGGCGCTGTGCATGCGTTCGCTCAACTGACTGTTCCCGAAATCGAAGCCGGTCTCGCAGCCGTGGTCGCGCTCGGCGCCACGATTATTGCGCTGTTCGTTGTCCTTGCGATGATGCGGGCCTGCGCGCAGGCAGTGGCGCGGCGAATTTCGAACCTGGGCCGGAGCAACAGCACTGTCGTTACACCGCGGCGGGAATTGGCACCCGAGCGCGCCGGTTGAAAGGTGCGGGTATCAAAACCAGGTCCGGTGCGCTATGAGTGCTGTGAAGCGCTCGCACTTACCCACCCATGGCTCTGTTGTTCCAACCGCTCATCTACTTCGCGGCTGTGATATGGGTGGCCTGTTTCGCCGCTTACGGCGTCTACGTCCTGTTTCAGCGCGCTCCCGTGCCCTTCACCCAGCGGATTGTGGGCCTGTTCGCCTCCATTCTGGTGGGAGGCGCAGGCGCCGGCCTGATGATCGGCGGTCTTTATCTTTTCACGGAATTATTCTGAAGCCCGCCCAATACGCAGAGCGGCCACTTGCTGGTGGCCGCTCCATGAAATAACCGGGAACCAAGGGGGAAGAGATTGGTACCGGCTATACGTCCTAGGAAACGTCAGACCTCGGCCGGACGTTCCCAAGTCTCCCCTGCATCCCCTTTTGTGACAGAAATATTGGCCCCACCTTTGCAATAAAAATAAATATCGGTAAAAATGTAATCAACCTGTGGGGCGCACGGGGTGTCGCAGACGATTAGACATGGCGCGGCCGGCGAGTTCGGCCCTGACCAACGCTGGACTGTGGGGGGCAAGTACGTCTTGCACTTCACGGCGCGTGGCAATCTGGAATTGTGGAACACAAAGGCCAAGCGCCTGATTTGGCAAAGCGAGACAGTAGAGGCGGTCAAGCTGGCCATGCAGGATGATGGCAACCTTGTAATCTATGGCAAGGGCGACAAGCCTCTCTGGGCCTCCCACACGGACGGCAATCCAGGCGCCTTTCTCGCGATGCAGGAAGACGGCAATCTGGTGATCTATTCCCGCGATTTCCGCCCCATCTGGTCCACCGACACCAGCGGCAGTTGATCCGGCGGGAGAAAATATACCGATTCGGAGCCTTTAACCCCGCTTCGCGTTGCACATCGTTGGCTTGCCGGGCGCGGCTCTGCCGCGCACACTGTTACCAAGCCGCGACCGGTCGCAGGGGGATCCATGACCAGACCACGCGTGCACGCCCGCGGCAGCGCATTCGGCGCCATCGCGCTGCTTTTGCTCGGTAGCGTGCCCGGCGCTGCGGACGAGACAGCTCCTGCGGGCAGCGTGCCCGTCGGCGTGATGGAACGCCCGCGTCCCGATTACGACGCACAGGGGATCGCGCTCGGCGACTGGACCCTTTTCCCGGCATTGGCGGCCCTCGCAAATTACGACGACAATGTCTTCAGGCTGCAGCAACAGCGCGCGCCCGACTGGTACGCCGAAACCGCTCCCAGCCTGCGGCTGGTGCGTAAATGGGATGGGGGGGCGTTCAGCGTTTTCGGCAATGCCGACAATCTCGCCTACGCACGCTTCGACCGCCTCAACCTTACAGATTGGAGCTTCGGTGCCGATGGTAGCGTGACGCTCGCGAAAGGCCTGTTGCTCACCGGCTCAGGCTACTATGGCGAGTCCCATGAAGGTTTTGAATCTGCCGAGGTGATCGGTGCGCAACGGGACTACACGCGCTACTATCGCGGTCACGCCGAGTCGCACCTGAATTACGAGAACGGAGACTGGATCGTTGGCGGCGGAGCCACGTTCGATCGCTTCGACTGGGGCTCGACGACCCTCCTTGATGGTTCTCGCTTCAGCAACGGGGACCGCGATGAAAGCCTGTTCGCACCTTACGCCAAGGCAGGATACCGGTTTGCACCGGGGTATTACCTGTTCGCGCGCGCCCTCTATGACGGCCGCAATTTCGACCATGATGTGCGCTCGTCAACCGGCGGCCGTATAGACGCAGGAATATCCTTTGCGCCGAACAAAACATGGAACGGTGAAGTTTACCTCGGCTGGCTGCACCAGGAATTCAAATCGCCGCTGCCGGATTTCTCCACCATCGATTACGGCGCAGCGATCGACTGGTACCCGTCAGACATTTTGACGGTTCATTTCACAGCATCGCGAGCAGCATCCGATATCGTGTTGCCCGGGTTCACGGTCTCCGACGATCAGACCTTCCGGCTTTCCGCGGATTACGAAGCGCGCCACGACGTCATCGTGCAAGGCGTGGTTGGGTATACGAACAGCCACCTTGAGGGCCCCTCCTTTGCGCGCACCGATCAATACCCTTCCGCTGGCGTCACGGTGCGTTACCTGATCAACCGGTATGCCGGCGCCGAGTTTGGCTATGTTTATTCATCGCGCCATTCCGCGCCGAACCCCTTCGAGGTGCTCAATTTTCGGGACCAGATTTTTTCAGCCGGCCTTAGACTTCACATTTGACCGGCATCGTCCCTTTCGTTCAAGCATAATCTGTTGCAAGGAAAACAAGCGGACGGGGCTAGCGAAGGCGTTCTGGGCGATACCGGTAAGAATCGATTGAAGGGAACCTGAACGGATTTCGCGACTATCTACAGTGGAGGGGGCGGGCAACGGAGCGCCGCGGAGTGAATAGGTATTTTTTCAACTTTCGCAAGGGAGAAGAAGTATCCCGCGATTGGGTTGGCATGTATCTTCCGGACCTGGATGAAGCCCGGGACGAAGCGCTGCGCACGTTCCGCGATTTGCTGATGGTTGCCGAGCGCACCGGCGAGTCGGCGGCCGACTACGAGATCCAGATTGCCGATGCGAGCGGCGAACCGGTGCTCACGATCCCATTCGAACGCACGCGGCACTGATTCTCAGAAGCGCGTGGATACCTTTGACAGATGCGGCGCCGTTTTTGAAAATGCGGCCGTTCTGGGTGTTCCCGACGAAGCAAACTTCTGGGTCCCAAAGGCACTTTTCTGCCGCCCAGGTTCCAGCAACTCCCCCAACGCCAACAGCATCAAACCCATGCCTTTGGCCATATCCTCCGGTTTGGTGCTGCCCGTTACCACCAGATGATTTCCGTGGCCGAGAAGCTCGGCCACCAACGTGTTCCGATCCATCTGGAAAAAGCCCTCCGCGTAAAATGCGCGCTACGGGCAGGGGCTTACTCCAATGCTGCGGGCGGTTCAAATCTGGCGACCGGAAAGTTGGTCAATGAACGGGCACATCAAGGTGGACCAGTGAACGTCATGTGTCCTCTTCGTGAACGATCCGGAAATTTGAGACGACTCCACGGCCCAACGAACGCTTTCAGCGAAACAACAAAATATCGATCCGCGTTTTGCCGAATCGAAGTATTCTCCGCGCGGTAAGCATGACCGCCTCTCCGAACAAACCGATCACCTCTGCGCCGGACGCAACGGAAGCCGGTGCAAAGCTCCCGCTGTTCTCACGGCTTTCCAACGAAGTGGCGCGGCTGGCCGGCAAGCCGGTCACTTTCGCTCTCTGCTGCCTGACGATTATCGTATGGGCGGCGACCGGCCCGATCTTCCATTATTCGGACACGTGGCAGCTGATCATCAACACCGGCACGACGATCGTGACGTTTCTGATGGTGTTCCTCATCCAGAACACCCAGAACCGCGATGGCGTCGCGCTGCAGGCGAAGCTCGACGAACTGATCCGCGCCACCAAGGAGGCGCGCAACGAACTGATCGAGATCGAACGCCAGCCAGAGCAGAAGGTGGAGGAAGTCCGCGAATCAATCGTGGACGCAGTTTCGGGCGGCCCCCGCTAACCGCGCGAGAGGTGTCCCTCACGCAATCGGTTCGTCCACGAAGGCGCGGCCCTCACGATCTTCGATTTCCACAATCCAGATGTCGGGATCGAAGCGCAGCTGTTTGTCCAGATATTTCGCAGATGCCGCCTCGTCCACGCTGTCGCCGAGCGGCTTTGTCCAAACGAGCTCGCCATCGCCGCGCCGTGCCTGATTGAGAATGGTGAAGGTACCATCGAGGCGCGAGATTTTGAGAAACAGCGCGCCGGCGTCTTCCTGCCCACGCCGCACCAGAAAGGCTTGCGCGCCGGCCACTTCCGCCCGGCGGATAATCGCCTTGATCTGGATTGCGGTTTTGATGCGGGGCAGCGCAGGCATTGTCTTCAACCCGGCGCGCGGAAGACCGCGGCCGTGACTTTGTAATTGTGCTTGAGCCAGTAGAGCTTGCCCAGCGATCGCCGCCATTTCTCCCTGCCCAGAAATGGCACCGGCGCGCGCAAGACATGGCGCAGCAGTATCCAGGGCCGCTTCTTCACCTGGTCGCGATAGGATTCGCCAGCGTCGAGAATTTCCCCGCTCAGCATCCTCGCGGGCGCAAACAGTTTCCCCAGTTCTTCCGGTGACGGACGATACATGGTGTCAATGGGATCGCGGTGATGCGGATAGCTGAACGGCACGGTGACAAAGACAAGGCCACCTGCTCCCACGATCTCAAGGCATCGCGCGGCAAGAAGGTTCGGTTCGCGCACGTGCTCCAGCAAATTGCAACAGAGAATGGCGCGGGCGCCCAGCGCCTTCAGACGCGGCATATCCTTGTCGTCGAGAATGTCGGCGCGGAGATCGATGCCGTCGCCTTCGCGAAAATCGACATGGATGACGGAAACGCCATCGGCCCGAAGGGGCGCGAACAGGTCTTGCGAAGTCCATTGCTGCTCCACTTCGCGAAAATAACGTGTGCTCGAGCCCAGATTGAGTAACGGGGAAATCTCTGCCGCTGGAAATGCGGAGAGGCGGCGGTAGAGCCAGCGGGCTTCGGCCTTGAACATCGCGATGCAAATCGGTTTTCCCGCATGTCTTAACCGCCTCTTCCGTGATACCCAAACGGTTCAGACAATCGGAGCGGAAGATGAAATTCAGAGCCACTCTTGCGCTTGCCACGTTTGTCGCCCTTGCGTTCGGGCCACTCGCCCACGCCGCCGACGTGACGGTGTTCGCCGCCGCCTCCCTGACCGATGCGCTGAATAAGGTCGGCGCCGCATGGCAGCAGAAAACAGGCCACACAGCGGCCATTTCCTTTGCCGCCTCCTCGGTGCTCGCGCGGCAGATCGAGAATTCGCAAGGCGCCGATGTGTTTATTTCGGCGGACACCGACTGGATGGACTACCTTGACAAACGCGGGCTGATCCTGCGCGAGACGCGGCGCGATCTGCTGGGCGGCCATCTGGTCCTGATCGCGCCAAGGGATTCGAAGTCCGCGCTCACCATCGCGCCGCATTTCAATCTCGCAGGAGTGCTGCGCGGCGGCCGGCTGGCCGTGGCTGATCCTGAATCTGTGCCGGCTGGCAAATACGCCAAAGCATCGCTGACGGCGCTCGGCGTATGGAGCGCGGTCGCCGAACATCTGGCGCCGGCGGAGAATGTCCGCGCCGCGCTCGGCTTTGTGGCGCGCGGCGAAGCACCGTTCGGCATCGTCTATGCGACCGATGCCATGGCCGAACCGCATGTGCGCGTCGTCGCCACATTCCCGGACAACACGCATCCGCCGATCGTCTATCCCATCGCGCTGACAAAAGAGGCGAGGCCGCTCGCCCGCGATTTCCTCAATTATATCGAAGGGCCGGATGCGCGGCCGGTATTCGAGAAAGCTGGCTTCGTGGTTCTGCGCAAATAGCAGTGTTGCCGTTCACTGCAGCCCGGCCGGCGCTCTGCCGCGCAGTCGGCGCTCTTTAGAGGCGATGCTCTAACCTTCGCTTTCTTCTGCGGCGAGCCGTTCGCAGTTCTGCGCCAGAGTGGCCCAGCCGAGCGCCATGTCCACGTACCAGTCGCGCTTGTCTCCGGAAGGCAGGGATTGGGCCCGCTCGAGCGCCTCAGCGGCGAGCGCGCGGTAGCGCTTTGCGCGCTCCGCTGCTGGCAACAGGTGAATAGCTTCCACTAACGCATCCCCGCCTCCTCCGGAATTTGAATTAACTCCACAGCAGGAGAAAGGATGCAGGCTTAACCTATGTAATTTTATTCCAGACAAAGATGTGACAGAGTATCATTCTGTTGGGGCCTAAAATGTCGTTGTCGGGGTACATATCCCTCGTGGCTGAACTTATCGCGTATACCGTCCGCTACTTGCGCGCAGACGGCGTTTTCGCTCGCATTTCCGAAATTCGGTGTACGGACGATACCGATGCGCTGCGGCAAGCCGCAAGCGAAATGCGCGGCGATTACACCGCGCTTGAGATCGTGTCCGGCACTCGCCTGGTGTGGCGCGGCTTGCGCGAAGACGCCATCGCCGCATTGGCGCGCTGAGGGCGCCAGGCATCGGGAGAAGAAAGCCCCGGCCCTCGCGCGGCGCGCGGCGGCACAAAAAAAGAGGCGGGCCGTGAAGCCCGCCTCTTGAATCTATGCCAAAACAATCAGGTGCAGTTGTTGAACTTGAAGGAGTTGACCTTCGTGCTCCAGTTGAAGGAGCCGGTCGTCTTCAGGTACTCGTTGGTGTAGTACATCGTGCAATCGTCGGTGGGATCGACCGACAAGGCACTGTAGTCGCCCCACCGCGTCAAACCATCCGTTTGGCTGCCGGCGCCATTGGTCGTTTGGCCACCGCCGTGCTTCTTCATTTTTCCGGCCCCATCGCTCGCTGCGCGTCCGGAGTAGGTGATCCCCGGGAAGTCGTTGGATGAGGATGTGCTGTAGCCAACGGCCATGTTGCCCATCTTGTCCATGGCAACGCTGCCCGTCCAGAAATGCAGCGTCTTGTTCTTGATGTTGCCGGACTGGAACAGCGTCGGGCTGGACGGAGTGCGGAACTCGTACCAGCGCACGGCGGCCCTGCCGTTGACGCTCACGGAATGCGTCGCAACCAAGGCCTCATGGTCGCCGAAGTTCCGATAGGCAAGGCGATACATTGTGAAGCCCGCGAGCGCATCCAGTCTGGTGGTGGTGCCCTTCTGCGGGACGCTGCCTGCCTGGCTGAAGCTCGGAACGGTGACGCCAGTCGCATTGCTCAAGGTGGTATTGTTGGGATTTGCGAAGTCGACGTGCATTCTCCAGAATTGGAGCTTGTTCGTGCCGCTGTGATTCACGAACAACTCGTCTTCGCCGGATGGCGGCAGGGTGGTGCCGTCAAAATCCTGAGGCAGCACGCCATCCTGGCCGCTGATTAGCTTGCACTGCATGGTCGCCGCATTGCCTGCCAGCATGTTCGCGCGGTCCATTCCGCAGGCCTCCGAGCCCTGGAACTGCTGGCCATTCAAAAAGTCTCGTACGGAGAGGAAGTACGCGGCGTTTCCGGAAGCAGGCCAGATGCCAAGTTTCGGATAATCCGGGAAGACATTGGAAAAATCGAACTCGTAGCGATTGTACGTTCCTGTCGCGTCGCTGGTGGTTGAGATCGCGACGCACATTTTGTAAGGCGAGCCAGAGAACACGGGCTGCTGCATTACCCAGCGCCCCGCATTCTTGTCGTATTGCGCGATGGGGTCGCCGGAATTGCTGCTTTGGCATTTGCCAGCAAATCCAGTCCACAAGGCATTGCCCGCGGTCGGGCCGGAAATCAGAGCGCCGGTGTTTTTGTCGTAGATGGCGAAAGCCGCATTCACCCACTGCACATATTGGGTCGCACCGACTGCTCCGTTGGTGTCGGGCGGCGCGCAGCTGCAATCGCTGTTTGAATCATTGAGGCCGTCGAAGTTGAGCTTGTCGGTCGTTTGCACTTTGCCCGGTACAAAACCACCGCCCTTGATGCCGTCAGCAACAGTGGCGGGCAGGTGTCTGGTTGCCGGTCCGGGCAGCAGCGGGATCACATGCGTGCCCACATGAATGTCATGGGCGTGCTGCTTGTTGTATATGCGGATCATATCGCGCAGCGGCGCCGACGTGTCGTGATGGGCCGCGTTGATGATCGTGACGCCGCCGGCAATGCTGGCACTCGCTGGAGCGGCCACAAAAGCCGCAGCCAGCAAGGCGCAGACAGCCGCGCCGTTCCGCAAACGCACTTCATTCGTCATCTTATTCTCCCTTGAGTATCGATTAATTTAAGGCCGGAAGTCGCGCGCGCCCGCCGCTCGATGCAACCTGCGAGGAACAGTAACAGAGCTTCAATGAGGAAGACAGGGAAATAATATAACAGGAATACTACAACCGCAGACCAAGCGTTGCGCACGGCTTGGCAGGGTGCGCCCGGTATTGTATGTTCACGCTGCGGGGACACCCCGCTGGCGCGCGCCGTATTGGTCCGATTCACCCTCAAGTGGAGCGAAGTCTGCGCGCGCCGTTTCTTCCCTTGCAATGAACTGATTTTGCGTCTCAATACCTCAACCTCTTTGGCGAGCGAGCGAGTGAACCATGCATAAACTGCTACGGAAACATTACGCCGGTTGGATTTCAGCGGCCGGATTGTTGGGCGCCGCAATCGTGGCGGCTGCACCCGCTGACTCAGCGGCGCTGAATACGCTGCACTCCTTCACCGAATGCGCCGGCGGCAGTTGCCGCGATGGCAGCGCGCCCGTCGGCAACCTGGTGATGGATTCCGCCGGCAATTTCTACGGCGCGACCTCGCAGGGCGGGAAACACGGCGTTGGTACGATCTTCGAATTGAGCCCCGACGGAAATGGCGGCTGGAAACATTCGACGCTCTATAGCTTCTGCAGCGAAGACGATTGCCAGGACGGCAAGTATCCGTCGTCCACGCTCATCATCGGCCAGGATGGCAGCCTTTACGGCGTGACGAGCGGCGGCGGTGAAGACGAAGGCGGCGGTGTCGGCTTCAAGCTCGAACGCAATGCCGATAGCTGGGAGTTGATCGTCATCCACAATTTCTGCGGCGCCGATTCCGCCGAGCCGGACGACGATTGCATGGGCGGCGCCTCGCCCGAGGGCGGGTTTACCTACGCCGGCGCTGCCGCCGGCCTTCCTTACGATGGCGAGTCGCCGCTTTACGGCGCCAGCATGGAAGGTGGCGAAGGCGAAGCCGGGATCATCTACGAGCTGAAGCCGCGCAAGGAAGATGCGCGCGAAAAGGACAAGGAAGAATGGCGCGTGAAGGAGCTTTACGTCTTCTGCGCTCCCGACGGAGGCGCCGCTCACCAGCGCGCGCATAGCGGGCGTGGCGTTCGCGAAGAAGAGGGTAACTGCGACGACGGCAAGATGCCCAGCGGCAATCTTCTGGTCGATGCGCGCGGCAATCTGTTCGGCACAACCTATCGCGGCGGTGAGGACGCCAACTTCGAAGATGGCGGCGGCGTGGTGTTCGAGTTGTCGCGCGATAAAGCGGCCAAAGCGTGGACGCAGATGGTCCTCTATAAATTCTGCTCGGTGGCGAACTGCCGCGACGGGCGCTCGCCTTATGGCGGTTTGATCGCGGACGCGGCCGGCAATCTCTTCGGTGCAACCGAATTCGGCGGCCGCAATTGCAATCCGGGGCAGCTGAATTGCGGCGTCGTATTCGCGATCTCGCCCAATGGCGAACATTCGGTCAGCCGCGTGCTTCACACGTTTTGCAGCGTCAATCATTGTGCGGACGGTGCGACGCCGCAGGGAGCCCTGGTGATGGACGCCGCCGGAAATCTGTTCGGCGCAGCCCTGAACGGCGGCAAGGACAGGGGCGGCGTGGTCTACAAGCTGGAGCCCGATGGAAAACTGCATGTGCTACACAGCTTCTGCGGCACGAAAACGTGCAGCGGCGGCCGCTATCCAAACGGTGTCGTCATGGACGGTAACAGTCAGCTTCTCGGTGTGACATCCGCCGGCGGCAAGAAAAACGGCGGGACCGTGTTCGCGCTGCCCATGTAAGCGCACGCCACCTGACATCCCCGGTTAGCGCTTGCGGGCGGATTCATCGAGGATCCGGAAAACATCGCCCGCATGGCGAAAGCGCGCGTTATGCTCCTTCATCAGGCGGGGCGACTCCAGCATGGCGCGCCGCGTCTCCGCGTTCGGCCCGTTCAGTTCCAGCGGGACGGCGCCGTCTTTCGTCACTCTGATCAATTGCCGCACTTCTATTCATCGCTCGCTTCATGCGGGCGACCCAATTTCTCTTCCAGATAGGTCGCCCGGATCCCGCGCAGAGAATGCACGCGACCGGGTGATGAAGTGTGGGGTTTCCAATCTTAACGGCCAAGTTCCGGCTTACGCCGCGCCTTTGAGTTGGACTGGCGCTTCGGCAAGTACTGCGGGTTCGGTGGTGAGCGGTTCGCCGTTCGCATTCACCGCCGCATGCGGCAGACGCAGGCGCACGGTCGTGCCGTGGCCGAGGCGCGATTCGATGAGCGTCTGGCCACCGTGCATGGCAGACAGCGCTTTCACCAGCGCAAGGCCCAACCCTGTGCCTTCCTGCTTCTTCACAAACGCACCCTCGATCTGCTCGAATGGGCGGCCCAGGCGCTCCAGATCTTCCGGCGCAATGCCGACGCCGGTGTCACGCACCGAGATCAGCATGCCGCCGCTGCCGTCGTGCGCGGCAGTGAGCCTCACCTCACCGCCGCGGGTGGTGAACTTCACTGCGTTGCTGAGAAGGTTCACCAGCATCTGCTTGATGGCGCGCTTGTCGCCGAAGATGCTGGCGCAATCGGCCGCGAGGTCTGTCTTCAGCACCAGGCCCTTGCGGTCGGCCTGCAGCTTCACGAAACGCAGCGCCTGCGTAACAACTTCCGGAAGGTTGAACAATTCTTCGGCGATTTCGAACTTGCCAGCTTCGATCTTCGACATGTCGAGCACGCCGTTGATCAGCTCGAGCAGGTGGCCGCCGGATTCGTGGATCAGTGCCGCATATTCGCGATAGCGCGGGCCGCCCAGCGGCCCGAACATTTCATGCGTCATCACTTCGGAGAAACCCAGAATGGCGTTGAGCGGCGTGCGCAGCTCGTGACTCATATTGGCGAGGAAGTTGGATTTGGCGCGGCTCGCGCCTTCCGCCAAATCGCGCGCCTCGATCAACGCGCGCTCCTGCGCCTTACGTTCGGTGATGTCGCGCGTCACCGCCACGATTTCGGATTCCTTTCCGGGCGCCTGCTCCGCCGGGCGGCAGCGGATTTCCGTCCACACATGCGATCCGTCGGCGCGCTTGAGGCGCACTTCCGCTTTGCCGGCACGGCCGAAATAGCTCGCCTGCACGAAGGCATACTGCATCGGCCTCACGTCATCGGGATGCACCAGCGTGGCAGGCGCCAACCCGAGCAAGGTGTCGGGCTCACGGCCAAGCAGCGCGCGTGCGGCGGGGCTCGCGAAACGCACGCGGCCATCGGAGCCGTGCAAGGTGATGAGGTCCATCGCATTGTCCGCAAGGAAGCGGTACATCGCGGCGCCTTCGGCTGCCGCTTCGTCGGCACGGCGCTGGCGGTCGCGCGCCGCGGCGGCGATCAGCGCCGCCTGGATGACGGCCGCGAACGTCGAGCCGATGTAGAATTGCCAGCCGGCAATCAGCAGCCGCGATTGGGGCACCAGGTGCAGCAGCTCGGCGCCGCCAACCGCAATGACGCCGAGCAAGGCGGAAACTGCGGCGCGCACCACCGAACGGCGGCCGCCGGACAGCGCCGCTTCCGCCGGCACCAGCACCATCCAGATCAGCAGCGGCGACGCGCTGCCGCCGGTGATAAGAACAAGATAGGCAACCGTCGCCGCGAACAACGCTTCGGACGCCGTTTCGAGAACGGCGAAGGGAATGCGCAGAAGCGCTGCCACCACCAAAAGTACCGGCGACAGCAGTGCCCCGATGGCAACCGAATCGATGAGGTCCGGCGCGCCGAAGATGGAGGTGTAACCGGCGGCCAGCGAACCGCCGATCGCGGCCTTCGCCAGCTGCACGCGGATGAAGCGCCGGCGTTCGACGGTTTCCTCACGCGCAGCTGATTCGAAACTCGCCATTAACCGTTTTCATTGTCAGATTGGCATTCCGCAATCGTCGCCCGCATAGGCTTAACGAAGTTTGAATCGGCCACAATTTCGTTGGTTAATTCGCAAGGATTTGAACGGTACAGATTCATCGTTCGTTAACGGAATGGCCGCGGAAACGCTGGCTCCAGCCGTTCTGGTCGAAAAATGAAGCGGCGTCGCGGATGGCCCAGCTCACGCAAAATTGGGGATAAGTGCTAAGGGGGGAAAACCCGCGCGCTTAATGCGGTCCAGTCCCGCGCGAGGTGCGGCGCGCTTAAATTTTATCTATTCGTCGAATAGAACCGTTAACCAGAAGCAAACCGGGCTTTGTCACGTTGGCTCCCGCGAGAGGCGAGACGGATGTTGTTTCGGGCGATCTTCTGGATAGCGGTGGTGGCGCTGTTGATGCCCCACGGCAAATCGCAGACCAATTGCGAATCCGCCGCGCGTTGTTCGCACGCGCTGGAATTGCTCGACCATATCCGCGCCTCCGGCATGCACAGGCTCGAACAGGTGCGCGGCGAAATCGAAAGCGCCGAACAGGCGCGCGCCCAGCAAGGCTAATGCGGCACCGGACTCAGCACAGGATTATCGACCTGCGGATTTCCCGCCGCATCGTTGCGGCAGGCGGAGAAGCCGTTGCTCCAGCCGGCGCGATAGGCCTTGTCGGAGTTGTACAGCGCCTCGTCGCGAAGCGGCTCGTCGCGCGGATTGGCGCCTGACGTGCTCGCCGCGGCGCAGCCATCGTCATAGCCCGCGCGGAAGTTGGGAGCGTTCCGCTGAGCACGATCGGCAGCCGAAAACATGCCGCAGCCGGCCAGCACGAACGACACAAGCGTGAGCGAAACAAGGATGGGGCCGCGCGAAAACATGCGCGCAGCATAACCGCATCCGGCAGTGTGCCAGCAATCATTTCTTCACGATGAAGACCGTGCCGTTCCCTGCGCCGCCTGCCTGGGCGGTACCGTAAAGATAGCGCCCGTCATCGATGAGAGCGGTAACCGGATTCACCCCATCGTCAACGGTGAAACTGTGCAGAACGGTCTCTGTGCCGTCCGCAGCGATCCGAAACACGGTCCCGCAGCCAAGCGGGACACAAGTTTGCGTGCCGCCGCCGCCTTCGGTGACCCCGAACAGCTTGCCGGAACGGGTGCGCACAAGACCGCCGCGGGGAAACGCGCCGTCATTTCCGCCGGTGAAGGAATACACCACAGAAAAAGTTCCCTCCGGCGTCAGCTTGAACACCGTTCCGCAGCGGGAGCAGTTTTGGTTGCTGATGCCACCGCCAGACGCCGTGCCGTACAGATTTCCGGCCCGGTCCTTTATCAGGTTGCCTGTCGGCTCTCCGCCGTCCGCACCGTCGGTGAAGGAATACAGCACGCGGTATTTGCCATTGGGCGACAGGCGGAAGATCACGCCGGCATCGGCATCGCCGCCGTACTCAGTCGTGCCATAGAAATTGCCAGCACTGTCGGTGATCAGACGCGATGTTGGATTTCCACCGTCATTTCCTCCGGTGAAAGAATAAAGCACTTGATAGCCCCCATCTGTCTTCAACCTGAAAATTACACCGCAGCCGCTTTCGCAGCTTTCATTGCCGCCGCCAAACGTGGTGCTGTAGAAATCGCCGCCGCGGCGAATGAGACTGGCTATCGGATACGCCCCATCGGTATTGCCGAAGGCGTGCAGCACGGTTTCGGTGCCATCGGCCGCCAGCTTGAATACGGAACCGCACTCGCAGGTTGCTCCGCTGCCCTGTTCCGTGGTGCCGTACAGATTGCCGGCGGCATCGCGGACCAGCCCTGCCTGCGGCGAACCGCCATCGAAGAAGCTGAAGGAGTAGAGCACCTGCTCGGTGCCGTCCGGCGCGAGCTTGAATACCGCGCCGTTGTTAAACTCGCCGCCCAAAGCGGTTGTGCCATAGAGATTGTCGTGACGGTCACGGATCAGGTTGCCCAGCGGCTCGCTGCCGTCGTTACTCCGGAATGTGTGCAGAACCTTGAAGCTTTTCGCCTCAGCGCCCGGCGAACCTGACAACGAAGCAAATACCGCAAGCGCAAGCACCGCACCGTAAAGCGATTTCCCACCTGAAAGCATTGCATCCTCCCCCGAAGATGAGCGTGAGCATAGCGCCAAATTCAGGCCGCGTCAGGATGCCGGCAGCACTTTTTTCATCACATAAAAAAAGGAAAGCGCCCCACGTCGCTCAGGCCTGAGGCGTTTTCCACTCGATGTAACGCGTAATGCTATTTTTTCGTCACGCTGAACACGACGCCGTCGCTGTTGCTGCCGCCGCTCTGCGTGGTGCCGTAAAAGGTGCCGTTGCTCTCGACCAGACCAGCGGAATAGTTGCCGCCATCCGTGCCGGTGAAGGCGTGCAGGACCTTTTCCTTGCCCTTCGAGGTGATCTCATAGATCGCGCCGCACTGGCAGACGGGATCGCCGCCGCTGGTCGCAACGCTGTAGAGATTCTTTCCCACCCGCAGCATATCGCCTTCCGGTCCGCCGCCGTCGGTGCCGCCGGTGAAGCTGTAGAGCGTGGTCAGACTCCCGTCGGGCGTGAGCTGGAACACGGTGCCGAAACCATGCGCGCCGCCATCGACCGTGCTGCCATAGATGTTGCCGTCCTTGCCCAGCGCAAGGCCGCCGTAGAGGAAGCCGCCATCGGCGCCGCCGGTGAAGCTGTAGACGGTGCTGAAGGTGCCATCGGACGCGATCTTGTAGACCGTGCCGTTGTCGCTCGCGCCGCCAAACGCCGTGACGCCGTAGAGGTTGCCGGCAGAATCGCGAACCACACCGTGTTCCGGAAACTCGCCATCGGTGCCGTTGAAGGTGTGCAGGACAGTAAAGGTGCCGTCCTTGGCATATTTGTAGACCGTGCCGTCAAAGTTCGCGCCGCCGAACAGGGCGGTGCCATAGAAATTCTTCAGCTTGTCGTGAATCAAATTTCCGCGGAGGAACGAGCCGTCATTGGCACCGAAGTCATGCAGAACCTTGTACTTCCCCTTCGCCGTCAGCTTGAAGAGGGTGCCGTTTCCGGATTGCCCGCCCGAGCCTGTGGTGCCGTAAAGATCCCCATTCGACATCAGCGTCACGGCGCCATCGGGAGCATACCCGGTGACTCCCTGCGAGAAGGAATAGATCAACGTCTGGGTTCCGTCCGGCGCGAGCTTGAAGATCGTGCCGTTGCCGCTGGCCCCGCCGAAATCGGTGGTGCCGTAGATGTTGCCCGTATCGTCGAGCGTAACATTGGCACCGGAGCCTGCGCCGTCATTGGGCGATCCCGTAAAGTCGTGCAGGACGGTATAGTTGGGGCTCAGGCCGGACGCACCGCTCTTCAGCTGTGACGCCAGTGGATGCCGCCCCTGGGCTGCGAGCATCCGCTTCATGTCGTTATGAGATGCCGTCGCGGCGATGGCGGATGTCAGAGCCGTGAATGTGAGCGCCGAGCCCAGCAGCACAGCGCGAAAGGATATGCCGGACAAATGCATTGAACTTTTCTCCTCTTTTTTCTCTCGGCAAAAGCCGTAGCCCCCATTTGGCGCATCGCATGTGGGCGTTTCAATGACCAATCCGTTGCAATGATGGAAGCACGAAACGATCCCCGCGATTACGCTGAGCGCGGCGTCATTTTTTCGTCAGGCTGAAGACCACGCCATCGCCTGCCGTGCCGTAGTACGGCGTGGCGCCATAGAGCGTGCCGTCCTTTCCTTCGGTGAGGCCTGCGTCAAGCTGTCCGCCGTCCGTCGTGCCGCCCATGAAGCGATACAGCGTCTTGAACTTCCCGCCCGGTGTGAACGCGAACACGGTGCCGCAACCATTCTGGCAATCGCCAACGGAGCTCATGGAGGTCGTGCCGTAGAGCTTGCCGGATTTCGTTCGCAGCAGATCGCCGAACGGCGCGCCGCCATCCTTCCCGTCGTGGAAGGTGTAAAGAGTCGTCAGGCTTCCGTTGGGCGCGAGTTTGAACAGCGTGCCGTAACCCGCCGCGCCGCCCGCCGTGGTGCCGTAGAGATTCCCATCTTTGTCACGCTGCATTCCCCCTTCCGGAAAACCGCCATCGCTTCCGTTGGTGAAAGAATAAACCGTGCTGAACGTGCCATCGGCTGCGATCTTGTAGACCGATCCCCAGTTGTGGGCGCCGCCCAGGAACGTGACCCCATACAGATTCCCGGTGCGGTCGCGCTCCAGCCGCCCGACGGGATTGTTGCCGTCGCTGCCTGTAAAACTGTGCAGCACGGTGAATGTCCCGTCCGGCGCCAGCTTGAAAACGGTGCCATCGCCGCCGCTACCGCCAAACAGCGCAACGCCATAGAAATTTCCCTTGTGGTCCTGAACCAAATGCCATCTTGGCTGCCGGCCATCACTCGTGTCGTCGAAAGTGTGGAGCAGTGAATAGGTTCCGTTTGCCGCCAGCTTCCAGATCACGCCGGCATCGGATGCGCCGCCGAACTCGGTGGTGCCGTAGAGATCGCCGGTGGCTCGATCGACCGTCACGCCGCCATACGGATTGTAACCGTTGTTGTCTCCGAGCACGAAGGAGTGCACCAGGGTTTCGCTGCCGTCCGGCGTCAGCTTGTAGATCGCGCCGACATCGTGCGCGCCGCCATTGTGCGTCGTGCCGTAAAGATTGCCCGCATCGTCCAGCGCCACATCGCTATAGGAGTAGGCACCATCGCCGGAGGCACCGGTAAACTGATGAAGCACCGTGTAGGCGGGCCTGGCGTCCGCAGCCGGGGCGCAAAGAACAAGCGCGGCCGAAGCCAGAAGCGCGCTGTGCAGTATTCCATTGAAACGCATAGACCGGTCTCCCTTGAATGAACTGCGCGATCTTGCGCGAACGCTCACTGTTTCTTCACGCTGAACACCGTGCCGCAGCTGCTGTTCATGCAGTTGTGGCTGCCGCCGCCCAGGTACGTCGTGCCGAAAAGTTTCTTTCCCTTCGCGGTCAATCCCGCATAGGGGAATGCGCCGTCATCGCCGCCCAGGAAGCTGTAGAGGACTTTGTAGGTGCCGCCCGGCGCAAGTTCGAAAACGGTGCCGCAGCTGATGCCTTCGCAATTGACAATGCCACCGCTCTCCGCCGTGCCGTAAAGCGCGCCTGACTTGTCCCGCAACAGATCGCCCTGCGGAAAGGCGCCATCGCTGCCATCCGTGAAGTTGTAGAGCACGGTTTCCTTGCCTTTCGGCGAGAGCTCGAAAATCACGCCGGTGCCGGAAGTGCCACCCAGTTGCGTCGTGCCGTAGAGATTGCCTTGCTTGTCCAGCGCGAGGCCGCCAACCGGATAGCCGCCGTCGCTGCTGCCGCTGAAGGCGTAGAGCAGCGTGAACGTCCCATCCGCCGCCACGCGGTACACCGTCCCGGCGCCGCTGGCACCACCCTGGCCGGCGATGCCGTAGAGGTCGCCGGCGCGGTCGCGCACCAGCGTGCCCTGAGGGAAAATGCCGTCACTGCCGTTGAAGGCGTGCAGCACCGTCAATTTTCCTTTTGCCGTCAGTTTGAAGATTGTGCCGTCGTCGCCCGTACCGCCGAATTCGGCAGCACCATAGAAATTCCCCACCTTATCGCGGACCAGCGTGCCGGCGGGAGACGCGCCATCGTTGGCGCCGTCGAAGGCATGCAGAACGGTCAATTTTCCTGTCGCGGAAAGCTTGTAGATGACGCCATTGGCGGCTTCGCCACCAAACGTTGCGGTGCCGTAGAGATCGCCCGTCGCGTCATCGATCGTGACGCCGCCCGCAGGGGTCTGCCCGTCCGCGCCGCCGGTGAAGGAATAGAGCACCGAGTAGTTCCCGACCGGGTCGAGCTTGAAGATGGTGCCCCAATTGCTGTCGCCGCCGTTGCTGGCGGTGCCATACAGGTTGCTGCCAGCATCAAACGCCAGATCGGCATTGGGATACGAGCCGTCGCTGCCGCTGAAGCTGTGCAGCACGCGCTCGCCGGTCCCCGCGTGCGCTGCAGGCGTGAAAAGTGCGAACGCCAATGCCGGAGCCAGAAACGCGCTCGCCAAGCACGTGCGATTGGAAAACATTAGCAATCTCCCCTGATGTGCATTCACCCTCCCCTAGAGAGGGCCGGTTGGCTGTAATCAAATACTAGCGTGCACCGGGGGTGAAGCTGCGCAATCCCGTCGCCTTGTGTCCGGCCCCGCCACTCACGGTATAGGTGCCGCTGTATTGCCGGACGAAGGTTTTGCCATCCAGTGTGTAGAAATCGCTCCAGGTGCCGCCCGTGACCAGCGGATAGGAAATCACGAAGATGTACTGATAGGCCCCGCCGCCCTTGCCATAGAGATTGATGCCGAAGGTGATGGCCTTTCCGGTGCCTTTGACCTTGCCGATGGTGCCGGCCCCGAAATGCGCACCCTCATCGCAGCCATTGCCGGTTTCGAGCGCGATGTTGGCGCCGGTCTCCACGATGATGTCCATGCCGTCGCAACCGCCATCGAACGAGATCGACACGGATTTCGCCATCGCGGAGTTGCCCGCGCACAGCATCGCCAGGCCCGCCGCCGCCGGCAGAAGCAGTTTCTTCATTTTCATTCTCCCCAAGGATTCAGATGTTGAGCCTGCGTGGAGCGTAGGCCGCGATGCACGATGGGTTCAAGCGAAGATCACGAGCGCGCATGATCGCGTGAGCCATGCGATCGGCGATCACCTCTTCACACGGAACACAACGCCATAGCCGCCTGTGCCACCGCCTGAGGCTGTGCCGTAGAGACGGTTATGCATCTTCGTCAGCCCCGCCTGCGGACCCGCTCCATCGCTCCCGGCGAAGCTGTGCAAGACCGTTTCGCTTCCAGCGGCGGGATCGACTTCATAGACGATACCATCGTCGTCGGCCCCGCCCCCGGCGGTCGTGCCGTAGAGCTTGCCACCGCTCTGCAGAATGTTGCCTGCGGGATAGCCGCCATCGGCACCACCGGTGAAGGCATACAACGTGGTCAATGTTCCATCGGGCGCGAGCTTGAACACGGTGCCGAACGGCGTGCTGCCATTGCCGGCCAGATTGGTCGCGCCGTAAATGTCGCCCGCCTTGTCGCGATCAAGCCCGCCAGCCGGATAGCCGCCGTCTTTCCCGCCAGTGAAACTGTAAAGCGTCGTCAGCTTGCCTTTTGGCGTGAGTTTGAAAACCGTGCCGTAATCGTTGGCCCCGCCGGAGTACGTCGCGCCGTAGAGATTGCCGGCCCGCTCCCGAAGCAGCGAGCCTTGGGGCTCGAATCCGTCATCGCCGCTGAACGCGTGCAGCACGGTGAATATGCCCTTGGCGGAATATTCGAAAACCGTTCCGCCCAGATTGGGGCCGCCGGTGGTGCCGATGCCGTAGAAATTGCCCAGCTTGTCGCGGACGAGTTGTCCCACCGGATAACGGCCATCGACTGCGTCGTCGAAAGTACGAAGAATTTTGAACTTGCCGCTCGGCGAAAGCCGGTAGAGCACGCCACAGCCGCTATGGAAACCGAGGCAGCCGCTGCCACCGAAGGTGGTTGTTCCGTAGAGGTCGCCGGTCGCCGGATCGATTGTCACGCCGGCGTTGGGATCGAGGCCGCCGGCCGCGCCGTCGAAGGAATGAAGCACCGTGTACGTCCCGTCCGGCGCGATCTCGAAGACTGTGCCCGAATCGGCAGTCCCGCCCAGATTCGTTGCTCCGTACATTTCGCCATTCGCTCCGAAGCCGACGTTATTGGCGATATAGGAGCCGTCGCCGGGCGGGCCGGCAAAATTGTGCAGCACCGTGTAAGGCTTGGCTTGGGCGCCTGCGCCGAATGCGCAGAGCGCAATCGCCGAGCCAACAAAGATACTGCGAAACGGTATACCATCGAAAAACACGGAGCACTCTCCCCAGAACTACCGGTACAAGCCCAAAACTTTGTGCAAGTGCAGCGCGCCACCATTGCTGGAATGCGCGGATGCCATCGAGAACAGGGCTATTTCTTCAACCTGAACACCACCCCATAACCGTTGGCCCCGCCGCCGGACGCCGTTCCGTAAAGAAGGCGATGATTTTTGGTAAGTCCGGCCTGGGGATTCGCGCCGTCACTATCGGCGAAGCTATGCAGAACCGTCTCGCTTCCGCCAGCGGCATCGATCTCGTACACGACGCCGTCGTCATTGCCGCCGCCGGCCGTGGTCGTGCCGTAGAGCCTTCCCTTGCTTTGCAGGATGTTGCCTTCCGGATAGCCCCCGTCGGCGCCGCCGGTGAAGGCGTAGAGCGTGGCCAGGGTTTCATCGGGCGCCAGCCTGAACACGGTGCCGAACGGCGTGCTACCGTTGCCCGCCAGATTGGTGGCGCCGTAGAGATTGCCTGCACTATCGCGGTCGAGACCGCCCGACGGATAGCCGCCGTCATTCCCCCCGGTGAAACTGTAAAGCGTCGTCAGCTTGCCTTTCGGCGTGAGCTTGAAAACCGTGCCGTACTCATCCGCACCGCCGGAATTGGTGACGCCGTAGAGGTTTCCCGCCCGATCCAGAAGCAGGCTGCCTTGCGGCTCAAATCCGTCATCGCCGCTGAACGCGTGCAGCACGGTGAAAACGCCCTCGGCGGAGTATTCGAAAACTGCACCGCCGAGATTGGGCCCGCCGGATGTGGCGACGCCATAGATGTTGCCGAGTTTGTCGCGTGTGAGCTGCCCGGCCGGATAACGGCCATCCTCCGAATTGAACGAGTGAAGGACTTTGAAGGTGCCGTCGGCGCTCCGCTGATAAAGCACGCCGCAACCGTTGCGGCAGTTGGCGTTGCCGCCGAATGTAGTGGTGCCATAAAGATCGCCGCTTGCCGGATCGAGCGTCACGCCCGCGTTCGGATCGGAGCCACCGCTGCCGCCGTCGAACGAATGCAACACCGTGTACGTGCCATCCGGCGCAATCTTGAAAATCACACCGGCGTCGGCTGCGCCACCGAGATTGGCCGCGCCATAGAGGGTGCCATCCGGACCGAAGCTGACATTGTTGTAGGGATAGGAGCCGTCGCTGGACGGCCCCGCGAAATCGTGGAGCACCTTGTAGGGCTTTGCCGGCGCGGTTACAGCAAAAGTGCAAACCGCGACAACGGACAGAAACGCACTACGCAAAACAAGGCGGGCATGAGTCATCCACTCATCTCCGTGAGTTTGTCGTGAGGCGCGCCCGAGAACACCGTAAGCGCGCTGTCTCGCTCGCGGCAATGCGCGAATCCGCGCGGGGACGATGCGGCCTATTTCTTCAGCGTAAAGACAACACCGTTTCCGGAAACGCCGCCGAATTGCGCCGTGCCGTAGAGGTTGCGGCCGCCGTCGATGAGAGCAGCGACGGGATTGGCGCCGTCACCGCCAGTGAAGCGATGCAGGACGGTTTCGCGTCCCTTCGTATCGATGCCAAATATGGTCCCGCAGCCGGAGGCGCAGTTGCTGCTTCCGCCGCCGCTTTCCGTTACGCCGAACAGCTTGCCGGAGCGCGTGTGCAGGAGACCGGCTCGCGGGAAGGCCCCATCTCTGCCGCCAGTGAAGGCATGCAAGACCGAATAGGTGCCATCCGGCGCCAGCTTGAAAACCGTGCCGCAGCCGCTGCAATTGCCATTGCTGATTCCGCCGCTGGAGGCGGTGCCGTACAGGTTGCCGGCCCGATCCTTCACAAGGCGGCCCACCGGCTCGCCGCCATCCGCTCCACCGGTAAAGGAGTAGAGCACGCGATATCTGCCGTGCGGCGAAAGCTGAAAGATCACCCCCTCATCGAACGCACCGCCGAATATTGTCGTGCCGTAGAAATTACCCAGCTTGTCGGTAATCAGCCGCGCGGTTGGATGGCTGCCATCCTTCTTCCCCCTGAAGGCGTGCAGCACCTGATAGCTTCCGTTGGGCGCTAATCTGAAAACTACGCCGCAGCCGCTGTCGCATTTCTGCATGTCGCCGCCGTCGAAGGCGGTGCCGTAAAGATCGCCGCCGCGATGAATGAGGCTGGCGAGGGGATGAGCACCGCTCATATTGTCGAACGTATAGAGCGTTGTTGTCTTGCCGTCTGGCTTGAGCTTGAACACAGCGCCGCACTCGCAGCTTCCGCCGCTACCCTGCTCCACAGTGCCGAACAGATTGCCGGCGCTGTCGTGGATCACGCCTGCCTGGGGGGACGAGCCGCCATTCAGGAAGCTGAAGGAGTAGAGCACGGTTTCCGTGCCGTCGGGCGCCAGTTTGAAAACGGTTCCATCGTCGGAGGCGCCGCCGGCTGCGGTGGTGCCGTAGAGATTGCCTTCGGTATCGCGGTTCAGGCTGCCGAGAGGAACGCTGCCGTCTTCGCCGTGGAATTTATAGAGAACCCGAAAGCCGCTCGCCCCTGCGGCTTGTGTCGGGAGGCCCAAAATCAGGGCAAGCAGCACAAGACCCGGAACGCGGTACAATTTTGGCACGACTGGCACACTCTTCCCCTTGGCGACAATTTGCCTAAAAATCTCGGCAATAGCGAGTATTTTTAGGGTGGCCGTGCGAATCCCTTGCTCGCCCTGCCCTTCTCATCCGGCGCCTTGCAAGGGGAGTGCCGTCAGAAATACCGCCAGAGGATGTAGAGCTGGCAGAGCGCGATGCTGCCGAGCATCATGGGGAAGGCGAGAACGGTGAACTTCAGGAAGCTGAATTCCACGCCGGCTTTCTCCGCAAGGCCGGCGGCCACCAGGTTGGGGCTGGCACCCACCAGCGTGCCGTTGCCGCCCAAGCAGGCGCCCAGCGCCAATGACCACCAGATCGGTTGAATCGCGGCCGCGCCGCCGAAGGTGGGCGCCAGATCCTTCACCAGCGGAATCATGGTCGCGACGAACGGGATGTTATCGACGATTGCCGACAGCACCGCCGACACCCACAACGTCCCGCTGGCGGCGAGCTTCACATTGCTGCCCGTGAGCGACACCAAATGGTGCCCCAGCCACGCCAGCACGCCCGCATGCTCCACCGCGCCCACCACGATGAACAGGCCAAGAAAGAAGAAGATGGTGATCCACTCGATCTCGTTCAGCGCCGAGGTAACATTGCGCGCGTGCGCGGAGTGCGCGAGCGGAATGTTCTCGATCAGCAGCATCAGCGCCCCGCCGAACATGGCGATGGTGGCGGCCTGCAGGTGCAATTGATCTTCCACCGCGAACGCCACGATGGTGATACCGATCACCGTGAGCGACCAGCGCAGCAGGCGCCGGTCCTCGATGGCTTCAGCGGCGTTCAGCGCCATGACCTCCGCGCGATCTTCGGCACTGGCGCGTAGCTGCCGTCCCCAGATGAAATGATTGACCAGCAACTGCGCGGCGAAAATCACGATAGCAATCGGCGTGAGATTTATGAGGAACGCATCGAAGCTTAGGCGCGCTGCCGAGCCGATCATGATGTTGGGCGGATCGCCGATCAGCGTGGCGGTCCCGCCGATGTTACTGGCGAAAATTTCCGCGAACAGAAAAGGATAGACCGGCACCTTCAGCCGGCCGCAGACGAGGAACGTCACTGGCACGACCAGCAGGATGGTGGTGACGTTGTTGAGGAAGGCGGAAAGAATTGCCGTCACCAGCGCGAGCGATATGAGAATCCCCGCTGGCGAGCCGCGCGCGAACTGCGCCGCCTTCACCGCCACGTAGCCGAACAGGCCGCTTTTGCGCGCCACCGCCACCATGATCATCATGCCGACGAGCAGGCCCACGGTGTTGAAGTCTACGGCGCCCAGCGCCTGCGTTTGGGTCAGAATGCCGAGCGCGATGAGTACCGCGGCGCCGAGCAACGCCACGATGGCACGATTCACCACCTCCGTGATCACCAGCGCATACACCACCACCAGCACCGTACTGGAAGCAAGAAACGCAAAGGATTGGACGTTGTAGTGTGGCATGCGCGTTGTGCTGCTTAGGGAGGATTTCCCCTCTCCCCCTCAGGGGGAGAGGGCCAGGGTGAGGGGGATCTCAGCATGTCGAGAATGCGCCCGAAATCCCATTCGGAGATTGTGGCATTGCTGAAGCGCAGAATGCGAAAGCCGCACTTGGCCAGATAGGCATCCCGCTTCCGATCGTACGCGACACGGCTGGCATGCAATGGCCCGTCGAGTTCGACGATGATTTTCCTTTCGAGGCAAGCGAAATCGGCGATATAGGGTCCAATCAGAACCTGGCGCTTGAATTTGTAACCGCCAAGGCGACGATCCCGCAGTTTTTTCCAGAACAGTTTCTCAGTTGCGACGGGATCGTGCCGCATGAGTTTTGCGCGTGCGCGGTTGGTCGCGTGTTTTTCACGCCTCACGATAGTCGTTGGTCCAACCATCCCCCTCACCCTAGCCCTCTCCCCCAAAGGGGGAGAGGGTGATCAACATCAGCAATTCTTCCCCTGTCCGGTCAGGGCGCAGACGGCATCCCAGTACGACACGATGCCGAGAAGTTTGCGTGTGCCGCGTTCCACGACCGCAAGCGTCGTATGCTGCTCGCAAAACAGCCGCAGCGCTTCCATCTGCGGCGTGTCGGGATGCACCACCCGCGCATCGCGATCCGCCACTTCGCCAACCTTGCGCCCCGCTGCCTCGCGGAAGCGTTTGCGCAGCTCTTCGGCGTCATCCCCCATGAAGCGGAGGTTCGGCAGAAGGCCGCCGGCCAACGCGACCTTCGGGATCACCTGACTGAGGATATCGTAGATGCCGAACATGCCGAGAAACGTGCCGGCGCCATCCACCACGGGCAAATTGATATAGCGGTGCGCGATCAGGCGCGCCGCTGCCTCCCCGGCTGTCTCGTCTTCGCGGGCCGTGAGCGGGTTCGCCGTCATGATTGCGCCGCAAGTCATTTCCGCCTCCATTCCCCACTTTGCCGAACCGCGCACCGTTCGCACAGGAAAATCAGCCTGTCGTAAGCCACTGATTCTATGTGGCTTCTGGACTGCTTGCCGCCGGCCGCCAAAATATTTGTTTCTCTTCCGTTCCCCATCGCCATTCCTGTGCTATTATTCCTCCATAACAAGAAATTAGGACCATGTGGGTGTTATGGCGGAACTTACAGCAAAGAAGGACCATAGAAGCGAGATCGGGCTGGTGCAAGCCGTCGCAGCGCATGCCTTCGGCGTCGCCGTTGGCGAGCTGAACGGCCGAAACGGCACGGCGGGGCGGGCTCGCCAGGTCGCCATGTATCTGGCGCGCGTCGTGTTGAAGCTCGGTTTGCGGGAGACGGGCCGCGCCTTTGGCCGCGACCACAAGACAATCTTTCATGCCTGCCGGCGGGTGGAAGAAGCGCGCGAGGATCCGACGTTCGACCGCACCGTCGAGTGGCTGGAAACCTTGGTGCGCCGCGCCGCGAGCGCGCCGGAATGAGCGCGCCCACCGAACAGGAAATCCTGCGCGAAGCACGGCGCGTGTTCCGCAGGCTGGCCGATGCGAAGGCGAAGCTGGCGCTGCTCCCCGGCGGCAGCTGGAGCGTCGTGCAGCGCGGCGATGCACAATCCGGCCGCATCCGGGTACGCGCCGAGATGGTGAACGCCTTTCGCGCGCGCGGCTGGCTTGACCCGCAAGGCGAAGCACTGGTGCTCAACGGTGCGGGCCGCAGCTGGGCGATTGCTGAAGTGGCGGGCATGAACCTCTTCACCGCGCAGCATCAGCGGTTGGGCCATCGTATCGTTCACGACGAAGACGGCGATGAACGCGTGGTCATCGCCAATGAAGCGGAATCGCCGCTCGGCTGGCTGAAATCGCGCGGCGGCATCGATGCGGTGCAGTTCGAGGCGGGCGAACGCCTGCGCCGCGATTACACCTTGGCGCAACTCGAACCGCGCTTGTGCATCGACCTGTCCGCACCCGTGGTGCTGGGCAGCGGACCGGTGAAGGCCGGATTCATTTCGGACACCGCGCTGGCGGCGAAGCAGCGTTTCGCAAGAGCATTGTCGGCGGTCGGCCCCGGATTGTCCGATCTGCTGTTCGATGTGTGCTGCGCACTGAAAGGATTGGAAACGGCGGAGAGCGGACGCAAATGGCCGCGCCGCTCCGGCAAGGTGGTGCTGGGCCTGGCGCTCGATCGTCTTGCCGCGCATTACGGCATCGCCGCGCCTTCGCATTCGCGCCTGCGCAGCTGGTCCGCCGATTATCTGGAACCGGCCCATGCCTGACGCAGACTTGCTTCGCGGCTCCGCGTGAAAGACTTTCGGGACGCGGAAGCGCGGAGCCGCAGCAAATTACCGAATGCTTCGCCGCCGGGCGAAGAATGCGATGATGAGGCCGAACAGCAGCATGGCCGCCATGTTCTCGGCAAATCCGGCAGTGGTGAACTTCGGCAATCGATGGTAGGCCGAAAGCGGCACCACGACATAGTTCATCACGAAGAAGACGATGATGCCGTACACGATACCGCTCGGCACCCACATTTGATAAATCACGGGACGCGTTCGTGTGCCGAGGACGTAGATAGCCGCGATGAGAATCGCCATCGCCCATTGCAGCAGAAGCCCCAGCACCGCCGTGCCGATCCCGCCGGAAAACGCGGCAGTCTTTCCGATCACACCGCCCGCAATCACATGCAGAATGAACACCACCCCGCGGCCGGTAATCAGCGCCGCCGCGCCAATATCGATTGTACCGGCAACAACGCCGCCCAGAAGAATGGCCAGCCAGATGGATCGCGCGCGCAATGCAAAACCCCTGCCCAAACGCGAACCCGACGCTACACCGGCGCGAGCGGATGCGGCGTCACGTCAGCGTGATACATCGCGGTCAGGCGGCGGCGCGGACCGGCTCCGATTCCCGCGCGAGGTTCTCCGCGGCGAATCCCCAGTTCAGCGACTTGCCGAGCACTTCCTGCAGATAGCGCGGCCGCTCATTCTGGTAATCGAGGTAATAGGCGTGCTCCCATACATCGACCGTGAGCAGGCAATTGATGCCCTTCGCCATCGGGTTCTCCGCATTCGGAGTCTTCTCCACCGTCAGCTTGCCGTTCTGCGAGCACAGCCACGCCCAGCCCGAGCCGAACTGCGTTTTGCCGGCTTCCGCCAGCTGTTCGATCAGCTTTTCGGTGCTGCCGAAATCGCGCGCGATGCCGTCTTTCAACTGGCCATTGGGTTGTACGCCGTTCGGTGTCAGCGAGCGCCAGAAGAAATCGTGGTTCCATACCTGTCCGGCGTTGTTGAAAATCTGCTTCTCTTTTGCGTCGCTGCCTTTGGCCGTTGCCTGCACCACCTGCTCCAGCGGCATGTCGGCGTAGCGCGTGCCTGCCGTCAGCTTGTTCAGCGTCTCGACATAGGCATTGTGGTGCTTGTGGTAGTGGAACCCGATGGTGCGGGCGGAAATGGTGGGCGCGAGCGCGTCTTCGGCCCACGGCAGCGGCTTCAGCGTGAACGGTCCGGCCATGGCACTCTCCTGAATGCGTGAAATGAAAACAGCGCGCACCGTCTGTTACGATCTTTCAATCGCTTGCTCAGTGAAGAGCATGGCATTCGATGCGCGCCACAGATTCAATGATTGGAAGGGCCCCTCGGTTCCCGCAAGCGCTGATCGTTTCTACTGCCTGAACAGGCCACGTTTCTACTGCAGCAATCCCTCGCGTTCACCCGATCGAGGCCGCGGTCGAGCGCGCATATGAAGCAGTCGACGCGGTGTCCAAATTTCGCGGCTACAGCGATGTTCGGCAAACCATGGATTCCGCCGGTTAGTTTTTGGGGCACGTAGGCTGCTGCGCGAACAACATCAAGCCGGTATTCGGTACAAACCGCGCGCCGAGAATTTCAAAGTCCTTCATCTGCCATGCAGGCGGCAGAAGCTTAAAGTTTCCGGACAGCAGGGCTCGCCGATACGGTCCCGCACATTTATAGGGAAGGCTTAAGGTTCCGGCGATTCTCCATCCGGCTGCGCTTTGTCTGTAGATGACGATTTCATTGTTGCTAGTCAGCCGATCGGCCAGCGTCCGATCCGATAGAAGAAGCAGGATTTCATCGTGACCGTCGCCATTGAGATCGGCGAAGAACAAGTCGCATTTGAAATTCGAAGAATTGAGGCACGCAGGCTGCTGACTGGAGGAAGGATCGTCACTCCATTTTGTGCGAACGAAGCTTTCCGGAACGTCTCGCCCTGCAGGGTGCACGATCAGGCGGGTGGCCAAGTTTACCGGCGCTGTGGGGACGGTGGGCGACGAATATCGCGTGATGGAGCTCAACGCAGCCTGCGCTTGTACGCGAATCGCCCGCGGCGACGATGCGGCCGCAAGTTTCAGCAGCGCGTCGCGGCCGTATCGCCCCGCCTCCCAACGCAGGAAATTGTAATCGAACGCCTCCGGCTTCACGCGCCCGGATTGAAGCCGCGCGAGCTGGCTCGCCACGGAAATGCGCGCGGGATCGGCAATGGGCGTGAAGAGCGCGAACAGCACCGCGAGAATGAGCAGTGCAGTCGCAAAGTTCCACGTTTCGAGGAGACGCCGCTCCGGTGCGAAAGCGTTCGCGATGTAGCCGATCGCGTAGGAGGCGGCGACCACCACACAGGCGGCGGACGCAATACGATCTACCGTCCAGCCATACTGATCGACGCGCAGTGCGATCGCATAGGCCGCCAAGGCCACGAGCGGCAATAACAAAAACGAGGCGAAGCGAATCGCGTATCGAAAAAATGGCAATGCCTGCCGTTCCGCGTGGCCGTCCTGATACGCTGCATTGATCAGCACCACCAGGACCGCCGCGGCAATGAGTAGAAGCGCGCCCGCATGGCGCGTGGCCCATAACGGCGCGAGCCCCGTGAAGATCAAGCCGGCGAGAAAGCCCGCGGCGATCAGCGCCATCAGCGGCAATAACCAGGAGAATAGCACAAGCGCCAAGGTGCGGATGCCGCGCACTAGACCGGCACGCACGTCGCTCACATGCAGCGCAGCGGCAGCAGCCAGCGCGCTGGCGGGAATGGCGAACCAGCGGTGCTCGATCAGGCGCTCGAAAAAATTAAGCTTGATCAGCTGAAACAACCCTGCGCCCAGCCACAAGATCAACCAGAATGCAGCCACGAATACGGCCGCCAGCGCCAGCTGCACCGCGAGTTTCCAGGCCACGTCGAAATGGGTGGGATAGCTCGCCATGAATTTGCGGTCCGCGTCGCCGCCGGCGATCAGCGCGTCCGCGATAAAGAGACCGGCAGCGAGAAAGGCAGTAAACGCAAAGGACGGCAACAATGGCGGTTCGGCGCGCGGCCCTTTGGCAGGACCGGCCCACACATAGTTCACCGGCCAATCACGCCAGATATCGTACCAGGCAAGCGCCAAAATTACGGTTGCCGCCGCTGCAACCCAGATCGTAAGCGTTCGGGTGCGGACGTTTCCGGCGCCCACAATCGAGATCGGCGGCAGGAAGAGCGCCAGCAGCACCAACGGAGCAAAGATCGCGCCGGTTGCCGGCCACACCTTTGCATCGAACGCGCTGTAAAGCAGATAAAGCGCTAGGCCCTGCGCCACCCCAACGGCTACACGAACGCCCGCCAGCGGTTGCGGTGCCGCCGAATCGCCGTCCTGCATATCTGCCCCTCCTCCCGGAAACATAGCCGCGCACCGACCGGAATGCGAGTGCAGAACCGGGCCGCTAATCGATAAGCAGGCCTTCGCGCGTCACCCAATCGAGGCCGCGGTTGAGCGCGCGGCTGAAGCGGTCGAACAGCTCGTCGATTTCCGCTTCCGTGATCACAAGCGGCGGACAGAAAGCGAGCCGGTCGTTCAGCAGCGGCCGCGAAATCACGCCTTCTTCCTGCGCGAAGTTGAACACGGCGCCGGCCACGAACTTCGCGGGATCGAAGCTTGCCTTGGTTGTCTTGTTCGCCACCAGCTCGATGCCGCCCAGCAGGCCAACTCCGCTTGTCTCACCCACCAGCGGATGCTCGCCCAGACGCGTGAGCCGTTTCTGGAAATGCGGCGCCACCCGGCGCACATGCCCGACAATATCGCGCTGCTGGTACAGTTCGATGGTCTTCAGCGCCACCGCCGCGCATACCGGGTGGCCGGTGTAGGTGAAGCCGTGGCCGAAGGTGCCGATACGGCCGCTCTCCGCCTCGATGACATCGCACAAATCCGGCGAGAGCAGCACGGCCGAAATCGGCAGGTATGAGCTCGACAATGCCTTCGCCAAGGTCATGCTGGCTGGTTGAAAGCCGTACGTCTCGCAGCCGAACCAGTTGCCGGTGCGACCGAAGCCGGCGATCACTTCGTCGTCGATCAGCGGAATGTCGTATTTCGCCAGCACCTGTCCGATGGCCTGAAAGTATCCCTTCGGCGGCAGAATGACTCCGCCCGCACCCTGCACCGGCTCGGCGATCATCGCGGCAATCGTTTCCGGTCCTTCCGCTTCGATCAGCGATTGCAACTCCCCCGCCATGCGCGCGGTGAATTGCTCCTCGCTCTCGCCCGTTTCGGCGGCGCGATAGTAATGCGGGCAGCTCGCGAACTTCACGAACTCGAACGGCAGGTCCCAGCTCCTGTGATTGGCGGGAAGGCCGGTGAGGCTCGCCGCCACCATCGTCACGCCGTGATAGGCCTTCACGCGGCTGATGATTTTCTTTTTCTGCGGCCGCCCGCGCGAATTGTTCACATACCAGAACAGCTTCACCTGCGTATCGTTCGCTTCCGAGCCGGAATTGGCGAAGAACACCTTGCCGACGGCAAACGGCGCGATCTCTTTCAGCTTCTCGGCGAGCGCGATGCCCGGCTCATGGCTCTTGCCGGAAAACAGATGCCCGAAGGAAAGCTTCCGCATCTGTTCGGCCGCAACATCTGCGAGCGCAGGCTCACCCCAGCCGAGCGCGGTGGACCACAGCCCGCTCATCGCTTCGATGTAGTCCTTCCCTTGCTCGTCATACACGCGCACGCCGGAGCCACGCTCGATCACCATCGGCCCGGTTTCGCGCAGCTTCACCAGATTGGTGTAGGGATGCAGCAGGCTTTCGACGTCGCGCGTTTGCGCATTGGTGAGAGGCATGGCTATCTCGACGGATTGGTATGCAGGTGTGAGGTATCAGATCGCCGCGAGCGTGTGAAATACAGCGACGTCAGGCCGCCTGCTGCGGCGATTGCCGAGCGCGTCCGCTCACGAGCAGAAACGCGGCGGCGCCGGCCGCAATGGAGGCGATGGCGCAGGCAATCACGGCCACATGAAAGGCGGCGAACAGCTGCGCGCCCTTGGCCGCGAACACGCCACCAAGAAGAGCGGTTGCGATCAATCCGCCGGTGCGCGCCACGGCGCTGTTCAGCCCGGACGCGGAACCCATGTGCCGCGGATCGACTGACGTGAGCACCGCCGTGGTGAGCGGCGCCACCGCTCCCGCCATGCCAACCGAAATCACCAGGATGGCGGGAAGGATCGTGTCCCAGTAATACGATCCATCGCCGACACGCAGCAGAAGCAGAAAGCCGGCACCCACGATCACCGGGCCGATAGACAACGGCAGTCTCGAACCGATACGGCCGGCAATGCCACCCATCGTGCGCGATGAGATCGCCAGCACGACAGGAAACGGCACCAATGCCGCGCCGGCCGCCGTTCCGGAAAATCCCATTCCCTGAATCAGGAGATACGGCACCAGCACCAGCACCGCACCCAGCGCGCCGTACAGCAGCGCGGTGAGAATGGTGAGGCCCACATAATCGGACGAGGCAAACAGCGCGAGCGGCATCATCGCGGCATCGCCGCGTGCGCGCTCGATCCAAAGGAACGCGACAAGCAAAATCGTCCCCACACCAATGGCTGAAAGCGCCAATGTGGACCACCCGGCGCGGCCGGACCCCGCAGTCAATCCCCACGTCAAGGCGCCAAGCGCCAGCGAGGCGAGCAACGCGCCGGCGAAATCGAGACGCGCGGACGTTGCCTCGCGTTCCTGCTCGCGCACGAACAGCGCTGCGAGCGCAATCGCGCCCGCCGCCAGCGGCAGGTTGAGAAGAAAAATGGCTCGCCAGCCGATGGCATCGATCAGCCAGCCACCCAGCACCGGACCGAGCGCCGCTGCGGCAGCGCTCGCCGCCGACCACGTGCCGACAGCCCGGCCGCGCGCCTCGCCGGAAAACGCGCTGCCGAGAATCGCAAGACTGTTTGGCAGCAGCAGCGCCGCGCCGATACCCTGCAAGGCGCGTGCGGCCAACAGCGACGGCACACCCGGTGCAAGCGCGCAACCCGCGGAGCCAATCCCGAACAGCGCCACGCCGAAAATCAGAATACCACGGCGGCCGAAGCGATCACCCAACGCGCCGCCCAGCAGCAACAGCGCGCTCAGCGGGAGCAGATACGCGTTGACGATCCATTGCAGGTCTGCCGCACCGCCCTGCAAACTTCTGCCGATGGCGGGCAGGCCGACATTCACCACCGATCCATCCACAAACGCGAGGCTGGAGGCGAGAATGCAGGTGGTCAGCACCAGCGCGGAATGCGCGCAGGGCGACGCTGCGGCGGTTCTCGCCGCGCACTCATCGCCTGAGGTTTGATTCCCCCAACTCATTGGGAACCGTTACCAGCTGCCGGACCAGCGTGCGTCACCACGCTACGCAGCCACGAGCTTGACTTCGATGCGGCGGCCGACGGCGTTGGCATAGCGCTCCAGCGTTTTCAGGTTCGGCGGATTACGCCCGCTTTCGATGCGCGCGACCACCGATTGCGTTGTGCGCATCTTGCGTGCCACGTCAGCCTGCGTCATGCCTGCTTTCGCGCGCGCCTTCACCAGCGCGAGCGCCAGCGCGAATTCCGGCTTCAGCTTCTCATATTCGGCGCGGAACGCCGGCTCCTTCATCCATTCGTTCTTCAGTTTACTAAACGGGATTGTCATGGCTCCAGCTCCTTTGCGCGCTTCAGCGCAAGATGAATCGCTTGGCGCGGCGTCTTCTGTGTCTTCTTCACGAAGGCATGCAGGATCACGATCCGTCGCCCGCTCACAGCAATGTAGATCGCGCGGGCGATGCCGTCGCGGCCGCTCATGCGCATTTCCCAAAGCTTGTCGCGCAGCGGCTTGACGCGCGGCGCTCGCATCCGCTCCGGCCCGACGGCCATCATCATATCGACGATGTGTGTAAGCCTTGCGCGGATGTCCTCCGGCAGCGCTTCGATTTCCGCGCGCACGATGTCGTTCAGGACTTCGACGCGCCATCCATCCATGCAACGTTAGATATCGCAAATATGCGATACCGTCAATGGCGCTCCTATTCCGCCGGTTGTGGAATGACGAGCGCGGCTTTGCGCCGGCGATCCGCCAGCCAGTAAAACAGCAGCCCCACCCCGATCATCACCGCCGCTGCGACGATGATCTTGAAAAAGGCTGCCAGCGGATGCGGATCGGAAGAGCTCGGCACCATCGAGCAGGCGATGGCCACGATGCAGGACACCATGCCGAGCCAGCCGAGCACGAAAGTCGTCCGCCGGCCGCCCGGCGGCACCCATGCGCCCGCCATTCTCGGCATGTTCGCACTCTTGATGTGGACCCAGAACATGAAGAGATACGGAATGGTCGCGCCCAATACGCCCATGGCAACAAGGAAATCGTAGGCGCCCGCGACGCTCGATCCGGCCTGGCTGAGGATCACGATGGCAATCATCAACCCCGACTGCAGCAGGATGGCGGGTACCGGCGCGCCGGTTTTCGCATTGCGGTGCGCAAAAATCGCCGGAAGGAATGCATCGATGCCGGCCGCGAACGGCAGGCGCGCACCGACGCCGAACCAAGCCGTAAGCGAGCCGAGCATCGACAGCGCGAACAGGCCGATCACCACCGGCGCGTAGCGGCCCAGCCCCACATGATCGAGACCGATACGCAACGCATCGGGGAATCCGCCAAGCCGTGTCAGCGCGCTTTGCGGCAGGATAACGAGAAAAGACGACGTTCCCAAAATGTAGATGAAGAGCGAGCCCGCGCCGACGATGGCAAATGCGCGTACGATCGTGCGCATGCCGCCGATGATTTCATTGCGCAACATGCCAGCCGTCTCGATCCCGCCATAGGCAAAGACGATCGTGCCCCACAGGATCGCTGTGTTGAAATTCATCGGGGGGATCAAGGAGGCGTGGTGGAAATCGGTCGCGCTCCTGCCCTGCGCGGCAAGGACGGCGCCCATGCCCACGATGACGAACACCACAATCCAGCCACCGATGATGCCGATATTGGGCGGCCACTTGCCGTATTTGAGTCCAGCGACCTGCACCGCTGTGACGAGCACGGAAATGGCGATGGAAATCGAGATGTAAAGAAGCGTGTCCTTCGGATCGCCGCCGATCGCGGCAATCGCCAACCCGCTGAGGAAATAAAGGATGCCCGCGAAGTACGGCATTAGCGAAATCCAGTACAGCCAGCCGCATACAAATCCCGCCAGCGGGCCGATGCCGTCCCGCGCCCAGAGGTAGATGCCGCCCTCCCCTTCGTAACGCGAGGTGAGTTCGGCCGTGGCAACCGCCAAGGGCACAAAGAAGACAAACAACGCAAGCAGCCAAAGCGACAGCGAAGCCGGCCCGACCGCAGCCGCCACCGCGATCCAGCGTATGCCCAAGCCCACGGCAAGCAGGTAGAGCGCCGTGTCCCAGAACTTCAGCTTCTGCGACGCAGCAACGGACGCACCGGTCATGGATGTGTCATGTTTGCGCGAATGCCCCAATGCCATGTGAGATGGCTAGTCCCGTTTTTAGCTTCGTCGCAATCGCGAATGGAGTAAAGCGCTCGTCCAACGCCCCCATGTTGGCGCCGCCGCTTGTTCCAAAATAATAGACATTATGGCCGTGAAAGCGATTCAAGGCCTTCACGAACAAACAAGACGGCGTCAGAGTGCCATTGAAAACCAAGGGGAAATGCCATGATCTGCCGTTCCATAAAAGCTGGCGCCACTGCATCGCTGATGGCAGTGCTGCTATCCGCAACCGCGCACGCCGCTCTCCAGCTGCCGAAAATCAAGAACGTCAAATTCAGCGGCGACAACGGCAACTATACCGCCACCATCACGGGCAAGAATTTCGGCGTCGCGCCCAGTGGCATTCCCTGCAACGCCTGCCAACCGTTGCAGCTGCAAATCGTCGATATCGCATCGCAGCCCGTGCAGCAGGTCATCAACGTCACCAGCTGGTCCGACACCTCGATCACCGTGACAGGCATTGCCGTCAGCAAGCACGATTCGATGCGGGTTGGCGTCTACAACCAGACGCTTGGCAATGTCAGCACCTGGGGCGGTCCCGTAAGGTCGCAGGCGAAGAAAACGCCGATCGTCACCGGCATTGCGCAATCAGGCAAAGGGCAGAATTTGACGCTCACCATCACGGGCTCGGGCTTCGGGCCGGCACCGGCCGGGATCGGCGACGATTTCTCATCGCCGTATTTCGTCTTCACCGATTACAATGCGCAGTTGCCGGGCGGCGATGGCTTTCCCTGGAACGCCGGTTATTGCGGCGCCAATGATTGCAACGAGGTGCTGGTCAACATTTCAAGCTGGACCGACACGCAAATCGTCATGGACGGTCTTGGCTCCTTTTATGGCAATGACTGGATCGTGAATCCAAAGGATGCGTTCTGCGTGGGGGTGTGGTCGAGCCAGAACCAGAATGACGGCACCACGGGCGGCACCTACGCCTGCTCGCGCGCCGGGAAATAGGCGCAAGCGTAAGTGAGCTCAACGGAATCTCCCCCCACCCTCCCCTTGAGGGAGGGTGGAAAATTGTATCTGACCACCTATGGGTCAGCGCGAGAAGATCAGGCTCTAACCTCGAGGTTAGACACACTTAGCTGGAGCCTATGCGGGCGGAAAAATCATCCAACTGCCCGGTTTTCACCGGCGCGGTTTCGCGCACCATCAGCATCGCAATGACGCCGCAGGCGAGCGCCGCCGCCATATACCAGGCCGGCGCCAGCGGATTGCCGGTGAACGCGATCAGCCAGGCAATCATCAATTGCGTCGAGCCGCCGAACACGGCGATCGATACCGAGTAGATCACGCCGATGCCGCCGGAGCGCAGGGAAGGGGGCAGCGATTCCGTAATCCACAAGGTCATCGGGCCGCCGCCAAGTCCTTGCAGCACAGACAGTGCGGCGCTGGCTGCAAACAGCGCGGTGGCGGTGCGGAAATGCGCGATGGCGAGGTAGGCCGGCAGCGCCAGCAGCATCATCGCAGCGTACGGAATAATCATCACCGGCTTGCGGCCGAAGCGGTCCGATAACAATCCGCTGACCAGATCTGCCATCACCATGAAGCTCCCGATCACCACCGTGGCGCCGAAGGCGATGGTCGCGTGCATGTGCAAGGTGTGGTTGGCGTAAGTGGTCATGTAGTCGAGGGCGTAATTGCTGATGGTGGCGCTCGCCAGCAGCACGATGCCGAAAATCGCCACCGGCAGATAAGGTATGAGCGGTGCTGTTGCCTTGGGCTCGATCGCCTCCGCCATGTCCAGCGTTTCGGCGAGGGTGCGGCGCGCCAGCAATCCAAACGGGACGATGGAAGCGCCGAGCAGGAAAGCGATGCGCCAGCCATAGGAATCCAGCGCGGCGGGCGACAACAGGCTGGAGAGCAACACGCCAACGATTCCCGCCGCAACCACGGAGCCGTCCTGTGTGGCCGCGCCGAGGCCATTATAGAATCCGCGCCGCGCCGGGGCCGCTGCTTCGATGAGGTAAACGGTCGTGGGTCCGATCTCGCCGCCCAATGCAAAGCCCTGCAGCATGCGAAACAGCACGGCGCAAATCGGCGCCGCGATTCCGATGCTGGCGTAACTTGGCGTCAGCGAAATGCCCAGCAGCGCAACTCCCATCAGCGTGAACGACAGGATCATCGCGGGCTTGCGGCCCACCCTGTCGCCCATGCGGCCGATGATAAGGCCTCCCAGCGGCCGCGTCAGAAAGCCCGCGCCGAAGGTCGCCAGCGATAGCAACAGGCTGGAGGTAGGATTGCTGCTGGGGAAAAACGCGTGACCGATCTGAATGGCGAAGAAGCTATAGGTGAGGAAATCGTAGAACGAGAGTGCGTTGCCGGCCGCCACCGCCACGATGTGGCGTGCGGGGAGCCCGCGACGCTTTGCCTTCGACGAAGGTCGCGAATCAGCCATGGGCGTCAAGCGCGCGGCCAAGCGGTTTGCGAAGGATGAACGCTAAGACAGCTCCAGCACCTGCGATCAGCGCGTTGATCAGCCAGAACTCGGCTGGCGTCATATAATCATAGAGGGCGCCGATGCGCCCGATGGTCAAGTTGGCGGCGAACAGCGTCAAGAACGCGCCGCCCATCAGTGTCGATTTCAGCCGCTGCGGTGCGATGCGCGAAACCAGCGCGAGCAAGGTCGGCCATTGCCAGATGAATGCGATGCCCAGAATGGTTTCATAGAGAATCGGGAACAGCGGCGACACGCGGCCCGGCAATAGCGATGCGCCGGCGAGCACGAGATTGGCAATGGCCGCCAACGCTGCGCCGATTCCGATCTTGGCGATCTCGCCCGGCTCGCCGCCGTGCCTCGCCTGCCAGCGCCACAGCGCGAACAGGAACGGCACGCAGACAATGCTGATGAGCGAATCCATGGCGGCGCCGAACCACGCGGTCGGCAAGACGAAACCGTCAACCATCCGGTCGACATGCACGTTGATCCAAACGAAACCGATGTTGGAGTTCTGATAGAAGGCAATCGAATGCGGAATGGTGATCAGCATCACCACGATCAATGCTCCGATGGCGCGCTTCTGTTTCGTGGTGAGCGGCGCCGCCGGCTCGCGTGCCGCCGTGCCCCGTGCCGTTTCACTCAGCAGGCGATAACCCGCGAGATAGGTGCCAAGCGCGAGCAGCATAAGCAGACCCGCCAGGCCAAAACCGACATGCCAGCCATAGAGCTGCGCCAGCAATCCGCAGGTGAGCGGGCCCATGACTGCGCCGACATTGATCGCCATGGAGAAGATGGCGAACCCGCGCGTGCGGCCGGGCGCGTCGTTTTCCGCGTAAAGCTGCCCCACCTGTGTGGAGATATTTCCCTTCAGCAATCCGCAGCCGGTGATGAGCAGCAACAGCGCGAGCAGAAACGATGCATCGAAGGCCATGGCGATGTGGCCGCCGCTCATCAGCAATGCGCCTGCGACCACGGCATTGCGGCGCCCGACGAAACAATCGGCGATCCAGCCGCCGATCAGCGGCGTAAAATAAACGAAGCCGGTGTAAAGGCCGTAGGTTTGCGAGGCGAGCGCGAGCGTGCTCATGTGGCCGAACACGCTCTCCAGCGCACCGCGATACGCCGCGAACCCCGCGATGTTGCCGATGTGCTCGGGCATGAACAGCGCCTGGCTCATGTAGAGCACGAGCAGTGAGGTCATGCCGTAGTAGGAAAAGCGCTCCCACGCTTCGGTAAACGCGAGAAAGCCGAGCGCCGGCGGCTGGCCGAAGAAGGTGCGGCCGCGCGGCGTCGAACCGATCTGCAAGGCCACGGCGGCAGCTTCAGCCATGAAAGGGCATCCTGCTTTTCCTTACGCGCTGGCGGCCCTTGGCACACACTGGCAGCGATACGCACGCACGCACAAACAGAGAGCAACGCGAAGCAGGATCGCACCTCCCATTCAAATTAGGCGCCAAGGCATTGTCGCCCGTCGGTGACGAACCACCCTCACCTTCCTGCGCCATGATTGCCCCCAACCTGCGCCCGACGCCGGCAGCTTGTTGGAATAACGCGCAGCAATCAATTGGGGCAGGCGGAGAGGCTTAACTCAGTTGCTGGCCGAAGCGGCGCTCTGGATGGCTGCCTTCTGAGCATGATCCGTGGACAGATTGCCGATCGCCATGGCGATCAGATCGGGCCGGAAGCGCGGCGCGATGTCCTCGAATTTGCAAGCCGTCAGCACCTGATCGATGATGAATTTCGGCTGATAACTGGCCAATGCCGTCCCGCCCAGCTCCTGCAGGGCGGCGACCACGGCATTGACAATCTGGTCGGATGATTCGAGGCCCTTGGCCTTCGAGACGGCATGGAAAATCTGCTTGAATTCGTCGCGCGTGGGCGAGGAGATTTCCAATTTGTAAGGAATACGGCGCAGGAAGGCCGGGTCCATCAGATCCTTCGGTGTCAGATTGGTGGAGAAGACCACCAGCTCGTCGAACGGCAGCGAGAAGCTCTTGCCGGTGTGCAGCTTCAGGTAATCCACCCGGCGCTCCAGTGGCACGATCCAGCGGTTGAGCAGCGACTCCGGACTCACCAGCTGGCGCCCGAAATCGTCGATCATGAACATGCCGCCGAGCGCTTTCACATGCAGCGGCGCTTCGTAGAATTTGGCGAGCGTGTTGAAACTCAGATCGAGCATTTCGAGCGTGAGTTCGCCGCCAGCGACAATGAACGGGCGTCTGCAGGCGACCCAACGGCGGTCGAAATCGTCGCGGCGGAGCACCCGGCCAGCTGACGTGTCCGCATTCTGCCCGATGGGCTCGTGGATGCCCGGATCGAACACCTTGATGATCTGGCCTTCCACCTCGAAGCAGTAGGGCACATACACCACGTCGCGGAACATGCGCCCGATCCGCTCTGCCACGGAGGTCTTGCCGTTCCCCGGCGGTCCGTAGAGCAACAGCGACTGGCCGGAATTCACGGCAGGCCCAAGCTGACGAATGAACATCTCCGGCACAATGAGGTCGGCAAAGGCGGAAGCAATGGTCGCGCGATCTATCCGTTCGTTGGTGATGCGCTGGCGCTCGATGCGCTCGCGATACTCGACCAGCGGCACCGGCGCGGGGCCGACATACTGGTTCTGGTTCAGCGCATCGGCAGCCCACGCCTTGCCCTTCTCGGTGAGCGCAAAACGCAATTCGGAGGTAATGCGCAGGCCGGCCGAGCCCAGCACCTCCAGCAGCTTGCGGTCGCGCGCCTGATCGAGCACCAGCTGCACCACGCGGTGCGGCAGCTTCAGAATATCGGCAACGCCGGAGGTGGTCTCCGCGCCGCCCGCATACATCGCCTTCAGCGCGAGGTTGAGAAGGTCCTGAAGCGAAAGTCCGGTATCCTCCACCGTCGCCGGCGTCGATGGAGCTTCCTGCATGATCGCTTCGAGCTCTGACGCCTGAATCTTTCCACCGGCGACGAGGATATCGCCCAGGCGGCCGCCTTGAACTCGCTGTTGTTCAAGCGCAGCGGCAACATCCTCCTCGGTGACCACCCCTTTGGCGGCCAGAATATCCCCGAGACGCATACGAAATCCCTTTGTGCAACGTCCTGAAAAATAGGCCGGCACCTTTAACGCGGGGTTTGCAAAGTGGGAGAAAAGAAGGCGACCCAAGCGAACTGCGCCCTCGGCCTATGCTTCGGGTGCTGCGCGCAACGGCCTCTATGATGATCAAACCGTAAGCGAAATCGCTGCAATGCCGGATGCTGCAGCCTTGGCGGCCTCCAAATCCATGATCTGACTGTTTCGCGAATTCGCGCCCGCGAGCGATCGCGCCAAGGACGTGACCAAGTCTGGCAGCGAATGGATTTGCTCTATCGAGATCGAGAACGTGGTGATGCGCCATCCCGCGGTCGCGGAAGCGGCGGTGATCGGCCTGCCGTATCCCAAACCGGACGAGCGGCCACCGCACATCATGGTGCGCAAACCGGATGCTGAAGTGAGCGGGCCGGAGCTGCGGCAATTTCTCACCGGCAAAATCGGCAAATGGTGACTGCCGGACGACGTACTGTTCGTGGATGAAATCCCCCACACCGGCACCGGTACAAAAGACCATCTTGCGCGCGCGCTTCGGACAGCACAGGCTCCCGAGCGCTGCGAAATAGAGGGGGTTCATGCGCCTGCGTCCCTGGCTTGCGAGGCTGAGCTTCGCGGCGCTCGCGATTGCCGTGGCTGTTGGGCTTACGGCATCGCTGGGCACGCGGCTGGGCTTCTGGGATTACCGCTTCGGCCTTTTCACATTGTTTCCGTGGTGCCTGATGGCGGGCGCCGTCGCGTTCGTATTGGGATCGATCTGGGTTTTGTGGGCGATGATCGCCAATCGCGGCGAGGCGGCGCGTTACGGTGTGGTCGGCGTCATCGGCGCCATCGCGCTGCTGACACTGCCGCTGTACGACATTTCCCTCGCCATGACCTCGCCGCAGATTCACGACATCTCAACCGACATCGAGCATCCGCCGCAATTCGTCGCGCTGCTGCCCCTGCGCCAGCAGGACGCGCGCGACGGCAGAACGGTCACGCCTGCGGGTTACGATGGCGCCCAGATGGCGCGCGGACCGGAGGGTGAAACGGCACCCACTTCGGCCCTGCAGAGGAAGTATTACCCGGACATCCATCCACGCGCCGATCTCACCTCGCCGCAAAAATTCTTCGACCGCGCCGCGAAGACCGCGTACCACATGGGCTGGCACATCGTGGCCGTCGTGCCGCAGGAAGGACGCATCGAAGCGACCAACACCTCGCTGTGGTTCGGCCTCACCGACGATATCGCCATCCGGGTGAAAGCGGCCGGTCAGGGCGTGCGGCTCGACATCCGCTCCAAGAGCCGCGACGACATGTCGGGCACGCCGTTCGGCCCCACCGATATGGGCACCAACGCCGCCCGCATCCGCTCCTTCCTTAAGACTCTGTCAGACACGTATTGAGGCTTGCGACGATCAGGCCTTTGTCGCCCGTTCCGGGATATGCTCTTTTTGCAGTCGGAGCGGCATCGAAGGGAGACTCTGCATGTTCAGGCGGCTGATACTCGTGGCGGCAGCGGTGGGAATGACGGCAACCGGGGCGCACGCCGAATCGTGCGGCAGCGCTCCCATCGCGCCGGCCCTCCCGACGGCAGCAGACCTCAACGCCAAAACGGCGGCCGCGGCAGATGCCGCCAAGCACGACGCCTTCGTGGAAATCCGTAATTGGCAAAACGATCTCAAGGATTATCGCGCCTGCCTGGTGAACGTCAGCAATGGGGCGAAGCGGCAGATTGCCGGCCTGAATGCGGACAAGGACAAGGACAAGATCGCTGGGCTAAAGGCAGACGCCAGCCGCGCCAACCATGAGTATGACGACAGCGTGGACATGGAAGAGCGCGTGGTGAACGAATTTCATGCGGTCCAGGCGGCGTATTGCGCGCGCAAGGACGTCGACAAGTCGAGCTGCCCCAAATAGGCGCCTCGCGGATCCCCAAAAAAAAGGCCGCGGCGGATATCCGCCGCGGCCTCATCGTTTCCACTTGTTATTAGTTCACCGTAACCGCGCTCGGCAGCGACGCAATGCCGTTCACGACAACTTCCAGGTTGCTCGCGCCGGTATCGCAGCCGTTCGGCACGTCGAACTGCGCTGTGCCGCCATCGCCCTTCTTTGATACGCCACGGCTGGAGAAGTCGTGAGTGCGCGCATAGCAGACCTTGCCCGAGCCCGTGTTGGTAATGCGGACCAGCGGGAAGTTCGTGGCCATCTGGGCATCGTCGCCGTAATAACCACCGTCCGTGAAGCCATTGAACTGCGTGCCCTGCACGGCGTTGTTCGTGCTGCCGCGGGTTATTGTGCCAGGAACGCTGGTGATGGTTGGCAGCCAGCCGGTTTTGGCATGTCCCTTGGGCGTGTATAGCTGGATATCGCCCGTATCGCTGGTCCAGAACGCCTGACCGGTCGGAAGCATCAGCAACCGGCCTTCATAGGAGGACTGGCCGCCTGCGCTGGCAGGCTCGTTCACCTGCTTCACGATGACCTTGGTCAAGTTGTTGGCCTGGGCTTCGTAAAAGTGGGATGGACTGCCGAAAACGCCGGGGCTCACCTGGAACAAGGCATGGCCGTTCGGCAGCACCACCGCCGGACCGTCCGCCGAGTCGTTGGAACCGAACGACGGCGCGGTAGCCCATTTGCCGCTCACCGTGTCGTAAACATCGTTGTGCCCCGTGGCACCGGCCTGGAAAACGATCCCGGTCGGCAGCAATGTCGCCGGTCCAAGCTCATGTGAGCCGGGATCGACCACCGAGTCCACCGTCGTGCCTGCGCCCGTCCACTTGTCGTTCGAGTGCGAGAATATCTCAACGTCGTTGTGGCCCACATTGAGATCGCGGTTGGCGTCTACCGTCAGGAGCGTGTTGCCAGGGAGTGTGGTCCAGCCTTCTTCGTCATGCTCATCCGCCTTGCCGGTCTTGGCGGCGCTGAGGATGTTCCACGTCACGTTGTTGCCGCTGATGCTCGCCGTTGCAGCGTCGGCGGTGCAGCAGTTCGCCTGAAGGTACGTGCCATCGGAGAGAACAACCGATTGTGCGTCGCCGATCGACGACCAGCCGGTCGGCGGGTTCACGGCGCTCCACTTGTCGCTCACCGGATCGTACAAGGCGCCAAGAGTTGTCCACACTGGATTGCAGCTGTTGTATTCGCCGCCTTCGACGATCATGCGCCCATCGCTCAGTACCGCCGATGAGAAGTAGAGGGGCTTATAGGTGGACGGCATTGAAGCTGCTTTCTTCCAGGTGCCGGTTACGTAGCTGCCCTTGCTGTCGGGTGTCAGGCGGTACCAGTCGGAGGTGCAGCCGTCATGCATCAAGACCGTACCGTCCGTCAGGACAAGCGCGGTATCTGGAAAAGAGGTGCCTGGAAAACCGGCCTTCAGCGGCGTCCATTTTCCGGATTTCACCTTCGGCGGCGCCAGGTATGGCGGCAGATAAGCGCCTTCGTGTCGAGCCTGCCTTGGAAGCGGATCGACTGCGCGATGCGCCAGCGCGCTGGACGACATCAAAGCGGCCGCCAGCACAGCAATCATGGATGTGCCTATCGTTTTTGGCATTGTTACCCTCGTTTCGTTTAGCCAGGAAAATAAGACGCAGGTGCAGTGACCGGGCAGGCCCAGCGCCCCGCAACCGGCGGCGGACATTACATACCGGACATTAGGGGCGCCATGGCCTTTTAACGAAAATGTTGGCCTGCGGCGCTCCGCCCTATGGGTGCGAAATTTTGCTTGCCGGATTCAGCAACAATCTTTCGCACCGGGTCAGTTGGCCATCCAAGGCGTCGGGCTTCAGTTTTTCGGACCGCACGCCTAATCGGCCCATTTCCGATGCAGGCTGGAAATCACGTATTGCAGGCGGGTGCGGTTCTCCCAATCCATCTTGAGCCCCTCGAGGGCGTAAATCTCGTTCAGCTGCCACAGCAGCTCGCGATCGGCCTGATCGACGATCGTGCTTTCGATAAAGGTGATGAGCACCAGGCGTTGCCCTTTGGTGATCGGCGTCACCTCATGCAGGGTGGTCGACGGATACACCACCATGGAACCCGGCTCTCCTTTGACCGACACCGTTTCACTGCCGAGATGAATCGTGAGTTCGCCGCCTTCGTAGGTTGACGGATCGGCGATCCAGAGCGTGCCGGACATATCGGAGCGCAGCGGGCCGTTCGGCAGCGGAATGAACGCCGCGTCGGAATGCACCCCATACTTCATGCCGGGCTCGTAGCGGGCGAGCAGCGGCGTTGCCACGCGCCGGGGAAACACAAAATTCTTGATCTCCTCGCTGCGCATGATCGCGGCGCCCGCGATATTGGAAGCGCGCAGGGCATCGGGCTGCGTCACATCCATCTGCAGATTGTCTTTGGCGATATTGTGCGGGTTGGAAGCGCGGCCTTCCATGAAGCGAACCGACTTCGCGATGGTCCGAATCTGCTCCACCTCCGCGGGCGTCAGCACATTTTTGGCAACGAGAAACATGTCAGCCCTTCTTTCGCCGGCGCATCCTATTCACTTCCCGCGAATCCCGCGAGAGACGGGCAACCCCAGCAACTTGCCTGCGCGGATCATTCTGTCGTCCAGGCTGTAGATTGCCTGCGCGTTGTTGTTTCTACCAATCGCCAGGTGTAGCGCGTCTCCGGCGCGAAGCCCTGTTTCGAAGTTTTGCAGATAACTCACGGCCGTTGCCCAGTCATGCAGGGTGACAGCGGATAGCGAAAATGACTGAAGGATTCCGTTTTGAAAATTGCCCATGGCGGTGTGGGCTTCCGCCGGCCGAAGCACCTTCATTCTAACGTGGCGTGCGATTGCCGAGCAAAGTTCAACCCGGGTCCAATGGCTGGTAGAAAGTGGCGTTCCGGCCAGTCCGCCTAGGAAATCCGTCACCCTTTCGCTTGTTGCCTCGCGACGAACAAGCGGCATCAGGAAGCTCGTATCGAAGTAGGCGCTCAATATCCCTCATCGCGCAGTTTGCGCAGGAGCTTCGCGCTGGATCCGCCCCAGGGAGGCAATCGTTTGCGCGCCTCCGCCAAAGCGTCGAGGTCGAGCGGTTTCTTAGGTTGCTCAACCGCAGTTACACGGGCGACAGCGCGGCCATGGCGCGTAATGACCACGTCTTCGCCGGATTCCACCCGGTCGATCAACTTGCTCAGTTGCGCCTTTGCTTCGGCAAGGCTGACGGTGTCCATGCGCCAGGCTCCATTCTGGTCTGAATTCTGGTCATATTTAGCATGCCGCGGATAGTCTGACCAGCAGGCGGTTTTCCGATAATCTTGCTTCATGAACCTTCCTGCCCCGCAGCCGCAAATTGACGCTCCGGCACTGCCATCGCTGTTTGCCGAGTGGTTTGCGGCGCGAGGGTGGACGCCGCGGGCGCATCAGCTGGCGCTGCTGGAGCATGCGCGGGCCGGGGAGTCGGTGCTGCTGGTCGCGCCCACCGGCGGCGGCAAGACGCTGGCGGGATTCCTGCCCAGCCTGATCGAACTATCGGAGACGCCGAAGCGGGCGCGGACCCGCGCGCTGCACACGCTCTACATCTCGCCGCTGAAGGCGCTGGCGGTGGATGTCGCCCGCAACCTCGAAATGCCGGTGGCGGAGATGGGGCTCGACATCCGCATTGAGACGCGCACCGGCGACACGCCGGCTTCGCGCCGTCAGCGCCAAAAATATTCTCCGCCGGACATCCTGCTCACCACGCCGGAGCAATTTTCGCTGCTGCTGTCGCACCGCGACGCGAACCGCATGTTCGAGCGGGTGAAGACGGTGGTGCTCGACGAACTGCACGCCATGATCAACACCAAGCGCGGCGAGTTGCTGGCGCTGGGATTGGCGCGCCTACAGACTTTCGCACAGAACCACCGCCGCATCGGCCTGTCGGCCACGGTTGCCGATCCCGCGCCACTGCAACGCTACCTCGCACCGCAGCCGCCGATAAGCGAGTACAAATCCGCGCTGGTGATCGGCCAGGCCGGCGCCAAGCCGGACATCGAGGTGATCGCCTCGGAATCCTATGTGCCGTGGGCTGGGCACATGGCGTATCACGCCATGCCGGACGTGATGGCGGCGATCCGCGCCTCCACCACCGCACTGATTTTCGTCAACACCCGCGCGCAGGCCGAACGCATTTTCCAGGCGCTATGGCGCATCAACGAAGACAACCTCGCCATCGCGTTGCATCACGGCAGCCTGGCGCCGGAGCAGCGCCGCAAAGTGGAAGCGGCGATGGCCCGGGGCAAATTGCGCGCGGTGGTGTGCACCTCCACCCTCGACCTCGGGATCGACTGGGGCGCGGTGGACAAGGTGATCTGCATCGGCGCGCCGAAGGGGGCTGCGCGTCTCGTGCAGCGCATCGGCCGCGCCAACCACCGGCTGGATGAGCCGTCGCAGGCCATTCTGGTCCCGGCCAACCGCTTCGAGGTGCTGGAATGCGAAGCGGCCCGCGATGCCGTGCTGGCGGGTGAGCTCGATGGCGATCCGCCGCGCCGCGGCGGTCTCGACGTGCTGGCGCAGCATGTGCTGGGCATGGCGTGCTCGGCGCCGTTCGAGGCGGACGCGCTCTACCGCGAAGTGAAAGCCGCTTCCCCTTACCGCGCGCTGACCCGCGACACCTTCGATCGTGTGGTCGATTTCGTCGCGACCGGCGGCTACGCGCTGAAACGCTACGACCGCTATGCCAAGCTGCGGCGGATGAGCGACGGCAAGTGGCGCATCTCGCATCCGCGCATCGCGCAGCAATACCGGCTGAACGCCGGCGTGATCGTCGAAGAGCCGATGCTGGATATCAAGATGTTGGGCAAAGGACGGCCGGTGGGCGCGGGCGGGCGCGTGCTCGGCCGTATGGAGGAGTATTTCCTCGAGCAACTGGCGCCCGGAGACACCTTCGTGTTCTCCGGCAATGTGCTGCGCTTCGAAGGCATTCGCGAGAACGCCGCGTATGTCACGCGCACGCAGGATCCGGAAGCGGAAGTACCGTCGTACAATGGCGGCAAGTTTCCGCTCTCCACCTTTCTCGCCCGCCGCGTGCGCGAGATGCTGGCCAATCCGAAGATGTGGGGCGCGCTGCCGGAGCCGGTTGGCGAGTGGCTCAAGATTCAGGAATGGCGCTCGGTCATTCCATCGCCGAACCAGTTGCTGGTGGAAACCTTCCCGCGCGGCTCCAAGCACTATCTCGTCTGCTATCCCTTCGAGGGGCGGCTGGCCCACCAGACCTTGGGCATGCTGCTGACGCGGCGGCTGGAGCGCCTGCGGCTGCGGCCGCTGGGCTTTTCCGCCAACGAATACGCGCTTGCCATCTGGAGCTTGCGCGACATGGGCGGCGCCGACATGGATGCGTTGTTCGATGAGGACATGCTGGGCGACGATCTGGATGCCTGGCTTGCCGAATCCGCGCTCTACAAGCGCACCTTCCGCAACTGCGCCATCATCTCAGGCCTCATCCAGCGCCGCGGCCTGAACGAGGAGAAGACGGGACGACAGGTCACATTCTCCTCCGACCTCATCTATGACGTGTTGCGCGAGCACGAGCCGGACCACATCCTGCTACGCGCGACCTACGAAGATGCCGGGCATGGTTTGCTGGACATCGCGAGGCTGTCGGAAGCGCTACGCCGCGTGAAGGGGCGAATCGTTGTAAAGGCGTTGGATCGCGTGTCACCGCTGGCGGTTCCCGCGCTGCTCGAGATCGCGAAGGAAATGGTGGCCGGCGAAGCGCACGAGGATATCCTGCGCGAAGCCGAAGAATCCCTGATCGCGGATGCAATGCGGAAGTAGGCGCGATGTTGATGCAAGATGGACATGTGGAAAGCTGAATCTCCCTCGCCCCCACGAAGTGGGGGAGAGGGCTGGGGTGAGGGGGTAGTGTAATCACGAGATGCCGCGCTATCGATTCGTAGTTCATGGACAGGGCGACTTCGCGAACGGCGTCAAGGGATTCTATGCGGCACGCTCGTGCTTGGCGTCCAATCAGGAAAGCGCTGCTGCGAAGGTGCTGACGATGTTACGCAAAGAGTGTGAGAGGCGTAGGCTGGGTACTATCTCATCTTTGGAAGTCGAGGAGGCCTGGCGCATCAGCGCATTCGAAGCACGAAAGCCTTCTGACCGTGGCTTCACGTTCTACACTGACGAGAACGAGCAGGATGATTTGCATTGCGTGGTCGGCCATGCCCCCTCACCCTGTATCCCTCTCCCCCAAATGGGGGAGAGGGAATTCTGTATGGAGTACGCGTGTCTGACGATTTGCATATTCAGCTGAACGGGGAACAGTTGCACCTCCACCCCTCCGGGGCGCTGTGGTGGGCGACGGAGCGGACCTTGGTGTTCGCCGACCTGCATTTCGAGAAGGGTTCGTCCTTCGCGCGCGGCGGACAATTGCTGCCGCCCTACGACACGCGCGCCACCTTGGCACGCATCTCGGCGCTCGCGCGCGCCTACGCGCCGGGGCGTATCATCGCGCTGGGCGACTCCTTTCATGATCGCGATGCCGCCGACCGCCTCGACGACAACGAACGTGCGGTGCTGCGCGAGCTGGGCGACTCTGCGGAATGGATCTGGATCGAAGGCAACCACGATCCGCATCCGCCTGCCTGGCTGGGTGGCTTCATCACGTCGGAAATCGCCATCGGCGGATTGATCTTCCGCCACCTGCCCTCGCCGCATCCGGCACCGGGCGAAATCGCCGGCCATTTGCATCCCTGCGCCAAGGTCACGCGCCGCGGCCGCTCCATCCGTGCCCGCTGCTTCGCCTCCGACGGCAACCGCATGGTGCTGCCCGCTTTCGGCGCCTATGCTGGCGGACTCGACGTGCGCGAGCGGCCCTTGCGTTCGCTCTTCGCCGACAAATTCCTTGCCTACGTCCTCGGCTCCACGCGGGTCTACGCCGTCGCCGCTTGATTAGGCAGCGAGCACCGCCTTCTTCACGGTTTGCGGCAACTCGACAGACCTGAAGAAAGACTCTGGGTACAGATAATCTTCACCGGATTCATCGACGATCCGGAGCAGTTTCTGTCTTTTTGCCTCGGCATCGGGCAAGGCCACATAGATTTTTCGCGTTTCGAGCGAGGCCGCATAGCCATCGTTCTTTACGCAAACGAACAATTGTTTCGACTCCGTTTTCGGCATTACAGAAACTCTTTAATCTTGAATTCCCTTCGACCAACTCCGGCCGCCTCATACCAGTGTATCTCAGCCAGGTGCTCGGAGCCACCGATTAGCTGAACGCGTGCGATGCCCTTAAGTTTTCGCCAGCGGCCATATAGCTTGCGAAGCCGGGCGATCTCGCGAATGCCAGAGCTGGTAGCGATTGTCTCTATATTCGAGATTTCACCGACGATTTTGAACCACATGGCAGTCTTAAGCCTGCCTTCGGAACAGGAACGACGAGCCCCAGCCGAGCAGGATGGCCATCGCCACCGTGGCAAGGCCGTACCAGAACGGCCGTCCATGCGCGAAACGGAACAGCCGCCGCTCCAGCCCGATCTGATCGACGAACAGCGGCGTCGTCTGCGCGCTCACCACGTTGCCGTCGCGGAACAGATACACCTGCACAGCGTATTCCCCGGTCGCCACACTCGCCGGCACCGGCACGCGCACGCGGAACAGCGAATAGCCGAGAAACTCCACACCCGCCGGCGCATCCGTATATAGCTTCTGCCGCTCGCGCAGCCGGATGGCGGCAAGGCGGAACGGCTCACCCTTGCGCGGCGAGCGCGTGCTCTCGCCTTTCGGCCGCAGGTTGGAAACGCCGATCTGATACTGCGACAGCGTGCTGTCTGCAGCGATTTTTGCGAGCGGCCGCGTGCTGGCGACATAGTAGTAGGCAGGCATGCCGTAGAGACTGATCTTGTCGCGGTTGATCCAGATGCCGGCCACCCGCGCTTTTCGCCGCACCGCGAAATCCGCATCCGGCCCGCGCACCACCACCACGACATCGCGCGGCGCTTCGGCTTGCGATGTCTCCGGCGATTCGATGGCGCCGAACACCACGATGTCGGTGCCCGCATAATTCGAGGTGATCTGGATCTGGTCCTGCGACAGGCCGGACACGAGGTCTTCCGCGCAGGCACCGGTTGCGACGAGGCACAATGCGAACAGGGCGAGCAGCAGCCTCATGGCGTGCCCACCGCAACCGTGTAGAGCTCGCGCGGCGTAATCACCAATCCGTATAGCAACCGCGCGCCCACCGCGAGAACCAGCACGGCCAGCAGCAGGCGCAGCATCTCGCCCTTCATGCGCGCGGCGATGCGCACGCCATATTGTGCGCCGATCACGCCACCGAGGATCAGGAACAGCGCCAGCACGATATCGACGCTGAAATCGCTGGCCGCGTGCAATATAGTCGTCATTGCGGTGACAAACACGATCTGCACCAGCGAGGTGCCCACCACCACGCTGGTCGGCATACGCAGCAGGTAGATCATCGCCGGCACGATCACGAAACCGCCGCCAACGCCGAGAATGGACGAGAGAATGCCGACGATCAGGCCAAGCACGATCGGCGGGATCACACTGATGTACAGCCGCGAGGTGCGGAAGCGCATCTTCAGCGGCAGGCCGTGAATCCAGTTGTGCCGCTCGGCAGCTGCCCCCGGCGTAGCCGCCTTGGCCGCGCGCAATGTCCGCAAGCTTTCGTTCAGCATCAGCCCGCCGACGCTGCCGAGCAGGATCACGTAGCCCGCGGAAATCACGATATCCGCCTGCCCCACGCGGCGCAGCAATGCGAACAGCTGCACGCCAAGCACGGTGCCGGCCAAACCGCCCGCCAGCATCACGCCCGCCATCTTGAAATCGATCACCCGCCTTCGCCATTGCGCCACTGCGCCAGACATCGACGACGCCGTGAGATGACTTGCCGTGGTGGCCACCGCCACTTCCGCCGGCACGCCGTAAAAAATGAGCAGCGGCGTCAGCAGAAAGCCGCCGCCAACCCCGAACATGCCCGAGAGAAATCCCACGGCGGCGCCCATGCCGAGCAGCACCAGCCAGTGCACGCTCATCTCCGCGATGGGCAGATAGATTTCCATTCGGCCGTCGTGATTCGGCGAGAAGAGTCAGGCCACGCAATTATAACGGCGCCACCCCGAGGCGCAAATTCTAGGCATCGCCTCTATCGGAACGGATTTATGATGCGCAGACCTTCGACGATCTGCCCATGCTTCAGGTCCTCCGAATTCAACACTTCGCATCCCAACGCGTGGGCGCCAGCAATGACGGCGCAATCCCAATAGGAAAACTGATAGCGTTTCTTTAAGTTCAGTGCATGCCTGAGAATAGCAGCGGTGATATCCTGTACTGGAAAGCGCATCCACGTCTCTACGAGCGCGGCGGCAATATCATGCGATAGTGCATCCGTCCGCGTGGGTCGCGTCGCCTGCACATAGAATTCCTGAAGTACCTGAATCGAAAGCGCGCAATCGTCGCGCGAAAGAAGTTCTTCGGCGCTTGCGCGCTTTCTCTGCTCATCCCTGTTCCGGCTTATGGAGTAGAGGAGTATATTGGTGTCCAGGAACTGCATCAGCGGCGACGGCTAAGCGGCCGCATATGAATCTCGTCGCGGGAAAGGCGGTCCGCGCCGCTGAATGCTTTGATCTGCTTCCGAAGCTCACGTTCTTGGCGCGCCATCCGCTCGAACTCGCTCTCCTCACCGGCCACGCGGTTTAGGTAGTCCCGCACCAGTTGTGAGACAGAGGTATCGCGTTCAGCCGCCTTTATTCTGGCCCGCCGGTAAGTGTCGTCGTCCACAGATACTGTGATATTTTTCATGCCGCACAGTATCACGGAAATTGGCGGCTCGTAAACCCTACGCCGGTGCGCTCACCACAAGTTTGCGGTAGAGATGCCAGGTGGCGTGGCCTAACACCGGCAGCACCACCACGAGGCCCACGAACAGCGGCAGCGAGCCAAGCACCAGGCCGCCAGCCACGATCAGGCCCCAGGCCGCCATCGGCACCGGATTGACCGTCACCGCGCGCACCGATGTTTTCACCGCCGTGTCCAACCCCACATCGCTATCCAGCAGCAATGGGAACGATACGATGCTGATCGCCATCGCCACCACCGCAAACGCAAATCCCACGCCTACGCCGAGGGCAATCATCGCCCAGCCGGCGCCAGTCAAAAACACGTCGTGGAGAAAGGCGGAAAGCGAAGCCGGCTCAACCGGCCCTATCGTGTGCGCGAAGATCAGCCACGCGACATACAGCCAAAGCAGGAACAGCGCGATCAGCGTCAGGCCCAGCACCATGATGGAGCCGAAGGCGGGGCGCTCCGCCACATCGAAGGCATTTATCCAGCTGACGTTCTGGCCCAGCTCGCGGCGGCGGCTCATTTCGTAGAGCCCCACAGCGACGAACGGACCGATCAGCGCAAAACCGGAAGCCAAGGGAAACAACAGCGGCAGCAGATCGAACCCGAAGGCGAGCCGCGCCAGCACGATTCCCACCACCGCGTAGAGCGCGCAGAGAAACACCACGTCGCTACGATAGGCTCCGAAATCGTCCGCGCCTTGCCGCAATGCATCGCGCAAATCGGCGATGGAGATTCGCCGCACTGCGGGCGCTGGCGAGTGGATGGTGTCCTGCACATGCTGCAGGGACCGGTAGGCGGAGGCGACGTGGTGCGCGGCGTGCGCGACCTGTGTGCCCGCATACTCGACGGGATTTTTGATGGTTTCCATGGTCGATCCTCCCAATCCACGTTGAGGATCGGGTGTCGCCATCTCGCGGCCACGCCCCCGAGGACCGCGGGCGATCCCGCAACCTCTAGGGAGAGCATACGCCTGTTTTTCTGAAAAGCGATACCGGCGTGGGCTCGCCGGGCGGGTGAGCACACAGAACCGAGTCTGAATTGGCGTAAACCAGGTGGCACTGCCGAATTGCCTGTTCCCTTCGCAGGTCGAACCGCAGGCTTGCCGGTCAGGGCATTGTGTTCCGCTCACATGTTTTGATGGATTACACGAGGATTGAGCGGCGACGCACACGGATTGTCTTTTATTCCGCCAAACCGCTGCAGAATTTTTTCTGCGATTGCGGTTTGATTGAATTGTTGCGATCCGTAGCCGTTTACAAGCGATTAGCGCGCGTATTCGTGCCGTCTGCGCATTACAACGAACTCACATCCCGTCATGCCGCGGAACCTCTGCCCACTGTTTCCGTTTGCGGCCATGTGCGAGCGGAGGAGCTTCGCGCGCGTGAACCCTCAGTGGAGTAAATCCGATGACAATACGGCACGGCCTTGCGCCGATGGCTGCCGGCGTGCTTGCGCTGCTTGCGGCAACGTTGCCTTCGAATGCGCAAACCTTCACCATCACCAAACTCGTCTCCAATCAAGAGGGGCAGGCACAAAACACCGATCCCAATCTCGTCAATGGATGGGGGATAGCCCACGCTCCCAACGGTCCGCTCTGGGTGGCAGCCAACGGCACCGGCCTTGCCACCATCTATGAGCGGGAAACCGGCATGAATACCGGAGTCACGGTCGCGATTCCGGGAGGCGATCCCACCGGCATTGCGTATGTTCCCCAGGACAAGGCGGACAACGACGACTTTGTCATCCGGGAAAACGGTCTTCAGGGCGAGAGCCATTTCATTTTCGTCACTGAGGCGGGACTGATCTCGGGGTGGAACTCCGACGTTGACGCGAGTCACGCAGTGACCGCTGTGGACTTGAGTGGCGAGCATGCATCCCTGAAGGGCGCGGCCATCGCCGCCTTGGGAGAAACGCTCTACGTGGCCGACTTTCATAACAATCTGGTGCGGATGTTCGACGACAAATTCCACCAGTTCGGCGCGTTCACGGACACGGCGCTTCCCAAACGGTTTGCACCGTTCAACGTGCAGATCATCCAGCACAAGGTGTTCGTTGCATTCGCCAAACGTGAAAGGAACGGCGACGATGAAGTCGATGGGCCGGGGCTTGGCTACGTGGATGTGTTCAGCAGGTCCGGCCAGCTGATGACACGTCTCGTCACCAATGGGGTGCTGAACGCGCCATGGGGGATGACAATCGCCCCCACGGGATTTGGCGGATTGGATGGCGCGTTGCTGGTCGGAAATTTCGGCAATGGCCGGATCAACGCCTTCGACGTCAACACGGGCGCGTATCTTACGACGCTGACAGGCCCGCACAACGGCCATTTGGTTATCGACGGCTTGTGGGGGTTGGAAAGCGAGGACAATGGCGTTCTGGAATTCGCCGCTGGCCCGGATGACGAAAGCAATGGTCTGGTAGGTATGATCAGCCCGGCCGGCACCAAACTGAAACACTGAATACACACAAAGAGACGCAGTTCGCACAGGGATGGCCTCGCGCCATCCCTGCTTTTTTTTTGCGCGTCATGAATTTTGCGCATGCAAAGCCACCCCATGGCAGCTGCGCGGCGCAGGCGGTGCTGCAGCTGCCGCGGCTCAAATGGTACTGCGTAGCCGCGCCAGACCAGCCGGTGCCGCCTGAAATCGAAGCGATGGCGCGCTCCGTCCCTGCCGAAACAGATCTGCAAAGCGTGAGCGCATTCGGCTTTGTGGTGCTGCACCGCTGCGGCTCGGACTTCTATTTCCTTATCGTTTGCAGCTGGCAGGGCAATAACGAAATTTGGGAAACCGTCTATGCCAAGGATAAGGTTGACAGTGGCTTTCGCGACTGGCCGCGACCAGGCGCGCATGTCCCAACCTTCTGCATCCGGGAAATGGGCGCGGTCGCCCATGAGAGTCGGCGCGGAGGCACTTTCTGATGTCCAGCCGTGACGAGCCTGCTGAAAAAAAGTGGCTTGCAGACCAGTACGCGAGGGAAATCTCAGCACTACACGGACTGCCCTTCCCGCGAATGGGCGAGCACCGGAGCGGCGCGCGCCTGTCCTGCTCGGCCGTCTGCTATTCGGTCAGCTGGATAGCCATTTCCGCAGCCTCTGCGCCGGCGAGATGCAGCCGCCGCTCGCGCCAGACGATGAACAGTCCGCAGACAACCACAATGGCCGCGCCCAGCATCACCATCGGCTGCGGCACTTCGCCGAGCAGGAAAAAGCCCAGCGCGACCGCCCATAGCATTGCCACGTAATCGAACGGCGCGAGCAGCGAGGGTTCCGCATAGCGGTAGCTGAACGTCATGCAGAGCTGGCCGACACCGCCGAGCAAGCCGGAGAGGATCAGCAACGCCAGCGCCAGCCCAGTTGGCGTTTTCCAGTTCCACAGCATGGCGAAGCCGCTCACGACCGCGCAGGTGAGCATGAAATAGAACACGATCGCCTCACTGCGTTCCGTGGTGCTCATCTGCCGGATGAAGATCACCACGATGGCTGAGAGCGCCGCCCCCATCAGCGCCAACGCGGCGCCACTTGAGAAGCCTGCACGCACCAGATGCAGCACGCCGCCATGCGGCTCGATCATCAGCAGCACGCCGCCGAAGCCCACCATCACGGCGGCCCAGCGATATGGTCCGGCGCGTTCGTGCAGGATCAGCGCTGCCAGAATCACAGCAAAGATGGGCGCTACGAAACCGAATCCTGTGATATCCGCCAGCGGCAGGCGCGCGAGTGCCGCGAAGTTGAGGAACATCGACGCGGTGCCGGCGATCGATCGCAGAATGTGAAACAGCGGCCGCTCGGTTTTAATCGCCGCCAGCGACCCCACATTCCAGGCTGACAGAATCGCCACCGGCACCAGCGCGAAGAAGGTGCGGAAGAACACGATTTCGCTGACCGGATAATCGCCCGCCAGCTTGATCACCGCATACATCAGCGAAAAACTGAGCGTGGCGCCGAGCTTCAGCGCAATGCCGGTGGAAGACTGCCGCATCGCTCCACTATGCATCGATTCCATCCCGGCCGCCTTTGTGGCAGCCGCCCGCGTACACGAGCGGCAGAGGTGTTTGTTGGCCAGACAAGCCCTCGCTGCTGCAGCGGCGGTGGAACTGTGCTACGATGCAGGCATGAAAACGAGAGCTCCATCGCGGCCCGGCGCCTACACCATCGGCAGAGACAGGTTTGCCAAAATCAGTGAAGTCGAGGGAATCAAACCAAGCCGCCGGCTGCAGGAGGAGTTTCGGGAGTTCGATCGCAAGGGATTGTCAGCCGCAGAGCGGCGGCACATCCTTGCCCGCAAGTACGCTGAAAAATCCTAGTTGCACATGTACGATGCCATAGCAGACCCGTACTGCTATCCAGGTACAACGGTTCTCAAGAATCTCCCCGCCATCCTCAATCAGGCCAGGCTAGACGCATTCGAAGGGGCAATGACCGCGCAAAGAGCCGATGAGGCGCTGCCCCTTGGCCGGCTGAGCATGACCCACTATTGCGCGGTCCATCGTCACCTTTTTCAAGATATCTACTCCTGGGCGGGAAAGTTCCGATCGGTCCGCATTTTCAAGCATGGAAGCGCCTTCTGCTATCCAGAAAATGTCCCGCAGGAGATGTGCCGCCTGTTTGCCGATCTCAAGCGGCGGCGGCATCTTAATGGCCAGTCTGCGGAACGGTTCGCAGCGGCGGCCACGAACTTTCTTTCGACGCTCAATGCCATCCACCCGTTTCAAGAGGGAAACGGGAGGACGCAAACAACTTTCCTTGCGCTTCTGGCGGCCAGTGCCGGACATCCGCTCTCGCTTGAGCGGCTGGAACCGGAAGACTTCCTCGCCGCCATGATCGAGAGTTTCAAGGGCAACGAACAACCGCTGAGACAGCAAATCGCGAATCTGATCGCGTGAGCCCAAGGACTCACAACCGAGATTCCGACTACCGCGGCGCCAGCACCATCATCATCTGGCGGCCTTCCATTTTCGGATACTGCTCCAGCTTGGCGTAGGTCTCGGTGTCCGACTGGATCCGCCGCAAAAGCTCCATCCCCAGATGCTGATGCGCCATTTCGCGGCCACGGAAGCGCAAGGTCACCTTCACCTTGTCGCCTTCGCCGAAGAAGCGCTGCATCGCCTTCATCTTCACGTCGTAATCGTGATCGTCGATGGTCGGGCGCATCTTGATCTCTTTGAGCTCGATGACCTTCTGTTTTTTGCGCGCCTCGGCCTGTTTTTTCTGCTGTTCGTATTTGAACTTGCCGTAGTCCATCAGCTTGACGACAGGAGGCGTGGCCTCCGGCGACACCTCGACCAGATCGAAGCCTTTCTCCTCCGCGATGGCGCGCGCCTCGTCTGTGCCGAGCTCTCCGAATTTGTGCCCATCGTCGCCGACCAGGTAGATCGTGCGGGCGCGAATGTCTTCATTGATGCGGGGGCCGCCCTTGGCTGGAGCCGGGGCGGGCATTTGGGGACGCCGTGGTGGTATGACTTCTCTCCTTTGGTTCGCTCAAACGCCGTCGCGCTTCGCCGGGTTCCTCACCTGCCGTCCGCGAAACGTATTTCGGTTTGGGGGCGTGGCGAGATCTCCGGGAAAAATGACAGCGCGCGAGCTTCGATTTGCAGACGCGTGTGGGATGCGGGCAGCAGCCTGTCCGGGCCCGGCTTAAGAATAAGTAACCACACCGAATTGGCAAGAGGAATCCGGCAACAGCGCAAGACAATACATCGCCGCAGAACCACTCTGCCGTCGTGGCCCTGCGCCGGCCATCCATGAAAACAATTGGTGACAGTGGGCAAGGGTGGCCGGGACGAGCCCGGCCATGACGGAACTATTCGTTTGTTTTGCGGAGGATCGTCAGCTCAAACTGCATGGAACGTGACCCGCCGGACGGGACGCGTATGATCCGCCGGAAGTCTCGGCGCATTGCGAAGCGAAGTCTTTCGGTAAGCAGGAGCGTTGGTGCCGTGGCAACAACCTTTCGCGAAATTGCAGTGAACGACATGGTGGGAACCATCGAAGACGCGATGCGGCAGGTGCTGGACTGCTGGGCCGAGCTGCCGCCGCCAATGCAGGACGCCATCGACGAGTTCCGCATCCAGCTTGGGAAGGCGATCGACTCGGTGGAATTCGTCAAGCGGGCGCTCGACCAGGAAAGGCACGAGCTGGAAAGACGCCTGGATTGATTTCAAAGGAGGCGCGAACCATGGAGCAATTCACCGGCGGCTGCCTGTGCGGCAACGTTCGATTTGTGGCGACCGGCAGCCCATACCGCGTCGGCCTCTGTCACTGTCTCGACTGCCGCAAACATCACGGCGCGCTGTTTTTCGCGGCCGCGATGTTCCCTGCCGATGCGGTGACGGTCGAAGGTGAAACACGCGACTACCGCGGACGGTTTTTCTGTCCCCGCTGCGGCTCGCCGGTGTTCGGGCGCAGCGGCGACGAAATGGAAGTGCATTTGGGCTCGCTGGATGCGCCGGACCAGCTGATGCCGACCTATGAGTGCTGGACCATCCGCCGCGAATCCTGGCTGCCGCCGTTCCCCCTCGCCCACCGGTACGACCGCGACCGTGACGCCACGACTCGCTTTGAGCCCGTACAAACCGATCGATCCCCGGAATGAAGCGTGACCGAATTGATCGAATGGCTTCATTGATGCGGCGATATCTGCAAAATTTGCGAGAGGATTTGCAACAGCCCAACGAATGAAATGCCCCACAATCCAGTTCGGAGCCATGGAATCCCGATGACATAAACCGGGGCATACGCGAGGCGGGCCCAGAAAAACAGTTGCGCGCCGAGCGTCGTCGCAGCGTTGGTCTTGCCCGCAAGCTGCGCCACCAGCACGAGTATCGCGAAGATGATCAGGCTTTCCAACATGTTGCGGTGCGCGCGTTGTGCGCGACCGGCCCATCCCGCAAGGGCCGGCAGGTTGTCCCGGTTTCCGAGAAGCGGAAGAAATCCAACTTGAGCTATTGCGGCCAACAGGGCGACAAGCATTTGAATCAAGCCCAGCGCCGCCGACCAGACCAGCAGCTTGAGTTCGAGTGACATGCCTTTCTCCTTGGGGTTTTGCGTCGCGTCGCAGACATACGCGCGCTTCCCGCGAGTGACTACTCGCGATAATCTCGATGGGCTATGAAGCACAACTTCACAGTCAGGCAGGGCGCACTCGACGGTGTAGAGGCATTTCTGAGCGTTGCGCAGCATCGCAGTTTCCGCAAAGCAGCGGCGGAACTCGGCGTCTCGCCCTCAGCGATCAGCCAGGCAGTACGCACACTCGAGGCACGCGTCGGTGCAGCGCTCTTCATCCGCACCACGCGCAGCGTCGGCCTGACCGAAGCCGGCGAACGATTCCAGTTGCGCGCAAAACCTGCATTCGAAGAACTCGTCGCCGCAAGCGAAGTGGCGCGTGAACTCGGGCAGCGGCCGGCCGGATTGTTGCGCCTGTCCGTGCCGCGCGCTGTGGTGCCGATCCTGCTGGAGCCGATGATCGCATCCTTCTGCAAGGCTTATCCCGAAGTCGAAATCGAGATCGCGGCGAGCGAAGAACTCATCGACCTCGCAGCGAAAGGCTTCGATGCCGGCGTGCGGATGGGTCAGTTCATCGCTGCGGACATGGTCGCGGTGCGACTGACACCGTCGTTTCCGTTAGCGGTGGTCGGCAGCCCCGGCTATCTCCGTCGGCGAAAGCGGCCGGAGTGCGTTGACGATCTGCGCGGCCACGCTTGCCTGCGCATGCGCCGCTCGAATGGGTCGATTGCGCATTGGTCCTTTGTCGACGGCAACAAGGTTGTCGATGCCATCGTTACCGGGCCGCTGATTGCCAACGATTATCCCACCTTGTTAAGCGCGGCCGTCGAAGGGCTGGGCCTTGCGCAAGTGCCTGGGCCGATCGCCGCCGCATCTGTGAAAGCGGGAAAGCTCGTGCGCGTGCTGGACTCATTTGCCCCGACAGCACCGGGCGTATTCCTCTATTATCCTGGCCGCCACAAGGCGATGCCGAAGCTGCGGGCATTCATCGATCACGTGAAGAGCCACGCGTACCGCGCGCCTGGCCGGATATCGAACCGGCGAGACGGCTAAATCGATCCTCTGGCGACAATTGTCCTGCCGCGAGCGCGCCCTTAGTACCGTGGCGTTGGAACAGAGGAGACGAGCGATGGACCAATTCACCGGCGGTTGCCTGTGCGGCAACGTGCGGTTTGTGGCTACAGGACGCCCGTACCGGGTGGGCCTGTGTCATTGCCTCGATTGCCGCAAGCATCACGGTGCGCTGTTTTACGCGGCCGCTATGTTTCCGGCTGATGCGGTGACGATTGAGGGCGAGACGCGCGACTATTGCGGACGGTTCTTCTGTCCCAACTGCGGCTCGCCCGTCTTCGGACGTAGCGGCGACGAAGTCGAAGTGCATCTGGGATCGCTCGACGCGCCGAACCAGCTGACGCCGACGTACGAGCTCTGGAGCATCCGCCGCGAGTCCTGGCTGCCGCCCTTCCCGCTCACCCGCCACTACGACCGCAACCGCGACGGCAAGAGCCGGTTCGAGGGATAGTCGGCACGGACGTACGGCGCGAAAAGGCTGTCGCGGGTGATGGCCTGCAAAGGTGTAGAGGGCTCTACGTGACGCGGCCAGCTACGAACTTTTTTACAAGGTCGTCATACACGTTGTCCTCAAACCGCGCAAAATCGAACAGCATGAACAACGGTTCAGTGAATTGGCGGACAGATCCTACTAATCGTTCTCGGATTTTCCCAAGTTCAAGGACCGCCTCGGTCTCCGAACTTTCTTCTATGCAATGTGGCGCCCTCACGATGAAACGGGACGCGGATGAACTCGAGAGCACGCGTCCCCTCAGCCCGCCATGCGTGATTCGCACGCTGAGGCGAATCTCGGGGGGAACGCCTAGTGCTGCGTAGAGATTCGATGCCAGCAAAAGTGCCTCCGCAACCCGGACGATGCGAGTATTGAAGAATAATGCGTCGGTCGTCCGTTCATCCTCAAATAGACTAAGGAGACTGTAGAAATCCCCATTCGACCTTAAAGCCCAGTAATCATACGATTTCTGATTTATCGGAGGCCCCCCGTCGGCGATCGCAACCTCCGCTCGGATACCATCGCCCAACGGCCGCGGGCGATACTCGTCGCGATTTTCAAGCATTATTCCGATGGGCCACCCAAACGTGGGAATGGTGGACTTCCTCATTCCGTCCAGAAGTTCGATTTGCGTCTTATTGATGGTGGCGTGCAACGCAAATCGAATCGCCATGTAACCACGCAAACCCGATTTCGATAGACCAGTCGAAGCTGTCTTAATCTGCGAGATAAACCACGCATCATTGAGAACAGGGACACCGCCCGCCACTCCGCCGGTCGGCCCGGCGATGCGGACTGGCTCGTCTACATGTTGGAGTGCGCCGGAAAATGAGGGGGCGCCGACTGGCGGTTTAGAAGGCCGAATCCCCAGTATTTCTTGCGAAAGCTCCTTTAACTTGTGGCCGTACTGTTCGTCTTTGCTGAAATCAACGAACAACCTTGGACCAAGAAATTTCGGAACTTTGGGGTCAGATGATTGCCCCCGTATCAGCGGAATGAACTTCCTGGTGTCAATTGTCTGAACCACCTCCGCAGTGACGATGAGCCTTTCATAGCCGACGCCGCCTTTTCCTACCTCCGCTTTCGTCACATAGGAATCGCTGCAAATTAAAATTACTCTGTCGGAGAGGGCGATGCCATCCTGCATGAACATCGACATGTCCTGACCGAGCGACAGATCCCACTGGTCAAGCGTGACATCAATCCCGCTCACGCGGAGATCCGTCGCAAGTCTCAAGACCCACTCTTTGTGCAGCTGCGAGTCATGGGAATATGAGATGAAGACCTTGGGCGGTGCCATGTAACCCCTCAATGTCGAGCGAACTTAAGAATGCACGCAGAAACTATGGATGCAAGATGAACAGTCCCTCTTCCAAATGCGTCGACAGCGTACCGATTTCCCGCGTTGCCGATGTTGCACGCGAGATGCAGAGGATTGTGCATTTCCTCCGCGGCTCCGCGTTTCGTTCACACAAGTTCGAGGCGCAGTTCGCGCCCCACGGCCCGTGCCGCTTTTGCCATCGTGCTCAAGGTGACGTTCGAACGCTCCTGCGGATCGAGCAACCGGTCGAGCTGACGGCGGCTGGTCGCCATCCGCGCCGCCATCGCTGTTTTCGACAGGCCGCTCTTCGCCATCGCCTGCTTCACCTGATCGGCCAGCATTTCCTTGAGGGCCTGGTACTCGCAGTCTTCCAGGATTCCTTGTTCTGCCAGAAAGGCATCGAATGAGGACCCGATGCGGGGATTAGCTTTTTTTCGTGCCATGACGCAGTACCTCTTTCTTTCGCCGCTCAGCCAATTCCAATCCGGCTTCGGCGTTTGCATTACGCAATGCGCCATATATGGCACACTATCGGGGATTTGACGTGGCTTTCATCGCGCGGGTGTGATTTGCGAAGGCTGCCGGTGCGCGGGACAGTTCGCCCCTTCGCTCCGGGGGAATCGCGATGGGCTGGACGGTTTTGAGATTCGCAGCGGCGTTTGGCGTCGTTTCGGTGTTTGTGTCCGCCGCGCAGGCCGCAAGCTATCCCGCGATGGCGCCCGTCAACCAGTACATGATGAATCGGGCCGAAGAGGTCGCGCTGGCGAAGAGTGCGGCGCCGCCCTCCATTTCCGGCACGGCAACCATACTGGTGCTGACACCCCACGGCTACGAAACCGCGGTTCAAGGGAGCAACGGATTCGTCTGCGCGGTCGAGCGCGGGTGGATGTCGCAATACGATTTTCCGCAATTCTGGAATCCGCATGTGCGCGGGCCGCTGTGCTACAATCCGGCCGCGGTGCGCACGATCCTGCCGTACACCATCCGGCGCACGGAACTGGTGCTGGCGGGCCACTCCAAATCCGAAATGTCCGCTGCCATCAAGGCTGGAATTGAAAAGCACACCTTGCCGCCGCTCGAAGCCGGCGCGCTGACCTTCATGCTGTCGAAGCAGCAATACCTGAATGACAAGGGACAGCACTGGATGCCGCATCTGATGTTCTATTTCCCGCGCGGGGAGGCAGCGAAGTGGGGCGCCGGTCTGGCCGGTTCGCCCACCATCCTGAATCCGCAATTCCAGGATTCGCCGGAGGCGATCAGCGTGATCCTGGTGCCGGTGGCGCACTGGTCCGACGGCACGCCAGCGCCGAAAATGTAACGTCACCCTGGCGCCGCTGAACTGCGGCGGCCCACGCGACTGAAACTGCGACCGCTGCAGGGGGTAAGCAGAATCGTCAACTGAATCTCTTCGCCCTCCTCGCTGCAGTGTGTTGCAGCATCTTCCAGTTCGTCCAGCAGCCTGTTGAGGGCGCCAAGTTTCTTCTTGTTCACCCTGATAAGATAATATCGCACCATCGCATTGCGGGCGGCCCCTTCAAAGCGTGGCTTGCCGTGCGCGACTGCGGCCGAAAAGGCGCGCGCGCCGGCGTCTGCCACCCGGGCGGCCGCGCGGGCATAGGTCTTCCTGCCGCGCTGAGTCTTAACCGCTTCGGCGGATGACAGGTATTCCGCAACCATCGCATACACCGCTTCGGGCCGCCTTGCGCCCTTTCGCTCCGCCACTACGTGCAGCACCCCGGCATCCTCCAGCTGTTTGAGGTGGTGATAGAGCGACGTCACCGACCGGCCGAGGCGCCGGGCGATTTCGCGCGCCGTCGCCTCCTTGTCGATCTCCAGACGCTGAACGATCGCGAGCCGGACGGGAGAGGTCAGGCTTTCCAGCTGGTTCTGGGTGAGGAAGTGCTTTTTGGCCATGGCTTGCGCTTTCATATAATTCAAAATATATCCGAAAATAGAATTATTCAAAGAGGCACCGGTGGCTGTGACGCGCGGAACGATTGGCATTCTGTTCTTCCTGATCACGGCCGGCGCCGCTGCGAATGCGCAGCCCATCGAGACGCCGCCACCGGCCGCCACAAAAATCGATCGCAATGTGAATGAGGCGATGCATCGTTTCAGGGTTCCCGGTGCCGCCGTGATGGTCATCCGCGACGGGCGTGTCACCTACGCCCGCGCGTTTGGATTTCGCGATCTGCAGCATCGCCTGCCCGTTCGCACGGACACGCTCTTCGAAATCGGCTCGATCACCAAACAATTCACCGCAGCCTGCATCATGCAGCTGCAGGAAAAGCGAAAGCTGCAGGTCGATCGGCCGCTGTCGGATTATCTGCCCGATGCGCCGCATGCCAGAGAGGTGACGCTGCGCCAGCTTCTGACGCACACCAGCGGCCTGCACGATTATCTGGACGGCCCGCCGGTAGAAGTTAGTCGCCTGGCGGCGCGCCCGATTGCTTACCGCGATTTGATCGCGCGGGTCGGAAAACTGCCGCTGGATTTCACGCCCGGCAGCAAGTGGTCCTATTCGAACACCGGCTATCTTCTGCTGGGCAAGGTCATCGAGAAAGTTTCCGGCGAATCCTACCGGGACTATCTTGAGAATCATATCCTCCGCCCGCTGCATATGACGGACACCTACACAACAGCGGATGAAGATCGCCTGCCGCGAATGGCAATCGGTTATTGGCACGTGAACGGCAAGCTGGAACGCGCGCCGGTGATCGATCCAAGCTGGGGGTATTCCGCCGGCTTCCTTGTTTCGACTCTCAGCGATCTGGCGAAATGGGATGCCGCTTTGCGCGGCGGCAAGGTTGTCTCAAGCGCGAGTTATCGTGAGATGACGACCCCCTTCGTGACCGGCAAAAACGGAAGTGCCGATTATGGCTTCGGCCTTTTCATCGATTCCGTTTACGGCCAGCCGCGGATCGGCCACACCGGCGGCTCGCAGGGCTTTACCACTGCCGACGAATATTTCCCGCGCCAGGGTGTTCGCATCGTCGCCTTCACAAATCTGGGCGACAGCACGCCGGAGCCCGGCGAGGCGCTGACCAACGTGGTGTTCGGCGACCTTTATCCTGCCATCGCGGCAAACGCGTTGAGGCCCGCGCCGAACGAGAACGCGCTCGTCACACGAACCGTGCGCGAGGCCTTCCGGGAATTGCAGATGGGCAAGGATTACGCGCGCTTCGGTGCGCGCTTGAAAAGTAAGCTTGCGGGCGGCGTGGGCAGCAAATTCGTCACGGCCTTCGGTCCTTATGGCGCGCCGACACGAGAAATCTTCATAGGCATTCGCAGGGACGCGAAGGATACCTGGTACGACTATAAGATGCAGTTTGGCCCCGGCACGCTGCTGCCGTTTGCGGTGAAGCTCGACCAGGACGGAACGGTCAGCAGTTTCTCGATCGGTTAACTCTGCACGGACGCGGAAGCGGCTGCACCGCCTTATGGCCGCAACAGAGTCTTGATCGCGCGGCGTTCGTCCATGGCGCGGTAGCCTTCCGCCACCTCTTCCAGCGGCAGCACGAGATCGAACACTTTACCGGGATCGATTTTGCGCTCGAAAATCAGATCGATCAGCTTCGGCAGGAAGCGCCGCACCGGCGCCGGGCCGCCGTGCAGATGCACCAGCGCGAAGAACAACTCCTGCCCGTCCAGCTCCACCCCATGCGGCACGCCGACATAGGACACGTACCCGCCGCGGCGCGCCGAGCCGATGGCCTGCATCATCGACTCTTTCGTGCCGACGCACTCCAGCACGGAATCCGCGCCGAGGCCTTTTGTCATGTCGCGGATGCGCACCATGCCTTCTTCGCCACGCTCGCTCACAATGTCGGTGGCGCCAAACTCGCGCGCAAGCTTCTGGCGCTTGTCATGGCGGCTCATCGCGATGATGCGTTCCGCACCCATCTGCTTGGCGGACAGGACACCGAGCAAGCCGACGGCGCCGTCGCCCACTACAACCACCGTTGCGCCGGGCCGCACGTTGGCCGCGTCGGCCGCGAACCACCCGGTGCCCAGCACGTCGGAAGCCGCCAGCAGACTCGGCAGCAGATCGTCGCCTGGTTTATCCGCCGTTGGCACCAAGGTGCCATCCGCATTGGGAACGCGCAGCACCGGCGCCTGCGCCCGCAACATGAACTCGCGGTTCACGCAGCCCGACTGATAGCCGTGCTGGCAAATCACGCAGGTGTTGTCGCTGGTTGCAAATGAGCCGACGACGAACTGACCGGGCTTGACGTTCTTTACGTCGCGGCCGACCTCCTCGACCACGCCGCAATATTCGTGGCCCATCGGCGTCGGCGCTTCGATGGGCTGAAGCCCGCGATACGGCCACAGGTCAGAGCCGCACACGCAGGTAAGGGCAAGCCGCAGGATCGCGTCGGTTGGCTTTTCGATAGTGGGATCCGGCCGCTCCTCAAAGCGGATGTCGCGCGGCCCATAGAGAACTGCTCCTCGCATGTTCAACTCCTTCCCGCTGCCGGCTCACCCAGTTCATCGAACACGCGTTTCGCGATGGGCAGCGCGGTGCTGGCGTTCGGCCAACCGGCATAGAAGGCGAGATGGGTGATCGCCTCGATCAGTTCGTCGCGGGTAACGCCGTTCTCCAGCGCCCGCTTGATGTGAAACGGCATTTCGTTGATCCGGTAGAGCGAAACCAGGCAGGCGACGGTCACCAGGCTGCGGTCGCGCGGGCTAAGCTGCGGCCGCTTCCACACATCGCCGAACAAGACCTGATCTGTGTAGCCGGCAAGCGCCGGTGCGATGTCGGCGAACGGATTGCGGGGTTTGGTTTCATCGGCCATGCGTTGCTCCTCCTATTTCGTTCCGCTGAGGTATTGCTCGTCCGTCACCTTCTCGAGCCATTCGACATTCTTGCCGTCCTTCGACTCCTGAATGGCAATGTGCGTCACCGCCGTTTTGTCCGTCGCGCCGTGCCAGTGCTTCTTGCCGGGCGGACAGGTGATGACATCGCCGGGGCGGATTTCCTCTTTCGGCTCGCCCCAGCATTGCGTCCACCCAAGCCCCGCCGTGACGATCAGGGTTTGCCCACACGGATGCGTATGCCAGGCACTGCGAGAGCCCGGCTCGAACGTCACGCTGGCCCCGCCGAATTGCGCCGGCCCCGGGGACTGAAACAGCGGGTCGATCCGCACATTGCCGGTGAAGTAATCCGCCGATCCTTTGCTCGCCGGCTGTGAACCATTGCGCTTGATCTCCATGCCTGTTCCTCCGCCCTGAGTCTTTCGTCCAATCCACCGAGGGCCCCCGCTGGATGGTAAGGGTTGAAGCATCATGCCGTTTCCATGAGGCGCGATGTAATTCTTTCGCGCCTTGAAGAGGCGCCGCGCCGTTCCTAGCTCCTGTTCGGGAGCAAGCTGGAGGACTTCACCGTGAAAACCCGAACCATATCCGGATTGCTGGCCGCTCCCTTCCTGATTTCTGCACCCGCTTTGGCCGCGCCCGCTGCCGCCGCCGCGATCGGAACGACGACATCTGTCACGGCGCCGTCACAACCGCTGCGCCGGCATGACGCCATTCTCGCCATCCGCGCGGAAGGTCTGACGCTGCAGGCAGCGGACGGCGGAAAACTGACGGACACCCACCGCGCTTATTTGCAGGCGAAGCTGGATGCGGTGCGCGACGGCAATTACTGACCGGCGGCGCGAGGCGCTTTAGCCGCCCATCGTATCGAGGCGTGTCACAATTTCGTCTGAAAGCTTGAGTTCCGCGGCGCCCAGATTTTCGCGCAGATGCGCGCGCTTCGATGTGCCGGGAATCAGCAGGATGTTGGGCGACCGTTGCAGCAACCACGCCAGCGCGACCTGCATCGGCGTGCCGTGCAGTTCTCTGGCGACGGCCGACAGCGTATCGGACTGCAGCGGCGAAAAACCGCCCAGCGGGAAAAACGGCACGTAGGCAATTCCCTGCGTCGCCAGTTCATCGATCATCTTATCATCCTCGCGGTGCGCGAGATTGTAGAAGTTCTGCACGCACACGACCTCGGCAATGCCGCGCGCTTCGGCGATCTGCGCGGAAGAAGCGTTGCTCACGCCGAGATGGCGGATGAGGCCCTGCCCGCGCAGCTTTGCCAGCGCGGTGAATTGCCCGGCAATCGATTCCTCGGACTTTCCCATGCCATCGCCGCCGCCCATGGCGCGGAAGTTGACGACATCCATCGCGTCCAGCGCGAGGCGGCGCAGATTGTCGTGCACCGCGGATGTGAGATCGGCCGCGCTTTGCGCCGGCAGCCATGAGCCATCGTCGCCGCGCCGTGCGCCCACTTTCGTGACGATGGTGAGCTCGCGCGGGTAGGGATGCAGCGCCTCGCGAATGATGTCATTGACGACATAGGGGCCGTAGTAGTCGCTGGTGTCGATGTGGTTGACGCCGGCCGCGATGGCTTCGCGCAGTACCGCAATGGCCTCGGCGCGGTCCTTGGGCGGACCGAACACATGCGGACCGGCGAGCTGCATGGCGCCATAGCCCATCCGGTTCACGGTGCGGTTGCCAAGACGGAAAGAACCGGCGGCAGCAATATTGGTCATGGCTTTGTCTTCCTTGTCTCCGTCGGAACGTCTCTAGGCCGCTTCGAGCGGCTTGATGGCTTTCAGCGCCCGGCGCGACTTGATCGCGGCGGCGGAAAGATCATGCTGCGCCTGAAGGTTCATCCACAAATCGGCGGTCGTGCCGAACACCTTGGCCAGCCGAAGGGCGGTGTCCGGCGTGATCGGCTGCGCCTCGCGCACGAGGCGTTCGATCCGCGTGCGATCGCGCAAGCCCATCGCTTTTGCCAGCGAGCCCGCGGTCAGGCCGTAATCCGGCAGAAACTCCTCTCGCAAATGCTCGCCGGGATGCGGCAAGGGCGAAACGAACTTCGAATAATCCCGCGCAGCCATTTGATCCTCCGTGATCGAGCCAAGCCGCAGCTTGTGGCAGGCGCAACCATCACCCAGACGTTTGACCGGTGCTCATGCTCCTGTCACCGTATTGCACGGTTGGAAGTAGCCGCGTCCTGATTGCCTAGTCGTAGATTTCAACAAATACTGAACACCTCGTATAACGGCATCGGGCATTGTTGGAGGGGGCATATGAGGAGCAAGGTTCAAACCAGTTTTGCGGCTGTGCTAATATCATTATGGGGCTGCTCCCCATCTGATCAAAGCAAATCCTCAAGACAACCTACTGGCGCGGAGCCCTCCCCGAAAATTGCGCAGAATGCGCCGGAACCCCCGAAGCGGAGCGAAGCCAAGGCGGGACCATTCGGAATTGCTTTTGGTGAAAGCATTTCCGAATTGGATGCAAAACCGGTCCCGGGCAAGTCAACGTTTTTCGAAATAACTTCTCCGCCCAAGCCACAGGCTGATTTTCCCTCGGTTATAGTGCAAGCCGCTCCTGCAGTTGGTGTGTGCTGGATAAAGGGGCTGGGAAATACGTTTCAGTCTGATGACTTCGGTATGTCCGCTCGATCACACGTGGACGCAATTGAGTCGGTGCTCGAAACCAAGTACGGCAAACCTGAGCCCATAGATTTCTTAATGTCTGGAAGTTTGTGGACTGAACCGCGTTATTGGCTGATGGGACTTAAACAGGGCGACCGGCACTACGGTTACCACTGGAAGCGCCTTCCCACAGCGTCCTCACAATGGTCGCACATATCGGAAATATATCTGGCAATCGTGAGCGTTGGCTCTGAGCAACGCGTCGACTTGGAGTACTACTCGCCCAAAGGGCCGGAATGCGACGCGGCCGAAAAGAAGGCCGCCGCGGGCGCGCTTTAGCTTCGATTCTCCGCTGCAAACCAACGATCTTCAAAATCAGAGAAGTCCCTCATCTGCTGCGCGAGTACGCCGAGAATGCCTCCTGTCCAAGTCTGATACGGATGCTCGCCGTTCAGCCCCAGGACGTTTTCTGGCATTGTGCGGATCGTATACATAGGATTTTGACGCGGATATTCGAGGCCGACCTGGCGGAAGTAACTGCCTAAGAGCATAAACCTTCTCTTGCCGCGCGATGCGAGATACACATGATCGAACTGTCTGCCGGATAGCTTTGCAGCCGTCTGAAGGAGTACGCGAGTTACATCCAGCTTGCTCGCATTCTCTACGGATCGGAGATCAACCACAATGTCTTCTGGATCAACGTAATACGCGTAGTGCACCGACATTCGGATACCGCTGTCGCGAGGATCGCTTCCCACAACGTCATCGGCAAACCTTTGAAGGCCAAGGTAATTGATACCGTAGATCGCTAGAAGAGCGATCAAGACCGTTGATGCAGCAATTACTGCCGCGCGTTTCGTCATCCCTCCCCCCCGTTTACGAGCAAAGCAATTCAGTATGCCAAAAACAGGTGCCCATGGCTGAGGACACTAGCGTTACTACTCACGAACATCTTTCCGGCTTTCGGCTTCCTGTTTGATGCGGGCGATGAAGGCGTCGAGCGGCATGGCGCCGAGATCCTTGCCGGAGCGCAGGCGCAACGCCACCTTGCCTTCCGCCGCTTCGCGCTCGCCCACCACCAGCATGTAGGGAATCTTCTTCAGCTGCGCGTCGCGGATCTTCTTCTGCATGCGCTCAGATGAGGTGTCGATGTCCACCCGCAGGCCCGCGGTGCCGTTCACCACCGGGGCGGCGAACAGCATATCCACCACATGGTGCGCGTAGTCGTTCACCTTCTCGCTGATGGGAATGATCCGCGCCTGAATAGGCGCGAGCCACACCGGAAACGCACCGGCGTAATGCTCGATCAGGAACGCGGTGAAGCGCTCATGCGTACCGAGCGGCGCGCGATGAATCACGTACAGCGGATGCTCCGCGCCGTCCTCGCCGATGTATTTCAGATCGAAGGTTTCGGTGGCGAGGAAATCCAGCTGGTTGGTGGAGATGGTGTATTCGGTGCCGATGGCCGAGCGGATCATGAAATCGATCTTCGGTCCGTAGAACGCCGCCTCGCCCTGCCCTTCCACATATTTGTAGCCGGATTCCTGCATCGCCTGCTTGATGATCTCCAGCGCCGCAATCCACTTCTCCGGCGCGTCCACATACTTGTCGAGCTTGCCCATGTCGGGCAGCGACAGCCGCATGTAGTATTCTTTGATGTTCATCAGATCGTAGTAGCGCGCGTGCAGATGCATCACGCGGATGAATTCCTCCTTCGCCTGGTCATAGCGGCAGTAGATGTGCGCGTCGTTCATGCAGAAGCCGCGCACGCGCATCAGGCCGGACAATCCGCCGGAGGCTTCGTAGCGGTAATCCTGCCCGTATTCCGCAAGGCGGATCGGCAGCTCGCGATAGGAATGCCGCGTCGCCCCGTACACCAGATGGTGGAAGGGGCACTTCATCGGCCGCAGATAGTAATTCTCGCCGTCGATATCGAGCGGCGAATACATGCCCTCGTTGTAGTAAGGCAGATGCCGCGAGCGGTAGAACAGCGACTCTTTGGTGATGTGCGGTGTCGCCACGCGCTTGTAGCCGTCGCGCCGCTCCTCCTGCAGCGCGAGGAATTCGAGCTCCTGCCTAATCACCATGCCGTTCGGCATCCACAACGGCAGCCCCGCGCCGACATCTGGCGAGAAAGTGAAGAGCTCGAGCTCGCGGCCCAGCTTGCGGTGATCGCGCTTCTCCTGCTCCTCGAGCCTGAGGAGGTAGGCATCGAGTTCCTTCTGGTCGCGCCAGGCGGTGCCGTAGATGCGCTGCAACTGCGCGTTCTTCGCGTCGCCCCGCCAGTAGGCGCCGGCAATTTTCGTCAGCTTGAACGCGTCCGGGATTTTTCCGGTGGACGCGAAATGCGGACCCCGGCAGAGATCGTGCCAGTCGCCGTGCCAGTAGAGGGAGATGTCTTCGCCCGGCGGCAGGTCGCGGATCAGTTCCGCCTTGTAGTGCTCGCCCATCTTTTCGAAATGCGCGATGGCCTCATCGCGCGGCCAAACTTCCCGCCGCGTCGGCAGATCGGCCTTCACGATCTCGTGCATCTTCGCTTCGATTTTCGGCAGGTCTTCCGGCGTAAACGGCTCGTCCCGCGCGAAGTCGTAGTAGAAGCCGTCCTCGATGGCCGGGCCGATGGTCACCTGGGTGCCGGGGTAAAGCTCCTGCACTGCCATGGCGAGCACATGCGCCATGTCATGCCGGATCAGTTCCAGCGCTTCCGGATCTTTTTTCGTGACGATGCGAAGCTGTGCGTCCTGCTCCAGCGGGCGGAACAAATCCCATTGTTTTCCATCCACTTCCGCGATGAGAGCAGCCTTCGCCAAGCCCGGCCCGATGGAGGCCGCGATCTCACCCGGGGTGGTGCCGGACGGAAACGTCAGCGCCTTGCCGTCCGGCAAGGTGACATGGACGTTGGACGCGGGCGCGGGGGCGGACACGGGCGTTTCTCCGGTTTGGCGAAAGAGGGGCGGACCATCGGGGCCGCGCCGTTTCAAGTCAAGTTTCCGGGGATGCGTGGCCGCATCGGAACAACGCGGCGTCCGGAAACGTCCTTTGTTCAGGCACCGTTCATGGTGCAAGATGCGTTATGATATCGGCAAGAGGAGCCGAAGATGAGAGCCGTCGCCCTTGCTTCCCTGCTGGCGCTGACCGGCCTGCCAGCCATCGGCGCAATGGCGCAGCCTGCTGCCGGAAACACCTGCATCCGCACCACGCTGATCGATCGGACCAAAACACCGGATGACCGCACCATTCTCTTCATCATGAAAAACGGCGCGGTGTACCAGAGCACCTTGCCAACAAGTTGTCCGGAGTTGAGCTTCAATGGCTTCTCTTACGTCGCAACGCCGCCCGATCAGATTTGCGGCAATTTGCAATCCATTCGTGTGATCCGCACCGGTTCTGTGTGCCTGCTCGGGCCGCTGGTGCAGATCACGCCCAAGGCAGCGCCGAACCCATGACCTTCAAAAGGAGAAAGACAATGAAACTACTGATCGCGGCCGCCGCGGCGGCCCTTGTGCTCGGCGCAGGCAGCGCCGCGAATGCGCAGAACGGCGCCGGCACCACCGTGCATGGCGGGCACATCTGCCTCTGGACCTACCAGATCGACCACACGAAAGTGGTCAATCCCACCACCGTGCTGTTCTACACGAAGGACGGTCACGTCTGGCAGAACAATCTGAAAGGCCCCTGCCCTGGGCTGGAGATGCACGGCTTCAACTTCATGGCGAATGCGGATCAGATCTGCGGTCCGGAAATCGGCATCCGGATTCTGCAGACGGGCCAGGTGTGCACGCTGGGCGAGTTCAGCCCCACGACCGAACAGCACGCGGCGAAATAACGGCCGGAATGGAGCGCTCTGCGCGGCGGCTTCGGCCGCCCGCTGCGCTTCCCTTCACGCTCGCTGGTCAGGCGGCAGGCCACGGGGCAGATCCGGACGCGGGCCAAGCCACATCAGGTCGTCGAGCGGAGGTTCGTAGCCCTGTTCGACATAGGAATGTTCGGGAATCTCGATCCTGAAGCCTTCGCGCGAGCCCAGAAGGATGCTGTTTTCGCCCAGGCACCAGCCGTCGGCGATCCTGTAGATTCCTTCCGCCATCCCTGAGTGACGAAAGACGCGGGCAGCTTATTCCGCCGGGCGACGCGAAGCGTGCGCTTACGGCACTTTCATCTGCCGGGACACGCTCCGCCGGAGTGGACGCTAGCTTCCTACTTATCCTTACCCTTCACCGCGAACATGAGGTCGCTGTCGAGCTGGCACCAGGTTGGGCAGTCGCTGCCCGGCGCCTGCCAGACAGCCGGATTGCCGTTGGTATCGAGGCTGAGTTCCCATCCCCATTCACCGGCACCGCCCAAAAAGTCGATGTTCGCCTGTACGGAAACCCAGTAGGTCTTGCCGCCCTTCAGTTTCACCTTGCATGTTTTGGAAAGCACGATGGCGAACGATCCCGTGCCATTGTCCGTGCCATTCTGATTGTCACACTCGGTGACGAGATCGCCGGGGAACCCACCATTGTCCTTGTAGAAAAAGACGTTCTCAGAATCCGCCGGGCCGGAACCATTGAAATAGACGCCGGTGACGTCGACTTCCTTGATCATCCATTTGTGGCCCTTCGGAACCGTAAAATCGTCCGCGCCCTGCGAACCATCGAACCCCTCCGACAAAACAGCGGTACCGGAAGGATCCTTGTTTTGATCGTAAAGCGTCTTGCTGCCCGGAGGCGGGGCGCTGATGAAGCGATGCGCCTGCTTATGGATCAGAACCGCCGAAGGTGGCGCTGCCATTGCCGTGCTGGCGATCAGGGCCGCCGCGCAGCCGATCAGTGAAGATATCTTCATTGGAATCCCCTAAGGAAGCGATGCTGCTTTGCTTCTGTTTCTGTAGCATAGAGATGAAGACTCCACCACCCCTGGCCGCCGGGGGGCGCCTATGGCCACGGGACCGTGTTCGTGCTCGAGCAGAACCGCTAGCCGCCTCGCGACTCCACGCCGGATCGGAACAGGACTGCCGATTCACGCCGCCTTGGTGGCGGACAGAACGGTGCCGGTCTCCAGCAGCGTTTTGAGGTTGGAGAGAATGCGCGGCCAACCGCCGGACACCGCCTCGATCGTCTTCGAATCCGCAATGTCGATTTCATGGACGATGCTAAGCTTGGCAACGTCGCCGTCCTGCTCGATTTCCATGGTGCAGCGCGTGTAGCCTTCCGCCTTCAGCTCAGGCCGAAACTCGTTGCGCCACTTGATCATGAGCCGCTTCATCGGTTCGGCTTCGAGGATTTCCCCAGTGTCCGCCACGCGGCCGTCCGGCAGGATGAGTTTCCAGGACGAACCGGGCGTCCAGCCGGACTCGCCCACGACGCCGTACCAGTACTGCTTCATGAACTCCGGCGTGGTGAGCGCCTCCCACAGTTTCTGCGCCGTCGTGCGGATATAGATGACGTAAACGAACTGGCTGTTGCTCATCTGCGGGTTTCCTTTCGTTGTTTGATCTCTGATGGATGGGCAGAGACAGGGCCATTCACTTCCCCCCTTGTGGGGGAAGGTGGCTCGCTCGTACGCACGTGCGAGCGAGACGGAAGGGGGGATGCTCGAGATGAACACCCCCTTCAGTCATCGGTCGCTTATGCGACCGTTGACAGCTTCCCCCACAAGGGGAGAAGCGGAACCAGGCAGTGCGCCATATCTCCGCGCGAATCATTTTTCGGACTCCAATCGCGCCTTCAGCATCGCCAGCGCATCGAGAGGCGCGCGTTCGAATTTGCCGATCCAGCGCTCGGCGATTTCGTGAATGGGCACGGGGTTGAGAAAGTGCCGCTTGTTGCGCCCTTCCTTCCGTGTGCTGACGAGATTGGCGCGCTCCAGAATGGCGAGGTGCTTGCTCACCGCCTGGCGCGTCATCGAAAGCCCGTCGCATAGCTCACCCAGGGTTTGCCCATTCTTCGCAAAGAGCCGGTCCAGCAGTGCCCGCCGGCTTTCATCCGCCAGCGCCCGGAAGACCGCATCCATGCTCATGGAATGATTATATGCAACCATTTAGTTGCCTGTCAATAGAGAATATTTGGAGAACACCAATTGACTGGACAGCCGCATCGACTATATAATCCTATCTGTGTAACGATGTTGGAGAACTATCATGGACAGAGACTTTGAGCCGCACCGGATGGCCACAGGGCCGGCGCAGCCCGCGACCGCGCCGCGGCCGACCGGCCGTTACAACTTCGAAGTGCCGGAGCACCTCACCATCTCGGACATGCTCGCCATCCAGCTGGCGGATTGCGTGCGCATCGTCCAGCGGCTCTCCGATCAGGCGAGCGATCCGCATCTGCACGACACCGAACGGATGCACACCATCCACTCTCTCTCGGACGTGGTGAATGCATCCGAGAAACTGACACGCACCATCGGCCGGCTGCGAAACGAGTCGTGGGAGGAATCGGATGAAATGCCGCGCAAAAAAGGACGAAAAGTTTGAGTTCGACTGCTTCCGCACCCGATCGGGTACAAGATGTTGTGGTGACGCGAAAACCAGGCGGTCAAACCGGCAATCATAATCGCTTCAAAACTGGCCAGTACTCGAATCGCAACCACGCGCTCCGGCGCGACATCGCCGAACTGAAACGGACAACGCGCTGGATTGTTTGCCTCGCGGAAGCGGCGTTGCAGGCGCGCGCGGAAAGGTGACCTGAGCGGAGAATGAATGTACGCGGCGCGATCCGCATCGGCATTTCCGGCTGGCGTTACAAGGGCTGGCGCGGCGTGTTCTATCCGCAAGGCCTGCGCCAGAGGGACGAGCTTGCCTATGCCGCCGCGCGCTTCCGCACGATAGAGATCAACGGCACCTTCTATTCGTTGCAACGGCCGGACTATTTCACGGCCTGGCGCGATGCCACGCCGGAGGGATTCGTCTTCGCGGTGAAAGGCCCGCGCTTCATCACGCATATGCTGAAGCTCAATCATAGCGATACGCCGCTCGCCAATTTTTTCGGCAATGGCGTGTTGGCGCTGGGCGCGAAACTCGGGCCCATCCTGTGGCAATTCCCGCCCAGCTTCCGTTTCAACCCGGAGAAGCTGGCGGAATTCTTCGGCAAGCTGCCGCGCGACACCGAAGCCGCTGCGAAACTCGCGCGCAGGCACGATCACCGCATTAACGGCCGCGCATGGCTGCGCACCGATACGAAGTGGCCGCTGCGCTACGCGATGGAAATCCGCCACGAAAGTTTCCGCTGCCGCGAATTCATCCAACTGCTGCGCGAACACGATGTGGCGCTGGCGGTGGCGGACACGGTGGAGTGGCCGCTGCTGTTCGATGTGACGGCGGATTTCGTCTATTGCCGCCTGCACGGGTCCGAGCAGCTGTACGCCAGCGGGTACGAATCGAAGGCGCTGGATGTGTGGGCCAGGCGATTGACAGCATGGTCGCAAGGCCGCGAGTTGCGCGAGGCTTCTCGCGCTCATCCGAAGAAGGCGAAGGCGGCACGACGCGACGTGTATGTTTATTTCGACAATGACGCGAAGGTGCGCGCGCCATTCGATGCGCTTGCGCTACAGAAGAAAGTGGACCATCTGCTGCACACCGGCGAACGCAAGCGGACGGCAGGGAGCCGACGATGAGTCTTGAGATGAAGGAGCAATGCGAGCGGTGCGGAACGGCGCTGCCGATGGACTCCGTCGCTGCCCGCATCTGCAGCCATGAATGCACCTTCTGCGACGCCTGCAGCGAAGGCATGAATCATATCTGCCCCAATTGCAGCGGTGAGCTGGTGCCCCGGCCGCGCCGGCTGAAACGCGAATGAATTACCGCCATGCCTATCATGCCGGCAATTTCGCGGATGTGCACAAGCATGTGGCGCTGGTGGCGATTCTCACGCATCTGCGCCGGAAGGAAACGCCGTTCGCCGTGATCGATACCCACGCCGGGAGCGGGCTTTACCATCTTTCGGCTGAAGAGGCGCAACGCACCGGCGAAGCAACGGAAGGTATCGCATTGTTGCGCGGCCATACAGCGCAATCTCCCGCATTGGAAAAATATCTGGAGCTCATCGCAAGCTTCGATGCAAACCATTATTCCGGCTCGCCGCTGATCGCCACGCAGCTGCTGCGCCCGCGGGATCGCCTCGTCGCGATCGAAAAACATCCGGAGGAATACGAAGCGTTGCGCGCCGCGCTCGCGCCTTTCGCGAATGCGCGTGCAACGTTGGACGATGGATACACGCAACTGCCGCGCCTGCTCCCACTGCCAGAGCGCCGCGGTCTGGTATTGATCGATCCGCCCTATGAAGCGCCCGGCGAGCTTCAGCAGATGGGCAAGGTTCTCGCCGATGCGTATCGCCGTTTCGCCACGGGCATCTATCTCATCTGGCTTCCGCTCAAGGAGAATGCGTCCGCCGGTGCGCTGATCGGCGACCTCCGCAACGCGGGGGTCGCCAAACTCCTGTCGCTCGCCTTCGATGTCGGCCGCAGCAAAAATGACGCGCCGGGAAAGCTTTCTGCCGCCGGATTGCTGGTCATCAATCCGCCTTATGGTTTGGATGCGGAAATGAAAGCGGCCGCCGCCGAAATTCTGCCGCTGCTCCGGCGCGGGCCGGAGACGAACACCCGGATCGAATGGCTGGCCGGGCCATGAATCCGCGCCTTGCAGCCCGGCGAGCCCATCATTATGGTCCGCCGCCTCGCGGACAGGTGGCAGAGCGGTTGAATGCACCGCACTCGAAATGCGGCATACCCGCAAGGGTATCGGGGGTTCGAATCCCTCCCTGTCCGCCACCTGCTACAACAAGCTACTGATCTGGTTATGGTTTCTCAGGGCCGGTCATTTCCCTCATAATGGCCCTCATAACCGAGAATGCGCAGAAATTTATTTGAACCGGAAAGAACGCGCGGCATTTGTTCCCGTCTTGCGCCGCGGCGAAGACACAAGATCTGGTAGGAGGGCAGCGTGAAACCGGATCAAATAAAGATATGCAGATTTCTTTATATCTTGTTGCGGCAGTCAGCGCCCTCGCGCTATATCCCCGGGCCGCAGCCAAGGAGCACCCCGTGAGCCACGATTACGCCGTCAAGGACATCAACCTGGCCGATTGGGGCCGCAAGGAAATCGATATCGCCGAGACGGAGATGCCGGGGCTGATGGCCACGCGGGAGGAATTCGGCGCCAAACAGCCGCTCAAAGGCGCGCGGATTGCCGGCTCGCTGCATATGACCATTCAGACGGCGGTGCTGATCGAGACCCTGAAGGCGCTGGGCGCCGGTGTGCGCTGGGCCTCGTGCAACATCTACTCGACGCAGGATCACGCGGCGGCGGCAATCGCGGCCGGCGGCACCCCGGTGTTCGCGATCAAGGGTGAAAGCCTCGACGACTACTGGGAATACACCCACCGCATCTTCGAATGGGCGGACGGCGGCGCGCCGAACATGATTCTTGACGATGGCGGCGACGCCACCCTGCTGGTGCATTACGGCCTGCGCGCGGAAAAAGGCGACACCAAATTCCTCGACGAACCCGGCAACGAAGAAGAGGAAGCCTTCTTCGGCGCCATCAAGCGTCGGCTGAAGCACAAGCATGGCTGGTACGGCGAGCTCGCGCGTAACATTCGCGGCGTGACGGAGGAAACCACCACCGGCGTGCATCGCCTTTACGAGATGGAGAAGAAGGGTACGCTGCTGTTCCCCGCCATCAACGTGAACGACAGCGTGACCAAGTCGAAATTCGACAACCTCTATGGCTGCCGTGAGTCATTGGTCGATGGCATCCGCCGCGGCACAGACACCATGATGGCCGGCAAGGTGGCGATGGTTGCGGGCTTCGGCGACGTCGGCAAGGGCTCGGCTGCATCGCTGCGACAGGCCGGTTGCCGCGTGATGGTGAGCGAGGTGGATCCTATCTGCGCATTGCAGGCGGCGATGGAAGGCTACGAAGTGGCGACCATGGACGACGCGGCGCCGCGCGCGGACATTTTCGTCACCGCAACCGGCAATGTGGATGTCATCACCATCGAGCACATGCGGGCCATGAAGCACCGCGCCATCGTCGCCAACATCGGCCACTTCGATTCCGAGATTCAGGTCGCTGCGCTGAAGAATTACAAATGGCGGAACGTGAAGCCGCAGGTGGACGAGATCGAATTCCCCGATGGCAAGCGCATCATCCTGTTATCGGAAGGCCGGCTGGTGAATCTCGGCAATGCCATGGGCCATCCGAGCTTCGTGATGTCGTCGTCGTTCACCAATCAGACCTTGGCGCAGATGGAGCTGTTCGGAAACCCCGGCAGGTATGAGAAGAAAGTTTATACGTTGCCGAAGGAATTAGACGAGAAGGTCGCGCGTCTACACCTCGACAAGATCGGCGTGAAATTGACCAAGCTGTCGAAGCAGCAGGCCGGTTATATAGGCGTACCGGAGAACGGGCCCTTCAAGCCCGACACCTACCGCTACTGAGGAGGCAAGACATGCGGCCAAGGAACCTGCGAATTTCATTGGCCGGCCTCAGACACTCCGCCATTTGCCTCGCGGCGCTGGCGCTGAGCGCGCCTGCGAACGCGGCGCAGTATACGATTATCGACGCGCCGGGCGCGCAGAAGGGCACGCTTGCCCTCGCGATCAACGCATCCTCCGCCGTGACCGGCTGGTTTCGTGATGCGAAAGGTAACTACAACGCGTTCGTGCGCGCGCCCGACGGCACGTACACAACCTTCACGGCAGAGGGCGAGCAAAGCGAAGGCGTGGCCATCAACCGTGATGGTGCAGTTGCCGGCGTAGACTTCACGGACAGCCTCTCATTCTCGCATGGTTTTCTGCGCACGCCGTCCGGCAAGATCAAACCCTTCGATCCGGAAGACTCCAATGTGGTGTTCGTCGGCGGCATCAATGACAAGGGCGCAATTGCCGGAACCTATTGGGATTCGGAGATCCATCCGCATGCGTACTTACTCGCGAGAGACGGCACCCTTACCGCTTTTGATGCGCCGGGCAGCAACAACACCGAAGCGAACGCATTGAATGCGAAAGGCGACATTGCGGGCGTAGAATTCGACTCCGATAATACCGCACATGGCTTTGTGCGGTTGGCTGATGGTAGTTTCGCGGAGTTCGATGCACCCGATGCCGGCAAAGGCGGCAGCCTGGGAACATACGCGGCGGCGATCAATGCGGCCGGCGCTGTCGCCGGGTATGCGAAGACCACAAGCCTTTCCCAGCGCGCGTTCGTGCGCGATGCAGGCGGCACGCTAACGGAGTTTGATGTACCGGGCGCCAGCGGATTGGGTGCACAGGGGTTCGCGGTGAACCGGCGGGGGGAGGTCACTGGATCCTATATCGACCCGCAAGGCCGAACACGCGGCTTCGTTCGCGTGCCGAATGGGGATATCGAAACCTTCGCGCTGCCCAATGCCAAATTTACCCAGCCGCTCGGCATTAACGACGACGGGGTCATCGTCGGATACTTCAAAGACAAGACCGGCAATCACGGCTTTCTGCGCGCGCCATAACCCACGCAAAGCTTACTGTTGGGACGAGTGACCCAAATGAAACAGCGATATGGTCGCACGCCTGCACCTCGACAAGATCGGCGTGAAGCTCCTGAAGTTTTCGAAGCAGCAGGCGGACTATATTGGCGTACCGGAGGACGGGCCCTTTAAACCGGACCACTATCGTTATTAAATCAGTTTCGGAAATACCGGCGCGCATTGTGCGCGGCGAACCGAGGGCTGCATTTGCTCCGCGTTTTTGTTGGGCTGTTTTGTTTGGTTGTTGCCGCTGCGGCCAACGCGGCGAGCGCAGCGGATTGCCACATCGGCAGCTATCGCCTGAGCGATGGCCGTGCGCTCGATATTGCGCCGTCGGAAGGCAACACGCTGCGCTGGCGCCTGTTCAGCGGCGAAACCGGCCAGCTGCATCCGCAGCACGGCGGCCTCTGGACGAGTACCTCCGGCTGGACGAACCGTCCGGATGGAAAAACGGTATCCTTCTCCGACTGCGCCAGGGGGGAGATCACCTTTGCCCAGCAGACCGGCACGCGCATCGGCTTCGACATCCGCAACACGATCTTCCAAAGCGGCGGTGTGAAACTTGTCGGGCGGCTGATCATGCCGAAAGGCCATGGCAAGGTGCCGGTGGTGGTTCTGATTCACGGATCCGAAACGGATTCCGCCCTCGAGACTTACGCGCTGCAGCGGATGTTTCCGGCGCAGGGAATCGGTGCATTTGTTTATGACAAGCGCGGCACCGGCTTATCCGGGGGGCACTACACGCAGGATTTCAACGTTCTCGCGAACGATGCCATCATCGCAATGAATGAAGCGAAGCGGCTCGCTGGCGCGCGATTGGGCCGCATCGGCTATCAGGGCGGCAGCGAGGGCGGCTGGGTTGTTCCGCTCGCAGTGAACCGCGCGCACGTGGATTTCGCTATCGTGAGCTTCGGTTTGGCGGTGACGGTGATGCAGGAAGACCAGGAGAGCGTCGCGCTGGATATGCACTTTCACCACCATTCCGCGGAAGACACCAGGAAGGCGCTGGAGTTGGCGCGCGCCGGCGAACACGTCGTCGAAACGGACGGCAAGGAAGGTTATGAAACGTTCGACGCATTGCGCCGCAAGTACAAATCAGAACCCTGGTACAAGGATGTACACGGCGATTTCCTCTTCTTTGTCTTGCCGCTCAACAAGGCGCAGATCGAGGAGCAGGCGAAGAAGCTCCTGTTCCATACGCCCTTCCGCTACGAGCCGATGCCCGCCTTGCGAGCGTCGACCACGCCGCAGCTCTGGATTCTCGGCAGCGACGATCTGGACGCACCGAGTGCTGAAACGGCGCTACGCATCAAATCTCTGATCGCAGGCGGCAAGCCCTTCACGCTTGCCGTTTATCCAGGCGCCGAGCATGGGATAACCGAGTACGAGTTGAATGCGAAAGGCGAGCGCCTCTCCACCCGTTACGCGCCCGGCTATTTCCAGATGATGGCGGATTTCATCCGCAACGGCCGCATCGGCGACCGCTATGGGAAGGCGGTAATCACCGGATCGCGCACTCACTGAGCGTAACTCTACAAATTCCTGAGACGATACGTTTCCTTTACGCTTTCTTAATACCATTCCCTATGCGGACTCGGCACTCGCGCGTATCATTTTGATTCCGTAAGTGATTCGCCGCGGAAGCGCGAAATCAGGGGGCGGTTTGGGAATGCGTCCGCCGGCAGTGCCAATAAGCCGGTCAGTCAACGGCCAGAGACGCCGCGTGTGGGGCGTTGCGTTGATCCCGTGTTTGTTGCTCTTGCCGCAGCCGGCCTTCGCTGAGGCCGATGCACAAAGTGTTTCGAACTTTCTAACATTCGGGGCAGTCGCACTCGCCATCGGAGCGTGCTTGTGGGCCGTGCTCGCGACCCATGCGACCGTCAGGCTGCGCCGCTCTATCGGGGCCAGCAATGCGCGCGCCCGCGCGGCCCTTGCCGCCCGCGATGCCATCCTCGAAGCAGGCCGCGAAAAGGTCTTGGTGTGGGGCCGCGATACCGAAGCCGCGTATTCGTTTGGCGGAGCCGAAGAGTTGTTGGACGCCTGCTTGGCCGGGCCGGATGCGCTGCTGCTCTCGCAGGCCCTCGATGACCTGGCTTCTGCGGGCACCCCTTTCGCGCTTTCCGCCAAGTCGCGCGACGGCAACGCGGTGCATGTGCGGGGCCGCCCGGTGGGCGGATTCGCGGCGCTGTGGATGGAAAAGGAAGTCACGCCCGCAACCGCAGCAACCGACCTTCGCGCCGTATTGGATACCCTGCCGCTGCCGCTCTGGCTGCGCGACCGCTCGCTTGCGCTCACCTGGGTCAACAGCGCCTATGTTGACGCTGTTGCCGGCACCGATGCTGCATCGGTCGTCTCCGAGCAGACGCTGCTGGAAAAATCGGAACGCGATCTTGCGGCTACGGCGCGTTCCGAGGGCCACGCGGTCCATGCGAAACGTTATGCGGTGCTGAACGGCCGGCGGCGCGCGCTGGCGCTGACCGGCACACCGCTCGACGACGGCGCAATCCTGGGAACAGCGATCGATGTCACCGATCTTTCCGACGCGGAAGCGAAGCTGCAGCAGCATCTCGATGCGCACGCCGACACCCTCGACAAACTGACAACCGCAGTGGCGGTGTTCGGCAGCGATCAACGTCTCTCCTTCCGCAACCGCGCCTTTGTGCAATTGTGGGACCTGCCGGAGGAATGGCTCGATACGGGTCCGACCGATGGGGAGATACTCGATCGTCTGCGCGAGATGCGCCGCCTGCCGGAACAGCGCGATTATCAGGCTTGGAGACGCGAACGACTGGCGGCCTACGACAAGCCTGACACCTTCCTGCCAGAAGAACCGTGGCATCTACCGAGTGGCAAGACGCTACGGGTGGTGGCGCAGCCGCATCCATTTGGCGGACTTACATATCTCTACGAAGACATTACTGAGGCCATTGCGCTGGAAAGCTCTTACAACACGCTAATTGGGGTCCAGAGCGCAACGCTCGACACATTGGGCGAAGGCGTTGCGGTGTTCGGCATGGACGGACGGCTGAAGCTGCACAATGCAGCATTCGCGCGACTCTGGAACTTTGAAGGCACTGAGCTCTCCGGGGAGCCGCATGTGCAGGAGATCGCCCACGCCTGCATTCGCCGTTTCGGCGAAGACGCTGCGTGGCCGAAGCTTATTGCCAGCATCGCCTCGGGATCGGACCGGCACCGCGACGCCGGTCAGATGGAACGTTCCGACCGCACCATCATCGCAGTCTCGCTGGCGCCATTGCCGGACGGCGCAACACTCGCCACGTTTGGAGATGTAACGGACCGTTACCGTGTCGAGGCTGCACTACGCGAGCGCAACCAGGCGCTGATGGCGGCCGACGAACTCAAATCGGATTTCGTGCAGCACGCCTCCTTCCTGTTCCGCGATCCGCTGAATGCCGTGCTGGGGTTCGCGGATCTCCTGTCCGGTGGACACGCGGGTCCGCTGAACGCAAAGCAGAAAGACTACATCGAAAGTATCCTGTCGGCCTCGCACAAGCTTGCGGATATCACAAGCGATATTCTCGATCTCGCCATGATCGAGTCCGGTAACATGCGGCTTGATCTCGCACGGGCCGACCTGTACGACTTGCTGACGCGCGCAGCCGAGCCCTTGCGCCAGCACGCGATCAGCCGCGACATCAGCTTTGGTCTGCACGTGGACCCTGGAATCGGGCCCGCGGTCCTGGACGAACGCCGCATTCGTCAGGTCGTATTCAATCTGTTGTCCAACGCGTTGAAATACACCCCCCGCGGCGGTGACATTGTGCTGGGCGCAGAGATCGCGGATGACGACTTGCAAATCTATGTATCCGACACGGGGCCCGGCATTCCCGCGGAAATCCGGCCAAAAGTGTTCGATCGCTTCGAGGCCAAGAGCCGCAATGGCCAGCGCGCCGGCGCCGGGCTCGGACTTGCTCTTGTCAACAGTTTCATCACGCTTCACGATGGCTGGGTGGAGATCGAGACAGGCGAAGGGCGCGGTACCTTGGTGCGCTGCCATTTGCCGCGGCGCCTCGCAGAGAAACCGGCACCAAATCGGGATCACGCGGCGGAATACGGCGCTTCGGCCAAGACCGCTGGCGCGGTATAAGCCGCGCCGTCATCACGCAAGGAATTCCGGCTGATGCCTTCGGGCAGGATTATCGATTATGACGCCATCCGCGCAGCGAATGTGCAGCACACGCCTTACGACTATATGATGGGTCGCGGCGCCCTGCGTGCCGAATGGGTTCCCGATCTCCGCGAGAGCTTCCCCGATATCAATGTGACAGGTTTCCATCCGCTTTCACAGATGAAGGTGGACGGGGCGTTCGCAAAGCTGATCGAAGAAATCGAAGGGCCGGAATTCACTGCTGCTGTTTCGACCGCCCTGGGCGTCGAGCTTTCGTCCTATCCCACTCTCATCACCGTCCGGAAAATTTCCGCCGCGCACGAGGGCAACATCCACTGCGATTCGGAGAGCAAGATCGCGACGCTCCTGATTTACATGAATGAAGGCTGGCTCTCTCCAGAAGGCCGCTTCCGCGTGCTCCGCAGCGCACATGACTTCAATGACTACGCCGCCGAAGCGAGTCCGGAAATGGGTTCGTTCGTGGCGTTCCGTCGTGCCGACCATTCCTGGCATGGGCACACGCCTTTTGTCGGCGAGCGGCGCGTGGTGCAAATCGCCTGGGTGCGCAGCCAAGCCGAAATTGACCGCAAAACCAAGCGCCACAACCGCTCGAGTCTCTTCAAGAGACTCTTCGGGCGCGAAAAAACCGCTGCCTAGTGCCGATCAGTGCTGGCTTTTGGGTGTGCGGACCACCAGCCCGTCAAGCTCCGCTGTCACCTTGATCTGACAGGAAAGGCGCGAATTGGGCTGAAGGTCCTGCGCGAAATCCAGCATGGTTTCCTCCATATCCGATTTCGGCGGCAGCTTCGCCTGCCATGCTGGATCGATGTAGACGTGACAGGTGGCGCAGGCGCAGGCGCCACCGCAATCGGCGTCGATGCCAGGGATGAGGTTTTTCACCCCGCCTTCCATCACCGACCAGCCGGCCGGCACGTCCGCCTCGTGTTCCTTACCATTGTCCTCAATGTATTTGATTTTCGGCATGCGGTTCCCGAGCAATTCAGACGATGTTTTTCATGGGAATGGCGGTATCGGCAAGCCGCTCGGGAGTCACTTGAGTGCCGTCTGCAATCAGTTTGCGCCCGATCATATATTCCGGCGCCGCGTTCACTGCTTCGACAGCTGCAACGGTTCCGTTACGCAAGTGAAACACGGCGAATTTCCGCGCCTCCGGATTGCCGCGCATGACAAGCTCATCGCCGGGCCACGCCAGTCCGGCGATCTGCAGTTTGAGATCGTACTGGTCCGACCAGAACCACGGCACTTCGCGATAGGGTTTTGGGTTGCCCACCATGGCCAGCGCGGCATGCTTTGCCTGATCGATGGCGTTCTGCACGCATTCGAGCCGGATGGACTTTCCATCGCGCCCGATGTGCTGCGTGCAATCGCCGGCAGCGAAAATAGCGCCATCCGAGGTACAGCCGCCATGCTGATCCACAACGACACCGTCATTGCAGTCCAGGCCAGCTTCCGCCGCCAGTTCCACATTCGGCTGAATGCCAATGCCGACGAGGGCAAGGTCGGCCTCAAACCGTTGGCCGCCGGCGCGTAGCGCTTCAAGCCGATTGCCGCCTTCGAAAACCTCCACTGGGGTGTTCAGGTGGAAGTGAACACCGGCATCGCGGTGCGTCCGCTCATAGAAGTTCGACAGCGCCGGCGATACCGCGCGCGCCATCACGCGGTCCAGCGCTTCGAAGACCGTCACTTCGAGTCCAAGTTTCCGAGCGACAGCGGCCACCTCGAGCCCGATATAGCCGCCACCGACGACCGCCAGCCGCGCGCCTGGCGCAAAGTGCGCCCGCATGGCATCCACATCGGCAACGCCGCGCAGATAGAAGATGCCAAAAAGATCGCAGCCGGGAATCGCGCAGCGCCGCACGCGCGAGCCGGTGGTCAGCAGCAGCTTGTCACAGGCCAGGTTGCTTCCATCGCTGAGCTTCACCCGTTTGGCGACACGATCAATTTCGATGGCAGAAACATCCAGCAGCAAGTCGCATTGGGCTTCGCGATAGAAACCTTCCGGCTTCAAGAACAGCCGCGCGCGTTCCATGGCACCCGAAAGATAGGCTTTGGAAAGCGGAGGCCGCTGATAGGGCGCGAACGGCTCATCGCCCACCATCGTAAGCACGCCTTCAAACCCCTCCGCCCGCAAACTCGCCACAGCCTGCGCTCCGGCCTGACCGGCGCCAATGATGACAATTCCCTCCATGTGGCGGCAGACCTTCTCCGGCCGATAGCAGAAGGCCCGCTATAGGCGCAGGAAAGATGTGGAATCAACCGTTCTCTGGCTTGCGTTGCGGTGGCCGTTGTGGCCCGCTAAGAGCCTGTCGATGAAGGGCAAATCCGAGGGGTTCGTGCGGGAAATCTCACTCGAAAATCAGGCGGCAACCGGGGCCTTGGGGGCGCAAATCGCCGCCATCCTGAAGCCGGGCGACGCGGTTGCATTGTCGGGCGATCTCGGCGCGGGGAAGACAACATTGGCTCGCGCCATGCTACGGGCACTTGGCGTTGGAGAAGATGTTCCCAGCCCAACTTTCACCTTGGTGCAGCACTATGAGACGCCGCAACTCTCTATAGATCATTTCGACCTATATCGGGTGGAAGATGAGTTGGAGATCGAACAACTGGGGCTGGAGGATGCGTTGTCCGCCGGCGTAGCGCTGATCGAATGGCCGGATCGCGCCGGATCGCGCCTTCCGAAAAATACCCTGCATATTGAACTGGAAATCGCAGGCGAACACAGCCGCCGCGCAACTTTGAGTGGCCCAGCGCAGTGGGCTTCGCGTCTGCTTGGAAGTGCAAATTGACGAATTCGGAACGCCAGGAGGCGATGAACCAGTTCTTGCGCAGTGCCGGCTGGGAGAATGCGGTAATGTCGCCGCTCCCCGGCGATGCCTCGACGCGCCGCTACATTCGCCTGCACCGCGGCGGCGAGAGTGCCATGCTGATGGATCAACCGCAGGACGCTGAAGCGCCGCAATCGCCACCGAATGCAACGCCCGACCAGCGCCGTGCCCTGGGCTACAACGCCGTGGCGCGTCTGGCGGGCGCGGATTGCGAGCGTTTCGTAGCGGTCGCGGACTTCTTGCGCAGCCGCGGCTTGAGCGCACCAACGGTTTACGCGGCGGACGTAAGCAATGGATTCGTTCTGATCGAAGATCTGGGCGACGATCTTTATGCGAATGCGCTTGCGAACGGCCACGCAGCCGAGGAGCCGGACCTTTATGGCGCCGCAATCGATGCACTTGCGCAGTTGCACGTGGAAGCCGCACCGCCAGCTCTTGGCAATCATAAGCCGCTTTACACTTACGACGAGACTGCCCTCATCGCCGAAACCGACTTGATGACGGAATGGTTCATTCCGCTGGCGCTGGGGCGCAAAGTCAACGAGGAAGAGCAAGGGGAGCATCGCACATTGTGGCACGAAGCGTTGCGGCCCGTGCTCTCGGTCCCCTCGGTCTTCGTGCATCGTGACTACCACGCGCAGAATCTGTTCTGGCTGCCACAGCGCGAAGGCGCGGCCCGCGTCGGCATGATCGATTTCCAGGATGCCGTTGCGGGTGCGCCCAGCTATGACCTCATATCCCTCATTGAAGATGCCCGGCGCGATGTTTCTGCCGGGCTCGCCGAGGCGATGACGCAGCGCTATATCGGAGCACGGCAAGAGACACATGCGGCATTCGATGGCGACACCTATCGCGCGCAAGCCGCGGTGATAGCGGCGCAGCGCAATGCCAAGATCGCGGGCATTTTTGCACGGCTGCACAGCCGCGATGACAAGCCGCGTTATCTCTCTTATCTGCCGCGCGTGTGGGCTTATCTCGAACGCGACCTGAAGCACCCCGCACTTGCGCCTCTGAAGCGCTGGTATGACCGGAAGATCCCGGCGGAGGCTCGGCATCAGATGATCGCCGGAGAAGCGGCATGAGCCGGCCGACACGCGCTATGATACTGGCTGCAGGTCTTGGCACGCGCATGCGTCCGCTCACCAACGATACGCCCAAGCCTCTGGTGAAAGTAGCCGGCCGCGCGCTGATCGATCATGCCATCGACCGGCTGAAGGATGCGGGCGTTCGCTTGATCGTGGTGAACGTGCATTATCACGCTGACAAGCTGCGCCATCACCTCGCGAAGCGTGACGATCTGGAAATCCGCATTTCTGATGAAACGGATGCCATTCTCGGCACCGGCGGCGGCATCGTACGCGCGCTGCCGCATTTTGAAGGGGAGCCCTTCTTCCTGCACAATTCGGATTCCATCTGGGCAGAAGGTTACGGTCATGCACTCGACCGCCTCAAGGCGCGCTGGAATCCGGAGACTATGGATTCGCTGTTGCTGATGGCGTCCCTGGTGACGTCCATGGGTTACGAGGGCCGCGGTGACTTTTTGATGGATTCGGAAGGCCGGATGAGCCTCGTGCCTGAAGGACAGCTTTCGCCCTTCGCCTATCCCGGTGCCTCCATTCTTCATCCGCGGCTGTTCGAGGGGGCGCCGCGCGGTGCCTTTCCCTTGCTGCAATTGTGGGAACGCGCCATCGAGCAGGGACGGCTGTTCGGTGTGCGGCTGGATGGCGTGTGGATGCACGTGGGCACGCCCGAGGCGCTGAAAGACGCGGAAGCCTTTCTCGCCGATCTCGCGCCGGCGTGACGGTCTTGACGAATGTCTTCACCATTTCCGCCAGCGCGCCGTTCGCCACAACTTTGGCGCGCAACCTGATTGCTCGCGTGGGCGCGGAGCGCGACCCGCTGGCGCTCTCCAACATCACTCTTTACCTGCCGACGCGGCGCGCGGCACGCACCATCAACGAAACCTTTGCCCGAATCCTTGGCGGCGCGGCGCTGCTGCCGAATATCCGCCCACTCGGCGACGTAGAGGACGAGGACTTTCTGTTCGAGGCCGGCGCGGACACGCTGACTTTGCCGCCTGCCATCTCGCCGCTGCGGCGCGTGCTGCTGCTGGCCACTTTGGTTCAGCAATGGGATCGCAAACGCCGTGGGTCGCATGTCTCGTTTGCGCAGGCCGTAGCGCTTTCCCGCGCGCTGGCTACCTTTCTCGACGAAGTGGAGACGCACGGCTGCGATCTCACCGCTCTCGACAGGCTGGCGCCGCAAGGCCACGCCCAGCATTGGGCGGAGGTGAAGACCTTCCTCGAGATCGTACGCGACTATTGGCCAGAAGTGCTGGCGGATGAAGGAAAAATGAATCCGGCGGTACAGCGCAATCTGACGCTCCACGCGCTGGCGAAACGGCTTGCGGAAAACCCGCCACAAGGACTGGTGGTCGCCGCAGGCTCGACCGGCAGCATCCCGGCGACGGCGGAATTGCTGAAGGCTATTGCCAATCTGCCGAACGGCCTGATCGTGTTGCCCGGACTCGACAAGCAATTGGACGAGGCAAGCTGGAACGACCTTGACGCTGGCCATCCGCAATATGGCTTGCAGCAACTCCTCCAACGCATTGGCATGGAACGCGCTGAGGTTGCCGAATTCGGCTCTGCGCCAAATTCGGCGGCGCGCGAAACGCTGATGCGCGAAACATTGCGTCCGGCACCCACGACCGATGCCTGGCGTGCGATCGCCGAACGCGGCGGCGATGAGATCATCGACGGTCTTCAAGGTCTGTCGCTGGTGGAAGCGGCGCAGCCGAACGAAGAAGCCGCTACCATCGCGCTGATGCTGCGGCATGCGCTCGAGACACCCGGCCGAACCGCCGCGCTTGTCACGCCGGATCGCAAGCTCGCGCGGCGCGTCGCAGCGGAGATGGCGAGATGGAATGTCGAAATTGACGATTCCGCCGGACGCCCGCTCGCCAACACGCCCCCTGGCACCTTCCTCTGCTTGCTTGCGGAAGCGGCAGCGGAGAAGTTCGCCCCCGTGCCGCTGCTGGCGCTGCTCAAGCATCCGCTAGCTGCGGGGCGGCAGGCGCCGGCGGATTTCCGCCGCCGCGTGCGCCAGCTGGATCGTTATGTGTTGCGCGGGCCGCGACCGGATCCCGGACTCGATGGAATCGAGCGGGCCGTTGCAGCAGCGCTGCACAACGCGCGCGCGCGCGACAGCGAATTCGCCACCAAGCGAATGGCGGAACTTGCCTACTGGTTCAAAGCCCTGGGCGAGATCTTGCGGCCGCTGGAAGATGCGTTCGCGAACAACACCGTCGATCTTCCGACAATTCTGGCTGCGCATGCCTCCGGCGCCGAAGCCTTGGCTGCGAGTGACAGCGAGTCGGGAGAAGCGCGACTGTGGGCTGAGGCGGCGGGCGAAGCGGCCGCCCGTCTTGTGAGCGAACTCGAAGAAGCGTGCCGTGAACTCCCCAACATCGAGACCGCCTCCTACCCCGCGCTCTTCCGTACGCTCGCAGAAGAACGCGCGGTGCGGCCGCCATACGGCAAGCATCCACGGCTTGCCATCCTTGGGCCTTTGGAAGCGCGATTGCAAAGCTTCGATCTTATTATTCTTGGCGGCCTGAACGAAGGTTCGTGGCCGGCCGCCGCCGGCACTGACCCGTGGCTGTCGCGCCCCATGCGCGCTCAACTGGGGCTGGAATCGCCAGAACGCCGCATCGGTTTGGCGGCGCACGATTTCGCCGCGCTCGCCTGCTCACCGCGGGTGGTACTGACGCGCGCCCTGAAGGCGGATGGCTCGCCGACCGTGGCCTCGCGCTGGCTGCAGCGCCTGCAGCAGTTAGCCGGTGGACTATCGCTCGCCGGCAAACTGAATCCGGAAACGCCATACGCATCCTTCGCTGCACTGCGCGATCAGCCGACCGGTCCGCCGCAGCGCATGAAACGGCCGCGTCCCTGCCCGCCCGTCGACAAGCGGCCGCACGGCCTCTCGGTTACCGACATCGAGACGTGGCTGCGCGATCCGTACGCGATCTACGCCAAATATGTGCTTGGCCTGAAGCCGCTAAATCCACTGGATGCGGAGATCGGTCCGCTGGAACGCGGCAGCGTCGTCCATTCCGCGCTGGAACGCTTCGTCAGGGAATTTCCCCGCAGCTTGCCGGAGGACGCCGCCGCGCAACTGATCCATATTGCGGACGCAGTATTTCGAGAAGCCAACCTCCCCAATATTGCCAGGGCGCTGTGGATGCCGCGCGTCATCAACGCGGCGCGCTGGTTCGTCGCGGAAGAACGGTTGAGGCGGGACACCATCGTTCGCTCGCATCTGGAAATCGCAGGTACGCGCGCCTTCGAAACGCCTGCGGGTGAGTTTGTGCTGCGCGGTCGCGCCGACCGCATCGACGTGCTGAACGACGGCACAGCTGCCATCATAGACTACAAGACCGGGCGGTTGCCCTCGCCCAAGCAGGTGAAGCTGCTGCTGTCGCCGCAATTGCCGCTGGAAGCGCTCATGCTGGCGGCAGGCGGTTTCGCCGAGGCCGGCAAGCTCACAGCATCGGACCTCATCTACATCCGCTTTGGCGGCGGCGCAGAACCGGGCGAAATCCGCCCCACGGCGGATGTGCCGGAGCTCATTGCGAAAGCGGAAGCAAACCTGCGTACGCGGCTTGCCGACTACGGCAACGAAGACATGCCGTACCTGCCGCGCGTCATGCCGTTCCGTGCCGATCAGCCGGGCGATTACGACCATCTCTCCCGCGTGGGCGAATGGGCGCTGGCCGGATGGGAAGAGGTGGAGGAGTGAGCGCCGTGCTAAACGACGCGCTTGCCGCTGCGGACCCGCGCCACTCTGCCTGGGTGTCAGCAAACGCCGGCGCCGGGAAAACGCACACGCTGGCCAACCGCGTGACGCGGCTGTTGTTGGATGGCGCGAAGCCCGAGCGCGTCCTCTGCCTCACCTACACCAAATCCGCGGCGGCGGAGATGCAGGCGCGCCTCTTCGCGCAGCTGGGCGCCTGGGCCATGTTCGACGATGCCAAGCTCGGCAACGCGATTGCCGAGATCGGCGCGCGCGTTCCCGATGGCGAGGGCCTGAAGCACGCGCGACGGCTGTTTGCGCTGGCGCTGGAAACGCCAGGCGGATTGAAAATTCAGACCATTCATTCCTTCTGCGAGCGGCTCTTGGGCCGCTTCCCGATCGAGGCAGGCATTCCGCCGGCGTTCCGCGTGCTGGATGAGCAGAGCGCGCGCGACCTGATTGCGGAAGCGCGGGCGCAGGTGCTGGAGCGTGCCGGCTCCGGCGACAGCGAACTTGCTGCTGCTGTGGCGCATATCGTCACCGAAACCAGCGAGAACCGGCTGCATCAAATTCTGGATGCGGCGCTAGGCAACGACCGCGGCAAGCTGGAGCGTTTCTTCTCGATGCTACCCGAAGGTCAGGATGCGCTGCGCCAGCTTGCGGAGCGCGCCCACGGCGTCAATCAGGGCGACACGGTCGAGGCCATCGCCGAGGAATTCTGCGCCGAAGCGAAAGCGGAGGCCGAACAACTCGCGTCCGTCATCGCTTGGCTGTCGGACGGCAGCAAAACGGACAAGACGTTTGCGCGTGAGCTGCAAGCCTTCTCAACCCGCGGCTTCAGCACCGATGCGTTCCGCTCGTTACGCGACGCGTTCTGCAAAACAGCCGACGGCGAGCCAAGAGAGAAACTTGTCACCAAAGCGTTGGCCCAGGCGCAGCCGGAGCTTGCAGCCTATGTCGCACGCTTTGCCGAACGCTACATCGCGGCGGAGCAGCGCTGCCGGGCGGCGCGCGCGGCCCTGCTGGCCCATGCCGCACTCACCTTGGCCGATGCGGTAAGCGAGGTGTACACCGCGGCGAAACGCGCCCGCGGCGTTCTCGACTACAACGATTTGATTTCCGAAACCTTGGCCTTGCTTAACCGCAGCGATGCGGCCGCCTGGGTGCTCTACAAGCTCGATGGCGGTCTCGATCACGTGCTGATCGATGAGGCCCAGGACACCAGTCCCGAGCAATGGCAGATCGTTCGCAGGCTGACGGAAGAATTCTTCGCCGGCGCCGGCAAGCGCGATCTGTTTGCCGCGCCGCGTACCGTCTTCGCGGTGGGCGACCAGAAGCAATCGATCTTCAGCTTCCAGGGCGCCGATCCCGACGAATTTGAAATCAATCGGCAGCATTTCGGGGCACAAGCGCAAGCTGACTTTACCGACGTGCGGCTGCAGACTTCGCGCCGCTCCGCGCCGGAGATTCTGCAGTTCGTGGATGCGGTATTCGCCGATCCGGCCGCACGTGAAGGCCTCACCTCGTCCGGCGAACCCATTGAACATCAGGCATTTCGCAAGGAGGCCAAGGGACTCGTGGAGTTCTGGCCGGCCATCAAACCGGTGAAGACGCCGGACCCTGATTATTGGCGTCCGGTGGACGTGGAATCTGAAACCAGTCCGGTGGTGCAGCTGGCGGAGAAGATCGCAAGCAAAGTCCGCAAATGGCTGGACGAGAAGGCCTGTCTGCCGGGGCACGAACAGCCCATCCGCGCCGGCGACATCATGATCCTGATGCCACGGCGCGAGCCCTTCGCCACCGAAATCATCCGCAAGCTCACACAGATGCGCGTGCCGGTGGCTGGTGCCGACCGCATTCGTCTCAAGAACGAAATCGCGGTGATGGATTTGATGGCGCTGGGCCGCTTTGCGCTGCTGCCGGAAGACGATCTCAATCTTGCTGCGCTGTTACGATCTCCGCTCGTGGGCTTGAGCGAAGAGGAATTGTTCGCGCTCGCCAATGGGCGGCAGGGCAGGCTATGGCGCGAATTGACCGATCGCCGCGAAGAGCTGCCATCGTTCGCTTCGGCGCACACGTTTCTTTCGGAGGTGCTGCGCCGCGCCGACTACACGCCGCCTTATGAGTTCTTCGCCCGCGCGCTAAGCGCCGACAACATGCGCGCGCGGCTGCTGGCGCGTCTCGGGCCCGAAGCGAGCGATGCGATTGACGAATTTCTCTCTCTGGCCCTGGAATATGAGGCGCTCGCCACGCCATCGCTGGAAGGTTTCTTGCACTGGGTGGAGCGTGGCGACGCGGAAGTGAAGCGCGACATGGAGCGCGGGCGCGATCAGGTGCGCGTCATGACCGTGCACGGCGCCAAAGGGTTGGAAGCCGACATCGTCTTTCTCCCCGACACGACCACGTTGCCCGACCCGCCGGGCCGCCGCGGCGAATTGCTATACCGGGACGACGGCGTGATCTTTCCCATCCGCAAGGTTGATGCCTGCGCCGCGGTAACGGAGGCGAAAGAAATCGCCAAGCAGGAAGCGCTGAAAGAGCACCGTCGCCTGCTCTACGTCGCTCTGACACGCGCGAAAGACCGTCTCTACGTCTGCGGCTTCGAAAACAAGAATGGTATCCGCGACGAGTCGTGGTATCGGCTCGCGGAAACGGCGGTCACAAAAATCGGAAAAAAAATCGAGCGCGGCGGCGGCTGCATTTATGCACTCGGCGATGAGACGGAAGATTGCGCGACAGCGGCAGAGGCGAAAACCACCAAACTTGAATTACCAGAGTGGGTGCGCACCAGCCCCCCAGCCGAACGGGAGCGACCGCGACTCATTCGTCCCTCCGATGAGGTGACGGGCGATGAGCCCGCAACCATGTCACCGGCGGGCCCGAAACAGGCAAAGCGGTTCCGCCGCGGCTTGCTAATCCACACATTGCTGGCGCGCCTGCCAGAGATTGTAACGGAAGAACGCCGCTCCATTGGGCTTGCCTTCCTTGCTGGGCAAGGCGAACCACCGGATCAGGCCACGACGATCATCAATTCCACGTTGCGTGTGCTGGACGACCCGCAATTCGCTCCAGTCTTCGCGCGCGGCTCGAAGGCGGAAGTTGCAATCATCGCAGACCTGCCAGAACTCGGCGAGGGCTCCCGCGTCAGCGGCCGCATCGATCGCCTGGCGGTGACCGGTGACGAAGTGCTTGCGATCGATTTCAAGACCAACCGGCCGCCACCCACCCGCCTAGAAGACCTGTCGCCAATCTATGTGCGGCAAATGGCGCTGTACCGGCTGGCACTGGCAAAACTGTTTCCCGGCAGGCGAGTCGTCACTGCCCTCGTGTGGACAGAAGGGCCTCACCTGATGCCGTTGCCGGAACCCCTGCTGGACAGTCAAATCGCGGCACTTAACCGGGTCCCTTGACCCAGTGGCGCGCGCACTTACATTTGGGTACTCCGCCACCTGCTCTGCAAAGGTCGCCATGGCAACGCCCGTGAAAGTCTCCGACGCTTCGTTTCAAAATGACGTGCTGGCTTCTTCGAAGCCGGTTGTAGTGGATTTCTGGGCGGAATGGTGTGGCCCCTGCCGCATGATAGCGCCGGCGTTGGAAGAGTTGGCCGGCGAGTTGCAGGACAAGGTGACCATCGCCAAGATCAATATCGACGAGAACCCGAACGTGCCGACGAAATACGGTGTGCGCGGCGTTCCGACCCTGATGATTTTCAGCGGTGGTCAAGTGGCAGCGACAAAGGTCGGAGCCTTGCCCAAGTCCAAAATCAAGGAATGGATTGAAAGCTCGATTCAGGCAGGCGCCGTTTCGAGCACCGTCTCCTGAATTTCAACCCGAAGCACCCGAAGCATGGCGCCTGTGCGCCATGACAGTGCGGTAAAACTAGCGGCGCGCAGCTATCTTCACGGCAGACCGGAATACCAGAGAGCTTCTGCCATGAAGACGTTCGCTCTGTTTGCCTCCGCATCGCTGCTGGCGGTCCTTCCCACCGTCGCACTCTCAGCTTCGGCGGTTTCTGTTGAGGCCTTTCGTTCTGTCGAGTTGCCCGGCGGCGGCCACGTGATTCTGCGTCACGGCGGCCCTCAGCGGGTTACGCTGATTGAGGGGAGCACCCAAATCACGCGGTTTCACGTAAGGCACGACGGTCAACTCATCATTGACGCTTGCGATGGCACTTGTCCGCGCCGTTACATTCCGGAGATCGAAATCGTCACGCCGCGTATCGACGGGGTAGCCATCGATGGCGGTGGCAAGATCGAGAGCGACCGCAGCTTCGGACGGCAGGACGCGATCGGCGTCGCTATTCAGGGCGGAGGTCATATCGATATCCGCTCGATCGATGCCGGCCACGCAGATGCCGCGGTGGATGGCGGCGGAAACATCGCGCTCCACGCCGACCGGAGTTTGGAAGCTGCAGTAAACGGCGGCGGCAACATCTCCTATTGGGGAAATCCGTCCGTCACTTCCGCTGTAAGCGGCGGCGGCAGCGTGAACAAGGGCGGCTGAGACTTACGAATTCTCCGCCAATACGACGCCTGCAAGGTAGAGCGAACCACAAATGAGAATGCGAGGCGCCCCCTCGCCAGGCCGCCCTTGCGTCCAGGCCGTGACTTGCATCATGGCATCCTCCAGATCGTCTGCGGGGCTCGCGTCGAGACCAACCTTCCGCGCCGCGTCATAAAGCTCACCCGCACCGCGGCTTGCCGATTCGCGGGGAATCGACAGCGTGGTGACGTGCCGTGCAAGGCCGCGGAAGGGTATGAAAAAGCCTTCGGCATCCTTTGTCTTCAACATAGCGCAAATGAGATAGAGAGGCTTTTCCGATCTTTCTTCGAAGTCCGCGAGCGCTCGCGCGACAGCGTGTGCGGCATGAGGATTGTGTCCACCGTCCAGCCACAGTTCCGCGCCCTCCGGTGCGAGCGCGACCAATGGGCCACGCGTGAGCCGTTGCAAACGCCCGGGCCATTCCGCGCACCGCAAGCCCCGCTCGATTCCGGTTTCTTTCGCCCAATTGCAGCGCGCATGGCGCAGCGCCGCAATGGCAGTACCCGCGTTTTCGATTTGATGCGGTCCACGCAAGCGTGGCAGCGGTAAATCCAGGAGCCCGTTTTCGTCCTGGTAAACCATCCGGCCGCGCTCCGCGTGGACGAAGTAATCTTGCCCGAAGGCATAGAGCGGAGCCGAAAGCGAATCGGCTGTACGCTCGATCACATCCCGTGCGCGGTCCTCCTGCGGCCCCACAATCATAGGCACGCCGCGCTTCACAATTCCCGCTTTTTCCGCCGCGATGCCAGCCAGATCGCTGCCAAGGAATTCCTGATGATCGAGGCCAACTGGGGTGATCACGGTGGCAGCCGGGCGGCGAACCACGTTTGTTGCATCCAGCCGGCCGCCCAGCCCCACTTCGAGGATCAGCGCATCCGCGGGATGCCGCGAAAACGAAAGCAACGCCGCAGCGGTGGTGATTTCGAAGAACGTGATTGGCGCACCGGCATTGGCGATCTCGCACTCCTCCAGCGCATTGCTCAATTCCTCTTCGGAAATTAGCGACCCCGCGAGGCGAATGCGTTCGTGAAAATGCACGAGATGCGGTGATGTGTAGACGTGCACACGCAAACCTTGCGCTTCCAGCATGGCGCGAGCAAACGCGCAGGTCGAACCCTTGCCATTCGTGCCCGCCACATGGATGACAGGTGGCAATCGCTCCTCCGGATGCCCCAGACTCGCCAGCAGCCGCTCGATACGATCGAGAACAAGATCGATGCGTTTGGGATGAAGTTGAAGCAGGCGTTCGAGAATGACGCCGCTGCGCGCGGCGACGCTCATGTTGCGACTGCCGCCTGCGACGCCGGAGGGGCCGCAGGGGCTATTTTACTCTTCTTCGTCAACAGCCGCACCAGGCGCGAAATTATCTCGCGCATCCGATGGCGATCCGCAACCATGTCCACCATTCCGTGATCGCGCAGATATTCGGCGCGTTGAAAGCCGTCCGGCAGTCGCTCGCGGATCGTTTGTTCGATTACCCTTTGGCCGGTAAAGCCAATCAGCGCACCCGGTTCGGAAAGTTGCACATCGCCAAGCATGGCATAGGACGCGCTAACACCGCCGGTCGTGGGATCGGTGAGCACCACGATGTAAGGCAATCCAGCTTCGTGCAGCATGTCCACCGCAATAGTCGCCCGCGGCATCTGCATCAGCGAAAGAATACCTTCCTGCATCCGTGCCCCACCCGAGGCTACAAACAGAATGAATGGCCGCTTCTCCTGCACGGCCGCTTGCATCGCCAGCACCAGTCCTTCGCCGACACCCATGCCGAGAGAGCCACCTAGAAAATCGAACGGCTGCACAGCGACGATGATAGGCGTACCATCCAGCATGCCACGTGCAGCCGCGAAGGCTTCCTGCCGGCCCGTCTTATTCCGCGCCTCCTTCAGGCGATCAGGATACCGCCGCTCGTCGCGAAACCGGAGAGGATCCTGCACGACAGAAGGCAGTGGTAATTCTTCATAGCTGCCGCTGTCGAAAATGGCGGCAAAGCGCTGTGCAGTGCCAATGCGCAGATGGTACTGGCATTTCGGGCAGACATTCTGCGCCGCTTCCAGATCGCGGTGAAAAATCATTTCACCGCAGCCCGGGCATTTGCGCCAAAGATTCTCCGGCGTGTTGTTACCCCGCCCGCTGATGAGGCTCTTGATGCGGGGCCGGACAAAATTCGCGATCCAGTTCATGATCTTATCCTACAACCGCGGCAGCGCGGGCGGCATGGACCGACTCTGCAAACGTCCCGCAGAACCTCACGGCATCTTCCACTATGACCGAATTCGGTTTCTTATTCTTTACGGCTTCTGCGACGCGGTTCACGATTGCTGAGCCGACGACCACAGCATCCGCTAAACTGGCAACGGCGCGGGCCTGTTCCGGTGTTTTGATGCCGAAGCCGACGGCGCACGGAATATGACTTTGTCTCTTCAGGCGCGCCACAGCGGAGCGCAGTTCACCTTCCGCATAGCTTTTCGTGCCCGTCACGCCGGCAACCGATACATAATACAGAAATCCGCTGGCGCCATTCAAAACAGCCGTCAGCCGTCTGTCATCCGTGGTTGGGGTGGCAAGACGGATAATATCCAGCCCGCTTGCATTTGCGGGAATACGCAACACGTCATCCTCTTCGGGTGGAAGATCCACGGTGATCAGCCCGTCCACGCCGGCGGATGCGGCGTCGGCCGCAAAGTGCTCGACGCCGTACGCATGAATGGGGTTGAAGTAGCCCATCAATATGATCGGGGTGGCATAATCCTTTTGCCGAAACCGGCGGACAAGACTAAGAACACCGGCGACGGCCATCCCGGTATCGAGCGCGCGTAGCGAAGACGCCTGAATAGCCGGGCCATCTGCCATCGGATCAGAGAACGGCACGCCGATCTCAATAAGATCTGCGCCCGCGGAGGGAAGCCGCTCCAGAATAGCAAACGAGGTTTCAGTATCCGGATCGCCCGCCGTGATGAACGGAACGAAGGCGGCTCGGCCGTTACGTTGCAACTCGCCGAAACGCTCCGCAATTCGGCTCATAACGAAGCGTCCAATGCATTCGCTACGGTGAACACGTCCTTGTCGCCGCGGCCGGACAGTGTCATCACGATAATCTGATTTCTCGCCATCGTGGGCGCCATGCGCGTGACATGGGCGAGCGCATGTGAGGGCTCCAGCGCAGGGATAATCCCTTCCAGTTTGCTCAACAGCTGAAATGCCTCCAGCGCTTCCCTGTCTGTCGCCGAATAATATTTCACGCGGCCTCGATCCTTCAGCCAGGAATGCTCCGGACCAACGCCGGGATAGTCGAGTCCAGCAGAAATCGAGTGTGCCTCGAGCACCTGACCGTCGCCGTTCTGCAGCAAGTAGCTGCGCGCACCATGCAACACGCCTGGCGCGCCTTTCGAAAGCGTTGCCGCGTGATGCGCCGTTTCGGCGCCTTCGCCGGCCGCTTCCACGCCGTGAATCTCGACCTCGCGGTCATCGAGGAAAGGATGAAACATGCCGATGGCGTTCGAACCGCCGCCAACACAGGCCACAACCAGATCGGGAAGGCGCCCTTCGGCTTCGCGGATTTGCCGACGCGTTTCGGTGCCGATCACGCACTGGAAATCGCGCACCATCGCCGGATAGGGATGCGGGCCTGCCGCCGAACCGATGATGTAGAATGTGTTGTGCACGTTGGCCACCCAATCGCGCAACGCCTCGTTCATCGCGTCCTTCAGCGTGCGAGAGCCGGAGGTGACACTGCGCACTTCCGCGCCGAGCAGGTGCATGCGGAAGACATTCGGCTTCTGCCGCTCGATATCCACTTCGCCCATGTAGACAACGCAGGGCAATCCGAACCGCGCGGCAACCGTGGCAGTGGCAACGCCATGTTGACCGGCGCCGGTTTCCGCGATGATGCGCGTTTTACCCACGCGGCGTGCCAGCAGAATCTGCCCGAGGCAGTTGTTGATCTTGTGCGCGCCGGTGTGATTGAGGTCTTCGCGCTTCAGATAAATCTTCGCGCCGCCCAGGTGTGCCGTCAGCCGTTCCGCGAAGTACAATGCGCTGGGCCGGCCGACATAGTGTTTCAGTAGTCCATCCAGCTCGGCCTGAAACGCCGGATCGTTCCTGGCTTCCTCGTACGCACGCTCAAGCTCGAGAACGAGCGGCATGAGCGTTTCAGCCACGAACCGGCCGCCATAATCGCCAAAGTGACCGTGGTCGTCCGGTCCCGAGCGGTAGGAATTCGGCGTCAGCGTCGTCATGCCGCCGCTCCGACGAAATTTGCGGATCGCGCAGCGGCAACGAACTCACGGATGCGCTGCGCATCCTTGACCCCCGGCGCGCTTTCGACGCCGGAGGAACAATCGACACCCGGCGCATCGCAGATGCGCATGGCGCGGGCGACATTCTCGCCGTTCAAACCGCCGCCGAGCAGCCACGGCCGCGAAAATTTCCTGCCGCGCAGCAATTGCCAATCGAAGGCGGCGCCATATCCGCCGGGGCGCGACGCGGCGGCCGGTACTTTGGCATCGAACAGGAGCATGTCGCTTACCTGCTCATAGCCCGCGGCCGAAACAAAGTCGGTCGCCTCCGCCACGGCGACGGCCTTCATCACCGGCAGTCCAAACCCCTGGCGGATGACAGCCACTCGTTCCGGTGTCTCCCGCCCATGAAGCTGCAGCATATCGGGCCGGGCGGCCTTCACCGCCGCCTCGATCTCAGCGTCGCCGGCGTCCACCAGCAGGGCCACGATCCGGCAGCGGCCGCGGAGGCGGGCGGCCAGTGAGGCCGCCTGCTCGTATTCCACATGCCGCGGCGACGGCGGAAAGAACACCAGCCCCGCGAAATCCGCGCCGGCCGAAGCCACAGCATCCGCGGCTTCGGGGCTGTTCACCCCGCAAATCTTCACCTGAACCATGATGCCTGATTATCAGGCGGCGCGGGCGGGCGCGACCTCTTCCGCGATGGCCGCAGCGGCCTTGGCCGGATCGTCCGCCGCGGTGATTGGCCGGCCGATCACCAGGATATCGGCACCGGCGCGCACCGCTTCAAACGGCGTGGTCACCCGTCGCTGATCGCCGATCAACGCGCCCGCCGGCCGCACGCCCGGCGTGGCGATGAGGAAATTCGGGCCACAAGCGCGGCGAACGACTTCGATTTCGCGCGGGCTGCACACCACGCCGTCGAGATCGCAATCCTTTGCCAGACGGGAAAGTCGCGCCACCTGCAGCGCCACGGAGTCGCCTTGGCCGATGGAAGAAAGGTCATCGTCGCCCATGCTGGTGAGCACGGTGACGGCAATCACTTTCACGTTGGGATTGACGGAAGCCGCCGCTTCGCGCGCCGCCTTCAGCATCGCCTCGCCACCGGAAGCATGAACGTTGAACAGGGCCACACCGAGCTTCGCAATTTCGCGCGCCGCACCCGCGACCGTATTGGGAATGTCGTAGAACTTTACATCCGCGAACACCGGCAAACCAAAATCCGCGATCGCGCTCACCCCAGCCGGCCCTAGGGCGGTGATGAACTCCAGCCCCACTTTCAGGCCGCCAACATAAGGCCGCACAGCTTTCGCCAAAGCCAGCGCGCGCGGCAAGTCGGGCGTATCGAGCGCCACGAAAACAGGATTTGAGAATCGCAACATGTTCATCGGGTCGGCTCCATACGCACCCACGTCCGCCTCCGCAAGCTGACAAAAGGCGCTAGTGACCTGCGTGACTGTCCGCCGGCTCGCGCGGTGCCGGCGATGAAGACGACGGCGACGGGTTGGGCGCCACATTCAACCGTTCGCGCAATTCCTTGCCGGTGCGGAAGAACGGCGCTTTTTTTTCTTCGACCGTCACGGCGGCCCCGGTGCGCGGATTGCGGCCGGTTCGCGCCGGACGGCTCTTCACCGAGAACGCGCCGAAGCCACGCAATTCCACGCGGCGCCCTTTCGCCAAGGATTGGCTGATTGCATCCAGTACTGTCGAAACGATGCGCTCCACATCGCGGTGGTAGAGATGCGGATAGCGCTGAGTAAGCCGCGCCACCAATTGAGACTTGATCATTCCCCTTCCCCGAAGGAGTTCCCCTTCCGGCTCCGGAGGGCGCCTTTTTCCCGCCCGGAACATGAACAAGAGTGGTGCCGAGGGTGCTTGGCGTCAAGGGAAAGTCCCTGAAACGGCACGGCTTTTTGCTTCGACGTTGGAGAAATCCCACAGCTGCGGCACCCCGGCAACAGGGCGTTAAAGTCAACAGCATCATACGGTATTTTGCGGGTCATTTTGGGTCGTAACCCGGGCATCGACCATGGCCGCCACGGCCAGCGCATTGCGAATGAATGCCGCGAGCTGGGACCGCAGCGCCCGCTTATCGGCGATGTACCGACCGCTCTTAAGGGCGTTGCTGTTTCCCCGCGGCGCCCCACCTTTTGGGCTATATGACAGGCCGACCGCTAGCAGTTGGGTGGTTGTTTTCAAGGAACAGGGCCCCCTCCCCCCTGCGCGACCACGGCCACCTTATTCTCCACTGTGACCTTGTGATGGGACTCCTGGACCTTCGGCCCATGCCGCAGCCGGGCCACCGACTTGGCCACTTTGGCGCCCGTCTCCGCCAGCCGGATCGCCGACCCGACCCAGTTCACCCGGTCTTCCGCCACCTGGGCCTGGCACATGGAGCGGAAGGCGACCTCACGCATCAGGAAATGGCACTCACCGATGATGTCGTTCAACAGGGCTTCCGTTTGATCGTTCGCGGCGGGAAGGCTCGCAGGCGGTGGCGCGATATTCAGTCGGGGAACGAGTGGCTCATGCCGGGTCCAGCGGCCGGGTGCATCGGCCTCGAATTCCACTCCACGCAAGATCGCCGCCGGCTTGCGGCCCGACTCGATGGGAGCCGGCAATGGAGCAGATATTTCGTCATCTGGTGCACCTCGCGCAGCACGAGCGCGAAGTTCGCCTTCGAGAAGGGCTCTCAGTTTTGTCTGATCGGCTGCTTCTTGCGCGGCCGCCGTTTCGTTATTTGCTGTATCGCGTTCATTTCCCTCGCCTTCATCGCCGACCGATCCGTCAAGCTCGGTCTCATGGGAGCCATCTTCGTCCACGGTGAGGCTCTGTGAAGGATCGGCTTCAGCAGGCGCGATTCCCTGCTCTCCCCGCCAGCGCTCGATTTCATCGCACGCTTCACTGTGCGCCAGCCAGACGGCGCCTCGCACGTTGGGCGGATTGATCATGTGGGCGAAATCGTCCCAACCCTTCTCCTCAACTGCCCCTGTCCGCCGGAATTCCTCTATGGTGCGCCGGTATTCCTTCGCGGCTGCGCACCGAATCCCGCCTTCCCGATAGGGAAAAGTGTTTTGCGGCCGGTCGCGCAACCCATCAGTGGTTGGTGCAGGCCCGGCGACCTCGATGTCGTGTCTAACCGCTTGATTTTCAGCCTCTTCCAGCCTCTCCGCCCGCCCAGTGACCTGCCGCAGAAGGCCAGCCCGTGCCTCTTGCAATTCCATTGCTCCCACCACGCATCCTCCAATATTCCTCTTTCGTTCTGTAGGAAATTAGTGCATCAATAGCGTGTGTCAAGGCTCTTCTTCCTCCTTTGAGGACCGAAAGGGCTCAGGAGTCTCCAGTGGGTGGAAGAGCGCTTCCGAAATTCGGAACTAACGGCGGCGCTAGACAGAGCGCTGCGGAAGGTCCGAAATGCCCTTCATCACGAGGGGGACATCATGCGCCTGTTCGCAGCATTCCGTACACAGATCATTTTCGCTCTTGGGGTTATCGCCGCTGCATTCACGCCCACAGCTACGCAGGCGTGGAGTTTGAGCACGCTGCATTCCTTCTGTTCTGAGTTGAGTGGAAAGTGGTGCCGCGATGGGCTCACGCCAAGTGGAACATTGGCGGCTGACGCTGCCGGAAATCTGTACGGAACGACAATCGAAGGCGGTCGCAAGCACGGGCAAGGCACCGTGTTCGAGCTCATGCGCCAGAATGACGGCTCCTTTGCATATGCGCTCGTGTATGAGTTCTGCCCGCACGGAAAAGATCGTATCTGCCCGATGGGAGACTACCCGAATGGTGGCCTCGTCGTCGATACGCACGGAAATCTTTATGGCACTGCATGGGGCGGAGCGAACGGCCGCCGCGTAGCATTCGAGCTTTCTCCAAGCAACGGCCAATGGTCATTTCAGATTCTCTACAATTTCTGCTCGAAAGGCGGCGACTCCTGCACGGACGGCGACAGTCCGGAATCCCTCACTTATCGGGGCGCCTCGACCGGTGCTCTCTACGATGGAAAGGCGCCGCTCTACGGTGCAACCGCATACGGCGGCGCCCATCGGGACGACGGCACCGTCTTCCAACTCAAACACCGCAACGGTATATGGACGCAAAAGGTACTGCACAGTTTCTGCTGTGACGATGGGCTGAATCCGGAGAGCATTGTTTTCGATGGAGCCGGAAACCTGTTCGGCACAGCACAGGACGGGGGCGGGCAGAATGCCGGTCTGATTTTTCAGCTCTCACCCGCAGAGAAGGGTTGGAACGAAAGCGTCCTCTACAGATTTTGCCAGCAACCTCAATGCGCCGACGGTGATAGTCCCGGTCCGCTGACGGTCGATGCTGACGGAATCCTGTATGGCGCGACAGGCGCGGGCGGATTCCAGTGCAACATCGACGGCCGGACAACTTGCGGCACGGTGTTCAAACTCGTTCCGGATGGGGCCCAATCGCAATATCAGGTTCTCTACCAGTTCTGTCAGCAGCCGGATTGCGTCGATGGGCTGTTACCGGCCGGCGCGCTCACTGTGGACGCCGCGGGGCATCTGTTCGGCATGACGAGTGAGGGGGGCGGACACAATGGCGACGATCAGGAACTGGGTGGTGGAACGGTATTCGAACTGACAGGATCTTCGTTTGAGACTCTCTACGCGTTCTGTACAGGAGGATCTTCCTGCCCGGACGGCGAGTACCCGATCTCTGCTCCCTTCCTCGATCGATCCGGAAACATCTATGGCGCGACGTTCTATGGCGGCGCACATGGTAGAGGGACGATGTTTGAATTGTCGCCGTGAACTCCGGCGTGGGCGGGCCGACGTGTTCACATCGTCAGAAGCCAGAAGATCAGGCGGGCAATGAGCCACCAGCCGAGTCCGGAGGCAACGAGAATGACCAATATGCTCGCCCACAGGGGCAGCGGGCGACCTGGCCGCGTCGCTCGCGCTTTATGGACAGTGTCGAGGCTGTGCGATTTCCAGAGCACGATGCCCATCCGCGATGCGGTTTAGTTCCGGCCTGTCCGCGAGGCGCTTTGGGCTATCCAGGGCAGTCCGGTTCCCGTGATCTGGACGATTTCCGCTACCGCGGAGCTTCCCAGCCAGCAATCGATATTGGTGTGCGCGATCATTGCCGCCCAGACATTCACCCTTCCCACCCGGTGCCAACACTGCGCTGCCCGGCGCGGTTCCGTCACTTTTTCATTGCCCATTCTGTCGCAGGTTAATGCGAGGCCGCGAAAACAGGCGCACGCTGGCCGCCTTCATCCTTGTCTCCTGATGCTCGTTTTCTGACTTGGGCCGGATGGTGGGGAGGCTGTCCGGCCCCCCTTTTTCAAAAAGAAAGCGGCCGCTTGCCTTTGGGGGGAAGGCCGGGCCGCCAAGTCTGTTCGCATGACGAACTAGAGGGTATGGCGTGAGCCTACACTGAAAGGCCCTAAGGTCCGGTTAAGACAGCACCGGGCCGGAGGCGTCGCGCCGTAGACCGCCGTGGACGCGATCAGTGCGCTGGGGGTGCTGTGCATTCGCCCTCGTGGAGCACGGAGGCGTTCGCCACTTCCGCGTGGCAGAGGTTGGGGTAGCTCTTCTCTGTCTTCGTGCCGGGATCGGTGGCGCAGACCGGCTGATAGAGCATGTTGCACATCGCGGGCTCCTTGCCCGGCGCGGCGCATTCGCCGTTGTGCAGCACGCGCGCACCCTTGATCTGCGCCACGCAGGGATTCACGAATTGGGCGCGGCTGCCATCGCTCTTGAGGCCGCAGACAATGTCGCGCACCAGCGGGCAATGCGTGGCCGCGGACGCCGCGGTCGCGAACATGCAGAGAAACATCAAAGCGAAGACGGACGTTTTCACGCGAGGAGATGCCTGCCTGAGCCGCCGCGCATCATCGCGCAATCGGCGGCCGAGGGCAAAGCCCCTGCCCAGGCGGTACAGATCCGGCGGCGGCGGCTACAGATGCGTGAAACGGTACACCGCAAGCCCCGCCAGCACGATCGTCACGACCGCGTTGAGGGAACGGGCTTCCGGCTTGTTCATCGCGTAGTAGAACGCCAGCGCCGCGCCCAGCACCAGCACGGATATTTCCAGCCAGATGTAAAAGGTTTGCGTGCTCATGCCTGCCAATGTGCCGCGGCAACTGCAACCGGACGGTTAACAGAACATTCGTATTTTGAAGAGTTAATCAGGCGAGGCCGGCGTAGCCCTTCAGGTGGTGTTCAACATCGCCGCACGGCACATCCAGCACGGTGAGGCGCCTGAAATAGTGGCCCACATTTAATTCGTCCGTCATCCCCACGCCGCCTGCGCGAAAAAGACAGGTCCATCCGTCCTGTCCGGCAATTTGTCAGGAGATGATAGCTGCGACGCTATCGCTTCAAGTGAAGCGCTATTGGCCAGATCAGCTCCAGGCCAGTTCAGTGCCACTGCGACAATTCGATGGTTATGCCTTCCGGGCCGTACAGGAAAATCAGTTTGCGGGAGTGGAAGTCCAGAATGTCGTTGCGCGTGCGATAGCCGTTTGCCTGCATCGTGCTTACCGCCGCTTCGATGTCGTCGACCGCAAAACAAATATGGTTGAAGCCAAGCTTGTGAAGATCGCGGATCTCCGGGTCCGGAATCGCTTCTGGCGTCCGGTAATGCAGCAGCTGGATTTCCGTGCGCGGCGCGACGCCCTTCGCAACCAGCGTAACGTGATCCGCCGAAATGCCGGGAATACCCATATAGGCCGCGAACGTTTCACCGGAGATGACGACCGCGATATCCTCTTTGAATCCCAGCAGGCCGAAGAACCGTTTGGCGTCATCCAGGTCCCGCACCACCATGGTGAAATGGTCGAAGCGCTTTATCATTGGCTCTTCCTTGCGATACTCACGCGCGTAATCGTAGCGGACGCAAGCGTGTCGGTCACCCGCTATACAGTTAGCCACATCGCGCTATATTCCGATCATGGCGGAAGCACGAAATGCGCTGGTGACCGGCGCGGCGAAACGATTGGGCCGCGCGATTGCGCTCGACCTGGCGCGCCACGGCTGGAACGTCGCCATCCACTACAACACTTCCGAGCGCGAGGCGCGCGTCACCTGCGAGGATGCGCAATCGGCCGGCGCCAAAGCGGTGCTGGTGAAGGCAGACCTCGCGCGTGAAGAGGAAACCCAGAAGATTGTAGAGCAGGCGACGCGCGAGCTGGGGCCGCTCACCGCCCTCATCAACAGCGCCTCCGTCTTCGAAAACGATCAATGGTACAGCGCCGACCGCGCCTCATGGAACAAGCACATGGAGGTGAACCTGCGCAGCCCGCTGGTGCTGATCCAGAATTTCGCCAAGCAGCTGCCCAGGGACCGCGAAGGCGCGGTGGTCAATCTGCTCGACCAGCGGCTGTTCAAGCCGGTGCCGGATTTTCTGTCCTATGGGGTAAGCCGCGCCGGACTGCATTGGCTCACCCTCACCCTGGCGCAGGCGCTGGGCCCGCGCATCCGGGTGAATGCGGTGGCGCCTGGACCGACATTGAAAGGCGCGCGCCAAACCCCTGTGCATTTCGAGCAGGAGCGCGCAGCCACCATTCTCGGCCGCGGCTCCGATCCGCAGGACATTTGCGATGCCGTGCGTTATTTGCTGGAGGCGCGTGCCGTCACGGGACAGACGATCACCGTCGATGGGGGGCAGCACCTGATCTGGAAACTGGCAGACATGGCAGGCGAGATCGCATGACTTCGAAGGTACAACCACTGCGCATCGCCGACGCTGCCAAGGCCATTCGCCACGTGTTTATCCGCAATCTCGAGCTGCTGGCGCATATCGGGATTCACGGGCACGAGCGCGGCAAGCCGCAGCCGGTGCGCATCAATGTCGATCTGGCGGTGGAAGACGCAGCGGTGCTGGAAGACCGTCTGGACAGCGTGGTCGATTACGAGGCGATCACGGGAAAAATCCGCGCCATCGTGGCGGCGGGACATATCAATCTCGCCGAGACCTTTGCCGAGCGCATTGCGGAAACCTGCTTCGAAGATAACCGTGTGAAAACGGCGCGCGTGCGTGTCGAAAAGCTACACGCGTTACCCGGCGCGGAATCCGCCGGCGTGGAAATCGAACGCCAAAGGTCCGGCTGACTCACCGAAGACCTGCAGGAAGATGACCCGGACTTGCGATCATCCGGAATGCGGATCAACCTCTGAAGGCTATCTTTCTCTCCAACGGTCAATCGGCCGCGAAACGGAGCGATTGGAAGACTGCACGGATCGCGGACAAGGCATTCGCGTCCTTCGTGCATCCACTCATCATCAATTTCGTACCGCCCGGCCAAGAGTGCTGCGCTATAACCATATAAACTGCTGCCATGTGTCTTTGCAGCCGTTGAAATTGTTGCCGCGGCCAGAAACGATCACAGCATCTCTTCCGTTAATTGACGTGTGATCCGTCGTGTAACCGGGACGGCCGCTAATCCCGCTGAGGTCGTTTGACCGCTGCCCGTAGTCAAACATCAGTGTGAACTTGGAATTCCGATACATGCCGACGAAAGAGTCGATCGCCTATCCTCCGTCGCTGTACGGGACAGTGTCAGGCGGGGCCGAGAAGGAAAATGCATTCCCAGTGGAAATGGTCTTCCAATCGGCGGGTGTTTCGGCGACTGACGCCGTCGTTGAGAGGGCAAGCGCTGCGAACGCAGCATTCAGCAGATGCCGACTCATCTCTTCAGCACCCGGCCGGCGACGGCACCGAGCTTGCTGAAAAGCTTCGGATCGCGTTTGTCGGGCGCGGTGATGATGGCGGAGTCGAGCACGTGCTCGATGCCAAGCGGCGACGGCGTGCGTTCCGGCCCAAGCTTCGGCGCCACGCGTTTGATCAGGCGGCGAGCATTCTCCGCATTCGCCGTGAGCACGCGGATCACCTGCTCGACGGTGACGTGATCGTGCTCTTCGTGCCAGCAATCGTAATCCGTCACCATGGCGACCAGCGCGTAGGGCAGCTCGGCCTCACGCGCGAGCTTGGCTTCCGGCATCGCCGTCATGCCGATCACGCTGCAGCCCCACGAGCGGTAGAGATTGGATTCCGCCAGGGTGGAAAATTGCGGGCCTTCCATCGCGAGATAGGTACCGCCTTTGGCGCAGCGGATGCCTTCTTTCTGCGCCGCTTCGTACAGCGTATCGGCGAGCTTCGGGCACACTGGATGCGCCATCGAAACATGCGCCACAAACCCCGGCCCGAAGAAACTCTTCTCCCGCGCATGCGTGCGGTCGATGAACTGATCGGCCATGACGAAGGTGCCCGGCGACAGTTCGTCCTTGAACGAGCCGCAGGCGGATACCGAAATCACATCGGTTACACCGGCGCGCTTCAGCGCGTCGATGTTGGCGCGGTAGTTGATCGAGGTTGGCGAATGCACATGGCCGCGGCCGTGACGCGGCAGGAACACCATCTCCACGCCGGACAGCGTGCCGAACAGCAATTCATCGGACGGTTGCCCCCACGGGCTTTCCACCCGCTGCCAGCGCGCATTCTCCAGCCCGTCGATGTCATACACACCGCTGCCGCCGATGATGCCGAGGACGGTCTTGCTCATGCAGGCCTATATGGTTCGTAGCTCGCCCGTTTCACAGGCTCGCACCTCACCATGACGCAAAGAACCGACGCCGATCAATCGGCGTCATCCTGAGGCGCCGTGACGGTGCGTGCCACGAATCACTGTAAGATTCCCGCTTCCGCAGCCTGGGAGGCGCCTGTGCCACCGCGAAACTGGATGGAGAAATACCTTGAAATTGGGCTTTTTGGCTCGCGCTGGCTGCTTGCGCCTTTCTACGCTGGGCTCGTGATCGCGCTGACGATGCTCCTGATCGTCTTCTTGCGGGAGCTTGCCTCCGCGATACCCGGTGTCATTCGATTGGACGCTGAACAGATGATCTTGTCCGTGCTGACACTGATCGACTTGTCGCTCGCCGGAAATCTCGTGCTGATTGTGATCTTTTCCGGTTACGAAAACTTCGTCTCAAAGATCAGCGCCGCCGTCGGCAGCCGCGACCGGCCTTCATGGATGGGCACTCTCGACTTTTCCGGATTGAAAATGAAGCTCATCGGGTCGATCGTCGCAATTTCTGCAATCTCACTGTTGCGCGCGTTCGTAACTTTAACGGAGCAGGGGGCAGCGCTGGATACCCGTAGACTGTTCTGGCTCATTGCGCTCCACATCACATTTCTTTTGTCGGGCGTGATGTTCGCCATCATGGATTGGCTCGCCTCCCTGACCGAGGAGCGCCGGATTGCCGAATTGCACAGCTTGGCGAACCCGCCCTAGCCGCCGGTTTGCACAGCGACTCAATTTTACACCCGCGGATTTGTGCAATCCGTCTTTGGCTGAATCAGAGGAACCCGGCGCTCAGTGAATGTCGGCCCAGACGCGGCGGTAGGAGAGATAGAGCAAACCGGCAAAGGCGATCAGGAACAGCATTACGCCAAACCCGATGCGCTTGCGGTCTTCCATGGTGGGCTCGGCCGCCCAGGAGAGGAACGTAACCACATCGTGCGCCATCTGCTCGACGGTCGCCTTGGTGCCGTCGGAATATGTCACCTGGTTGGGCGCAAGCGGCGGCGGCATGGAGATGTTCCAGCCGTTGAAATACGGATTGTAGTACTTGTTCGGCATTACCTTGAACGCGGCCGGCGGCGTCTGATGGAAGCCGGTGACGATCGAATAGACGTAATTCGCACCGCCGGCGCGCGCCTTGGTGATGATCGAAAGATCCGGCGGCAAAGCGCCGTTGTTGGCGGTACGCGCCGCCTCCTCATTCGCGAACGGCGGCGGGAAATGATCGGCCGGAATGCCGGGACGCATCAGCGGATTGCCGCTTGCATCCACCGTCTGGCCCTTGTCGTTCGGCCCGGCAGGAACTCTGTAACCCGCCGCGATCGCCTTCACCTGCGGCTCGGTGAAGAAGCCGTCGCCGCCACTGTCCGACGACAGTGCGTGGAACGACACGCGATTGAGGCTATGACAGGCGGAACAAACCTCTTTGTACACCTGAAAGCCGCGCTGCAGCGAGGCGCGATCATACATTCCGAACGGGCCATCGAATGACCAGCCGGGATGCTTTGGCGGAACGGGACTCGTGTCGATGGCGGCATGGGCGCCGCTGGCCGCGAGCAAAAGCCCGAGCGTGAGTGCCAACCGGGAGAAGCGCATGTTCGACCTCACTCGGCTGGCGCGTTGACCTGCTCGACACCGGAACCGGTGACGGAGGTCGCAATGGTGAGCGGCAGCGGCCGCGGCGTTTCGAGCAATCCCAGCAGCGGCAGGATCGGAAAGAAATACAGGAAATAGTACGCTGTCCCGAGCCTTGCGAACGGCAACATCGGAATGGATGTGCCTGGGAACACGGCATCCGGCCGGTGCGCGCCGAGATAGCCCAGCAGCAGGCAGTCCACCACTAGAGCCCAGAAGAACTGCTTCGCCAGCGGCCGAAAGCGCATCGAGCGCACCTTCGATGTGTCCAGCCACGGCACAAACACTAAGATGGCCAATGCGCTGAACAGCACCAATACGCCGATCAGCTTCTGCGGAATGGAGCGCAGCATCGCGTAGAACGGCAGCAGGTACCACTCCGGTACGATTTCCGGCGGGGTCACCAAGGGATTGGCCGGGACGTAGTTGTCCGGCTCCACCAGCGCGTTCGGCAGGTAGAACACCACGATCGCGAACAGGATCACGAACAGGCAGAGATAGAAGAGGTCTTTCACCGTGTAGTACGGGTGGAACGGAACCGTGTCCTGCGGCCCCTTCACATCGATGCCGAGCGGGTTGTTGTTGCCCGGCACGTGCAGGGCCCAGATGTGCAGCACCACCACGCCGGCAATCACGAACGGCAGCAGGTAATGCAGCGAGAAGAAGCGGTTCAGCGTGGGATCGCCCACTGCAAAGCCGCCCCACAGCCATTGGGTAACAGCGGTGCCGACATGCGGCAAGATCTGATCGATTGAGGTGAACAGGTTGGTGATGACGGTGGCCGCCCAGAACGACATCTGGCCCCACGGCAGCACGTAACCCAGGAAGGCGGTGGCGATCATCAGCACATAGATGATGACGCCCAGAATCCACAGCACCTCGCGCGGCGCCTTGTACGAGCCGTAATAGAGGCCGCGGAAAATGTGGATGTACACGGCCAGGAAGAAGAACGACGCGCCGTTGGAATGCATGTAGCGCAACAGCCAGCCGTAATTCACGTCGCGCATGATGTTCTCGACGGAATCGAAGGCCATGCTCGCGGCTGGAACGTAATGCATCGCCAGCACGATGCCGGTGACGATCTGGATGCCCAGCATGAAGGTGAGAATGCCGCCGAAGGAATACCAGAAATTGAGATTTCGCGGGGTGGGGTAGGTCGTGATGGTGTCGTTCGCCAGCCGCAGGATCGGCAGCCGCTCGTCCATCCAGCGGGCGAAGCGCGATTTCGGAACGTAGGTCGAATGTCCGGCCATGTTTCGCTCCGTCAACCGATCTTGATTTTGGTTGGGCTAAGATACGCGTAGGGCGGAATGTACATGTTCTCCGGCGCTGGACCCCTGCGGACGCGGCCGGCGGTGTCGTATTGCGAGCCATGACACGGGCAAAGATAGCCGCCCCAGTTGCCTTCGTAGGGCAACGGAATGCAACCCAGATGGGTGCAGATGCCGATCATGATCAGCCATTCCGGCTTGAACATGCGATCCTGATCGGTGGCAGGCGCGCTGTCGGGGAGGTTGGCGTTGCGCGCTAGCGTATCGATCAGGCCCGAGACCGGAGTTGCGCGCGCTTCGGCGATTTCCTTCGGCGTTCTGTGCCGGATGAAAATTGGCTTGCCGCGCCACATTACCGTGACCTGCTGGCCTGCCTGAATCGGCGACAGGTCGAACTCAACGGAGGACAGCGCCAGCACCGAGGCGGACGGATTCATCTGGTCGATCACCGGCCACGCGAGAAGGCCCAGCCCAACGGCGCCTGCGGCCCCCGTCGCGATGTGAATGAAGTCGCGGCGCGTTGGCTCGTCCGCTGTCGTGGTTGCCACGGGTATCACCCTTGAATCAGGCGCTCCGGAGTGGAGGGATATTCACGCGCGCAGGCCCCCGGAAATCCCCTGCGCGGGGATCGATTTGCGGGCGCAAAATAGTGAGTCAGGGGTGGGGGGTCGTCGCGGCACGATGCCGCAGAAATCCGGCCGTTTCAGCGGATCGTCTCAGCATTCAATGACGGCGAGATGCCCCTGCGCAGCATAATCGAGCAACGCGCGGTCCCGTGTGATCACCGTGAATCCATATTCGCGAGCTGTCGCGACGATAATCCGGTCCGCCGGATCGCGGTTCAGGTTGCCGGGCAAGAACCATGATCCAAGCAGCACGTCCGGCGTCAGTTCGCACAGCGTGATGCCGGGCCGAGTTCGCAGCATTTCGAACCACCTCTGCGGCGTAAGCGACGAGCGGAAGCGGCCCTTTCCCTGCTGCATTCCCACTTCCCACGCAGTGATTGGCGAAACGCGCAACGGAACTCCGCAATCTGCGGACCGGTCCATCGCCTCCGTGGCGATCTTTGTCATTGGCTCCTTTGCCACCAGATACATCGCGGCACAGGTGTCGAGCAGGCAAACCGGACTCATTTGTGCTTGGACATGCCTTGTTCGATCTGATCCCAATCGGCGTCCATCTCCTTTTCGATCTCCGCCCACTCCTCGTCGGTAAACATCGGGCTGGTGAGGTCGAAGCCGGGTTCGATTGTGAAGGTACCCTTCATGGAGCCAATGGCGGGGTGACGTCCAAGTTTCTTCTCATTGGGTTCCGCGTGCACGAACTCGCGCGCTGCTTCGGCCATGCCGGGAGCGATTCCAATGCGCTTGAACACCAGCTTCTTTGCCTGTTTGTCGATCTGCTCGGTTTCATAGCCCGCCGACAGCCACGCCTTCGCTTGGACGTGACTTTTGCCGGCGTCATTCGCCCACCATGCGGGGTGCTCGTATGCCGAGGCGGGCAACTTCACGCCAAGGATGGTCTCGACTTCGGCGAACGTCAGGGGCAATTGGGGGGCGGATGACGCTTTCAGGAATTCGGTCAGCGGCTGGTACTTTGACATGACAATATCCTTCCGTGCAATAGTATGTACTGTCCTATCAGGTAAGTCAATGCGTTTAGGGCTATTCGCTTGAGCCCGGAAGGCCCACAAGCCAAGGCGTCTGCATGGTTCAGGGAGCTGCGCGACCGGATTTGCGCTGCATTCGAGGCAATCGAGCGCGACCACAACTCCGGTCAGCTTTCAGAAAAGCCGCCCGGCAGGTTCGAGCGGAAGGTTTGGAAGCGTCCCTCCGAGAGTGATGAGGACTGCGGCGGGGGCGAGATGAGCATCCTCCGCGGGCGGGTGTTCGAAAAGGTCGGCGTTAACATCTCCACCGTCTACGGGAGCTTCGGGCCGGAGTTCGCCAAGCAAATCCCCGGCGCCAGTGAAGATCCGCGCTTCTGGGCCAGCGGAATTTCGCTGGTGGCGCACATGCAGAACCCGCATGTGCCTGCCGTCCACATGAACACCCGTCACATCGTCACTACGAAGAGCTGGTTTGGCGGCGGGGCCGATCTCACACCCATGTCACCCAACGAAGAAGACGCGCGCGACTTTCACGCCGCACTCCAACGCGCCTGCGATGCGCACGACCCCGATTACTATCCCGGCTTCAAGAATTGGTGTGACGAATACTTCTTCCTGCCGCACCGCAACGAGCCGCGCGGCGCCGGCGGCATCTTTTTCGACTATCTCGACACTGGCGATTGGGACGCCGATTTCGCCTTCACCCGCGACGTGGGGCTGGCATTTCTCGGTATCTATCCCCAAATCGTCCGGAGACGGATGGGGCAGCCGTGGACCGAAGCTGAGCGGGAACACCAGCTCGTGCGGCGCGGGCGCTATGCGGAGTTCAATTTGCTGTACGACCGGGGTACCCAGTTCGGGCTGAAAACGGGGGGGAACGTGGAAGCCATCCTGATGAGCCTGCCGCCCGCCGTTCGCTGGCCCTGAGCTGACGGGCGAGGCCGGCATTGTTCGATTTCCTGTCCCCTGCGCTGGCCGCCCTTCTTCAGGTCATCCTCATCGATATCGTGCTGGCGGGCGACAATGCCGTCGTCATCGGGCTGGTTGCGTCCCGGGTACCCAAAGCGAACCGCAAGCGGGTGATCTTCTGGGCGCTGGTAGTCGCCGTGGTGTTGCGCATCATCCTTGCCACCGTCACGGCCACGCTGCTTGACGTTATCGGCCTCACCTTCGCGGGCGGGCTGCTGCTCCTCTGGGTGACATGGCGGCTGTGGCGCGAAATCCGCCATGCGGAAGAAAAGAAGGTCGATCTTCAGAAGATTCGGGACGCCGGGGATGAAGCAGAAGACAGGCAGCCCGGCGTTACCTTGCGCCGCGCGGTGATGCAGGTGGCGCTCGCCGACCTATCCATGTCGCTGGACAATGTGCTGGCGGTGGCCGGCGCAGCCATGGATCACGTCTGGGTGCTGACGATCGGCCTGCTGCTTTCCATTGCGCTGATGGGCCTGGCTGCCACGTTGATCGCGAACCTGCTGCAGCGCCATCCCTGGATCAGCTATGCGGGCCTGATCATTGTGCTCTACGTCGCCGCGCGGATGATCTGGCTGGGCGGCATGGAAATCTATCGCGCACAAGACGATGCGATGCGAGATAATCGCGCTGTTTCCGCGCTGATTCTGCCCGCGCGATAATTCGCAGTTAATAGGCGATGGCTTGCACGAGTGCCTTCAGGCGTTCGTCCAGCGAGAATTCATCTTCAGTGAAATCGGAATCGATCCACCATTGCTCCAATTCACCGAGAATGCGGCCGACCAGCGGCCCTTGCGCGACACCGGCGTTCATCACGTCGCGGCCGGAGAGCGGGAAAACGGGGCGCTTCCACACGTCCGCCATCGCCAGCAGCGCGCGCCACTGAACCGCATTCGACTCTTTTGGATCTTCTGCCCAGCGCAGCCGCACCTGATCGCGGAAACGCTGAGGCCCGAGGCGATAGAGCAGCTTCCGCATCTCGCCCATCGAAAAATGCGAGGCGATCTTTTCGTCCTTCGCCGCGAGATCATGCAGCCGCTCGCGATCCACATTGGACAATTTCAGGCGATCCGCCACGGCATCCGCCGCAGCGGCCTCATCCGGCAGCATGGCGGCCAGACGCAGCACGGCGTCGCATCCAAAGGAGTTGGCGCGATCGATTTCGATCAGCGTCTCAAGCCGCGGCAACTGCAACTCCACGGGCAGGATTTCGGCAAGAATGCCCGTTGCAGCCATGACGCGAAGAACCGGTGCGGGATTCTCGGCCTCCAGCAGCTTCAGCATTTCCTTTTGCAGGCGCTCGCCGGAGAGCTTTGCGATGCCGCCCTTCTCCGCTGCGGCCGCGCGCAAGGCGTCGGCATCGAGATCGCCGCGTCCGTACCAGGCGTGAAAGCGGAACAGCCGAAGAATACGGAGATAGTCCTCACGAAGGCGCGTGACGGCATCGCCGACGAAACGGACTCTCCCGGCCTGCAAATCCGCAAGGCCGTCGAAATAGTCGAACACCTCGCCATTCGGCGCCGCATAAAGCGCGTTGATGGTGAAGTCGCGCCGCGATGCGTCTTCCTTCCAGTCGCTGGTAAACGCGACCGTGGCGCGACGGCCGTCGGTGCTCACGTCGCGGCGCAAGGTGGTGATTTCGAACGGCTTGCCACTGGCAATGGCCGTAATCGTGCCGTGCTCGATCCCAGTCGGCACGGCGCCGAGTCCCGCCGCTTGCAAACGCCGCGTCACCTCCCCGGGCAGGAGTGGTGTGGCAATATCGATGTCTGTCACATAGCGATGCATCAGCGCGTTGCGCACCATGCCGCCGACAAATCTTGCTTCGCTCCCATCCCGCGTTAACGCGTGCATTACTGCGCGCGTTTCCGGCGCTGTCATCCATTGCTCGCGCGCGGGATCGAGCCTCATGGCGAGCGATCCTTCTCCACGTGGCCGGGCACAATCTTCCCGTTCACCACATGCGGCGGCACATAACGGCCTTGCGTGCTTTCGCCTTCCGTCAGCCCAACATAGATGAAACTCGCGGCCACCAACGCCAGGCCGCTGATGAAAAGAACGGTCCACGGCGTATCGTGTTGCGGCACGATGGAGCGGGCACGTGATAGCAGCAGGTACGCGCCGTAAATCGCAAACGGCACTGCGAACAAAAGCGCGCGAAGCAGCAGGATGCGAATCATTCTGCTAGCAGTCTATCGGCAAAATTCACCAGAATCCCCGCCGTCGCGCCCCAGATATAATGGGCGGCATAGGTGAAGGCATAGAACTCCCGCTGATGGCCCTGCCATTCCATGCTGCGGCGCTCACGATTATCGAGATCAAGCAGAAAAGCGAGCGGTACCTCAAAAATCTCTTCCACTTCGTTGGGGTCTGGCGTCACCGTGAATCCTTCGCGCAGCAGGCCCACCACGGGCAGAATCGCGAAGCCGGTGCCGGTTTCGTAGCAGTCGAGGAAGCCCGCAATCTCGACGAACTCGGCGCCGATGCCTGTCTCCTCTTCCGTCTCGCGCAAGGCGGTTGTCACCAGAGAAGGATCATCCGCATGCAAGCGGCCGCCCGGGAAACTCACTTGTCCGGCGTGGCGGGAAAGATGCGGCGTGCGGCGGGTGAACAGCACTGTTGGTTCGGTGTGGGCGATGATCGGAAGGAGCACGGCGGCCGGCGCGAGTTCACGAGAGCCGCCGGATCGCGCATCAGGATTGAGATCGTAATCACCGCGCGTAGGTTTCAATGAAATTGACGGCGGCTCGGCAAGCAGGCGCTTTTGCAAGAATGAAATATCGCCGCGCGCAATCGCTTCCAAGAGACTGGGCAACGGATTCACGTAGGACTTCCCAGCGGAAAGAATTGGCCTTCGCTCCAAACGCCGAGCCGATCCGCAAATTCGCCCTCGCCGGGCACAGCAATTTCCGCCAGCTGATAAAAGACGTTGCGGCTGATCCGTGCTTCCAGACCAGATCGGACATGCATGTAGGGCGCCGGTTCTTCTGTCTCGCGCGCAAAGTCAGCGCGAAGGCGATGTTCGCTGCCCGCAATCACCGTGTCGCCAACATCGGTGGTGAACTGCAAACGTTGATCCCGTCCCGTGCCCTGCACCTCCAGCAGCACGGCCAGGAACGGCGCATCGTCAACGCGAATGCGCATTTTCTCCGCTGGCGTCACCAGATAGAAATCATCACCGTCCTTCCGCAGAATGGTCGAAAACAGCCGCACCAGTTCGCGGCGCGCGATGGGTGTGCCCTGGTGAAGCCACGTGCCATCGCGGGCGATGCGGATATCGATTTCGCCGCAATGCGCCGGGTTCCATTTCTCCACGGGTGGAAGTTTGCGCCCTGCCGCCAGCTCACGCTGCAGGCTCGCCAGTCCCAGCAGAGGTTCAGGCATAACGGTCACGTAATCCGGCCTCACGGCGTTGTGCGGCGCCCGTCGCGGGCGCAAAAGCCCTTTGCGGTTGCGCCGCCGCCTATCGAAATGCCATGAAGACGGCGCGCCGCGCGTTCTGAAGATAAGCGGCGGCGGACGCATCGGCAACGAAGGATCGCACTTAGCGGCGCACAATGGACGAGTTGATGTCGGAAGCCGAAATCATCGACAGACGGGATGAGGAAGAGGCCGTTGCGCGGGCACGGCGGATCGCGGAGCGATTCGGGCGGGTGCGCGAAGCGGTAAGCCGCGTCATTTTGGGCCAGCGCGAAGTCATCGACCAAACGCTGATCACGCTGCTGGCCGGTGGGCATGGTTTGCTGATCGGTGTTCCCGGTCTTGCAAAAACGCGTCTCGTCGAAACGCTGGGCATCGTGCTCGGCATGGATTGGAAGCGCATCCAGTTCACGCCTGACCTTATGCCCGCGGACATCGTTGGATCGGAAGTGCTGGAGGAAGACGAAGGCGGCCGGCGCTCCTTCCGTTTTATTCGAGGGCCGGTGTTCACGCAGCTGCTGATGGCGGACGAAATCAACCGCGCCAGCCCGCGCACGCAGTCCGCGCTGCTGCAGGCGATGCAGGAGCGCTACGTGACCATTGCGGGGCAGCGCCACGATCTGCCCTCGCCCTTCCATGTGCTCGCCACGCAAAATCCGCTGGAGCACGAAGGAACCTATCCGTTGCCGGAAGCGCAGCTGGATCGATTCCTGCTGCAGATCGACGTGAACTATCCGGATGAAGATTCGGAGCGGCGCATGCTCATCGCGACCACTTTCGGCGAAGAGACGCCGCCGCAGGCCATCTGCACGCCGGACGATCTCGTCGAAGCGCAGCATCTGGTGCGGCGGCTGCCGGTGGGCGAGAAGGTGGTGAATTCTGTGCTGCGGCTGGTGCGTGCCGCGCGGCCGGATGACAACGGCGCGAAGGAATTTCGCGATGTGATCTCGTGGGGACCGGGGCCGCGCGCCAGCCAGGCCTTCATGCTGGCGATCCGCGCCAAGGCGCTGATCGAAGGACGATTCGCTCCATCCACGGATGATGTGGAAACGCTGGCTGGCCCGGTGCTGCGGCACCGCATGGCACTGAATTTCTCGGCGCGCGCGGATGGCACGACGGTCAGCGGCGTCATCGACCGGCTGTGCCGGACATATCTTTGAGGTCTTCGTCCGCCTTGGACGCGCGTCACAACACCACACCGGCCGGCATTCAGGAGCAGGCGGAACAGCTTGCAGCCACGCTGCCGCCATTGCTGGTTGACGCGGAGCGTCTCGCGGCCTCTGTCAGTCTCGGGGTGCACGGCCGGCGCAAGGCGGGCATGGGCGAGAGCTTCTGGCAATTTCGCCGCTACGCGCCGGAAGATCCGGCAGCAGCCGTAGATTGGCGGCAATCCGCCAAGTCGCAACACCTGTTCGTGCGCGAGCGCGAATGGGAAGCGGCGCAAGCGGTGTGGTTCTGGCGCGATGGCTCGCCGGCGATGCGATTCAAATCGCAATTCGCGCAGGTGACGAAGATTGACCGCGCCACGGTGCTGGCGCTGGCCCTGATATCGCTGCTGGTGCGCGGCGGCGAACGCGTGGCGCTGTTGGGCGGTACACACGCGCCGCTCTCCGGGCGCAACAGTGTGCGCCGCATCGCGCACGAACTGATCGATCTTCCTCCCCGTGAGCAGGCGTTGCCTCCGGATGGCCGGGTTTCGCGCAAGAGCCAGTTTCTCTGGTTCAGCGATTTCCTCGCGCCGCTCGATCAGGTCGAGTCCTCCATGCGCCGGCTGGCAAGTGCTGAGGTTTCCGGCCAGCTCGTGCACATCGTCGATCCCGCGGAAGAGGATTTTCCCTTTGCTGGCCGCACCCGTTTCGAAGCGCTGGCGGGAGGCGATCATGAGCTGTTCGGTCGCGCCGAATCCATACAGGCGGCGTATCGGGATCGGTTCAAGGCGCACACCGAAGCCGTGGCTGCGCTGGCGCGCCGGTTCGGCTGGAGCTATCTCGCACATCGCACCGACAAGAGCCCCGAACTCGCCCTGATTGCACTTTACGCAGCAATCGGCGGCGATGTTGCGCAGCGTACCGCCTGATGTTTGCGGGGCTGAGTTTCGCGGCGCCATGGATTCTCGCTGGGCTGATCGTGCTTCCGGCGATCTGGTGGCTGCTGCGCGTCACGCCGCCTGCGCCGCAGCGCGTGCCTTTCCCCCCATTGCGTTTGCTGCGGGGTCTTGTGGCAACGGAAGAAACGCCGGCCCGCATGCCGTGGTGGCTGCTGCTGCTGCGCATGATTGTGGCGGCGTTAATTATCGTTGCGTTGGCCGATCCGATTTTGGGCGCCACGCCGCCGTGGCACGGTTCCGGCCCTCTCATTCTGTTTGTGGACAATGGCTGGACCGCAGCACACGCGTGGAGCGATCGCGAAACGGCCATGTCCGATGCGCTGGGGAGTGCTGCGCGCGCGGGCCGTCCTGTTGCCATCGTTCCCACTGCCACGGCACCGGCCATCACGCTGCTCGATGCCGGCAAGGCGATGCGCACAGCGCGCGATCTTGCGCCGGAGCCGTGGCTACCGGATCGCAGCCCCGCGGTCGCATCGCTGGGCAAGACGCATTTCGCTGGTGCACCGCAGATTCTCTGGCTGAGCGATGGCCTCGATTACGGCGATTCAAACAAGGTTGTGCAGGCGCTCGGCAAACTGGGTCATCTCACCATTTTCGCGGACCCGGTTGGCAAAGTGCCGTTGGCGCTCAAACCGGAAGCCAATCAGGCAGACGGATTCAAGGTCACCGTTATTCGCGCGGGAGGCACAGGCGAACGGCAGGGCGATGTGCTGGCCTTGGGCGATCGCGGCGAAACGCTCGCCACTGCGCCGTTTCGGTTCGCGCGCGGTGCCAACACCACCACGGCGAAGCTCCGCCTGCCGCTGGAAGTGCGGAACGAAACGCAGCGCATTGCCATCGCAAACGAAGACTCGGCCGGCGCGGTGCGACTGCTGGACGTTGACTCGAAGCGGCGCGCCGTCGGTCTCGTCTCAGCGAGCAATCTGGAAAACGAACAGCCGCTGTTATCCGATGTTTATTATCTCGAACGCGCGCTTTCGCCTTATGCGGAAGTGCACAAGGGCACCATTGAGGAAGCGAGCAGCCGCAATGTTTCCGTGCTGGTGCTGGCCGACATCGGCAAGATCGCCGGTGCGGACCGGAACCGGGTCGCGAAGTTCGTGAGCGATGGCGGCGTGCTGGTCCGCTTCGCCGGCGGCCGGATGACGGAAGGCGCCGACGACCTCGTGCCGGTACGATTGCGCACCGGCGGCCGCTACCTGGGCGGCGCGCTGGCATGGGCCACGCCGCAGCATCTGGCGCCCTTCCCGGACGCAAGCCCGTTCCGCGGCCTTGCAATTCCACGCGAAGTCACGGTGTCGCGGCAGGTGCTGGCCGAACCGTCTGTCGAGCTTGGCGACCATACCTGGGCGCGGCTGACCGATGGAACACCGCTCGTCACCGCTGCACAGCGTGGCAAGGGATGGATCGTGCTGTTCCATGTGACGGCGAGCCCGGCGTGGTCGTCGCTGCCGCTCTCCGGATTGTATGTCGATATGCTGCGGCGGCTGCTCGATCTCGCAGGCGGCGCGCGCCCCAGCGAACTCGGCGCCGATGCCAATGCGGTATTCACTCCGGTGACAACGCTGGATGGTTTCGGCCGCTTGCAAAAGCCGCCGGCGGAGGCGCTGCCGATTCACGGGGCGCAGCTGCGCAACACGAAACCTTCGGCTGCCCATCCGCCGGGTTTCTATGGCGTGAGCGGCAGCGAGATCGCGCTGAATGCGGTCGATGCGAACATGACGCTCACGCCGCTGAGCGATGCGGGCGTGAGCACGCGCGCCTACAGCGGCAGTGCTGCGCGGCCGCTGCAGGCGCCGCTGCTGGCACTGGCGCTGCTGTTGCTGTTCGTGGATGTGATCCTCTCCTTGTGGATGCGCGGCTATCTTGCCAACGCGCGACGCTGGCTTCCGGCAGGAACGGCGGCGCTTCTGCTTCTCGCGTTCGTCCCGGTCCCGAATGCGCGCGCGGAAGACATGTCGTTCGATATGCAGGCCGCGCTGGATACGCGCCTCGCCTATGTCCTCACCGGCGTGCCAGACGTCGATCAGATGAGCAAAGCGGGGCTCACCGGCCTTGGGCTCTATCTGAAGGCGCGCACTTCGTACGACCCTAAGGAACCCATCGGCGTCGATCTCGAGAAAAACAACCTCGCCTTCTTCCCGCTGCTTTACTGGCCGATGGATGCGCGCGAACGGAATCTCTCACCGCAGGCGCTTGCCAAGATTGCCGATTACATGCGCAACGGCGGCACCATTTTGATCGACACGCGCGATGGCGGCTCAGGCAGTGGCGCAAATTCGCCGGGGCAGCAGACGCTGCGCCGCCTGATCGGCAAGCTCGATCTGCCGCCGCTGCAGCCGGTGCCGCAAGATCACGTGCTGCGGAAATCCTTTTACCTGCTGCAGGATTTTCCAGGACGCTGGGACAACAGCAAGGTCTGGGTGGAGGCGCTGCCGCCGCCTGATCCTGACGCCGGACCGGCGCCCGCGCGCGGCGGCGACAGCGTTTCGCCGGTGATCATCGGCGGCAACGATTGGGCGTCTGCCTGGGCGGTGGATGCCTCGGGGCAGCCGATTGCGGATGTGTCCGGCGGCGATCAGCAGCGCGAGATGGCGGTGCGCTTCGGCATCAACGTCGTGATGTACGCGCTCACCGGCAACTACAAGACCGACCAGGTGCACGCGCCCGCGCTGCTCGAACGCATGGGACACTGACGTGCATTACGGGCTCGATTTCGCTCCGCATGTTTCGCTCGCGCTGCTGTGGATTCTGTTCGCGGCGGCAATTGCGCTGACGGCGCTTGCCTTTGCATTGCGTGCGCCCGGTGCATGGGCGCGGGGCGTGGCACTCGCCATCGTGCTGCTGGCGCTGTCCAATCCGCTGATGGTGAAGGAAAGCCGGCAGGGCCTGCCGGATGTGGTGGCGCTGATTGTCGATCATTCGCAGAGCATGGACATTCGCGGCCGCGCGCGCGAGGCCGATGCAGCGGCCGAGCAAGTTCGCAAAACACTCGCCGCCGACAAATCGCTGGAGGTGCGGCGCGCGGAAATCACCACCCGTCCTGGCGAAGACACCGGCACGCAACTGTTTGCAGCAATCCAGAGCGCGCTGGCGTCCGCGCCGCGCGACCGCATCGCCGGCGCCATCGCCATCACCGACGGCGAAGCGCACGATGCGCCACAGAACGGCAAGGCTGCGCTCAGCGCGCCGCTTCAGGTGCTGATCGCGGGGCAGCATGGCGAGCGGGACCGCAAGCTTTCCATCCGCAGCGCCTCGCGCTTTGCCATTGTGGCCCAGCCCGCGGACATCACCTTGCGGCTCGATGATTTCGGTGCGGCAGCCCAAAGCATTGCGCCGCTGATCGTCCGCGTGGATGGCGTCAGCACCGGCACCCGCAATGTGCTCACCGGGCGCAACACCACCATTCGGGTGCCGATCACCCATGCGGGTGAAAACGTCATCGAACTGGAGGCCGCAGCCGGTCCCGGCGAACTGACCTTGCAGAACAACCGCGCCGTCATTCCCGTTACCGGCGTGCGCGACCGCTTACGCGTGCTGCTGGTTTCCGGCGAGCCGCACGCTGGGGAACGCGTGTGGCGCTCGCTGCTGAAGGCCGATCCGTCCGTCGATCTCATTCACTTCACCATTTTGCGGCCGCCGGACAAACAGGACGCCACGCCCATCAGCGAACTGGCGCTGATCGCGTTTCCCACGCGCGAGCTGTTTGTAGAGAAGCTCAACCAATTCGATCTGGTGATCTTCGATCGCTGCAATACGGGCGGCGGGCTGTCGCTCATCCCGATGGCGTACTTCGACAACATCGCGCACTATGTGGAGAACGGCGGCGCGCTGCTGATTGCGTCGGGGCCGGAGTTTGCCGATCAGCTCAGCATTTATCGCACGCCGCTTGCCGGCGTTCTGCCCGCGCAACCGACCGGCGAGGTCATCGCGCAGCCCTTCAAACCGGTGGTGACGGATGCCGGTTTTGCGCACCCGGTGACGCGCGATCTGCCCGGCGCCAACACGGCCACGCAGCCGCCGAGCTGGGGCCGTTGGTTTCGTCTTGTCGGCACGACGAAAGTGGCGGGCGAAACGGTGATGGCGGGGCCTGACAATCGACCGCTGCTGGTGCTGGATCGCGTGGGCAAAGGCCGCGTGGCGGAGTTTTTGTCGGATCAGGAATGGCTGTGGGCCCGCGGTTATGACGGCGGCGGCCCGCAGGCCGAGCTGCTGCGCCGCCTCGCGCACTGGCTGATGAAAGAGCCGGAGCTGGAGGAAGAACGGTTGTCGGCATCGGTCGTCGGCGGGCGCATCGCTGTCGAGCGGCACACCATGGCGCCGCGGGCGAAGCCGGTAACGCTGACTTATCCTTCCGGCCGCAAGGCGATCATCACTCTCAACAAGATCGAACCCGGGCTGTGGCGCGCCACCGCGGCAGCGAACGAACTTGGTCTCTATCGTTTGACCGATGGCACGTTGAATGCGGTCACCGCCGCAGGGCCGCTCAATCCGAAAGAAGTGGCGGATATGCGTGCCACCGATGCAATCCTGAAAGGACCGGCGGCAGCCACGGGTGGGTCGGTGCATTGGCTGGCCGATGGCGGCGTGCCGGACATCCGCCGGGTGAACGCGGGCGCGACGGCATCCGGCGATCAGTGGATTGGCTTGCGCCGCAACAACGCCTATCGCGTCACCAGCGTGGAGCAGACGCCGTTGCTGCCGCCGTGGCTCGCGCTGATATTGTTGATCGGCACTCTGCTATTTGCCTGGCGGCTGGAAGGCCGCTGACGCCGTTCACCACAATATCTTGTGGTCGAGACATCACCGGAGCAGTCGAACTCAAAGATTCCGATGAACAAACACGTGCTCCTGACGACTTGCTGACACAGATCACGCAACAAGCTTGCGGAATTGAACCGCGATTTTCGAAATTTTCCGAACCGCCGCACCCCGCTTCAGGATAAATTTTCACGAAACCCCGCGTTTATCCCTTGACAGCAAGTAAGGCATGGCCTACATCCTTCGCAGCAAGTGAGGGGACAGGCCATGAAATATACTTTCAAAGAGTTCCAGAAGGAGTTTCCGGACGACGCCGCCTGTCTGGCGAAGCTGATGGAGGTGAACTACGGCGGCACGAAAACCATGTGTCCAGACTGCCGTGAGGAACGCCAGTTTCACCCCATGACCAAACGGCGGGCGTATGCCTGCCAAGTGTGCGGCTTCCACATCTATCCGTGCGCCGGAACCATCTTTCATAAGTCCAGCACGAAACTGACGAATTGGTTTTTCGCCATGTACCTCATGACCAGCACTCGGCATGGCGTGGCGGCGAAGGAATTGGAGCGACAGATAGGATGCACATACAAAACCGCGTGGCGCATGGCGCATGAACTGCGGAAGCTTATGGCGCAAGCCGACGGTCGCGGCCCGCTGGAAGGCCATGTGGAAATCGACGAGACGCGGATAGGTGGTCGCCAGAAGCGTCAGGAACGTGCGCGGCGCGGCACAAACAAGATGATTGTCATGGGGATGGTAGAGCGCGACGGTCGCATTCTCGCGGCCCCGTTCGCGACGTGACGCAATCCACTCTGGAGCCGATTATCACGCGCCATATCGCGTGGGATAGCGTGATCTCTACCGACGAAGCCGGAGCATACGATGGGCTTCGGGGCACCTTCCGCTTTCATGGTCGCGTCAATCACTCCATGGAAGAATGGGTGCGCGGGATGCACCACACAAACACGATTGAGGGGCATTGGTCGCAACTGAAGCGCTCCATTCGCGGCACCCATGTTCACGTTTCCAGCAAACATCTTTGGAAATACGTCTCCGAATTCTCCTATCGCCGGAATTGGCGACACTCACACCGCGCTATGTTTGACCGTCTTGTGGCTGCTTTCGTGCTGCCGCGCCTAGCAGACGCGTGAAATCCTCTTTATGGGCGGGATTATCGGATTCCGATGCAGCTCCGGCTTCCTTTTTAGTCTCCATGACAACCGCTCCACGCTTAGGGTTTGGTTTTAAGCGTGCGCGTCTGGCGTTCCGCTGCTCCACGAGTGACTTATCCTCCTGCAAAAGTCTAAGGATTCGGCTGGCTGGTACGACTATCGTCATGCTGCCGGGAAACCGGATTGTATCCCCGTCCTTAAGTTCCTGATTGCGTTCGTCGTGCTTTCCCATCGGTACTTTTGTGATCCGCACTTGGTCATGAAATTGGCTCACGTGAATTCCGAGGAGTTTCAGGAACCGATTCTTTTTCGTGTCAACCTCATACATCTGTACTTCTTCATGGGAGTCCTCGGACCATCTTTCGAGACGCCCCGTTACAGGAAAGCGTGGCACTACAAATTGTTTTGGAGGCGCGTGGTACTCTAATTCGCGTATGTCGCTGTCAGGTGTTCGGTAGACAAAAACTGGGGAACCCGAAAATCCTGGTCGAGAGTGCATATCAAACACGTGGCACGGAGTATTCCACTCCATCTTCAGATCATCGTCCTTCCGGTAGACAGGAGAATTGGGGTCAGCAAGCATACTGACATTGCCGAATCTCGCCGCCACTAGGTTCTGAACCTCGCCAGAATGTTCGGCAAACAAGCCGAGCATGAATCCATCTTCTCCGATCCCAAACTCAACCTGCGACATGAATTGTTCTGTCAGGAACATAGTTGGCGTGACGTAATTGATTTCGTCAGAAGATTGGAACCTGTCTGTGATGTCGGCGGCTGCAATATCCTCCCAATCAATATCGGCGGCCCATTCGGAAGGATCGAGATCGAGAAATCTGGTCTGTCCCGCTCGCGTATTGAAACTGATAACTGACGCTCCGGTGCGCGCAACATGGGCCGCTGTGATAGCGTAATAGTGACTAAGGAGATCGGGCCGCTCCCCGTCATAGATTCCGACAATCACGCCAGAGCCGCACGGGCCGACCAATTCATCTGGTGCGGCGCTTGAATCGGGATTTCTCCCGTACAGAAAAAAGACCGTGTTTTTGAATGTCGAACCAAGCCTAGGCATGCCGTAGGGTATCCATCGTAATGAGATGCCCTCTAAGTCTGACCGACAAAGCGCAAAACGGTGAGGAAAATTCGCATCTGCAAATTGAACGGCGCGAGAGGGCAACTACACCTCCCAGCGCAACATAATTGCGCCATTTGGATCACTTGCCGTGAGGGTATAAACGCGCGAAACCCAGGCTGGTACAAAATAGGAACACTGCATCGAGCTGTCAAGGACACCTTCTGAGCTTGAAGCACGGTGGCGGTATTATTTTGCCTCTGGGCCAATGGCTTCGGCGGCTGCCGCAATCTCCGCAGCGCAACGGTCCAATTGGTAATCCCAACAAGTGCCACGAACCCGCGTTATCGGATCAGAATCGTTCGCGCTTCTCGCAAAGTCGACGAAGTACGTCACACGCGTGTGAGCTCCGGCATCTTTCCAAAGCGCCGGCGATAGGATCAAGAACAGCGTCCTTGGCTCCTTCATGCTGGTAAGTTTCAGGCGCGGAGAATGCCGAATTGCAGTCTCAATGCTACCAGCCAGCTTGTTCGTGAGACCATCATCAGATTGCTTCCAAAGTTGGACAGGCCTTGGTGAAGGCGCGGCCCCGATGAATATTGTGGCCGCGCTTGCGAGCGCCAGCGTTTGAAGGCTGCTGCTACATTTCCTCCACCAACTCATGCAGCGACTATAGGCGATTATCTGCCTCCACCGCCATTGCGGCGTGACGCGCGTACGGCGGGCGGTAGCCGCACTGTGTGGAGCGTAAAGGCGGCACGCAAATGTTGCCGTGCTGCGTACCGGCCCGGTACGCTCGCCGGTGGCAGCAATTAGGGCGACGGTGGTGGTGGAAGAGAGAACGAGTCAGTGACGGGCCGCAAAGACATTCTGCGCAATTTCATCGACGAGGTTTGGAACGCGGGCGATGTCGAGGCCTGCGGCAAATACCTCGCGCTCGCCTACACCATCCATCACGATCCGGGCGACCCGTGGCACGGGCAGACGCTCGATTTGGAGAGCTTCAAAACGCGTCTGCGGCATTCGCGCGCGCCGTTCCCCGATCAATGCTTCGCCATTCAGGAATTGTTCGAGGATGGAGACGCGGTGGTGATGACGTGGCTGTGGACGGGCACACACAGGGGCGACATCCCCGGCTTCTCCGCGTCCGGGAAGACGATACGAATGTCAGGCGCGACCGTGTATTACTTCGAAGGCGAGCGCCTTTCCGGCCACTGGCAGATGGTGGATCGCCTTGGCGTGTTTCAGCAGCTTGCGGAGCGCGAATAAGAGCGGCGATAGTCGCAGAGGCGAAGGGCTGAAAGAGAAATCCATCATGATCAAGGAAGAAGATGTGCTGGCGGCATTGGACAAGCCTCGTGCTGTCTATGGGCTGCAGCAACGGCTCGACCCCAGCAACAAGAGCACGGATGCCCTGCAGGAATTGCTGTTGCGCATGCGGGCCGCAGGGAAAGTGAAATTCGACATCCACAGCGGCAAATGGAGCAAAGCTTAAGGCGAATTGGCCGTGTTCGCCAACAGTAGCATGGGCAAAGACTGATGAGCAGCGCAGCTATTGAGGACTGGCCTTATGAATTGCGCGGCGTGCCCCCAGTTGAAACGCTAACCAGCGGAGATGGCGTGCAACGAGTAAGGTTCATCCGCAGGCATGACGGCGCATTCCAATTCTTCTCGCAAGAACTACGTCGCTGCGAAACAGAGGGGCAGGAATACTTTGTGTGGTTCGCGGGCTCGCTAAGCGGCCTTTATCCCGATCTGCCTACGGCAAAGGGCGATGCCTATCGGCTAACGCCTTGGCTGCGAGCAGAATGATGCTCAGCTACTTATCTCGCGGGTAATGTCGCCTTTCAGCGAATCCAACGCGCCGTCCACCAGCGCGAGCCCAAGAATGCGGCTGCGATCCACCGGCCCCGGAAATGTCACGCTGTCCTTCGGCAGCGGCGCGAAGCCCACGCGCGAATAATACGGCTCGTCGCCGACCAGAACGATGGCGCGATGGCCGAGCCTCCGCGCCTCTTCGATTCCCTTCTGCATTAATGCGATGCCGATGCCGCGGCCGCGCTGGTCGGATTGCACGGCCAGCGGCCCGAGCAGCAGCGCGCGCTCATCGCCCACACAGATCGGCCAGAAGCGCACCGAGCCGCGCAATGTGCCGTTCTCCACCGCCACGAAACTGAGCGCCGCAACCGGATCGACGCCTTCGCGCAACCGGTAGGCGGATTTGGCAAAGCGGCCGGGACCGAACACCTTTGCCACCAGCGCTTCGACGGCGTTCGCCTCCTCCGGCCGCTCGGGCCGAATCTCGGATGTTTGCTTCGTACCGCTCACGATTCGCTCCAGCCGATGCTAACGACCTAAGCAGCGCGGACGATGGACGCAAGCTCACCAATATGGGCTCAGCGACGCCTCGCCCCGCAGCTCGGCGAAGCGGCGCAAGGTAGCGGGCGTTGCGTCGTCCGGTGGGGCTTGCAGATCGGCCCACAGAATTTCAGCGATTTCCGCGTTCGGCTGAAATGCAATGTGCGCATTGGGCACCCGATAGAGCGCCACCACATTCGTGACGCCCACCACCCGCGTGTAGAGGCCGAACAGAATTGGCGGGCTGTACGTTTCCAGCCCCACCTCTTCCTGCAGCTCGCGGACCACCGCTTCCGATGGCGGCTCGCCGCGCTCCACGCCTCCGCCGGGAAAGTGCCACCCCGGCGCATACCGCTGCCGCACCAGCAGAATGCGCCCCGCTTCATCCTGCACAACGCCGCAAACGCCGAACGCCACCGGCGTACGCAGCGCCTTGTAGGCAAGGAGCCAGGGAAGCAAGCGGGATCGCCGTGCCGGCATCTGTCCTAAATAGTACGCCCTAGCGGATTCGGATACGGACAGGGCTTATCGCAAGGCACCGCTCATCGAGGGTTGCCAGAAGGCTCGCCAGCACGCCGGCCATGATGCCGATTGGGAGCGCCCAGATCACATCGCGATCGCAGCCCAGCCCAATAATGGCGGTGACGGTCAGGCCAGTCCATTGCGCCACGTTTTTCGGCATCCAACCGCGATCCATCTGCCTGCGCTCCGATTGTTAACAACGCGCAGCGTGGACCAAAGAACATGCTTAAGAAAGGGTTAACGATGGCGGTTCAGCCGCCCAGATCGGCCTTTTTCTGCAGGTATTCGTCGCGCTGGATTTCGCCGCGGGCGTCGCGCGTTTCCAGAATCGCCAACGCCTCAGAACGCGCAGGCCGCGTACCGGGCACGGGTGGCGGCACCTGTCCTGCGGGATACGGATAAGGCGCGGGGTGGTGGCGAAACAGCACCACCAGGAGGACGATGACGACGATCAGCGTCAGCAGGCCGTGAAACGGCCAGAAGAACCAGAACGGCCAGAAGTGGAACATGGTCCCCTCGGGAGTTGGTTCCCCCGGATATGGGAAGCCTGCAAGACAGAGTTAAGAGGCTCTCCTGCGCGTCTCCACTCACACCGTGAACTTGATGCCCTGCGCCAACGGAAGCGCGTCCGAGTAATTGATGGTGGCGGTCTGCCGGCGCATGTAGGCCTTCCAGGAGTCCGAACCGGATTCGCGGCCGCCGCCGGTTTCCTTTTCGCCGCCGAAAGCGCCGCCGATCTCCGCGCCACTCGGCCCGATGTTCACATTGGCGATGCCGCAATCCGATCCCGCGGCCGCAACGAAGCGCTCCGCCTCCTGCACATCCTGCGTGAAGATGCACGACGAGAGACCTTGCGGCACCGCGTTGTGCTGCGCCAGCACCTCAGCGAAATCGCGGTAGCGCATCACGTAGAGAATGGGCGCGAAGGTTTCGTGGCAGACGATGGCGCTCTGCTCCGGCATTTCGGCAATGGCCGGCTTCACATAGTGGGCATCGGGGAATTTGTCTTCGAGGACGCGGCCGCCCCCGGTGATCTTGCCGCCTTCACCGCGCGCGGCAACCAGCGCCCGCTCCATGCCTTCGAATGCGGCCTTGTCGATCAATGGACCGACGAGCGTGCCGCCCTCAAGTGGATTGCCGATCGGCAGCGTCGCATAAGCCGATTTCAACTGCGGCACGAGTTGGTCGTAAATTGACTCGTGTGCGAACAGCCGGCGCAACGAGGTGCAGCGCTGGCCGCAGGTGCCGACCGCGCTGAACAGAATGGCGCGCACCGCCAGATCGAGCTTGGCGGATGGCGCCACGATCATCGCGTTGTTGCCGCCCAGCTCCAGCAGCGAACGCCCAAGGCGCTCTGCCACCACCGGCGCCAGAGCCTTGCCCATGCGCGTGGAACCCGTCGCGCTCACCACCGGAATGCGACGATCCTTCGCCAAAGCTTCGCCGGCTTCGCGCAATCCCAAGGTCACTTGCGAAAGATGCGCCGGCGCGTCGCCGAACTTCTTCAGCGCGCGCTCGAATAGCGCCTGGGTGGCGAGGGCGGTCAGCGGCGTCTTCTCGCTTGGCTTCCACAACACGGAATCGCCGCACACCAATGCCAGCGCCGCGTTCCAGCTCCACACCGCGACGGGGAAGTTGAAGGCGGAAATCACCGCCACCGGACCGATGGGGTGCCACGTCTCCATCATGCGGTGGCCGGGGCGTTCGCTGGCGATGGTGAGGCCGTAGAGCTGGCGGGAGAGACCGACCGCGAAATCGCAGATGTCGATCATCTCCTGCACTTCGCCCAGGCCCTCCTGCAAAATTTTGCCGGCTTCCAGGCTGACGAGGCGGCCGAGCTGTTGCTTGTTGGCGCGCAACTCTTCGCCCAGCAGGCGCACCAGTTCGCCGCGGCGGGGCGCCGGCACCTCGCGCCAGGCGCGGAAGGCTTCGACCGATTGCGCGATCTTGCGCGCGATGGATGCGGCATTATCAAACGCCACGCGCCCGATCTCGGCGCCATCGATGGGCGAGTGGATGATGTGTTCGCCCTCGCCCGCCTTCACGCCCAGCTCTCTCAATATCTCGTCTGCCTTCATCGCCATGCCTCAATAGAGAGTGTGGTTGTTTTCACGGAATCGCCTACCCCTCCCCCCTAGGGGTCCGGGCTCCAGAAACACAACGGGAGCGCGGTCCGACTGAACCACGCTCCCAAGCTTAACATATGTCAGCAGTCGGAGATTTCCAGCCCCACTGAGATCTCGCACCCGCGGCTGCGGAGCAACTCGTTTCAGCTGCTCGTCCCTACCGGTGGAACATCATCAGGGCTGAAAGAATTCAATGTCCGCCCGTGTGCGAGGCGTATTGCGGCAAACAAGGAATAGAACGCCTATTCCTTGCCCGCCTGACAGCCGGTCGCTTATTTCCGCGCGCGAAGGTCGGAGGGCGGTCCCACGCGCGGGGAATGGTCCGCCGCGCCAGTAACCGTGTAAGTGCCACTGTTGATAAAGCCGAAATTGACACCGTCCGTCGTCGAGTAGAGGCTCCATCCCCCGCCGCTGACGATGGGGTATTGGATGTTCCAGAGATAAATTTCGCCCGAGAAGTTGGGGTTTTCTCCGATCGTCAGGGTCTTACCGCTCCATGATGCGCCCTTTACTTTGCCTTCCATGCCCGCGCCGACTACCCCGGTTTCGCAACCGGTATGCGCGGTTCCCGCCTGATGCCACGAGAAGACCGTGACCTGCATGCCATCGCAGAAACCGTCGAAAGATATATCGGTGGTCTTCGTTCCCGCTGCGTTGCTGGCTCCGGCACCGCCCATGCCGGCGACCGCTAGTAAAGAGACCGCGAGAATCGCTGCCTGGTGACGCATGATGTATCTCCTTGGTTCGAGAGTTGGATTTTTCAACTGAAGAGCGTGGGTAGCGCGGCACCGTCAGCGGGCGCGTCAAAAGGGCGTCAGAGCGGCGTCAAATCGCTGTCAAAAATCTCGCATTCCGGATTTGGTGGGGGGCCGTCGTCCGCCCCGGGCTGCGCTTTTGCCTGGCAAGCTCTCTGACTGCTAAAATCGTACGCCCTTGCTGCAACCTACTCGTGAGAAACCTCCAGCGTACGCTGGTAGAACACTGAGTTCGCTCCGGGCCCGCTGGCGTATTGCACCTGGATCGTGTGTTTTCCCGGGGCTATTTTGCCGCCGCAAAAAAGCGCGGCCGAATGTGAAGAGGTGTCCGATCCCGTGTTTGCAAAAATGTAACCGCCGGTGAGAGGCGCGCAGGGTGTCCCATCGAGAACCACCTGCAGCAGAACGTGGCCGCCGTCGGGGCTGCCTTCGGCGCCGGCATTGGCAAAAAAAGCACCGGCAACACAACCTCTCTGGGACTGCGTGAAAGTAATAGAGCCTGCATCCTTCAGATTGACGAAGCTCGTAGAATCGCTTTGATCGAAAGAGGCTGAGGAGGCAATTTCCGTCTGCCGGAAGCTGCAGCTTCCGCGGGCCGTAATCGGAGGAGCCCAAAACGACAGCCCTGGCGCTGCTGCGTGCGCCGATGACAATGAGGAGGCTGCAGAGGCCATTAACGCCGCCAGCACTATCGCATCGACACGCATGATGTGTTCCCTTCTCCAAGCTTCGATGCCGGTGTTGTAGCGAAGGGAAATCCCCTTCCTACCGCATGAAGTCGGGCCACTGATTTGCCGCCCGCCAGTAGTCGATTAGCCCCCAATTGGCGAGAAGCCTGGGAACGCGCTAATCGCGGCGCAGAGGAACGAGATCCGGAACAAAGAGCGCCTCCCATTCGGGGTCTGTCAAAAGCTCGTCATTCTGTCGGGATCCGACGGCCGCCTGAAGCGCTTCGAATGCGCCATCGGCATCGCCGAGTGCGGAGAGGACGTGCACCGCGTCGTCGGGATCGACCGAAGCGCGGGCGCGCCAGCTGGTGCGTAGTGCGCCAAACTTTTCGGTCTCGCGGGTCCCAAGAGCGACGGCTGTGTCGCGGTAAAGGCGAAGGGATGCGGCCATGGGACGAGCATCGCGATTGGACAAGGTGTTCAAATAGTTCGCTAGTCCGAACCAGTTTCGCCTGTATAGAAGGGATTTTATCTGGAAGCGCAGAACTGCCTTTCGCAAGCTGCTGTCGTGTCCGCGGTCCTGCTTGATGATTTCGCTGGCTTCTTCGAACCGGCCAGTCCTCAGCGATGCAAGCACAAGGTTCCGCCTGACCGAAGGCGTTCCGCTATCGAGCTCGTAGGCACGCGTCAATTCGTCGAGGGCTTGCTGGTTGCGCCCAACGAACATCAGGAATTCACCGTGCCAGCCAAGCAACTGCGGGTTGTGCGATTCGGCGTGAAGCGCGCGCTCCAACTCGCGGTCGATCTGCCGCAGGCGCGGGGGAGAGACCAGCAAGGCGAGGACGCCGAGCGCCTCTCCATCTTCTGGATCGAGCACAAGTGCGCGCTGCGCCGCCGCCCGCGCGGCCGTCGCCATCGAAGGATCGTATGCACCCTTGCGTTCGGCAAGCGCTGAAGTGGCGAGAAGCCAATGGGCGGCCGCCAGAGTGGACCAGCCCTTGCCGAAATTGGGAGCGAGGCGCACGGAGGTCTCCAACTCGGCAACTGCCCGCCGCGCATTACGCTGCCGGAACAGGGCCCGCCCCTTCAAATAATGGTCGTAGGCTGCCGAATTTACGTGCGGCGCTTTGTCGAATGAACCTGACGCGAGCACCTTGCCGACACCACCGGCAATCTGCGCCGCGACGTTGTGCGTTGCCGCACTCTGTGCAGCCGCGGCATTATAGGCACGGCTCCAGACGACGCGGTCATCATTTATTTCCATCAGTTGGGCGATGACATGGAGCCGGCTTCCCACTCGTTCAACCGAACCGCTCAGGATGTGCGTTGCCGCCAGCGCCTTCGGTGCGCTGTCATTGTGAAATCCAGAGCCGGCCTCTGCCAACGCGATGCGAATTTGCGACTTTCCGGCCAACGCGCCGGCAATTTCCTTCGCGATTCCGTCAGCAACATAACGCGAGCCGGGATCTGCACTCAGAGTCTGAAACGGGAGGACCGCAACCAGCGGCGGCGGCGACGGAACGGCCCGGTGCAGAGAACTCCAGACGATCCATAGGGCAACGCCTAGCAACGCAACGGCAAATGCAGTTGTCGCGAGCCGGAAAACGGAACGGATTGGCCAATGGCCAGTGCGTGTTTCCGAAGTCATGGCGTCCGCCGTTCGGACGGGCACAGATTCGGCGGGACACAGCGCACCCCGCCCCTCACCCCGTTCGACGTACTGGTCCGCCCGCTCGGCAGCGTTGCCGGACTCGACCGTAATCATCGGTGCTGGCGGTGCCGCAATCAATTCCTGAAACAGGCGTTGCGTCTCCAACGAAGGCGCAGCATCCAGTTCGGATTTGAGCAGCTCGCGGAATCGTTCGTAGCGGCGGTGGAGAGCGGCCGTGTCGCCCGCGAGGTGGTCCAGATGGAGGCCAAGCCGCAGGACGGCCTCATTCGTGCTGTCGCGCTGCTGAAGCAGATTAACGATCTTGCGCGCCGGATCGGTCTCGCCCTTTGCAATACCCACCCTGATGGCTTCTGCCGCCGCCTCGATGAGCCGTTCGTGTACCCGAACCCGCTCCGTTTGCAGCCATGCATCGAAGGCCGGATCAATGGCGGGCAAACCCTCGAAGAAGTCGCCTTTCCACTCGGAAAGTGTCTCAATCAGCTTATAGAGATCGCCCGATTGCGCTGCGGCCATGATTGCCGCCACGTCAGTATCGACATGTTCCCCGACGGCGACGGTGTCACGTTCTACTCTCAGAAGACAATTGCCGCCGGGCGTCGACCGCAATTCATAAATTGCCTGCCGCAAGCTCGCCCGGGCCTGCTCATCCCCCCGGTCTCCCCACAGGAAGGGCGCCAAGCGCTCGCGCCCGGCAGGCTTTCCGATAATGGAGAGATATCCGATCAGGGCGCGCGTCTTGCGGCTTGTCGGGGTCCTGTCGGTCCCGCTTCTGGCCTCCACCAGTTTGAGGCCGCCGAGACAGCAGACGCGGAACTTCGGCTCTTGGAAAACTCGTTCCAGCATGGCCGCCCCCGGCACGCGCTTACACTTGCGCCCGGTTAATCGCAACCATGATGGTCCAATTCGGCCTCTGGTTAAAGTAAGGCTGTGTGCCTGGAAAAACCTGCGCAACCCTCCAACAACTGATGATACTCGTTGGCGACAGGTGAACGCAGTCTGTCTACACGCCCTTGGCGTAATACTGGCCGAAGCGGTTGGCGAGGAAATCAGAAAGTTTCGCTTCCTCCTGGCGTACGAAACCGGTTTCGGGCAGCTTGCCTTCCACCAGCAGATCGGTCATCGCGCAGATGCCGCACGCGGTGGTGATCTGGATGGCGCTCATCAATCTTCCGCCGACCGTCTGCGCGTAGATCTTTTTTGCGTAACTTTCCTGCGTCAGGTGGCCGTTGATCCAGCCGGATACCGTTACAAACACCAGCACCACATCCTGATAGGTGATGGGAATCGCCGTCTCCAGCACGTCCTTGAAGATGGTGCGCCGTGTGCCGAGGTGCAGATCGCGCACCAGCAGCTTGATGATGTCGCGATGGCCGGGATAGCGCGCGGTCTTGTAGTTCAGGTTCTCAACCTTGCCGGCCAGCGTATCGCACAAGGTGCCAAGGCCGCCTGAAGTGTTGAACGCTTCGTACTCCACGCCATCGAGCGTGAACTGCTCGAGCTCTTCCAGCGCCGGCACTTCCGCCAGCGTGCCGTCGCGAATGGATTCGCAGGGGTTACAGTATTCGTTGATCAACCCGTCGGTCGACCAGGTGAGATTGTACTTCAGCGCGTTGTGCGGAAACACCGGCAGCGCGCCCACACGCATCTGCACATCGCGCAGCCTGTCGAATTTCTTGGCGAGGTCGTAGGCCACAATGGAAATGAAGCCCGGCGCCAGCCCGCATTGCGGCACAAACGCGGTCTTTGCGCCCTCCGCCAGCTTTTTGATGGTGCGGGTGGATTCCACATCTTCGGTGAGGTCGAGATAGTGCGCGCCCGCCTCTCTGCAGGCTTCGGCGACCTTGGCGGTGAGATGGTAGGGCGTGGCCGACAACACGATGTCATGCCCCTTCACCGCGCTGAAGAAGTCGCGTGAGAGAATGTCGAGCTCGCGTAGATGAACGTTCTCGGCTGCCGGCATGCGCGCGAGGCTGGCCGGATCGCGATCGGCCACGGTGACCGTGTAATCGCCGGACTGGCTCAGGAATTCGGTGATGGCGACGCCGATTTTGCCGCCGCCGACTAGTAGAACCTTTTTCATGATCTCACCTCTCACGGCCCGGCTTTGCCGGACCATCGAATTCGCGACGCGGAAATAGTTGCGGGCCGCCAGTTCCGCCTTCGCCAGCCCCGGAATAGCGCGCGGCGCACACGCGAAAGTCCAGGCGAAGGCGGCCTCTCTGGGGACCACGAATGTGCTGGGGAATTTGGGCGAAGACGAGGCGGCAATGCGCCGGAAGTTGCGCTATGCTCCGGCGAATCGCCGGGAGAAGCGGCAGAATGACGAATTCGGCCAGAGATGGTGACGCAAAGCTCATCACGCTGCTCAAGGCAAACGCGCGGGAGCCGACCGCGTCGCTCGCCCGCAAGCTGGGGCTGGCGCGCTCCACCGTGCAGGAGCGCATCGCGCGGCTGGAGCGCGAGCGAGTCATCAAGGGTTACACGGTGCGGCTGTCCGAGGAAGCAGACGCGCGGCGGCTGCGCGCCATCGTGATGATCACCGCCGACCCCAAGCAGGCCGAGCGGGTGGCAGCCGAACTGAAGCGGATGCCTGAGGTTCGCTCGCTGGCAGCCGTTTCCGGCGCCCACGATATGGTGGCAACCGTAGAGGCCGAAACGCCCGCCAAAATGGACGCCACGCTGGATCGCATCGGCCGCGCCCCGGGCGTCGCGCGTACTCTTTCCTCGATCATCCTGTCTGAGAAATTCAGCCGCTAACCCATCAAAGGATGCTGTCTGAATGCTTGGTCTGAGCGGCCGCGTCAGATACATTGCGCCCGGGCAGGCGGCATTCTCGCGTGGGGCAGGAAGGCCGCGAGCCTTGGGCGGCGGGGATGACTACGCCTCAACAATCGGGTGGACGGATCGGTAGCGCGATCGCGCGCGCGCGCCGGCCGAAGAAGGACGAAATGGAGTCGCTCAGGCTCCATGTGCCCTACTGGTTTGTGGTCCTTGTGCTGGTTGGATTTGCGAGTTTGCAAATCTGGCTGAACCCTTTCGGCTTCAGCGACCTGGTGCAGCGTTACTCGCAGGATGTTTCCGACCTGCTGATCACCGGACCGTATTTCTACGGCACCGAAGGGCGCCACAAGGTTTCCGTTGCGATTGTCGACGAGAACACGCTGCACACCTTGCATGCGCCGTGGCCGTGGAAATACGGCGACCATGCGCGCGTGCTGGATGCGCTGCTGCAATACAAGCCCAAAGCGGTGGTGCTCGACTTCCTGTTCGTGGATTCGCGGTCCGATGACACGCTAAAAGACCTGGTCGATGAGATCGGCCGCTACAAGAAGGCGGGTGTGCCGATCTATTTCGAAGGCGGCATCGATCTTCCTTACGGCGAAAATCCGCTGCGGCCTGAGATCGCATCAACCGGCGTGCCGGTTCTCGATCCGGCCATTCCGCTGAATGCGGGTGTGGCGAGGCAGTATTACGCCACAGGGCGTTGCTTCAATCAGAAGCCGGATGGTGACGGCACCTGCCCCTCGCTGGCGTTTCGCGTTTATCGCGACACTTACGCCAAACAACATCCGCTCGCGCACATCGACGACATGATGGAACTGGTGTGGGGCACGCGCGCCGCACCGGAAAACAAATGGATCACGCACACCGGTGCGGACGGCGAGCGTCATTCCTGCTTCGAGCAGATGAACATCTTGCGCCGCTGGTATCTCGCTTTCTTCAACACCGACGCCGTGAAAAGCCCCTGCCCTTACACGGCGGAATTTCCTGTCGATGCGCTACTGCTGACGCCCGACGACAAGGATTTGGCGAAGATGGCGAGCGGGCGCATCATCTTCTATGGCGGCGCACTCGAAGCGGCGCAGGATCGCACCTTCACGCCGGTGAACAATCTGCTGCCGGGCGTGTTCGTGCATGCCATGGCGATGGACAACCTCATCACCTTCCACGGCCGGCCCTACCAAAACACGGTGACCTTTGGTGGCAAACCGGTGGACGGCAATCTGGTGCAGGTGATCGCCACCATTCCGGTGATCCTGATCCTCTCGTGGTTCCACTGGCGCGACGTGCGCCGCAAGCGGCGGGGCGTGGCGGCCGCGACCCGCGATCGCGGGGTTACTCTCGAGTACTTTATGGAAAAGGCGGTGGAGAAGGTCTGGCACTATCTCGCCTTCGGCCTCGCGCTGGGAGTAGGATTGTTGCTGACCTGGTGGGCTGGCCTTTCGGTCGCGAACTGGGTCGAGGTCGTGTTCGTGTCCGTCGAGCTGGCAGCGATGCTGCTGGTGGGCGTGCCGGATTCGATCTGGGGGTACTTGCATCACGTGGCAGGCGGCATGCCGCAGCTGGAACCGGCAATGGTTCCGGCATTGGAGCCGGTAGAGGAGCGGGGAACATGAAATTGGGATTTGGAATTTGCATTGGCGTTGTGCTGCTGGCGGCGTCTTCGCCGGCCTTCGCGGTGACAGAGGAGTGCACCTCGACCACCGGCGATGTTGTGCTGCAGGCGCGGACACCGGAAGTCGATTTGTTCGATGCGCCGTCCGGCAAGAAGGTGATGACTCTCGAACAGGCGAAATTTCCGGCCTGCGCGCCGATCACCGGCCGCGCGCCAAACTTCATGCTGCAAGTGAGCGTGAACGGCGGCAAATACTGGGTGCCCCCTTACATGGTACGCTACCGCTTCTCCGGCAAGCTTCCAGCCGTCTGCCGCAACCTCGCGCTGGGCAGCAACGAGCAGAAGGTTGGATCGACCCGCGGCCTCGGCGAAGGCTGCCCGAAAGCGGCGGGAGCGCATTGATGATCGCGCGTGGTTTTGGATTGGCCACATTGGCAGCAGCGTTGCTTGCAGGCGCGTGTGCGCGCGCCGATGTGGGCGACGGGTACCCCAGCCGCGGTACCGCTATTTCGCAGGTCTCGGCAGCCACGGATTACAGCGATGTGCTGAAGGGACGCCCGCTGGCGCTGGGAATTCTGCGCGCTCGCGCGCAAGGCTTTGTGCCGTCGCCGCAGCTGCAGGCCTATGTGCAGGGCGTAATGGCGCGGCTGCTGGTGAATGTGAAAATGCCGGCGTCCTTTCATCCGGAGGTGCGCGTGCTGGCGGCACCGGAATTCGCCGGCGAATGCACGCCGGACGGCACGCTGATCGTCACCGTGGGATTGCTGGAGCAGCTGGAGAACGAGGACGAGCTCGCCTTCGTGCTCGGCCATGAAGTGGCGCACGCGATCTACAAGCATCAGGCGAAGAACTGGTACAAGAAGGCGCAGTATTACGCCGTGGTGAACGGCGGCGCCGTTGACACCATGGCGAAGTCCGCCGCCTTCATCGCGGGCGGACGCGCCGGCAACAACATCATGCGCGGCCTGGATGTGGCGCAGCATCTCGCCAAGCTCTCGGCCAATGTGCTGATGCCGCAGATGGAGCGCGGCCAGGAAGACGCCGCCGATGCGTTGGGCTTCGATCTCATGCAGAAGGCGGGTTATGATCCGCAAGCCGCGCTGTCGGTAATGGACAAACTGGCCGCGCAGGAAGCCGAAGCGGCGCAGGCGGCCGCACAGGCGAAGGCCGCGGCGAACAAAGATTCCGGCGGCGGCAGCGACAAGCTGATGCAAGGGCTGAACCTCGGTGCCGGCGCGCTCGGCGCGCTCATGGGGGGTGGCCGCCCCAGCAACGATCAGATCACCGATATCGCGATCTTCGCGTTCGACACCGCCGTCGACAGCATGGCCGAAGATGCCACCGCGCATCATCCGGCGAAGGAGCGCGAGGATCTGGTGAGCGCCTACGCCTTTCGCGAATACCGAAACATGACGATGGTGAACCCGACGCCGCTGCCGTGGAGCCCGGCCAGCAAATCGCCGATGAAGCCGCAGCTCACCACGCTGCTCGCCCACTACAGCCTGGCGGAAAATGCCGCCGCCTATGTCGCGGATCGCTCGCAGGGCACGGAAGCATCCGCCCTCGGCTACGTGACTTCGTCCACCTCCAATCCCACGGCGGATCACGCGTACACGCAGTTCGTGGCGGCGGAGTATTACGATCTCGGCCGGCAAGGCACGTTGTCGGAATCCGCGCTGGTGAAAGCGGCGAACGGACCCGAGCCTTCGTGGGAAGTGTATTCGCGGCTGACTGACATCTATGTGTCGCGCGCCGATTACCCGAAGGCGCAGGCACTGATGGATCGAGCCGTGGTGCGCTTCGAGAACTCGCCCGTGCTGTTGCCAAAGCGCATCGAAGTGCTGCGCGGCGCGGGACGGATGAGCGAAGCGCAGGCACTGATACCGCAATGCAAGCGCTACGACATCGATGAACTGGTGGATGCGTGCAAAAAGGCGGCCGGCGGATAAAGGTCTAGCCGGCTCGCGCAACTGGTGGGGAGCGAGCCATGCGGAAGGCGATTGCAGTGTTGGCAGTGTGCGGAAGCCTCGCGGTTTCCGCGCCCGCCTATGCGGGACAGGGCGATGGATATCCGGCCAGCGGCAAAGCCATCGACCAGCTGACACCGGCGGCGGATTACACGCCGGCGCTGCAGGGCCGCTCGGTGGCGCTCGGCATCCTGCGTTCGCGGGCGCAAGGGTTTGTGCCGTCGGAGCAACTGCACGACTACGCCAAAGGCGTGCTGGTGCGGCTGTTGAAGGGCGTCACGCTGCCGCCGTCGTTCAAGCCCGAGGTGCGCATTCTGGCAGCACCGGAGTTTGCCGGGGAATGCACGCCGGACGGCACCCTGGTCCTCACCGTCGGGCTACTGGAGCAGATCGAAAACGAAGACGAGCTCGCCTTCGTCATGGGCCATGAAGTGGCGCATGCCATCTACCGGCACGAAGCGAAGAACTGGGCGAAGAAATCGCAATACTATGCGGTGGTGAACGGCACCTCGCGCGATGCGGTGGCGCAATCGGCGCTCATCGCCGCCAGCGCCACGCCCTATCTCGGCAGCGTCATCAACCTTGCGCGTCATCTCGAGAAGCTGAGCAACAATGTGCTGATGCCGCAGATGGAGCGCGGCCAGGAAGATGCCGCCGACGCGCTCGGCTTCGACCTGATGATCCGCGCCGGCTACGATCCGGAAGCCTCCCTCGCCGTGATGGACAAGCTGGCGCAGCAGGAAGCGGTGGTTTCAAAAGCGGCAGCGGAAGCCAAAGCCGCGCAGAAGGAAAATTCCGCCGAAGCCAAAGCCAACGGCATCAACATCGGCATGGGCGTGCTGGGCGTTGTGATGAGCGGCGGCACCAGCCCGTGGGCGTGGGCCAATCTTGCGGTGGCGGCATTCGGCGCGGCGGTGGACGGCATGGCGGAAGACGCCACCTCGCACCACCCCGCCACGGAGCGCGCCAATCTGCTCAGTGCCTACGCCTATCGCGAATACCGCACGCTGGTGTTCGTCGATCCGACGCCAGTGCCGTGGAGCCCGGCCAGCACCTCGCCGCTGAAGACGCAGCTCACCGGATTGCTGTCGCATTATACCATGGCGGAGGATGCCGCCGCTTACGTGGCGGATCGCACGCAAGGCACCGATACCGGCGCGCGGGTTTCGGTCGCCGCCTCCACCGGCATGCCCACGGCCAATCATGCGTATACGGAGTTTGTCGCCGCCGAGTACTATCAGCTGGGCAGGCAGAACGCGCTGTTCGAAGCGGCGCTGCTGAAAGCCGTGAGCGGGCCCGAGCCTTCCTGGGAAGTGTATTCGCGATTGCTGGACATCTACATCGGCCGCCACGATTACGTGAAGGCGCAGGCGCTGATGGACGAAGCGGTGACGCGCTTCGACAATTCGCCCGTGCTGCTGCCCAAGCGCATCGAGATTTTGCGCGCGGCGGGCCGGCAGGCCGATGTGGTGGCGCTGGTGCCGCAATGCGAGAAGTACGGCATCGAGGAACTCACCGACATCTGCCACCGCGCCGCGGGGAAGGCGTGATTTTCATGGCAACGAAGGGGAGCCGAAATTTCTCGCTGCCGCTTGCGCACGATGACCATGAGCGCATTTTACGCCGGGAGATAGAGTTGTCTCTCGATGATCCGCGGCCAAGTATTCCGGCTGAAAAGGTCTTTGCCAAACTGCGAAGCAGCGCGGCACGCATGCAGCGGGAGCGCCGTGGTGCGCGGAATTGAGCCACCTTAGTAGATTCGCGTGTCCATATACGGCTCGTAAACGGAACTGTTGGATTGTCGCTCAGAATTCAACGGGAATTGCCGATGCCCATCTATGAGTTCGCACAAGCTGGCATCGTTGCCCTCGCGAAAACAACGTTCAGTTCTGCCGGCCTGCGGGAGCGCCAGGACATCCAACGATTGCTGCTGTCGCATATCGATGTAATAGCGCCGGACACATTCGTGTTGTCCGACGAGTTCGGTGATTGGAAGGACTCTCGTCATCGCATTGATATTCTAGCCATCGACAAAAGCGCGAACCTCGTAGTTATCGAACTGAAGCGAACGGAAGACGGTGGCCACATGGAGTTGCAGGCCATCCGGTACGCCGCAATGGTTTCCTCCATGACGTTCGAGAAAGCTGTCGAAGTGCATGCGAAATATCTGCAGAAGCTCGGCGACATGGACAAGGATGCCCAGTCAGCCTTGCTCGACTTTCTTGAGTGGGACGAACCGAATGAGGACGACTTCGCTCAAGATGTCTTAATAGTGTTGGCATCTGCTGAGTTCTCAAAGGAGCTGACTTCATCCGTTCTTTGGCTAAATGGCCGCGGATTGGACATTCGATGCGTCCGTCTGAAACCGTATGACCTTGAGGGCCGCATGCTCGTCGACGTTCAACAAATCATTCCCCTACCGGAAGCAGAGGAATATCAAGTTCAAATCCGCGACAAGGTCCAACGGGAGAGAAGCGCTCGCACGACGAATAGGGACTTTACTCGATTCGATCTTCAGGTTGGAGATGAACGCCATTCGGCAATGTGGAAGAGGAAAGCGATATACGCAGTATGCCGCTATCTTGTGACCCACGGCGTATCTCCGGACGAGATCGCGAAATTGCTTCATTGGCGGAAAGATTTTCGCATCTGGTTTACGGTGGACGGCGTCCTCGATGCCGATGCGTTCAATCGTCTCGCTCAGGAAAAATCCTCGAATTATAATCCAGGCCGTTGGTTCAGCGAGGATGATGAGTTGATTGTGCTGAACGGAAAGACCTATGCGTTCTCTAGCCAGTGGGGCGGAGCGAATTGGCATGAAGCCATGAAGACTCTGAGGGATGCCTTTCCGCAGTTTCAGATCAATTACAGCGCCGCAACGTAGACAATTCTAAGCAATAATGTCCGGCAGGAGGGTGTCTTCGATGCGGGAGATCTGGTCCTTCAGCTGCAGCTTGCGCTTCTTCAGGCGCGTGACCTGCAGCTGATCCTTCACCCCCTGCTCCGCCATCGCCGCAATCGCCGCGTCGAGATCGCGATGCACCTGCAGCAGCTCGGTGAGCTTCGCGCGCAGCGCCTGCTCTTCCGCTTCCGTCATTCCCGGCCCTTGCGCCTGCGGCGGCCCTTGGCAAGGTCTTCGCCCCAGCGCCGCATCGGCCAAGTATACCCCAGAATGTCCAGCATGCGGCCGGTCATCTGATCCACCAGATCGGAAATCGACTGCGGCTCGGTGTAGAAGGCGGGCACCGGCGGCAGGATGATGGCGCCGATCTCCGCCAGCTGCGTGAGGGTGCGCAGGTGCCCCAGATGCAGCGGCGATTCCCGCACCAGCAGGATGAGCGGCCGGCGTTCTTTCAGGGTCACATCTGCGGCGCGGGTCAGCAGGTTCGTTGTCACGCCGGTGGCGATCTCCGACATGGTGCGCACCGAGCACGGCGCCACGATCATGGCCTGGGTTTTGAAGCTGCCGGAGGCGATGGGCGCGGCGATATCGGTTATCGCGTAGGCGTGATCGGCTTTGGCAGCGACTTCCTTGGGCCCGAATCGGGTTTCGTAGCCGATGGTCATTTCGCCGGGCTTGGTGATGACAAGATGCGATTCGGCCCCGACGTCCTTCAGCGCCTCCAGCAGCCGAATGCCGTAGGCCACGCCGGAGGCGCCGCTGATGCCCACGACAATTCGCGGTTTTCCGGCGTTTTTTCCAGCCCCAGCCATCGCACGGTCTTAACAGGCGATAAGGGATGGGCGGAAGAGGGGCGTGACAGGCGCAGGCTTTGGTGTTCTAATTCTGTCATCTTTCAACCGATGAGGTGTGAAATATGGCGATGCAAGGGCACATCACGGAGCTCAACGAAAAGCATAAGCATCTCGAAGAACAGATCGAAACGGAAATGGCGCACCCGGACTGGGATGAAGTCAGAGTCGCCGCCCTCAAGAAAGAAAAACTCAGAGTCAAAGACGAGCTGGAGCGCTTGCGAAGCAGCGTACACTAGCTCAGCCAAACTCCCCTCGCGCTTTCATCCCGTCATGCGGCTTGCACCGCCGGCATGACCTCACGGGGAATTTTTTCTGCTACTCCGCCGGTTCCGGAGCCGCGGCCACCGGTCGTGCCGTGCGCAACCGCGTGAACACCAGCGCGGCCATCATGAGAAATACGCTGGCAGCGAGATAGCCGGCGCCCGGGAAGTAAATCGGCGCGAGCGGCTTGGTGAAATAGAAGAAAATCTGTGTCAGGACGATCGGCGCGGCCACCGAGGTGAGGCTACCGACGCAGGTGAGCGCGCCCTGCAGCTCACCCTGCTCTTTCGGCCCCACCAGCTTCGACATGATGGCGTTCAGAGCAGGGCCTGCAAAGCCGAACACCGCATAGGCGCCAACGAACACGAACATCGCCGCCGTGTTGGGCGCGAAAGCGTAACCGGCAAACGCCAGCGCGCCGCCCAGCAATCCCAGATACACGCTGTTGGTTTCGCCGATCTTCGGAATCACAATGCGGATAAGGAACATGTACACGATGCCGAGGGTGGCGCCGATGGTGGCCATCGCATAACCGACCATCGCCGTGCTCCAGTGGAATTTCAGCATCACGTAATAGGTGAAGAGCACCGGGTTGGCATCATGCGCCAGCCGCATCAGCACAATGACGACAATCAACCCCACGATCAGCGGAAAACGGCGCATGGCGTGCAGGGCGCCGATAGGATTGGCGCGCCGCCATTCGAAGGCGCGGCGGTTCTCTTTCGCCAGCGATTCCTTCAGCACGAACAGGCCGAACAGCGCGTTGGCGAAAGACAGCGCGGCGGCCGCAAAGAATGGCATGCGCGCGCCGTACTCGCCCAGGATTCCGCCCATCGCCGGCCCGAGGATGAAGCCCACGCTGAAGGCCGCGCCCATCACGCCGAAACCGCTCGCGCGCTTCTCAGGCGGTGTGACGTCCGCGATGTAGGCGCCAATGGTGGGATAGGCCGCGCCGGCGATGCCGGAGAGGAAACGCCCGATGAACAGCCAGAGAAGCGTCGGCGCAAAGCCCATGATGGTGTAATCGAGAGAGAGCGCCAGCAGCGAGGCGATCAGCACCGGCCGGCGCCCGAAGCGATCGCTCAGGTTTCCGATGAAGGGCGCGCAAAGAAACTGCATGCCGGCATAGACGAAGCCGATCCACTGTCCCCACCACGCCGCGCCGGTGATGTTCTCGTGCGCCAGCTCGGCGATCAGTTTGGGCCACACCGGAATGATGATGCCGAGGCCGATCGAATCGAGCAGCGCGGTTATGAAGATGAAGGTCAGCGCCAGCCTGGTTGTCTGCGCCGCAAGGGTGTCAGTCTTGGTTGTCATCGGTAGAATCTACAAAGCGGCATTGCGCCCGTCTTGTGCAGATTTCCCGCGCGTCTGTTGCATGAGGGGGATGCCAAATGTGCAGTTGGCATTACGGCGGAATGGAGAGCAACGGAATTGTTCGTTTAGTTTGTCAGAAACCGTGCACCCCTCCCCATGCCGGGCAAAAGTTCCCATTCGAACCTCCGGAAAATTGGGGGAACCTCCCTGCTCACTTCCCCCAGCACACCAGATGTTGTGGTTCGCGGGCGAGTGAGCAGTCGAACTCAAAGATTCGGACGAATTTCGCATGCAGATTTTGCACCGTCATGGCCGGACTCGTTTCGTCCTCAGTTCGTCGTGGCCGGCCCTGTGCCGGCCATCCATGATCTGCGCATGTCGAAGGCATGGGTGGCCGGGACAAGCCCGGCCATGACGTTCTTAGACATCACGGTCGCGAATTGAAGCGAACTCATACCTGCAAGTGTAAGGCCGAATCTGCAGCGGGGAACGAATCTATTTTCACCACTGATTTCGTTTGAGCTTCAGCCGCGAACTGGGGAATGGGCCACGTGCGCGTTGCACGCACGCGCTACTTCGGCGGATTGGCGAGCAGGTACGGATAGCCGTTGTTGATGCTCGGCGACTGCCCCCAAATCTTCGGATCGAAGTTCGACGGAAGGTCTACTAAGAACTGCTCAGTTGTCAGGCCGAAAATGCCTTTTGCACCACCGGAACCCACCCCGTTTTGGGTACCGCTGGTAGTTGTGTTCCAATATACATCTGCTATTCCATCCTTTCGTCGCAAGCCAATTGAGCCTCCAACGTTGGCTCCGTCTGGGCCTGAGACAGCTCCGATCGAATAGGAGTTGGCCAGATAATTGCCCGGATTGTGTAAGGAATACACGCCGATCAGACCGCCAACGCAGCTCGATGTGCCGCCCTTAGCGGAACCGAGCGCGTATGAATTAATTGTATTGCCCCAGCTGAATCCAATAAGTCCGCCCACAGACGTGTGGCAAGGCGCACCAGTATTTTGACCGGTTGTAACATTGCCGGTGGCGAAACTGCGATCAATGAGAACGCCGACTGCACTGCCAACTACCCCCCCCGCCTCCTCGTTATCACCTGCTGTAACAGCACCAAACGCCCGGGAACGACTGATTATGCCACAAGAACCACCATTGCACGCTGCACTCCCCACTAGTCCTCCTGCGTCAGAGCCTCTCGCTACGCTGATTTGTCCCGTTGATTCCGAATCGGTAATAGTGCCCAACTCCCCTGAGTCGTATGGCTGCGAGAGCCCCACCAGTCCGCCGACATAGGAACTTTCTCCGCCACTACCGTTCACGACGATCTTCACGTTAGCAGTAGAGGCAGTAATCGTACCTTGATTGATGCTTGCTAACCCGCCGGTGCTCACGGCAGATGCCGCGACTACGTCGATCTCACCATTCACGACAGCCGACGAGATTAGGCCGTCATTGATGGCAACAAGCAAACCCAGTTCGCCGACTCTCGCACCCGCCGTCATTGATATCAGCGACTTCTCTAGACGGATGTTGCGGACGGTACCACCAGGGGAGACCTCAGAGAACAGCGCCAAATCATCAATATAATCCTGCGACGAGCGAGACATCTTCAAGTGCAAAATTTCGTTCCCAAGACCCTCAAGAATTCCTGAATAAGGTGACGGAATTGGCGAAGAGATATACGTCCCGTCGCCTTTGGCATCATAATTGACTGCCAAGGCAAGAAAGCTTGATGGGTTGGCAGTTATATCGCCAGCCAATGTTTTGATGTCGGCCACCAACGTGTAGCTGTTGCCGTCGATGATCAGGCTGCTGCCCAGATCCCAGAACTGCACGCTGCCGTGCCTTTGCACGATGACGAACTCGCCGGTCTTGTTTTTGGGTTTCGCACCACCAGTGTCGTTGGTCATTATGGAAAGCGCGCCTTGTCCGGCTACGGTCACCTGCTTCTTCACGATCACCGATCGTTGCGCATCGAGCGTGAGGCGGCGTGTGCTGGTCCATGACAGCGGCTGGTTGATGTCGATATCCGTAGCCACGCTGCCGGTCTTCACCGCCACGTCGCCGCTGGCCAGCATGGTTTGAAGATCGCCGACGTTCAGCACCGCTTTCTGCGCCGTCGCGGTGCATACGCCCGCCTCGCAACCCATGTTGCTGGTCGGTTTGCTGGAGATGGAAACGTCAGCATGCGCGATGCCGGACAGCGCCAGTGCTGAGAGAATCGTTAGAGCCCGAACCTTCATGAACATTTCCCCACCCGCGCCTCTACAGCCCTTCACCGTTATCACGCATCCCTCATTCCGTCATGGCCGGGTGTGCCCATCTCGCGAGCGTCCGCCTGTTCTCGGATCGTCATGGCCGACCCCCGTCCCGGCCATCCATGACCTCTGCGCATGCCGAAGGCATGGGTGGCCGGGACAAGCCCGGCCAAGACGAAAGAGGCGAGCTCCGCCAATGACGGAAGGGAAGGGCCGCCCATGACGGGGATAATTGGGCTGAATTGCCGGTTTCCCACAAATCCCTTCCCCTTTTGGCGGACAGTCGCTAGAATAGCCCCCTTCCCTGAATGGATAGCGTTCACGGAAGGACGGGGCTGACCGCCCCGCCCGGAAAGGAAAGATTCATGGCTGCCGATACCACACCCTTGATGCCCAAGGCGACCGCCGTCTGGCTGATCGACAACACCTCCCTCACCTTCGAGCAGATCGCCGAATTCTGCGGCCTGCACCCGCTGGAAGTGAAGGGCATCGCCGACGAAGACGTGGCGAAGGGGATCAAAGGGCAGGACCCTGTTTCCTCCGGCCAGCTCACCCGCGAGGCCATCGAGGCGGCCGAGAAGGACCATTCGAAGCGCCTGAAGATGGCGGCGCCCAAACACAAGATGCCGGCCGTGAAGATCAAACGTGCGCCGCGCTACACGCCCGTTTCCAAGCGGCAGGACAAGCCGGATGCCGTGTACTGGATCCTGCGCAACCATCCGGAATTCACCGATGCCGACATCATCAAGCTGATCGGGACCACCAAGGCGACGATTCAGAAAATCCGCGAGCGTTCGCACTGGAACGCGGCGTCGATCAAGGCCGTCGATCCGGTAACGCTTGGCCTGTGCTCGCAGCTGGAGCTGGATCTTGCGGTGACACGCGCCAATCAGAAGCGCGATCGCATGACCCAGAAGGCGGAGAAGCGCGGCGAGCGCCTGAAGCCCATCGAAGAGACCGTGGGTGCAGAACCTTCCGAGCCGGCCAATTCGGACGAAGGCGCTCCGGCATCTGACGAATACACACTTTCGTCCGAACTCGAGCAGGATTGATCGCACCTGCGGCGCGCCTTAAACGCGCAAAAACCTCCGTCGAGACTGGCATGAAAGAAGGCCCTGATTTCCTGTGCGTGGGGATGCACAAAGGCGGCACGCGCTGGCTGTTTGACCAGCTGCAACATCACGCCGACTTCTGGATGCCTCCACTGAAAGAGCTTCATTATCTCGAACGCGGCGACAAGAAGGGCAAGAATGCGTTGCAGGCGCTCGAGTTCGCGCTGGGCCAATCGCAACGGCGGAAGAAACAAAGCAATACCAGCCGGGAGTGGGACGATCGCGATATCGCGTTCCTGCGGGAGATGGCGAGCGGCCATAAGAAACCTCTGGACCTCTGCGCCTATGGCCAGATGTTTCGCCACAAAGGAGCGCTCATCTCCGGGGACATTACCCCACACTATTGCGATCTGGAGGAAGATATTGTCCGGCTTCTCCGCCAGGAATTTCCAGATTTGCGCATCGTTCTGCTGGTACGCGATCCCATTAAGCGCGCGTGGTCGCATATTTCTCAGGCCAGCAGGCATGGCGGATTCGATGAAGCTGTCCTGAATTCGCCGCGGGCGTTCGCCAAACTTCTTCGCGAGGACAAATCCCTCGGCAAACTATCCTTTCCCTCGCGCGCCGCCCAGCGTTGGGGAAAGCACTTCGCCAACCGCCAGTTCCGGTATTTCTTCATGGAAGATATCGCATCCCGCGCCGCAGAGGTGCGACGCGAAATTCTGGAATATCTGGGCGCCGATCCGGCCAAGCCGAGTGGCGATCTTCCGCCGGACCATAACCCAAAGTCGAAATTCAGGAAGCTGGAAATGAGCGATGCTATTCGCAGCGAACTGGTTTCCTATTTCGCGGACGAATTAAGAGCCTGCGCGTCCACGTTCGGAGGCCATGCGACCGCTTGGCTGATCGAATACGGCATAGATGGCGCAACATCTGCGGGCGCGCCGTAGCAGAAACTGCCATTATCGATCCACATTTACGACAAGCCATACCTTGCCGGCCATTCCCGAGCCCGGCCTCCAAATAGTTCTGCTGAGGCGACGATCTCATCCCTGAAGTGTTCGGACAAAGCCGCTTTCGCGCCGTCGGTCAGGTCCAGCTTTTTGTAGTCCGCCTTTCGATTGTAGTCGGGCGGTAATGGTTTGCCCGGTTTGTCCGGATCCGCTCCCAAAAAGCGCAGGACATCGGCGCGAGTGTTTTGCGGCACTTCCGCGATATCGTCGAAGAAAACCACCTTGAAATTTTTTGCCTCCAAATGGCGCAACCAGTTCTGCGCGACCTCCGTGGCCAAAAGGCCGCCAATTTTTTTCGATTTGCGGAGAAGGCTCTCGAAGCGAGATCGATCTTCAAGCATGTTCGGGTCGAAGTTATTGTTGCGGTAAAGGACGGAAATTCGAGACCATGCGCGGGCAACAGGATCGCGAACCAACAGCAGGATTTTGGCGCCGGGCAGTTCTGTTGCCACAGAAGAAATTGTTGCTTCGTCAAGGCTCCAGTACGGCGGGGTGATGTCGCCAGACAGGAGCTCGCCTTTGCAGCGGAAGAGCTGAGCATAGCGGCCGATATCTCTCGGCAGCCCGCGAATCGACCGCGCATAGTTAATGAATTCTATGTCCCGGGGGGCCGACACCTCGCGCCGCAACACGCGCTCACTGACTTTTTTCTTTGTATTATTGCGTGCGCGTTCCAGCGCTCGCCATGACCGGTCTTCCAAGAATTGGAGTCGTGGAACCTCCTGGTTGAGATAAAGCAACTCCTTGACCGGCGGCATCCAGAAATCGGGATGACTTTCCAGCTGGTCAAACAGCCAGCCGGTGCCGGTCTTGGGCATCCCAACGCAGATGAAATCTGGACCGTGACGGCTCATCGACTATCCCTGCACGACAGCGGCAAACGCGGCAGCCGCCCCAATCCGGGCGGGTTGAAGCAGGTGCGCCGTCTGTTGTACATCCCATGTGGTTGTGTCTTCAGGGCTTTTGGCGAGCGGCATGATTGAGAACAAGGTGAAGTTGATCATCTGGGATCTCGACGAGACCTTTTGGCAGGGCACCCTGGAAGAAGGCGGAATCACGGCCGTTGAAGACAACATTGCCCTGGTGAGGGAACTCGCCAATCGCGGCATCATCAGCTCTATCTGCTCAAAAAACGACTACGAGCGCAGCAAGGCCAAGCTGAACGAACTGGATATCTGGGATTATTTCGTATTCCCAGCCATCAGCTTCGATCCCAAAGGCAAGGCCGTGGCCGACATGATCGAAGCGGCCGGCCTGCGGCCGCAAAACGTTCTTTTCATCGACGATAATCCGATGAACCTCGAGGAGGTGAAGTTCTTCAGCCCGGGCATCATGGCTGCCCATCCGGCGGATGTCCTCCACCTGCTGCGCGAACATCCCCATCTGGCCGGGAAGGCAGATCCGGGCCTCACGCGCCTCAGCCAATACCGCTTTCTTCAGCGCAAGGTGGATGAACGCAAGGGCAGCACCCTCTCGAACGAGGAGTTCCTGCGCGCAAGCAATATTCGGGTGACGATAGATTACGACGTCGCCGCCAATTTCGATCGTGTTGTCGAGCTGATCAACCGTACGAACCAGCTCAACTACACCAAGAACAGGCTCGAGAGCGCGGACGAGATCGAGCAATTTCGGCAGTCGCTAATCGGATTTGGTTATCATGCCGGGTGCATTCGCGCAGCCGACAATTACGGCGACTATGGACTGATCGGATTTTACCTTATGCGCCAGCGTTCTTACGGCAAGAAACTGGTTCATTTCGTCTTTTCCTGCCGTGCCATGCATATGGGAATAGAGCAATACGTCTACGAAATGCTCGATCGTCCGGAGGTCGACATCGTTCCGCCTGTTTCTTATGGCCTGGATACGCACACCGCCATCGACTGGATTCGGTTCGGCCACGACGGCGAATCCAACGACACGAAAGTCAGCGTAGGGAGCCGCAAACTGCTGCTCCTTGGGGGCTGCGACCTGCTGCAGATGACCAGCTACTGCAGCACCAACCGGCTTGAGTTTGTAAACCGCAACGAGGGAAAAGTCCGCATCCGTTATGATGATCCCAGCTTTGTCCTGAGCGAGCGGGAAGTTATCCGGTCCAATGAAGCCATCCGGAAGATACCCTGCTGGACCTATGAAGATGCAATCAATTTCGATGCGGCGCTCTCTAACTCCGAACTGATTGTGGTTTCCTTGTGGTCCGGCATGAACGGTCATTATTTCGATGTCACCGGCGGAATAAGCGTTCGCATGGCGAAGCCAGATGCAAGACGCGTCCGTAACACTGACCCGGATTGGTTTGACAACCACTTCCAGCAGGTCGATCCGAGCGAAGCGGAGCGCCTCGACCTCATACTCCGCTCATTCGACAGAATCGGCGCAATGGTGAAAAAGGGCCGTATCTTTGTAATGGGATGTGGTACGGCCGGCAGGTCGAATAACAAGCAACGGGACCGCCGGGTTGACTACAATGCCACCTGCCAATCGTATTGTAACAGCAACCCCGGACTCTTCCGATACGTCGATGTCGATGTCATCGTTCCACCGAACTCAGTCATCGGTAACGGGCACTTTAACCGAACGGGATATTTTGCTCTGGCCCAATACATTATGAGCTCTGCAGAAGATCTGGATATTCCGACCGCAGGAGCGATTGTCCACGAGACCCAAGCGGCTGAGGCCGCCTAGAACGCCGATAGGCGTCCGATCATCCCCACGGCGAGGGTTGAGGCGAAGGCGAGACAGCCGGTTGGGTTAGATGACCGCCTAGCTGTTCAAGAACTGCGATGCGTTTTGAAATTGCCGGATGCGTCGCAAACAGGCCGCCGAAATCGAGAGCCGAAATCGGATTCTCGATAAACATCTGCCGCACCTCCGTCGGAACATGTGGCACGTCCGGGTTGGTAGCGATTTTCTGTAACGCGCTGATGAGCGCATCCGGATTCTTGGTGAGGTCGACCGAACCGGCATCCGCCTGATATTCCCGCCGCCGCGAAATGGCAAAACGCAAAACCAGCGCCAGTACATAGCCAATTGCGAAAGCGATGGCCGCAATCAGCATCACCAACAGAACAGGCGCAGCGTTCTTGCCGCGCACCCGCCGGAACGACGAAAATTGCAGGCTGCGCCACAACAGCTGCGCCAGAAACGAAATCATGCCGACGAACACGATGGTGATGATCAGCACGCGGGTGTCGCGTTCCATGATGTGGGTGAGCTCATGCGCTAGCACCGCTTCGAGCTCGTCCTTGTTCAACGCGTTGAGGAGTCCGCGTGTGACGGTGACTGCGTAAGTCCTGTTGTCGATCCCGCTGGCATAGGCGTTCATCGCATCGGTTTCGATGATGTACAGCTTGGGCGTGGTGAGCCCGCGCGAAATGCAGAGGTTTTCAACCAGCCGATAAAGTTCTGGTTCCTGCCGCTGATCTATGGGCGTGGCGCCCGTTGCCTTGTGAATGATCCAGTCGTTGAAGAAATAACCGATGGTTACCCAGATCGCCGCAACGCCCAGCACGATGGGCCACCACGCCACGATCGCCGACAAGGCGAAATCGAGCGGGCTGTCCGTTCCAAGCACCGACGAGGCGCCGACGGTATCCATCGGCATGCCGCGGCCGCTCACCGCTCCGAGCACAAAAAAGACAACGCCGAGCAGCGCCAGCAACAACGCCGGAAACGCGATCAGCAGCGCCGCGGATTTGATGTTGTTGTTCAGCCGATATGTGGTGAGCCCCAGCGCCGCCATGTTGCGTTACCCGGCGAAGCTCACCTTCGGCGCGTCCTTGACCTGCAGCCGTTCTTCCGGATCGAGCGTAAACATATCGGCGGCCTTGAAACCGAACGGTCCCGCGATCAGCAGGGCCGGAAATTGCTGGATCGCCGAATTGTATTCGGCGGCTGCGTTGTTCATGAACCGCCGCGCCGCAGCGATCTTGTTTTCGACATCGCTCAACTGGTCCTGAAGCGCACGGAAGTTTTCGCTGGCTCTCAGTTGGGGGTAGTTTTCCGCCACCGCAAACAGATTGCCCAGCGCGCCGGAAAGCGCCGCTTCCGCCGTGCTCTTTTCCGCAACCGTGGTCGCGCGCATCGCTGCGGAGCGGGCCTGCGTCACTTCGGTGAAGACGCCGCTTTCATGGCTGGCGTACCCCTTCACCGTTTCGACCAGGTTGGGGATGAGATCGTGCCGTAATTTCAGCTGCACATCGATGTCGGAGGCCGCCCGGCCCCATGCCTGCCGCAGCGTAACCAGCCGGTTGAACAGGAAAATCCCGAAGAGCGCGAACAGTGCGACGCCAATTCCAACGTAAAGCATTGGCAAGCTCACCTCAGCCACCGCTCCGATATAGGGACTGGATCACCCGATGGCGAGGGGAACCACCCCTCATCTCTTATCGAGGTACCGCCCACCGCTCTCCCCCGCTTAGCTCAGTGCGTAAGCTCGAAAACCGTGCCGCAACCATCCGTCGGTCCGATGCCGCCACACTGTTGAGTCTTGCTACCGCCAGAGCGCGTAGTTCCGTAGAGCGCGCCGTTCGCGTCCATGATCAGCGACGTGAATTCGGGGTCGCTGCCATCCGGCGGTCCGGCGAAATTATAGAGCGACTTGAACGCGTAGCCGGTTTGTGAGGGCTTAAGCTCGTAAATCGTCCCGTAATTCGTTGGCCCACCCCCGGTCGTCGTTCCGTAAAGACGTTTTTGGTGCAGCAGCAGTTGGCCCATGGGACCGAAGCCATCGTCAAATCCGTCGAAACTGTGCAGAATCGTTTCGTTGTATGCCCCGCCGGCTGGTGTGAGCGTGAATACGATTCCGTTGGCACCGTTGGCACCGCCATATTGAGTGGTCCCAAAAACGATCCCGGTCTTGCTGTCGACCGTCAGAGCGCCGGCAGGATTGGCGCCGTCGCCTCCGCCGTGGAATACATGGAGCGTGTTCTCCGTGTAAGTTCCGTTTGAATAGACGAGCTTGAATACCGTGCCGCAGCCTCCTCCGCCGCAACCGCCGCCGCCGCCACCCCATTGCGTCGTTCCATAAATCGAACCCTGTTTGTCGGCCGTTATTCCAGCCTCCGGGAGATAGCCGTCACCGGCGCCGACAAAACTGTAGAGAGTTGATTCGACATAACCGGAACCGGACGGCGTCAGTGCAAAGACTGTCCCGCAAAGATCGCACGCGCCGCCTTCGGTAGCCACACCAATGAGGGTTCCATTCTTGCGGCGAACAAGATTGCCCACCGGGCTGCCTCCATCGGAGCGGCCGCTGAAGGTGTAGAGGACGCTCTCCTTGTAACCCGACCGCGTGGGCTTGAGCTTGAACACAACCCCCACTCCCGCGTCGCCGCCGCCAAACGTTGTTCCATAGAGGTTGCCCTTTACGTCGGCGACGAGTCCGCCCAAAGGACGGGCGCCATCGGATCCGCCGGAAAATGTGTAGAGGACTTTCTCGGTCCAGCCTGTCTGACCAGGTGTCAACGCGAAGATGTCGCCGTTGCTCGCAGGGCCGCCGAACACCGTCGTTCCGTAAAGGGTGCCGCTTGCATCGGCAATGACGCCGCTACCGGAACCGGCACCGTCCGCACCGCCGCCAAAACTGTAGAGAACCGTTTCTTGCGCTGTCGGGCGCAAACGCCCGCTACTCTCATTCGCCGAAACCGGCGTAACCCCCGCAGCCGCGAGGATCGCAGCCATGCTCCGCGTCACATACCTGTTCATGCAATCCCCCATACTCAGACAATCACAATAACCCCGTTCAGACTGCAGCCAAAACCGTTGCGCGGGTGCGCGAAGCGGCCGAAAGCGCTCGCGACCCAAAGCTGACGTTGCCGGTCAGGCGTCCGGGCTTTTCTTTCGTTTTTTCCTTTCGTCTTCCGCCGATGGCGCCTCGTTCACCATTCCGAGGAAGTCCACGGAAATAATGGAGGGCGCATTCTGTGCAGTGTGCGAGTTGGCGAAGCTTTGCGCCACCTGTTCGGCCGCCGCACTGGCCGCACTGCCGCTGGTCTGCGCCGCAACGTCCACGGCCGCTGACCCAGGAACGCCAAACGCCGTGCCGCCGACGCTGAAATTCTCGGCATTGGCAACGGTTTGTGCCGCGATGAACAGATCGCCCGCCACTCGCACGCCGGCGTCGCCCGCATCCACCGTGCCGCGCGGCGCGATGAGGAACACATCGGGCGGCGGTTCGCCGGGCGCGGGCTCGAACGCGGCAATGCCGGCGCCGCTCACGCCGCTGACGGAATCGAGCTGGCTGAACAGATCTTCGTCCAGCTTCACCACCACGGGCGGGAAGTTTGCCGCGGTCTTCGGGCCCTGCCCGGCATTGAGGTCGCCGTTGGATGACCACATGGCGATGTCGCCGCCGTCTTCGGTGAAGAGACGACTCTGGTTGAGCAGGAAATCGGTGTCGGTGAAGGAGTAGATCGAGCCGCCACGCAGTGTCAGGATGCCTTCATAGCCGATCGGAATCGCTGTGATGGTCGCGGGCAGCAGAACGTTGCTCGCATTGCCGGCGAACAGACGGCCGCCATCGTAGGTGCGGCGCGCAGCCTGATCGGCGGTGCGAACCGTCGAGCCCGCCAGCACGCGCCCGCCCGGACCAAGGATGTAGATGTTGCCGCCGTGATCCGTCTGGATGGTGGCGAGGCGCAAGTCGAGGTTGCCGGTCTCAACGGGATTGTTGGACCCGTTGCCGCCGCCCGTCAGATCGTTCTGCGTGTAGCCGTAGGAGGACGGGAAGAGCGTGTTCACCGCCAGATAACCGCGCGAATACTGCTTGAACGAGGGGCCGTCTGGGATGGATGTCTGGATCAGCTCGTTGAAATAGACACTCCCCAGCATGAACACGCGCTGCTCGAGTTCCGGCAAAGTCATGAACACGTCGTAAGCCTGCTGGAATGTCACATCCGTCGTGCCGAACGTGTTCTTCAGCTCGGCCGCCGCGTGCTGCTGCATCCAGCCGATCAGGATAGGGCCGTAGATCGGCTGGTTGCGATCCGGCAACAGATTGCCGCTGGAATCCTTGACCTGCACAAAGAGATCGCCATCGAGGTTCGGCAGGTTTGCGGGATCGAGATAATAATCCCGGAAGCCATCGAAATTCTGGCCTTTGCCCACACCGAATTCGACAAACAGGCTCGCGCCATCGTTTGGCAGCCACGGATTCCAATCATTGCCGACCGACAAGATGCCGCCCGCAAACACCTCGGTACCCGCAGGCTCGTTCGTATTGAGCGAGCGTTCGAATCCATTCGTGACAGCAGAATTGAGGAACGGCCCTGCATCGCGTCCCGCTTCAAGAAAGAAGGAGCCGGGACCGCCAATTACAAAGGTGTTCCCCTGAACCGCCGCTTCGGGTTCACCGAAGATCGGCACGCCGCCATCGCCAAGCCCGATCACAGGCTGCACGAGTTCGGTTGTAGCCGTGATATCGCGTCCGGCGACCACGCGCGTGATGTCGCTGGGCGAAAGATTCTGGCCGAAGAACATCATGTTGACGATATCGCGGCCCGCACTCACCCGCGTTTCTTTCGGCACCGACACGATCATGTTGAGGATGTCGTTGCCCGCGTAGATGCGGTTCGGCACCGCATCGCCATCATGCGTGGCGTTGCGATTGTGCAGGGCCCTGCGCTGTAAGGCGCTCATGTCAGGCAGTACGCCGGGAAACTGAAATATCTCGCCGCTTTGCAGCTTGTCCGTGAGCGCCGAGAAAATAGAGAAGGCGCCTGGCAGAAGCCCCGGATCGGCATCTTCCATCGCAATGACAGTTGGCACGATATCATCCCCGCCCGCCAACTGAAGTTCTCCCCGCGGGCTCGGATAGAGCAGGATCGCGCTCGCCTGGCCTTGCGCTCCCGTGCCCAGAACAAGATCGCCGGTCAGGGAGATCGCGGTGAGCGAGCCGGGATAAATGGTGTAGGCGTCGTCCTTCGTAACCGTCAGCGATTGGGTCAGGATATCGTTGCCGGTGTTGTCGATCGTCACCCCGCCATTTGCGATCAGCGAAAGGCCGGCATCGGCCGAATAGAACCCGTGTTCGTCCAAAGTTGCGGTCGGCTGGGTCGAGACGCCACCGACGCCAAGCGCCGTAACACCCTGAATTTCGATATCGCCGCGAGTCTGGAGATTGACATCGGCATCGGAGAGGCGGACGCGAAGCTCGTTGGGCTGTGAATTGCCGGCGAAGTCGATCAAGATATTGCCCGCGCTCTCGATGCTTCCACCAACGGACACGTTGGAAAAACCGGAGCCGACATCCAGCCGCCCGCCCAGCAGATCGCGTCCCGCGGTTACGTCGACATTGCCGCCGCCGAATGTCCAGAGCGCCAGCGATGCCGGGCGCGCTCGTCCGAAATCGACGGATGCGGTGGTGACCGACGTGGTGTCAACAATCGATAGATCGGAAATATCGCGCCCGGCAGAAAGCATGATGTCGCCGCCGCCGAGAGCGCCCACGCCCTCGGTGAACAGCTGCGGATCGATGCCGATGTTCGCGCCATTGCCGATGGTGCCGGAACGCCATGGCTGATCGCCGGTACCGATCCAGGTGTAACCGAAGCCGTTTGTGGTGTCGTAATATCTCGCAACCCGCGCTGCTTCCCAGACATCGCGCCGGCCCAGAATATCGTTGCCTGCGTGAAGCGAAATATCGCCGCCGCCTTCCGCGTACACGGGATTGGCGATCAGAATGCCGGTATAGCCAGTGCCCTGGCTATCGGGCTCGCCGCCCGCGCCATAGCGATAGCCATTGATCATGGGATCGGACAGGAAATCGTTGGTTGGAACGAACCCACTCGGATCCAGCGTAACCGTAAGCCCGCTCAGTGCATCGACAATCATCTGCTTGCTGGGATCGGCCAGATGTCCGGCGGTATAGACGGCCGTCCCGCCGACCTGCACGTATCCGGCTTTGTCTGCGCACTTGTCGCCCGACGTGCAATCCTTTCCGTCCGGGTCGCGGTAAACTGCGGGCCCATTCGTCATGTCGATGTTGCCGGCCGCCGCCAGGTCAATGTTGCCTGTCCCAGAACGAACCAGTGTGCGTGTGCTAGCGGTCGTCGGCTTGGTGATGATTGGGGGCTTCGGCGGTTTGTAATCGCCTTTGAATTGATCGAAGTCCGCCGACACCGCCTGTGCCATGAACTTTGCGGCCAGCGCGAGCGTTGTGCCCACGCCCACCTGGCCGTTTTGGAAAATCTGAAATTGATCCGGATATTGCGCGAAGAACTCGTTCGCTGCGTTCAGCAGGAATTGCTGCACGTCCTTCGGCGCGGTGCCGAAATTGATGAAGGTGTAGGAATTCGCATCCAGCCCCGGATTGTCCGCCAGGAACGCATTGTACCACGCATCGGCAGTCAGCAGTTGATTGCCGATGCCCAGTAGCAGCGCATCGCCGAAACTCGACGTCGCACCATCCTTCGAGGCGAAGTAGGTGTAGCTCTGCTCGCCTTCGATCACGAGACTTCCAATCGCGCCCGGCACGACGCGCAGTGGATCGACACTCGGCGTTCCATTCGCGGAGCCGGTCAGGTCGGCCCCGCCGACCAGCCGGTATGACCACGATGTTACAGGTCGTGTGGTGCCGTTGCGGAAGGTCAGCAGCGGGAACATCTCCATGCTGCCGAGCGGATCGCCGGAATTGTTATCGAGCGAACCCAATGCTGCCGGCGAATTTGCATCCGCGCTGTACGGCGCCGGATCCAGCAGCACGCCATGAAGACTGTTGCCGAACCCGATGGAGATATAGGAGCTGGGAGGCGCGTCCAGCATCTGCCAATCGGCAATTCCTCCGCAGCCGCCATTCGCGGTGACACAATTCGTCGGAAGATAAGCCGAGTAGATCTTGTCGCCGCCGCCCAGCTCCATGTTGAGATAGTCCGGATCGTTCTGATCATGGAACTGGAAAAATCCGTCTGTGATGCTGCCTTTGATGTCCAAGGTGCCGCCGGCGCGAATGGTGAGAATACCGGGCTCGCCGTAAACCGAACCGCCGGTGCGGTAGGTCAGCGTGGTATAATCCTGGAAGATTTTGCCTTCCATTCCGGGCAGCACGTAGTACTTGCCATCCGGCAGCAGGCCCATCAGCCCGGCCTTGTAAGCCGCCTCGACGTCGATCGCGCCGGCGCCAAGATTCCAGTTGGACGCAAGCACGATGCCACCGGCGTAATCCAGCTCCATGCCGGGATCTTCGTGGAACACCTTCGATGAGGCGAGCGAGCCAAGCTGGCCGTTCGAGGCCGAGATATTGAAATCCTGGACGAATTGAACGAGGGTCCCGCCGCCGTAATCGGCGAGGAAGTTTAACTTGCCATCTGCCGTAGCACCGACATCAAGCACCGCATCCCCCGTATCAGGGTCGATACTGACGCCGACGAAGTCCTGATCGGCGGCGATTTTGGCGAGATCGAATTTCTTGAAGCCTTCGAGCACGACGCTCGTCGCGCCGTCGATGGTGCCATCGTAGAAGACGTTGACGGTATCGGCGCCGCCATTCTCGATCACCGGCGCGCGGAAATGCACCGTGCCGCCAATGTCGCCGGGAGCGTAGGTATAATAGACTGTGCCATCCCGCGTCGTGGGAACCAAGCGATCTGCGGTGTTGCGCGCGGAAACGTCGATCAGCGCGCCGTTCCTTACAATGATTTTGCCCCTGCCATCCGTGCCGATCATCACGTTGCCGCCATGCGCCTGGCGGGTGGATGCCGGGCCGTAGCCGTCGGCATGCGCGTCGATCAGCGAACCGGATTCGAGGGTGACGCTCTCGAGACCGAAGAGGTTCACGTTGCCGCCGCTCGCGCCTGAGGCATCGATGGTGCCGTAGATATTGACGAAACCGCCATCCGCCGTGAGCATGACATTCGCCGCATCGAGCGTTTGGCCCTCGCCCAGCACCAGATTTCCGCTTGCGGTGCGGATCGCAATCATACCGTTGAATTCATCGCCGATCTGGCTGCCGAAGCTGGAGAGATTGAACGCATCCTTTTCATCGAGCACGAACGACCCGCCGCTGCCCGGTGCGTTTGCGTCGAGCGTGGCCCCAAACGTCACGCCGCCGTTCGCAGCCTGCAGCTCCAGCGTGCCGGCGTTGCCTACGCCGCCGCCGACCGAAAGCGTCGAGCCGCGCTCCAGGTCGATATCGCCGCCGGTCGCCGTCAGTTGCAGCAGGCCGCCCGGCGCGGAGACGATGTACGGATCGGCCGAGTCTCCGAAATTGTGCGAGTAGCCCGGCGTTTCCAGCGTCGCGCCTTCGCCGACCGTTACGTTGTCGGCGCCGGTAATATGGAGCAGGCCGGAGGTGGCGCGAATGGTGGTGCCGGCTACGGAGACGTTCTTGCCGCCGTTGATCGAGATAGAACTCCCCGGCGCTTCGGGAACGTCGTCCGGCGCGGATCCGTAAGGATTGGAAATGATGATGTTGTTTGTCGCGTCGATTTCGAGGTCGGGAATGAGCATCGCCTGACCCGGCACCGTTGCCAGCGCGCGGTCGCCGAGGAACGGCGTTTTGAGATTGAGCGTCGCCGGACCGGCATCGAACACCGATTTCTTGCCCTGCGCGAACATTCCACCGGTCGCGGCGAGGGTTACGCTATGGCCGAAGCCGTATGTGCGCACTGTTCCGGAACCGAAATCGATTTCCGTGGCCTTGAGCGTGAGTGAACCGTCGCCGCAGAGCGCCGCGCCGTCGCTGCCACAAGCATCCGCTGCCGTTCCACTATCGGAAAGCTGAAGCGTGCCGGCGTTCAGGGTGACGGAATTGCCGTCCAGCAGCGCCAAAGCCGGCGTGTCCAGCGTCAGGTCATTGAAGGCGTAGGTGCCGGACGAGAAATCGATGGTTTTCGGGGTTCGGATCGTCAGATGCTGCGATTGGCCAAACAGCGCCTGCAATTCCGGCGTGATGACAAGGCCGGAAAGCCCTTCGCCGTTTGACGTGAAAGTCACCTGGCTCGCGCCCAAGGCGAGCCGGTCGGCTTCGATTTTTGCATCCGGCGACGCCGTGAGATCCCCGCTCGATTCCAGAAGCAGCGAATTGCCTTCAAGGTCTGCATTTCCGACCGAAAGCAGTGGGGCAACTTTAACGTTCTGAGGGCTGGTTTGCGTGACCTGCCGCTCCGGACCGGCAGAAACCCGAAGCACTGCGCCCTGACCGGTTATGCCGTCGGGAGAGCCGGCGATGAGGTAATCGCCGCTGCGCGGATCGTCGATTTTACCGGAGGCGAGGATGGTCGCGCCGTCATCGAGCATGATCGACGAACCGGAACCGTCCACCGCGAGCACAACCTCTGGTCCCGTCAGCGGATGCGTGGCGTCATTGTTGACGACAACGGAGTCCGCGGTGACGTTCAGGCTGGTGGTGCCATCGTTGTTGTCGGTGCGCGTGCCGCCGATCAACAGACTCGACGCATTGAGATTGGTGAGACTGTCGGCCGTCAGATAGATGACGCCTTCGTCGGATTCTTCCGGCAACGCCGAAACGATATCGAAGGCCTTGCCGCTGATATCGACTTCCGAACCGCGGCCGCCGGTTCCCGGCGTGGTCGTCAGAACGGTGTCGATGGCGATGGTGCTGGCAGGCGCCAATACGAGCCGGCCCGCATCGATCGGCAGGCGCGGCGGCAGATTGCCGTTATGCGCGGCATCCTGCGCGAATTTCAGATTGGCGGAGGTCAGCGCGATATTCGAATATTTGGTGAAGACGTCCTGGCTTTGAACCGTGAATGAGTGGGTTGTGGAATCGTAATCGCCTGTGCCGGACGTTCCGTAATATCCGGACACGATGTAGCTGCCGTCTTGAAGATGACCGATGCTGCCGGGGGGGATATACGAGCTGCCGGTATTTTCCACGATGCGCATGCCACCCGGCAGCGTCGCGTATTTTGCCGGCAACAGCGTGTACCAGCCGGCGGCAAGTCCCGGAACGCCCCGCAAGAAAACCTGCTGCCCCGCATCTTGCGCAGAATAAAGATCGCCATACTCCGACGAGTAGATTGGGTCATAGGCCGCAACGTTTGCCTTCGAGAGGCCGGGCACGATGGCATAAACCTGCCGGCCGTCCGGATATTGGAAGCCATTGCCGCTGGTGAAGGGATCGGCATTAGACCGGTCCAGCACGTCACGTGAGCCGCCGATGCCGGAGATAAATTCGTAGGCGTAGAGATCGCCGCCACCGCTCACATCCACGGTTGAGCCGCTATCGAGCGTCACGTTCGTTCCGCCCAGATTGAGAATTGCCTGCGGCGGCGCTTTCAGCTCGTCGGCGCCCGTGGGCCCGAAGAACCATTCGATCTGATCGGTGGTCGTGCCGTACGGGATAACAAGCCCATTGGCGGAAACGGAAGTAATGCTGTCCGCCGTCGCGGTCATCGACTGGGTGATAGGCGCGAAGGTGTTCTCCACGCCGTCGGTGGTGATCGTGAACGGATCGTCACCGCCGATGGTGAGGCTGCCGATCGGCACGCGGATCACACCGCCCTGCACGATGTTGGCGGCCTGGATCGTCAGGTTGCCACCTGCCGAATATGGCACCGGCGGCGTCGATGTTCCGGAGCGCGCGAAAGCGATTGTGCCTTCCTCGCCGGCGGAGGTGATGTAAAAAGTCGAGCCGGTCGTCGGATAGACCTGCGCCGCGGTGATTTCGAGATTACCGTTGACCGCGAGCTGGCCCACCAGCGAATTGGGAACGGATTGCGGGTTCAGGTTGAATATTTGCTGCCACGGCTCAACGCCGGTCAGCCGCAGATCGCCCGTCGCATCCAGCTGCACATCCGCAACGGATTGGTCGAACAGCACCGCGCCGCTGATGTCGATTTCGCCGGCGCGGAAAATTGCCGTGCCCGTGCCCGGATCTCCATAAAGCGGGGTCGAGATGTTCTGCAGGTCGCTTGCAAAGCTGATATATGGCGCATCGATCTCAAGCGTGCCGTCGACGGAAACTGTCGGCGCAAGTTTGTCCCGCTCCGTGGTGGTGTTGAGATCGATCAGGTTGTTGTACGGCCGCGAGATAAGGAAGAAGCCGCGCCCAAGGTTCAGCTTCACATCGCCGACGGAACTCAACGCGCCCTGCGCCACCAGCGTATCGAAACCGGATTTCTCGATCATGTCCGCCGAGATTGCGTTGAACGCCGGCTCCTCGGGATCGCTTTGATAGAGGGTGGGATCGACTTCGATGGAACTGCCATCGGGCGCTTCTACCGTGCCGATGCCGGCGACCAGCGTTCCGCCCAGCGCGTGCGGCGCTCCGCCTTGCGCATGAACGATGGCGCCCGTCAGTGTGCCGCCATTTCCCATGGCAAGTGTGCCGCCATTGCTCCAGACATGCGTGGGCGCAAGCAACCCGCGGGCATCCGGAAGGTCGAAAGTATCGGACGCACCGGAAATATCGATAACCGCACCGGGGTTGGCGGTCAAACCCTCCGCAAGTACCGCGCCGGTTGGGTTGACGGCGCTATAAACGGAAATCCCGAGCGGCGTCTGGAATAATGCGGTCGTGGTCAGCGCCGCAGATTGCGTCTGGATCGCCCCGCCATCGATGATGCGGCCGGTGCGGATGGGACCGGGATTGGGCATATTCCCGGTCGCGCGCGGGTTGATGATGCTCTCGCCGGAAAGATCGGTGGTACTGCCCGGCGCCAGCACGATGCCATCGTTTGCGCCGACATTGTCGCCAAGAAAATAGAAGCTGTATTGCACGGCGAGTTCGCCGTTGGTCAGTATGTGACCGTCCGAACCCGTGATCCCGAGCGCGTTGGGATCGCCTTCGTTGACCGTGCCATCCGCCTGTGTGGTGAACACATCGGACAGGCTGTGGATCGCGAGCGTGGTTGAATTGTCGTACAGCGACGGCAGCACTTCCGATTGCGTAATCGTGCCGCCCGGCATGCGAATCAGGCCCGCATTGTAGAGTTTGCCGACCGTGAGCTGCGCGCCCGCCTCACCGACGATCGAGCCGCCCTGCGCCACATCGAGCTCAATCAATCCGCCAAGCGTCAGGTTTACCGGATGGGCGTCCCACGCATCGGCCGGCACAGCAGGAGTGAGAACCGAATAGAGGTCGCCGCCGGTTTGCAGGTTGCGCAGGGCCTGCGATTCCGTCTCATTCAGGATGGGCGAGAACACGGATTCGGAAAGTAGCAGAGTTTGCCCAGGCCCGACTGTCAGCGTCTGCGTAGCAAGCAGCGCATTGTAACCGCCGAGGCCGTTGGTGAATGTGTTCGGCTCAAGATCGGTCTTGTACGAGGTGATGTTGTAATTCGCGAAGCCGCTGCGCGAAAAGAAATCGAGCGGCAGTTCTGTTCCTGCCGTTGCCGTTCCATCGCCGAATGTGATTTGCGGTGTGATCAGGTTGAATGTGCCGCCGCCCGCAAATCCCGCGGCCAGAATTGTTCCGTCCAGCGAAACGCGCGCGTTGACCTGGGAGGGATTGATCGGAACAATGTCGGTGCCGCCTTTGTTGATCCCATCGACACGGAAACCCGGCAGTGTTCCCGGGGGGAACTCGGGATCGGTTGCAAGCTGAAAATAAGTCGTCTCTTCGATCAGACTGAGATTGCCGCCATGCGCGGAGAAATCGAGTGTGCCATTCGTTCCGACATAGCCGCCGCCGGACATATCGACCACGGAGCCTTGGTTCAGAAGAATGCTGCCGCTGATATCGACGTTCACCTGCGGCGCATCGGGATCGCCGACATTGGCCTGATCTTCGTCAAGCAGCTGGCGCGGCGCAGCGATCATCGTGATCGAACCGCCATTGGTGTAGAGATCGCCCTGCAGGTGGCCGGGCGTGGCGCCGAAATCGTTGATCCATTGCCCGCGCGTGGACAATGACCCGTTCACGACGATGTCGTACGAGCCGAGTTGCGGAAGGTCATCCGCATTGAAAACGTTTCCCAATCCGGCGTTGATCGTTTGCAACTTGATGGAGCCCGACGGAATCGAAACCGTGCCGTCGATCGTGATCGTGCGGCCGGCAAGCGCATTGAACACACCGCCGGGCGCAAGTTTCAGCGTGACATCGGAAGCAAGATCGATGCGGCCGCTGGTTTGCAACGCGATATCGCTCAGGCCCATCTGCGACAATGCATTGGCCGAAAGGCTGATCGTTTGTTGCCGGTCATCTGGCAGCAAGGATGCCGGATCGCGCGTGGGCAGGATCAGATTGCCGTCTGCGTCGACGTAGACGGATTGGCCATAGGTCAGACCGGAGTTGACGGGCTGGTAATTTGCGTGGCTGACGAGCGAGATGTCTCCGCCCCCCGTCAGGCTCGTCGTGTTGCCGTTGTTTTCTGCAAGCGCCTGCACGAACAGGAACCCGCCGGAAGGCAATTGCGACGGTGCACCTTGCAGCGCGCGATCATCCCCGAAAATCGCCGATTGTTTCGTACCAACCTGAGCTTCCGCGATCTGGCGCGATCCCGCATAGGCTTTCCCGTACACCGTGCCGTCAAGCACGATGGAGGATCCCTTCAGAGTGAGCGAGCCGGCATCATGTCCTTCGGTGTATTCGGACTCATAATGTGTGCCGAGGAGAATGGGGCTCGCCCAGCTTTCGCTGAGGCCCCAGCGCGGCTGCACCTGCGTGAAGCCCTGATAGATGCCGACGTAATCGCCATCGGGATCGGCGTTTGAGATATCGACGATTTCGCCGGCGGCGTTGATCAGTTGCGTCGTCTGCACGAAACCGGCCTGATATTTCACCCAGCCGCCAGAGATATCGATCTTGGCGCCGCTCTTGATCGTGATGTCCGGCGCCTGCGCGACATCGGTGCCTGGCGCGTAGCTTTTCACGCCAAGGGTAACGTTGCCACCCGCCGTCATCAGTTCTTTCACGCTGACGCCAACCTGTTGCGCGTAGCTGGCGGCATCGATCAACGGCGATCCGATCCATGCAACACCGTCCGGCCGGACACCGGAAAGGCGCGGATCCACGAACACGGTGGCGCCGTTCAGAAAACTATTCCGATAGTTGGGATCGTTCGCGAGCTCGTTGCCTTTTACAGGATTGATCTCGATGCTGTTGCGCGATGCCGGAATAAGAACGTCCGTCAGTCCCGCCACATCGATAATCGCGCCATTGTCGATGAAGATGCGCGAACTGCCGGGCGCATTGGCATCGTCGGTGGAACTCGCGCCCGGAGACGAACCGATGTCCACATTGCCGCCCGGCGCGTACAACATCGCATTCTGCTGAATTTCAATCCGCGACGTGTCCGAGCCGATGCTGATGCGCGACGGTTTGAAATCCAGCAGCGATGTCGGGTCCTGCGGGATTGTGCCCGCATCGTCCGGCGCGATCGCCATGGTGCTGCCGGCGCCGATCTGGATGTCGCCGCCTGTGAGCTGAATGAACCCGTTGCGCGAAACACTGGTGGTGCTCTCCAGCACGCCGTCCTGAATGACGGCGCCCACATTCGTTGCTCCGAGTGAAAGATAACCTTCCGGAACATCGATGACGCCGCTGGCCGTGTTCTCAACATACTCACCCGGCGTGGTGTCCAGAGTGATGGCCGTAAAGCCGCGCACATCGGGCGTGTTGCTACCGGCGGCGCCGGTAGAGCCGAACAGGCGGATGTTGCGGCCGGATTGCAGGGTGACTTCGCCTTGCGGCGAGGTCAGCGATCCAGAATTGATGATTTTCGGGCCGCCCATAAAGACGAAGCCGCCGTCCGCGGTGGTGACCTGGGCGCCGGCGTTCACATTGATCGTGCCTTCCAGCAGCGGATCGGTGAGCAGCTGCCCGGTGGCGGGATCGAGATATTGTTGCGAGGAGAACGTGAAGGCGGAATTCTGATCCTGATCCGACGCCTGATCGGCGAAGCCGAGCAGGCCGAAGGTCAGGAATTCGAGATTGCGATCCTTGATCTTGAGGGGCAGCTGCGTTTCGGGATCGAAAGCGCGGCCGATTTCCAGGCTGGTTGCGATCAGGGAATTGACATTCACCTGCGAGGTGCCGCCGAAAATCACGCCATTCTGGTTGAGGATGAGAACGGTTCCCGGCGCCTTGATGGAGCCCAGTATCTGGCTTGGAAGCAGTGTCGCGTTGGGATCGCGCAAACCGGTGTCCGAATCGAGCTGGCCAACCACCCGGTTCAGCGCCACCCAACCCGGTTGCGCCACGCCATTTTTCGACTGATCGAAGTTGACCGTGGTGTTTCGCCCGACATTGAACGTTTGCCAGGAGAGGATGGCGCGCGACTGGGTCTGCTTGATGGTGACGTCGACACCCTTTTGCGTCTTGGTTTCTGTCGGTTGAGTCGCGCCGTCCCAGGTGTGCACGCCGGTCGTGTCGTTGGCCGCAGTGACCGGATCGGTGACAGGATTGAGACCGCCCACGCCCAGTCCGTCGGGCACATTGGGCTCAAGCGCCGCGGCGGCTTCGCGTGCCGCGTCTTGTGCCTGGGTCGCCATGTTCACCCCGGTCGTCACACGCGCGCTGTACTGGAACGCGCGCATGTTCGCCGATGCCATTCCGGCAAGGCTCCGGGCGTAAGCATTACCCTGCTGTCCGGCAGCACCTCCGGGTTGTGGCGCGCGCGCGGCAATCGCGGCGTTGGCAATGCTGGTCACCCCGCGTAGCACAGCAAGCTGCGAGCTGCCGGCGTCGGCTTGCGGCACGCCAATAGCCGCGACAAGCGCTGCGACGCTGGCACCGCGCAGGAGATGGCGCCTGAGTTGGGCGGAGGTGCGCCGGTTCATCTGTGGCCCCATTTTTGGTCCCTCTCAGTGCGCTACGGGTGCGGCGTTTTGAGTCGCCGGCGGGCTTTCAGGTTTCTGTGCGGGCGCTGGATTCTGAGTGGCTGGCGCGTTCGCAGGTTTTTGTGCGTTCGCTGGCGCCAGCTTCACGGTTCGCGGATCGAATTTTGCGTCGTAGATCTGATCGCCATAATCCTGCGCCACTTTCTGCAGATTGACGCGGGTGTCCTGCACAAACGGCTCCGCCAGGTTCATGTCGTCCCACCAGTCGACATGCTCGAACTTATCGAGAATGTCGGAACTGATCTTCAGCAGCTGCGCGTTCTTCTGCTGGCAGACGGACAGCATTGTCGCCTGATTTGTGACAGTGGTTTGAAGGCGCTCGTGCTCCGCTTGCGCCTCTTGCACGCTGCTTGCAGCCTGTGACAATGCGCCCTTGTCCCTTGTGACCTGCGATTGTAGAGCGGCCATGGCCGCATCGTTGCGTTTGATCTGTGGGTGCGAGACTTGCGCCTGCAACGCAGCCACCTGTTTCTTCAGGTTATCGCGTTCCGCTTCGGCAGCGGTGGCACGCGCCTGCAATGCGGCCTGACCGTCCTGAAGCTGGCGCAACTGCTCCGTGGTTTGGCGAAGTTGATCGCGCAGCCGGTCTTCCAAGCTTTGAGCGGCGGCGCCTTGCGCAAGAGAGATCAGAACAACAATTGCGCCGGCCAGACGGAACAGCATCGCTAGAATCCTGCGTTGAGATCGAGCTGCACCACGTCGATCGCGAGCGGTGGCCCGTACACTTCGTTGGCGCTGAGATAGCGCGCGGTCAGCCAGGTGTTGTCGAAAATTCCCAGCGATCCGCCGATGATGAAGCCCTTGGCGTTGGTGCCGCCGAGATGGAAATCGCTGTCTGTGAAGGCATCCGGAACCGCATCCGGCTCGATATATTTGTAGCCGACCGAAACATTCCAATCCCACAATTTGCGCGGCTCGGGATTTCCCACGGTGAGGTTGGCGTAATAGCCGTTCGGCCCGCTCTGGATCTTGGCCAAGGTCTGGCCTTTTTGCGTCGGTGTATCGCAGGGGTCAGCATAACTGCCCGCCCCAAGCTCCACATTCGTCAACGGCAAACCAAGCGGAGCATAACGGCACGCGAACTTCGGATCATATGCAAGGTTACGAACGTAATCCAGATCCAGAATGACATAGTTGGAGTCATCGAACTGGTACGACAGGCGCTGCCTTGCATCGATGTCGTCATATTTGAATGAGAGACCGACATATTCCGGTTCCGCCACTTCGTCAGGCGGAGGGGGGTTAACGATCTGCCGGATAAAGAACAGCGTATTGCCCTTTTGCATGAAGGCGGGGCGCGTTTGATCGCTCGAGCAATCCTTGGCCCCAAGGTACAGGAAGCACGGAGAAGAGAGTTCGCTTTGCAGGTTGTGGAAGTCATACGCGGAGACGGCAAAGCGCCAGTCGAAATCGTCATCCTTCCAATCGATCCCAAGTTGTCCGCCCAATAGCCATTTCTGATATTCGGGCAATTTCGCACAACCGGCGTCCGGCGTCGGTTGCGGCCCGCAGTCATTCGGAAAGTTGACGCCGATATACCCGATGGGGAAAAAACCTGCGGCACCGAACGTTCCAAAACCGTTGCTGCCTGGCTTCTTGGTTTCCGAGGTGACCACCGCGCCATCGAAATTCAGATCGGGATCCCACACCAGATCGGTGTGGAAGAATGGGTTCGGCATCCGGCCCGCGGTTAAATCCATGTTCCGCAGCAGGTGCAGCGTGATGTACGCCTGATCGAGCCAGAAATCCTTCTTGCCGAATCCGCCGCCCAACAGCTGCGTCGTCGAAACCGGCCCATTGTCCCCGCCCGATGCGAGACGCAATCCCACCAGCACATCGTCGGCCACCTGGGCATCGAAACCGAGACGCGCACGAAAGCTCAGGCGATCATAGCGATTAACACGCGTGTCCAGAAATGGAATGCCAACAGGGTTGGTGGCGGCATTGACGTCTGTTGGACCATTCGCATTGAACGACGTGTAATCGATGATGTCGTCGGCGTTGCTCTTCGAAAACAGATCGGCTTCATCGCGGAAGCGGAAGTCGCCATGGATCTTGACCCGCTTTGTCCAGGCTGGGACCGCTTCGGGCTGCGCCCAGTTTTCGCGTTTCGCCTGGGCCAAAACCTCCTGCTTCACCTCGTCGCGAATTTGCTTTTTCACGATCTCGGGAACGTAGGGCACGCGCACCGTTCCGGGTGGCGGCGGTGGCGGAGCGTTCTGCGCGGTGGCGGTCGGTGCGGCAGCCTGTTGCGCGCGCGCCTGCTCGGCTTCCTGCTCGGCTTCTTTCACCAGCGCATCCGCATTCTTCTGCGAGATCACGCCCTGCTTCACCAGCAACCGGATGAGATTGATGGTGGCATTGGACGACGGTGCAGCTGCTGCCGCCGCAGGTGCCGGCGGCACCGCCGATTGCGCGAGGGCGGCCGCTGACAGCGACATGCACAAACCAACAAGGCTTGCGCCAAGTTTCAGCCGCGATGATGCGCACAGTTTGAACATACAAATCCCCTTCACACCCTTGCGATCGCGCCGCTACACCGGCCTCTTGCTGTGGATCGCCAAACGGAATTCCCCCTGGCCCGGCGGATCTTCCTCGAGCGCGGGCAGGCTTAAGCCCAGCAAGGCGCTGTCGATCCGCGGATCGCCGGTCGATTGAACCAGTTTGATATGCAGGCGGCGGCTTCCATCCACCCACGCAACTACCTGTGCATTGAAGGCGAGATGGTTGACGCGATCGTCTTCCTGAATCGCATTCTGCACGACCGAAGTGAGATAGCGGCCGTAGCTTTCCGAGCCGAAGCCGGTGCCGCCCGCGACATCGCCGCCGCCTTCGCCCTGCCCGATTCCATACGCGTCGTTACCGGCCTGTGCGGGACCACTTTCCGTGAGCGGCTTCGGCGCATTCATTTCCTTCGGTGTCGGTGTCTGCTTCTGGACCTGCTCGACCTTCTTTTCGGGCTCGGGCGGCTTTTCTTTCGGCTTCGGCGGCGGTGGTGGCGGAGGTGGCAGACTCGCCAGGATCGTAGGCAATGGCGGCGCCTCGCGGCGAACGGCCGAGGGATCGTGCAGCAGGTACCAAATGCCCGCCGCAACAATCGCGAATGCCAGCAGCGGCACCGCTAGCCGCAGATACCGGCTGAAGGCGCGATCTTCATCGTCGAACTCGTCTCGCATCGCCCTACGAACCTGCCTGCGATTTGCCGGTGACAAGACCCACCTGGCTGAGTTCGAGCCGGCGCAGCAGATCGAGCACGTCCATCACCTTCTGGTATTGGACCGCAGCGTCGCCCTTGAGCACGATGGGGAATTCCGGCGTTAGCGCCTTCTGCGTGCGCAGCCGATTCTCGAGGTCGGGCAGCGTCACGGGATAGGCATTGAGATACATGTTGCCGTTGTTGGCGACCGTGATGACCTGCGTCTGCGGTTTCGAGAGGCTGACGACCGCGCTCGCTTTCGGCAGGTCGACCTTGATGCCCTGCACAGAGGCAGTCGTCATGATGATGAAGATGACGAGCAGCACATACGCGAGATCGAGCATCGGCGTGATGTTGATGTCGTCGTAAATCTTGTCTTCGTCCTGAGCGCGCATCGGCTTCTCCTACTCCGCCGCGCGCGCGTAGGTGCGCTCGTGATAGTTTTCGGAAATACGGGTGACGAACTCATCTACGAACACTTGCATGTTCGCGGTGATGTTCTTGCTGCGGGTGAGAAGGTAGTTGTACCCGAATAGCGCGGGGATCGCGACCGCGAGGCCCGCAACGGTCGCCAGCAACGCGGCCGAGATGCCCGGCGCAATCGCATTGATGTTGACGTCGCCGCTCGCGGCAATCGCGGCAAAGGTGATCATCACCCCGACCACGGTTCCCAGGAGGCCCAGAAATGGCCCCCCGGAAATCGAAATCGTCAGCAGCACCATGCTGCGGGACAGCCGCTGGTTCTCGCGAACCAGTGTGGCATCCATCAGCGCGCGAATGACTTCGATGGCCTCAGCATTGAGAATCAGTGGCCCGCCCCTGCCAGCGCGGCGCTCGATCTCCTGCGCACCGGCATGAAACACGCGGTAGATCGACGAGCGCAAAAAGCGCCGCTTGATTTTTTCCTTTGTCCTGACTTCATCCTCGATCCGGAACGCATCGCCACCGAGCTCGCGATAAAAATCGACGAAATTGTCGTTCGCCCGATCGACCGAGCCCACATACGAGGCCTTCGTCCACATCACGAACCATGACATGGCCGCCATCAGACCGAGGATCGAAATGACCACCCAGGCATCGACCGTTACCGATTTGATGATGATGCCGAAATAACCGAAGCCGAAGCCGGATTGCTTTTCGTCGACGCCGTAGCCGATCAGCTTCGATCCTGGACCTTGCGCCAGCACATCCGCTGCGATCAGCGCCGCGGGACGGGCAACGCGGGACAGCCGCACCTCATCCATTTCGCCGATGAAATGCGCGGCGGCATTTTGCGCATCGCCACCCAGAGTGGCGGGTGAATTCAACGCCGGCAGCGGGCCGGCAGCCGTCGCGGCAACCTTGCCATTTAGATACAGCGTGATGCTGCGGCCATCCGCTGTGACGGCGATATGATTCCACTGGCCTTTCGCAAGCGGCTGCTTGCCCGAAATCTTTGCGCCGCCGGACACCTGCACGAATGGTACGGCATTATCGACGCCGACAAGGATGGCGCCGGCGCCATCATGCCGCGCGTACAGCGCGACGTTCGGCTGCGGCGCATCGGATTTTACCCAAGCGCTGAAGGTGAATTGTCCGCCGGCCTTGATCGCAAGCGAAGGGCTGGCGGGAATCGCCACCGTTGCGGTGGCGCCCGCGCCGGTGAAACGGGCGCCCTTGCCCATGATGGAACCGTCGTCCAGCGAAGGCGGCGCCGACTGCGCATTGTTGGCGTAAGCGGTTTTGTCGTGCGGCGGCGCACCGCTCGCATCGTCGAAATGATAGACAAGCGTGTAGTTGGGATCGAAGGTCGCGGCTGAGTCCGCGCCCGGCGTTGCTTTCTTGTTGCCGTAATAGAGCCAGATATCCTTCGTCGCGCCGGCAGGAAACTGCGGCACGTCCACCCAGATGGTCGCGACGCCCAGCAAGGGATCGAAGCTTTCGACGTGGAAAGCGAGTGGCGTCTTGTCGTCGGACGCGACGAAACGGATGTCGTTGCCGTTCTCCTGCGCGTCGCCGAAATGGAAATTGCCGCTGTGCAGGCGGATCAGCAGTGGGACCCGGCCGGCGGATTGCGCGATATTTCCGCCTTTCGGACTCGTGTCGACTGTGATCTGCTTGCGATACGGCCAGTCGTTCTGCCACCACGCCATTGCCGCCGTCGGATAGGTGCAGAGGACGAACAGCGTTGCAGCGAGCATCGCGCGGCCAACCGCCAGTTTCGAAAGGAACGCGCGCATCGTCAGAGCTCCGTTTTGACGCTGAATTGGAAGTATGGCTCCCACGCGCGCGTCACCGTCGCATCGCGCATCGGGATGCCGAGGATCAGGTCGGTTGAGAGATGCCCAAACGCGTGCAGCCGGCTTCCAACCCCGAAACTGCCCAGCTTGAACTTGCTCTGCTGCCCCGGCAGCGGATCGAGCACCCAGGCAATCGCGCCGTCGGTGAAGCCGTAGAGACGCCACTCGTCTGCGATCGGCTGATCCACAATTGCATCGAACCACGGCGCAATAGAGGGGCTGCGAATCTCCATCGAGGTGAAAACGCCGTCATCGCCCAGCGCTTCCGATTGCAAATAGCCGCGCACCGAAGTGAGGCCACCGGCGGAGAACTGCTCGCTCGACACCAGCGGCCCGTCCGCCAACTGCTCCGTCATGTGCAGGCCGATCTGGCCGAGATCGCCGAAATCCTGCGTGACATCGGCATCCACATTGACGTGCACGAAATTGGCACGCGCATCGGCGCGCTTGTTAAAGAACGCCTCCTGGCTGCTCGCGATGCCCCTTAAACCCAGCGTGGCAGCTAGACCAAGCGTTACCGTGGAAAGATCTTGCGCCGCCTGCAGCGTATAGCTCGTCACCAGCGGCACATAGTCGATGATGGCGCCGGTACTGGAGGTGCCAAGCTGCAGATTCTCGAGGAAATGTTTGTAGTCGAGGCCGAAATTAACGGATTGCCCGATCTCACCCCATGACGGCAGCTGATAGATGCCCCGCAACCCCACGGCATAGCCTTTGCCGAGAACGTTGGTGCCGCCCAGCGTGACGACGCTGCTGTTCGAATCGTAGCCATAGAGAAGAATGCTCCACGGCGAGCCCCAGATCGGCGCGACATACGATCCCGAATAGACTTGCGCATCGTCGAAATTCTTGGGCGCCAGCAATGCCGTCAGCGACAGCGTGTGCCCGAGCTGCCAGAGATTGGCATAACTGACGGTTGCTGCCGTTCGTATCGGCGTGGTGTTCTGCGCGTGGTCGTTGTTGACCTCGGTACTTCCGTGTACCGGCAGCGTATCATTGACCTTGAGGTCGATATCGACAGTGCCAGGAACCTTACCCGCCTTGATCAGCGGCGTGACGCGGCGGTCCGGCAGGCGATTGAGTTCGGAGACTTCCTTTTGTGCCTCGTTGAAGTCCGGCACCTTGCCTTCCTGCAGCGAGGGCGCCTGCTCCTTGATGCGATCGAGCGAGTAATAATTGGAGCCGACCACGCGCAGCCGGCCCACGGGCGCTTCCACGACATGCAGCTTGATGATTCCCGCCCGCGCATCCTGCGGCGGGATCTCGACCACCACCGACTGGAAACCGCGCGACTGATACGCCTTCTGCAGCGCGTCGCGCGCGGCAGACACATCCTCTTTCGAGCGCCCGGGCCCGAGGAACGGATAGACCGCGCTCTCGATCGTTTCCTGGTCCAGCACTGTATTGCCGTCGACGTCGTAAGCCTGAATGTCGAAGCCCGGTTTCGGAGTTGCCACGGAGGTATTCGCGGCGTTGTTCGGGGTTGCGACATCCGCACGCGCGCCCGGCGCGCCCAGCAGGGCGCTCAGCAAGGCGAACGCGCCCGCAAGCGCAATGCGCCCGACAATTGCCGGTCCGAAATTCATATCCACCACAGCGAATTGCGCCCCGCGCACACGCGCGCATCGTTTGGCGACGCCTAACGAATTTCGTAATCCCAAACAACAAAACAAAGTTTTCGGTAACTGCCGCGTTTGTCACATTAGCTTCACCGAACTCTGCTAGTGGGCGCCCCCTTGTGACGGCTGCAACGAGGATGGCGAGTGTCACAGTCTGAAAGCGCACCTCCGCAGAGCGCGGCGCACGTGCGGTTCAACGGTCCGACGTTTCACGTTTCAGGTGTGCAGATCGTTGCCCAGCCCGGAGAAGCGTCACTTTACTTTACAGCCACGCGCCATGCATTCAGCCAGACCGGAGCGCAGGTGCGCTCGGTAAACGAAATCGTAGCGCGGCTGACCGTGTCGCCGGCAGCGCTGGAGCGAATGGCAGAAATCCTTCGTGCTTATGCCGAACAACAGAGGCGCACGTCTGCGAGCACGACCGCATAGCTATTTGAATTTCAAAAAACGTCACAAAAGTAGCAGACCCCGTTTACTTCGGCCGGGCGCGATTCCGTAAGGCGGCCGCGTTTCCCGTGGTGGGTCGCGTTTTGCGACCCGAGTTATACATGAAGGTTTCTTGAAATCTCCCCCTCCGTATTATTGTTGTTAAGAGTCTCCTTTAGTGCTTCCGCCCATTCATCGCATCGTGCGGTGAGACCTCTGGTCGGGGCGATGCAGCGTATTCCGGAAAAGGGATCGCGACCGGCCGGGCTGTCACCCGCGCGCGGGTGGTGAGTTGGCCGAAGAGGGTGTTTTGCAAAACGCAATCAAGGAGAAATTCCCGATGTCTATACTGAAACACGCTCTGCTCGTCGGCGTGTGCGCGGCATCTGCCGTCGTATCGCTGACGCCCGCGAGCGCTGCACCCACACAGGTGTGGGGTGGCGGTTCCTCGCTGATCGGTCCCTATCTGCGTCAGGCGATGGATTGCTACGGCAACCCCGAGCCGCTGATCGTCCGAGGCCCTCCGGTGGCATGGCAGACCATCCCGCCGTTCAACTATACCGGCCCAAAACCGCAGGACTGCTCGACCACGCACACCAACACGAAAATCACGCTCTGGTACGACTCCGCAAGCTCCGGTGTAGGCATCGCCAATGTGTTCAGCCATGATCCCAAATCGGATTATGCGAACGGCTACGGCGACACCAACCCGAATCAGGGTGGCGAGCAGGATATGCCCTACGTTACGTATGGCATGTCGGATGCTGGCTTGAGCCAATCGGATGTCAGCGTCTACATCAACGGCAACGACAACAACGGCCCCAACACGGCCTGCACCACGCCTGAGCAGGGCGTATGCGTCGTAGCACCGGGAGAAACCCCGAGTCCGCCGACAACCTTTGCCAATCCGAATTCGACATATGGGGCGATGGTACAATTCCCCATGTCGGTCGATCCCGTCGCGTTCGCCTACGATCCGACCTACAAGAAGGTCGGCAACAATGACGGCAGCGTTACGTCATATCACCTCAACATCCACTTCGCGCACGCGGATGGCAGCGGTGGACTTCGATTGGATGCTCCGGCCTATTGCGCAATCTTTAACGGCAGCCTTGGCGGCAGCCCGATCATCAACTGGAACGACTCGCGCCTCAAGAAGCTGAACGGCGGGCAATCGCTGGCGGATCCGGCCGATCCTCAGAAGGCGAGCTTCAACGTCCCGCTGCAGATTGTTGGGCGTTCCGACAGTTCGGGCACGACCTCCATCTTCACCCGCCACCTGGCGAACGTCTGCGCCACGACGCCTGGCAATCAGTATGCCGACGGAACGACGACCCTGCCGGCCAACCTGATCGGCGGCAATTACGACGGCAACAACGTAACGGGCGAGCAGCTGGGCAAATTTACGGTCGCCAAAGGCAGCGGCCTCGTTGCGAAGTATGTCGCCTTCCTGGCGACGCCGAACCCCGGCCAGACCCTGCAATGGGGTAAGATTGGTTATCTGGGTGCGGACTTCGTGCTGCCGGCGGTGCTCGTCAACCAGCAGAACAATTACGGGTTGAACTCCTCGGACCTGAAGAATTCTTCGGGTAAGTGGAAGGCGGCGACCGGCCAAAACGCAATTACCGCGTTCGGTTCGATTTCTCCGCCGCAGAGCGACTCCAAGGGTCACTATGACCTCTCGAGCTGCTCCGGTCCCAGCGCGCATTGCCGCGCGCATCCGTATGACTGGGTGGAACCGATCTCGAAGACCTCGCCGCTTGCCAATCCCACGGCAACGGGCGCGTACCCGCTGGTCGGCACCACGAACATGATTGCCTACACCTGTTACAAGACTGCCCTGGTGGGGAAGGCGATGAACGTCTTTTCCAACTGGTATCTTACCAGCCCGACGGTGCAGGAACTGCCGCTCGGCATCCTGAACGCAAACGGTCTGGCTTCGCTGCCGCAGGCGTGGCGTACGGCGATCAAGGAATCGTTTGTCAGCGGCGTCGACGGCCTCAACCTCAACTTCCAGACGGCCGGCACCGGGCATTGCACCGGCGTGACCGGCGGCTGATACGGAAAAACGCTGCCCTTCAAACTTGGCCCTGGCAGCTATGCCGGGGCCATTTTTTTGAGGTTTTTGGCTGGAGTCACTTGGCTGCTCTCGAACGCGCGACGGAAATTCTCCGCGTCCATTTGAATCAACAGAAGCCCCGCCGAACCGACGCAAGCCGATCGGGGCTGCGAATTCACGAAAAGATCATAAAAGCTTCAAACGGATTTGCTTAACTCGTCCCAGTAACGCGGGCGCGTTTTCCGCGGAGCGCGTGGATATTTCAGTTCCATTTCACAATTCGATCTTTTTATGAAGTTTTATTGAATTTTTCTTTGCGTGTATTGCCGCTGTTAAGACTCTTGTCTAGTGCTCCCACCCGCTCACCGCATCCTGCGATGAGACCTCCCGTTTGGGCTGGCGGGCGACGCAGCGTGTTCCGGAAAAGGATTTCGCAAATCGACCAGGCTGGCGTCCGCGCACGATGCCGGACCGGCGAGGAGGTGTTTTGCAAAACGCAATCAAGGAGAAATTCCCGATGTCTATACTGAAGCACGCTCTGCTCGCCGGTGTGTGCGCGGCCTCTGCCGTTGTATCGCTGACACCAGCGAGCGCCGCGCCCACCGAAGCGTGGGGCGGTGGCTCCTCGCTGATCGGTCCCTATCTGCGTCAGGCGATGGATTGCTACGGCAACCCCGAGCCGCTGATCGTCCGAGGCCCTCCGGTGGCATGGCAGACCATCCCGCCGTTCAACTATACGGGCAAGAAGGCGCAGGACTGTTCCACCAAGCACATCAATACCGGTGTGACTCTTTGGTACGACTCGGCCAGCTCCGGTGTGGGCATCGCCAATCTGTTCAGCCATGACCCGAAATCGGACTACGCAAACGGCTACGGCGATATCGATCCGAACCAGGGCGGCGAACAGGACATGCCTTATATCACCTACGGCATGTCGGATGCAGGCCTCGGTCAATCGGATGTGAACGTTTACATCAACGGCAACGACAACAACGGCCCCAATGCGGCCTGCTCCACGCCGGAACAGGGCGTGTGCGTCGTGGCCCCTGGCGAGACGCCGAGCCCGCCGACGACGTTCGCAAACCCGAACAAGACCTACGGGCCGATGATCCAGATTCCGATGTCGGTCGATCCGGTCGCATTCGCGTACGATCCGACCTACAAGAAGGTCGGCAATAACGACGGCAGCGTTACGTCGTACCATCTCAACGTCAAGTTCGCCCACGCGGATGGCAGCGGCGGATTTCGCTTAGACCCGGCGGCATATTGCACCATCTTCAACGGCGTATTCGCGACGGGTGGCAGCGGTCCGATCATGAACTGGAACGACCCGCGGCTAAAACAACTGAACGGCGGCGTTTCGCTTCAGGATCCGAAGGATAGCGGCACATTCAATGTCCCGCTGCAGATTGTCGGGCGCTCCGACAGTTCGGGAACGACATCCATCTTTACCCGCCACCTGGCGAACGTCTGCGCCACGACGACCGGCAATCAATACGCCGACGGATCGACAACGCTGCCGGCCAATCTGATCGGCGGCAATTATGACGGCAACAACGTCACGGGCGAACAGTTGGGTAAATTTACGGTCGCCAAAGGCAGCGGCCTCGTTGCGAAGTATGTCGCCTTCCTGGCGACGCCGAACCCCGGCCAGACCCTGACCCAGGGACACATCGGTTATCTGGGCGCGGATTTCGTGCTGCCGGCGGTGCTGGTCAACCAGCAGAATAACTATGGCCTGAATTCCGCCGACCTGAAGAACTCCTCAGGCAAGTGGCAAGCGGCAACAGGTGCGGCCGCGCTCGCTGCATTCGGTTCGATTTCGCCCCCGCAGAGCGATAACAAAGGTCACTACGACCTGACGAACTGCCCGGGCGCCAACTCGCGCTGCCGTGCGCATCCGTATGATTGGGTCGAACCGGTTTCAAAGACCTCACCGCTGGCGAATCCGACGTCGAAAAATGGTTATCCGTTGGTCGGCACTACCAACCTCATCGCATACACCTGCTACAAGGATGCTGACGTAGCAAAGGCGATGAACTCTTTCATCGGCTGGTACATCAAGAGCTTTACCGTGCAGGAGGTGCCGCTCGGCATTCTGGTCGCGAACGGCCTTTCTTCGCTGCCACGGCAATGGCGAAACGCGATCAAGGAATCGTTTATTAGCGGCAAGGACGGCCTCAACCTCAACTTCCAGACGGCCGGCACCGGGCACTGCACCGGCGTGACCGGCGGCTGATACGAAAAAAAGCTGCCCTTCAACCTTGGCCCTGGCAGCTATGCCGGGGCCATTTTTTTGGAAGTCCAAAGGCGATCACAATTGCGCGCAGCACCGCCGCGAAGGATATCTGTTTCCCGACTCGTAACCAATCGTCCGTACGTGGACAGATTTTTTTCGCGATTGCCGGAGAAAGCTTGGAGCGGGCGAGGCGAATCGAACGCCCGACCCTAACCTTGGCAAGGTTATGCTCTACCCCTGAGCTACGCCCGCGCTCCAAGTTGGAGGCGGGTTATGGCGCAAGCCGGTTGGGCGGGTCAAGTCACTGGGATTCGGCCGAAAAACCTGCCATTCAGCGGCTTTGATAATTTGCCATAAGGCAGCTTTGAAAGCTTGTAGGATACCTCGTGCCGGCAACCGGCGAAGACCTGTTCCGCTATCTCGATGCGCTTGGTGTCGCGCGCCGCACGTATGCGCACAGGCCGGTTTTCACCGTGGAGGAGTCGCAGGCGGCATGCGCGCATATTCCGGGCGGCCACACGAAGAACCTGTTCCTGAAGGATCGAAAGGACGGCCTCTGGCTGGTGGTGGCCCGTGAAAGCCTGCGGGTCGATCTGAACGGTCTCGCCAAGCAGGTTGGCGCGGCGCGCTTCTCCTTCGGCTCAGAGGACTTGCTGATCGAAGTGCTTGGCGTGCCGCCCGGTTCTGTCACCCCGTTCGCGTTGATCAACGATGCCGGTGCCCGCGTGCGCGTGGTGCTGGAGGCCGGGATGCTGGCGCTCGATCCACTCAACTTTCATCCCCTGCGCAACGATCGCACCACGGCCATTGCGCCGGACGATCTGGTGAAGTTCATCCGCGCCACCGGCCACGAGCCGCTGGTTGTCGACTTGCCGGAGCGCTACTAGCCGCGGCGGCAGCTTGAGATTTGCTAGAATTCTGGGGCTTTTCTTTTGCGCCCCAAACGACCATCTTTGGGCCTACAGCAATCAGGATTTCACATGGCGATTATCGGCCCCAGCGGCAGGCCGCTCTCGCGCTCCGGCGGCAATGCTCCCACCCAGCCGGACGCCGGCGCAAGCGGCCCCAATATCAAAGACAGCAGCATCGAAACCTTCGCGGCGGATGTGCTGGAAGCCTCGCGCGACGTGCCGGTCATCGTCGATTTCTGGGCCCCGTGGTGCGGGCCATGCAAACAGTTGGGACCACTTCTCGAAAAGGTGGTGAACGAGGCCAAGGGCGCTGTGCGCCTGGTGAAGGTCAACATCGACGAGAACCAGGAGATCGCGCAGCAGCTGCGCATCCAGTCGATTCCCACCGTGTATGCGTTCCGCAATGGGCAGCCCGTCGATGGCTTTATGGGCGCCATTCCGGAATCGCAGCTGCGGGCGTTTGTGCAGCAGCTGACCAGCGGTGCTGCAGGCGCAAGCCCAGCGGAAGACACGTTGGCCGTCGCGGAAGAGGCGTATGCCTCAGGCGATCTTGGCACCGCGGCGCAGGCCTACGCGCAAGCGCTGCAGGATGAGCCGGGGCATCCCAGGGCCGTCGCCGGTTTGGCGCGCTGCTATCTCAAGAGCGGCGATGTGGATCGCGCCCGCAAGACACTGCAGTTGGTTCGCCCCGATGGCGCGGAGGACGAGTCCATCCGCGCGGTGGAAGCGGAAGTAAAGCTGCGCGAGCAGGCCGCCCAAGCTGGAGACACGACGGAACTACGTGCGAAGCTGGAGGCCAATCCCGACGATCATCAGGCGCGTTACGACTTCGCATTGGCGCTGGATGCCAAGGGCGATCGCGTGGGTGCACTGGATGCATTACTCGAGGTAGTCCGCCGCGACCGCAACTGGAACGATCAGGCCGCGCGCAAGCACCTTGTTACGTTGTTCGAGGCGATGGGGCCGGCCGATCCGCGCACCGTCGAGGCGCGGCGCAAGCTTTCATCCATTCTGTTTGCCTGACGTCATGCACAAGCCTTACCGCACGCTGGACGATCTGCCGCAAATGGTGCCGGTTTTTCCATTGACCGGCGCGCTGCTGTTGCCCCGCGGCGCGCTGCCGCTGAATGTGTTCGAGCCCCGCTACCTCGCAATGGTGGACGATACGATTTCCGGCACGCGGCTGATCGGCATGATCCAGCCCTCCGAACCGGAAGAGCATAGCCTCCGCCCGGCTCTGTCACAGGTTGGCTGCCTCGGCCGGGTCACAAGCTTCAAGGAATCCGAAGACCACCGCTACCAGATCACCCTGACCGGCGTATGCCGCTTTCGGGTGGCACAGGAGCTCTCGACAGACAAGCCATATCGCCAGGTCAGTCCCGATTACTCGCAGTTCGCCGGCGATCTGATGTTGAGCGAGGAATCCGAATTGCCGCGCGAGCGCCTGCTTGCGGCACTGAAAAATTATCTCACGCGCCGCGACCTCAAGGCGGACTGGCAATCCGTGATGAACGCACCGCCCGAGCATCTGGTCAATGCACTGGCCATGCTTTGCCCCTTCGAACCGGCCGAGAAGCAGGCGATTTTGGAAGCGCCTGGCTGGAGCGAACGCGTCGCCACGCTTGTGGCGCTGCTGGAAATGGCCGATGCACGCGCGATAAGCGGATCCTTGAACTGATGACCGAGATCGATCCCAAGCTGCTGGAGATTCTGGTGTGCCCCGTCACCAAAGGGCCGTTGATCTACGACCGCGAAAAACAGGAGCTGGTGAGCAAGCTCGCAGGGCTCGCCTATCCCATTCGCAACGGCGTGCCGATCATGCTGGCCGGCGAAGCCCGCGAACTCTCCGAAGAAGAGCGGCTGCGCAAGTGAGTGCCTGGCCGGTTGAGCTGCGGCTCGACAAGACGAAGACCACGCTGACTGTCAGTTTCGAATCCGGCGAGCGTTTCGCGCTGCCGGCGGAATACTTGCGGGTGGAATCGCCGAGCGCCGAGGTGCAGGGACATTCGCCGGCCCAGAAGCAGATCGTGGGCGGCAAGCGGGACGTGAAGATCGCGCGGCTTGAGCCGGTCGGCAATTATGCCGTGCGCGTCCTCTTCGATGACCGCCACGACACTGGCCTCTATAGTTGGGATTACCTGCACGAACTCGGCCGCGACCAAGCCAAGAAATGGTCCGCTTACCTGCAGGCGCTAAGAACGAAGCGGCTGGAGAGATAGGGACCAACTGTGTAGCCCGGTCATTTCATGCGCTACAATGGAGCGCTGAATCGAAGGCCGAGTGCAGCTCCGTGAACGACCGCAATCCCGTCGAGCCGACTGCGCCTGTCCCGCAGGGGATCAGCACAGCGCAATATCTGCGCAGCCGCAAGCTGCAGCGCGTGATTATCAAGGGGCAGGACCGGAGTCGCTGGACCGATTTCTATCACGCCGTCCTCACCGCGCCGTGGTGGCTGTTCCTCGCCGGACTTGCGGCCGTGTTCCTGATCGTCAATGCCGATTTCGCACTGCTCTATCTCTCCGATCCGAACGGCATCGAACATGCGCGGCCCGGCAGCTTCGGGGACCGCTTTCTGTTCAGCGTGGAGACTATCGGCTCCATCAATTACAGCGTGATGGTGCCGAAATCCGCCTTCGTAAACAGCGTGGTGGTGGTCGAAGCCTTCGTGGGCTTTCTCTACCTCGCCATGATGGCGTCGCTGATGTTCGCGCGGCTGTCGCGGCCATCGGCTCGTGTGGTGTTCAGCAAGGTGGCCGTGGTGGCGCCGTTCGACGGCGTGCCGACGTTGATGTTCCGCGCCGCCAACCAACGTGGCAACCAAATTCTCGATGCCGCGATCAACGTAACCCTCGCGCACCAGGCGGTCAGCAGCGAGGGCATTGTGATGCGCCGGTTCCAGGAGCTGGAGCTGGTGCGCTCGCGGACTTCGCTCTTCACTTTGTCATGGACCGTGATGCACCCGATCGACATGCGCAGCCCGCTTCACGGGCTGTCGCTGGAGGAGCTGTACGCGCGGCAGATGGAAATCATCGTTTTGTTGCGTGGCACCGACGATACGCTTGCCGACCTGGTGTATGTCCGCCACGCCTACACACCGGACGATATTGTCTGGAACCAGAGATTCGTGGACGTACTGTCGGTGGCGCCAAACGGCCGGCGCGTGGTGGACCTCACCCGCTTCCACGACACCTGCCCTATCGCTTGACCGGAGTACCGCTGCCGGTGGTCTCTTCCGTCTTGACCGGGGAGCCACGGTCCATCGCTTCGTGCTCCACCTCCACGATGGGTTTGTCCGTAAACAGGTATTCGCGCAGCTGCTTGTCGAACAGCGGCTCGTGCCGCCTGATCCATTCGATAAGCATGGAGGCGTGTTCCATCTCTTCTCGGGCGTTGTGCAGCAGCACTTCGCGCAAATCGGCGTTCTCCGTATCGTCGGCGCGCTGGCGATACCAGTCCACCGCTTCCAGTTCCTCCATTAGCGATACAATGGCGTAGTGCAGATGCAACGTGTGCGCCCTCAGCTTTTCGCGAGGGACGTGGAGGACTTCACTGGACATGGACTACCGGCTCCGGATTGCGGTCAGGAAGCTGCTAATCTCTCGCGCGGCTTACCGCAAGGCATCAGGCGTTTGCCGAGGGATCGAGCGAAGAAAGATTCGGCAACGCGCGAATGCCGCCCATGAACAAAGCTGTTGCAAATTCTGCGGTCGCATTCGCGTCGGCAAATTCCCGCCGCAGCATGCGCTCTGCCAATTCGAAAGCAACGCCGATCAGGGCCGCCATCAGGAAATCGGCATCCACCGACGGCAGCAATTCTTTGGCGATTGCCGCTTCCAGATCCTCCCGCAATTCCTGAAAGCCGGCGATAATCTCCGCTGTGTCCATGCGCACGCGCAACGTATCGGTGTTGCGGTGGATGGCGCGGAAATTTGCCTCATCGCTGGCAACGAACTCGAAGAAGGTTCGAAATGTGCCGGAAATGAATTCCTCCACGTTCTGCGCCTTCGCGCGTTCCTCATGCAGCCGCGGACGGATGCGCAGCGCGCTTTCGTCCTGGATTGCCTGGAACACCTCCTCTTTGGAGCGGAAGTAATTGTAGAAGGTGCCGGATGCGAGCGGCGTCGCCCGAATGATGTCGCGCACAGTGGCGGCACCATATCCAAGGTCCGCGAACACTCGGCGCCCAGCTTCCAGGATCATCTCACGGTTCTTGGCTTTCGTCTGTTCGCGCTTGCCTTTGAGATGCAGATCGGCGCGCGAAATAGGCTCTATGTATTCAGGAGGCATGCCTGATCCCGTGGTTGCCGCGGTACCCTAACATTCCATGCCACCGGGTCAACGTCAGCGGGCGTCCACACCGATCGCCTGCGCGATGCTGGAAAAACCGTCGCGCTCAAGGCAATCAAGCAATTCCTTTTTCACCCGCGTGATAAGCGTTGGACCTTCATAGGCCAAAGCCGTGTACAATTGAATCAGCGAGGCCCCGGCGCGGACCTTCGCGTAAGCATCGGCGCCGGAAAAAACGCCACCAACCCCCACGAGCGTGAGGTGGCCGCCCGTTCGCTGACGCAATTGTTTCAATACGTCCGTCGAGCGCTGCAACAGCGGACGGCCCGACAACCCTCCTGCTTGCCGCGCACTCGCATCGTGCAATGTTGATGGGCGTGCGATTGTCGTGTTGGTTGCGATGATGCCGTCCAGTCCAAAGGCCAGCGTAATTTCCGCAATGTCTCTGATCTCATCGTCGCTGAGGTCGGGCGCAATCTTCAGCAGTAGCGGTACCCTTATTGCACCGCGCTCGGCATCGAGCGCACCCAGCAATTTCTCGAGTTCGTCCCGGCACTGCAGCGCGCGCAACCCCGGCGTGTTCGGCGACGAAATATTGATCGCGATATAATCCGCATACGGAGCAAGTCGCCGAAAACCTGTGCGATAGTCTTCGATGCGATCGGCGCTGTCCTTGTTGGCGCCGATGTTGACGCCGAGCACGTCACGCCGTTTGCGATACGCAAGCCGCGCCGCCATCGCCTCCATGCCCCGGTTGTTGAACCCCATGCGATTGACGACGGCGCCATCCGCAGGCAAGCGGAACAGGCGCGGCCGGGGATTGCCGGGCTGCGGCCGCGGCGTCACCGTTCCGCACTCCACAAATCCGAAGCCGAACTTCAGCATCGCATCGGGGACTGCCGCATCCTTGTCGAAGCCGGCCGCAAGCCCGACAGGATTGGGCAGCTCGCGGCCGAAAACGCGGACCGCCAGCCGCGGATCATCCGCAACGGGCGCTGGGAGGAACGGACTCGCGGCGCCCACCAGCCGGATTGTGGCGCGATGGGCCACCTCAGGCGGCAGACGGCGTAATGCCCTCGCTCCCGCGTCGATCAGCATTTCTGCGCGCAACCCTCAATCCAGCCCCTGCTGTAGATGATTACTCGCTTGCGTGCACCCATAGAATCGGCTACCACATGGGTTCTTGGGGATTTCTTCTCATGACGCCACAAATGCTCACCCACGCGCAGGTCTGGGAAGGCATCGACTCCCTTGCCTCGCGCCACGATCTCTCCGTTTCCGGGCTGGCCCGGGCAGCAGGCCTGGATCCCACCACCTTCAACAAGAGCAAACGAATCGGTCCGGATGGGCGGCCGCGCTGGCCCTCCACAGAAAGCCTCGCGAAATCGCTCCAGGCCACCGGTGAGACCTTCGAGGAATTCGTGCTGCAGATGAGCCGCGCCAAGGGCGCGCGCGCCTTCGGCAAGCCCATCCCGTTGATCGGCCTGGCGCAGGCCGGCCGCGAAGGGTTCTTCGACGACGCCGGATTTCCGCTGGGTACCGGCTGGGACGAGATCCCGTTTCCCGAATTGGCGGACGAACACGCCTACGCGCTCGAGGTCAGCGGCGATTCCATGCTGCCGGTTTACCGCGATGGCGACCGGATTGTGGTGTCCCCTTCCGCCAGTTTGCGCCGCGGCGATCGCGTGGTGCTGAAAACTCAAGCCGGCGAAGTGATGGCGAAGCAACTGGTGCGCCTCAGTTCGCAGCGCGTGGAATTAAAATCGCTCAACGTGGAATACGAAGACCGCCACTTCCTGCTGGCGGACGTGGCGTTCATTCACCGCATCATCTGGGCTAGTCAGTAGCCTTCGGGGGGTAACCCTGATATCGCCGCACCGCTTGCTGCAAACCATCGAGGTCATTTGCTTTCAACAGCCGCAGCAGTTCGCGCGCGCGTTTCTGACTTTCCATGTCGTATGCCGTCGCGGGTTTTCCATCGATGACGCGCGATAGAGATGTTTCGATCTCCTTGTGATACGTTCCTGCATCGTAGCCAGACAACGAAAGGGCATATTGATAGCGCAACGCGATATCCTGCGGCGCCAGCCGGAAAGCGCGCGTGAAATCCTTCATGCCTTCGCTGAAGCTCGCGCCGTAGAGCCAGTGCGCCAGCGTAGCGCCGGCCTTGCCGGCGACTGCAATATTCCAGCCGCCCAGCGCGGCGAGCACCCGCGCATTGTCAGGATCGGCAGCAAGCGCGGCATCGAGATTCGCCTTCGCTTCTTCCACCAAGCCGCGCAAGCGGGCGGCAACTGCCCCGCGGATTCGTGCTTCGTAGCCAAGTGCGACTGCAAGGTAGAGATGACCCTCAGGCCGCTTCGGGTCGAGCGCGATGGCTCGCCGCGCGTAGGCTTCCGCCCGGCCAATGCATTCCAGGCACGAAACGCCACGTAATGTCGTCTCGGCCAAAGTCGCATGCGCGGCGATTGCCAAACTTGATGCGCTACCTTGCGAAGCGCCCGCATCGATCGCCGCCTGATACTTGCCGGCAGCGTACAATTCCTGCGGATTGACGGACGCTGCCGCGGAAGTCGCGCCGGCGAAAGCCAGCAGCGCTATCGCCGCGCCCGTGACTCTCACGGCGCAATGACGGATTCGCGGGCCAGCGCGGCACGGATCATGCTGGCCGTTGGCGCGCAGCCGAACAGCACGGCGAAAGAGCCGAAGCGTGGACCCTGGCTTTGGCCAAATAGTACTTCGTAAAGCGCCTTGAACCAGTCGCGCAGTGGTTCGAACTGGTGACGCTTGCCGACCTCGTACACTTCGAACTGCACCCTCTCCGTATCGCGCTCTTCGCCGAAGCCATCCAGCACCTGCGCAAGGTCTTCCAGCGCCGCACGCTCTTTATCGCTCGGCCGGCGATACTTCTTCGCCGGCTTCACGAAATCGTCGTAGTAGCGGATGGCGTAACCGACGAGCCGATCAAGCCCCGGATTGTCTTTCGGATTCGCATCCGGCGCGTAGCTGCGGATGAAACCCCACAGCAGCTCGCGGTCGTGCGCATTGGACGCACTTACCAGCGTCAGCAGCAGCGCAAAGCTGACGGGGTACTCTTCCGCCGGCGGATGCCCCTTGTGGATATGCCAAACGGGATTTTCCAGCTTCTCTGCTTCGTCCGCTTCGGCGTGGTATTTGCGGAGGAACTCGACGTAATCATCAACCGCTTTCGGAATCACATCGAAGTAAAGCCGCTTCGCCACGCGGGGCTTCTGGAACATGAAGAGCGCGATACTTTCTTCCGGCCCATAGGTGAGCCATTCCTCGATGGAAAGCCCATTGCCTTTGGATTTTGAAATACGCTCGGCGTTCTGATCGAGAAACAGTTCGTAGTTGAAACCATCCGGCGGAATGCCACCCAGCGCGCGTACGATTTTCGACGACAGCTCAACGGAGGAAATGAGATCCTTGCCGGACATCTCATAATCGACACCAAGTGCCAGCCAGCGCATGGCCCAATCCGCCTTCCATTGCAACTTGCAATGACCGCCGGTGACCGGCACTTCGGCGCGCTTGCCGTCCTCCTCGTACACAATCGTGCCGCGCGCCGGATGCCACTCCAGAATCGGCACCTGCAACACGTGGCCCGTTTGCGGCGAAACCGGCAGGAAAGGCGAATAGGTGGCGCGGCGTTCAGGGCCCAGTGTCGGCAGCACGATATCGCGCACCTTCTCGTATTTCGCGAGGATGGTGAGCAACGTGGCATCGAAGCGGCCGGATTTGTAACATTCGGTAGAGCTCAGAAACTCGTATTCGAAGCCGAAGCGGTCGAGGAAGGCGCGCAGCCGCGCATTGTTGTGCGCGCCGTAGCTTTCATGCGTGCCGAAAGGATCGGGCACCGAGGTGAGCGGCTTGCCGAGGTTCGCCGTCAGCATCTCCTGGTTCGGCACGTTGCCCGGCACTTTGCGCAGGCCATCCATATCGTCGGAAAACGCGATGAGCCGCGTCTTCACATCGCTCATCTGCTGGAAAGCGCGTCGCACCCAGGTGGTGCGGGCGACTTCGCCGAAGGTGCCGATATGCGGCAGGCCGGAGGGGCCGTAGCCGGTTTCGAACAGGACGCAGTCTTTCGGCTTGCCGGTGGCGGCGAAGCGCTCCAGCCGGGCGAGAACCTTGCGCGCCTCCTCGAACGGCCAGGCGTGTGCCGCGAGCGCCAGCTCGCGCAGGAATGAAAGAGGTGCAGCTTCGGCAAGGGACATCCGGTTTCCATAGCGTCAGCGGAGCACTAACGCCAGTTTGCAGCGATTGCGATCTTCGGCTCTTACCTATCGAATCCACATGCGCCAGAGAATTTTCCTTGCTATATTTCGACCTCTACCAAGGGGGATCGCTCATGAACAAATATCTGATGCTGAGTGCGGCCGCCGTTCTTTCCAGCGCGGCCACAGCGCAGGCCGGCACCTATTGTTTTGGGTTCGGCACCAATGGCGGCGGCTCGTACTGCGATGGCGCGATGGTCTTCACCGGAATCGATGGCGGCGCCTTCGGCGGCTCGGTGCGCGCCTGGCGGCATGTCAACAACAACTGCTCCGGCGGCACCAGCGATGGGTATGGCGTGCTGGGCAAGACACCGGGGCTCGGCAAGGTTTCGATTTTGTCCGATAATGTGGAAGCACAGAATTACGGCACGTTTGGGATGTCGGTGGCCTTCCAGCTTCCGAAGAAGATCAAGGACGGCGCGGAATGGGCGGTTTGGGTCGGCTTTGCCGGAACGACGTTCTTCCAGGGCAACGAAGGCGAGCTCACCGGCGTCACCAACTGTCAGAATGGCGCGGTCAAGGGCAACGGCCGGAAATCCACTGTCGCAAGTGTGGCGGAGCTGATCCGGGCGCATCGCAACGCGAGGACCTCGACGGCACGATAGGTCCGCGGCCAGGCGGAACTTCTTCGCAGCGCGAACGCGCTCTCGCGTGCTTCGCGGAAACAAGACGAGCGATTCTTGCTTTGCGCACGTCGCTTCAGCAACATCCGCGCAGTGCATCGGATGTTGTTGCGTTATCGAAATGATTTTGCTTCGCCGAATGCCGTGTTCGCGACGAATGCTTACAAATTCGGGATTGCCGGCTTGAAATCGCCCGTTAGGGTCGCCGTATGACCGGGGGAAAGTCCCCTGCGGTACATCTCAAACAAAGAGGGTATCCAATGATAAAAACCGTGCTTTTTGCTGGCGTTGCGGCGCTGGCTTTGACTGGCAGTGCCTATGCGGGCGTCGTGCAAAACGCCGCAGGCGTCCACGGCGTGGCCAAGCATGTCATTCATGCTCCGCCAAAGGGCTTGGCGACACTGTACGATCAGAACATCGGCGACAGTTCCTATGGCTTCTTCTCGCAAACCCTGAGCTCCTATCCGCAATACGACGAGTATCTCGCCGACGACTTCAAGGTGCCCGCGGGGCATTCCTGGAAAGTCAAGGAAGTGGACGTCACCGGCTTCTACTACATCGGAGCCGGCCCGGCTTCGTCCGTGAACGTCCTGTTCTGGAAGAACAAGGGCAGCCTGCCGAAGAACGGCGACCCGAAGGTGGAATGCGATAACATCACGCCCAGCTCCGATGTTGGCGGCACCTTCCAGATCAAACTGCCGAAGACCTGCAAGGTGAACCTCAAGGGCGGCACGAACGGTGCCAGCTACTGGGTAACCGTGCAGGCGAACATGAAGGGCATCAATACCAGCGGCTACTGGGCCTGGACGGCGAATCTCGGCGTCGCCAATAACCAGGCGGCCGGCTATTGGTATGGCGGCAGCGTCGGCGTCAACGATCCGAAATGCCTGACGCAGTTCGAATCCATAAGCGATTGTACCGGTTCGACGGTGGACTTCGCCTTTGCCCTCCTCGGCAAGGACAAATCGTAAGGCAATTCCCTGGGTTAAAAAGGGGGCGGCTTCGGCCGCCCTCTTTTGTTTTCGCGATCTTTCTACTCCGGCGGGTTTCCTCTAATCGCTTGAGCGATGAGCCAGCCTTCTGAGATGAACGCATTCGCGCGCGCTGCCGATCAGCTTGGCAAGCGGCGGCCGCTGCGCAATCCGCGCCTGCGCCAGATCGTGTCGGCGATGCGCGAAGGCCATGTCGAGCACGCCGAAAAGGAGCTGGCCGCGTATCTCGCGAAGAACCGGCGCGATGCCGATGCGCTGTTCCTGATGGCGCGCGCGCTCTACCGCCAGGACCGCCGCGAGGAGGCGCTCGAGTATCTGGCGCGATGTCTCGAAATCGTGCCCGACTTCGCGGCGGCACGCTCGGAGCGCGCCAGGCAGCTTGCCGAAATGAATCGCTACGCCGCCGCGCTGGCCGAAACCGGCCTGCTGCTCGCCGAAGAGCCGGACAATCCGCTGTTCCGGCAGATGCGGGCGAGCATTCTGGGCAACATCGGCGACAATACCGAATCCGTCGCCCTCAACGAAGCGCTGGTGAAGGAGACGCCGGAACGGGCCGAATCCTGGGTGAGTTACGGCCACGCCCTTCGCGTCACCGGCTCCCGGAAGGAAAGCATCGCCGCGTACCGGCAGGCCATCGCCTGCCGCCCGTCCTGCGGCCAGGCGTACTGGAGCCTCGCCAATCTGAAGACCTTCCGCTTCGATCCCGCAGACATTCCGGCGATGCACGAACAGTTGCTGCGCGCCGATCTTTCGCCCAGCGACCGCGCCGGATTTCAGTTCGCGCTTGGCAAGGCGTACGAGGATTTGGGCGACTACAGAAATTCGTGGGAGCAGTACGCCACGGTGAACGCGGCCATGCGGCTGAATTCCGCATACAATCCGGATGCGCTTACCGCGGCGGTGAACGCCAACAAGACACTATTCACGCCAGAATTCTTGCAAAACCGCGCGGGTTGGGGCTGCCAGGCGCCGGACCCGATCTTCATTCTTGGCCGCCCCCGTTCCGGCTCTACCCTAGTCGAGCAAATTCTCTCCAGCCATTCGGCGATCGAGGGCACGGCCGAACTTCCCTACATTGGCAACATCGCCAAACGATTGGCACGGCGTCAGGGACTGGGAGTAGTACTGGACACCGATGCGCTGGCGGCGTTGGCCGCGCTAGGGCAGAACGAAATCGAGGCGCTTGGCGAGGAATATCTCGGCTACGCGCGTGTGCACCGCAAACTCGGACGTCCGTACTTCACCGACAAAAAACCGGACAACTATCTGTTCACCGGCATGATCCATCTCATTCTGCCGAATGCGAAACTTATCGACGCGCGACGGCATCCCGCGGACTCCTGCCTTTCCACCTTCAAACTCTACAGCGCCGCAGGACGACTTCGGATCACGGAGCTCGGGCGCTCCTACCGTGAATATGTGGAGCTGATGGCGCATTTCGATCGCGTGCTGCCGGGCAAGGTTCACCGCGTGATCTATGAGAACATGGTGGCCGATCCGGAAACCGAAACGCGCAAGCTGCTGGCGTATGTCGGGCTGCCGTTCGAAGAGAGCTGCCTGAGGTTTTACGAAACCAGGCGCACCGTGCTGACACCAAGCTCGGAACAGGTGCGCCGGCCCATCACCAAAGACGCCGTCGATTACTGGCGGCGTTTTGAGCCGTGGCTTGGCCCGCTGATGAAAAGTCTCGGCTCAGTGCTGATCGACTATCCTTCCGTGCCGGAAGAGTTGCGCTAAAAGCGAGTCGCTGCGGACTCTTGGGAGGTGAGCACAAGATAGGGAGAAAGGTGGCCCTCCCCCGCTGGGCGGGAGAGGAACCTTCATCCGCGCGCCTCAATCGCTGCTGCAGTAGTCGGGATCGTAATACTGGCTGTCCGGGTCGCAGTAGGCGTTGTAGGCAGAGTCGTCCGTATACGGATCGTAGTAGCCGCCGTAGCCGTACCAGGGAAACGGGTCGACAAAAAACACGCCGTTGCGGAAGTGGCCGTGCCTGCCGTTGTGCCAACCGCCACGCCAGCCGGTGTGCATTCCACGGCCATGGAATCCACCTCCGTGAAAGCCGTGGAATCCGCCGCCACCGTGTAATCCACCTCCGTGGAAGCCGCCACCACCGTGGAATCCACCACCGCCGTGGAAGCCGCCGCCACCAGAACCGCCATGCATGGTTGCCGCAGTGGCGGGGAGCGCCACAGCTGCCGTTCCCATTGCGGCGGTCAGCGCCGCCGCGCGCAACACTGTCTTCAAAGTGGACATCAGAACCTCCGTTCAAAGATTCCGCAGGCCACTTCGCCCTGCCTCCCGGAGCGAGAACCCTCGCCAGTACGAAGCGTCATTGCAGAGCGTCAATGATCAGGTAAGCATGCGTGGCGGCCGATCAATACGCCGCAACACTCCGTTACACTTCGCGCGGCGTCGTGAAACCGCCGTCAGGCGCTATGCGCGGGCGTAGCGCTGGGCCGAGCGGGTCTTCACTTTCGTCGCTTCGGTCGCGCGATCGCGGGGCGGAGCGTGCGTCACCAGGTCGGCGAGCAGGTGATGGGCGATGTGCGCCACCTCGTCGACCGCGTGATTGAACGCGGCTTCGTTTGCTTTCGACGGCCGGGTGAAACCGGAGATCTTACGCACGAACTGCAGCGCACTGGCGCGGATTTCGTCATCGCTCGCAGGCGGGGCGAAGTTGTGCAACGTCTTGATGGCCCGGCACATGGCGGCACTCCGATTGGCATCTTCTGACAACCATTTTAGCCGATGCGGACGACGCAATGGAAATGGCGCAGGAGTGAACCTGCGCCATAACCAAATTGTGATCTTCTAGTACGCGCCGCCGGAAGGAGAATTGCTGGGAGGCGGGGCACTGTAATTCTGCGGCGGCGGCGCAGCCTGCCCGTAGCTGCCGTAATCGTCGCCCGGCGCATCGTCGTAGCCGTAGTCCGGATAGCCCCCGTAATAGTACGGGTACGGATAATAGGCGGGATAATACGGATAGCCGTACCAGCCTCCCCACCACGGCCAGCCGCCAACAAAAACGCCCCCACGCCAGCAGCAGCCACGCCAACCCCAGCGGCCGTGCCAGCCGCGGAAGCCACCGCGGAAGCCGTGAAATCCACCACGGAAACCGCGGAAACCACCACGGAAACCGCCACCGTGGAATCCGCCACCATGGAAACCACCACCATGGAAACCGCCGCCATGCATGCCACCGCCGCCCATATGGGCGGCCTCAGCGGCCGGTGCGGCGAATGTCAGCGCGGCGATAGCGGTCGCTGCCGCGAGTCCCCGCAATCCACTCCTCAAACTCATCATTGGAACCTCCGTCCACGCAACGCCCCTCCAAAGGCGCCCGCGTTCGAAAGCGTGCGAGCGCACAATATAGGACGTTTGCGGGCGCTCCGCTATTCGCGCGCCCGAACTTCTTCGAAGCAGGGCGCGTTACTTCAGCGCCCAGCTCCAGCCAGCGATTTTCCACTCGCCGCCAGATTTTTCCATGGCGAAAGTCCAGAGGCCATGCTCGGTCTTCTTCTTGCCGTGCTCCTTGAAGGTGTAGATGGCCGGGATCACCGCATAGCCGTGATCGCCGCTGGCGGTAATGTGCGCCGGCTTGGCGAGCGTTACCAAACTGTCGGTATCGCCCTGCACCTTGGCCATGGCGGCGAAATCGTTGGTCCAGCTGTCATATACATTCGCACCGTTCCAGTAGTGCGGCGCGAACTCATCGATGATGGTGGCGTTTGCGGCGTACGCCGCGGCGGCGGTCTTGTTATCGTTCTTGTTCATCGCGTCGTTCATCTTTGTGATGACGGCGACGATGTCGGTTTCATCGGATGCGTAAACCGGCGCGGCCATGAGCAGCAGCGCAGCGGCGACGGCAAAGCGTGTCATGGAAAGCCCCCTTTATGTGACGGGGCACTCTAGCATGGTGTGACCGTTACAAAAGCTCGCGGACCAGCTCAGGCGGCCGGCAGAGTTTGGCACCCTTGCCGGTCACCACGATCGGCCGGTTGAGCAGGATCGGATGTGCCGCCACCGCCATGAACAGCGCCACGTCGCTTGCATTTCGCAGGTGCAGCTCGGCGTACTCCGCCTCTTTCGTGCGGATGACGTCGCGCACCGAAACGCCCATCTTGCCCACCAGCCGCTCGAGATCCACCGCGTTCGGCGGATGCTGGAGGTATTCAATGATCGTGGGCTCGAAACCCTCCTCGCGGATGATTTCCAGGCAGCGCCGCGAATTCGAACATCGCGGATTGTGATAGATGGTGACCCGCATGGCGCGCGATGACCGGCCGCCAGTTTACTGGTTCGGCTGAATCGGGAACTGGATCACCACCCGCTTCTGCCCCGAGGCTGGCGGAGAGAAGGTGGCGCTGCGCTCGCCACTGCCGGGCTGATCGGTCAGGGTGGCGGAGACCTTGTAATTTCCCGGCTTCACCCGGAGCAGCACCCACGAGCCGGAGCAATCGAAGGCGGCCAGCTGCTTGCCGCCGCTGCTGAGCGTCACATGGGCACCCGCCAGATACTGCGCGCCGCCGTTCGAGAACTCCACGCGCACCGGATAGGATGGCCAGCGGGGATCCTGCTGCGACGATCCGATGCCGGTGCAGACCACCTCCACGCCGTTGAGGGTCGTGGGATTGTCCATCGGCAACGGGTCGGCAGGCGCCGGCGACGCAAATCCGATCGCGGCACTGAGTACGGCGGCAGAAAGAGCAAGGTGCGAGAATTTCATGATGCGTTCCCCCAAAGCAAAATCAGTGTGATCATTTTGTGCCTTTCCGTCCCTCTGTGGCAATCCTGTGCCGGCCCGGCAGCGTGCGGCGTTGCCCGCAAGGCCGCCGCGCGGCCGCCGCATGGCAAATCCGGGCATCTTCATTCTGTGACAAACGCGGAGAACGCCATGCCGATCCTTCATCAGATGCAGATGTCCGGGAACTGCTACAAGGTGAGGCTTGCAGCGCGCCAGCTCGGCACGCCGCTCACGCTGAAAGAATATCCGCTGTTCGCGGGCGATACGCGGAAGCCGGACTTTCTTGCGAAAAACCCGAACGGGCGCGTGCCGTTGCTGGAACTGGATGACGGCCGCGTGTTGCCGGAATCGGGCGCCATTCTCTCATACCTGACTGATGGGACGGCTTTGCAGCCGCAGGATGCGTGGTCGCGCGCGCAGATGCTGTCATGGATGTTCTTCGAGCAATACAGCCACGAGCCTTATATTGCCGTAGCGCGGTTCTGGTTGAAATACGCGCCGAAAGAAGAATTCGAGAAGAAAGAGCATCTGGTGCCGGACTGGCACGCGAAAGGAAATGCTGCACTTGGCGTGATGGAAACGCATCTGAAGACGAACGACTGGTTCGCTGGCAATCGTTATTCCGTCGCTGACATCGCGCTCTACGGTTACACACATTGCGCGGAAGAAGGCGCCTTTGTGCTGTCCGATTTTCCCTCTGTCACATCGTGGCTAAATCGTGTCGCAGCACAACCGCAACATATTCCGCTGGAGTTTGCGTGGTAGTTGCCAAAGGATATGCAACGGCCTATATCCGCCGCCGTTCAAAGCCGCGCGAGCCGGAATAAGTCAAATGCGCACCATGCGGTTGTCGTCCACAGACAGCTGAGCTGGAGTGACGACGACGTTCTTCCTGAAAGCGAGACGCGGTTTTGGATCGCGATGAACACGGTGTTTGTCGCGCAACTTATGCTTTCAGGAGAAAGCCGTAATGACGACCGGTCAGGTCAAATTCTTCAACACGACGAAAGGTTTTGGATTCATTGCGCCAGAAGGCGGCGGCAAGGACGTGTTTGTCCATGTCACGGCCGTTCAGGCGGCGGGCCTTCGCGGGCTCAATGAAGGCCAGCACGTGCAGTTCGACATCGAAGCGGACAAGCGCGGACCGAAGGCCGTAAATCTGAAGCTCGTTTAGAGCTGAAAGAATTGACGACAGCGCGGCGCGGCGCGGGATTTTCGTCCCGCGCCGTTTTCTTTTTATTTTTTCGGCTGCCACAGTTCGATCTTAGTGCCGTCGGGATCCACGATCCAGGCGAAACGGCCGGACGGATCGGAATCGTCGTCGCGTTTCAATATCTCCACGTGCTTGCTCTTCAGCATGGCCATAAAGGCATCCATGTCATCCACGGCAAAGTTGATCATAAACTCGCGGTTGGACGGCGCAAAGTGCTTCGTGTTGGCCGGAAACGCACTCCACACCACAACCGGGGGATGGCCCTTGGCATCGTAAGGCAACATCGCGCCGCCCCAGTCTTCGATTTTCAGGCCCAAAACATCGCGATACCACGCCGCGAGCTTTTTCGGGTCGGGCGATTTGAAGAAGATGCCGCCAACGCCAGTGATGTGTGCCACGCCCGTGTCTCCCTGCGAGGGCGCGCTCCACAGCAGCGCCGCCGCCAATACCAGACCTATAGAATGTTTTGTCATCGAACGCTCCCCTTGCCTAGAATAGCCGCAAGCGGAAGCGTGCTCAATGAGACCCGGCGATGAACGACAGCGAATTTGTGTTTGTGTATTCCACCTTCCCCGATGAGGCGGCGGCACGGCGCGTCGGCGAAGTGCTGGTGACGTCGCGCCTTGCGGCCTGCGTGAACATCTATCCGCCGATGCACTCGATCTACGAATGGCAGGGCAAATTGGAGAGCGGGCCGGAAGTGGCCGCTTTCATCAAGACGCGCCGCGCCAAGATTGATGAGGTCATAGCAACGGCGCGGCCGCTGCACCCCTATACGACGCCGTGCTTTCTGGTGCTTCCGATCGAAGGCGGGAATTCGGATTATCTCGAGTGGGCGCGGAATCAGACGAAAGGCCAATAGCGGCGCACGCGATCTCGGTGTAATCTGCAGGTCGAAGAAGGTCGGGTCGGGCGTCATGAACATGTCACGCAGGTTGGTGGCCGAGTTCCTTGGTACGTTCTGGCTGGTGCTGGGCGGCTGCGGCAGCGCGGTGCTCGCAGCAGCCGTTCCGGATTTCGGCATCGGTTACGCGGGCGTGGCGCTCGCCTTTGGCCTCACCGTGCTGACCGGGGCTTACGCTTTCGGCCACATTTCCGGCGCGCATTTCAATCCCGCGGTGACCATTGGGCTGTTCACAGGTGGGCGCTTTCCGGCGCGCGACGTACTGCCATACATCATCGTTCAGGTGCTTGGCGCGATTGTTGCGGGCGCCGTGCTTTACGCCATCGCCAGCGGCGCGCCCGGTTTCAGCGCGGAGGCCGGCTTTGCGTCCAATGGTTACGGCGATCATTCGCCGCAACACTATTCGATGGTGGCAGGCTTCCTGTGCGAAGTCGTGATGACGTTCATGTTTCTGGTGGTGATCTTGGGCGCCACCTCCTACACCGAGCCGGCGGGATTTGCGCCGATCGCTATCGGGCTCGCGCTAACGCTGATCCATCTCATTTCGATTCCGGTGACGAACACCTCCGTCAATCCCGCGCGCTCCACCGGCGTGGCGATCTTCCAGGGCAGCTGGGCGCTCGGCCAGCTCTGGATGTTCTGGGTTGCGCCGATTATCGGTGCCGTGCTGGCGGGCATCGTGCAGCGCTGGCTTTCCTACGACGACAGGACACCCGTCGAAACCAAAATGTGACCGTGCTTGAAGCGCCGAAGGGTTGAAGGCATAAGGCGCGGCTTCGCCCACCTGAGCTTCAGCCATGACTGCGCATCCCAATCTCATTCTCTCCGGTATGCAGCCCACCAATACGCTGCATCTCGGCAATTATCTGGGCGCGCTGAAGAACTGGGTGAAGCTGCAGGATGAGATGCCGTGTCTTTACTGCGTGGTCGATATGCACGCGATCACCCAGGATGCCGGCTACCGGCATCCCAAGGAGCTGGCCTCGGCAACACGCGAAGTAACGGCGGCCTATATCGCGGCCGGAGTCGATCCGGGACGGAGCATCCTGTTCAACCAGAGCCAGGTGCCCGAACACGCCGAGCTTGCCTGGATCTTTAATTGCGTCGGGCGGCTGGGCTGGCTCGACCGGATGACGCAGTTCAAGGAAAAAACCGGCAAGCACAAGGAGCGGGCGTCCGTCGGCCTTTACACCTATCCGCTGCTGATGGCGGCCGACATACTCGTTTACAAGGCGACGCATGTTCCGGTTGGCGAGGATCAGCGCCAGCATCTGGAGCTGTCGCGCGATATTGCGCAGAAATTCAACAGCGACTACGACCTGCCCGATTTCTTTCCGCTGCCGGAGCCGGTGATTGTGGGCGCCGGCACACGCGTGATGAGCCTGCGCGACGGCACCAGGAAGATGTCGAAATCGGACGAGAGCGATTATTCGCGCATCAACCTGACGGACGACGCCGACGCCATCGCGCAGAAGATTCGCAAGGCGCGCACCGACCCCAATCCGCTGCCGGAAGATGACAAGGGCTTTGCAGGGCGTCCGGAAGCGGAGAACCTCGTCAACATTTATGCCGCGCTGTCCGATACATCACGCGCCGATGTCCTGGCGAAGTTTGGCGGCCGGCAGTTTTCGGAATTCAAGAACGATCTGGCGGAGCTGGCCGTCGCCAGGCTCACGCCCATTGCCGCGGAAATGCGCCGGCTGCTGACCGATCCGGCGGAAATCGATCGCATTCTTGCGGGCGGCGCCGAAAAGGCGCGCGGGCTCGCCGCACCGATTGTGGTTGAGGTGAAGCGCGTCATCGGCTTTGTCGGCTAAGGGCAGCGTTCAGGTGCCGCGATTGATCACTGCGCGTCGTGGAAGATGATGCCGAGCGTGAAGCGTGAGCCGGAACGCAAACGGCTGACGCCGTGGCGCATCTTCACCCGGTAATACCCTTTCGTGCCGTGAACGGGCCGCTCGTTGACGGCGAAGATCACCACATCGCCCTGCCTTAACGGCACAACTTCTGCCCGAGACTGCATACGCGGGCGCTGCTCGGTGAGCACGAATTCGCCGCCGGTGAAATCTTCGCCTGGTCGCGACAGCAGCAACGTCACCTGCAGCGGAAACACGTGCTCCCCATACAGATCCTGATGCAGGCAATTGTAGTCGCCTTCGCCGTAGCGCAGCAGCAGCGGTGTGGGACGCGTCTGTCCTGCTGCATGACAGCGTTCGAGATACGCCGCATGTGAACATGGAAAGCGGATGTCGCTCTTCAGCGCCGCATTCCAGCGATTGGCGATCCCGGCGAGCGGCGGATAGAGGGTTTCGCGCAGATGGTGCACCAACGGCGGCAGCGGATAGGCGAAATATTTGTATTCGCCGCGGCCAAAGCCGTGCTGCGCCATCACCACCCGTTTGCGAAACCGCGTGTCATCCGAATAGAGCTCGATCAATTCGGCACATTCACCCGGCGTTAGGACACCTACCAGTAGCACGCTTCCAAACCCGTTGAGTGTGCCTGCGGCCATGTGCCAATCGATCTCAGCCATGGGCGCGAGTGTACCGGAATCCTTCAGCCGAGAGATGCCGACTTGCCCGTTGGAATTCGCCGCGGCAAAAAAAATGCGGAGCGCCGTTTCTGACGCTCCGCACCCGAGAGACAGCTCATCGCTGTCCCGTGATCATTTCAATCAGTCTTCGTCATCGCCACGCAGCGAATCTTTCATGCCGCCGACGGCATTCTCGACCTTTCCTTTGGCCTTATCCATCTTGCCCTCGGCCTGCAGCTTGGAATCGCCGGTGATTTTGCCGGCGGCGTCCTTCAGGCTTCCTTTTGCCTGATCGCCCATTCCTTTGATGCGGTCATTATCCATCGTTCACTCCTTGTTGGGTGCACGGGAAGGTAACGGCTCAAACAGCAAGATGTTCCGGCGGCTTGATTGCCTCGTGATGGCGGATCACTTCGCGCACGATGAAGGTGAGGAATTTCTCGGCGAAATTTGGATCGAGCTTGGCGGCCTCTGCCAGGGACCGCAGCCGTTCAATCTGCTTTGCCTCGCGAGCGGGATCGGCAGGCGGCAGCCCTTGCGCTGCCTTGAATTCGCCAACGGCCTTGGTGAACTTGAAGCGCTCCGCCAGCAGATGCACCAGGGCCGCATCGATATTGTCGATGGAATCGCGCAGGCGCTGCAATTCGGGATGCGTGTGCTGGGGCATGACATCCACGCTAAGGTTGAGGAACGCCCCGTTTTGCAGGAGCAACAGGATTAGGGCGCAAGCTGACTTCCGGCGCAAGGCCGGATCAACGGAAACGGGAACCGGCGCCTCTGCAGGAGGATTTTGCAGAGGCATGGACAAACCCGTTCTCGAACGCATCGGCGAGAAGGCGGACCGCCGCACGGAACTGGCGGCGGATCGCACTGTGCTCGCGGGCGAACGCACCTATGCCGCCTGGATGCGCACTGGCTTTGCGGCCCTGGCAAGCGGCGTGGGTGCCCGCACCTTGCTTTCCGGCGTGCTTGGGCATTGGCTGGTGATGGGCGTGGGAACCGTGCTCATCCTGTTCAGCGGCTTCTGTTTCGGCGCGGCAGTCTGGCGTGAGCTGTTTGCCGGAGCGCCGCCGCCGCGGCCGGATGTGCGGCACATTCCGCGCAGCGTGCTCTATGTGATCAACGGATTCCTGGCGCTGGTGTCTTTGGCCGCACTGATCGGCATCTGGATGGGACCATTTCACCGCTGATCTATTGTGCGGCTGGAGTCGTTCCCGGAGCCACCTCAGCCGTGGACCAGCCGCCGCCGAGCGCCTTGTATAAAGATACGAGATTTTGCGCGAGTTGCTGGCGCGATTGCGTCAGCTGATCCTCTGCGTTCAGCAACGTGGTTTGTGCCGTCAGCACATTGAGGTACGTCACCAATCCCGCACGATACTGATTCTCCGCCAGCGCAGCGGAGGATTGCGCCGATTGCAGCGCGGTTTGCAGCGCGACGTAGCGCTGCTGCTCATTCGTGTAGCGGGTGAGCGCATCTTCGGCATCCCGCAACGCACTCAGCACCGCCTTCTGATATGCCAGGTACGCCTGTTGTGTTTCTTCTTCTTTCGCGCGGATGTTCGCATGGATTTGTCCGCCCTGAAAAATCGGCCAGGTGATCTGGCCGAAGCCGATCGTACCGAAATGGCTGGCGGACAGCAGATCGCCGATATGTGGGCCGGTGAACGACGCTGCACCAATCAGGTTGAATTTGGGATAGAGGTCTGCCACCGCCACACCGATATTGGCCGTCGCGGCTGCAAGCTTGCGTTCCGCCTGCCGGATATCCGGGCGCCGGCGCAGCAGATCGGACGGCAACCCCACCGGCAGCGTTGCCGGAATGGGGGGCTGCGGCGCGGTGCTGTCGAGCTCCGCCGTGAGTGTCTCCGGCTCTTTCGCCAGCAGCACGGCGATGGCGTGTTCGAAAGCGCGCGCATCCGCCTGCAGGCCGGGCAACTCGGCCGCGGTGGTGTTCACCAGCGCACGCTGCTGATTGACATCGAGTTGCGTGACGAAACCGGCACGGGCACGCGCATGCACCAGGGCCAGCGCATTTTGCTGCCGCCCGATCTCGGTCCGGAAAATGGCCATCCGTGCTTGCGCCGCCCGGAGCGAGAGATAGTCGTTCGCCACTTCCGCCGTCAGCGAAACTTCGCCATCGCGCATCTCCCAGGCCGCGGCTTCGGTGTTGGCCTGCGCGGCTTCCACAGCGCGGCGCGTGCCACCGAAAATGTCCAATTCCCAAGTGGCGTCGAAGCCGAGATTGTAGAGCTTGATATTAGTCGACTGGTTGGCCGTTGACGGAGCGCCTACTCCTCCGCCCGCGAGCGCACCGAGCGGATTGGAATTGGAATGCAGATTCAGCGCAGCGCCATTGGCATTCAGCTTCGGCCATTCCGGGGCGCCGGCAATGATCTCCTGTTCGCGCGCTTCGCGAATGCGCGAGGCGGCCGCCTGCAGGTCGAGATTGGCGCTGAGCGCACGCGCGATCAGGCTCTGCAATTCCGGATCGGGAATTTGCGTCCACCATTGCGAGAGATCGGCCTCATTCGGCACCGGACGGCTGAGCGGCGCCTGCGCACTGTTGGCCGGCAAGTCGCCGTAAGCAGGCGGCGCGGTGGTTTGTGGCGCATAATAATCCGGTCCCACCTCGCAGGCGCAAAGCAGAAGCAAGGCGGCAAACGGCGCAATGCGTCTCATGGCGCCGCCGCGGGCGCTTGCGATTGCCCGCGCTTGCCCGGTCCCTGCATCAGGAAGATCAGCGGCAGCGCGCAGGCGATGACGATCATCAGAGTGTGGAACGCATCCACATACGACAGCATACCGGCCTGCTGCTGCAGCTGGCGGTACAGCAGCCCAACCGCCATTCTGGAGGCCTGCGCCTGCGCCACGCCGTGGCTCACCAATGCGTGCGTGATCCGCTGAATCCCTTGCGCGTAATTCGGATTGAGCGGGTTCAGCGTCTCGACATATTGCGCCTGATGAATTTGCGCCCGCTGCGCCAGCAGGGTCTGCACCAGGGAAATGCCGAACGTGCCGCCCAGATTGCGCGATACATTCATCAGTGCCGACGCCTGGTTGCTCTCGTCCGGCCGCAAACCGATATAAGCCACGTTTGTCACCGGCACGAACAGGAACGGCAAGCCGACCGACTGGATCATGCGCGCCACTGCGGCGTCGTGGAACGACATCTGGGTGTTCAAGTGACTCATGTTCCACAACGCGACCACCTGAATCGTGAAGGCCGTGCCAATGAGGATGCGTGGATCGACCTTGCCGGTAAGAAATCCGGCCAGCGGCATTACCATCAGCGTGGCGACGCCGCCGGCGGTGAGCGCAAGGCCCGCATCGGTCGCGGTATAACCCAGCACCTCCTGCAGCAGCTGCGGAATGAATTGCGTGGAACCGAAGATGATCACGCCCATCATCAGCAAAAGGACATTGGCGATGGCGAAATTGCGCCGGCCATACATGCGGATGCGCACAATGGGATCGTCGCGGCTCAATTCCCATGGAATGAAGACGATGAGTGACAGGACCGAAATCGCGGCGCAGCTGGAGATAAGGGGGCTGGAGAACCAGTCCTCGCGCTGACCGCGATCAAGCGTCACTTCCAGGCAGCCCAGCGCCACCGCCACCAGCGCGAACCCCACAATATCGATCTTCAGCCCGCCGGTGCGCATTTCCTCGCTGCGGCGGCGCACGGCTTCCGGCTCGTCCACGAAGATGCTGACGAGAATGAGCGAAAGAATGCCGATCGGTACATTGATGAGAAACACCCAATTCCAGGAGAAATTGTCCGTAATCCAGCCGCCAAGCGTGGGGCCGAAGATCGGGCCCACGATCACCACCACGCCGTAGGCGGCGAAAGCGGCGCCGCGTTTCTCCGGCGGAAAGGTGTCCACCAGCATGGATTGCTCGACAGGCGTCAGTCCGCCGCCGCCGATGCCCTGCACGATGCGCGCGATCACCAGCATGGTGAGACTGGAGGAGAGGCCGCAGACGAGCGAGGCGATCGTGAACAGCGCCACCGACATCATGTAGTAGCGCTTGCGGCCGATCACGTCGGCAAGCCAGCCGCTGATTGGAATAATGATGGCGTTGGCGATCAGGAAGCTGGTGATCACCCAGGTGGCTTCATCGTAGCTGGCCGAGAGGCTGCCCGCGATATGCGCCAGCGCCACGTTGGCGATGGAAGTATCCAGCACCACCATGAAGGTGGCGATGGAGATGACGCCGACGATCGACCAGGGGCTCCGGCTGCCCGCAACCGAACGCGCCGGTGTCCAGCCGCCTTGCGCGCCAGCGCCCGGCATCAGCGCACCTTCACCGTGGGCTCGACGCTCATACCGGGACCGAGCACGCAATCGCGCGGCACGCGGTCGAGCACGATTTTAACCGGCACGCGCTGCACCACCTTGACATAGTTGCCGGTGGCGTTTTCCGGCGGCAGAATTCCGAAGGCCTGTCCCGCGCCGCGCTGGATGGAATCCACATGGCCGCGAATGTCCGCCGCGGGACACGCGTCGATGCTGATCGTCACCGGCTGGCGCAACCGCATATGCGCAAGCTGCGTCTCCTTGAAATTCGCGGTGACCCATATCTGCAGCGGCACGATGGCCATCATCTGCACGCCGGGCGTTACGTAGTTGCCGAGCGCCACGCTGCGCTGCGCGATCGTGCCGTCCACTGGCGAGACGATGTGCGTGTAGCCGAGATTGATCTGTGCCTGGCTGAGCTCCGCCTTCAGCACCTTCATCTGGGCTTCCGCGCCGCGGATCTGCGCCTCGGCCGCGTTTCGCTGCGCAGTGGCGCTCTTTGCTGCCGCTTCCGCCTGATCGATCTGCTGCTGCGCCACGGCGAGCGGCGACGTGCGCTTGAGATAACGATAGCGGGCAACGTCGCGCGCCGCGTTCTGCGCCTGTGCCGCAGCAGCGGCTTCGTTGGCGCGAGCCTGCGCAATCTGCGTTTCCGCCTGCGCTTGTTGCGCCTCGATCTGAGCAATGCGGGCTTGCGGGTCTGCAGGATTGAGATCGGCCAGTGGCTGGCCTGCGCGCACCAGCTGGTTATCGGTGACGTAGATGCGGGTTACCTGGGCGGCGATCTGCGGCGCCACCTGCACGATGTGCGTATCGATGAAGGCGTCGTCGGTGCTCTCATATTGTCGCGCATGCAGCCAATAGAGGATGCCGCCGACAATCAGTGCGAGAACAATGACAACAAGGCCAATCCGCACCAGCGGATTTCGGAAAATGCTCCGCTTTGGCTTCTTGTCGCGCTCCTGCTTGCCGCCGCTGCTGTCGGAATTTTTCTTGTTTTCGCTGTTGCCAGATGCGCGCGCCTCCTGGCCGCGATCCCCTTCGTCCTCATGCTCTGACATTCAAATGACACAAAAATAGCCCAACGCGTCAACCCGCGGGTCGGGCGTTTGGTTCCCGGAATTATGAGGGGTGGTCGAGTTCGGCCAGATGGATGTGCAGGGCGGCGACAACCTGCGCGCCTTCGCCGACCGCCGCGGCAACCCGTTTGATCGAGCCGGAGCGCACATCGCCGATGGCGAACACGCCCGGCCGGTTCGTTTGCAGCGCCGGATGATGTTTGCCGCATTCCGCACCGGTGCGGATAAAACCTTTTTCATCCAAGGCGATACCGGACGGCTTCAGCCAGTCCGTGTTAGGGTCGGCGCCGATGAAGAGGAATACGTGCCGGATGGGACGCTCGCTCTCCTTGCCGGACGACTTGTGACGCCAGCGGACGCGTTCAAGCTTTCCATCCTTCCCGTCCAGGCCACTGATCTCCGTCTCGGCCAGAACTTCGATGTTTTGCTGCGCCGAAATCCGCTCGACCAGGTACTCTGACATGGTCTTGCGCAGGTTCTTGCCCCGCATCAGCAGCCAGACCTTCTCTACGCGACCTGAAAGAAACACCGCCGCCTGCCCTGCGGAATTGCCCGCGCCGACCAGTACCACCTCTTCACCGGCGCACAATTTCGCTTCCAATGCAGACGCCCAGTAATGCACGTGCGAGCCTTCGAACTCTGCAAGATTGGGAATATTGGGGCGGCGATAGCGCGCGCCGGTGGCAAGCACCACGCTGCGAACATGTGCGTGATCGTCGTCCGCCGTTTCAACAAAGAATCCGTCTTCCGCTTCACGCAAACGCACGGCTTCGTCCGGAATGGAAAAATGTGCGCCGAATTTCTGCGCCTGGTTGTAGGCGCGGCCTGTCAGCGCAAGGCCGCTGATGCCCGTTGGGAAGCCGAGATAGTTTTCGATACGCGCCGAGGCGCCGGCCTGTCCGCCGAACGCGCGGCAATCGAGCGCGAGAACCTCCAAGCCTTCGGAGGCTGCGTACACCGCAGCCGCAAGCCCCGCGGGTCCAGCGCCGACAATGGCCACATCGTAGAGTTTGGTGGAATCGATCGGCTGCACGAGGCCGAGGCAAGTGGCAAGCTCGTTCTCACTCGGATTGTGCAACACCTGACCGGCTGGACAGAATACCAGCGGCAGCTCGCCCTTGGCTCCGTCAAAGCGATCGATCAGCACTTTGGCTGCTTCGTCTTTTTCAGGATCGAGGATCTGGTGCGGATGGCCATTGCGCCGCAGAAAATCGCCAAGACGCAGCACATTGCGATCCTCGTCATTTCCAACGATCACCGGCCCCGAATGCCCCGTCTCCAGTAAACCCATGCGCCGCAGAATCAGCGCGCGCATAATGCGTTCGCCAAGTTCCGCCTCTTCCACCATCAAATCGCGCAGCTTTTGCGGGGGAATGACGAGGGCTTCCACATCGCCTTTCGCGACAGCATTCACCAACGCCGGCGAGCCAGAGAGCAGCGACAGTTCCGCGCTGAACGAGCCCGGCCGGTGTGTGATGATGTGTTCGTCCTGCCCGAGCGCGTCGTGCTGTGTGGCTTCTACTTCGCCCGACAGGATGACCAGCATACCGGGTGAACGCTCCCCCGCCCTGGAGAGATGCTCACCGGACTTGAATTGGCGCGTCTCACCGAAATTCCGCAACCGCGCGATTTCTTCCGGCGACAGAATCGGGAAAACCTGATCGCGCCGCGTTTCAAGAACGGAAGTTGGGTTTGCCGTCATTGCCCAGCATCCCACGCCGTTTCCGTGCATTTGGCAACTGCGCAAAATTCCATGTGCGCGAAACGCGGGTCCCAATTGGCGGCTTTACCGATCCACAAACGGGTCGCGGACGAGGATGGTGTCTTCGCGTTCGGGACTGGTGGAGAGGAGCGCGACCGGCGCGCCGATCAACTCCTCCACGCGGCGCACATACTTCACCGCTTGTGCGGGGAGATCGGCCCAGGAGCGCGCACCGCGGGTGGAATCGCTCCAGCCCTCGATGGTTTCATACACCGGCTCGCAGCGCACCTGTTCGTTGGCGTCGGCCGGCAGGTGATCGATCTCGCGGTCAAACAGGCGATAGCCGATGCACAACTTGATTTCGTCGAAACCGTCGAGCACGTCGAGCTTGGTCAGGGCGATTCCGTCGATGCCGCCGGTGATCGCCGTTTGCCGCACCAGCACGGCGTCGAACCAGCCGCAGCGGCGCTTGCGGCCGGTGACCGTGCCAAACTCCGCGCCGCGCGTGCCGATCCTGTCGCCGGTCTGATCGGTGAGTTCGGTCGGGAACGGACCTTCGCCCACACGCGTGGTGTAGGCTTTCGCAATGCCCAGCACATAACCGATGTCGCGCGGTGAAATGCCGGCGCCGGCCGCGGCTTGTCCGGCCACGGTGTTGGACGACGTGACATATGGATACGTGCCGTGATCGATATCGAGCAGCACGGCCTGCGCGCCCTCGAACAGAATCCGCTTGCCCTCATGGCGGGCTTCGTCCAGCCGCCGCCATGCGCATCCGGCGAAAGGAAGGATCTTTGGCGCAACTTCCTTTAGTGCGCGCAACAATTCGCTCCCGGCGATCTCAGATAATTCCATGCCCCTGCGCAGCGCATTGTGGTGCGCAAGCAGGCGTTCGATTTTCACGGGCAATGAAGCAAAATCGTGCAAATCAATCACTCGTAACGCGCGCCGGCCAACCTTGTCTTCGTACGCAGGGCCGATGCCGCGTTTGGTGGTGCCGATGCGCTGCGTGCTGTTCGCAGACTCGCGCGCCTCATCCAGCTCGCGATGCAAAGGCAGAATGAGCGCGGCATTCTCCGCCACCAGCAGGCTTCCGGGGGAAAGGTCCACGCCAAGGGCGCGCACGCGCTCCACCTCACTCGCGAAAGCCCACGGATCGACCACAACACCATTGCCGATCACGGACAACTTACCCGGCCGCACCACGCCGGAGGGAAGCAGCGACAGCTTGTAGGTCACGCCGTCGATCACCAGCGTATGGCCTGCGTTGTGGCCGCCCTGAAACCGCACCACCACATCGGCGCGGGCAGAAAGCCAATCGACAATCTTGCCTTTGCCTTCGTCGCCCCATTGGGCGCCGATCACGGCCACATTGGACATTATTCCGTACCCGGATCAGTTGCCGCGGGCGGGAATCGCCTCGGGCACGGTGGTCAACTATAGGCGCAGATGCCGTTAGCGTCCAAAAAAATGCCCAGCGAGCGTTTGACTCTCAAGATTATACCTTATAAGAAAGAATCTAAATTATAAGGATATGGTTATGTTTGGGAAAATCGAAGTGGATTTGGAAGTTCACAAAGCGATTGAGGCCGAACGACAGAGTTTCACAGAATCCGCCAACGACATTTTGCGTCGGATTTTTCGCCTGCGGAAAGAAGGGAGCACTAATGGCCACCAAGTTCCTGAGCCGAAGCAGCGGTCTGCTAGGCGTGGCGGAAATTACAAGTTGAGAATCGTATCTAAGGAAACTGCTCATCGTAGCTTAAAGGAAGTGTTGAGGGGTGCGCTTACTGGTGTTGAATCGCAACAGCATGGCTTCTTAGAGAAGCTTGCCGGGCACCGGACCACGCGCGGGCGCCGTATCGTTGCGCGAAAAGCGGACGAACTCTATCCAGGCAATCCTCAACTCGTTGAGAATTGCGCAGAGCGTCTGGATAGTCGTTGGTGGTTTGACACCAACGTATCGTTAAATCAGGCAAAGCGTTATCTGCGAACAATCTCTGATATCAGTGGTATTAAAGACATCGAACTGCAAACGTACTAGGCGGATTTCGGGCCGAAGGGGATCAGCATCGGCACACGCTGGCGATAAGAGTCGTAGGCGTCCGCGTCCAATTCGCCGCGCAGGAACTGCTCTTCCAGCCGCGCCTTCATCCAGATGCCCACCGTGATAATGACGGCGCCAATCAGCCCAAACAGTGTTCCCTTCGCGATCATCGTGGCGAGTACAGCCAGCAAAAGGCCGGTATAGATCGGATGGCGCACGATGCCGTAAGGGCCGGAATCCACGATGCGATGATCGGCCTTCTTCGTGATCCAACCAGACCACAGATCACCGAGATAAATTCGCGCCCACCAGGTGAAGGCAAATCCGATCACCGCAACGGCGATGCACGCCCACACGGCAGGCAAGCTCATCAGCGGCCACAGCCGTATCTGTCCCGGACGGGAGGAGGGAATTGCGAAAATGAGCCCGCCCGCGAACAGAACGATGCGATACCAAAGCTCCTCGCCAAGGCTGACGCGTTTTTCCGCGCGACTGCTCCATACGGCGGCAACCAACCAGGAGACGCCCCACGCGATCCACAAAGCAACAAGCACAAGGCCGGGGCGATAATATAACCAGTCGATCCCATGCATGGTGTCACCTCGGAGAAAAAGGAATCAGCATCGGTACACGTTTGCGGTAAGCGGAGTAGCTTTCGGCGCCGAGCTCTTCGCTCAGGAATCGCTCTTCCAGCCGCGCCTTGAATTGATACGCCACCAGCAGCATGCATACACCGATCAGCGCGTGCACCGATCCCTTTAGCGCCGCGGTTGCAATCGCAGCGGTGAGCACGCCGGTGTAGATCGGATGACGCACAAGCGCGTAAGGCCCCGTGTCCACGATGCGGTGGCCTTCTTTCCGCGTGACGCGGCCGGACCACAGCTTTCCCAGATGAATGCGCGCCCACCAGCAGAAGACAAAGCCGGCCGTGGCAATGGCAATCATCGCCCACGCAAGATCAGTTGGAAGCGTCCAGAAACGCGTCGCAAGGAAGGCGAGAACGGGATTGGCGCTAACCGGCCGCCCGGGAACGTCCACGATGGCAAGGAGCATGATGTAGCCGCCCATTTCAAGAATGAAATAGGGCAACTCGCGGCCGCCACCGGGGCGCTTCAGTGTGCGATTGGCCCAGATGGCTGCCGCGATCCAGCTGACAATCCAGATATCCCAGGGGATGTAGATGGCGTAATCCGGCGACACCTAAAGCCCTCTCCCGTGCCGACAGGGAAAAAGTAGGCGCGGCTGTTCAGAAGGCAAGGGCCTTCGCCTGCCGCACCAGCGGGAGGCTCGCGATGGCGGCCAGCACCTCGTCGGGCACGGGGTCATCCACTTCGACAAGTGCAATGGCATCGGTGCCGGGAGCACTGCGGCCGAGCGCGAACGAGGCGATGTTGACGTTCGCATTGCCAAGAATCGTACCGAGCTGGCCGATGAAGCCGGGTCTGTCCTCGTTGACGACATAGAGCATGTGGGGGGCGAACTCCGCCTCGAGATTGATCTCGCGCGCCTGAATAAGGCGCGGGCGGCCATCGGAAAAAACCGTTCCGGCAGCGCGCCGCGTCGAGCCGTCCTGCAGCGCGGCCGTTATCTTAATGTGGCCTTCATAGATGCCCTGACGGTCGCGGCGTGTTTCGCTGAGCTGGATACCACGCTGTTTGGCGACGAGTGGGGCATTGACCATGTTGACGTCGTTGAGCACGGGCTTCAGCAATCCGGCGAGCGCGGCTTGCGTCAGCGCGCGTGTGTTCAATTCTGCTGCCGAGCCCTCGTAAAGCAGTTCAACGGATGCAAGGCTGGTTTCTGTGAGTTGCCCCACGAACAGTCCTAGCTTTTCAGCCAGTGCGATCCATGGCCGCACCCGCTGCGCTTCTTCCGCGCTGATGGACGGCATGTTGAGCGCGTTCACAATGCCCCCGGTGAGCAGGTATTCGGATATCTGTTCCGCAATCTGGATCGCCACATTCTCCTGTGCTTCCAGGGTAGAGGCACCGAGATGCGGCGTGGCGATGACCTTCTCATGCCCGAACAGGATGTGCGCTTTCGCCGGTTCCTCCTCGAATACATCGAGTGCGGCACCCGCGAGATGTCCGGAATCAAGCGCTGCCTTGAGCGCGCCTTCGTCCATAAGGCCGCCGCGGGCGCAATTGATCAGCCGCGCGCCTTGCTTCATTTGTGCGATCGCTTCAGCCGAGATAATGTTGCGCGTTTCGGCCGTGAGCGGGGTGTGCAGCGAAACGAAATCGGCGCGCGGCAGCAGCTCGTTTAGCTCAACCTTCTCAATGCCGAGTTCCAGCGCGCGTTGCGGCGAGAAATAGGGATCGTAGGCGATCACCTTCATTTTCAGGCCCCTGGCGCGGTCGGCGACAATGGAGCCGATATTTCCAGCGCCGATCAGTCCCAGCGTTTTCCCGTACAACTCGCTGCCGACGAAGCGGTTCTTCTCCCATTTGCCCGCGTGCGTGGAGGCATTGGCGGCCGGCAGCTCGCGGGCGAGCGCCATCATCAGCGCGATGGCGTGCTCAGCCGTGGTGATGGAGTTGCCCTGGGGCGTGTTCATCACGATCACCCCCGCGGCAGTGGCGGCGGAAACATCGATGTTATCGACGCCGATGCCGGCGCGGCCGACCACCTTCAGCTTCTTGGCGGCCCTGATCACATCGGCCGTGATTTTGGTTGCGGAGCGAACGGCAATGCCGTCGTAGTCACCAACGACCTTCAGCAGTTCTTCTTTCGGAAGCCCGCATTTCACATTCGCATCGATACCGCGCTCCCGAAAGATGGCCAGCGCCGCCGGCGACAATGAGTCGGCGATCAGAACTTTAGGCATTTGCGCGAACTTGCGCCCAGGCCCAATCGAGCCACGGCGTCAGCGCTTCGATGTCGGAGGCATCGATAGTGGCGCCGCACCAGATGCGCAATCCCGGTGGCGCATTGGCATGGCCGCCAACGTCGTAAGCGGCGCCTTCTGCTTCAAGTAACGCGACGAACCGCTTCACCATGGCGCGTTGGGCCGTCTCATCAAGCCGCGTGAAAACCGGGTCAGTGATTTGCAGGCACACGGAGGTGTTGGAGCGTGAGCGTGGATCGCGCGCGAGGAAATTCACCCAATCGCTCTCCCGCACCCAGTTCGACAACGCCCGGAAATTCGCCTGTGAGCGCGCAATCAGCGCCGGCAGTCCGCCGATGGATTCCGCCCAAGTCAGCGTGTCGAGATAATCTTCCACCGCCAGCATCGAGGGTGTGTTGAGCGTTTCGCCGACAAATGCGCCCTCGATCAGCTTGCCATTCTTCATTAGCCGGAAAATCTTCGGCATCGGCCACCGTGGTGTGTGCTCTTCCAGCCGCTTGATGGCGCGCGGCGACAGCACCAGCATGCCGTGCGCCGCTTCGCCACCCAGCGCCTTCTGCCAGGAGAAGGTGATGGCATCGAGCTTGTCCCACGGCAACTCCATCGCGAAGGCGGCGCTGGTCGCATCGCAGATCGTCAGCCCTTCGCGATCCGTCGCAATCCAGTCACCGTCCGGCACGCGCACCCCGCTGGTGGTGCCGTTCCACACGAACACCGCGTCGTGGTCTTTCGGCAGCCGCAATTCCGGCAGTTCGCCATAGGGCGCGCTGTACACCTCAGCTTTCAGATCCAATTGCCGGACAGTGTCCGTCACCCACTCCTGCCCGAAACTTTCCCAGGCGAACACATCCACCGGCCGCGGCCCCAACAGATTCCACATCGCCATTTCGACCGCGCCGGTATCGGACGCGGGCACTATGGCGACGCGAAAATCGCTGGGCACGCGCAGCAGCGCGCGGGTGCGATCGATGGCTTCCTTCAGTTTCGCTTTGCCGGGTGCGGAGCGATGGGAACGCCCCAGCAGTGCGCCACTTACCGCTTCGGACGTGCGGCCCGGCCGCTTGGCGCAAGGTCCGGACGAAAAAAAAGGCCGTGCAGGGCGCACGGCCGGCTTCAAACCGGTCATAGCTCATTCCTTCCAGAACGATCGCGCCGCGTTGGGGCGGCGTGGCCCAGGGCAGAATCTAGTGATTCACCGCTGCTTCAGCAACATGCCGAGCCGGAACGCTGCGCGCGCGGCAAGCGTTTCGCCTATGCAGCACACGCAAGGAAACGCCATGGCGCTCTCGCCGCAGACCGAAACCGATACGGATTTGCCCGAGCTTGGCATTGCTACCGACGCGGTGTGCTTCGTCATCGTGAAGGCGCGGCAGTTCGACGTGAAAGAAGGCAACGCCGATCCCGATTCCGGCTCAGACGCCATCGACGATGGCTTTACCGACGTGCTGGAGGACAAGCCGGACGATCCCGTCTATCGCGAGCTCGTCGGGTTCATCAACGGACTGGACATCGAGGAGCAGCTGAATCTGGTTGCGCTGGCCTGGCTCGGCCGTGGCACCTACGACAGGTCGGAGTGGAACGAGGCGCTCGCCATCGCGCGGCAGGAGCACAACAACCGCACGGCGCAATATCTTCTCGGTCTGCCGCTGCTAGGCGATTATCTGGAGGAAGGGCTGTCGCAATTCGGCCGCAGCTGCTCCGACGAAAGCGATACGCGTTAGACGGTGATCTCGCCGCGCAGATAAAGCGCGCAGGAGCCGGCGAGGATCGTCCGGTCGCCATCATCCGTACACAGAAGGTACCCACCACGGGGACTGACCTGCCGCGCCTTCAATGTCTTTTTGCCGATTCGCTTGGCCCAGAAGGGAACCAGCGCGCAATGCGCCGAGCCGGTCACGGGATCTTCCGGCACGCCTTTATCGGGCGCGAAGAAGCGGGAGATGAAATCGTCCGTCTGGCCGTCCGGCGCGGTGGCGATGAGGCCCCAGCTGTTCACCTTGCGCAGCACGCTGCCAATATTGCCGGGCCCGCGAATGCCGCGCACCGCACCCGCTGCATCCCATACGCCCATCACATAGCGGCCGCGGTAAAGCTCCTTCGGTGGGACGGTGCCGAGCGCGTCTCCGACGTGCCGCGCGAAATCCGGCGGCGCATCGAATGGCGCTATGGAGTCGGACGGCAGCGACATGCTGTGCCGCCCATCCCGGCCGCGATCCACCACCAAGGTGCCGGAGCGGGTGTCGAAGCACGCCTGCTTCAGCTCGGGATCGAGTTCTTCGAAAATCAGCCACGCGCTGGCCAGCGTGGCGTGGCCGCAGAGATCGACTTCGGATTCCGGCGTGAACCAGCGCAGATCGTATTGGCCCGGTGATTTCCACACCAGGAAAGCCGTTTCAGCGAGATTGTTCTCGTTGGCGATCCTCTGCATCAGCTCCGCGGGAAGAAAGCGCTCCAGCGGAAGGATGGCCGCCGGGTTGCCTTCCAGCGGCTTCTCCGCGAATGCATCCACCTGCCACAGCTTAAGGTTCACGTTGAACGCGCTCCTACGTTAGAGGATAACGTCACAAAATGGTGCTGAAAGGCCTTGTCGCCAATCTTCAATTCTGCATAGCTGACCATTGCTATCTGAGAGCAAGCTGTTCTCCGAGTCATTGGAGGAATGCCGCCGACATGAGCGCTTTCCGAAAGCACTTGCTCTCACTTGTTTGCCTGCTTGGAGTATCAACGGCTCAAGGCCAAGACGCTGCCGTAAAAACAACAGAAGCAGCTCCAGAAAGGCAACTGCAGCGTTGCGATTCCTACTATCCGCTAGGCGGGCGAGCAGCGGGAATAACAGTTATCAATTTTGAGCTAACTTCTAAGGGCGGCATGAACAATGTTCGAGTTGTTCGGCCCAGCGGGAATGCCGATTTGGATTCGGCGGCGATTAAGTGCGCTTCGGATTTCATGCCCGCGTGGAACATGGAAGATCAACATGCGATATCCGGCGGTGTAGTGGCAAACGATTCGGCGGCGGTTGAGTGGAAGCAAGATGGCCCCTCGATGCTCTCCTTCGGTTGTCCCTATCCGATATTGCCGCTCCGGCTTAATCAACAAGGAAAGATCGTCCTATCTCTCAAGATACTGAAAGATGGAACAGTACCTCAACCTGCTGTTACGCAATCCAGCGGATTTGGCGATTTGGACAAAGCGGCGGTGTCATGTGTGCGGATTTGGCGGTTCGCACCAGTCCTCCAGCAAGGAAATCCGGTCGAATTCGATTGGCAAACCACTGTGCGCTTCGGGATCGTTGATTAGCCGGACCTATGCGGCCGGTTGATGTGCCACCATCTGGCGGCGTTTGTCGGCCAGCGATGCTTTCATCGCCTTCTGCAGCTTCTCGAAAGCCCGCACCTCGATCTGCCGCACCCGCTCACGGCTCACGCCATATTTTTGCGACAGCTCTTCAAGCGTCAGCGGTTCTTCCTGCAGGCGGCGCGCCTGCAGGATATCGCGCTCGCGCTCCGTCAGCTCACCCATCGCGGCGGTGAGCAGATCGTGCCGCTCGCCCAATTCTTCGGATTCGGCGAGCCGGCTTTCCTGATCCAGCGTTTCGTCCGCCAACCAGTCCTGCCATTCGGATTCCGATTCCGAGCGCAACGGCGCATTCAGGGAAGAATCCGGCGCCGTCAGCCGTCGGTTCATGTTGGTGACTTCCTGCTCCGACACCGCCAGCTGCCGCGCGATCTCCTTGGTGTGCGCCGGCGTGAGATCGCCTTCCTCGATGGCGTTGATCTTGGTCTTCGCCTTGCGCAGGTTGAAGAACAGCTTCTTCTGCGCCGCCGTGGTGCCCATTTTCACTAGCGACCACGAGCGCAGGATGTATTCCTGGATGGCGGCGCGGATCCACCACATCGCATAGGTGGCGAGGCGAAAGCCGCGGTCCGGCTCGAACCGCTTCACCGCCTGCATCAGCCCCACATTGCCTTCGCCCACCACTTCGGCGAGCGGAAGGCCATAGCCGCGGTAGCCCATGGCGATCTTGGCGACAAGGCGCAGATGCGAGGTGACCAGCCGGCGGGCGGCCTCCGGATCCTCGTGCTCCTTCCAGCGCTTGGCGAGCATGTACTCTTCCTGCGGCTCCAGAAGCGGGAACTTCCGGATTTCCGAAAGGTATCGCGATAATCCGCCCTCGCCCTGGAGCGCGGGAACGCCGCGGCTGCTCATGTTCGATCCTCTGATTCCGCCTGCGCGGGAATGGGCAGGCGATAGTGTGGTAACGCACCGATGGCGGGATCGGCCAACCCAAAGCCCAAGCAGCCGGCGTAATAAGCCATATGGGTATTTGACAGTCTCAATTCAATCCTACGCCAACCGGGCGGTGAATTCGGCGCAACCTTCCTAACGATGCCGTGTTGCGTCTCAAAGTTCCCATTCGAACCTCCGAAAAACGGGAGGGGTATCCCCCTCTCGTTCGGCAACATGTCGCGATCCGCGCGGGAGCCAGCATTTGAAGTCAAAGATTCTGTACATTTGCGCACGCCGATTGGCGCAGAACGCGTCTCTCGTATCGGCATTTCGACTCGCAATCGAGCGACCGCACCTCTCATGCGCGGCATTGTAAGGCCACCTTGGCAGTGGGGAACGAAATATTTTCGTGATTGAATCTGCTCGCCTTTTGCCACGCTATGTCAGTGCATCCCAGGTGCGCTCTTGCAGGTGCCACACCTTGACGAGCGGTACATGCGGCTGTATGTAAATGCTATGGGATATATCAGCATTCGCGACCTTCAGAAATTGTCGGGGGAGAAAATTCAGCGCCTGAAGGGGCCGACCGCTGTGAAATCCGGCGACCGGACTGTGGCGCTTCTCGTCCCGTTCAAAAAACCCGATCCAAAACGGCTATCGGCCACTCTCAAGCGGGCACGGGAAATTTCGAGGAAGCGGGATCGCGCGACGGACGACGCTGCACTAGCGGGTATGGGCATCGATCCGACGGACTATTCCGAAGAGACGGTGCGCGCCATCCAGAAGGATTGGCTTGCCCGTCGATGACTCCGCTGCCGTCGAGCCTCGTGTTGGATTCGACGGTGCTGATTGCGGCGGCGCTGGGCCGTACTGGCGCTGTCATCGAACGCGTTCAATATGTCGCCGCGCTCGTCACAACAGACCGCGTGATCGAAGAAAGCCGGCGGAAGATCGAATTTGGGCTGAAAGCGCCCGATCTTGTGCCACTGGTCGATTTCATGGTCGAGGCGCTCGCCATTGTGTCAGTCGCAGAACTCGAATCCTTTTTGCCAAATGCCGAAACTGTGCTGCGCGATGCGGTGCCGAGCAGGAACGGCTCTGTGCGCGACGCTCACGTCCTTGCGCTCGCGTGGTGTACCGGGGCCGATGTCTGGACTTCGGATCGCGATTTTGCGGGTACCGGTGTCGCGAGTTGGTCCACGCTCAACCTGGTTCGGGCGCTGAGCGAAATCAATCGCTGATTTTCCCGAGTTACCGTGCGAATGGTCAGCTAAGCGCGTCCCACAGCATGCGCGCCGCGGTGATGGCGATGAAGAGCGCAAACACGATGCGCAGCCGGTTCGTGTCGGTCATGTGCGCGAGGTGCGCACCGGCCGGCGCCATGAGGAACGATGCGGGGGCAATCAGCAGGAATCCAAGCACGTTCACGTAGCCGAGAGAATAGGGCGGCAGGCCCTGCGCGTACCATCCGGCGAGAATGGCGCCGATGGTGCCAGGCACGGAAATGATGGCGCCGAATGCGCTCGCCGTGCCGACAGCGCGATGAATCGGATAGCCGCACAGCGTCAGCGTTGGCACGCCCACCGTGCCGCCGCCGATGCCCATCATGGTGGAGATGCCGCCGATGCCGAACGGCAGCAGCAGGCCGCCTGGGCCGCGGGGAAGATGATCGGCGATGCGCTTCTTCTCGCCCCACAGCGCAAAGTGCAGCGCCACCGGCAAGGCCACGGCGGCAAAGATCAGCGAAAGGGTTTGGCCGCGCACGTAGGCGGCGAGCGCGCTGCCCGCCAGCACGCCGATCAGCATCGGCAGCCACCAGCGCCGTAGCAAATCCCGATCCACAGCGCCTTTTCTGTTGTGCGCCTGCACGGAAGAAAACGAAGTCGGGATGATGGTGGCGAGCGACGTGCCCACAGCGATGTGCATGCGCACCGATTCGTCCACGCCGAGCGTCGCCAGCACGTGATAGAGGATCGGCACCACCACAATGCCGCCGCCCACGCCCAGCATGCCAGCGACAAGTCCGCCGACGACGCCCGCGATCACCAACCCAAGGGCCAAGGTGCCGAGATCGCCGTGCGGAACGCCCCCGAAAAATTCCATCAGGCGGCCGCGCACTCTGCGTGTTGCATGTGCGCCAACGCTTCCCGCAGCACCTCGATACCGGCGCCACGCTTTGTGGCGTTCTCGCTCAGATGACGCCGGAACAGCCGCGCGCCGGGACGGCCGTTGAACAACCCGAGCATGTGCTTGGTCATGGCGTTCAGCGGCACGCCTTGCGCCAATTGCTGCTCCACATAACCAAAGTATTTCTCAGCGGCTGTATCGACATTCTTCGGGGTGCCGCCGAAGAAGCGCGCATCCACATCGGTGAGTATCGCGGGTGTTTGATAGGCGGCGCGTCCGATCATCACGCCGTCCACATGCGCAAGCGTGCGTTCCGCATCGTCCAGCGTTTCGATGCCGCCATTCAGCACAATGGTGAGCTCCGGATTTTCGCGCTTGAGCGCATACACCAGCTCGTAATCGAGCGGCGGGACCTGGCGATTTTCCTTGGGCGACAATCCTTCCAGCCAGGCTTTCCGCGCGTGCACGACAAAGGTTGTTACGCCTGCGCTTCTGCACAACGCGATCAGCCGGCGCACGGCCACCTGGGGATCCTGCTCGTCCACGCCGATGCGGCACTTCACCGTTACCGGAAGCGAAACCGCTTCGCGCATTGCCGCCATGCACTCGGCCACCAGCTCCGGCTCCAGCATCAGGCAGGCGCCGAAGCGCCCCGATTGCACGCGGTCCGACGGGCAGCCGACATTCAGATTGATCTCGTCGTAGCCGAAGCCCGCGCCGATCTTTGCCGCTTCCGCAAGGCGCGCGGGTTCCGAACCGCCCAGCTGCAGCGCCACCGGCTTTTCGAACAGATCGAAGGCGAGCAGGCGCGCACGGTCGCCGCGGATCACCGCTTCCGCCGTGACCATTTCGGTGTAAAGCCGCGCCTCATCGGTGAGGAGGCGGTGCAGATACCGGCAATGCCGGTCTGTCCATTCCATCATCGGCGCGACCGCGATGATCTTTGCATTGTACATCAACGACTGAACCTTTGGCCGGCAAGAACCGACGGAAGATCGGCTCGGCACTCATTTAGGTCCTTCCGCTCCAATTTGCGACCTTCAGATAATGGGCGGTTTGGAACGGCTACTGCCCCCCACTTCTGACCGATCTGCCCCTTGTGCCGTCGCACTTCCCGCTTCACGCTAATTGCGCGTTTGCCATAGGCCTTTCGTGTTGAAGACGCGGTTTACCGAAATGTTTGGCATCGAGGTACCGATCACGTGCGGTGGCATGACTCGCGTGGGGCGCGCAGAACTGATTGGCGCCGTTGCCAATGCGGGTGCGTTGGGATTCATCACGGCGCATTCCGCCGGGCCGCCGGACGCGCTCTACAAGGAAGTGCAGCGCTGCCGCGAGATCACCGACAAGCCCTTCGGCGTGAACCTCACCATTCTGCCGTCGATCACACCGCTTCCCTACGACGAATATCGCGAAGCGATCATCGACAGCGGCATCAAAATCGTGGAAACCGCAGGCAACAATCCGCAGGTGCATCTTCCCCGCTTCAAGGAAGCCGGCGTGAAGGTGATCCACAAATGCACCAGCGTGCGGCATGCTTTGAAGGCGCAGGTCATGGGCATCGATTGCGTGTCCATCGACGGCTTCGAATGTGCGGGCCACCCCGGTGAAGACGATGTGGGCGGGCTGATTCTGTTTCCTGCCGCCGCCGACAAGCTCTCCATCCCGATCATCGCGTCAGGCGGGATTGCCGATGCGCGCGGGCTGGTGGCGGCGCTGGCGCTGGGCTGCGACGGCGCCAACATGGGCACCCGTTTCATGGCGACCGTGGAAGCGCCGATCCATGAAAACGTGAAGCAGCAAATCGTGGCGGGCGACGAGCGCTCCACCAATCTCATCTTCCGCACGTTACACAACACCGCGCGCGTGGCGAAGAATGCAGTCAGCGACGAAGTGATGGCCATCGAAAAGCGCGGCAATGCGACGTTCGCCGATGTAAAGGATCTGGTGGCCGGGGTTCGGGGCGCAACGGTGCTCGATAAGGGCGAAATGGATGCGGGCATCTGGTCAGCCGGCCAGACCCAGGCGCTCATTCACGACATTCCAACCTGCAGGGAACTCGTAGCGCGCATCATACGCGAGGCAGAAGCCATCATCCGCGAACGGCTGGCGGAGTTCATCGTGCCATGAGAAGCGTGCGGCAGACCATGATCGTTCATCCCGCGGGCAAGTTCGACAACCACGCCAGACCCTACAAGCACATCGAGGCGCGCCCGCTTGCGGCGGCGATGGGTGCAGAGATTCGTGGCGTGCAGCTATCGAACCTCGGCGATGCGCAATTCACGGAAATCCGCGATGCCCTGTTCCGGCACAAGATGATTTATTTCCGCGACCAAAACGTCAGCCACGCCGACCACGAAGCCTTCAGCTTGCGCTTCGGCCCCTTCGCCGAAGATGCTTATACCAAAGGTATTGAGGGGCACCCCAATGTCCAGCCGGTGATCAAGGACGCCGACGTTAAAACCGGCATGGTGTTTGGCTCGGGCTGGCACACCGACTCCCCATTCCTCCCGCGTCCGCCGGCGATCAGCATGCTCTATGGGGTCGATATTCCACCGTTCGGCGGCGACACCATCTGGGCCAACACCGTGCTGGCCTACGCGATGCTGAGCGAGACGATGCAGCGAATGCTGGCGCCGTTGCGCGTCCACATGTCGATGGCGCGCGTGCTGGAATCGGCGCAAGCTTACGCCCGTGTTGACGATTCATCGCTTGGCCGATTGGCTGCGCTGCACGGCGCAACGACCTTGCCGGAAGAGGTGATGCGCAAAGTGCAAGGGATCAGGCATCCGCTGGTGCGCACGCATCCGGTGACCGGCGAGAAGGCGCTTTATTGCGACGGCACCTACGCTGTTGGCATCGACGAATTGGGCCAGCCAGAGAGCGAGGCGTTGCTGAATTTCCTGGTTGCACACATCACCCAGCCGGCCTTTACCTGCCGGCTGCGCTGGAAACCGAAAACCTTTGCGCTATGGGATAACCGAATCTGCATCCATCAGGCTTTCAACGATTACGATGGATACCGCCGCGAGCTTTACCGCACGACCGTCGCTGGCGAGGCACCGCAGTAACAGTGTCTACCACTGGCGGTGTTATGGTTTGGATTGAGCGGCGGCGCCGTCGCCGTTCCAGCGATCCAGCATCTTCGCCATCTCGAGATAGTCGGACGCCATGAGAAGAAAGGTTTTGGCGGCTTCCGGGGTGGTCATACCCTCGGCCAGCGTTCGCATTTCTTCGGCCTTTTCACGATAATTTGCCGCGCGGCGGGCATAGTCATTCATCTCGTGTCCTGACTAGCCCCACGTCATATCAAGGCAATGCCCGACTCCCCAACAGGTGCCAACGTTCCGCCGGTTCCCTCGGGCAATGTTGATGGGCTGAACCCGTAGCGGCTGTACTACCGCAAGAGGTTCAGCGGGCCGTGGCCGTGGCCCAAGCCGGGGGCTGTTTCGATGGCGTGCTGCACGAATTCGCGGGCCCGACCCGTGGCGAGCGGCAAAGACAACCCTTGCGACAAACCGCAGGCAATCGCCGTGGAAAGCACGCAGCCGGTGCCGTGTGTGTGCTTGGTGCGAAGACGCGGGAAGCCGTAAATCTCCACCCCGCCGCTCCAGACCAGCACATCGTCCACGGTTGCTCTCGTTGCATGGCCGCCTTTGATCAGCGCGGCCCGGGCGCCCGTGGCGATCAGTTTGCGGCCGGCGGTTTCCGCTGCGTTGCGATCCGTGCCGCGCATCCCGGCGAGCGCCCGTGCTTCCGGCAGGTTCGGCGTCACCAAGGTTGCGAACGGAAGCAGCTTTGATTTGAAACTCTCGATCGCATCGCGCGACAGCAGGCGCTTGCCGCTGGAGGAAATCAGTATGGGATCGAGCACGATCGGAATGCCGCGCGCATGCTTCTTCAACGCGTCCGCAACAGCATTCACAACATTGGCCGAACCGAGCATGCCGATCTTGATCGCATCTGCGCCGATGTCGTTGAGGCAAACGCGAATCTGTTCGCACACAATTTTCGGCGGCAGCAGTTCAATGGAATGTACGCGCTGCGTGTCCTGCACCGTGACGGCGGTGACGGCCGTCATCGCGTACACGCCAAACAGGCCGGCCGTCTTGATGTCCGCCTGGATACCGGCACCACCGCCTGAATCCGATCCTGCAATGATCAGCAGGCGCGGCGGCTTAGGCCTCAAGCAGCGACTTCCCGCACCACCGATGCGATATCGCCTACTATAGTGCGCAATTCGTGCGCATCCTCGCCTTCCGCCATAATGCGGATCACCGGCTCGGTGCCTGACTTGCGCACGATGAGGCGGCCCTTGCCGTTCAGCCGCGCCGTGCCGGCATCGATCTGCGACTTCACCCGCTCGTTCTCTAGCGGCGAGCCGTTGCGGAAGCGGATGTTCTCCAGAATCTGCGGCAGCGGCTCGTACAGTCGAGTGGCTTCACTGGCGGGCTTGCGTTCGCCGGCCAGCACCGCCAGCACCTGCAATGCTGCAATCAGGCCGTCGCCCGTGGTTGAGAAATCGCTGAGGATAATGTGGCCGGACTGCTCACCGCCCACATTGCAGCCGCCTTCGCGCATCTTCTCGATGACGTAACGATCGCCCACCGGAGAGCGGGAGAGCGTTAGACCCATGCTCGAGAGGAACCGGTCCAACCCCATGTTGGACATGACGGTGCCAACCACACCATTGCCCTTCAAGCTGCCGCTGCGCGACCACGAGCGCGCGATCAGCGCCAGGATCTGATCACCATCGATGATGCGACCGCGTTCATCTGCCATCACCACCCGGTCGGCATCGCCATCGAGCGCGATGCCGAAATCGGCGCGCATTTCCCGCACCTTGGCGCTCATGGCCTGCGGCGCGGTCGAGCCGCAGTCCTGATTGATGTTGTAGCCGTCGGGCGCATCGCCCAGCGAAAACACCTCCGCGCCCAATTCCCACAGCACGGCAGGCGCCACCTTGTAGGCAGCGCCGTTGGCGCAATCGATCACCACCCGCATACCATCGAGGCGGAGGTGTTTGGGAAACGTCCCTTTCACGAATTCGATGTAGCGGGCCTGGCTGTCGTCGATGCGTTTGGCGCGGCCCAATTCCTTGGATGGCGCGAGCCCCGTTTGTAGCCCGTTCGCCATTAGCGCTTCGATTTGCAGTTCCGTCTGATCCGACAGCTTGTTGCCGTCCGGCCCAAACAGCTTGATGCCATTGTCGTGATACGGATTGTGCGACGCGGAAATCATCACGCCCAGATCGGCACGCAACGAGCGAGTCAGCATCGCCACCGCCGGCGTCGGCAATGGCCCAAACTGAAACACATCCATGCCGACGGAAGTAAAGCCCGACACCAGCGCGGACTCTATCATGTAGCCGGAAAGCCGCGTGTCCTTGCCGATCACCACGCGGTGGCGATGTTCGCCGCGCGTAAACAGGCGGCCCGCCGCCATCCCAACTTTCATGGCGATCTCGGGCGTGACCGGATGGGAGTTGGCCAATCCGCGGATGCCGTCGGTGCCGAAAAGCTTGCGTATCATGGCGTTACCTTAATTGCGGGAAGCCTTACCCGGGGTTCAAGGATCATACCAGAGTCGGGAACTGCCAAGCGAGCGGCCGGTTCTCACGCGGCATTACCGTCTGTTTCAGTCGCTAGCGCCTGCCAGACGGTGAGCGCATCCCTTAACGCGCCGGGATCGTGGGTGCGGATGCAGTCCGTTCCCTGCCGCGCAGCAAACAGCTCCGCTGCCAGACTGGCCGGACCGGCTTCCAGCGGTGCTTTGCCGGTAAGCCGCCGCAGGAAGGATTTGCGGGACACCGAAATCAGGATGGGCAGACCGAATGCTCGTTTGAGCTGCGGGATGCCGCGCAGAACAGTGAACGAGGCCTCCTTGTCGGTGCCCAGAAACAGCCCCATGCCAGGATCGAGGATAAGCCGATGGCGTGCGATCCCCGCTTTTGTCAGCGCCGTAATCCGTCTTTCGAAGATCGCAAGGATGCGATCCATCAGCGTTTCGGCCGGCACCCTGACGCGCGTGGCGGGCCCGCGCTCCTGCACGGAATGCATGACGATCAGTTTCGCAGGCGATTCGGCCAACCCCGGATAAATCGCCGCGTCGGGAAATCCCCGCACATCGTTCAGATAATCGACGCCTTGTGCCAACGCCCAGCGCTGGACCTCCGGCGCAAAGGTATCGATCGAAATGGCGATGCCCTCGCGCTTCAGTTCATCCACCACCGGCGCAAGCCGCGCGATTTCCACCTCAGGTGCAACCGCGATCGCATCGGGATTGGAGGACGCCGCGCCGAGATCGATGACGTCCGCGCCCTCGCTTGTCAGCTTGCGCGCATGCGCAATCGCCGCTTCCGGCGCAAGATATTTCGCCCCGTCGGAAAACGAATCTTCCGTGATGTTCAGGATCCCGAAGATCACAGGAAAGGGCATCGCGGCTTGCTCTGAGCCAAATTCTAGCCTACCTTATCCCGGCGCCAGGGGGAGCGCCAGATGGCGACGATCCATGTTGGTAGCGGATGGAAAATCACTATTATGCCGCAGACCACAACCCGCCGCACTTTCACATCATAACAGCCGATGGCGAAGCCCAGGTTCAGATTGACAATCTTGAGATTATGCTGGGCCGCATATCGGCGCGAAACTGGCGGCTGGCACGGAATTGGGCAGCAACAAACCAGACGGCGCTGATCGAAACATGGCAAAGATTGCAAGCACTGATATGAACGAGATCATCCAGGTTGGAAATCCGCTTCCGAGCATCGAGAAAGTACGAGCGGAAACAGGTTACCGGCTGCGAATTAAATTTCGTGGTAAGTCGTGGCGCGTGATCGCGCTGGACGGTCTGATCGCTCGCTACAAGGAGATGCGTCCGCTGGAGGATGCGGCCGTATTCAAGAAGGCGAAACTCATCGATTGGGGGGCGGCCATCGGATGGCCGGGCGATCTCGATTTGGGCGCATCGACCTTGTGGCAGATGTCGGAGGAGCAGCAACCGTTTACGACGGCTGGCTTTGTCCGCTGGCAGCAGGACACCGGGCTATCCAATGCCGAAGCAGCGGACGCCCTTGGCTTGAGCCTAGCGACAATCAAGAACTACCGGAGCGGTGCAAACATCCCTGCCGCGGTGGCGATTGCCTGCCGCGCCATGGCGGCAGAACCGGCGACTCTGGCAGCGCATTACCGCCCGCGCCGATCGGGGCGCCCGAAGCTGGCGGCCTAGCAGCGGACCCGGAACCCGCTTCAGTGTCCCGGTTGGGGTTCCGGCGTGACCGGAATGGTGGGGCCGCGCGGACGGCCGGCCGTCGGCACGCTCGCCGGCGGCGGACGCGCTGCTTCCGGCTCCTCGTAGGGCGTGCGCACTGGCGGAATACCTTTGAGCAACGCCACGATCTCATCGCCGGTCAAGGTTTCATATTCCAGCAAGCCGCGCGCCAAGGTGTGCAGGTCATCCAGACGTTTTGTCAGGATGTCCTTCGCCTTGTTGTAGGTCTTGTCCACAATGCTGCGGATTTCCGAGTCGATCTTTTGCGCCGTCTGCTCGGAAATGTTCTGCGTGCGCGACACGCTGTGGCCGAGGAACACCTCTTCCTGATTCTCGCCATAGGCGATCGGGCCAAGCTCGTCCGACATACCGAACCGGGTGACCATCGCCCGCACCATGCGGGTCGCCTGCTCGATATCGCTCATGGCCCCAGTGGTGACCTTGTCGTGGCCGAAGATCAGTTCTTCGGCGATGCGGCCGCCGAACGCGACGCAGAGATCGGCCATCATTTTTTGCCGCGTGACGGAAAGCTGGTCGCGCTCCGGCAAGCGCATCACTAGGCCCAGCGCGCGGCCGCGTGGAATGATGGTCGCCTTGTGGATGGGATCGGAGCCTTCCACGTGCAGCGCCACCAGCGCGTGGCCACCTTCGTGATAGGCGGTGAGCTTTTTCTCCTCATCGCTCATGGCAAGCGAGCGGCGCTCCGCGCCCATCATCACCTTGTCTTTGGCGTCTTCCAGCTCGGCCATAGTGACCACGCGCTTGCCGCGGCGGGCAGCCAGCAGCGCGCCTTCGTTCACCAGATTGGCGAGATCGGCGCCGGAGAAACCAGGCGTGCCGCGCGCGATGATGCGGGGCTCGACATCCGGCGCCAGCGGCACCTTGCGCATATGCACGCGCAGGATTTTCTCGCGGCCGCCGAGATCGGGATTGGGCACCACCACATGCCGGTCGAAACGGCCGGGACGCAGCAGCGCCGGATCGAGCACGTCTGGACGGTTGGTGGCGGCGATCAGGATCACGCCTTCGGTGGATTCAAAGCCGTCCATCTCCACCAGCAACTGGTTCAGCGTCTGCTCGCGTTCGTCATTGCCGCCGCCGAGGCCCGCGCCGCGATGGCGGCCGACGGCATCGATTTCATCGATGAACACGATGCAGGGCGCGTTCTTCTTTGCCTGCTCGAACATGTCGCGGACGCGGCTGGCCCCCACACCCACGAACATCTCGACGAAATCAGAGCCGGAAATGGTGAAGAACGGCACGTTCGCTTCACCGGCGACGGCGCGCGCAATCAATGTTTTGCCGGTGCCGGGAGGGCCGACCAGCAGCACGCCCTTTGGAATGCGGCCCCCGAGCCGCTGGAATTTCTGCGGATCCTTCAGGAAGTCGACGACCTCCTTCAGTTCTTCCTTGGCTTCATCGACGCCGGCGACATCTTCAAACGTCACGCGGCCCTGCCGCTCCGTCAGCAATTTCGCGCGGCTCTTGCCGAAGCCCATCGCCTTGCCACCGCCGGCCTGCATCTGGCGCAGGAAGAAAACCCACACGCCGATCAAGAGCAGCATGGGGAACCAGTTGATGAAGATACTCATCAGGTTGAACGAGCCGTCGTCACCCGGCTTGACATTCACATCGACATTCTTCTGCAGCAGCTTGGACGTCAGTTGCGAATCGTTGGGCGGCGCCACCGTGGTGAATTGCTGCCCACTGGAGGTCTCGCCGACGATCTGGTCGCCCTGGATGGTGACCTTCTTCACCAGCCCATTTGTCACCTGCTGATTGAACTGTGTGTAGCTGATTTGGCTGGTATTCTGATGCGTGCCGGTGCCCTGGAACATGTTGAACAGCGCGACCAGCAACAGCGCGATGATGATCCAGAGGGCAAGATTACGAAGGTTGTTCACGAAACGCCTTTCCTCAGCGGCCTTTGGCGAGGCAACCAGGCCACTCTCATAGATAGGAACCTTCTAACGCCTTGCCAGACAGCAAAACGTTAAGAAATTTCCGTCCCTGCGGCAATGCGGCTTCAAGACCCGCCTCGCTATGAAGTTAACACCGCCTCCTGGCTTTTACGCCGTTGGGCGACCGCGGGTTCCTTCACCTTTCGTGGCGATTCTCGCGAGACTGTGACAGTGGCCGAGCCGAACACCTGTCCACCCGCTATGGCAGGCGCCACAATGCAGCCATGAAGCGTGGCCCCCCCCGCCAATGTGCCGCTCAGGAGAGAGTCGAACAGTCGTTCCAGGCTATCGAAGCGGGGGCGGTATTCTTCGCCGGAGACTTTGGAAAGGGTCGCCGCCAGCGCCCTTAAGCCCACCTCACGCGGCAGCATTTTCAACCTAAGCGGATCGAGCGCGATGGCGCCGTCCTCGGCCGCCCGTGTGCCGCGCTGCAGGTAACTGTCCGTCATTTCCTCCAGCGCGGCGCGGGCGCGGGCGAGATGCCGGGCGGCATCCGCGATGCGGGAGGGCAATAAGCCAAGTTCTTCGAGCTGCGGCCACGCCGCCCGCAAACGGGCGCGGGCGAACCGCGGATCGCTGTTCATCGGGTCTTCCGACCACTCCACCCTCTGTGAGCGAAGGAAATCGCGAAGCTCGGCTTTGCCGAATCCGAGCAGCGGCCGCACCAGTTGAACCTGCGCGTGCTCCGGAATCGGCAGCGGCGACACCGGCTGCATGGCGGATAGGCCATCGAGCCCGCTGCCGCGCCCGAGCCGCAGCAAGAAGGTCTCGGCCTGATCTTCCTCGGTATGGGCGACGTAGAGCGCCGGCACCTTATGTTCGGCGCACCACGCACCCATCAGCGTGTAGCGCGCGTGGCGCGCCTCGGCTTCGATATCGGCGGGCGGCTTGGCGCCTTTCCAGGCAAGCACATGCGCCTTCAATCCGGCCGCATCCGCCAGTTTGCGCACCCGTTCCGCTTCCTTGTGCGAATTCGGCAGCAGGCCGTGATCGACGGTCAGCACGACCGGAGCGGCGTGCTTGCCGGCCTTGGCCCAATCGACCAGCAACAGCATCAGGGCAACGGAGTCGCCACCGCCAGAAACGCCGACTGCGCCCGGCCACGGCGCGCCGACCGCCGCCATCGCCGCTGCGAAACGCTCCCGCAGCGCATCGGGCGCAACGGATTTCGGCGCAGCCTTGGCAGGGGCGGTCGCAGTCTCCCGAACCGCCTTCCTCGCCTTACTCGCTGCTACCGGCTTCTTACTTGCAGCCGCCGGCTTTGCGCTCCTGCGTGGCACGGCTGACGATCGTTTTGGAGGCGTTTGGGTATTTCGTCGGGAGGGCGGCAAGAGCGGAACAGCCTTCCTGTTTCTGGCCCATCGCAAGCAGCGCCTGGCCGAGCTTCAACATGCTATCCGGCGCCCGCGTGCTGTCAGGATACTTCTTGATTTCTTCGGCGAAGGCACGGGCGGCCGCCGGATAATCCTTCTGCACATAGGCGATATCGCCGAACCAGTACACCGCCTGCGGAGCAAGCTCGTCATTCGGATAGGCGTCGGCAAAGCTGCGGAAGGCGCTGCGGGCTTCGTCATATTGCGTCTTGCCGAGCAGTTTCATCGCGGCATCGAACCGGGCACGATTGGGGCTGGGGGGCGGCGTGGCACTGGCACCAGCCGCGCCGCCATTTCCCGCGGGCATGGTGCCGAGCGTGCCCGGAGGAGTGAGCTGAATGGGGCCGCCCTGACCGGGCGGCGGATTGCCGGCGACAGACGGTGCTCCCGAAGGCGGGGCAGGCGGCGCCTGCGGTCCCGTGCCCATGCAAGGCATCGGCGCTTCGTCCGAGGTACCGAGCTGCGTCGCGGCCATTTTGCAAAGCCGGTAATCGAAATCCTTCTGCATCCGCTCGATGCGGGTGTTTAGCTCGTCGATGCGGTGGGACTGCTCCTCGATCTGCCCCGTCAGCCGCCGCACGGTATTTTCCTGATCCTGGCTGCGCTGGCGCCAGTAATTGATGGAGGAATCCTGTGCCTGTTCGTGCTGCAGCTGTTGCAGGCGCGCCGCCTTCTCCTCCGCACTTTCGCCGAACAGATCGGCGACCTGGTAGCTGCCATCCGGTCTGGGCGAGGGCATGCGTCTATCCGCTGCTGCGGCGGTTAGCGCGGCCGCGCATGCCCCCGCGAGAATCCCAAAAAACTGCACTCGCTGGCGCCACATCCTGTTCATCTGTGAAATCCGCATTAGAGGCCGCCCACTCACGTCGTAGGGATCACACTTAGCCGAAAATTGGCGCAGCGTGAAAACCCAAACGGCAGTTTTTCTAAAACGGAGGTACGAAGGGTATGTGCCATGCCCGAGTGCAACTGACCTCACAGTGCCGGCGGCGGCCTCTTTGCACAGCGCACCTGCCGCAATATCTATGCGGTATGCGAGTTCACAAGCCGAAACAGCGCCTATGATAGCGCCTATGATTCTGGCGACGCTGATACGGGCCGCGATTGTGGTTTCGATCTTCGTCCTGCCCCCGATGGCGGGCTGCAAGCGAAATCCGTTTGGGAAAGAGGTGGCTTCGCACGAGTCTCTATGGCGCGCGGTCGCGGCCACTCTGTTAGACCACCCACCCCGCGCGCCGAGCCTAACTGGTTAGAAACACGCGCCGGATAAATTCGAGAAACCTGCGCGGTTCATCGCCGGTCAGCGGCCTTTTGAACCGCACCCAAGTTTCCGCGCTCGTATCGTAATCCGTCTCGTGGAGTGCGCGCAGGCGCATGCTTTCCCAGAGCCAGTTGTAGAGGCACGCCCAGAACATTGGACCACTCTAGCCGCCCCGAGGTTAAAGAGTCCTGGTGAAAAGGCGCTCGCGCTGGAGCGCCTTTTCTCTTCCTAAACGGTTTCAGCTGTTACGACGATGCGCCGCCGCTGGTAACGGTTGTCACGCCACGGCGGTTCTGCGCCCAGCAATCTTCCGAGGATTGCGTGCAGATGGGCCGTTCCTTGCCGTAGGAGATCGTGTCCACGCGCGCTGCAGAAACGCCCACGCTGACGAGATACTCCTTCACGGCGTTGGCGCGGCGGGCGCCCAGCGCGAGGTTGTATTCGCGAGTGCCGCGTTCGTCGCAGTGGCCTTCCACCGTTACGCGCACCTGCGAATATTTCTGCAGCCATTGTGCCTGCCGCTGCAGGATGGTCCGGTCGTCATCGCGCAGATTGTATTCGTTGTAGCTGAAGTGAACCGTGTCGCCGACATTGACGCGCAGATCTTCGGCGCTGCCTGGAATGATGCTGGAGGTCTGGCCGCCCGTAACGGCGCCATTGTCCATCGGCGGCGGCGCTTCCATCGGCGGCGGCGCGCTGGCTGGCGGTTTGTTTGCGCAGCCGGCGAGCGCGATCAGCCCCGCGGCCGCAATCAGCTTGATGGTGGTCGGGAATTTCATCATTTCATATCGCTCCGCTTCTTCTGCCAGCCCGCGTGTGCGCCGGACTTGCGTTGGGGGAGGCGCGCACACCCCGATTACGCCGCATCGGCCGAATCAAAGCCAGACGCCCTAGTTTGGCACAGTACATACTCCTACTGAATCAATGGTGACCACGCCGGATCGGATGCGGCACCGGGCGAGGCCACGCGCTGCTCGTTCCGCCCCGTCGCATCCACCGACCAGATTTGCGAAGCGCGGCCGCCGCGCTCGCTGCGCGTGAACATCAGCACCCGGCCGTTGGGTGCCCAGGTGGGGCCTTCGTCATGCCAGCCATCGGTAATGATGCGCTCGCCGGAACCGTCGGGCCGCATAACGCCGACGCGGAAACTCCCGTTCGCATCCTTGGTGAAGGCGATGAGATCGCCGCGCGGGCTCCACACGGGCGTGCCGTTCCGTCCGCTGCCGAAGCTGATGCGATGCGCGTTGGAACCATCCGCATTCATCACATACACCTGCTGCGAACCGCCGCGATCGGACTCGAACGCGATCTGCGTGCCATCCGGCGAGAAGCTGCCGCCGGTGTCGATCGCGGGATCGGAAGTAAGGCGGGTGAGGGCGCGGGTGCGCAAATCCATCACATAGATGTCGGAGTTGCCGCCCTTTTCCAGGGTCATCACCACCTTGTTGCCGTCCGGCGAGAAGCGTGGTGCGAAAGTCATGCCGGGGAAGTTGCCCAGCATTTCCTGCCGGCCGTTTTCAAGATTGAATAGATACACGCGTGGCTTGCCCCCGGCATAGGACATGTAGGCGATCATCTGCGCCGTGGGGTTGAAGCGCGGTGTGAGCACCAGATAACTGCCGTTGGTGAGAAAGCTCGGGTTGGCGCCGTCTTCGTCCATGATCGCAAGGCGCTTTATGCGCTTGGCAGCGGGGCCAGATTCGGCGATGAACACGATGCGCGTGTCGAAGTAGCCCTTCTCGCCGGTGATGCGCTCATAGATCTTATCGGAGATCATGTGGGCAATACGCCGCCAGTTCTCCGGCATGGCCGAGAAGGAAAGGCCTAGCATCTGCTGCCCGCCATACACATCCCACAGGCGGAAATCGGCGCGTAATCGTCCGTCGGACTGTGCCACCGCCTGCCCCGTCACCAGCGCCTGCGCGTTGATCACCCGCCAATTGTTGAACTGCGGCGTCGAATTGATGTCCTTGATTTGCTCGAGAAACGATTTTTGATCCAATGGGCGGAACAGGCCGGAGCGGCTGAGATCGGCACGGATCACGCCGGCAATCTGCGAGGCCTGCCCACCACCAAGAAAATCAGGAATGGCGATGGGCATCGGCTGGATGTTGCCTTGCGTCACATCCACATGCAGCGCCGCGAGCGCCGGGCCGCCAAAGGCAAACAGCACGGCAATCCATGCGGTGAACACAAGGGCAATGCGTTTCATTCCAGGCTCTCCGGTTACTGACCCACCATCTGCCGTGGATCGAAATTGAGCGTGATCTCCTGCCACTGGTTGTAGCGATCCGCGGGCAGCTTGTAAGGCGCGCAGGTGTAGATAGCGCGAAGCGCCGCTTCCGCCGCCGCACGTGTAAACGAATCGTGCGCCGCCGCACTCTCCGATTCAGCGGACAATTGTGGCGGCTGTGCGACAGAACCATCGGGTTTGAGGAACAGGTCGAACTGCACCACCAGTTCCTCCGGACGGGGCGCACCGACCGGTGGACTCCAGCACTGCTGAATCTGGTTGCGCAGCGAATCCTGCAAATCCATCGTCATCGCCGTCTGCGGCCCGAAGCCTTTGACGGTCTTGTCGGCGACGCGCGCGTTGGGCGCAGACTTCTGCGCGGCTTCGCGCTTGTCGAGCAGCGCCATGACCTTGTTGATGTCGAAATCCTGCTTCTTCTTCGGTTCGGCATCCGCCTTTGGCTGCGGCGTGGGCTTTTCCTTTGGGAGCGGTGGCGGAGGCTTGGGCGCGGGCTCCGGCTCGACCGCCTCAGCTTTCGGGGGCGGGGCTTCGACCGGCTTTGGCGCCGGAGCGGGCTCGACCTTGGGAAGCGGCGGCGGCGCAGGCTGCCGCACCGCTTCTGTCTTCTGCGGCTCGGGCGGCGTCACCTCGTCCTGCTTTGGCTCTACCTTCGGCCTAGCCCTCGTTGTCGCAATCAGATTCGTCTTGGCGGCAATCGTCACCAGATCGACCGGCACCACCGGGGGCGTTTCTTCGGTGACCTCCAGCTTGTGCGCGAAAGTGAACAAGGTCGCCCCGATCACGGCAACATGCAGCAGCACCGAGCCGACGAGTCCCAGCGGCGAGCGCCGCGCGCCCGCCATGGTCGCAACGGACATCCTACTCCGCGTCTGAGTGCTTCTTGCGGGCGACATCGGTAACCAGGCCGATATGGGTGAACCCTGCGGAACTGATGAGCGCCATCACTTCCATCACGCGGCCGTAATCGACCGACTTGTCTCCGCGCACGAAAATACGCTGGTCGTAGCCGTTGGTTGCGATAGCGGTGAGCCGCGGCACCAGGTCCGCTTCGTCCACCGGCAGCTTCTGCAGATAGATGCGGCCGTCCCTCCGTACACTGACGGACAGCGGCTCGCGATCCTGCGACAGCGGCTGGGCGCGCGTTTTTGGCAAATCTACCGGAACACCCACGGTGAGCAGCGGTGCCGTCACCATGAAAACGATCAGCAGCACCAGCATCACGTCCACGAATGGCGTAACGTTGATTTCCGACATCGGCCTTATGCGGCCGCGCCTGCGTCCATTTTCGATGCGGCGGACATGCGCCACCATCAGCGCGCTGCCTTCTCGTCCAGCTGACGGGAGAGGATGGCGGAGAATTCGTCGGCGAAGCTTTCCATGCGGCCGGTGTAGCGGCCGATATCATTGACGAACTTGTTGTAGAAAATTACCGCCGGGATGGCAGCGAGCAATCCCATCGCGGTGGCGAACAGTGCTTCGGCAATGCCTGGTGCCACCACGGCCAGCGTCGTGTCATGCCGTGCGGCAATCGCCGAAAACGAATTCATGATGCCCCATACGGTACCGAATAGACCCACGAATGGCGCGGTGGCGCCCACCGTCGCGAGAAATCCCAGCTGCCGTTCGATGCCTTCGGTTTCCCGCTGAATGGTGACGTTCATTGCCTTGTCGATGCGGTCCTTCACGCCCGGCAATAGCGACTCACGCGGCGGCCCGCCTTCAAAGGCCCGCCGCCATTCGCGCAAGGCCGAGGTGAAGATGGCCGCGAAGGGGTGGTCGGTGCGCTGCGAGAATTGCTGGTACAGCTCATCCAGCGACAGGCCGGACCAGAACGTCCGCTCAAACTTGGTGGCGCGACGCCGCAAGGTGCCGAGCGCCATCCATTTGTTGATGATGATCGCCCACGACCACAACGACGCCAGCACCAGCAGCACGAACACCGCCTTCACAATGGCATCCGCCCGCACGAACAGCGAAACAATCGAGATGCGATTGAGCGACGGCGCGAAGGCATCGCCGCCTGCTATGGGCGCTACATCGACATTGGTGGTGGGCGCGGCAGATGGCGGCGCGAGTTCCTGGGTTTGCGCATCATGCGAAACCGGGGCGGCGCGCGGGGCGCGCTGAGCATGCGCCGTGGCGGCGCCGAAGCAGATCGCCAAAGCCGCCACCAGCACGGCGGCCGTTCGCCGCAATCTCATTATCCTAAACCTCTCTGGCCGGCGCGCTCCGCCGCTCAAGGTGGCAAAAACCAAAGCGAATCGCCTGATTCTAAAGGCCATTTTACCTTGGCCGAATTTGGGCGCGAATGGTTAATCGATTCTTTCCATCAGGTAAGGGGTGAACTTGTCACGCATCTCCTGCGGGATGCGGCGAGGCTTGCCATCCAGCGTCATGATGCAGGCCTCCACCCGCCCGTGGGTGAGGTGGGCCTCTTTGCAAAAGATGTTTTGCTCGGCGGTCATGCGCGCGCCGCTGATGGAAATCGCGCTTGTGTGCACTTCGATGAGATCGTCCAGTCGCGCAGGCTTAAGATATTCCAGTTCCACTTTGCGCAAAGTCCAGGCAGTGGGCTCCGGCGCTTCCAGTTGCGCCAGCCGCACGATGCCGACGGAACGGAAGAATTCCGAGCGGCCGCGTTCCATGTAGCGCAGGTAATTCGCGTGATACACGACGCCGGAGAGATCGGTGTCCTCGTAGTAGATGCGAATCGGCAGGATGTGCACCTTGCCGTCAAACCTTCCATGCGACGCTTCGCTCAACAGCGCTGACCTTTCGGACAAGGCGGTTTCGCGGGCGGGACAATTTTCACGGATACTTCAGCCGCGTTCTTCGGCTCCGGCTCGCCTGAAAAGTAGTGGGTCCACACTCCGCCGAAATATCCCGCGCCGAAGAAAATCATCCACGTGAGCAGCAGGCCGACCGCAATTCCGATAATGCGGGGGACAATCATCCTTCGTCACCGCCAGCGAACAGGCCGATTTGCGTGGCGTCGCGAGGTGGTGTGGCGAGGCCCAGATGTTCAAAGGCCGCACCTGTGAGAACCCGGCCGCGCGGCGTCCGCTGCACGAAGCCCTGCTGCAGCAGGAACGGTTCGACAATTTCCTCGATGGCGTCTCGGGCTTCGCCCAACGCGGCCGCAATGGTTTCGATGCCGACCGGCCCGCCGCCGAAGGATTCGGCAATCAACTTCAGGTACCGCCGATCGAAGGCGTCGAGACCGCGCTTGTCGACCTCCAGCCGCGTCAACGCTTCGTCGGCGACTCTCGCATTCACCGTGCCGTGGCCGGCCACACTGGCGAAATCGCGCACCCGTTTGAGCAAGCGGCCGGCGATGCGCGGCGTGCCGCGGGCGCGGCTTGCAATTTCGCGCGCACCGTCGCTGGTGAGGTCAAGCCCCAGCACCCGTGCGCCACGCTCGACAATCGAAACCAGTTCGTCCGCGGAATAGAAGTTCAGCCGCACCGGAATGCCGAAGCGATCGCGCAGCGGCGTCGTAATCAGCCCCGAGCGCGTGGTGGCGCCCACCAAGGTGAACGGCGCCAGCGTGATCTTCACCGAACGCGCCGACGGCCCTTCGCCGATCACCAGATCGAGCTCGTAATCCTCCATCGCTGGATAAAGGATTTCCTCGACCGCCGGATTGAGCCGGTGGATTTCATCGATAAACAGCACATCACGCGGCTCGAGATTGGTGACCAGCGCCGCGAGATCGCCGGCCTTGGCGATCACCGGGCCGGAGGTGGCGCGGAAATTGACGCCGAGTTCGCGCGCGACGATCTGCGCCAGCGTGGTCTTGCCGAGGCCCGGGGGTCCGACGAACAGCACATGGTCGAGTGCCTCCTGGCGCGACCGTGCCGCCTCGATGAACACCGACAGATTGGCGC
>DATASO010000016.1:0-124467 GCA_036269195.1 Rhizomicrobium sp.
GTCGCGCTCGCCGGTCCCGGGAACCAGAGCACCACCGCCTCGTCGATCGGCTCGCCCTGCCCATCCCGCAACAGCGCCCTCGTCGCCAATCGCGGCGCCGGGACTTTTCCCGTCAGCGAAAGCAGTGCCGGACCGGCCTGAGGCCCGGAAACCCGGACCATCGCGATCGCGCTCGGCAGCCTGCCGGACGAAAGCGCGAAAATGGTCTGGTCCCGCGAATGCATCGCCTATTTGCCCTCAAGCCCCAGGACAGGCAAAGTAATTCGCCGTTCGCCCTCCCGCCTAGCGGTTCTCCGCCCGATCGCGACGACTTGTGCATCGCACAACGATCTCATTTATGCGCAGCAAAGCGTGCAGCAAAAAGCATTCACCGGCGCTCCCTCGAACCTCGCGGCTGGGTTTGCGACTAATACCGGGCAGGGCCGGCGTGCCCACCCACGGAGATCCGTATGGCCAATTGGCTGCCCGCATTGTTCGTCGCTGGTCTTGTTGTCCTGGGCAGCGCGGCGTTTTTCGATGTTTTCGGCTTCGACGCCATCGGGCCCTATCTGCGCGGCGGCGCTCACACGCACCGGTCGACCATTGCGGTCGTCGCGGCATTTTGGTTCGCGGCCGGATGGTTCGTTCTTCGGCTGGCCAACCGGAACAATCCCCGCCTCGAAGACTAACGCAGCACTTTCCCGCAGCATCGCCGCAGCAATCATGCTGCAAAATCCGTGGCCTGTGCTTCCCGTTCTCACCAGCTGCGAAATAATATCCAATTATTTCAATGCCTTATGGCAGACGGCCTCGATCCGGTCATCTGCGCCCTACGCTGCACCCTCGGTGCAACATGGCTGCAGCATCAAATTTGCGCCGGGCATGAAAAAGGGCGCCCGGCAGTACCGAGCGCCCTCTCCCAGATCTCTGTTTGGCTCAGGTGTTCATCGAATCGAAGAATTCGGAGTTGTTCTTGGTGTTGCGCAGCTTGTCGAGCAGGAAGTCGATCGCATCCATCGTCCCCATCGGATTGAGGATCCGGCGCAGCACGTACATTTTCTTCAGCAGCTGCGGATCGGTGATGAGTTCTTCCTTGCGGGTACCGGAACGCGAAATGTCGATCGCCGGGAAGGTGCGCTTGTCGGAAACCTTGCGGTCGAGAATCAGTTCGGAATTGCCGGTGCCCTTGAATTCTTCGAAGATCACTTCGTCCATTCGACTGCCGGTATCGACCAGCGCGGTCGCGATGATCGTCAGCGAACCGCCTTCCTCGATGTTACGCGCCGCGCCGAAGAAGCGCTTCGGCCGCTGCAGCGCGTTGGCGTCCACACCGCCGGTCAGCACCTTGCCGGATGAGGGCACCACAGTGTTGTAGGCGCGACCCAGGCGGGTGATGGAATCCAGCAGGATCACCACGTCGCGCTTGTGCTCGACCAGGCGCTTGGCCTTCTCGATCACCATTTCCGCCACCTGCACGTGGCGCGAAGCCGGCTCGTCGAAGGTGGAGGAAATCACCTCGCCCTTCACCGAGCGCTGCATGTCGGTCACTTCTTCCGGCCGCTCGTCGATCAGCAGCACGATCAGATAGCATTCGGGGTGATTGTGGGCGACGGCGCGGGCGATGTTCTGCAGGATCACCGTCTTGCCGGTGCGCGGCTGCGCGGTGATCAGGGCGCGCTGGCCCATGCCCTGCGGCGACACGATATCGATCACGCGCCCCGTCTTGTCTTTCAGGGTGGGATCGTCGACCTCCATCTTCAGCCATCGGGTCGGGTACAGCGGCGTCAGGTTGTCGAAATGGACTTTGTGTTTGATCTTCTCCGGGTCTTCGAAATTGATCGAGGAAACCTTCAGCAGCGCGAAATAGCGCTCGCCGTCCTTGGGTGAGCGGATGGGGCCTTCCACGGTGTCGCCGGTGCGCAGGCCAAAGCGGCGGATCTGCGACGGGCTGACGTAAATGTCATCCGGCCCGGGCAGGTAGTTCGATTCCGGCGAGCGCAGGAAGCCGAAGCCATCCTGCAGGGTTTCCACCACGCCCTCGCCGGCGATTTCGACGTCGCGTTCGGCCAGCTCCTTCAGGATGGCGAACAGCATGTCCTGCTTGCGCATGGAGGAGGCGTTTTCGATCTCCAGTTCTTCGGCGAAGGCGAGCAGATCGGTGGGAGTTTTGGATTTGAGGTCCTTCAGCTTCATGGCCTGAAGGCCGTCTTGGATGGTCATGGCTTACCTGACACTTAACCTTTGGAGGGGATGGGCCCCCGAAGTTCAGACGAACGTGACTGCCCGGCCGGTTGAGCTTCGTGGAGTTGGGTCTCGGCTGCGCTGCTTTGGCGGATGGGGCCACGCATGGGCCTCGCGCGCCTTGCCTGCAGCCTAGGATGGGAGAACTAACGCTTTATACCGCGATTTGGTGCCGCTGCAAACCCCTGTCAAGTGCCGGGTGGTGGGTCAGTTTGAAAAAGTCCCATCGGGATAGGCGGTCACATAGCCTTCCCGCCATTCGGTGTGGTTCACACGGTAGGGATCGATAGTGAAGCCTTCCAAGTTGTTGCGGAAACCCGGCTGATCCTTGATCCATGCCAAGACCGATTCAGCGTCAGCGCGCGTACGATAAACGCCGATAAGCTTCACATCCTCATGGCCGTCTTCAAACTCATGGACATGGTGAGGGATAAAGACCTCATCCATTGGCCGCTTCCCAATCTTCGATCACCGCCATGATATCGCCAATCTGCCCAAGACAGGAGGCCGCTGGCCACTGCGCCCAGCCTCAAAACGGCTGGACGATGACGAGGATGACGATGAACACCATCAGCAGAGCGGGAACTTCGTTCCAGATTCGGTAAAAACGGTCGGAATGCGTGTTGGCGTCGCACGCGAAATCCTTTCGCCACACAGCGAAGAGGTGGTGCACAATGGTCAGCACGACCACCAACAGGAATTTCACCTGCAGCCAGCGGTCCTGGTAGGCACCCGTCAGCCAGGCGAGCGTGGGCCCCAGAATCCACACCGCGATGGCCGCAGGGTTCATGATCGATCGCAGCAGCTTGCGCTCCATCGTCTTGAAGCGTTCCGATTCCACCGAGCCGGGGATTGTTTCGGTGTGATACACAAACAGGCGCGGCAGGTAGAGCAGCCCGCTCATCCAGGCGATCACCGCGATCACATGAAACGCCTTGATCCAGTCGATGTAGTTCGACAGGGCGCTGCGCAGACCCTCAAGCATTCACCACCTCATATCCGCAGCGCGCGAAGCCGGATGGGCAAATCCTGCCTTCGGCGCACGTCACCACGCATTCTCCCGCAACCGCTCGCGCAACCAGACCTGCCAGCCCATCGATAAATAGCGCATGCGTCCCAACCGCCGACACACGCAGATAGTGCGGCACACCCGCCTCCTTTGCCAGCTTCGCATACTCGATATCCAGCTCCACCAACGTTTCCGAATGCTCGGACACGAAGGCGATCGGAGCAACGATTACCCCTTTTCGTTGCGAGCCGGCCCGCTTCACTTCGGCATCGGTGGAAGGACCGATCCATTCCAGCGGGCCGACACGGCTTTGATAACAGAGCTGCCAGTCCAGCGCTGCAGTCCCCAGCCTGTCCACAATTGCTTTGGCCGTTTTCTCCACCTGCCATTGGTACGGATCGCCCCTGGAAATCGTGCGCTTCGGCAGGCCGTGCGCGGATAGTAACAGGCGGTAATCCACACCCGGCTGTCTGTCGTGCAGTGCTGCCGCGATGAGTTCCGCTTCCGCCGCCACGAAGCCATCCAGCCACGGATAGCAACAGACGCGGGATTTCGGCGCGGCCAGTCCAGCTTCTTGTGCTGCCGTTTTCCAGTCCTCCAGCGATGAGGCCGTCGTGGTCGTGGAAAATTGTGGATAGAGCGGCAGCAGCACAATTCTGTCCGGCTGCCATGCGCAGACCCCGCGCGCGGTTTCAGCGGCGAACGGTTTCCAGGCGCGCATAGCGATGAAGCATCTGGCTTCGATGCCGCGGCCGCTCAACGCCGTTTCCAGCGCGAGCGCCTGCGCTTGGGTTTCCTCCAGAATCGGCGAGCGGCCACCAATCTTGCTGTAAATCTCGCGGGCAATCGGCGCGCGGCGCTTGGCGATCATCCGCGCCAGCGGCATCCGCAACAACTTCGGTAAAGAAATGACGGCGGCATCGGAAAACAGGTTGCGCAGAAACGGCTCAACCGCCTCCGGCGCGTCCGGTCCGCCCAGATTGAACAGGACGGTGGCAATTTTCACCGCGCCGACCTGACCTGCTCAACCAAGGTCGCGACATGCTCGGGCGGCGTTTCCGGCAACACGCCATGCCCAAGATTGAAGATGAACGGCCGCCCGCGCATCGCACGAACAATAGCATTTGTTTGCCGCGCTAATGGATCGCCACCGACCAGTAGCGCAACTGGATCGAGGTTGCCTTGCACCGGCGGCACAAGAAACTGAGCAGCCCAGCCCATCGGAACAGCTGTATCGAGAGCTACCGAATCGACCCCGGTACTCGCGGCGTACTTCTCATAGCCTTCCAGCGTAGTCGAGCGCGGAAAACCAATAATCTTCGTATCGGGCTTTGCGGCCCGCACGATCTCGACAATCCGTTTCGTCGGCGCGATGACCCACGCATCGAACACACGCTCCGGCAATCCACCGGCCCAGCTGTCAAAAATCTGCACAGCATCGGCACCGGCGTCGATCTGTGCGATCAGATGCTGCGCCACGCAGTCGCCGATCAGCTCCAGCAGCGCGGCAAACGATTCCGGATCTCGATAGCCCCACAACTTCGCCGCGCGCTGTTCATCGCCGCCGCGTCCCGCCGCCATGTAGGTTGCCAAGGTCCACGGCGCACCAGCGAAGCCGAGCAACGCTATTTCCCGTGGCAATTGCTGCCGCACCAATCGCAACGTTTCGTACGCCGGTTCAAGCTTGTCGCGCCAGACATCCCGGTTGTCATCCAACTCAGAGGCAGAACTCACCGGCTCCAGTGACGGCCCTTCGCCTTCGGTGAACCGGATGCTCCGACCAAGCGCATACGGCACTGTCAGGATATCCGAGAAGATGATTGCCGCGTCGAATTCGAACCTCCGGATCGGCTGCAGCGTTACCTCTGCGGCCATTTCCGGATTCATGCACATCGTCCAGAACGAACCGGCCCGCGCCCGCAACTCCCGATATTCTGGCAGATACCTACCGGCTTGCCGCATCAGCCAGATCGGCGGCGGCCAGACCGTTTCTCCATTAAGCACAGAGAGCAACCGCTTCCCCTCTTCCTTCAAGAAAGACTCCTTAGAGATGATGTAAGTGATGTTTGCCCTGTGAGTGTGTGGATAATGCCCGGTATCCGCTTCGCTGTAGGGCGCAAATCCTTTCGACTCAAGGCTCGCAGGCCCGGTCACCCATCCACACACGATGGGTATGGTTCGCGCATAACCGTGCGGTGCGCGAACAGGGCCTGTTGGCAAGCGCGATTGCGGCGTGAAATTGGACGCTTCGGCTGCTAAGGAGGCAGCGAATTGAGGGTCTATTGTGAGTAAGGTTTTTCATATCCATCTGGTTTCCGATGCTACGGGCGAAACCCTGAACGCCATTGCCAAGGCGGCAGCGGCGCAGTTTGAGGGCGTGGACGTCCGGGATCATTTCTATGCATTAGTGCGCAGCCCGAAGCAGCTTGAGCGGGTGATGGAGCACATTCGGGAAGAACCAGGGCTGGTGTTTTTCACCATCGTGAATCCAGATTTGCGGCGGGAGCTGGAGATCCAGTGCCGGCAGCTGGGCGTACCGTGCCAGGGCGTTCTGGACGCGCCAATTTCGATGCTGCGGCAATTCTTCGGCGGCGCCACGGAAACCCACAAGCCCGGCGGCCAGCATGAAGTGGACCAGCGGTACCTGCATCGCATCGAGGCGCTGAACTTTGCCATCGCACACGATGACGGCCAATCGCTCGATCTGCTGAACGATGCGGAAGTGATTCTGGCGGGTGCCAGCCGCACCTCGAAAACGCCGACCTGTGTGTATCTGGCGATCCGTGGGGTGCGTGCGGCAAACGTGCCGCTAGTGCCGAATATACCGCTGCCATCGCAGCTTCTGAACACGCACGGTCCGTTGGTTGTGGGGCTGTGGGCCTCGCCCGATCGGCTGGTGCAAATCCGCCGCAATCGGCTGACGGTGCTGGGCGAAGTACGTGATACCTCTTACGTTGATCTCGACACGGTGCGGGCGGAAGTCGCAACCAGCCGCAAGCTGTTCGAGCAACAGGGCTGGCCCGCGCTGGACGTTTCCCGCCGTTCTGTTGAGGAAACCGCGGCCGCGGTCATCAATCTGCTCACCGAGCGCAGGGAAGCCGTGCAATGAACAGCGGTCTCCCTGTAGCAGGTGTGATCGGTTTTCCGATCGCACATTCCTTGTCACCACGGCTGCACCGTTTCTGGCTGGATGAGCTTGGTATTGCCGGCGTGTATGTGCCGCTCGAGGTCGCGCGTGAGGATTTCTCGCGCGTAATCGACGGTTTGCAGGGTGCAGGCTTTGCCGGCGTGAACGTGACGGTGCCACACAAACAGGCAGCGTTTGCCATTGCCAACACTGTGGACGAAGGCGCGCGCAAAACGGGCGCAGCAAATCTGCTGGTGTTTCAGCCTGACGGAACGATCCACGCACGCAACACGGATGTGGAGGGGCTGTGTGCAAGCTTGAGCGAAGAAATTGGAATCAAAAAAATAACAGGACAGATCGCTGTCACGCTTGGCGCCGGCGGCGCTGCCCGTGCGGCGGTGTTGGCGCTGGATCATCTCGGTGCAAGCGAAATCCGAATTCTGAATCGTGATGCGGCGCGCGCCGATAGGCTCGCGGCAGAGCTTGCACCACAGGTCAGCGCGAAATTAGTTTCGCTTGCGTGGAGCGAATGGAAGGCCCCAGCAACCAATGCAACGCTGCTGGTGAATGCCACGAGCGGCGGCATGGCAGGCGCACAACCACTGGATCTCTCCCCCGACCCGTTACCGGCCGGGGCCGCAGTGTATGACCTCGTGTATAATCCTTTGGAAACAGAGCTGGTGAAGCAGGCGCGGGAGCGCGGGCTTGCCGCCGCCAATGGTCTGGGTACGCTCATGCATCAGGCGGTGCCGGCGTTCGAATCCTTCTTCGGCGCGCGACCGCAGGTGACGCCGGCGTTGCGCGCGCATCTGGAAGCTGCGCTTAGGCCATGAGCAAGAGGCGACCGTATTTGGTGGGGCTGACGGGCTCCATCGGCATGGGAAAAACGGAAACCGCGCGCCTGTTCGCGGAGCTCGACATTCCCGCTTACAACGCCGACGCCGCCGTACACAGGCTGTATGAGCCGGGTGGCGCTGCGGTTCCCGAAATCGCCGGGGCCTTCCCCAGCTGTGTGGTGAACGGCCGCGTCGATCGCGCCGCGCTAGCGAAGGCGGTGGCCCTCGAACCAAATGGCCTGCAGCGGCTCGAAGCTATCGTGCATCCACTGGTCGCCGAGGATCAGCGCGGGTTTGTTACTAAAGCGGCCGCAGATGGCGCAGAGATCGTCGTGCTGGATATCCCGCTGCTGTTTGAAACTGGCGGCCACAGCCGCATGGATGCCGTGGTTGTCGTCACCGCGCCGGCGGATGTACAGCGGGCGCGAGTGCTCGAGCGTCCGGGCATGACGGAAGAGAAACTGGATCACATCCTGTCGCGCCAAATGCCGGATGCAGAAAAGCGTGCACAAGCCCATTTCGTGGTTGAGACGGACAAGGGCTTTGATCACGCTCGCGCGCAGGTGAGAGAGATCGTGGCCGCGCTGCACAAGCGGCGCCTCAAGGAGCAGAACCTTGCGTGAAGTGGTGCTCGATACGGAAACCACCGGCCTCGATCCGGTCGATGGGCACCGCATCATCGAGATCGGCTGCGTGGAGCTGCTCGATCACCTGCCCACGGGAATCACGTTCCAGCGCTACCTCAATCCCGAACGCCTTGTGGGCGACTCCGAACGCATCCACGGAATCGGCGACGGCTACCTCGCGGATCAGCCGCTGTTCGCGCACGTTGCCGATGAGCTGCTGGAATTTCTGGGCGATGCGCCGCTGATCATCCACAACGCGGCGTTCGACATGAAATTCCTCAATTTCGAGCTGCGGCGCGTTGCGCGGCCGACCCTCCCGTTCGCCCGCGCCATCGACACCATCGAGATCGCCAAGGCGAAGCTGCCCGGCGCGCGCTATTCGCTCGATGAATTGTGCCGTCGCTTCGGTGTCGATCTCTCGTCGCGCCTCAAGCACGGTGCGCTGCTCGACGCGCAACTGACGGCGCAGATCTATCTGGAACTGGTGGGTGGCCGTCAGACGCGGCTCCAGCTTGCGCCAACTGATATCCCGGCAACCATTGCCGCCAGCGAGATCATTGTGCCACGGATGCGGGCGAAGCCGCTGCCCCCGCGCGTCAGCGTGGAAGAACTAGCGATCCACGCTGCTTTTGTTGCAGCGGAACTAGGTACCGACGCGATCTGGGGCTGGAACTAGACGGTCGCCTGCGGCTGCTGCCGTTGCGCTTCCATCTGGCGTGCGCGGTAGAGTCCCGCGAAATCGATCGGCTCGATCATCAGCGGCGGCATGCCGCCATCGCGCGTCACGTCCGCCACCACTCGGCGGGCAAAGGGGAACAGGATGTGCGGCGCCTCGATCAGCGTGAACTGCTGGATGAGCTCCGGCGGCGCATTCACAATGCTGAACAGGCCCGCATATTGCAGCTCGAGAAGGAACATCGGCCGGTCTTCGGCCTTGGCGGTGATCCGCAGTTTCAGATTCACTTCGTAGCGATCCTGATCCAGTCCCTGGGTCTGAAGATCGACGCCCATCTCGATCTGCGGACGATTGCCCATGTTCGTCGGCGCACCGGGATTTTCAAAGGAGAGATCCTTCACATACTGGCCGAGAATCTGCACCCGCAGCTCCTGGGGCTGGCCGCCGCCGTTGCCGCCGCCGTTGGTCATGCCGGAAAGAGGATCGCTCATCGAAAAGGCTCGCTATTGAATGGGGTGGGCGGGGCTTACAGGGCGCAACCGCGCATGACAAGCGCGGCAGCTTCGCTCGGGCGCGGAAATTGCGCCGCTGCCATCCTATATCTGTCACACAGGCGTGCTGGACGTCGACGCGTCCGAAGACTAGGCTTGGCCGTTATCCGGGGGCACGCGTCCGCTGAACCGGGGAATATGAATTGTGAATTCGCAGCTGCTTTACATCCTTGTGCTTGCCACCGTGGCCGGAATTATCCTGTTCCGGCTCTACACGGTGCTTGGCCGGCGTACCGGCAACGAGCGGCCGCCGCCGGAGCGCTTCGAGCGGGTCGGCGGTGCTACCCAACAGCCGCAGGCGGCGAACCAGCCGGTGCTGCTGCCCGACAGGAGTGCGCGTGCCGAACCTGCGTCACAGCCCGACGATCCGGTGGCGCAAGGCCTGCTTGACATCAAGCTCGCAGATCGCCGCTTCGATTCCGATCATTTTGTGGAGGGCGCGCGCAAAGCCTATGAGATGATCGTCATTGCGTTTGCCCACGGCGATCGTGCCACCCTGCGGCCGCTGCTGAGCGATGACGTGTTCCACGCCTTCGATCAGGTGATCGCCGCGCGGGAGGCGAAAAAGGAAAAGGTCGAGTTCACCTTTGTCGGCTTCAAGGAGACGAAGGTCACCGGCGCGAATTTGAACAAGTCGGTTGCCGACATCACTGTGTCGTTTGCCGCGCAGTTTATCTCCGCCACTTTGGATGCCGACGGCCAGTTGATTGAAGGCGATCCCAAGGCGGTGCGCGACGTGACCGATGTCTGGTCATTCGAGCGCAACGTCCGCGCCAGCGATCCCAACTGGCGTCTGGTCGCCACCACCGGCGAGGCGGATTTGCAGGCGCATTGATGGCGCGACGGTCGCGCCCGCTCTCCTGGTTGCTGCTTCTCGTCTGTGCCGCGCTTCTCGCGGCGGGGGGATTTCTGTTGTGGCGCGCCTATCGCGCGCCGCCTCCGAAGCGTGCCGCTGGCTTCACGCTTGCACCCGTCCGCTTCGCCGATTTGCCGGGCTGGAAAAATTCGAAGCCGCAAGCGTCCCTCGCTGCATTCTCCCGGTCATGTCACGCGCTCAAGGCGAAACCTGCTTCAGCCAGCATGAGTGGTGCTGGCTACGCCGGAACGCTTGGTGACTGGCAGGCCGTTTGTAGCAAGCTGCCGACACAAACTTCCGGCGCTTCAGCGGGCGCATTCTTTGAATCCAACTTTGCGCCGCTGGAAGTAAGACGCGGTGATCGAGAACCGGCGCTGTTCACCGGCTATTACGAGCCCGAATTGTCCGCGAGCCGGACGCGCCACGATCGCTACCAATCACCGATTTACGGCGTGCCGCTGAACCTCGTGATGGCAAATCTCGGGGATTTTCGTCCGGAATGGCATGGCGAGAGACTGGCGGGCTGTGTGGACGGCCACCGCCTGCTTCCCTGTCCAACGCGCGCCAATATCGATGCGAAAGGCATGCCGGATGCGCCGGTGCTGTTCTATGCCGACGATCCGGTGGCGCTGTTCTTCCTGCACATCCAGGGCTCCGGCCGCGTGAAGCTGGGAGACGGTCAGATGTTTCGGGTCGTCTATGCCGGCCAGAACGGGCGGCCCTACCGGCCGATCGGGCGCGCCCTGATCGCGCGTGGCTGGATGCGGCGCGAAGGCCTGTCGATGCAGGCGATCCGTGCCTGGATGCAAACCCATGCCGCACAGGCGCGCGATGTGATGGAAACCGATCCGTCCTATGTCTTCTTCAAGGAGGAACCGCTTGGCGATCCCCACGCCGGAAGCAATGGCAGCGAAGGTGTACCGCTGACACCGGGCGCAAGCCTCGCTGTCGATCAACGCATTCATCCGTTGGGTATGCCGGTCTATGTGACCGCCATGCGTCCGGATCCCGACTCAAGCCACTCCGATCGTCAATTTGATCAGCTGCTGGTCGCGCAGGATACCGGCGGCGCCATTCGGGGTCCTGCGCGCGGCGATATCTATTGGGGTTTTGGCAAGGATGCCGAATCCATCGCCGGGCGGATGAAATCGGAAGGTCGCATGTTCGTGCTGCTGCCCAAAGCCGTTGCGGCGCGCCTGCGCAAAAATGCCGAATGGCGGGTGTCGTGAGCCGCAAACGGGCCGTGACCGACGATGAACGGGCGCTGTTCGAAGCCGTGCTGCGCGGCGCCAAGACCGACGAGCAGCCGGCGAAACCCGCGCAAACAGTGGAAGACAATAAGCCGCCGCTCCCAAAAGCACCGCGGCATCGCCCCACCGGTGTCGACGGCCGCACGGCGGAGCGACTGCGCAAGGGAGCCATCGAGCCGGACGCCAAGATCGATCTGCACGGTCATACCGAGCAGGCGGCGCACGATGCGCTGGCGAAATTCCTGCGCAATGCAGCAACCGGCGGCGCGCGGCTGGCGCTGGTGGTCACCGGCAAAGGCCTGAAACCGGCAGCGCCGGACGAACCGTTCGATCTGGAACTCGATCGCCGCACCCGCGGCGTACTGAAAGCGATGGTGCCGCGCTGGCTGGAGGAACCGTCGCTGGTGCGCTTCGTTGCCGACGTAAGAACGGCGCATCGCCGTCACGGCGGTGGGGGCGCGTTGTATGTCTATTTGCGCAAAGAGCGGAATCACCATTGACGCAGAAATTCGATACCATCCGCCTCAGCACGAAAGGTCCGGGTTTCTACGTCTTCACGCACAAGGCGGAAGCCTTCGTTGCGGACTCCGGCGTGGCCGAAGGTTTGCTCACCTGTTTCGTGCGCCACACCTCGGCCTCGCTGGTGATTCAGGAAAACGCCGATCCGGACGTGCAGCGCGATCTGCTGGACTTCTTGGAACGCCTGGTTTCGCGCGACGAACGGCTCTATCGTCACACCGCGGAAGGGCCGGACGATATGCCAAGCCATATCCGCTCCATGCTCACGCAAACGTCCGTTTCCATTCCGGTGCGCAATGGCAAACTGCTGCTGGGCACCTGGCAAGGGCTTTATCTGTTCGAGCACCGCGACGCGCCGCACACCCGCGAAATCACCCTGCATCTGATGGGCGATTGAATGGGATCGCGTTAAGGAAAATGCGAAACCAACTTATCCTCCCCCGCGTGCGGGGGGAGGTGCCGAATGCGAGCGAAGCGAGCACGAGGCGGAAGGGGATTTGCTCTTCCCCCCTTCCGTCTCGCGTTTCGCTTCGCTCAACGCGATCCACCTCCCCCGTAAACGGGGGAGGATAAAGAGCGCACGCTTCGCCAACGCGAAAGAATTCTATCTTGGAGAATCGCTCCACGATCAAAGTAAACCAGCGTCGGATGCCAACGCGCTGAGCAGCGCTTCCGGGCGGGCGCCGTAGTGCGAGATCACTTCGGCGGCGGCGAGCGCGCCGAGGCGGCCGCATTGCGCCAGATCGTTCCCATGCGTGAGAGCGTAGAGAAAACCGGCGGCGAACTGATCGCCTGCGCCGGTGGTGTCGATCACCGCATCGACCGGCGCGGCATCGAGCACATGAAGTTCCTCGCCGCGCGCCACCACGCAGCCTTTCTCTGAACGCGTCAACGCGGCAATGCCGGGCCAGCCGCGCAAGCCCTGCAACGCCGCGTCGAACTCCTCCACCTCGAATAGCGCCTTGGCCTCTTCCTCATTGGCGAACAGGATATCGAGCTGCGGCAGCAGGTCGAGAAATTCACTCCGCCAGCGCGCCACGCAAAACGGATCGGACAAGGTCAGCGCCACCTTGCGGCCCGCTGTTTTCGCTGCGTTCATTGCCTTTTTGATCGCAAGCTTCGCGGCCGGCGCGTCCCATAGATAGCCTTCCACGTAGAGGATTTCCGCCGCGGCGATTTCCTCGTCGCGAATATCGTCCGGCCCGATCTCCCGGCTGGCGCCGAGATAGGTGTTCATGCTGCGGTGGCCGTCCGGCGTAACGATGATGATGGAGCAGGCGGTGGATGGGCCGCCCTGCGCCATCGCGGTGGTGTAGCGCACGCCGAGCTCCTGCAGGCTGTCCGCAAAGCTTCGGCCCAACCGATCCGCCTTTACCTTGCCGACGAAGGCGCCGCGACCACCCAGCGACGCCAGCCCGGCCATGGTGTTCGCGGCAGAGCCGCCGGCAATCTCCTGTGCTTCCGGCAGCACGCGAATCAGCTGATCGGCGCGGAAATCGTCCACCAGAGTCATCACGCCCTTGGCGATATTGTGCTCCAGCAGGAATGCGTCGCCCGCGGGCGCGATCACATCGACGATGGCGTTGCCCAACCCGATCACGTGATATGTGTCAGCCATGAATCCTTCGCCCGCTTGCCGCCGCCGCGCTGCCGCTTAGTGTAGCCGCCCCATGTTCGCAAGCGCGCGCAAAGCTGCCGAGCTGATTTTCGATCCGGCCTTCCGGCGCGTGGTGCTGAAGGCGGCCGGGCTCACGCTGCTGTTGTTTCTCATTCTGCTGGCCGGTGCCGAACTGGGCGTGCGCTATCTGCCGCTGCCGCATCTGGCGCAGCTTGAGGGTGTGTACTCCATCCTGGCGGGCATCGCGGTGCTGCTGGCGATCGTGTTTCTCGGCGGGCCGGTGGCCGCGCTGTTCGCGAGCCTGTTCCTCGATGAGATCGCGGCAGCGGTAGAGACGCGGCACTATCCGGGCGAGCCGCCCTCGCGCGGCGCGCCGTTCTGGCCGCAGCTGTTTCTGGGACTGCGATTGTTTGTGCTGCTGGTGCTCGCAAAACTGTTGCTGCTGCCGTTCGACTTTCTGATTCCTGGCGTCGGCAATCTGATTTCGCTAGTGGTGAGCGGCTGGTTACTGGGGCGCGAATATTTCGAATTGGCGGCATTGCGTCATCTGCCGCGCAAAGCGCTGGATCGAATGCGCCGCCGCCATTCCGCGCCGATCGCGGGCGCCGGCACCTTGATTGCGCTGACGGCGGCCATCCCGGTCGTTAACCTGTTTGCGCCATTGTTCGGAGTTGCGCTAATGGTGCACGAGTTCAAACGCTACGCCACGGAGGATCGAATCGCATGAAACTGCGCGCTCTCCCCCTGTTGCTGTTTGCCGGGCTTGCAGCCTGCGCCACGCAGCCCACCAACCAGGCTGCGCGGCCTTCAGCGCCGTCATCGTCGCGAGAGCCGGGCAACATTGCGGGGATGGATGCCGCGCGCATTCGCGTGGCGTTCGGCGCCCCGCAATTCGTGCGCAAGGACGGGCAGGTGGAGATGTGGCGCTACGATGGCGCCAACTGCAAGGCGTTCTTCTTTCTATATCCCAGCGGCAATTTGCTCGCCGTGAAGCACGTGGAGACAATGCCGCGCCCGGACAATGCGGCCGTGGATTCTACCTGCCTGCAGGGATTGCTCGCCCACGCGAGGGCCGCTGCTTCCTGAGCGGCGGCCGCGCTGGCCCCATTTCCGCTTCCGTTGTTTTCGGCTTGAAGCGGCAGAGATCGCGCACCACGCATACGGGGCAGCGCGGTTTGCGCGCAATGCAGGTGTAGCGCCCGTGCAGGATCAGCCAGTGATGCGCATGCAGCAGATATTTCTCCGGGACCACGCGCTCCAGCTTTAGCTCCACCTCCAACGGCGTCTTGCCCGGCGCAAGCTGCGTGCGGTTGGCGACGCGAAAGATGTGGGTGTCGACCGCGATGGTGGGCTCGCCAAACGCCACGTTCAGCACCACGTTCGCCGTCTTGCGTCCCACGCCGGGCAGCGCCTCCAGCGCCTCGCGGTCGTGTGGCACCCGTCCGTTGTGCTGTTCAATCAGCGCGCGCGACAGTGCGATGACATTCTTCGCCTTCGCCCGGTAAAGGCCGATGGTTTTGATGTATTGGGTCAGCTTCGCTTCGCCCAGCTTCACCATTTTTCCCGGCGTATCGACAATGGCGAAAAGCGTCGCGGTGGCCCGGTTCACGCCGCGGTCGGTCGCCTGCGCGGACAACACCACCGCCACCAGCAAGGTGTACGGATTGATGTATTCGAGCTCAGTTTTCGGCTCCGGCATCTGCGCCTTCAGCCGGGCGAAAAATGTCTCGACCTCCCGCTTGGTAAATGGCCGTGCCATGTCAAATCCTCAAGGTCAGACTGTTTTGTTTGCGGGGTGCTCGACGGGCATCAGAGTCTGCGATTTAGTCTCGGCATCGCACAGCCAGTGTTGCGTATCCGAGGTTATGAATGCCAGCCGCCCGCAAGCTTTACCCCGCGATTGTTGTGGGTGGCATGGCGATCTCGCCTGCCTTCGGGCAGGAGCAAATCGAAACAGTGGTGGTCACGGCGAATGCCCCGCTTCCCGGCAGCAACATCGACGCCGACAAGATCGCCGGCGAAGTTGAAACCCTCTCCATGGGATCGCTGGCGCGCGACCGGCAGCAAGACACGTTGCCCAATGCCGTGGCCACGCAGCTCTCCAGCGTCAGCATCAATGCTGAGCAGGGCAACCAATTCCAGCCGGATTTCCTTTATCGTGGCTTCGAGGCCTCGCCGGTATCCGGAGTCGCGGAAGGGATTGCGGTCTATCAGGACGGCGTGCGCCTCAACGAATCGTTCGGCGACAACGTCAACTGGGATCTGATCCCGGAATTTGCTGTCGAGACGTTCGCCGTGCAGAGCAACAATCCGGTGTTCGGGCTCAACACATTGGGCGGCGCCGTCACCCTCAACATGAAGAGCGGGTTGTCGTTCAGCGGCGCTGAGGCTGAACTCTCCGCCGGCTCGTTCGGCAATGTCACCGGCGATGCCGAGTACGGCACGAGGTTTGGCAAGTTCGCGTTCTATGCCGGCTTCGGCGGCGTGACCGACGATGGCTTCCGCTACCGCTCGCCCACAAGGCTGCTACAGGGTTATAGCGATCTCGCCTATGAAGACGGGCCGCTGACGCTGCACGTCTCTCTCTCCGGCGCGTCCAACAGCATCGCAGCCGTGGGCCCAACGCCCGTTGAACTGCTGGCGCAGGATTCCCGCATGGTCTTCACCTCGCCGCAGCGCATGCAAAACGAGATGCAGCAGACTCAATTTCGCGGCACCTGGCAGGGTAACGACGGGCTGACATTCAGCTTCAACAGCTACTGGCGCCACTTTCACCAAAGCCTCGTCGATGGCAACACCACCGATGTCGATTACTGCGAAAACGATGCGGCGTGGCTTTGCCTCGGCGGCGACGATCGGTTTCCCAACGATGTGCTGTTCGACAAATCGGGCAATCCCGTGCAGGCGAGCGTTCTTCCCAACGGCGCCACGCCCGGCGAAACGGACTTCACGCACACCGACACGAACACCGTCGGCGGCGCCGCGCAGCTGTCGTGGGCGACAAGTCTCGGGGGCCACGGCAACAATCTGGTGATCGGCGCATCCGTCGATCACGGCGACACGAATTACAGCGCCTTCGGTGAACTGGGCACGCTGCTCGACAGCCTCAAGGTTGTGGGGGCCGGTGTCATCATCGACGAAGCGCAGAACCCCAACGCTTCTCCACCGATCGAAACGCCGGTGCATCTCGATGCCCAGAACAGCTACGGCGGCATATACGCGATGGATGTGTTCGACATCACACCCGTATTGTCGTGGACCCTGAGCGGGCGCCTCAACACTGCCGGCCTGAAGGTCACCGATTTGCGCGGCACGGCACTGGATGGCGAGCACACCTTTTTGCGCTTCAATCCGGGAACCGGAATCGCCTACAAACTTTCACCGGAATTGACGACGTATGCCGGCTATTCGGAATCGAACCGCGCGCCCACGGCGGGCGAGTTGTCCTGCGCCGATCCTGCCGCACCCTGCATTCTCGATGCATTCCTTGTTTCCGATCCGGCGCTAAAGCAGGTGACTTCGCGCACCTATGAACTCGGCTTGCGTGGACGCTTCACTGTCCCTGCGCTGGACGGGCAATTCACCTGGAACATCGGCGCTTACCGCACGGACGCCGACAACGACATCCGCCTGCTCGCCACCGACATCAACGGCTTCGGTTTTTTCGCGAACGCTGGCACCACGCGGCATCAGGGCGTCGATGCGCATCTCGGCTATCGCGACGCGCGCTGGAAACTTGCCGCGAACTACTCGTATCTCGACGTTACCTTTCGCGACGCGCTGGTGCTCTCCTCCAACAGTCCGGCGGCGAACGGCGACGGCGTTATTTTCGTCAGGCCGGGCGATCGCATTCCGCTGAATCCGGTGCATCGGCTGACGTTCACTGCCGATTACGCGATCCTGCCCGCCTGGAGCATTGGCGTAGATCTTCGTCTTCAGGGCAGCGAATATCTGGCCGGCGACGACTCCAATCAGGAGCGCCAGCTGCCGGGTTTCGCCACCGCCAATCTGCGGAGCGCCTACGCCCTCGACGCGCGCTTCTCGGTTTACGGCGAAATCCAGAACCTGTTTGACAGGCGCTACTACACGTATGGCGCCTTCACGGCACTCGACGGACTGCCGCCCAATTTCAATCTCACCGATCCGCGAACCTACAGCCCCGCTCCGGGCCGCCTGTTCTTTGCGGGTGTGCGGGCGGCGCTGGATTGACGTCCGACGGGTGTTTTGTTTGCGCTCGACGCCGGACGCTACAGTCGCGAAAGCGATTCTGTGACAACCGAATGGGGCACCCTGTACTACCGCGACAATCTGGAAATCCTGCGCGAGCATGTGAAGGACGGATGCGTCGATCTCGTCTATCTCGATCCGCCATTCAATTCGAACGCCTCCTACAACGTGCTGTTCAAGGCGCCGGACGGCCACCAAAGCCACGCCCAGATGGAAGCCTTCGAGGAACACCTGACACTGGGCGGATACCGCGAAAAGCCTTCGACGAGATGATGCAACAATCGACGGGCTATGATTGGGAGCGGTTAGCGAAGATGGCCGATATTCTGGATAGAATGAGGCGTAATCCGGCAGGCGACTGGTCAATCCAGGACGTCGTATCGGTCTGCCGGAAATGCGGAATCGCTTGCACTCCGCCGTCTGGAGGCGGCTCGCATTACAAGATATCCCATTCTTCGCAACGCGAGATTTTGACGGTGCCATTTCGGGCACATCAAGCCCGTCTATATTCGCAGGCTGGTCCGCTTCATTGAGGCCGCCGGAGCAAGCCATGGCAAATCCTGAATATCCGGTCGCGATCGAACCGCTTTCCACGGAAGATGGCGGTGGGTTTATGGCTACTGTTCCCGATCTGCCGGGCTGCATGTCCGACGGGGAGTCCCGCGAAGAAGCCGCGCGAAATGTTGCCGAGGCGATTGCAGCGTGGATCGACGAGGCTACGCGGCTGGGCCGTCCAGTTCCAGCGCCTTCCGCCCATCTTGTGCTGGCAGCCGAATGAATGGGCACGCTATATTACGGCGAGCGGTTCCTCCCCCGTGAAACGGGGAGGGGAACCATGCGAAGCATGGTGGAGGGGACGTGGGGTCGAGTTCCGCAAATCAATCGCCGCCCATTCACCTCCCCCAACGCAGGGAGGTCGACGCCGATGAGCAGCGACAGCTGCGAAGAGGGCGGCGGGTGGGGGGCCAATCCAGCGAGCGCGCAAGCTGCGTAAGAATGCCACGGAAGCTGAAGCGCGGCTGTCGTTGATCGCGAGAAGGCGAAGATGGGGCTGCTCATCACGCTGGCAGAGCCCACCTCCGTCATGCGCAAGGATGCGGTATCGAGCGGGTATTTCCGAACCGAAGCGCAGGGCGATTTCGCCAAAATCCAGATCGTCACCATCGAGGAACTGCTGGGCGGGAAGAAGCCGCATTTGCCGTGGGTCGCGCCGGACCTGTTCAAGCGCGCCAGGCGCGAAATGAAAGACACGCAGGAAAAGCTGCTGTAGATCGTGCTTTCGGCGGCGCCGCGCCCTCTCAGGTCGTCGGCGATGCGCCTCCTTTGGAACAAGCGGAGACCTGGGTTCAGCCGTGACCGTCAACCCAGCGATAGTAGAGGACATAGCCAGCGGCCATGACAGGCAGGGTCAGCAACAGTGACCAGTACCAGGCAAGCCCCAGCCACTGAAAAAAAAGGAACGGGAGTGTCCAGATGATCGAAAGGGCGAAAGCCTGCATCCCTAAAATATAGCTCCTGCATGCCGGCACTGCCCGCTAATTCCCGGTAACTTCCGCGGGTTCGCTTCTGCAAGCTGCACATTACGGCAGTTCGTGCGTTCGGGTTCTGGCGGGCTTTGTGTGCCAGTAGATTTCCTGCTTCGTTCCATATATGTTCGCTGCGAAGCGGAAGCGGAATGAGGAGTAACTGAGATCATGATTTAGGCGGGCGCGGGGACATACAGGGCCAAGGGTGCCGCTCGCGCGCATCCGTGTTGGAATTGGGATCTCATGGCCAGACCGCCGAAGCGCTGAGGCTGCTCGCGGGCCATCCCGAAATTCCGCCAGGGCCCGTCGGGAGGAGCGATGGTGCCTGTCGGCAGTCCGTAAATCGGGCTTGCAAACCGCTGGCCTGCCATCGCAAAGCCAGGCGGGATTCGGTTTCCGCTTTCGACATCCGCGCCGCATTGCGCAGCATCCCGAAAGGCGGACGCGATTCACCCGCCTTTTTCATAGGACACGCGCTTCGCAGTTACTCGGGAGCAATCGTGAGGGTGAGGCCGTCAAGCTCCGGGCCACAGGTGATCTGGCAGGAGAGTCGCGAGGTAGGTTCCACCGCAATCGCCATGTCCAGCATGTCCGTCTCGGCATCGGATTTCGGCGGCAGCTGTTCGTACCATTCGGCATCCACATAGACCTGACAGGTGGCGCAGGCGCACGCGCCGCCGCACTCCGCCGCCACCGGCAGTCCGGCATCGCGCAATATCTCCATCACGCTCCAGCCGTCGCGGCCTTCCAGTGTGTGCACTTCGCCCTTGCGGTCGGTTGCGATGATCTTCATGCCTTGTGTTCCGGAATTTTAGCCAACTCGTCATCACCCGGTCGCGCGAAACAGCGCGATCCGGGTGACCCAATTGGACCACAAAAATGGGTCGCCCGCATAAAGCGGGCGATGACGAAATAGAAGAAAGGCGCGCCGCGCAACACTAAACAACGCCCAGTTTCTTCTGCAGGCTCGAGGAGGAAGTGGTGTACTGGAAGCGCAGCTTCTCGTTCGGCCGGCAGATGTGGAACGCCGCTTGCGCCATCAGCGCCGCTTCATGGAAGCCGCAGAGGATGAGCTTCAGTTTGCCCGCATAACTGTTGATGTCGCCGATGGCGAAGATGCCGGGCGTGGAGCTTTCGAACTTCTCGGTATCCACCGGAATGCGGTCTTCGTGCAGGTTGAGGCCGAACTCCGCGATGGGCCCCAGTTTGATGGTGAGCCCGAAGAACGGCATGAAGGTATCGCAGGCATGCCGCCATTCGCGCTTGTCGGGACTGGCAAGCGTTACTTCTTCCAGCACGCCGTTGGCACCGTGCAATCCCTTCACGCTGGCAATCTCGAAATTGATTTTGCCATGCGCCGCCAGTTCGCGCATCCGGTTCACGCTGTGGGCTTGCGCGCGGAAACCATCGCGGTGGTGCACCAGGGTGAGCTTGGATGCGACGGGCGCAAGGTTGATCGTCCAGTCGAGTGCGGAGTCGCCGCCGCCGGCAATCAGGATGTTCCTGCCGCGGAACGCTTCCATCTTGCGCACGGCATAGAACACCGATTTGCCTTCGTAGTCGGCAATGCTGGTGATCGGCGGCCGCTTGGGGACGAAACTGCCGGCGCCCGCCGCAACCACCACCACCGGTGCGATGATCTCCGTGCCGGCGTCGGTCTTCAGCCGCCAGCGGCCGTCCGGCAGCTTGTCCAGCCCACACGCCATCTGGCTCAGATGGAATTGCGGATGAAAAGGCTTCACCTGCTGCATCAGCTTGTCGGTCAGTTCCTGCCCGCTCACCACGGGCAGGCCCGGAATGTCGTAGATCGGCTTCTCGGGATAGAGCTCGGTGCACTGCCCGCCCGGCCGGTCCAGAATGTCGATCAGGTGCGCTTTGAGGTCGAGCAGGCCAAGCTCGAACACCGCGAACAGGCCGATCGGCCCCGCGCCCAGAATGGCAACATCGGTTTCGTGCCTGGCGGCCATTGCTCCTGCCGAATTGCTTGCGGAAGCGGGGCCTTACCGCGGGAATTGCGGCAACGCAACAACAGCCGGAAAGGCAACCGGGAACAGGTCAGGCGGCGAGATAGCTCGCGACGAAGGCGTTCACGGCGTCGCTACGGCTCTTCAGCGTCTGCAATGCGGCAATGGCCGGCGCGTGCTGGGTGATAGGATCAAGCGGCTCGGCTTCCGCGACAGCCTGGGCGAATTCGAACGCCCCGATCCCGCGTGCCGCGCCTTTCAGCGAATGGGTGATGTCCCGCCAAGCTTTGGCGTCGCGCGCCTCGATCACCGCCTGTAGCTGCCGCATCAGGTCGGCGGATTGGCCGACAAACAGTTGGAGAATCTCGACGTTAAGCGCCCGCTCACCGCCCGTATACCGGGAGAGGTGAATGAGATCGACCGGCCTTTGCATTACCACAGTCATGGAATCCCCGCCGCGGTGCCACTCTCCGCCAGAATGGCAAAGATGCGGTTAACCGCGGCCTCCGCACTCTATGGCTCATGGTCACTCTCGCTGCCGCGGTAAATCTGCGTTAACCTTATTTGGCGAGAAAGGCTGAGTCGAAGAGGGCGTACCGTGGTTTTCACCGGATCCGAGCGCAATACGGCCGTGCGCCTGCCGACGGCCGAACCCACCCCTGAAACAGCTGTTGAGCGCCGCGAACGCCCCGCGGTTTCGACGTTGAGCACACTGGTCTTCGCCATGATCCTTGGCGCGTTCTGGATTGGCGCCGCGGCCATGTACGCGTTGGGATACTTCGGCGGTACGGCAGGTATTCTTGCCCTGCCGATCTATCAGCTCACGCTGTTGGCGGTGGCGATCTTTTTACCACCGATGCTGATCCTGATGACCGCCTGGACGTTCACCCGCGGCCAGGCGATGGCCGCAGCAACCGAATCCCTGGTCGAAGCGACCGACCGGCTGTTCTCAACCGATGAAACCGCGGCCCGCACCGCCGCGCGGCTCGGCCGCAGCGTGCGTCGCGAGCTGGATGCGCTGAACACCGGCATCGACGGCGCCTTCACCCGGCTGCGCGCGCTGGAATCCGTTTGGCAGACGCAGATCGCGGCGCTGGACGAAGCATCCGCCCGGGCTGAAGTCCGGACCGGCGCGGTGGCCGACCGGCTTGGATCGGACCGGCAGCAGCTCGATGCCATGACGGCGGGAATAACGGAGTCGGCCACACGCGCCACCGAACTTGTTGCTAGCAAGGCCGCGCAATTGAAGTCATTGGTCGAAGCCGCCGAAGCCACCTTGAAGTCCGCAGGGCAGCTTCTAGAGACGCAGGCGGGCACCTTCCGTGCCGCCACGGAAACGGCCGCGCAAGCACCGCATCGGGCAGCCGTGGAACTCGATAAACAGGCGAAGCATATCGAATCGATTTCCGATGCGGCCGTTTCGCGAGCGGAATTTGTGCTGGGGCGTCACGAACGGCATCGGGTTGCCATGGCAGAGCAGCTGCAGCGCCTCCACGATCAGAGCCAACTCGTCGAGCACGCCCTGCTGAAGCAGTGCGCCGCGCTGGATCATGCGATCGGCGCGCTGAGCGGCCAGGCCAAACTGTTCGAAACCATGGCGGCGGAAACCGGGCGGCAACTGGAGACGATCATGTCGGCCGGCTCGGCGCGTGCGACCGAACTCGCCACGAACTTCGGGCGCGAGGCCACGCACGTCAAAGAGATCAGCGAAAATTCCGGCGCTGCGCTGGTGAAGCTTGTAGCGGCGCTGCGCGACGCCGGAAGCGGCGCGCAGGCGCTGATTGGCGAAACATCTGCACAAGCAAATACGAGCGCCAAGGCACTGGTGGGCGAGGCGATGGCCGAATGCCAGAATCTCGTGAAAACGGCGGCGGAACTCGCCGATCAGGCCAACATGATCAAGGCCGCGCTCGGCGGCACGATTTCCGAGATCCATCAGCACCTGTTGTCGCTGCCTGCCATGGCACAACAGGAATCGGCGCGGGTGCGCGAGATGGTGCGCACCGAAACGGAGGAGATGCTAAACATCTCTGCCCGGACGATTTCCACCATTCACGCGCGAAGCTCCGGCCGTGTTGCACCGCGAGCGGCTGAGGCCGCTCCTGAACCGGAACCCGAGGCGCAGAACGAAGGCCTTCTCGGTCTCGCGCGGAAATTGGCGCAGCGCCCGCGAAGGAAAGAAAAGGAAAAGGAATCGGGCGAGCCGAAATCTTGGCAGATGAGCACGTTATTGTCTGCAGTGGATTCCACCGGCGGCAAGCAGCAGGATCTGAAACCCGGTGCTGCCGCCGCGCTTGGCGCCTTGGAAGCCGCGCTCGCGGATATCGCTGTCGATCTCGATGCCATCAATGTGGGCGGCGCGCCCAGCGATGAAGACTGGCGGCGCTATCTCGCCGGCGACCGCGCGGTGTTCGCCCGGCGCATTGCCGATGGGATCGACGAGGCGGCCATGGCGCGGATTACCACGCTCAATCGCGAGAGCACGCGGTTTCGCGAAGCAGCGAATTCCTACATGGAAGAATTCGAAGCGCTGCTGGAGCGCGCGCGGCAGGGCGACAATGGCGGGTTGCTCGCTTCTACCATGCTGAGCGCCGACACCGGAAAGATATACCTTGCTATCGCTTATGCTCTGGGGCGCCTCTCACACTGAATGCTTGAGCCGCGCGGCGTAGAAGCCATCCATTCCGCCCTGCTCGCCCAAGTGACAGGGAAGTGTGCGCAGATCGCCGTCTGAAATCAGCTCAGCCATGCCCAACACCTCCGAAGGCGCAATCGGCTCGCGCTTGAATTCAGGATGACGTTCGAGGAATGCCCCGACCTGCTCCACGCCCTCTTCCGGTTCCAGCGAGCACACCGCGAACACGAGAACCCCGTCGGCCGCCACCATACTCGCGGCCGCATCGAGAAGTTCAGCTGCAGAATCGGCGCAAGTATTCACGTCCGCAGCGCTCTTGATCCAAGGCAGATCGGGGTGGCGGCGGATGGTACCGGTGGCGCTGCACGGCGCATCGAGCAAGACGAAGGGTGCGGGTGCTGTTGGCGCATAGTCGCGCAGATCGCTTTCAACCAGCTCTGCCTGAAGTCCAAGCCGGATAAGGTTCTCGCGCAGTCGCCGCATCCGGATGGGATCGCGTTCTACCGCGACCACTTGCGCGCCCGCAGCGGCGAGTTGTGCGCACTTGCCGCCCGGCGCGGCGCATAGATCGATGACCGTCTTTCCGGCAACATCGCCCAATAATCGTGCGGGCAGACTGGCGGCGAAATCCTGCACCCACCAATCGCCCTCTGCAAAACCGGGCAGGTCCTCAATGCGTCCGGGATTGCTGACGCGAACAATTCCACCGGCAAGCGAGATACCATCCGGCACAGCGCATGATGCACGCTTGGCATGAATGTCGAGCGGTGGCGGCGACAGATGCGCACCCGCAATATCGCGGGCGGTGTATTCGCCATAGATATCCTGCCAGCGCGACCACAACCAGTCTGGCGTGTCGAGGCGTGGAACGTCCTGTGTGGCAATCACGGCTTGCCCCTCGCGCGCAATGCGCCGCATCACGGCATTGATTAGTGGCTTGAAATGAACGGCATTGTCATCGCGCGCGGCGAGCTCGTTCGCGGCATCGACCGCTGCGTGCGGAGGAACGTTCAGAAACAGCAATTCGCAGGCGCTTGCGAGAAGAATCTCGTACGCCGATCCGGCGCGGTGTTGCGGCGGCATCTTGCTCACGAAGGCATGCAGCAGCGCCTGCAATTGCCCGAACCGGCGCAGCGTCTCGGTGGCGATAGCGCGTGCGAAACCGGCGTCGCGTGGCTCCAGTCTGGCGGTGCCGAGAACAGCATCCACGGCATCATCCAGCGGACGCCGCTTCCGCAACACGTCGCCCAGGATCGATTGCGCGGCGGCGCGGGCCGGAATGCCGGCAACAGCTCGGCGTTGCGCCACCTCAGCCCCAGGGGCCTGGCTTCGAGACTTGACCCATATCCGTCGCCATTGCCTTCAACCGTGCAATCCGTTCTTCCGTGGACGGATGGCTTGCGAAGAGGCTGGACAATCCGCCCCCGTGCAGCGGATTGATGATAAACATGTGCGCCGTGGCCGGATTCGCGTCGGCCTCCGGATTGTCGATGACTTCTGCCGCCGATTCGATCTTTTTTAAGGCGGAAGCCAACCACAAAGGCCGGCCGGACAGCAGCGCGCCCGAGCGATCCGCTTCGAATTCACGGGCGCGGCTGACCGCCATCTGCACCAGCATCGCGGCAATCGGCGCGAGGACGGCGACGAGAATACCGCCAAGAAGTCCCAATGGATTGTTGCGGCGATCGCCGCCAAAAAACAAAGCGAAGTTGGCCAGCATTCCGATTGCGCCGCCGAGCGTTGCGACGATGGTCATGGTCAGCGTGTCGCGGTTCTTCACGTGGCTCAGTTCATGCGCCAGCACACCGGCCAATTCTTCGTTGCTGACCCGATTGAGCAATCCGGTCATCACACACACCGCCGCGTGTTCCGGATTGCGCCCGGTCGCAAACGCATTCGGCTGATCGTTTTCCGCGATGTACACCTTGGGCATCGGCAAACCGTCTGCTTCCGCCAGCCGCTTCACGATGTGCACGAGATCGGGCGCGCTGTTTTCGTCCACCTCGCGGGCGCCGTACATCGATAGCACCATCTTGTCGGAGTTCCAGTAGGCGAACAGATTGCTGGCAGCGGCGAACAGGAAGGCAATCACCATACCCGGGCCGCCGCCAATCACGTAGCCAACCGCGACAAACAGGCCGGTCAGCAGCGCCATCAGAAGTCCGGTGCGAAACAGGTTCATTGTCTTTTCGGATCTGCCGCTTAACTGAAGGACTGCGCTTGTGATGTAGGCTCCCCGCCATGGCGGTCAAGAACAGCAGGAAAGCCGAGATTGCTGCCCGAATTCGGGAAGCGGGAGAGCGCGCACGAGCGGAAGCCGAAGCGCGGCGCAAAACCGTGCAGACCGGTCCTCTTTCGCCAGAAGTGAATGGGCCGAAAGGCCTCGAACCCACCCGTTTCGGGGACTGGGAGCGCAAGGGCATCGCCTCGGACTTCTGATCGCCTTGATCCTGCCGGCCGGCAAGTCCATGTAGGGTGAAGGAGAGGCGTGGCTAGCGCGCGCCCACAGGTCTCATGTTTATTCAAACCGAAGCAACGCCCAATCCGGCGACTCTCAAATTCCTGCCTGGCCGTGAGGTCATGGGCAACGGCTCTGTTGCCGACTTTCCGGACCGGGACGCCGCGGCGCGTTCGCCGCTGGCTGCCGCGCTGTTCGAGATTGACGAGGTGGCGCGGGTGTTCTTCGGCTCGGATTTCATTTCGGTGACGAAGTCCGGGGGCGACTGGCGGCATCTGAAGCCACCGATTCTCGGCACGATCATGGAGCATTTCACTCGTGACATGCCGCTGTTCGAAAGCAACGCCGAAGAGTCCGCGGAAGCAGAAGAGAGTTACTCCGAAGAAGACGCCCAGGTGGTGGGGCAGATCAAGGAACTGCTGGATACGCGCGTTCGCCCGGCGGTGGCGAACGATGGTGGCGACATCATCTTCCGTGGTTTCGACGGCAAGACCGGTATCGTGTCGCTCCACCTTCGCGGCTCGTGTGCGGGCTGCCCCTCATCCGTGATTACATTGAAGAACGGGATCGAAAACATGCTGCGCCACTATGTCCCCGAAGTGAGCGCGGTCGAAGCCGTCTGATCCCACGCGCTGCGCGCATGAAAATCCTTGCGGTCGATACGGCCTTGGGCGCCTGCTCCGTAGCCGTGCTGGATGGCGAAGCCGTGCTGGCGCACAGGTTTGAATTTATGGAGCGCGGCCACGCAGAAGCTCTGGCGCCAATGGTTCAGGCCTCCATGCGCGAGGCGGATATTCGCTTCGGCGATCTTGAGCGTCTTGCCGTCACGACCGGGCCCGGAACCTTCACCGGCCAACGCGTCGGCATGGCGCTCATGCGGGGGCTGCGTGTTGCGCTGAAGCTTCCGCTGATCGGAATCACCACGTTGGAAGCGATGGCGCGCGCAGCGATGAAAGAAGCGGGGGCGCCGCTTGGCGCCGCGTTACACGATGCGAAGCGCGGCGAGGTCTATGCGGCACTCTACATGGACGATGCCGCTCTCTTGGAACCATTGCTCTTGCCGCTCGGCGATGCCGTTCAGAGCATTTGGGACAGCGTTGGAAAACGTGGTGAGATGCTGGGATTCGCCGGTACCGCAGCCTCGGAAGCGCGCGAGCGTTGGATGGCGCTTGGCGGCACCGCGGATGTTACCGGCATCATAGCGCCGGACGCGCTCTGGGTCGCCCGGATTGCCGCGATGACCACTCCCACCGGCGACGCGCCGCGGCCGCTCTATCTGCGTCCGCCGGATGCACGCCTGCCGGTTGGTCCCGCGTGATTGAATTTACTCCAGCCGAACTGTCCGATGCGTCGGTCCTGGCCGCCCTCCACGCTCGGTGCTTTGAAGATCGCTGGAACGAGATGGCGTTTCGTCAACTGATAAAGGCGCGGGGCGTCCAGGCCATCCTCGCGGACGCGAATTCAGGCGATCCCATCGGCTTCATTCTTGTTCGCGTTGCGGCGGATGAATGCGAAATTCTGTCGCTCGGTGTGGCGCCGGAGAGGCGCTGTCATGGCTTGGGAAGTCAGCTTGTCCAACAAGCCGCACACGGAGCATATAGGTGCGGCGCGCGTGCGATGTTTCTGGAAGTGAATGTGAACAACACAGCGGCCAAACAGCTCTATCAAGAACTCGGCTTCAAAGAAGTCGGCCGCCGCATTGGTTACTACCAGAGTTGCGACTCGCTCGCAGATGCATTGATCCTTCGCCGCAGCTTGCCAATTCCCGCATGGGAATCGTCCGATAATTCGTCTAGTGTGGCGACGGAGCGAACATAATCTGCCGATGACGCGAATCGAAAAGCTTTGCGCCGACCGCGGCCTGCGCATGACGGACCAGCGCCGGGTGATCGCGCGCGTCCTGTCCGAAGCAACCGATCATCCCGACGCCGAGGAATTGTACCGGCGCGCCTCTTCTGTTGACCCGCATATCTCGATCGCCACCGTGTACCGTACGGTGCGGCTGTTCGAAGACGCGGGCATCCTGGAGCGGCACGATTTCCGCAATGGCCGTTCGCGATATGAGGAAATGCACGAATCGCATCACGATCACCTCATCGACGTGCAATCAGGCAAGGTGATCGAATTCCACAATGAAGAGATCGAGCGCTTGCAGAAGCGGGTGGCAGAAGAGCTGGGCTTCGAGCTCATCGACCACCGTCTTGAGCTGTACGGCGTGCCACGAAAGCCGGACAAGTCCAGCGAGCAGTGAGGCGAGATGCAGCCCCTGCGTGCGACCGTTCTTCTGTTTGTTTTCTTTATTGCGACGCTGACCCTCATACCTTGGCAATGGTCCGCGCTAAAACTCGGTCTGCCCCGGCGCAGGACGTTCCCGCATAGCTATCACCGCTGGCTTTGCCGCCTGTTTGGCATCCGGCTGACAGTTATTGGCAAGCCGGTTCAGGATCGCGGCGTGCTGATGGTCGCGAATCACACCTCGTATTTTGACATCATCGTGCTTTCCGGCGCGGCGCAGGTGTCGTTCGTGGCAAAGAAGGAGGTGGACGGCTGGCCGCTCTTCGGCACCCTGGCGCGCCTGCAGGAAACCCTCTTCATCGAGCGGGACCGCCGAAGCCAGACGCTCACCGCGCGCGATGAAATCCGCAAACGGCTGCAGCAGGGCGATGCGCTGGTGTTGTTTCCCGAAGGAACCTCTAACGACGGCAATCATGTGCTTCCGTTCCGCAGCGCGCTGATGGGCGCGGCGGAATCGGAGGTGGGAGTCGATGCGGAGGGGCATGTGCAGCACGTGCCGGTGCAGCCGGTTTCTGTGACTTATGTAGGCCTGCACGGGGTGCCGATGGGGCGGGAAAACCGGCCGCTGTTCGCCTGGTACGGTGACATGGAACTGGTCCCGCATCTTTGGGAAGCAGTCGAAGCCGGGCCGTTCGATGTTGTGGTGGAGTTTCACCCGCCAGTGACGATCGACACCGCCGGCGGGCGAAAGGCATTGGCCGCCGCTGCCGAGACTCTCGTTCGGGAGGGGCAGGCGCGGGCGCTTGCGGGCGCTTACTGGGAGGCGCCTAAGGCCAGCGCGCTGGAACGCCTGCGCCGCCGCCGGGCACAGGCGGCACTGGCGAAAGCCCCCGCCTAGGCCTTTCGCCTTGCCAGCGAACGGCACCATCGCGCATAACCGCCGCCCGAACGGCCACGCATGAAAAAGCTGTTTATCAAAACCTACGGCTGCCAGATGAACGTCTACGATTCCGCGCGCATTGCGGATCTGCTGGCGCCGCTTGGTTACGCCGCTGCGGATACGCCCGACGATGCCGACATCGTCGTTCTCAACACCTGCCATATCCGGGAGAAAGCCGCCGAGAAAGTTTATTCGGAACTCGGCCGGCTGCGCCGCCTGAAGGAGGAGAAGGCCGAGCAAGGCGCCCACATGCTGATCGCGGTCGCCGGTTGCGTGGCGCAGGCCGAGGGCGAGGAAATTACCCGGCGCCAGACTGCCGTCGATATTGTGGTCGGCCCGCAGGCGCTGCATCGAATCCCGGAAATGATTGCACGGGTGGAACGCCAGCAAGGCCGGGCGCTGGAAACGGATTTCGTGCCGAACGAAAAATTCGATGTGCTGCCCGCGGCCCGCGCCGATGGCCCGGCCGCGTTTCTGACTGTGCAGGAAGGTTGCGATAAGTTCTGCACCTTCTGCGTGGTGCCTTACACACGTGGCTCTGAGTTCTCGCGGCCCGTTGTCCAAATCGAAGCGGAAGCGCGGCGTTTCGTGGAGCAGGGCGTGCGCGAGATCACGCTGCTCGGCCAGAACGTAAATGCCTATTGTGGCGCAAGCCCGGATGGAAATTCGTGGGGCCTCGCGCGCTTGCTGCATCGCCTTGCTGAGATCGACGGCCTGGAGCGGCTGCGCTACACCACCAGCCATCCCCGCGACATGAGGGACGAGCTGATTGTGGCGCATCGTGATCTGAAGAAGGTCATGCCGTATTTGCACCTACCGGTGCAGTCCGGTTCCGATCGCGTGCTTGGTGCGATGAACCGGCGCCACACGCGGGATCATTATCTTCGCCTGGTCGAGAAAATTCGGGTGGCGCGGAGCGATATCGCGCTCTCTTCCGATTTCATTGTGGGCTTCCCCGGTGAAAGCGATGTGGATTTCGAAGAGACGATGGCTTTGGTCCGGGACGTGAAATATGCGCAGGCGTTTTCCTTCAAGTACAGCGCCCGGCCCGGCACGCCGGCGGCCGCAGCGCGCAAGCAGGTGCTGGAGGATGTTAAGTCGGAGCGGCTTCAGGCGCTGCAATCTTTGCTTGCAGAACAACAGGCAGATTTCGCGAAATCCTGTGAGGGACTTTCGATGCCGGTGCTGTTCGAAAAACGCGGCCGCAAAGCGGGACAGGCAATGGGCCGCTCGCCCTATCTTCAGCCCGTCCATGTAGACGATGCCCAGCATCTGATCGGCGAAATCCGTAACGTGACAATCGTGCGCGCGCTATCGAACAGTCTGCGTGGCACTCTTGCACCGGCGCGACCGAGGGGGATGGCAGCGGCTTGAGCCCAGCACAAGCGAAACGGCGCAAGCCAACCCGCGAGCAGGTCACGCTCGAATTTCCGGACAATTCCTTTTTTGCCGCCCTTAGCGGCGCGCATCAGAAGAATTTCGTGCGGCTTGAGCAGAAGCTCGGCGTGCGGGTGGCTACGCGGGGCAATCTCGTCGCCGTCGAAGGTTCCGCTGATGCACGCGAAAGAGCAGCATCGGTCCTTCGTGCGCTCTATGCGCGCCTGGAAGCGGGCGAAGACATCGGCCCCGCCGAGTTGGACGCAGAAATCCGCTTCGCCACGCACGAAGAGACCCGCGCCGATGGCGATTTCGGTGTACCTTCGGTGAAAACGGCATCTGGGCGCACAGTACGCGCCCGCTCGCCCGCGCAAAGTGCTTATCTCGATCTGATGCGCACGCATCCGCTCGTGTTCGGTATCGGACCCGCTGGTACGGGAAAGACCTATCTCGCGGCCGCCTTCGGCGCGCATCTGCTTTACGAACGTAAAGTGGAGCGCCTGGTGCTCTCGCGCCCGGCGCTGGAAGCCGGCGAGCGTCTCGGCTTTTTGCCGGGCGACCTACGAGAGAAAATCGATCCCTACCTCCGGCCGCTTTACGACGCGCTGTTCGAAACCATGGGCGAGCAATGCACCCGCCTGATGGAATCCGGAGTGATCGAAGTAGCGCCATTGGCGTTCATGAGGGGCCGGACGCTTTCGCGCGCTTTCGTGATTCTCGATGAAGCACAGAACTGTACATCGGCGCAGGTGAAGATGTTCCTCACCCGGCTGGGCGAGGAAAGCCGCATGGTGGTGACGGGCGATCCCTCGCAAAGCGATCTGCCCGGCGGCCGGGCGGAAGGCTTGAACGAGGCGCTTTCCATCCTGGAAGACGTGGAAGGGGTCGCCACCGCGCGCTTCAGCGAAAAGGATGTGGTGCGCCATCCCTTGGTCACGCGCATTGTGCGTGCTTACGCGGAAAACAAAGACCTCGCGCTGCCGCAGCGATATCGCAAGAACGAGAACGGCGCGTGAGGCCAGCAGTCGCAGGGAAGCGCGCGGCGCCGTCCATCGAAATCGTTATGGAGGACAAAAGCTGGCGCGGCGTTGCGAAGGATTTGCGGACGCAAATCGGCCGTGCCGCCAGGCTTGCGCTGTTGCATGCCAAGGCGAAGCTCTCGCGACCGGAACTCACGATCCTGCTAACGTCCGACGAGCGCGTGCGGACGCTCAATCGCCAGTATCGCGGCAAGGATAAGCCCACAAACGTGCTGTCATTCCCCGGCGCAACCGGTGCGTATCTCGGCGACATCGCCATCGCTTATGCCATTACGGCCGGCGAAGCGGAAAGCGCGGGAAAGCCGCCTCTGCACCATGTGCTTCATCTGGTGGTGCATGGCGTGCTGCATCTTTTGGGTTATGATCACGAAGCGCCGAACGAAGCAGGGGCCATGGAGTCGCTGGAAGCAGACATTCTCGCTCAGATGGGGGTACCAGATCCTTATAAGCGGCGGGGCCGCGCCGCCTGACAGACATGTCGCAGAACGACAATTCCGATATCAGAGCGCGCGAAAATGGCCGCGGCTTTTCCGCTTTCCTGAAACGCTTCAGCCAGGCGCTGCGGGGCCGCCACGCGGATTCCATCCGCGAAAGCCTGGAAGAAGTGATCGAGGAAAGCGAGCGGCAAAATCCCGAGCTGGCGCGGCGCGAGCGCGTGATGCTCGCGAATCTTCTCAAATTCGGCGAGCTGCGCGTGGATGACGTAATGGTGCCGCGGGCCGACATCGTGGCGGTCGATGAATCCATTTCAATTTGCGAACTGATTGCGAAGTTTCGCGAAGCGCAGCACTCGCGACTGCCCATTTATCGCGACTCGCTCGATGATCCGATCGGGTTGGTCCATCTGAAGGATGTCGTTGGGCTGGGCGAGCTTGGTCCGGATGGCATCATGCGGTGGCCTGATGTACCGATTGCGCACGTCAAGCGCGACATTCTGGTGGCGCCTCCCTCCATGCCGGCTAGCGACCTCCTCGTGAAGATGCAGACCACGCAAATCCATCTTGCGCTGGTGATCGATGAATACGGTGGTACTGACGGGCTTGTTTCTATCGAAGATCTTGTCGAGGAAATCGTGGGAGACATCGGCGACGAGCACGATGTGGACGAAGCGCCGCAACTCACCGAACTTCCGGATGGCGGTTACGAAGCGGATGCGCGGCTCGATCTCGACGATTTTACGGAGATGACCGGTATTTCGCTGCTGCCAGCCGATTCCGAGGAGGACGTCGACACGCTGGGTGGGCTGGTGGTGGCGCAGGTCGGACGCGTGCCTCAGCGCGGTGAAATTGTCAGCCACAATGGCTTTGAGTTCGAGGTGCTTGAGGCAGACCCGCGCCGCATCAAGCGCTTGCGTCTGCGTCCGCCCGCAGCGCCACCTTCCAGCGCGGCATGATCGCCGCGCTGACTGCCACTTTAGATGCTTGTGATCGCGCCGCAGATTTCCTGCGCCGGTTGCAGGGCTGGCGGCGGATGACGGCCGTATGCATCGCCGGTGCATTGTCGGCATTGTCTTTCGCCCCATTTGGCATTTTCCCTCTCTTGCTGCTCTCGTTCGGCGTTCTGGTGCTGCTGCTGGACGGCGCACAGGCGAGCGCGCATCCAATCCGGGCCAGCGCATTCACGGGATGGGCTTACGGTTTCGGGCAGTTTGCGGCCGGGCTCTACTGGGTGGCGTACGCCTTCCTGGTCGATCCGCTCCAGCACGCCTGGCAAATACCGTTCGTGGCGCTGCTATTTCCCGGCGGGCTTGCCTTGTTCATCGCGTTTGCCTGCGGATTGGCGGCGCCATTTTGGCGTAATGGTTGGGTCCGGGTATTTGCCTTTACCGCAGCCTACGCCTTCGCCGAATGGCTGCGAGGGCATGTCCTCACAGGTTTTCCATGGAATTTGCCCGGCTATGGCTGGGGCACCTCGCTTGCGGTGATGCAGAGCGCCGCGATTTTCGGTGTGTACGGATTGTCATTGCTGACGATTCTGTTTGGCGCATCGCTCGCCCTGTTCTGCGGCCCAAGTCGCGCGCCTCTCGTTCCTGTTCTGCTGGCGCTTGTGTTTGCAAGCATGTGGATCGGCGGAACGGCGCGGCTGTCATCGTCATCCACACAATATGTGCCCAATGTTCGCCTGCGCATCGTACAACCGAACGTGGCGCAAGCCGACAAGTACCGCATCGATCTGCGCGCGCGGCACTGGCAGGAGCTGATTGACCTCAGCCGCATACAACACGGCGCGCCGCCCACACATATCATCTGGCCTGAGGCCGCGCCGCCCTTTTTGCTGGCGCGTTCGCCGCGAGCGCTGTCGGATATCGCGGCGCTCACGGCGAACGGCACAGTGCTGACGACGGGTGCGGCGCGTGTTGAATCGCGCGACAATGAGAGGCCAATCTTTCACAACAGCTTCTATGTTTTCGGCCGTGGCGCGCGATTGCTTGCCACCTACGACAAGTTCCATCTGGTCCCGTTCGGCGAGTATGTGCCGTTTCCCGAAATACTGCATGTGCTTGGCATCGACAAACTCGTGAACCAGCCGGGGAGCTTCACGGGCGGCGACGGTCCGCACACCTACACTATCCCCGGTGCGCCACCGCTGGGACCGCTGATCTGTTACGAGATCCTGTTTCCCAGGGAAGTCACCGCCAATCCGCGGCCGGGCTGGTTTGTAAACGTGACCGACGATTCCTGGTTCGGCCCGGCCTCCTCTACCGGTCCATATCAGCATCTCCTCGTCGCGCGTACGCGAGCCATCGAAGAAGGAATACCCGTCGTGCGCGTGGCGAATACCGGCATATCAGCAATCATTGATCCGCTTGGCCGTGTGGTGGCCGAGCTCAGCATCGGCAGGACGGGAATTTTAGATTCTCCACTTCCCAAAGCCATTTCGCCCACGCCATTCAGTCAAATTCACGGCCTTCTGTTCTGGACGATGCTGCTCATTTGCGCGGCAATCGCATTCATAGCGACATTCCGGCGCGGCTGAAATGTTCTCATTTCGCATTTTTGGAATATGACGCTAAGGTCACAACGGAGCGCCGGTGTAAGTTTCCGTGCCTAAGAAGCAGGCCACGTCGATTGACGCACATGTGGGCCATCAGATTCGCGCGCGGCGAGAACTGATGGGCATGAGCCAGGGAAGGCTTGGAGAGCTGCTGGGCCTCACCTTCCAGCAGGTCCAGAAATATGAAAAAGGTGTCAATCGAATAGGCGCCGGCCGGCTGTTTGAACTTGCGCGAATTCTTGGCGTCGGTGTGCTCTATTTTTATGACGGCGTGGTGGACGACATGTCGGGCCGCCCGCTCGGTTTCGCGGAAGACGAGGCGCCGGCGCCCACACCGCCCGCACATCGCTCACATGAGATTGCGCAATTGATCGCAGGCTTCCAGCGAATCTCTGATCCGAAGGGGCGCAAGCGCGTCTTGAAATTGGTTCAAGAACTCGCGGGCGAGCAGAAAAAAAGGTCTCAGCCGAAGCGCAAACGCTAGCGCCGGCCCCAACCACGCAGTTTTTCTTTTCCGTTCGCTTTGGCTCCGATCTCCTTGAGCTTCACGGTCTGCCGGACCGACAACGATGCACCGATCTGGCCCTTCTCCGGATCGCGGAAGGCCCGGCCATATTGCTCAACCCGCCCTTCAACAGACCCAAGGAATTCCCCTTCCCACTCGGACAGTGACGCGCCAGTGCGATCTGCCGCGCGGCGGGCGCGCTTCAGCGCGTTCAGCGCTGCGCGCTTGGCGCGCTCGCGTGAGTCGATCTGCTTGGATTTCAGCCCCATCGTGGCCGAAAAGCTAGCACATCCCAATCGCGGAGCAGAACTCAGGCTTCCAGTTCGGAATCCCAATAGAGGTAGTCGGCCCAGCTTTCGTGCAGGTAGTTGGGCGGGAAGCGACGGCCGTTGCCGCGCAGCTCCTGCACGGTTGGCTTATGCGGCGGATTGCGCGGGTACATCGCAATATGGTGCGAGAGCCGTGCGCCCTTCAGCAGGTTGCAGGGCGCGCAGGCCGCCACGACGTTATCCCAGGTGGTCTTGCCGCCTCTGCTGCGCGGAATCAGGTGATCGAAGGTGAGGTCGCTGGGCGAACCGCAATACTGGCACTCGAAGCGATCTCGCAGGAAGACATTGAACCGGGTGAAGGCCGGATTGCGCGCCGGTTTGATGTAGGTCTTCAGAGAAACGACGCTCGGCAGCTTCATCTCGAAGGAAGGCGAGCGGACCACGCGCTCGTACTCGGCAAGGATGTTCACCCGATCGAGAAACACGGCCTTGATCGCGTCCTGCCAGCCCCAGAGCGACAGCGGAAAATAGCTGAGCGGACGGTGATCCGCATTCAGCACCAGTGCCGGGCAATTTTGGGGCGATCGCGCGGCGGCTAACACGACGACTCTCCTGTGAAGGCCAGACCTCCGTTCGTAATGCGACGCACTCTAGGGGCTGCCACGCGCTATGCCAAGGCGGCTGCCTTGCGGCCAGTTTACGCGATTCACCGTGACGAAACGACGACAGTCAGCCTGCGGAGCAACAGATTTCGCGGCCAGTTCGCCCAAGCAGTCCGCGAAAAGCCATCGAAAGAAACGTGCCACCGAGCGCGAGACCCTGTTCATCGATGGAATGTCCAACATGCGGCGAAAGGTGCCACTGCACCGCGGCTCCTGCTTTTCCCAAAGCGGCCGCCGACGAAAACAGGAATTGCATGGGGATCATCTGGTCGGCATCGCCGTGCAGCAGCAGGATGGGCGGCGCCCCGCGGGCGTACTGATCCAGCCCTTCGGTGCCGGTCAGCATGCCGGAGTAACCAACGATAGCGGCCGGCTTCACCTTGCGGCGCAACCCCACATGCAGCGACATCATCGTGCCCTGGCTGAATCCGACAAGAGCCAGACGTTCGGGCGAAAGTTTCAGGCGCTCGAGCTCGGTCTCAAGGAAGGTTTCGAGCCCGGCCGCTGCAGATTGGACGCCGCTGTTCATGATCTGCGGATCCAGCCGCGAAATCGGAAACCACTGGTAGCCGCTCGGCGAGCCGGCGCAGCGTTCCGGCGCATTGGGGGCTGCGAAGGCAACCGTCGGCATCAGACGCTGCCAGATGGGGGCAAGGCCGATAAGATCGTTCCCATCGGCGCCATAGCCGTGGCACAGCACAATCAGATGTGTGGCCTCTCCGCGCGCGGGCGGCAGTCGCGGCCCGGTCAGTTTTTTGCTTCCGAACACTATCGCCTTCCGTTTCAGGTAATCTCCTGGGCATGATTGTCACGCGCTTCGCGCCGAGTCCAACCGGGTACCTGCATCTGGGCCACGCCTTCGCGGCAATCACGGCGCATGAAACAGTGAAGCAGCACGGTGGCCGTTTTCTGTTGCGGATCGAAGATATCGATCGCATCCGCTGCCGCCCGGAATTCGAGAAGGCGATTTACGACGATCTTGCGTGGCTCGGATTGCAGTGGGAACCGCCAGTGGTACGCCAATCCGAACGGTTCGATGCCTATCGCGCCGCGCTCCAACAACTCGACTCACAAGGCTTGCTCTATCCCTGCTTCTGCACGCGCGCGGATATCGCGGCGGAGATCGCGCGTTCTGCCGAAGCACCGCATGGTCCGGAGGGGCCTCTCTATCCGGGCACCTGCCGCAACTTGAGCAAGAATGAACGGCAAGAGCGCATCGAGTTGGGCGCACCGTATGCGCTGCGGCTGAATGTCCAGACAGGGGTCGAGAGGGCTCGTGCGCTCCAGTTCGAGGACTACGGCAGTGGGCCCGACGGCGAGCATGGAATTGTCACAGCCAATCCATTGCTCTTCGGCGACATTGTACTCGCGCGAAAGGACACGCCAGCGTCATACCATCTGGCCGTCGTGGTGGATGATGCGTTTCAGGGTGTGACGTTGGTCACGCGCGGCAACGATCTTTTTGCCGCCACGCATGTGCAGCGGCTTCTCCAAGCTCTCCTGAATCTTCCTGTGCCCGCTTACGCGCACCACCGCCTCGTTCTGGACAAGTACAGCCGCAAATTCTCCAAGCGTGACCGCACTGTTACCTTGCGCGACCTGCGCGCGTGCGACGCCACTCCAGAAAGCATTCGCAACCAGATCGGTTTGTGAAAACCTGGCCAAGGGGTCGCTATTGCGGGTTGCGCCTAAACAGCGATTTCAATCGCACGCGCAGCGGGACCGGGATTGGGCCTGGTTGCGGACCGAACAAGTCGGCGCCGCTTCGCATCAGCCGGATGGTGGCATCCAGTATTTGTGCCGGCCGCGATCCTGCGGGTCCCTTGCCACCGATACCTTCGGCGACACTCCAAGCAAACGAACCGAAATGCACGACGCGACCGGAGCCCGGCGCCCTCTGAAATGCAAACCAGGCTCCGATCCGACGCAGTGGCGTGTGACGGCCAAAACTGTGGGCCAGCAGGGTCCAGCGGTGGAACGGCAAAGCCCGTTCATCCAGCATCGGCACGTCACCTTCGTACCAGCGCACGGGCAAACCATCGTAATACACGGTGCTGCGCATTGGGATCGCCTCTCCGGGCACCAGACCGCATGCGTGCGCGACGGGCGAGCGGGCATCGCCGACATGATAGCCGCCCCATTCCGGATGCTTCGGAGCATCCGCTCTATGAGTGCCTCCGTGTCCTGGATTGGGGCCAATGGACGGGATCAAGGGATATCTGCGAGCGGAATCGTGCCAGTACGGCGATCCGGGTGAGTTCGCATCTTCTGGCGATCCCCACCACCGCCAGGCCATGCGATCTGCCTCATGCCAGACTTCGTGCAACATGGTTTCGGATGAAAGCAGCATCATATCGCCGCCTTGATCGACGTAGGCATCGACGGCGCTGCGGCTCTCACGGGTCCAATATTCAGAGCGGCCAGGAATCAGGAGCAACCTGGTGCCGGCGAGAGCGCCCGGCAGCGCAAGATCGTAGTCGGGAATGAAACGGATATCTTCGTCGGCGAGAGCTCCGCGCGGCAACCAATCGAGAAAGCCGGCAAGCACGTCTATCGCGAAGCGCCGCGCCAGCGGCCGCCGCAACGAACAATAGTGTAGCGCAACCTTGCGCCCGGCCTCCCGCTGACGTTGCCGTTCGGTGTACGTGCTGCGACCGCCCCAATCGTTGAACGCCTGCATGGTGGAGAGCGGGAGGACGACAGTGCACGGCGCTTGTGGGCGCGAGACCGCGAACGCCCATTGATCGTCGATGAAGTACACGCCGCCTGGCATGTCCAAGGGAACCTTAAGTATCCCTGTCGATTCGCAGCCGACGCCATTCTCAAGAGCATCAGCAGGTATGGGAATACGGCGGCCCCGAATGGGGGCAGAGGCCACGACTTCGCCGCGCACATTCGTGACGCGCAGACGGCGTTTTCCGGAAAACGCAGCAGTAATGTCGCGCGGGCTTCCGGCATCCGCGCAATACGGGGCGAGCATGATCCACTCGCGCTTTCGCAAGGTATCGAGGGGCCCCTTCGGCGTACCCAATTCCAAGAGCGCATGATCCAAAGCGATTTCTCGCGTACAGCAATGATGCTACGGCATTTCGCACATCCTGGGGTTTACCGGAACCGGACGTATGCGAGCACGCCAAAACGCTTCAGAGCTCATCAGCCGACTAGCCGCTGCTGCCAAACAAGTTTTCCGCCGGAACAGGACTCCCGATCTGACGCGAATCGTGATGATTCCGCCGGGCACAGCAGGCTGCAATGTCTGTGGCTACGTCGCCACCACAGGACACCCCCGGCTGTGCCCTGTCTGCCGTGCGAGCCAGCGGCAGCGGACGTTCAAACGGCTGTTTCTGGAACGCCTGCGGCCTGAAGTTTTTGGCAACGGCCGCTTGAATAACGGACTTCTGCTTAGTCCCAGCGGTGTGGAGCGCGCCCTCCTGGTTCCAAGTCTCCGCCGATATGTCATCTCGTCGCTTTACCAGAGGTACGACGGCGTAGGTCCGTTTGTCCGCGCCGACGCGCGCGATCTGGCGCCATTTGCTGACGCGAGCTTCGATTACGTGCAGGCCTGCAATGTTCTGGACTACGTACCGGAGATCGAGCAGGCCCTCGGTGCGATCTATCGCGTGATGCGCCCCAAGGGCTTTTTCGTTTTTCTTCTCCCGAAGGGAAACCTTCTTCCCGGCACCGAACCGATTTCCGTTTCCGTACACCGATCGGTCACCGGAAATTATTGGCCCGATCCGGCAGCGGTACCGATGATGCGAATTGGGCAGCAAACGCTTAGTGCGCTGTTGCAACAGACCGGCTTTCAGGCAGAGCAGATCGAACTCGCGGATTCTCTGTGCGGCGCCACCTGCATTTGGTGGCTTTGCCGCCGGTAATAAAGCCTTCCCGCAGTTCCTGAATCGATTCCCCCGCGAGACTCGCGGCCGCTGTAACTCGCCGCATTCGCCGTTCAAATACGCTCGGAGAGTTTGATCGCCAGCCGGCAGCCGGATTTGATGGCTTCGCGCAACAAGCCATAGCCCGAGGCCTCTTCTGCGCCATGCGCCAGCGCTTCATCGCGGTGCGCAATTTCATCAGTGCGGAAGTCTGCCACCATTTTCTTCAGTTCTGCATCGTCCTGCAGGCGATCCAGTTGCGAAGCATAGTGATCGTCAATCACCTCTTCAACAGCGGCGGTGCAGGCCATGGCCGCCTTTTCGCCCATCAGCGCTGTCGCAGCCCCGAGCGCAAACCCCGCCATGCGCCACACCGGCTCCAGTGCCGTGGGGCGAACCTTCCGCTCGTTTACGAGTCGATCGAAGGCCTTCAGATGCCGCTCTTCGGCTTGCGCCATGCCGCGGATAGCATCGGCCGCTTTCGAGGTGCGGTTCAGCGCGTCGAAGACGGCAAGCTGGCCTTCATAAATTCGCACCGCGCCGTATTCCCCGGCGTGATCGACGCGGATCATCGCTTCGATGTCCTTGTCCGCCGGAATACCCGGAGGCGGTGGCCGCCGTCCACGACCGGTCATACGGCTCTCCCGCTGCGATAAATCAGGACGAACCCGATCGCGGCTGCGCCGAGTGAAATGATCGCGTTGTAGCCGGCCAGCGACAGGCCAAAGAGCCGCCAGGCGGCGTGATCGCACATGACCACCGGTGCATTCAGATCCAGGGCGCCGGAAATCTTGAAGGCCGAACCGGTGCAGCGGCTGGGGCCGGGCCACCAGTGCCACTCGACCCCCGCATGATAGACGGCAATCAGTCCCGAAATGGCGACCAGCAGGGCTGTCACGAAAGCAAGCGGCGCGGCTAACTGCCTCAACCGTGTGGTCCGAGACACCGTCCAACCACCGAGGATGCCCAGAATGGCAGCGGCAAGGTGCGGCCAGCGTTGCCACAAACACATCTCGCAGGGCGGCAGGCGGGCGAAGTACTGAAATCCCAATGCCCCCAGCAGCAGCAGAGCCGACAGCATGCCCAACCCAATCGCTACAGTTTCAGGATGATCCCGCCTCATCGGGCGAACACCATGGCATCATCGGCAAACGCCTTGAACTCCAGGGCATTGCCGGAGGGATCGCGAACGAAAAGGGTCGCGTGCTCCCCCGGCTGGCCCTCGAACCGCACCCCCGGCTCAATCAGGAATTCCAGCCCTGCGCCCTCCAGCCTGGCAGCCAAATCGCGCCAATCCGCCATTTTCAGGATGACGCCAAAATGCCGCACCGGGACTTCTTCACCGTCAACATGATTCCGGGCTTCCGCGCCCCCTTCAGAGGGGCTTAAATGGGCCACGATCTGATGGCCGAAGAAGTCGAAATCGACCCATTCGTCCGAGGATCGGCCCTCCTGGCAGCCAAGCAATTGCCCGTAAAACGCGCGCGCCTCGGCGAGATCGCGAACGGGAAAGGCGAGGTGGAAGCGGGGGCGGCTCATAACAGTGTTGTCGTGTTCGCGTGCGAGATTGAAACACCCAAGAGGGTGTTCGCGAAAGAGAAGCAGGGTCCGCGGGTAAAGAAAAGACATGCGTAAGGGATCGTCGTCCAAATCATCTTCTCGCTCGCAGCTGGCGGAGCGCGCGCTGCTGCGCATCGACGGCAAGCCGGTTGCAGTTGCCGTGAAGCTGAACCCGCGCGCGCGGCGAGTGATCGTCAAGGTGCATCCGTCGACCGGCGAGGTGAGCGTGGTTGCGCCCACCAAGCGCTCCATCGACCACGCTATCGATTTTGCGCGGGGCGAAACGGACTGGATTGCCGCACGCCTGAAGCAGGTGCCGCCTGCGGTTCCGCTGGGACTGGGCGCACGCATTCTCTATCGTGGCGAAGAGCATGTGATCCGCCGCGGCGAGGGCCGCCGCACGCCAGCCTGGATTGATCACGAAGACGGCAATCGCATCATTCGCGTAACGGGACAGACGGAATACGCCGCGCGCCGTGTGGTGGATTTCCTCAAGCGCGAGGCTAAGAAGGTGCTGGAGGCGCGCGCCTTCTACTACGCCGAGCAGCTTGGCACGGCGCCGAAACACATTACTGTGCGCGATACCGCCAGTCGCTGGGGCTCCTGTTCGACCAAGCGTTCGCTGTCGTTTTCGTGGCGGCTGATTCTCGCGCCGCCTTTTGTGCTGGATTACGTGGTGGCGCACGAAGTGGCGCATATGCGGGAAATGAATCACGGCCCACGCTTCTGGCGGCTGGTGGAGGAACTGGTCGGCAATACGGAGAAGCCGCAAGTCTGGCTGCGCGAGAAGGGTTCGCTGCTGCATCGCTACATGCCGCGCCCACTTCCCGGCGCGACGCGAGCACCCGCCACCGGAACGCGCTAGCGCTCGCGCTCGCGTTCACCGAACAGCGCGGAGCCGACGCGAACATGCGTAGCGCCAAATTTGATGGCGGTCTCGAAATCGTCGCTCATTCCCATGCTGAGACGCGGAAGGCCGGTCTCGGATGCAAGCTTCCGCAACAAGGCGAAATGGGGTGCCGGCGGTTCATCTGCGGGCGGAATGCACATCAAGCCCTTTACCGGCAACACCAGTTCATCGCGGCAGTACGCTATCAATTCGTGCGCGTCCTGTGGTGCAATGCCGGCCTTCTGCGGTTCTTCGCCGGTGTTCACCTGGATGAACAACAGCGGAGATCGACCGCTGCGCGAAATCTCCGCTTTGAGGGCGTCAGCGAGTTTGCGGCGGTCGAGGCTATGAATGGCATCGAACAGCTCCAGCGCTTCTCGTACCTTGTTGGTCTGTAACGGACCGATGAGGTGCAGCTGAACGTCGGGGTATGCGGCCCGGAGCTCCGGCCATTTCGCCTTGGCCTCCTGCACGCGGCTTTCGCCGAACATGCGATGCCCAGCTTCAAGCAGCGGTCTAATCCGCTCCACCGGGTGCATCTTCGAAACTGCGATGAGCGTGGTAGAAGGAGCAGGCTGAATTGCTGCCGTGCGCGCTTTTTCAATGCGTGCGCGAATATCGGCCAGCGCGGCTGCGGGAGAAGGTTGCTCGGAGATCATGTCGAAAACACTTGCGAGAGCGAAACTAGCAAGAGCGGCGATCACGCTCAATGAACGCGCCGGATGTGGATTGCCCCCGCTTGTGCTAATGACCGACGACGAACGGCTTCCGGATCCGCTTGCGGCCGCCCGCGCACTGCCGCGGGGCAGCATGGTGATCGTGCGTTCCCGGCAGGCTTCGCATCGCGGCAAGCTTGCCCATACTCTGCGGCCCATCGTTCGCGCGCGTGGGCTGATTCTGCTGGTGGCCAACGATCCGGGTTTGGCCGATCGGGTGGGCGCGAATGGACTGCATTTGTCCGAAGCGAACTTGCGCCAGGCTTCGACGTGGCGCGCGCGAAGGCCGCGCTGGCTAATTACGATCGCCGCGCACTCCTTTTCGGCTTGCGGAATGATCAGCCGCACTGGCGCTAATGCTGCTTTTCTGTCGCCTGTGTTCGCGACCTCCAGTCATTCGGGCACACTTCCCCTCGATGCGGTGCGGGCCCGCACAATCGCCCGGCAGGCCACCCTGCCGGTTTATCCGCTCGGCGGAGTGAACGGGCAGACCGCGATGAAGCTGGCTGGCGCGTCCTTCGCCGGCCTTGCGGCCATCGGCGCCTTGGCCATCTGAGGTAAGTGGTTATCCCCGTTTGTCATTTGGTCGCGGAGCGTTGCGCCTCGGCAACGCCGTCAGTATAAGCGCCGGTCGCGGGAAAGCGGCATGGCTGGGAGACTGATTTCGATGCGGATTGCGGCTGCCCTACTCGCAACCCTTTTTCTGGCGTCCTGCGGTACGGATGACTCCGCTGACGTGGACGAAACCTCGTCGGGCTCAACGGCGATCACCTCCTCCAGCGGCGGTCACATCGCGTTGGGGGTAAACTCCTATCTCTGGCACGCCAGCCTCGACACGCTGTCCTTCATGCCGTTGCATTCCGCCGATCCCTTCGGGGGCACCATCATTACGGATTGGTATTCTGCGCCGTCCGCGCCGAACGAGCGGATGCGGGTAACGGTTTACATCCTGGACCGCCGGCTGCGGGCGGATGGCTTGAAGGTGACGGTCTTCCGGCAATCGCAGACACCGCAGGGCTGGGTGGATGGCGCCGTTAATCCGGCAACCGCCGTCAAGCTGGAAGACGCCATCCTTACGCGCGCTCGCGAGCTCAGGCTGGCGAGCGGTGGAAGTTAAGCCGGACGCGCGCTAAAGCCTGTTCACGCTGCGGGCTTCGGAAGCGCGAAGTCCTCGGACGGCGTGAAGGGATTCTCGGGAAATGGCGCGCTACAACGCCACAGAATCGGAACAACACTGGCAGGCCGTCTGGGATGAGCGGCAATGCTTCGTCACGTCGAACGATTCGGCGCGGCCCAAATGCTACGTGCTCGAGATGTTTCCTTACCCATCGGGGCGCATCCACATGGGGCATGTGCGCAACTACACGATGGGCGATGTGCTGGCCCGCTTCCGCCGGGCGCAGGGCTACAACGTGCTCCATCCCATGGGCTGGGACGCTTTCGGCCTGCCGGCAGAGAACGCGGCGCGCGAAAAGGGCGTCAACCCTCGCGACTGGACCTACGCCAACATCGACGCCATGCGGGCGCAGCTGAAGCAGATGGGGCTCGCTATCGATTGGACGCGTGAATTCGCCACCTGCGATCCGGATTACTACAAGCACCAGCAGCGGCTGTTCATCGAATTCTACAAAGCTGGCTTGGTGTACCGCGCCGAAGCGGACGTGAATTGGGATCCGGTGGATCACACGGTGCTGGCGAACGAGCAGGTGATCGATGGCCGGGGCTGGCGCTCCGGCGCGCCGGTAGAGCGGCGCAAGCTGTCGCAATGGTTCTTCAAGATCACCGCGTACACGGATGAATTGCTAAATGCACTGGACCGACTGGATCGCTGGCCGGACAAAGTGCGGCTGATGCAGAAGAACTGGATCGGCCGCTCGGAAGGCTTGCGGTTCTCGTTCAATCTCTCGAACGGCGAAACCGTGGATGTGTTCTCCACCCGGCCGGACACCTTGTTCGGCGCGAGTTTCGTCGCGCTGTCACCCGATCACCCGCTTGCCGAGCGTCTGGCGAAGCACGATGCAAAGCTTGCGGAATTCGTCGCCGAATGCGGCCGCGTTGGCACAGCGGAAGAGGCGATCGAGACCGCTGAAAAGATGGGCTATGACACTGGCCTGACCGCAACGCATCCATTCGATGCCGATTGGCAGCTGCCGGTGTATGTCGCGAATTTCGTGCTGATGGCCTATGGCACCGGCGCGATTTTTGGCTGCCCCGCGCACGATCAGCGCGATCTGGAATTCGCCCGCAAATATGGTCTGCCAGTTTTGCCAGTAGTTGTTCCGGAAAGCGCCGATCCGAAGACGTTCGAAATCGGCAAGGAGGCATATGTCGGGCCGCGCCGGCTCGCCAATTCGCGCTTCCTCGACGGCATGGATGTCGAAAGCGCGAAGAACGAGGTTGCGAAGCGGCTGGAAGCGCAAGGCAAAGCCGAACGTACGGTGCATTACCGCCTGCGTGACTGGTTGGTGTCGCGGCAGCGGCCGTGGGGCTGTCCGATCCCGATGATCCGCTGTGGTAAGTGCGGACTCGTGCCGGTGAAGGAGTCCGATCTTCCTGTGCTGTTGCCGGATGAATTGCAGTTCAAAGGCGCGGGCAATCCGCTCGATTCCCACCCCACATGGAAGCATGTCGCGTGCCCGCAATGCGACGGCGCAGCGGAGCGCGAAACGGACACCTGCGACACCTTCGTGGACTCGTCCTGGTATTTCGCGCGCTTCTGCGACACGCGCGCCGATGGCCCGGTGAGCCGGAAGGCCGCGGATTACTGGCTGCCGGTGGATCAATATATTGGCGGGATCGAGCACGCGATTTTGCATCTGCTGTATGCACGCTTCTTTACGCGCGGCCTGCATCGTCTCGGCTACACCGATGTCGATGAACCGTTCGCCGGGTTGTTCACGCAAGGCATGGTTTGCCACGAGACCTACAAGACGGCGGCCGGCGAGTGGGTCGAGCCTGTCGATGTGCACAAGCGTGGCGGTCATGCCTTTCTGAACGGCACAGATACCGAAGTGGCCGTTGGCCACTCGGAAAAAATGTCGAAATCGAAGAAGAACGTGATCGCCCCCGAAACCATCATCGATCAATACGGCGCCGATACCATCCGCTGGTTCATGTTGTCGGACACGCCGCCGGAGCGCGATGTCGACTGGAGCGCGGAAGGCGCGGAAACCTGCTGGAAATTCGCGCAACGCATCTGGCGGCTGGTGGAGGAGGCGAAGGATTTGCCGCCGCCGCGCACGCCGGTTGGCAATGTTGAAGGCGCTGCGCTGGAACTGCGGCGCGCCACGCACCGTGCCATCGCTGCTGTCACGGACGATCTGGAGAATTTGCGTTTCAATCGCGCGGTGGCGCAGATTTATACCCTCACAAATACGATCAGCGCTGCGGATGCCTCCATTCCCGGCGCGATTCGGCGGAAAGCGCTGGAGACGCTGGTACTTCTGATCGGCCCGATGATGCCGCATCTGGCGGAAAGCGGCTGGCAGGCGCTGGGACATGACGCGCTGGTCGTGGATGAAAGTTGGCCAAAAGCCGATCCGGATTTGGTAAGGTCGGACTCGATTACCATTGCCGTGCAAGTCAATGGCAAATTGCGCGGCACGATGGAAATTGCGCGCGGGATGGAGAAGCCGCTGGTGGAAGCTGCCGCGCTGGCGCTCGAGCCGGTTTCACGTGCGTTGGAAGGAAAGGCGCCAAAACGCGTGATCGTGGTTCCCGACCGTATTGTGAACATCGTGGCATGATCCAGAAATCGGAATTCAGAATTCAGAAGCCGGAGAGCCGGGGCATTCTGACTTCGGGCTTCCGACTTCTGGCTGCTGCGCTCGCCGTCATCGCGACGAGCGCGTGCGGCTTTCATCCGCTCTATGGCGAAATTGGCGGCAAGCCCGGCTCGCAGGCGCGGTTCGCCAACGTGTATGTGCCGCCCATTCAACTGGAAACGGCGGGATACGAACTGCGCAACGATCTGCTCGATCTGATGCAGGCGAAGGACACGCCGCAAGGCGCGCTTTACGATCTCAAGGTGGAGTTGCGCGACCGCAACCAGGCCATCGCCATCCAGAACGAGACGGCGCCCAATGGTGTGAAGGAAGTTGAGCTCACGCGCTTCAACTACACCTTGATAGCCGATTACCAACTGATCGATCGCAAGACCCAGAAGGTTCTCACCAGGGGGACGGAAAGCTCGCTTTCCTCTTATGACGTGGTGCCGTCGCCCTATTCCACTTTGGTGGCACAGAAAGACGCGCAAAGCAAAACGGCAGACGATATCGCCCACCAGCTGCAACTCCGCCTGGCCGTCTACTTCGTGCAGAACCCACCGAAATGATCGTAAAATCGGCGGATGCCGATCGCTTCATCGGCCGTGTTCCCAAAGGCCTGATTGCCGCTTTGGTCTTCGGTCCGGATCAGGGTCTGGTCCGCGAACGCGCGGAAGCGTTGGCAAAATCCGTCGTGCCAGATTTGAACGATCCATTCCGCGTGGCGGAACTGGACGATGCGGCATTGTCCGCGGACAACGCCCGCTTGTCTGATGAAGCGGCTGCCATCTCCATGCTCGGCGGACGCCGCGTGGTGCGCGTGCGCAGCGCGGGCAATTCGCTGGCCAAATTGTTCGAGATCTTTCTCGAGGATCCCAAAGGCGATTCGCTGGTCGTGGTGGAAGGCGGCGATCTCGCCAAAAGCTCAAGCCTCCGGAAGACGTTCGAAGAGGCGGACAATGCTGCCGCCATTCAGTGCTACGCAGATTCCGCGCAGAGCCTCGCGGGTGTGGTGCGCAACGTGCTGAAGGAGCAAGGACTGACGATCGGCGCCGAAGCGCTGGATGACGCCGTTTCCCGGCTGGGCTCAGATCGCGGCATAACCCGCCGGGAGCTGGAAAAACTCGCGCTCTATGCGAAAGGAAAATCCCACGTTGAACTGGATGATGTACGCGCGGTGATAGGCGATGAGACCGAAGCACGCGTCGAGGAAGCATGCGATGCGGCAGGGGAGGGCGATCTGAAGCGCCTCGACATCGCGCTGGAGCGGCTGCGCGCGGATGACATGTCGGCCGTCGCCATCGTCCGGCTTGCCCTGATGCATTTCCAAAAGCTGCTGCAGGCAAAAGCGGAAACCGCGCGGGGCAACTCCGTCGATACCGCCATGCGCAAGATGCGGCCGCCCATTCATTTCACCCGCGCTTCTTCCTTCAAGGCACAACTTTCGCGCTGGAGTGAAGAGAAATTGAGCGATGCTCTGGACCTGCTTTTCGAAACCGAAGCGCTGTGCAAGACCACCGGCATTCCCGCCGAAGCCGTCACCAGCCGGGCGCTGTTCACCGTTGCCGCGATGGCGCGGGCGCGCTGACTCACAGCGCTAGCGCGTTGCCACCACGAACAAGCGCTGGAAAGGAAACAATGTCTTGCCATCGACGCGCCGCGGATACGCCTCCCGCAATTGCGCGCGATATTGCGCGATAAAGGCTTCGCGCGCTTTTTCATCTAGTGGCTGCACGAAGGGCCGCAAACCGGTCCCGCTGACCCAGGCGAGCACCGGATCGGCGCCCTCCAGAACCTGAAGATAGATCGTCTCCCAGATATCGAGCGATGTGGAGAGCGGCGCGAGGATATCGAAGTAAACCTCCGGTGGGAGCACGTTGCGCAGCTTGGCATCGGCGAGTTTCGCCGCCCAGGGACCGGCATTCGCCACTTCGCGCATCAATGCATGCGAGGGGGCGTCGAAATTTCGCGGCACCTGAAAGGCGAGCACGCCGCCTTTGGCGACATTCTCCATCAGCCGCGGCAGCAACGCGCGGTGATCCGGTATCCATTGGAACACGGCATTCGAGAAGACCACGTCGTATTGGGCGGCAGGCGCCCACGATTGCACGTCACCTTGCATCCACGCCGCGCGAAGCCCGGAGGCACGCGCCTTCGCCAGCATTTCCGGGGATGATTCGAGTCCTTCGATTTGTGCGTCCGGCCACCGCGCCGCCAGCAAGCCGGTGGAATTTCCCGGCCCGCACCCCAGATCGATCACCCGCGATGGCGCACGCAAAGGCACGCGCTCCAGCAGCTCGATGGCGGGCCGTGTCCGCTCGGTGGCGAATTTCAGGTAAACCTCCGGATCCCAGCTCATGCCGTCTCCCGGTCCGGAATTTCCACCCGAAATGTTGTGCCTTGTGCCCCGGTATCGATCAGCGAAATGTCACCGCCATGCGCGCGCGCAAGCTCGCGCGAAATCACCAGGCCAAGCCCTGAGCCGCCGCTGCGGGCGGATCCCGCGAACGGCTGAAACAGGCGATCGCGCACTTTCTCCGGGATTCCTGGCCCGTTGTCTGAAACGTGAATCAGGACGCGCTTGCCGTTGCGCGATGCGGAAACCCGGATTTCCGCAGCGGCCGCGCCGTTCACGGCCTGCTCCGCATTGCGCACCAGATTGAGGACAATCCGGAACAATTGCTCCGGATCGGCATCCACCTGCAAATCCGGCGGCACTTCATCCCGAAGATGGATCGGATCTTCACCGGCGCGCTCGGCAAGCGCCGCTTCACCGGCATCATCGACAATGCCCTTCAAAGCCACGCGCCGGCGCTCCGGCGCATGTTCATCGGCGCGGCCATAGCGCAGGGTGTTGGTGGCGAGCGCCACGGCGTGATCGATGGCGCTGACCAGCCGCGGCGCCAGCCGCTTCACCGCTGGGTCTTCGCTGGAGGATAGCCGATCGGAGGCGAGTTGCGCGCTGGAGAGAATGTTCCGCAGATCGTGCTGAATCTTGGCGACTGCCATTCCCAAAGCCGCCATCCGCGCGCGTTGCTGCAGCGAGCCGTAAAGCTCGCGTTGCATGGAAGCGAGCTCGCGTTCGGCGGTGCCGATCTCGTCGTGCCGTGCGGAAGGGGTAATAATCCGGCTTGCATCTTCCGGGTTGTCACGGAACGCGATCATCGCTCGGGTGATGCGGCCCATCGGCCGCACCAGCACGAAATAGAGACTGAGGAACACGAGCACCGCCGTCACGGAGGAAAGCAGCAGCGCCAGCAGCGCCGTCCGGCCGGCATATTGCGCCAGCGCGGCATGGATCGACCTCTCGCCCAAGATGACATCTACGCCCAGCGCGCCTTTGATTTTGGTCGGCGCCATGATGCGCAAGGTGCGCGCGCCGCCATGCATCAGGCAGTCAAGGCCGTACCAGATTTCCTTGAAGACATTGTCGTCGCGCAGATCGATGGTGAAGTCGATGCGGCGCTGTTCCTGCGTCACCAGAAACAGTTCGTGTTCTTCGGGCCGCCGCAGCACCACCGCGTTGGCATCCGCGCGCGCCAGCAATTGTTCCCGAAGCCCGGTGGAAAGTTTCTCACCGGCGGCTTCGGTCATCGGCAGAATGGCGATCTCTGCGGATTCCACATGGCTTTGCAGGAGGGCGTGGTGGTAGCGGCCGATGGTGGGCGCAAAAATCACGGCTTCCGTGATGAGCACGTAAAAGAGCGTCAGCAGCAGCAGGCGCCCGGAGAGGCTTTGCGCGACCAGTCTCCAGGCATTGCTCAGCTTGGCGCGCATCGAGCCCGACATCGGGGCGGCATAGAGCATGATTGCGGGGCCGAATGAAGCGGCGGCCGCTATTGTGGATTTTCCATTGCCGGCAGGCTTGGGTCAGACCGGCGGAGGCCCATTGCAGCAGGGGTTCCGGTTGACAGAAAAACCGGCTCTCACTAGAACCCGCGCTCCCCAAAAGGCCGGAACGGCAGGAGAATTCGTCATGAAGCGCACCTATCAGCCGAGCCGGCTCGTACGGAAGCGCCGCCATGGCTTCCGCGCCCGCATGGCCACCGCCGGAGGCCGCAAAGTGCTAGCCCGCCGCCGTGCCCATGGCCGCAAGAAGCTGTCTGCCTGACCTTAACGCCTGAAGCCGCCCCGAACCGGATCAAGATGGAACGGCTGAAGCACCGGCCGGACTTCCTGCGCTGCGCCCGGACCTTCCGGCGCGCCATGCCGTCCGTCACTCTGGAAGCCGCGGCTACTCCAGCGCCTTTCGTGCGGCCGGAAACCCTGCGGGTCGGCTTCACCGCCTCGAAAAAGAGCGTCGGAGGTGCCGTCGAGCGCAACCGGGCCAAGCGGCGCCTCAGGGCGGCCGCCACCGCCCAGCTTCCCCTTTATGGGCTCGCAGCTCATGACTATGTTCTGGTGGCGCGGCCGGGTACGCTGACCCAGCCGTTCGCCTCGATCCTGGAGGACCTTGCCGTTTCGCTGAGGGCCGCGCGCGCGAAACTCGCCCGAACGCCAGAGCCTTAGATTGATGAGAGACCTTGTGCGCCGGGGAATGGTTCTTCTTCTCCTCGCGCCAATCCGGATTTACCGATGGTGTGTTTCGCCCCTGTTCCCGCCCGCCTGCCGCTTTGCGCCCAGCTGCTCCGAATATGCGATGGATGCACTCCAGCTACATGGTCCGGTGAGAGGGTTATGGCTTGCAGTGCGGCGCATTTTGCGCTGTCACCCCGTGAAATGGCTCGGCGGCGCGTCGGGCTTCGATCCCGTTCCTCCGCCCCGATGAAGGCCCATGGATAACAACCGCAATCTGATCCTCGCTATCCTGCTGTGCGCCGCCGCAATTTTTGGCTGGCAGTATTTCGTCGCCGGTCCGCAGATGGCGAAAGAGAAAGCGCATCAGGCGCTGCTCGCCAAGCAGAAGGGAGCGGAGGCGCAGAACAAGACTGCCGATCTGCCGAAAGCGGCCGGAGCAATCTCAAGACAGATTTCCCGCAGCGAGGCACTGGAGGCGGGCGGCCCGCGCGTGGCGATCGCCACGCCATCGGTGAACGGCTCGTTGCGGCTGAAAGGCGCCCGTTTCGACGATCTGCAACTGCGCAAATATCGCGAGACGCTGGATCCCAAGAGCCCGGAGATTGTGCTCTTCTCGCCCGAAAGCACGGCTTCTCCATATTACACGGTGTTCGGATGGGTGGCCGCACCCGGTTCGAAGGTGAAGACGCCGGACGACAACACGCCGTGGACGCTTGTGAACGGTCACACACTGACGCCGGAAACGCCCATCATCCTGCGTTGGGATAACGGGCAGGGACTGACCTTCACGCGCACCATTTCTGTCGACAGGCAGTACATGTTCATGGTCGCCGATACGGTGGCCAACCACGGGACCGGCGCTGCTGCCCTGTATCCTTATGCTTACGTCGCACGCACCGATGTGCCGAAAGGCACGCATTACATGGCGCTGCATGAGGGCTTTGTCGGCATCCTCAACGGCGATCTTCAGGATCCGAACTACACCGACCTGAAAGCGGAGAGCCCGCAACAGACATTCCATTCCACCGGCGGCTGGCTTGGAATGACCGACAAGTACTGGATGGCGGCGATCATCCCGCCGCAGAACGCACAAATCGACGGCATCTACCGCGTGCTCAACCCGGGCGACAAACCGGGTTATCAGGCCGACTACCGCCTGAACGTGCAGACCATCGCGCCGGGTGCAACGGTGCAGGTGACGCAGCGCCTTTTCGCCGGCGCCAAGGTGGTGACGACCCTGCGCGAATACGAAAGCCGGCTGCATATTCCGCGCTTCGATTACGCCGTGGACTGGGGTTGGTTCTTTTTCTTCACCCGCCCGATGTTCCTGTTGCTCGACCTGTTCGGGCATTGGGCCGGCAATATGGGCATCGCCATTCTGCTGCTCACCATTGTGGTGCGGCTGCTGTTCTTCCCGCTGGCGAACACGCAGTTCAAAAGCATGAGCCGCATGAAGAAGCTGCAGCCGCATGTGGAGCGCATCCGCGAGCGTTTCGCAGAAGACAAAATGAAACAGCAGCAGGAGATGATGGAGCTGTACAAGCGGGAGAAGGTGAATCCGCTTTCGGGGTGTCTCCCCATCTTCATTCAGATTCCGGTGTTCTTCTCGCTCTACAAGGTGCTGCTGGTCAGCATCGAGATGCGGCAGGCGCCGTTCTTTGGCTGGATTCACGATCTCTCCGCGCCGGACCCTACCTCCATCTGGAATTTGTTTGGACTTCTTCCGTGGTACACGCCCTCGTTCATTCCGGCGTTCCTGGTGATCGGCATCTGGCCGATTGTCATGGGCGGCACACAGTGGCTGCAGACGAAGATGAATCCGGCGCCGGCCGATCCGGTTCAGGCGCGCATGTTCTCCCTGATGCCGCTGATCTTTATGTTCATGCTGGCGAGCTTCCCGGCTGGCCTCGTGATCTACTGGACGTGGAGCAACCTGCTCTCGATGATCCAGCAATATGTGATTATGCGGCGCGAGGGCGCGGAAATTCACCTGTTCAACAATCTGAAGCTTGGCGGGCTGACGAAGCGGCTGGCGCCATCCAATCCGGGCACGGAACCGGGCGAATAACGGCCGGGCGATGACCGCGGATGCCTCTTTCGCGCGCAAGCTGTTCAGCGGCTCGTGTGAGTTCGTGGCGGGCGCAATGTCGCTCGACGCGCTTCCGGAAACCGGGTTGCCGGAAGTGGCGTTTGTCGGGCGTTCGAACGCCGGCAAATCAAGCCTGATCAACGCCCTGACAGGGCGCACCAGTCTCGCGCGTGTCTCGCACACGCCTGGACGCACGCGGCAGATCAATCTTTTTCGCCTGCGCGATGTTCTGGTTCTGGCCGATCTCCCCGGTTACGGTTTTGCGCGCGTGTCGAAGGTGGAGACGGCGCATTGGAATGCGCTGATCACCGGCTATCTGCACACCAGGCACACCTTGCGGCGCGTTGTTCTTCTGCTGGATGCGCGGCGCGGAATCATGGCGAGTGACAAAGAGGCAATGGGCCTGCTGGATGGCGCCGCCGTTAGCTATCAACTCGTGCTGACCAAGGCGGATGCCTTGAAGCCGGCGGCACTGGAGCAAGTTATGGCAAACGTTCATGGCAACGTGGCCCTGCATCCCGCCGCTTTGGCCGGCGTCATCGCCACCTCTGCTCGCTCGTCGCTCGGCATTGCCGAACTGCGGCAATCACTCGCCGAATTGGCAAACCAGTAACAGCCTTTCACCGCGCGCGTTTGCGCTTCGCGGGCGCGCTCGATTTGGCATGCGATCTGGCGGGTGCGGCGCCCTTGCGCTGCAAACTCTTCTGCAGCGCGTCCATCAGGCTCACAACGTTGCTCGCCGGCGGCGCAGGCTCGGCCGTGACTGGTTGTTCGCCATGTTCCTTGCGGCGGATCAGTTCGCGCAGCGCTTCCTCGTAACGATCTTTGAACGTCTGCGGCTCGAACGGTCCCTCCTGCTGCTCGATGATCTTCTGCGCGATATCGATCATACGCGCATCCACCTTCGTGCTCGGAATGTCGTCGAACATGGCGGCCGGGTTCACCACTTCGTTCGCCATGCGGAGCGTATATGCGAGAAGGCCCTTGCCGCGCGGCTCGATCGCCATGAGCCGTTCGCGCGTGTGCATCACCACCCGGCCCAGCGCGATGCGGTCCTCCTGCGCCATGGCTTCGCGAATGACGCCATAGGCATCCAGCCCGTCATTGCCCTGCGGCACCAGGAAATAGGGATCGTTCCAGTACAGGCGGTCAATGCTGCTTGCATCCACGAACCGCTCGATCTCCAGCGTGTGCGTAGTTTCCAGCTTCACCTCGTCCAGTTCTTCATTGCTCACAATCACGTAATGATTCTTGGAAATCTCATATCCCTTCACCAGCTGCGAACGCTCGATCGGCCCCGTCTCGGGATCGGTGGGAATCATGCGGATGCGGTTGTTGGTTTCGGGGTTCAGCAGATGGAATGAAATGTCGCTCGTACGCGTCGTGGCATTGAAGAGCGCCACGGGACAGCTGACGAGTGAGAGCCGCAAATTCCCCTGCCACACAGGCCGGGTCGGGCGCTTGCGGGTGGCGCCCGGTTCGTTCTCGTTGGAGGCCTTGTGCGTCGCCTTCTTCGCACGCGTTGATTTCTTTTTCGTCGTGGCCATGGCGGCATCCCTGGAATTATCCCGACGGAACAGGAACTTGGCGCCGGACGTTTCGGGCAAAGGGTCCAATATGGAATGAAGAATAGCAAGCTTGTGGAAGAAGCCAAATTGAGCCCCGGCCGGATTTATCACCGGCCCCATGATGTGCTGCGTGATCGCCGCCTGGACGACGCCGGCCGGCTTGAAGTCCTCACTGCCTGGGAACGGGCGTTGCGCACGGCCGCGAGCCGCAATGGAGCGGCGGACGCACTGATCGAACTCGAGAATGCGCGCCGTGAGGTGGAAGATCGCTCCGGCGCGTCGCACGGCTAATAATGCTGCTATCAGGCGAGAAGCAAAATCGCGAACTCAGGGCTGTCGCTCTGCCAGGATTCTTCGACGGACCAGCCGGCCTGCGCAGCCAGTGTTGAGAAGCCGCCAACCGTATATTTGTGGCAGTTCTCCGTGTGAATGGTCTCACCAGCACGAAAGGCGAAATAGCGCGCGCCGATGCTCGCACTCTGGTCGACATTCGACATTAAATGCATCTCGATGCGATGACCGTTCGCATTCCAGATAGCGCGGTGCGCGAATCCCTCAAGATCGAAACTTCCGCCGAGTTCTGCATTAATGTGCGCCAGCACATTTTTATTGAACGCACCTGTCACACCCGCGGAGTCGTCATAAGCCGCAATCAGCGTGTCCGGATCCTTCACCAGATCGATGCCGATCAGCAGCTTGCCGCTGCGTCCCAGCGTGTCGCGCGCGCGGGCGAGGAAAGCCACGGCTTCTTCATCCGTCAGATTGCCAATAGTCGAGCCGGGGAAGAAGCCGAGCAGCGCTTTGCCGCGCAGTTCTTCCGGCAGAGCGATCGGCTGCATGAAATCGCCCGTTACCGCGCGGATACGAAGCAGCGGGTATTCGCTTGCCAGCATCGCGCTGGTTTGCGCCAGCGAGTCGCCGCAAATGTCGATCGGCACGTATTCGGCAATCTGCGGCACGCGATTGAGCAGGATACGCGTCTTGAGACAAGAGCCGCAACCATATTCCACCAGTGCGGTGTCGGGCGCGAGATGTCCTGCCAGTTCCGGCGCAAGGTCTTTCAGCAACGCGCATTCGGTGCGGGTAAGATAGTATTCCGGCAGGCGGCAGATTTCGTCGAACAGGGCTGCGCCCTTGGAGTCGTAGAAATACTTGCTGTTCAGCTGCTTCTGCGGCTTCGAAAGCCCGTGCCACACATCCTTCAGGAATGGCGATGGTTCCTCCATTTCCACCTTCGTGCGTGCACGCGACCGCACATCTTCTGCCAGCCGCAAACCACTGAACTGCCAGCGCTGCTGCGGATAGAAGAAATTACGATAGCTGGCGCGCACATGGCCGCGTGGCGTCACGCAGGAGCCGCCGCGCAGCACCATCTGGTTGACCATGAATTTGCCGTTGTATTCGCCGACCGCGCCTTCTGGTGTGCGATAGCCGGGATACGGCGCATAGGCACTCGCGGTCCATTCCCAGGCATCGCCAAACATCTGCCGCGAATTGCTCGCGACCGGCCGCAGGTATCCGGATTCGCGGAAATTGCCTTCGCGCGGATCGAGTGCCTCCGCGGCGTGCTCCCATTCCGCTTCTGTCGGCAACCGCTTGCCGCGCCAGCGCGCAAATGCGTCCGCTTCATAGAAGCTGACATGCGCCACCGGCGCGTCTGTATCGATTGGCCGCAAGCCGGACAACGTCATCGATAACCATTCACCATTGCGCTCTTCCCAATAGAGCGGCGAATTCCAGCCGTTTGCCGTAACATGTTGCCAGCCGTCGGACAGCCAGTGTTTGGGATCGCGGTATCCGCCCGCTTCCATGAACTCCAGCCATTCCCCATTGGTCACGAGGCGATTGGCTAGCGCGAACGGCTGCAACAGCACTTCGTGCCGCGGCGTTTCATTGTCGAAGGCAAACCCTTCGCCACGATTACCATTTTCAATCACGCCGCCCTCAAACCAGTCGAACGAAAACTTCAGGGAACTGGCCGTGCCGCTTGTCAGTAATTGGTGATATGCCGGCTTCAGCGGATTCTGTGCGAAAGCATGCAGGATATCGGTGAGTATCAGCTCCTGATGCTGCTCCTCGTGATTAAGGCCGAGCTCTACCAAGGCAGCAGTTTCCGCAGTCATGCCGCCGGCAAGCAGATCGAACATCCCTTCGTCCACGTGCCGCCGATATGCGCCAATCTCCTCAGCGGATGGACGGGACAACAATCCGCGCTGCGGCCGCGCGTGCCGCGCGCCAACCGCTTCGTAATAGGAATTGAACAGATACGAGTACGCCGGGTGAAACGGTTTGTAGCCGCTCACCATCGCCAGCACGAAGGTCTCGAAAAACCACGTGGTGTGCGCGCGATGCCATTTGACCGGGCTTGCATCCGGCATGGATTGCAGGTTCTGGTCTTCCGCCGAAAGTGGCGCCGCCAACGCCTCCGTGGCATCGCGAAGATCGCGATAGCGCTCAAAGAGAGAGGGTTCGACGCCCGTGGGACGCAGGTGTTCAGCCGCGGCAAACCCAATCCTTCGCTGAACATTCATCAGTCACACCCCGACCGGCGCCGCCGCGCCCTTCGCATAAGACAGAACCTACATTTGATAGAAAGGTTCCCTTTTCAATGGGCCGTGAACGCGTCCTGCGCATGGCTCATCCCCCGCGAGCGGTATGGACAGGTTGTTTGCTGAAACTGAACGCGAATTCGGTTTGACGGGCCGGAACCGCGCCACCGCCCTTCCGTTTGCAAGCCATTGCTCCCTACAGGAAGGACTGAACATGGCAACGGCACAAACGGCGTCCGGCGATCTCTCGAAGAGAGAAACCTTCGGCCTCATCGGCAGCGACAAGGTGGAAGGGACGGAGGTCTATCGCTCCAATGGCGACCGCATCGGCACCATCGATCGGGTGATGATCGATAAACTCAACGGCAATGTCGCGTATGCCGTGATGAGTTTCGGCGGCTTTCTCGGCATCGGCGACGATTACTACCCGGTTCCCTGGTCGCTGCTCACCTACAACGAGCGGCTCGGCGGCTACGAAGTGAACATTTCGGACGCGCAGCTGAAAGGCGCGCCGAAATTCCGCAAAGATGAATCCTGGGAATACGCCGACCGCGGCCGCGAAGGCGCGCTTTATTCCTACTACGGCGCTACGCCGTACTGGTGAGCTCGCGCACGCGCAAGGAAACAGGGGTTTGAACGAGTGTGGGGGCGCGAGGTTCGCGCCCTCAACCTTTTGGGTAACGGAGAACACAATGACAAAAATCCAGGACGCCAGAATTCTCATCATCGCCACGCATGGCTTCGAGCAGTCGGAACTGGAAGTGCCCCGCGACAGGCTGAAGACGGCTGGCGCGCATGTGGATATCGCTTCGCCGGATGGAAACACCATCCGCGGCTGGGACAAGAAGGATTGGGGCCGCGAAGTCGATGTGGACAAGAAGATCGCCGACTGCCAATGCGCCGACTACGACGCCCTGGTGATCCCCGGCGGCGTGCTCAATCCCGACAAGCTGCGCATCGATGAGGACGCCATGCGCACGGTGCGGGAATTTCTGGCGAGCGGCAAGATCGTGGCCGCAGTGTGCCATGGGCCGTGGCTGCTGGTGCAGGCGGATGCCTGCCGCGGGCGCAAGATGACTTCGTACAAATCCATCCGGAAGGACGTGGAGAACGCCGGCGCCAACTGGGTGGACCAAGAAGTGGTGACGGATCGCGGTATCGTCACCAGCCGCAACGGCGATCTCGAGCCCTTCTCGAAGAAGATCATCGAAGAGGTGCAGGAAGGCCGTCACCAGCGGCGCGAAGCGGCGGAATAAGCTCGACCAGCAGGTTATCCACGGCTCCGGGCGCTAGGCGTCCGGGGCCGTTTTGTTTACGCATGATGGCGTAGCCTTGTGCGCCGCCGGATGAAGATCGCCACCTTCAACATCAACAATGTCAACAAGCGACTTGCCAATCTGATCGGCTGGCTGCGAACAGCGCAACCGGACGTGGTGTGCCTGCAGGAGCTCAAGGTGGCAGACGACGAATTCCCGCGCCGCGAACTTGAACGTGCCGGATACGGCGGCATCTGGCGCGGGCAGAAATCGTGGAACGGCGTCGCCATTCTGGCGCGCGGCTGCGATCCCGTGATGACGCGCTCTGAATTACCCGGCGATTCTTCCGACAAACAGCCCCGCTACATCGAGGCGGCGGTAAATGGAGTGCTGATCGCCTCGCTGTATGCACCGAACGGCAATCCTCAGCCCGGCCCGAAATTCACCTATAAACTCGCGTGGATGAAGCGGCTGACAGCACATGCGGGCGAACTTTACGCAGCGAAAGTGCCGGTGGTGCTGGCCGGGGATTACAATGTTGTGCCAACGGACTCCGACATTTACTCGCTGCGCTCGTACGCCGGCAACGCACTGGTGCAGCCGCAACCGCGCGCGCTGTTTCAACTATTGCTTGATCAGGGCTGGACAGATGCTATTCGCGCGCGCCAGCCGGACGCGCCGATGTACACCTTCTGGGATTATCGCCGGAACCGCTGGCCGCGTGACGCGGGCCTGCGGCTCGATCATCTCTTGCTGAGCAGCGAGGCAGCAACACGTCTCACCGATTCCAAGGTGGATCGTGATGTTCGCGGCATTGAAAACGCCAGCGATCATGCGCCGGTCTGGATCATGCTGCGCGATGCACCAAAGCGAAAACGCTCCGCCATGCCGAAACCGCAATCGAAATCATCGCCGCAAGCAAAACCGGCGGCTGCTTCGAAACGGCCGCTGCTGGTGATCGATGGCGATTCGTTCGCGCACCGATCCTATCACGCGCTCCCTAAGAATATTCTGAAAAGCGATGGCAGTCCCGCGGGTGCCATCCTCGGCTTCGCCAATGTCCTCTTGCGGCTCTATCGCGCCGAGAAACCCCGCGCCGTGATCGTGGGATGGGACACGCTCGAAAAGCCCACGTACAGGCACAAGGCTTTCCCTCCATACCAGAGCGGAAGGGAGTTCGACGACGCGTTGCTGGCGCAATTCAAAGACCTTCGCACCTTCGTCAATACCTGCGGGTTCGCGAACGCGCGTGGTGCCGGCTACGAGGCAGACGATTTCCTTGCAGCGGCCGCGCACGCCGAAGAGCGGCGGCGTGGTACCGTGCTGATCGCCAGCGGCGATCGCGACACCTTCCAGCTCGCGTCGGAAAACACCACCATTCTTTATCCCGTTCGCGGTGGCGGCGTGTTGCGGATCGGTCCGGCAGAGGTGCGCGAACGTTATGGTGTCGAACCGGCGCAGGTGCCGGATTTCATCGCGCTGCGCGGCGATCCCTCCGACAAGCTGCCCGGCGCACCCGGTGTGGGCGCCACGGGTGCCGCCGATCTGTTGCGCCGTTATGGTTCGCTGGAGGCGCTGCTGAAGGCCGGCCGTTTTCCCACTCAGGCCGATCAGCTGCAATTGTTCCGGCGCATCGCCACCATGAACCGCAAGGCGCCATTGCCGTCGCTGCCGAATCAGAAACCGACATGGAGCAAGGCCGCCGCGCTTGCCCGGAAATGGGGCCTCAACGATCTCGCGCGCAGGTTGGACGAAGCAGCGCAGGAAAAATGATCAGGGCGCGCTGAGCGAGGCTGTCTGGATCGCACCAGACGAACCACGGCGCGTACGCGCAGACGCAAAGCGAGTTCCGTTGTGCCCGGCCGCTTCCGCCACGCGCCCGTTCAATCGCGTGGTTTCCAGCGTGTTGGACGGCAGCGCCGTATCCGCGCGCACAGCGCCGGAAATCAGCGAGGCCACGTTGTTCGCGTCCAGACCGGCGCCGGTGATCACCACCACCATATCCAGACTGGGCACGACAGCGATGCGCTGGCCGCCGACGCCGTTCGCCTCGAAATCCGGTGGGCCGCCCGCATGGCCGCGCTCAGGATAAATCCACATGCCGTAGCCGTACTGCACGCCCGGTTGCACACTCACCTGCGGGCTGAGCGCCGCGTTGAGATATTCGGCCGGCACGATCTGCCGCCCTTCCCACGCGCCATGATGCAGCCACAGGTAGCCCAGCTTCGCCATGTCGCGCGGTTGCATGCGAAGATCGGAGAAGCCGTGGCTGTTGCCATCGCGATCCTTCGCCCAGGAGACGTGCGTGATGCCGAGCGGTGCGAACAATTCGCTTTTCGCGTACTCCGACGCAGCTTCACCCAGGCTGCGCGTCAGCACGGCGGAAACCACCTGCATGTTGCCGGCGCAATAGGTGAAGGTGCTGCCGGGCCGCGCCACTTCCTCGCGCGCGAGCGCGAATTCCGCCCAGTGCGGGCTCTGCTCCATGGCCTGCAGGAAATTGCCGCCGCCGTTCCCTGCGCAAGCAAGACCCGACGTCATGCTGAGCATGTGCGCGAGCGTGAGCTGGCGCTTGAGCGAATCGTAAGCGGCGGCCGATTCCGGCAGGTACGCCACCACCGGCGTGCGCAGATCGGAAATGCGGCGCTCGCGCATGGCCATGCCCACCAAGGTGGAGGTCACGCTCTTGGTGACGGAGAACACGTCGTGCAGCTGGTTGTCGCCGAAAGGCGCGAAATACGCATCGAGCACGATCTTGCCGTGCCGCTCGATCAGCAGGCTGTGAACCGGAATGTGCCGCGCGCGGATGGTTTCCATCGCGTCGGCAAGCACGCGGGAATCGACGCCTTGCGCTTCCGGCGTGGAAGTCGCCCAGCCATGCGTCGGCCAGGTGCCATTGGCGTCGCGCGCCTGCATATTGGCAACGGTTGCGGCCGGCGGCATCACGGCCAGCGCCACTTCCGTGGGCGCCATCTGCCCTGCAGCATGTCTGACGCGGAAGTCCTGAGCCTGCGCGGCGGCGGGGACAAGCGTTAGCAATGCGGCAGCGGCCCATGCGCGACGCGCCGCAATTGCCGTACGCCCAAACCCCTTCGACACCGATCGCACCATCGCAGTGGGGCGAAACACGCCCGTTCCCAACGGCCACCATGCTTAGGCCCCAGCACTTGCAATGGGGTGAAACGGCTTCGGCGGATTCATTGGAATGCGTTAGCCAAATCTGTGATGGTTCTCGTGTGTTCGCCACGGCACAGCGGCGGTTTCAGAGTTAAGGTTCGGCAAAATAGTAAATGTTGTGCCGCCGGAGGGCGAAAAGTCGAGCAAATGTGGGCCCGCCATGTGCCATTTGAGATGGCTCGCCTTCGCCCGCTGCTTTACATTTGAGAGGAAAGGAGTGCCGGAATGTTCACCGACAGCGGCGTAACGCGCACCGCGTTGCATGGCAAAGGCCGCAAGGCGGTACGCCGGGATGGTAAGCAGGTATTGCTGATCGCGGCCGCCGAGGGTGTGTTCGCCATCGCCAATTGTTGCCCACATGAAGGGTATCCCCTGAGCGAAGGCACGCTCGGGCCGGACTGTCTCCTCACCTGCAACTGGCACAACTGGAAATTCGATTTACGCACCGGCGAAGCGCTGGTGGGGCGCGATCCGGTGCGCACGTATCCGGTCGAACTGCGGGGCAACGAGATATTTTTCGATCTTGCCGATCCCCCGGCCGACATGCAGCGAAGGCGCGCGCTGAAAGGCCTCGATGCGGCCATCGCGGACAACGACATGGCGCGAATGGCACGCGAGCTGGCGCGGCTCGATCATGCGGGCTTCGATGCGCGCAGTGGCCTTTCGCACGCCATTGCAGCACGCAACACGGGGCTGGAAGATGGCATGACGCATGCGCACGCCGCCGCGGCCGACTGGCTGATGCTGGCCGACCGCGCGCCATCGCCGGAGAAGCGGCTCACGGCGTTGTTGGAGCCCGTGGCGCATCTGGCAGAGGACATCTTGGGTGCCGGCGAATTTCCGTATGCGGACAGCCGCGCGGAATGGGACGCGCACGCTTTCGTCGCAGCGGTCGAAGCCGAGGATGAATCTGCCGCGGCCGGCTTGGTGCGCGGCGCGATCGCGCAAGGCCTGCTGTATGATGAAATCCGTCCAGCGTTCGGCGAAGCGGCGCTGGCGCATTATGCCGATTTCGGTCACTGCGCCATCTACACCTTCAAGACGGGCCAGCTGATCTCGCGCCTGAACGCAGACGCCACGGAGCCGCTGCTGCTCGCGCTCACCCGCATGCTGATCCGCTCCACGCGGGAGGAGCGGCTGCCGGAATTCCGCTTCTATGCCAAAGCGCTCGCTGCATGGAACGGCGAGGGCGGCGAACCCGCGCGTGCAGAGGATTTCCTTGGTACCTCCATCGACGGCGCACTGAAGCGCGTACTCGCCAGCTCGGGCCAAAGCACCCGCGAGCTTTACGATGCGCTGCTCGGCGCTGCCGCATGGAACCTGCTGCATTTCAATCGCGCATTCGAGCAGGCGGCTGACGGCGCGATTGCCGACAACATCAACTGGCTCGATTTCACCCACGCCCTCACTTTCGCCAATGCCTGCCGGAACATTTGCGAGCAATGCCCGGAGCTATGGCCGCGGGCGTTGCTGCAGATGGCGCTATTTGTCGGCCGCAACCGCAAATATGTCAGCGCCGATCAGGAGGTTGCCCGCTACCGCGTGAACGACCGTGCATCATTCCTCACGCACGAAATGTCACGGCTGTACGATCACGGCGTTCCGGAACCGATCATCGCCTGCCATCGCGTGAAGGTGCTGTTCGCTCTGGAAGACGAGTTAGCCGCTGCGCCGGACGCGCCATGGGCCGATGAGATGTTCGCTGCCGTGAACCGCTATCTCGACACGCCGATGAAGCGTCACCACGGCCTGCGCACCGCCACCCAGGCGCTGGCCTTCATCGCCCGCGAGGCATGAACCGCTCTTGGTGACCCGCCGAAATTCGGGAAAGCGCGGGAGCGGCATATCTGTTCCTCCGCGTTGCCGCTATCAGGTGAAACCAAAGGAAGTTTTGGATGAACCCCCAAGTTAGGTCTGAAGACGCCGCCGATTGGGACAGCATGTGGCAGCTCCACGCGGATGCGTTTCCGACACGGGCGGAAGCGGATCTGATCAACAGGCTTCGCGATGATGGCGATGCGGTTATTTCCCTTGTCGCTGTTGTGGACCGAAACATCGCCGGCCATGTGCTGTTCTCGAAGATGCAATCGCCGGAGCGGTTTCTTGGTCTGGCGCCGGTCGCGGTGCACGCCTCGTATCGCCGGCAAGGAATCGCGGATGCGCTGATCCGGGAAGGTCTGGCGCGCGCAAAGGCGGAAAGCTGGGCCGGTGTGTTCGTTCTCGGCGGCGACTACTACAAGCGCTTTGGCTTCGATCCGTCGCTGGCGGCGGGCTTCCGTTCGCCTTATACGGGGCCGCACTTGATGGCGCTGTCGCTTCAGCGTGAGGGCATGAACATCCGCGCCGGTCTGGCGGACTACGCGCGGGCGTTTGCAACTCTGTAATTGAAAAAATTTCGGCGGCGCTGGTAAAATGGCCTCGCGTTTCCCATGTGGGAAGTGCGAGCTCCGTCATTCGCATGGCAGCCGCTGAGTGCCGCGAAATGTGCAGAATCTTTGAGTTCGACTGCTCGCGTCCACGATAAACCACAACATGTTGTGTTGTGGGGAATGAAGCGGAGGATACGCGGCTACGGAATCGTGCCGGCGGGGAGAATATCCTTCACTGCGTTCACGATAGTCTGCATCGCCAGCGCGGCCAGGATAATGCCCATCACACGACTGATCACGTTTGTGCCGGTGTCGCCGATCAGCCGCCGGATCGGTTCTGCGCCGGCAAGGCAGGCAAAGCTGATGGCCATTACGAGCAGCAGCATGACGGCCGTGCCCGCCTGCTCGGCAATCGAGAATTTGTAATTGTCGGTGAGCACCACGACGGCGGTGATGGCGCCTGCGCCCGCCATCATCGGCGTCGCCAGCGGAAAGATACTGACGTCGCCCGAAGGATGCGCTTCTGCAGCGCCCCCCACTTCGCCGTATAGCATCTTCAGGCCAAGGGTCAGCAGCACCACGCCGCCCGCCAGGCGGAAAGCGTTGAGCGAAATGCCGATGGACTCCATCACGATCTGTCCCACCGCCAGGAAGAACAGCAGGATGATGGTAGCGATAATGCAGGCGCGCAGCGCGATGCGCGTGCGCTCGCCCGAACTCTTGCCGCCCGTGAGCGCGAGAAAGATCGGCACGTTGGAAATCGGGTTGATAGTGACCAGCAACGTCATGAAGGCGGTAACGAGAGTTCCCACCATGTTCGCCCCTTGTCGCGCCTTATGCCGGAAGTTTGTCGGGATCGGCGGGTGGATCGCGCCACCACACATAGAGTGTGAGCAACGCCAGCAGCGGATACATCAGCAGGCTCGCTTCGGTGCCCAGCACGCCACCGGTGAGCCATGTGGGGCCGCTGAATGTCACATCCAGCAAGCGGCCCTGCGGCACCAGCGCGCCGTTGGGCGAACCGATGACGAAGAGCTGCATGTAATCGAAGGCCGCATGCAATCCGACCGCGAACCACAGATTGCCCGTCTTCAGCACCGAATAGCAGATGAGCAGGCTGAACCAGATCAGCGTGATCACGTCCCACACGTTTTCGCCGGTCTTGAAGAAGTAATGAATGCCGGCAAACACCGCCGCAATGATCAGGCTGGCCGGCCAGAAGCCGATCGCTTTCCACAATGTCTCGAGGAAGTAGGCGCGAAACCAGAATTCCTCCGCCACACCCACCAGCGCCATGACGAGCAGCCATTCAATTGCAGAGACGAGCAACGCGCTGCCGGATGTCGCCAGCCCATGTACCTGCATGCCGCCCAGCGCGATCATGCCGAGCCCTACGCCGCCAGCGAGCACCACGCCCGCTGCCGCGCCCTCCCAAGTGCGCCGGCTGAGCGCCAGACCGATCGGCATGAAATAGCTGTCGATGCGGCGGGCTTCGTACCAGGCGAAAAGCCCCGTCGAAATCAGCGCGATGAGGAAGGAATCGCCGTCGCTCAGCGCCACCAGCGCCGGCGTGAGCGCCACGCGCAGATGCATCGCCTGAAACACAGCCTTCGTCAGGGGGCCCAGCAGGTAAGGCAACGCCACGAAAGTAAGGAGGAAATAGAGCAGCGCGCGCCAATGCGGCCGCAGCAGCTTGTCCTGTCCGAAGAAGACGTTGGCGATAGTGGTCATGTCGCGTGCCCCGTCCGCAAACGCGACTGCCGGTACGATCTAACGAGTGGCTTCGGGCGCTGCGCCTTCTTCCGCCCCACGCTCCACGCGCTCGCTGATGCGCGCGCTCTTTCCACGGCGCCCGCGCAGGTAATAGAGCTTCGCACGGCGCACGCGGCCCTTGCGCACCACCTGCACGGAATCGACCAGGGGCGAATACACGGGGAACACGCGCTCCACCCCTTCGCCGTACGAAATCTTCCGCACGGTAAAGCTCTCGTTCACACCTGCGCCCTGACGTCCGATGCACACACCTTCGAAGGCCTGCAGCCGCTCACGCGTCTTCGTCTGCTTGGCCTTTTCGTCCCAGCTCTGCTCGACCACTTTCACGTTGACCTTCAGCGTGTCGCCGGGGCGGAATTCGGGCAGGCCCCTGCCGCCGCGGACGGCCTTCATCTGCTCGGCTTCGAGCTGTTTCAGCAGGTTCATGGGTTCATTCTCCGCGGACGGCTGGGTTATGGCTGGCGCGCATTCCGGGCGGCGAACCGGTGTCCACTTCGCCTGAATGCGCGCTGGAAGCGCGGGGCTATAGCCTATGGCTTCCGCTTTTCATAGAGGGACCAGAGGTCGGGACGGCGGGATTTCGTCAGCTTTTCCGCCTGCTCGCGGCGCCATTTGGCGATTTCGGCGTGGTTGCCGGATGTAAGCACACCCGGGATGTCGTGGCCTTCAAAGGATTGGGGCCGGGTATACTGCGGGTATTCCAGCAGCCCGGCCGAAAAGCTTTCGTCGGCAGGCGAGGTTTCATCGCCCAGCACACCGGGAATGAGGCGGACGCAAGCCTCAATCAGCGCCATGGCGGCGATTTCTCCCCCAGCCAGCACGAAATCTCCGATGGAAATTTCTTCCAGCTGCCGCGCCTCGATGGCGCGCTGATCCAGTCCTTCGAACCGGCCGCAGAGCAGGATGGCGCCGGGTCCGGTCGCCAATTCCCGCACCCGCACCTGCGTCAGCGGAGCGCCGCGCGGTGTCAGGTAGATGGCCGGGACATTGGGATTGCTTTCGCGCGCGGCATCGATGGCCGCGCACGCTACATCTGCCCGCATCACCATGCCCGGCCCGCCGCCCGCCGGCGTATCATCGACGGTGCGGTGCTTGCCGAGCCCGTGCTCGCGGATATCGCGCACGTCCAAGGCCCAGAGATTTTTCTCGCGCGCCCTTCCGATCAGCGACGCGCCCAACGGTCCCGGGAACATCTCCGGAAACAAGGTCAGCACCGTCGCCCGCCAGATCATGACTGCATCTTCGCTACGAACTGGCGCAACATAGGTCCCATCAGCGGCGACAACACCTTCAATGCGCGCTGATCATCCGCCACATTTTCGCAGAAACTGGCGCCGATCAACTCTCGGGCTTCGGCATCGCCAGACTTCAGTTGTTCTTCGAAGAAGACCATCAGCGCCTTAAGACGCAGCAATTCCGACCGATCATGGCAAGCGGCGATTACTTCTCGCGTCACGTCACCCATGAAAACGTGCGGCAATAGTTCATCGTTCATCGCCAGATGCTGTTCGTACGCGCCCTGAAACTGAGGCGCTGCGACGAGCAGCTTTTCGACGAAAACAGAGTTCATTCCACGGAGCCGCGTGTCTCTGCTTCCACCTCTTCCGGCGCGGCGACGACAATGCGGTTTTCGGCAATGTCGATGGTGGGCACGATCTCACGGGTGAACGGCATCAGCACGGTCCCTTGTCCATCCTCATGTTCGATCTCGATCACATCGCCGGCGCCGAAATTGTGGATGGCGATCACCTTGCCGATGGCGCGACCCTCGGTATCTTCGGCCCGCAGCCCGATGAGATCGGCATGGTAAAACTCATGTGCCTCGGACTGCGGCAAGGCGCTGCGCGGAACATAAAGTTCGACGCCCTTCAGAGCCTCTGCAGCTTCGCGGTCGCCAACGCCTTCGAATCGCGCAATCGCTGCGTCTTTCGCCGCCGTACGCGCCCCAGCCAACAGGAACGTGCGGCCATCGCGCGTGTGCAGCGGACCATAGGCGCCGAGCTTCTCCGGCGTTTCGGTGAAGGTCTTCACCTTCACCTCGCCCTTCAGCCCCTGCGCGCCGACAACGACGCCAAGAAGAACATCGCCGGGCATAGTGCCCTCGCCGACTTAGGCCGCGGGGGCTTCGGCTGCTTTGGCAGCCGCGGCCGCGCGCTCCTGCGCCTTCTTCTTCGGCTTGGACTTTTCGGGATTGCTCTTCTGCAGGGGCTTTACCAGGCCCGCATCGGCGAGGAAGCGGTGCACGCGATCGGTGGCGACAGCGCCCTTCGCCATCCAGGCTTTCGCCTTGTCGGCATCGAGCTTCAGCCGGTCCGCATGGTCTTTCGGCAGCAGCGGATTGTGGAAACCGATCTTCTCGATGAAGCGGCCATCGCGGGGCGAATGCGAATCCGCGACAACGATATTGTAGTGCGGGCGCTTCTTGGTGCCCCCGCGCGCAAGCCTGATTTTCAGTGACATGGAATTCGTTCCCTTGGTTAGAGTTTTCCTCCCCCGTTTACGGGGGAGGTGCTGAGCGAGCAGTTCGCGAGCGAAGCGGAAGGGGGACTGGTGCGCGCCCCCTCCGTTCCGCTGCGCGGAACACCTCCCCCGTAAGCGGGGGAGGAAAGATATGCGTGCGCTTCGGTCATCGCCGGCTGCCGAAAGCGCCGGGTGGAAGATTGGGCATGCCGCCGCCGCCCATGATGCCGGCCAAACCGGCCGGCAGGCGGCCGCCGGATTTTTTCATCGCCTTCATCACATCGGCCATGGAGCGGTGCATCTTCATGAGCTTGTTGACCTCGCTCACTTCCACGCCGGCGCCGGCGGCGATGCGCTTGCGGCGAGAGCCGTTGAGCACATCCGGATTGGCACGCTCTTTGCGCGTCATCGAGGAGATGATGGCTTCCTGCCGGGTGAGAATCTTGTCGTCCAGTCCCGCCTGCGCGAGTTGATCCTTCACCTTGCCGACGCCGGGAAGCATCGACAGCACCCCCGTCATGCCGCCCATCTTCTTCATCTGGCGCAGCTGCTCGGCGAGGTCGTTCATGTCGAACTCGCCCTTGCGCATTTTCGCGGCGAGCTTCTCGGCCTTGTCCTTGTCGAGAACTTCCGCGGCTTTCTCGACCAGGCTGACCACATCGCCCATGTCGAGAATGCGATTGGCCACCCGCTCCGGATGGAACGACTCCAGCGCATCGAGCTTTTCGCCCACGCCCAGGAACTTGATCGGCGCGCCGGTCACGCTGCGCATGGAGAGCGCCGCGCCGCCACGGGCATCGCCGTCGGCACGCGTGAGAATGATGCCGGTGAGCGGCACGCGCTCGTTGAAGCTTTTGGCGATATTCACCGCGTCCTGGCCGGTTAGGCTGTCGGCGACCAGAATGGTTTCGTGCGGCTTGGTGACTTCCCGCACCGCCGCCACTTCCGCCATCAGCTGCTCGTCGATGTGCTGGCGGCCGGCCGTGTCGAGGATGAGCGCGTCGTAGCCGCCGATACGGGCCGCGGCCATGGCGCGCCGCGCGATATCGACGGGCGTCTGGTTGGCGACGATCGGCAAGGTGGGCACGCCCGCCTGCTCGCCGAGAATTTTCAGCTGTTCCATCGCGGCGGGGCGGCGCACGTCCAGCGACGCCATCAGCACGCGCTTTTTTTCTTTGCTCTGCAGCAGCAGGCCGAGCTTGGCGCTTGTGGTGGTTTTTCCCGAGCCCTGCAGGCCTACCATCAGAATGGGTGAAGGCGGCGAGCCGAGATCGAGCCCGGCGGATTCTTTACCCAGCGTTTCAACCAGCACGTCGTGCACGATCTTGACGACCTGCTGACCCGGCGTGACGGAGCGGATGACGTCAACACCCGTTGCGCGCGGGCGCACGCTATCGACGAACTGCTTGACGACAGGCAGCGCCACATCGGCTTCGATGAGCGCTGTGCGGATGTCGCGCATCGCCTCATCGACATCGGCTTCCGTCAGCGCGCCGCGCCCGCGCAGGCGGTCGAAGGTTTCAGATAAGCGGCTCGTCAGACTATCGAACATCGGTCCTCGAATTCACAAAGCACAAGCGCCCCAGGGGGCGCACCTGCGCTGCCTGAGGGCGATCACCGGCCTTGCCGGCGACCGGAAAGTCCTAAGCCTTTCCGGAATGGGCGGGATTTAGGGGGAGGGTGGCGGTAAGTCAATGCAAACCAATGGTGGTTTACCGTTGGCGCATGCGACGCATCCCTATGCCGGTTCCCGTGGCGGACATTTATGAGGCCGTTTCCGCACTTGAATTGAAATACGGCCGCAAATTCACTCCGGATGGTCATCTTGTGGGTTCGATTGGCGAAGTAATCGCAAAAGAAGCGTTCGATCTTGAACTTTATCCGATGCCGCATTCGGGGCATGATGCTCGCGATCGCCAAGGCCGGGATGTCCAAATAAAGCTCACAAGTAGAAATTGCGTCGCGTTGTATGCAAATTGCGACCGGCTCATCGTCATGCGTATCGTCTCGTCGGAAGAAGCAGAGGTTATTTACGACGGTGACGGCGATCCTGTTTGGGCCGCAGCACGTAGGCCCCAGAAAAATGGGCAGCGGCAGGTGAGCATTTCGACTTTGCGTAAACTCTCATAGGTGTCTCTAGGGAAATCCAACAATCTGCCGGGTAGCGGAAGCGACACGTCCGATGCTAGAATGCGACTCATGGAAAGAGACGTAGCGCTGCACCGTTTCGGCAGCTTCGAGGACTTGAAAGCCGAGTCCTTCCGGTATTGGCGGCGCCAGCCGGAACACGCGCGGCTGGCGGCCGTTACCGAATTGAACTCGGACATGTGGGCATTGAAAGGCGCACGGGGCGATGCACCGCGACTTCAAAGAACTATTCGCCTGCTTAAACGCTGAAGGAGTGCGCTACCTGGTCGTCGGCGGGTACGCGGTTTCACTGCACGCCGAGCCGCGAGCCACGAAGGATTTGGATATTCTTGTCGATCCTGCACCGAAAATGCCGTCGCATTGTTCCGTGCGCTCGCCGAATTCGGAGCGCCCCTGGAAGGAATGACACCAGAGAGCTTCGTTCAGCCGGGCAGTTTCTTCCGCATGGGTGTTCCCCCTATGATGGTGGACATCCTTCCGAACATCGCTGGCGTCGATTTTGAGGAGGCGTGGAATCGCCGCGTTGAAGCAGTCGTTGATCCAGAAGCTGGCTTGAACGCCCACTTCATTTCTGCATCTGATCTGATTGCGGCGAAACTTGCGTCCGGCCGCACTCAGGATCTAGCCGACGCAGAAGCATTGCGAGCCGCCGGCCGAACGGAGGCGGACAACCAACCCAAAACCGAATAACTGTTTCACAGGCCGTGCTTCAGGTTTCTCCACGCCATCAACGTCTGTCACCCCCCGAACAGAAAGCCGGCACCGTCGGCGATGAAATGGGCGATCATGTTGCAGGACAGATCGCGGCGCCAAAGGTAAAGGCCCGCGAGAACAATACCGCCGAATGCCGGAATGAGCAGCGATGCCCATCCCCAATATCCGGCATGGGCGTAGGTGAACGCCGCCACGGAAAACAAAAACGCGAAAATCCGGCTTCCAGTCAGCTCTTGCGTCCTCTCAATGGAATAGCCGCGATAGGCGATTTCCTCGAACACCGCGGCGCGCAAAACAAGGATGACGCGGAACCACAGCGGGGTGTGCATCAACCCGGCCATGGCGCTCGTATTCATCTTGAGGTGCAGGGCCGGCATCACCACCGTGAAGATGGCCATGAACCCTGCGACCAGCAGGATGCCGGCGGCGATTCCGATAACCAGGCTTTTCCAGGTTGGCCGCTTCAATCCAATGGAGGTGAGAGGCCGTCTTTCAACCAGCAGGACGTAGGCAATGAGAATTGCGGTGACGATCCAGAAAAAGGCCTCGCGCTCGAGATGGCCCGTCATCGTCGTTCGCGCGGCCACGAGCCCGTTGATCGGGATCTCAGGCAATCCGACTGCGATCAGAAGGCCGATGACAATGATGATGAGCGCGCGCATTGGAATTGTCGGTTATTTGGGCGCTGAATTTGTGCGCGTTGCGGCGCCAGAAGGTTCGCCACCCAATCCCAGCTTCTGCCGGAAGAAGGTGTAGGAAAGCGCCCAGTATTCGGCTTCCTCGGCGTGGGTGGCCCCGGGGCCGTGGCCGCCTTCCGCAGCCTCGTTGAACAGCACGTCGTGGCCCTGCGCTTCCATCTTCGCGGCCATCATGCGCGCCCAGACCGGCGTGACGCGGTCATCCGTGGTTTCCGTGATGAACAGCACCGGCGGGTATGTCATGTTCGGCTGCACATTCTGATAGGCGGAATATTTCGCCAGCCATGCGCGATCCGCAGGCTTGGCCGGATCGCCATATTCGTCCACCCACGACTGGCCCGCGCCGAACCGCGTGTAACGCAGCATGTCAATCAGCGGGCGCTGAACAACAACAGCGCCAAGCAATTCCGGGTGCTGTGTCATCGTCACGGTGGTCAGCACCCCGCCATTGGAAGCGCCCACAATGCCGAGTTGCTTCGGCGTGGTGAGGCTGCGCCGTTCCAGATCCTTCGCCACAGCCGCGAAATCGTCGAAGGCGTGCTGGCGATTGGCTTTCAGTGCTGCCTGGTGCCAGGACGGTCCGAACTCGCCGCCGCCGCGAATGTTGGCAACGGCGATCGCGCCGCCTTTCGAAAACCACGGCTCGCCCGGATAGATCGGCCGGTGCCCATCGTTCCAGTACCAGGGATTCAGCGACAGCTCGAAGCCGCCATAACTATAGAGGATGGTGGGGACGGGCCCCTGCGCATCCTTCGGCCGGATGAGGAAATACGGTACCTTGGTGCCATCGGCAGATGTCGCCCAGTTCTGCGCGACCGACAAGTTGGAGGCGTCGAAACGGGCCGGCTCGGATTTGATTGCCTTCGGCGCGCCCGTGCCGTCATACGCATACAATGTCGGCGGCTGGGTGAAGCTCTCATAGGTGAAATAGGCTTCCGGCCCCCATTCATTGGCAGCGATCACTTCCGTCGAACCCTGTTTTGGCATCGGCAGCACGCTTTGCCGCCACTTGCCATCCGCAAAGCGGAACTCGTGGATCGAGCCGATGACATTTTCGTAGATCGGCGCAAACACGGCGTTCTGCCCCGCAGACACGCTTGCCGAAATCATGGCGTGCGGCCCTGGCGTGTACAGCACGGCTACCGGCTGCGTTTTTCCGGTCTGGATAAAGGTGAGAACCGGGAACGCCACCAGCGCGCCTTTCGCGATTGTCTTGCCGCCCGCCGGCTTCCACGCATCGCGCAAAGTGAAGATCAATTGCCCCTGCGTTACGCCCTTGATTTCGGCGCCGCGGGGAATCGGCAGTTGCTCCACGCTGCCGTCGATCTTCACAAAGAAATAATCGGCAGTGAAGAAAGTGATCTGGCGCTGAATCAGCGGGACAACCCCATAGGGCCGGTGAAACACCAGGACGTTTGCGCCGACATCGTCAGGCTTGGCCTCATAAACCGTTTTCGCCTCCGAAAGCGGCTCACCGCGGTGCCAGAGCTTCACCACGCGCGGATAAGACGAGGACGTCAGCGTGCCCGGACCGAAATCGGACGCGAACAGCACGGTGATGGAGTCGATGTAGCGGGCCTGCGATTTGGCTTCGGCCAGCGAAAAGGCAGCGTCTACGAATTTTCCGGCTTTGGGATCGAACTCGTGCACTTCGTGCGCATCGGTGCCGCCCGGTGAAAGCGAAACCAGGCACCGGGTGAAACCCGGCGTGCAATCTGCGCCTTGCCACACCCAGTTCTTGCCGGTGTCGTGGTCGTATTTGTCGACGTCGAACAGCACCTGCCAATTCGGATTGGGCTGCGCGTAATCGGCAACAGTGGTACGCCGCCACAGCCCGCGCACGTGATCGGCATCCTGCCAGAAATTGAACACCCATTGATGGTCGACAATATCGGGAAGGGGAATGCGGTCGTTCGCATTCAGGATTTGCAGCAGCCTGTCATAGTCTTTGCGGTAACCGGGATCGGCCTTTAGCGCGGCGTCGCTCCTGGCGTTCTGTGCTTTCACCCAGTCCAGCGCCTTCGCGCCGTTGATGTCTGAAAGCCAGAGATGTGGATCGCTGTCGGCCACAGGGTTGTCCGCCGCTGAAACGATCTGCCATCCCGCCGCCGCGGCTGCCGCAAGCGTCAAAGCCAGAATCCGCAATTTCATCGCTGTCCACCCAAAATGCCGGCTGATTTTCCCGAGAATTGTCGTGAATCGTCAATTGCGCTGGCCGATGCAAGTCCGCCGCCCTATATAGCCGCCCGATGACGCCCTTTCTCAAGATGCACGGCCTGGGAAACGATTTCGTCGTGTTCGATGCGCGAAACCGGCCGGTTTCGTTCTCGCGGGCAGAGACCTGCGCCATTGCCGACCGCCGCCTGGGGATCGGCTGCGATCAGGTGATTGTGATCGAAAACAGCGCGAATGGGGCCGACGCGCGGATGCGCATCTACAATGCCGACGGTGGCGAGGTTGAGAGCTGCGGCAATGCCGCCCGATGCGTCGGAAACCTTTTGATGCGGGAAATTGGGCGCGACTGTATCCGGCTGGACACGGAAGGCGGCCCGCTGGTGTGCCATGCCTCGGGGGGGCGCATTACCGTGGACATGGGTGTCCCGCGCTTCAATTGGCGCGATATCCCGCTCTCCAACGAAGTGGATACGCCTTCTTTCACCATCAAGCTTGATGATCACGCGATTGCCGGCTCTGCGGTTTCGATGGGCAATCCACACTTCGTGGTTTTCTTGGAGAACGCCGAAACAGCGCCGGTTGCTGAACTGGGGCCGGCTATCGAACGCCATCCGATGTTTCCCGAGCGCACCAATGTGGAGTTCGCCGAGGTGATGGCGTCGGATCGCTTGCGGATGCGGGTTTGGGAGCGGGGCGCAGGGATTACGCGCGCCTGCGGCACCGGCGCTTGCGCATCGGCGGTGGCCGCCCAGCGGCGTGGACTCTGCGGCAAGAAGGTAGAGGTTATGCTCGATGGCGGAGCGCTGACCATCGAATGGCAGGGCGGGAATGCATCCGTACTTATGACCGGACCAGCAGCCTTGAGTTTCCGCGGGGAGATCGATTTGGGAGCGTTGCGATGAACGCGCCGCAAATCATCACCTTTGGGTGCCGCCTCAATGCCTATGAATCGGAGGCGATCCGCGTCCAGGCGGTGGCTGCGGGGCTTACCAACGCCGTCATTGTCAACACCTGCGCCGTGACCGCCGAAGCGATGCGGCAGTCGCGGCAGGCGATCCGCAAGGCACGCCGCAGCAACACAGATGCAAAGATCATCGTCACGGGTTGTGCGGCGCAGATCGAGCCCGCAGCGTTTTCTGCCATGCCGGAAGTGGACCTCGTGTTGGGAAACGAGGAAAAACTTCAGACCAAGAGTTACGCCGATTTCGGCGTTACCCAAGCCGAGCGCGTGCGCGTCAACGACATTTTCGCGGTGCGCGCAATTGCTTCGCATTTCGTCGATTCCTTCGACGGCCGCGCACGCGCCTTCCTGCAGGTGCAGAACGGCTGCGATCATCGCTGCACCTTCTGCATCATTCCTTATGGGCGGGGGAATTCGCGTAGCGTTCCCATGGGCGCGGTTGTGGACGAAGCACGCAGGCTTACAGAGCGCGGCTACGGGGAAGTCGTGCTGACCGGCGTAGACCTCACCAGTTACGGCGCGGATTTGCCTGGCACACCCAGCCTAGGGCAATTATGCGAGAAAATCCTGAAGCAGCTTCCGGAATTGCGCCGCCTGCGGCTCTCGTCCATCGATTCCATCGAAGCTGATCCGATACTCATGCGCGTGATTGCCGAGGAGAAGCGGCTGGCACCGCATTTTCATTTGTCCGTCCAGTCCGGGGACGACATGATCCTCAAGCGCATGAAGCGGCGCCATTCGCGCACGCACACCATTGAATTCTGCAAGAAGGTCCGGCGCCTGCGACCGGATGCGGCATTCGGCGCGGACTTGATCGCCGGCTTTCCAACCGAAACTGACGATATGTTCGCAAATACAATGAAGCTCATCGCGGACGCAGGCTTGAGCTACCTGCACGTGTTCCCGTTTAGCCCCCGCAAAGGCACGCCCGCGGCGCGGATGCCGCAAGTGCCCAAACCTGTTGTCAAGGAGCGGGCGGCACGCCTGCGGGAGAAAGGCGCCGTCGCGCTGGCCAGCCGAATGCAGTCGCTGGTGCATACCGGCCAGACTGTGTTGATCGAAAAGTATGGGGTTGGAAGGACGGCTTGTTTCGCGCACGTGCAATTCGAAGGCGGCGCAATGCCGGGGTCATTCGTTCCCGCACGAATTACCGCGGCAACCCCAACGCATCTGATCGCAGCCCTGCAATGAGGACATTTGGCGAAGCGCCTCCGCCGCCGACCCTGTTCGAGCGGCTGAAGGAAGGTCTTTCCCGCTCCAGCGGGGGCTTGAGCGATAATCTGGCCGGCGTCTTCACGCGCAAGAAACTGGATGCGCAGACCATCGAGGAACTGGAGGAAGCACTGGTCCGGGCCGATCTCGGCGCCGCGCTGGCCTCACGCATTTCACAGAACATCGGGCGCGAGCGCTTTGACTGGCTGATTTCCGAAGCCGAGCTGCGGCGCGTATTGGCCGACGAGATGCTCAGCACTCTCAAGCCGGCCGAAAAACCGTTTATCGTCGACTCCGCCAAGAAACCATTTGTCATTCTCGTTGCCGGTGTGAATGGCACGGGCAAAACGACCACCATCGGCAAATTGGCGCTGCGCTTGGCCCGTGAGGGGAAGAAAGTTGTCCTTGCGGCCGGCGATACCTTCCGTGCTGCCGCGATCGAGCAGTTGCAAATCTGGGGCGAGCGCACTGGCGCCGAGGTGGTGGCGCGAGAGGCCGGCGCCGACGCAGCCGGGCTCGCATTCGAAGCGCTGGAAAAGGCGCAGGCGGCCAACGCCGATGTGCTCCTCATCGATACCGCAGGCCGTCTGCATAACAAGGCGGGGCTGATGGCCGAACTGGAGAAGATCGCCCGTGTCATCCGCAAGCTCGATGCCACGGCACCGCACGCCGTTATCCTCGTGCTGGACGCCACCACGGGGCAGAACGCGATCGCCCAGGTAGAGGCGTTCAAAAATATCGTGCCGCTCACGGGCTTGATCATGACCAAGTTGGACGGGACGGCAAAAGGCGGCATTCTTGTAGCGCTGGCGGACAGGTTTGGACTGCCTGTTTACTTTATTGGAGTAGGAGAGCAGGCGGACGATCTGCAGGTGTTCGACGCCGGCAAGTTCGCCAATCTCCTCACGGGTGCACGATGAGCGAGATCAAGCCCCGAAAAATAGGACCGTTGGCACGGCTTGCCTTCGATCTCGGGCCGCTGCTGACTTTTTTCGCATCCTACCAATTGGCAGGCGGAGGTCATGCAAAAAACCCGCATGACCATCACGCACTTTTCGTAGCGACTGGCGCGTTCATGGTAGCCGCAGTCGTTGCGCTGGCCGCGGATTACGCCATAGAGCGGAAGATTTCGCCCGTCCCGCTATTTACTGTTGTTCTAGTGATGATCTTCGGCGGACTCACACTCTGGCTGCGAAACGACACATTCATCAAAATGAAGCCAACCGTGCTGTACGCGGCATTTGGCCTTACCTTGCTCGTAGGCCTTCGGTTCGGCCATCTCTTCATCAAATATGTTTTCGCCGCGGCTTTCGAGCTGACCGAAATTGGGTGGCGAAAACTCACTTGGCGCTGGGGCTTATTCCTCATCGCGCTTGCTGTTTTGAACGAGGTGATTTGGCGCAATCTGCCGGAGCCGACTTGGGTGAAATTCAAGGTGTTCGGAATCATTCCCCTGATGATATTGTTTGCGTTGGCCCAGCTGCCGCTGCTGCTGAAGTACGAATTGAAAGAAGATTCTCGGCAATAAGGGGTTGCGCTCCTTGTGAGGCTCGCTGCCAGCCGCGGTTTACCAGTACAATGCAAGAAAATTTTTTTGCGGGATTCGCTTGCTGACCGTTGTGGCCGCGCCGGGCTTTCCATTAGTGTTCATGCCCTGCCCAACGATCCAAGTTAGTGGTGGGTGCAGGGGGAGATTTTCAGGACATTATCTGAACGGCCGCGTTAGACGAGTCCGGCGAACAATTGCAGGGGTGCCTTCATGCCATCCAGAACACCGCGGCAGGCGAACGGCAATCACGAACTTGCCGAGACGCCGTCGCATCTCATGCGCCGATGCGAACAATTTTATGCGGATCTCTACGCGCGCGAAGCCGGCGGATGCGATCTGACGCGTTCGCAACTGACGGTGTTGCTGGCGCTCGACAACAATGACGGCGTGAGTCAGACGGCGCTTGTCGAGATGACGGGAATCGATCGCTCGACACTGGCGGAGATGGTTCGTCGCATGCTTGAGCGTAACCTGATTACACGCAAGCGCACCGAAACGGATTTGCGCGCGAATGCGGTCGCGATCACGCAAGCCGGACGCAAAGCATTGCGTTCGGCGCGTTCCGCCGCGGAGCGGGCGGAAAGGGCCCTGCTGGAGGCGTTGCCGCCGACGGAGCGCCCGCGCTTCCTCAAATGCCTCTCGGCGATTGCATCGGCCGGGGCAACCGTCGGGAACAGCGCGCCTGCGTTCCGCCGCAAGATGCGACGCGCGGCAGAGCGCAATCGCTAACCTGACGCCGGCCCCGCCTTGGCGCGGGCGGCCTCGATGGCCGGAAGTAGTGTGCTGCTCAGAACATCGTCCGTGATAGGGCCAGAATAACGCAGCCGTATCAAGCCTTTGCCGTCGATCACGAATGTCTCCGGGACATCGTACACACCCCAGTCGATGGCCGCCCGGCCTTCGGAATCCAGATCGATCCGGGCGAACGGATTGCCGTTCTCCCGCAAGAATTGGCGCGCCTGTCCAGCCTTGTCCTTATAGACCAGCCCATAAAGCACTACGCCGCGCAACTGCTTCACGCGATCGAGCATCGGCGCCTCCACGCGGCATGGCACGCACCACGATGCCCACACATTCAGCACCGTCACGTGGCCCGCTGTCAGATCGGCGCGGGTGAAACCGCCTGCGTCGCCATCAAGCGGTGGAAGCGAGAATTCCGGCGCAGGCTTGTTCAGCAACGCGGACGGCAACTGATCGTGCGGCGGCGCATACAGGCTGTCGAACAGCAGATATGCCAGGATGCCAAACACCGCGACGGGAATGGCGTAAAGCAGGTGCTTCATTTCTGATTCCGCTCGGCTGCCGAAAGCCGAGTTTTCGCGCGATAATAGGCACGCATACTCAACACGACGGCGGCGAGGATGCCGAGCGCGCTGATGCCGTAAGCGGGCCACACGAACGCGGCGTATTTGCCCATTGCGAGAAACGGCGGCATCAGGCGTTTGCTCCAAGTGCTATCGCGCGCGCGCGGCGCTCGAGTATTTCCGTGCGCATGCGAACCATGAGAAGCGTGAAGAACAGCGATGTGTAGGCGGCTGCCATAACAAACAGGGGCCACAGAAACACGGCGGAGATCAGCGGGGCGCCTTTGCGGAAAATGCTCTCGCCCTGATGCAGGGTCGTCCACCACTGCACGGAGAATTCGATGATCGGCAGATTCACCACACCGATCAGTGCCAGAATGGCGGCGGCTTTTGCAGCGCGCACTTCGTTCTCAATCGCATTCCACAGCGCGATATACCCCAGATACAGAAAGAGCAGCAGCAGGAACGATGTCAGCCGCCCGTCCCACTGCCAATACGTTCCCCACATCGGGCGGCCCCACAACGAACCGGTAATCAGCGCCAACGCCGTGAACAATGCACCGAGCGGCGCAGCCTGCTTGGCTGCGACATCGGCTAGCGGGTGCCGGTTGACCAATCCGATCAGCGAGGCGAGTGCCACGAAGCCATATCCCATCATCGCCACCCATGCGGCAGGCACATGGATGAACATGATGCGGACCGTATCGCCCTGCTGGTAATCCGGCGGCGCAGTGAACGAGAGATAGAGACCGAGAACGAAGAGGATCGCGGTTGCCGCTCCCAGCCACGGCAGGACCCGGCCACTCAACTCCATGAAGCGCTTGGGATTGGCGTATGCGAACATGGTCTGGCTCTAGTTCCTGCGAAAGACGGCAGCAAGCATCGCGCTATTCCGAAAGGTTGAGGCGCAGCGCCGCGGCCGCGACGAATGGCGCCAGCAGCACAGCGGCGACCGAAAACGCTGCGAGAAGCCAGATCGCGCCATTTTCGATGCCATCAAGCCTGGCCAGAACCGCACCCGCACCAAAAATCACCACCGGTGTCAGCAGCGGCAAAACCAGCAGCGGCAGCAGCAGTCCGCCGCGGCGAATGGATAACGTCAACGCGGCGGCCACGCCGCCAATCGCGCTGACCGCAGGCGTGCCAATCAATAAGGAGGCGACCAAAGCAACGTACGCGTCCACTGGCAGATTCAGCAGCAGCGCCAGAACGGGAGAGACAATTGTAAGGGGCAGTCCCGTCGTCAGCCAATGGGCGGTGATTTTCGCGGCTGCGATCCCCTCGAAGGACAATGGACTGAGCGCAAGTAAATCGAGGCTGCCGTCCTCGTAATCCGCCTGAAACAAGCGGTCGAGCGCCAGCAGGTTCGCCAACACGGCCGCAACCCAGAGCACGCCGCCGGCGATCCGTGCGAGCAATCTGGCTTCGCTGCCGATGCCGAAGGGCACAAGCGTGACCACGGTTGCAAAGAATGCCAAGGCCAGCATGGCACTGCCGCCAGCCCGTGTTGCAAGGCGCACGTCGCGGGCGAGAAGAGCAGCAAACGCGCTCATGCCAGATGCAGCCGCGCAGCACCGATATCGAGCGGATCGTGGGTCGCGATCACCGCAATGCCACCTGCCGCAAGATGATCGCGCAGAAATTCGAGCAACAGTGACTTCCCGCTTGCATCCAGCGAGGCCAGTGGCTCATCCAGCAGCCAAAGCGGCCGGCTGCACAGGATCAGCCGCGCCAATGCGAGCCGCCTCTTCTGCCCAGCCGACAAATACTGGCAGGGAAAATCGGCGGCACCAGTTAATCCGACAGCTTCGAGCAGAAGAGAAATATCTTTCGCTGCCGTGCGATGGAGCTGCGCAAAAAACTGAAGCGTTTCGCGTGGGGTCAGCTGCGGCTTTACACCGTCGTGGTGACCGAGCCAGCCGGTGAACGCCCTGTGCTCTTCGCGATCTGCGATTTGCGTTCCTTCAGTCGAAATGGAGATCGTTCCGGCGGCCGGCACCAATAATCCCGCAAGCAACCGCAACAGCGAGGTTTTGCCCGAACCATTCGGGCCTTCCACGATCAGCACGTCGCCGCCACACAGCCGAAAACTGACGCTGCGAAATACAGATCGTCCGCCACGGAGGCAGGCGAGATCCGTCACGTCGAGCAAATCAATCTGCGGCAGATGCGCCCCCATCACCGCCTCTCGACGATCACCTCAATACATATGCTGGCCACCGTTGATGGACATGGTCGAGCCGGTGACGAAACCGGCATCGTCCGCCACGAGAAACAGTACGCCGCGCGCAATCTCGTTCGCCTGGCCCAGACGCCCCACCGGAATGCGCGCTACAATCTTCTCCAGCACGTTGGGCGGCACTGCCGAAACCATGTCGGTGTCAATGTAACCGGGCGCGATCGCATTCACCGTCACGCCTTTGGCCGCCCCCTCCTGCGCCAAGGCTTTGGTGAAGCCGTGGATGCCAGATTTCGCCGCGGCGTAGTTCACCTGGCCGTATTGTCCCGCCTGCCCGTTGATAGAGCCGATGTTCACCACCCGTCCGAAACCGCGGGAGAGCATGCCCTCCCACACCGCCTTCGCCATGTTGAAGCAGCCGCCGAGGTTCACATCCATCACCTCGTCCCAGCCGGCGCGGCCCATCTTCCGCATGGTGGCATCGCGGGTGATGCCGGCGTTGTTGACCAGCACATCCACCGGCCCGAGGTCCGCCTCCACCCTGGCAATCCCCGCGGCACACTGGTCGTAATCGGCCACATCCCACTTGTAGACGGCGATACCCGTTTTCTCGGCAAAGCCCCGGGCCCGGTCATCATTGCCGGCATAATTCGCGGCAACTTTGTATCCGGCATTCTTGAGGCCCGTCGAAATCGCCTCGCCGATGCCCCGTGTTCCGCCCGTGACAATTGCAACCCGCGCCATGTTTCGCTCCCTGATCGATCTTGCCGACCCTAGCCAAAAGCGGTGCGCCCCGCCAACTCGGCGAGATTAGTGGTTGCCATTCGGCGTGCCGGAACCGGTTGCATTCGCAGCGTGCAGCAGCAGGTCCATCCGGCAGGGCTTCGGCAGGAAGAGGCTCCCCCTCACCTGCCGATCCTCAGAGGGCGGATTGCCGGAACAGTAGATCACCAGAATATCGTTCTGCGCCTCGCGGTACTTCTCCGCGACATCCCAGCCGTTCAGCCGTCCGGGCAAACGGACATCGGTCACCAGCAGGTCGATGCGATGGGTTTGTGCCAGCAAATCTAGCGCGGCTTCGCCCGTTGCGGCTTCGAGGACGTGCCAGCCGGCATCGGCCAGCGCATCGGTAAGCTCTATTCGCACGAGCCACTCATCTTCGACCACCACCGCGGTCCGACTCGGAAGTTCGCTCGATGCCAGGGGACAGTACTCCGAATCGCGCAAGTAGCCGGAGGTTAACGCGAATGATTTGCAAAATGTTTCCCGGACTCGACCAAAAGCCGTTGCAACCCTCCTTTGAATTGTGACAATTCCGCTTTGGGCGGTCGAAGGGCGGAGTACAAAATGGCCGTCAAGAGTCTCGCGTCCGATTCCGGACAAGGGGCGGTTTCGACTTCACCCGATGCCGATCTCGGAACTCGGGCGCGCTCGGGCCATGAGCAAGCGCGCGAGGATTTCTTCCGCAGGCTTGTGGAGGCGTTGCCGTCGGCCATCTACGCGACCGATGCGGAAGAACGCATCACCTTTTACAACGAGCCGCCGCGCGGCTCTGGGGCCGGCTGCCCAGACTTGGCGAGGATTGGTGGTGCGGTTCATGGCGGCTGTTCCACTCCGACGGCAGGCCCATGGCGCACGATGAGTGCCCCATGGCAGAGGCGCTCAAGACCGGAAAGCCGGTGCGCGACGCTCAGGCCATAGCCGAGCGGCCCGACGGGACCAGATTCCCTTTCATTCCGTTTCCGACTCTGCTTTATGACAGCTCCGGCAAACTAGTGGGCGCAGTGAACATGCTCGTGGACATCAGCGTGCAGAAACAAGGCAAGCATGTCTTTCGACATTACTCGGCCATCGTCGAATCCTCGAACGACGCGATCATCAGCAAGGATCTGAACGGGATCATCCAGACGTGGAATCGCGCCGCGGAACGGATGTTCGGCTATGCGGCGGAGGAGATCGTCGGCAAATCAATCCTGACGATCATCCCGGAGGAGCGCCATCACGAGGAAAACCTGATCCTGGGGAAAATTCGCGCCGGGGAGCGGCTTGAGCACTACGAAACCGTCCGCCAGCACAAGAATGGCACCCTGATCGATCTTTCGCTGACCGTCTCGCCGGTAAAGGACGAGAACGGCCAGATTGTGGGCGCTTCCAAGATCGCCCGGGACATCTCCGAGAAAAAACGCAACGAGCGGCTGCTGGCGCTGCAAAGGCAGCGCCTCGAAATCCTGAACCGCGTCGCAGTGGAGATTTCCCGGGACCTCAATCTCGAGCGGATTGTGCAAACCGCCACCGACCTCGCCACTGAGGTTACCGGCGCGGAATTCGGATCGTTTTTCTATAACGTGGAGGACGACAAGGGCGAGTGGTACATGCTTTATGCGCTCTCCGGCGTGCCGCGCTCCGCGTTTGAAAAGTTCCCGATGCCACGCAATACGGCGGTGTTCGGGCCCACGTTCAAAGGCGAAGGCGTGGTGCGTTCCGATGACATCCGCCAGGATCCCCGCTACGGCAAGAATGCTCCTTATTATGGAATGCCTGAGGGCCATTTGCCGGTGGTCAGTTATCTGGCCGTACCGGTGACCTCATCAGGCGGCGAGGTTCATGGCGGCCTGTTCTTTGGACATAGTCGGCCGGGTGTGTTCACGGAGGATACCGAAGCACTGGTTTCCGCCATTGCCGCACAGGCCGCGGTGGCAATGGACAATGCCCACCTGCATCGCGCGGCGCAAACCGAAATCGAGGAGCGCAAGCGGGCGGAAGCGGGCCGCGAGTTGTTGCTTCAGGAAATCAAGCATCGGGTGAAAAATACGCTGGCCACCGTGCAGGCCATGGCTGCGCAAACCTTCCGCGAGGCGCCGCCAACGGAGCGCAGGGCCTTTGTGGAGCGGCTACAAGCGCTTGCAGAGGCGCACGATCTTCTCATCCAGAAGAACTGGGTTCCGGCGAATGTGCAGGAAACAATCGAGCGGGCCGTCGCCCCATTCCGCGATGGCCGCGAAGAGCGGGTGGCGGCTTCCGGACCGGCCGTCGAGCTGCCGCCGAACAAGGCGCTCCTCGTCGCCATGTTCCTGCACGAGCTAGGCACGAACGCGGTGAAGTACGGCGCGCTGTCGCAATTTTCCGGCAAGGTGGACCTGTGCTGGCGACAGGAGCGCGGCCCAGATCGGCCGTTGCTCGTCTTGGAATGGCGCGAAAGCGGCGGTCCACCTGTTGCGCCGCCGGCGCGCCAAGGCTTCGGCACGCGTATGATCGAACGCGCGCTAAAAGGCGAAGGCGGGGCCGCGCAATTCGATTTCCTGTCCTCCGGTCTCGCCTGCACCATGCGGATCGCACTCGATCCGGCGCAGTAGGCCTGCCCGTTCACAAACCGATGGGCCGCGCAACAGCTTCGCGATCTTGATCGGCAGAAACCCGCAGAAATATCGCAGAAATACTTGACCGTCGCGCCGAGATTGCGCTAACTCGCGTTCGGGATGACCTGCGTATAGGGGACACACGTGCCGATCACGGAGCTCCATCATGTCAGCGTGCGCGAGCGCGCCGTGGAAATCGGCTGTCCGGTTCCGGAAATCGCCATCATGCCGGAGAATTTCGCGGTGGCGCGCTCCGTGAGGGAGCTTCGCGTGCGGCGCGATGGGGTAGCGCTGCGCTCAGTGCTGGAGGGGGCCAGTTTCTCGCTGGGAAGCTTTTGCAGCGATGCCGAGCACGCGACCTTCGGCGAAGAGGATTTCGTTCACTGGGATGCGACGCTCTTCATCTCCGGCAACCTGCTGGCACGGGAGCCTTATGCAGTAGGGGTGGCGCTCTCCATCATTCGCGGCCATCTCGCAGAATACTTCAATGCACAAGCGGACCGGAGCATTCGCCTCTCACTGGTGGTCGAATGCAAGCAGGATGGCAGTTGCCGCAAGGTCACCTACGAAGGCGACATTGGAGGGCTCCACGGGCTGGCACAAAGCGCCGTGAAAATCGCCGGCCGATAGTCAACGTGTTCCAGTCTGAAGCGCGCATTCCTGCGACAGCGGCGGTGGTGGACCGGACAACCAAAACGGCCTTGGCCGCAAAGCTTGCATGCGGAAATTGCTCTGCGGCAGAGGACAACACCAGATTAGAACCGGTGTTGCACTTCGAACTGGAGCCCAGGCATGTACACGTTAATTGTCGGCACGAAAGAATGGTCGAGCTGGAGTTTGCGGCCGTATCTGGCGCTGCGCGCCATCGGCGCGCCATTCCAGGAAGAAGTGATCCAGCTGCGCCGCGGCTCGACGAGCGAAGATGTGCAACGGCATTCGCCATCCGGCCGTGTTCCGCTGTTGAAAATTGCCGAGAATGGCCGCGAGCACCTGATCTGGGACAGCCTCGCCATTTGCGAAACGCTGGCCGAGCGCCACCCGGAGGCGAAACTCTGGCCGGACGATCCGTTCGTTCGCGCCGTGGCGCGCTCTTACGCGGCTGAGATGCATTCCGGCTTTCAAGATCTGCGCGAGCAATTGTCCATGGAGTTCGTGCGCCGCTTGCCAATCCCCGAGCTGCGTGAAGCGACCAAGGCGCAGATCGCGCGGATCGTCGCCATGTGGACGCAAGCGCTCGAGTATTATGGCCCGGCCGGCGGCTTCCTGTTCGGCCGGTTTTCCATTGCGGATTGCATGTATGCCCCAGTGGTTTCACGCTTCCGCACCTACGGCGTGCCGGTACCGGCTATCGTGCAGGCCTATTGTGATCGCGTGTGGTCGCTCCCGGGTATGCAAGATTGGGCCAAGGCGGCTCAGCAGGAAGTGGATTCCGGCCTCGTCTGATCCATTGCACCCGCTGGGCGTAACTGGTTTGATCCGCGCACGGGGAATCGGGGGACTCCACCAATGACCATGGGAGCAGCAGCGCGGCTGGGAGCACAGCGTCGCGCGCCATTTGCACCCTTTCACAAATGGGACCGCAATTTCTTTCTCATTTATGTGGTGCTGCTCTGGTTCGGCATTCTGGGTGGATTCGTGCCGGAGATCGTGCAGCATATCGCCCGGCACAAGCCGCCGTTTCCCCTTATCGTGCATGCGCACGGCGTTGTCTTCGTGGGTTGGCTTGCCGTATTAACGGCGCAGATCCTCCTTATCCGAAGGCGGCGGCCGGATCTTCATCGCAGACTCGGTGTGGCGGCAATGGGGATTGCCGGCCTCATGGTGATCATCGGGCCTGCCACCGCCTTTTACATGCAGCGCTATCATTGGGGCACGCCCGAAAGCGATCCACCGTTCCTTGCCATTCAGCTGACGGACATCATCGCGTTCGCAGGACTAGTGTCTGCCGCCTTCATGCTTCGCAATGAGGCAGCCGCGCACAAACGCCTGGTTCTTCTTGCCACGCTGTACATCAGCGACGCCGGATTCGCGCGCCTGTTCGGTGGCACCGTGCATGGGTTGGTGGGTAACGGGTTCTGGCCGTTTTTTGCGGAGCTTTATCTTGCCAACGATATCCTGATCGCCGGCGTTGGCGTCTACGACCTTTTCACGCGGAAAAGGCTGTATCCCGCTTACATGGCGGCGATTCCGTGGATTGTTTTCTGGCAAGGCGCCGCCGTGTTTCTGTATCACAGCTCCGCGTGGAAACCTGTCGCGCTTCGGTTGATTGGCCACTGAAGCGCGCGGCCCGATCGGGTGGTTTCGTCGCCTAGGAGGAACATGTGCACGCGCTTGATGCATGGGACAGTTTTTATGTGATCGTCGGCTCGGCGGCCGGCGCGCTGATCGGCCTGCAGTTCGTCGTCATGACACTGATGGCCGAGCGCCCGTCATCACGCGTGAAAGAAGCGAATGCGGCTTTCGGTACTCCCACCGTGGTTCACTTTGCGGCTGCTTTGTTGTTGTCCGTACTTTTGCGCGCGCCGTGGCCCGCAATGGATTATGCTGCGATTGCCTCCGGCGTGGTAGGAGCCGGCGGGCTCGTCTATGCCCTCGTCGTAACCCGGCGGATGCGTGTGCAACTGGCCTATGCGCCCGATTTTGAAGACTGGTTGTGCCATGCGGTCATGCCGCTGGTCGCATACGCTGTGCTTATTGCGTCGGCATTCTGGGCAGCATCACGCCCAGGAGAAGCGTTGTTCGGGATGGGCGCCGGTGTCTTGCTGCTGCTGTTTGTGGGCATCCACAATGCGTGGGACTCGGTTGCGTTCACCGCGCTGGTCGTGCGGCAGAAGCGCCATGAACCGCACGAATGAACGCGAGTTGAAGCTGTAGCGGCGCCATTTCATGAAATTCCCGCAACATCCGACGTAAACGCCTTCGGTTCAGGTCTGGACCAAATGATATGTGGCACACGCGGCCGCAACAGAAGGTATCCGCGGACGTTTACTCTTCAGCGAGGGGTCGGAGAACGACCACGGAGAGTCAGATGAAGAAGATGAACGGATTGAGGGTCGCAACGTTGGCTGCCGGCCTCCTCGGCGCAACTGCAATAGGTGCGGCCACCGATTCTGCCATGGCGCAAATGCGCGTTCATGGCAGCGCCGGTGGTTTTCACGGCACCGTCCGCACGGGCGGGTGGCACGGCCGGACATGGCGTGGCGGCACGGCATGGAATCATCGCGGCTGGGGCGGGCGCGGCGGCTTTTGGCGCGGCGGCCATTGGCATCCCGGCTGGCGCGGCGGCGTAGCGGTCGGATTCTACGGCGGCTATCCGTATTACGATCCCTACTACTACGGCTACGGTGCCTATCCCTATGGCTACGGCTATTACGGGGACGCTTACAATTACAACTATTGCAACGATCCCTACGGCGACTACGACGACGAGGATTGCAGCTACTGAGACCCCTCCCTCCGGAGCGCCCTAAAGGCGCTCCGGCCGTCGGTCGGCGTCATTCCTGCGGAATACAATCGCGCTCAGAACGCCATTTAACCTACATTGCTGACATTGTTTCGGTATTTTGAGTCGGCCGGGCGGTTGGGTCTTGGCGTCGCTCACTTAACCCATGCGAAAAATGCAGTACCAAATTCTAGGCCCGAACGCTATTTTTTGAACAGTTACATCAGCAGATTATCCTCCGCCGTGCCTGGGGCGGCAGTGGCGTTCGCCTGCATTGGCCTTGCTCATGCAGACTCATCGATCATCGGCAGCCGGAAGCTCAGTGTGGGCGCGAAAGATGATCGCTGTGTCGTGACCCTGGCCGCGCATTCCGGCACCGACATGGCCGGTACCCTGAGTTCTACGGGTGATTGCAACGGTGTAACGTTCGTGCACTGGAAGGCAGGGGGCGACAAACTCCAGCTCCAGTGGAGCGACGGTACGCTGGTTGCATGGCTGCACGCCAAGAATGGCGCCTTAGAGGGCAAGCGCATTTCGAGGGCAAGGTCGTCGCCCTCAATCGCTGATCGACGGAATTCTTTGAAGCTCCCTGAACTTCGCCCGGCCAGCGTCGCGGCCTCCTTTTTTTTCAAAATGCGGCTGCGCCGTCATGCACGTTGCCCCCTCCAGCCTGCTTGGCTAAACCCCGAGGTTCGGGCCGCTGGGGCGGTCCTTTCCACGCTCAAGGACGCATACCCATGAAAGAGCTCGACCATTTCATCGCCGGCCAGCACGTGAAAGGCACGTCCGGCCGCTTCGGCGATGTGTTCAATCCTGCGACCGGCGAAGTGCAAGCCAAGGTGGCATTCGCGTCCCGCGCCGAAGTTCGCAAGGCGGTTGACGCGGCGCTGAGGGCGTTTCCCGAATGGTCCAGCGTCAACCCGCAGCGCCGTGCCCGCGTGATGTTCAATTTCAAGACCCTGGTTGAGAAGAACATGGACGAGCTGGCCCACATGCTCTCGTCCGAGCACGGCAAGGTGTTGGCCGATTCCCGCGGCGACGTTCAGCGCGGTCTTGAGGTGATCGAATTCGCCTGCGGCATCCCGCATCTGCAGAAGGGCGAATATACGGAAGGCGCGGGTCCCGGTATCGATATTTATTCTATGCGCCAACCGCTTGGTGTGGTGGCGGGCATCACGCCGTTCAATTTCCCCGCTATGATCCCGATGTGGATGTTCGGCGTGGCAATCGCCTGCGGCAATTGCTTTATCAACAAGCCGAGTGAGAAAGATCCGTCTGTTCCGCTGCGTCTGGCTGAGCTGATGATGGAAGCAGGCGCACCCGCCGGCGTGCTGCAGGTCGTCAACGGCGACAAGGAAGCCGTTGATGCCATCCTCGAAGATCCGGACATCAAAGCGGTGAGCTTCGTGGGTTCCACGACCATCGCGGAGTATGTCTACACACATGGCACTCAATACGGAAAGCGCGTGCAGGCGATGGGTGGGGCGAAGAACCACGCCATCATCATGCCGGATGCCGACCTCGATCAGGTGACGAACGAACTGATCGGCGCGGGCTACGGCTCGGCCGGCGAGCGCTGCATGGCGATCTCCGTTGCGGTGCCCGTCGGCGAGAAGACCGCCGACGCGCTAGTCGAGCGGCTGAAGCCGCGGGTCGAAGCCTTGCGCGTTGGCATTCCAACCGATCCCGAATCCGACTACGGCCCGATGGTCACCGCAGCGCAGCGCGACAAGGTAAAGGATTATATCGACATAGGCGTGAAGGAGGGCGCCGAATTGGTAGTCGATGGTCGCGGCTTCAAAATGCAAGGCTATGAGAACGGCTTCTATCTCGGCGGCTCATTGTTCGACCGTGTCACGCCCAACATGAGGACTTACCAGGAAGAAATTTTCGGACCGGTGTTGCAGGTGGCGCGGGCGCGTGATTTCGACGAAGCCATCTCGCTGCCGTCCACCCATCACTACGGCAACGGGGTCGCCATCTTTACACGCGATGGAGACGCAGCGCGCGAATTCGCGGCGAAGGTGAATGTCGGCATGGTCGGCATAAACATTCCAATTCCTGTGCCGCTGGCCTATCACACCTTCGGCGGCTGGAAGCGTTCGGCGTTTGGCGACGTCAACCAGCACGGCACGGAAGGCGTGCGCTTCTGGACGAAGATCAAGACGGTGACGCAGCGTTGGCCCAAAGGCGGGGTGCGCGAAAACCCGGATTTCAACATTCCAACGATGAAATAGCTTTCAGGAGCGTTGAATGTCGCAGACTTTAGAGCCGCGGACGCGGACATGGCTGACCTGGGAATGGCATGCCGCGCTGATCACTATTGTTGGCGGTGCCGTACTGGCGCTCGCCGTCACGGCGTTCATTCACTTCAGCAAGCCTTCGCCGGAGCAGATCGCGGCAGCCAACCATGCCAGACAGGCTGCCTTTCTCAAGAAGGTTGAGTTGGTCTGCACGCAGGCAGTCGCTACGGCCAAGAACTTCGGCATCGTTCCGAATTATGCCGCGGTCATGACGCGCATCCCCACGGCGACGAAAATCCAGGGACGGTACGCCTGCGTTAGCGCCACGACCGCCGCACGCTACGTCATCCTGGCGGATTTGATGTGCCGGGACTTCAAGAATCCGCACTGCGTGGCACTTTACAGCGTAATTCAACCGGACGGCACCGTTCTTTACCGGCGCCAACGCTAGAGATAGGTTGTAGTCGTGATTTGCTGCGTCCGGCTATTTCAGGCCGCCCAGTTTGCAGATATGGTTCCATTCCGCTTCCGCGACCGGCTGCACCGACAGCCGAGAGTATTTCACCAACACCATATCCTTGAGCTTGGGGTCGGCTTTGCATTGCGCGAGCGTCACCGGTTCCGGCACATCGCGCACCGCCTTCACATCCACCAGGCCGAAGCGGCCGGTTTCGTCGGTAGGATCCTTCCGATATTCGCCAATCACTTCCACGATTCCGACGATCCGCTTTTCTTCGCCGGTGTGATAGAAGAAACCGAGATCGCCCTTCTCCATATTCTTCATGTTGCGTGCGGCCTGCCAGTTGCGCACACCACTCCACGGCTCGCCTTGAGCGCCGCGTTCCTTCTGCATCTCCCAGGAGAAGGCTTCCGGTTCCGTTTTGAACAACCAATGATTCATGCCGCGGTCCTCTCAGAATTCCGCCCCAACGGGATTGAATGTCAATTTCCACGGACGCACTTCGGAGTGCGCAAACAGCCCCGCTTTCACATAGGGATCGTTGGCGTGCCACACGCGCGCCGCTTCGATGTCATCAGCTTCGAAGATAATAAGGCTGCCGGCCATTTCGCCATTGGCATCGAGAAACGGGCCGCCCAGCTTGATCACGCCGGTCTGGCGCGCGTAGTCGAAATGGGCTTCGCGTGTTTCCATGCGTAGCGCGAGCGAGTCTGGCTTGTCGGTGGCGATAACAACGAACAGCATGATCGTTTCCTATTCTGTCTTAAGCGGGCGGGACATCAGAAGCGGCACGGCTGCGTCGAGTGCAACGGTGCCGTTGAGGATGGCCGCCGTGGTTTCGGCGATCGGAAGTTCGACATTCTGGCGGTGAGCGCGAGCCACCAGCGCGGGCGCGGTTTCGACACCCTCGGCCAGCGGATGTCCGCTTGCATCCAGTTCCGCACGCGTTTCACCTTTTCCCATCGCGACTCCGAACGCGAAGTTGCGCGAGGTGGTGCTAGTTGCCGTCAGTACCAGATCGCCGAGTCCTGAAAGTCCCATCAAGGTTTCGCCGCGTGCGCCAAGCGCTTCGCCCAGGCGGCGCAGTTCGGCGAAACTGCGGGCCAACAGTGCAGCGCGCGCGCTTTCACCCAAGCCCATCCCCTCTACGATCCCGCAAGCGATGGCATAGACGTTCTTCGCCGCGCCGCCGAGCGCAACACCGACAACGTCGTCCGACGCATAGGGACGGAAGCTGCCGTGGCCGAACGAGGCTTGCAGCCGTTGTGCCGTGTCCAGGGGCGCAGCGATGGTGACTGCGGTCGGCAGGCCGCTGGCAACATCGCGGGCGAAGGACGGTCCCGAGAGAATGGCGATTTGGCCCGACGGAAAAAACTCCGCGAGCACTTCGCTCATCAGCTTGCCACTGCCCCGCTCGATCCCTTTGGCACACACGGTCACTGGCGCACCGGAGTTCAGGCGCGTTTGAACGCTCGAAAGGATGGCGCGCATGTGTTGGGCGGGTACGACCAGAAGTATCGCATCTGCTGACGCGGCTTGCGCGAGGTTGGTGGTCGCGGAAATTGCAATAGGGACTTCGACGCCCGGCAGGTACGCCGGATTTTCATGGCCGCCATCGATCGCTCCGGCGACCGCCGCCTCCCGTGCCCACAGCGTGACTCGACGGCCCGCCCGCGCCGCGGCAATGGCCAGCGCCGTGCCCCAGGCACCCGCCCCGATCACACCGATATGACTGTAACTCTCTGGATTTGTCGCCGTCTCGGTCAAAGCCCCGGTCCTGCTGTGCCTGCGAATATCAATCGTTTGTTGATTGTTCAGGACACACTACCTATTTTGCACAGGAAAATAACAACAACCACCGGCAGGAAGCAGCGACGATGAAGTTTCCCGAAGTGTGGGCTCTTTGACGCTGCAAAAGGCCCACTCCTCGCATTTCGGACGTCGGCGGTGGCCCGGCGAGATGAATCGCTGAAAGCGATGTGGCCCGCCACAATGAAAATGAAATGATTGTCCGCAATTGCTCTAGAAGGTGGCCTTGCGGAAACTGCAACGGGAACTGGAAGGCGTGCTTCGCCTTTTGGTCGAAGGCTTGTGCCCGCGTTCGGCGGCTGCGCACCCCCAAACGGAGCAGCAGTCAGCCACCTGATCCACAAATTGCCGCCAAGCGGCGCTATGGAATGCTCCCTATGCGAATTCTCCCCATGACTGCCATTGCGTTTCTCCTTTCGGCGACCGCCGTTTCAGCCGATTTCAGCAAGCAGGAAGCCGCCGATCTTGATCGGCTGAGCGACGCCCTTAACGCCATTCACAGCCTGAAGGGCGAATTCACGCAGATCGATCCCAACGGCGCGGTCGAGCAAGGGGAAGCGTACATCCAGAAACCCGGAAAAATGCGGTTCGAGTACAAGGCGCCCAGCAATGTTCTGGTGGTGAGCGACGGGATAGACGTCGCCGTCTTCAACAGGAAGCTCAACACGGCCGACCGTTATCCGCTCGCCAGCACCCCGCTCAATATTCTGCTCTCCGATCACGCGAACCTGAGAGAGAACCGCAATGTGATCGGCATCGACCACCGGCCGGGCGAGATTGTGGTCCACGCCCGTTCCAACGATCGGCGCATGACGGGCAATATCACTATTGTGTTCGCCGATCCGGGATTTGCCCTGAAACAATGGACGGTAGTGGATGCGCAAGGATTGGCCACGACCGTCACCTTGCGCGATGTGCAGACCGGCGTTCCGCTGCAACCCGAACTGTTTCTGACGCATGGCTGAGCCTACGTATCTGGAGATTGCGACCGGTCCGCGGGCAACATCTAATCCTCACAGCGAACCTGGTACTCGAATGCGCCCACCCGTAGTTGGAATTCCCTGCGACTATCGCATGCTCGGCCTGCACCCGTTTCACGTGGCGGGCGACAAATACATCCGGGCGGTGCGCGAAAGCACCGGTGCGGTGCCACTGCTGATCCCTTCGCTCTCGACGCCCATTCCGCCGGAAGAATTGCTGGCTACCATCGATGGACTCCTCTTCACCGGCTCGCCCTCGAATGTGGCGCCGCGTCAGTACAACGGTACCACCCCGCGCGAGGGCGTTTTGCAGGATGAGAATCGCGACGCCACTACCCTGCCGCTTCTCAAGGCGGCCATCGCGGCGGGGACACCAACGCTTTGCCTCTGCCGCGGCTTTCAGGAACTGAATGTGGCGATGGGCGGAACCCTGCATCAGCATGTACAGGAACTGGAAGGCCGCCTCGATCACCGCGAAGACCTCACCGCCCCGCTCGACACTCAATACGGTCCGGCCCACGAAGTGCGCGTGATCGAAGGCGGGCTACTGGCGAGCATCGTCCGCGAACGCGAATTCCAGGTGAATTCGCTCCATTCGCAAGGAGTGGACCGCCTTGCTCCACCGTTGCGCGCGGATGCTTTGGCGCCGGATAACACCATCGAGGCGGTCTCCATGCCAGAAGCAGAAGGCTTCCTGCTGGGGCTGCAATGGCACCCGGAGTGGCGATGGTCGGAGAATCCGGTGAGCCGCGAAATTTTCGCCGCATACGCGGAAGCCGTTCAGCAATACGCCCGCCGCCGCTAGGCTCCGCTTACGGGAATTTCACCTGCGCGTTATTCCTGCACCATTCGAGTTCACTACAGAGGCGGAATGCGCATGCCAGTCGCCCTCACCCGTTTCGCGCCAGCATTGCTGGCCGTGCTTTCCCTTGGTCTATGCGGATTTCAGGCGCCCCAGCCCAACCGTACACCACCACCGGCCATCCCGCGTCCGCCCCTCTCGGTGGTTTCAGCCACCCTGAGAGTTCCGGGCCAGGACATCGTGAACATGCTGAACGAGCGCACACGCTCGCAGCTGGCGCGGCTCGATAACCAGCAGGTCAATTGCCTCATTCAGAAATGCCAGCTCGATCTCGTGGCGGTGCGCACAGGCGACATTACCGGGCACGCGACAGGCGCCGGCATGCAGCTCGAGCTTCCTTTCGCGCTGCACGCGCATCTCGACGTGAACTCGAAATTTCTGGGCAATGGAGGCGACGCCGCGGCGCAAGGCCTCGCCTCCGCCACCACGCAGCTGTCGCTCACGCCGGAATGGCACGTGGTGTCGCGCACACAAGGCGACGTCCATCTCTCCAATGCCAAGCTGCGCATCGGGCCGCTCAAAATGAGCGTGGCGCAGTTGTGGAACGGCACCGAGGACAAACTTTCTACGCCAATCTTCAAGATGATCGACAAGCGCATCTCCGCGGCATTCAAGCTGCACGGGCAGGTTGATCGCCTGTGGCACAAGCTGCACCAGCCCATCAAAGTCGGGAAAGATCCACAGTCCTGGCTGATCTTGTCGCCGGAGCGATTGCGGGTGACGCCGCTCACCACGGTCGACGGCGCTTTGGTGATTTCGCTTGCGGCCGATGTCCGCGGCCATGTGGTGGTGGGCAATGCGCCTGCCGCGCCAGACACACTGCCGAAACTGCCTACGCCGGAACCGCTGGATACGCCATCGAGCCGGTTCGAGGTTTCGCTCCCGGTCACGCTTTCGTACGGCGATGCCGCGCGGCTGGCGATGCAGCACCTAAAAAAGAAACCGCTGCATGTCGGCAAAGCGCAGGTGCGGATCGACAAGCTCCAGATTTTGCCTTCGGGACAGGATCTGATCGTCGCGGCACAATTCTGCGTGCCGCAAGCATGGGACTTCACCCACCTGCTCGATTCCTGCGGCCAGGGATATCTGCGTGGCACGCCACAATTCGACGCGAAGACCAGTGCCATCCGGATCAGCAATGTGCATTACGATATCGGCACAGAAAATCTGATGCTGCGCCTCATGCGCGCGCTTGCCGGGGACGAACTCGGCAAGGCGTTGGAGCAGAATCTGGTGTTCGATGAATCGAAGCAGATTTCGAAACTGAAGACCGAGGTTGCGAACGCGTTGGCGAAACCACAGGGCCGCGGCATCGCGCTCACCGGCAAGGTCGAGTCCTTCGATGAGCCGAAAGTCTCCTGGACGAAAGACGGTTTTCTCGCGTTGCTGACCGCCAGAGGCACCCTCGCCGCCAATCTCAACATGAAGGGCATGCAGTAAGCGCACTTGACTTATGCGTAAGTAGTAACTTACTGTAAGTAATGGCCTACGTACATGCCTTTGCTGCCCTCGCTGACCCCACACGCCAGAGAGTGCTGGAGCAGCTGCGGACCGGCCCGCGCGCCGTGGGCGATATCGCCAAGCGCTTGCCGGTCAGCCGGCCCGCGGTATCGCAACACCTGAGAGTGCTGAAGGAGGCCGGGCTTGTGCGGGAAGAACGGCGCGGCACCCGCCACATTTACGAGATCGACCCGGAAGGTATCGGGCCGTTGCGGGCGTGGCTGGACCAATTGTGGGATTCGGCGCTCGAAGCCTTTCGCGCTGAAGTGGAAAAGCCAAAGAGGCAATCGAAAGAGGCGAAGACCAAGTGAATGCACCGCTCAAGATCACACCCGCGCCGGTGCGCAAATCCATCGTGGTGAAGGCGCCGCAGGATCACGCCTTCGAAATCTTCACTGCGCGCTTCGGCATCTGGTGGCCGAAATCGCATCACATCGCGAAGGCGGAGATGCAGGACGTATTCATCGAGCCGCGAAAGGGCGGCCGCTGGTATGAGAAAGGCGTTGATGGATCGGAGTGCCAGTGGGGCGAAGTGCTCGCCTGGGAGCCGCCTTCGCACGTTGCGCTCTCGTGGCATTTAAACAGCAAGTTCCAGATCGACGAAGCGGTAGAAAGCGTTGTGGAAGTTCAGTTCATCGCAGAGGACACGAATACCACGCGTGTGGAACTGGTGCATCGCATCCGCGCCGCGGACGCGGAAGACATTCGCGCCGCGGTCGACTCTCCGCAAGGTTGGAGCGGACTGCTCGAGCTTTATGCCGAAGCCGCACGGGGAGAACAGAAATGAGGCCAGCCTATCGCTCTCTGCTCGGTGGGTTCGCCCTTGCTGGCGCAGTGCTGCTTGCACAATTGCTCTCCGCGCGCGCGGAAGTGATCGAAGCCGGTCCGAACGGCTTTGCGCTTCAACGCACTATCCACATCGCAGCGACGCCCGAACGCGTGTACGCCGCGCTCATCCAGCCGGCCAAGTGGTGGAACTCGGACCATACCTTTTCCGGCAGCGCGACAAACCTTTCGCTGGATGCGCGCGCCGGCGGCTGCTTCTGCGAGATCTGGAGCGGCGGCTCCGTGCAGCCGGGGACAATCGTGAATGCAGTGCCCGGAAAGGTTCTGCGCATGCGCGGTGCCCTTGGACCGTTTCAGGCGCAGGGCATGAGTGGCGCGCTCACCTTCAGCATCAAGGCGGCGGGCGATGGCGCCGATCTCACCATGGAGAATGTGGTCGGTGGATTCATCAAGGGCGGCATCGGCAAATGGCCGGCGCTCGCCGATTCGATGCTGGCCGAGCAGATGATCCGCCTCAAGCGCTATCTTGAAACCGGTTCGCCGGATCCTGCACCCAAATAGGAGGAACTGATGACTATCAAGCTGCATGTATTTCCGTTGAGCCCGCGCGCTTTTAAAGTGATGTGGGCAGCCACCCATCTCGGCATCGCCTTCGAGCCGGTGCTGGTGGATTTCACGAAAGGCGCGCACCGGACATCGGAATTCGCGTGCCTCAATCCCAATATGCGTATGCCGGTATTGGAAGACGGCGACTATTCGCTGTGGGAGTCCAACGCGATTCTGCAATACCTCGCCGCGCAGAAGCCGGAAACCGGATTGCTGCCGGAGGATATCAAGGCGCGGTCGCAGATCGTGAAATGGCAGTTCTGGGATAGTGCGCACTGGGATCCGGCCTGCGCCATCTTCGCCTTCGAGAATTACGTGAAGAAACTGTTCCAGCGCGGCGAGCCCTCAGTCAGCGAAATCGCGCGCGGCGAGGAAATGTTCGCGCGGCTTGGCCCAGTGCTCGAAGCACAACTGCAAAAGCATCGCTATGTGGCAGGCGATGCGCTGACGCTCGCAGACTTTTCCCTGGGCGCGATGAACTACATAGCCGAGCAGGCGAAATTCCCGCTGGAATCCTATCGCGGCATCCAGCGCTGGGCGGCGGATCTGAAATCGCTGCCTTCGTGGCAGAAGACTGCTACGGACGCGCCTGCCATCCTGCGGCAAGGGTGACGCGCAGGCGTTGCACGGCGTAAGCTTCGACATCGGAGAAACCCATGCTGAAGCTGCCACCACCAGTCTGGGCGCTGTTCTACGTAATCATCGCGGGAATTGTGAGTGCGCTCTATCCCTGGCGCATGCTAGTGGATCCGCGCGTGCTTTGGCTCGGCGCCTTGCTGATCGTGGTTGGTTTCGCGCTGGCATTCTCCGCCGCCACGCTCTTCCGCCGCAAGGGAACCGAAATCAAACCGACTTCGGAGACGAACGCGTTGCTGGTGAAAGAAGGGCCGTTCCGCTTCACGCGCAATCCGATGTATCTCGGGCTCACCATCTTCACCCTCGGGATTGCGTTCTGCATCGGCTCGCTGCCAATGTTCACCGTGCCGGTGGCGGTGTTTGCGACTGCCAATTGGGTGCACGTCCCCTTCGAAGAGGCCAAGATGCGCCGTCAATTTGGATCGGCTTTCGATGGCTACGCCCACCGGGTTCGCCGCTGGCTTTGAGCCGTCGTAACCTGCTATACCTTGAGTCATGACACGGAAGAGCGCGCTCCTCATTCTCTGCGCCCGCATCGGCTACAATCCGCCGTAAACCATGGCCGCGGTTTCACGCGACCTTTGGAAAGCCGAGGCGTTCCTCAACCGTCTTCTCACAAACAAATTCAGGCGAGGCCGTCATGGTCAGCGAAACGCACAACCTCACCAAGCATTGGCAGGCGCTCGATGCCGCCCATCATGTTCATCCCTTCACGGATACCGCGGCTCTCAACGCTGAGGGCGTGCGTGTCATCACCAAGGCGGACGGCGTCTACCTGTGGGATTCCGAAGGCAAGAAAATCATCGACGGCATGTCCGGCCTATGGTGCGTGCAGGTGGGCTACGGCAACAAGGAACTGGCGGACGCGGGTTGCGAAGCACTGCGGGTGCTCCCTTATTACAATCACTTCTTCAAGACGACGAACCCTTACACGGTCGAACTCGCCACCAAGCTCGCGCGACTTTTGCCGGATGGGCACGAGCACATTCTGTTTGCCAATTCCGGGTCGGAAGCGAATGATACAGCGCTGAAGCTGATCCGCTATTACTGGAACCTGCGCGGGCGGCCGGAAAAGAAAATCCATCTCAGCCGCGATCTCGCCTATCACGGCGTGACGTTCGCGGCAGCCTCGCTGTCCGGTCTTACGCCCATGCACCCGCAATGGGATCTGCCGCTGCCAGGCTTTGCCAAAGTCCCGACCCCATACTGGTTCGGCGCCAAGGTGGCCGGCTATGGCGATATCGATCCGGAAGAATTCGGCGTGCTGATCGCGCGCAAGCTGGAGGATCGCATCCTCGAACTCGGGCCGGAACGCGTCGCTTCTTTTTCAGCCGAACCGATCCAGGGCGCTGGTGGCCTCATCTTTCCACCAGCGACCTACTGGCCGGAGGTTCAGAACATCTGCACCAAATACGAGGTGCTCCTGCACGCCGATGAAGTGATTACCGGCTTCGGCCGCACCGGCGAGTGGTTCGGCTGCCAAACCTACGCCATCCATCCGGACATCATCAGCATGGCGAAGGGGCTTTCCTCCGGCTACCAACCAATCAGCGCCGTTTCGCTGGGGCCGCGCGTGGCCGATACCATCCTTACCGCCAACGAGGAGATGGTGCATGGCTATACCTATTCCGGGCACCCGGTTGCCTCGGCTGTCGCCGTGCGAAACCTGGAGGTGATTGAGCGCTTGGGGCTTGTGCCGCGGGTCAAGAACAGCATCGGACCGTATCTGCAGCGGCGCCTGCACGAGACCTTTGAAAACCATCCGCTAGCTGGCGAGGTGCGGGGGCATGGGTTACTGGCCGCGATCGAACTGGTCCCCAATAAGCCAGAGCGCAGCTTTTTCCCTGAGATCGGCCGGGTGGGTGCGCATTGCCGGAATTACTGCTTCAACAGTGGTCTCATCTCGCGCGCTATCCGCGACACCATGGTGCTCTCGCCGCCACTGACCGTCAGCGAAGGAGAAATCGAGGAGATCGTGGCAAAGCTGAAAGACGCCATCGACCGCACGGCTCACGATTTCGGGAGGATGTAAGCCGGACTAGTGGTATGGCGCGGCTGTAGTTCCGCTGCCTATTCGGAGGGCGCGGAAAGGCCGGAATCTTGCGGCCGAAAGTTACAAATATGTCACTGTCTACAGAGAAGTAACGAACTTTTTCTAATCAAAAAAAATACTTGCAAAGTGTGGCACCCGTGCATAGCTTCATCCGTGGAAGGGCGACAACCGTCCAGCAGGCACTGCCCCCCCGCTCGCACGCTGGATGGCGCTCTTCTCAAAGGATGTCGGTCATCCCCTCCCGGCATCTGGCGCGTTAAAGCGCAGGCGACGCCCGATCAGCCCCCTGATCGGGCGTCTTGCGTTTTGGCCGTGCGGATCGGACACACGCACAGGTTGTACAAAGCTGCCTGCCGTGATACCTTCAATTTGCGCTCGCCTTGAACGCGACGCATCGAGGGGGAGTCATGAGGATAATTATCGCGCTGTTGGCGCTTTCGATTCTGAGCGGGCTCTCGCCTGCTTCAGGTAAAGAAAAAAACAGTCACGCCGTCGATCCTGAATTTCTGCATTCGTTACTCGTGCAGAAACTAACCCAAGGCGTGAGTACTCGCGGTCCGGGGATCGTGATCAATGTCCGTCATCCTGACCAACACATTTCCAAGGGCTGGCACTACATGGATGCCTGGAATTGCGGATGGTACTACAACGGCGGGGCTCCAGAATTCTATGCTTACGATGGGAATACCGTGCTTTGGGATATTGGTAATGACCCAGGGTTGGCGATGGCGCTGGGAATCCCCTGTGTTCACGGCAACAAACTTGGCTACCACGTCACCGGTGCTCCGGATATGTTCCATTACGACAAGACGGAAAGCTTCACGTATCAATAGCAGGCGACTTCCGGGCGAGTGATGCGCCTGAGCGTCAGGTTGATTCGGCCGCCGCCAGGTATGAGCCGTGAAGTGTCGGGAACGACTCGGTCGATGCCATGATAGGCGAGGCGCGCGGGGCCGCCGAACGTCAGCACATCGCCCGATTCCAGCCTTAGCGATTTGGTGGGGCTACGGCGGGTCACGCCGCCAATGCGAAAGATGGCGCTGTCGCCCAGCGAGATGGACAGCACCGGCGCGTCTATTGCTTCCTCGTCGCGATCCTGATGCAGGCCCATGCGAGCTGCGCCGCGGTAGAGATTCACCAGGCAGCATTCTGGCGCCTCTGGGTATTGCGTGGCCGATCGCCACAACCGCAGCAGTAAGTTGGGAATGGCTGGCCACGGCTCGCCCGTTTCCGGATGCGTATTGCTGTACCGATAGCCGTGTTCATCCGACACCCAGCCGAGCGATCCAAAATTGGTTTCCTCGACCGAGAACGGCTTTCCCGAAATCGGCATGCGCGGCCGATAAAAGGGCGCGCACTTCGCCAGTTCGAAGATCTTTCGGGTAAGTGACTGCTGGGTTTCCGCTGCCAGAGCGCCGCGGCACAGCAGAATGCCCGGCCCCACTTCAAGCGGCCTGGTCTGCATCGCCCTTTGCTTCCTGTACGGCGTGAATGCCGCGGAAGCCACCGCCAAGCCCGCGCGCTTCCAGCCATGCCTTGAGGTTTTCCGGCGCGTAGTCCTGCGCGATCCAATCGCGAAGATTTCTATCTCCGCTGCGCTCGAGCGCAAAATGCAGAAACGCATACAACCAGCGCTGCTCCCGCTTGGGAAAATGAAGATAGGGCCAGCGCGCAAACTGCGCTTCCGCTTTACCGCGCGCGCTCCATCCCCACGCATGCAGGATATAAAGGGCTGAGGCAAAGCTTGTGCGGTCCTGTCCGCCGGAGCATTTGACAAGCAGCGGCCGCGGCGCGGCGTCGAACGCATCCAGCATATCGAGCAGAATGGCGCGTGAGGGCAATCGCCGCGAATTGAACCGCACGTCGCGATGTGCCACGCCCAATCCCGCGCACACGCGCGTTTCGTAGTTCCACCAGCGCCATCCGGGTTTTGCGCCGCGCAGATTGATGACGCTCCTTATTCCATGTCCGCGCAACAGGCGCGCGAGAAAACCAAGATAGGCCTGCGAGGAGCGGGCGAGCTCGCCCCGCACAACCCAATGGAAATTATAGAGGAGATCGACAGGGGCTCGCATCACAGGCGCTTCCGCATCCGCACCAGCGGAACGGCGACACCGTTTGCCGCCCGCGCCTCAAATCGCTCAATCTCTTTATACCTGCAGGCGCGATAGAGTGGCTCTCCCGCAAGTGTCGCTACCAGTTCCACATGGCAAAATCCGCCGGCCGCCGCTTCGGCCTCGCAATGCTCAAGAATGGCGCGGCCGATTCCTAGTCGTGCAAAATCGGGATGTGTGTACATGGCACGCACGCGCGCGGGTTCCATTTCAGGATCCAGTGCCCGCCCGTCGCGCTCCGCCCAATGATCGCCACCGAAATGGGTGGCGCGCCGGCTCCAGCCGCCGCAAGCTGCCAAGTTGCCGTTCCCTTCCACGACAAAATGTGTGCCGTCGGAGATCAGTTCTGTATCGACACCCATGATTTCAAAGGATGCGCGAATCTGCTCCGGCGAAAGAAATGGCCGAAGCAACTCGCCGATCGCCCGATTCATAAGCACCTGAAGCGCAGGAATGTCTGCTTCGGAGGCAAGCCGGATAGTGAAAGATGTAGGCAGGCGCATACGCCCCGCTATAGCGCAAGGCGCGGCTCTCAGCGAAGTCGCGGAAGCGGTCCCGCGGTGTCGCGCAAATATTTCTTTTAAGGCTATTTACTCGACCGAGTTAGTATTGTTTAATCGGCATTGCTCGGAGGTAGCAGCCATGTCCAAGTCTCTGCTCGAAATCGCGCCTTTATCTCCCACCCTAGGCGCGCGTGCGACCGGCCTCGACCTTGCCAAGCCGCTCAGCGGCGAAGCGATCGCCGGGATCCGGCAGGCCTTGCTGAAGCATGAGGTGCTTTTCTTCGAGGACCAGGATCTTACGCCACAGCAGCAGCGGGACTTCGCCGCGCGTTTCGGCGAGCTGCACCTTCATCCCATCCGTCCGAGCGTGCCGGGAACGCCCGAAGTTCTGGTCCTGGACAATCAGCCTTCGAGCGACACCGACACAGGCGCGTGGCGGGCGGACGTGACCTTCATAGAAACACCCCCGATGGGGTCAATGCTCTATGCCCGCCACGTGCCACCCGAAGGCGGCGATACCCTGTGGTCGAGCACACGCGCAGCCTATGCCGCTCTGTCGCCAAGCTTACGCGCCTTCCTGCAGCCGCTCGATGCCGAGCATGATTTCACGCGCTCGTTTCCGCCGGACCATCTCGCGAGCCTGAAAGTCGGCATCGAGCGGTATGCATGGGCACGGCGCGAATATCCGCCGGTGACGCATCCGCTCGTACGCACGCATCCGGAAACCGGACGCGACAGCCTGTTCGTCAATTCCGGCTTCACCACGCGTATCCTTGGACTGACGAAGGCGGAGAGCAGAAAAATCCTCGAGTTGATTTCGGAGCACATTCAGCGCCCGGAATTCGTCATCCGCTGGCGCTGGAAATCGAACACGCTGGCCTTCTGGGACAATCGCGTCACCCAGCACTACACGGTCGACGATTATCAGCCGCACCGCCGCGTAATGCACCGTGTGACGATCCTCGGAGACAGGCCGTTCAATCGGTCACGGCTCAATCTGGCGGCGGAATAATCAAGCCGCGAGAAGAACCAGCTCGCGCTTTTGTTCCATAACGGGCGGAATATCGGAGGGCTCTGCGAATGGCGGCCAGTGGAGGATGCTCAGATGGCCCCGAGCATCTTCGACCAGTGCAGTGCAGCTCTCCACCCAATCGCCGTCGTTGAGATAGAGAAGGCCATCCATGTCCTCCATCGCAGCGTGGTGGATGTGTCCGCATACCACGCCGTCGTACCCACGCGCCCGCGCTTCGCGCGCCACAGCTTCCTGGAACCGGCAGACATACTCGACGGCGTTTTTCACTTTGCGCTTCAGGTATGCCGAAAGCGACCAGTACGGGAGCCCGAGCGTGCGCCGTGCGGCGCAGAAAATTTCGTTCAGCTGCAGCGCGGCCGTATAGGCGCTGTCGCCCAGATGCGCGAGCCATTTGGCATACGAGATGACCCCGTCGAACTGGTCGCCATGCACAACAAGGAGCTGCTTGCCGTCCGCTGTTTCATGCACCGCTTCCCGCGCGATCTCGACGCCCGCAATATTGCGGCCGCAGTAATCGCGGAAAGCTTCGTCATGATTGCCGGGCACGTAGATGACTCGCGTGCCGTCATCCACTTTGCGGAGAATCTCGCGGACCACGCGGCTGTGTGCTTCTGGCCATAGCCAGCGCCGCTTCAGCCGCCAGCCATCTACAATGTCCCCAACCAGGAACAGGGTGTCGCAGGAATTTTTTGCCAGAAAGCCGGCCAGCGCATCTGCCTTGCAGGCGCGCGTCCCGAGGTGAACATCGGATATGAAGATCGTCCGGTGGCTTTTGGGTGGGTGGCCGCGGGCAGAAAGAGGCGTTGCCGGTCTGCCGGAAATGGGCCTTGAGGCGGATACGCCTGTGGCGGGCCAAAAGAACGCATTACGCATGGGAAACTCCGGTCGTAATGCGGGTGAGGCCACCCGCGAATCGGCTGGTTCTCATTGCCTCCCGTATGGAGAAACTTCACGACCTCCGTGTGACCGCCGGATGATAGTTCAATGACTGACGACTAACCCGAAATGTTGTGTCACCAACGATGGATGGGCACTGCGAAAGACCCGTCCTACCCTGTCATGTTGTTGCAACGCAGCACAGCCTATTGCGCCGAAGCATTGCGTCCTTCATATCGTGTCCTCTCCGGGCTTAAGGCCGTCCAGAGGGGGCTTTTTTTTGCCGTGAGGCCTTGAGAAGAGCCGCTCCGGACGGTTGACTGCAATGAGGCGGATCGTTTGATAGCATTGCCAAGATGAGGGCCCGAGCCGTGAAATACGAGATCGATTTCCAGTTCTTGCCGAAGGGCGCCACCGAAACTGAAGAGATCGGCGGAATTGCCGACCTCGTGATGGGCGAAGAGGCGGGATTCGGACTCATCCCCGCGATCGGAGATTACGTTGACATTCCCCGCAGCCGCATGGGTGAACGGGAAAATTATCGCGGCAAGGTCGTCCGCCGGATGTTCCGTTACGTTCTCGGCTACTGCTACGTGCGAATCATCATCGAGGAGTGTGACGCGCAGAGCTGGTCTGACTGCCGCTAAGGCTCACGCGCATCGTTACTCAGCGGCCAAACGCATTCCACGCTGCGATGGCCGCAATGCTTCCACGTCGATGGTCACGAGCTCAGCGAGCGCCGATAGCAGCCGGCGGCGAATGTCAGGAAACGCAGCGGCGAGTTCGATGCGATCCTCGTCCAGATAGAGCGAACGGTTCACCTCGATCTGCAGCGCATGCATACCTTTTATAGGCTCCCCATAAAGCTGGGTGGTGTAGCCGCCGGCATACGGCACATTGCGGCCGACCGCGAATCCTCTTGATTGGAATGCCTCTTCCGCTTTGCGCAACAGAATCGGCGAAGCCGCGGTGCCGTAACGATCGCCCAATACGATATTGGGTGTTCCCGCTGCGGACGGCATCGAATGACAATCGATCACCACCGCCGCCCCAAAACGTGCGCGCGTTTCCTGCACCAATGACGACAGCGCCGCGTGATAGCGGGCATGCAGGCGAGACAAGCGTTCCGCGGCCTCTCCCGCGGTGATCTTGCCGCTATAGATTTCCGCCCCATCGCGTACGATGCGCGGAATGACACCCAGCCCGGCGTTCACACGGGCGCCTGCCGGCTCAAGCGGCAAGGTGATCTGCCCGTGGAACATCGTTTTGTCGAGTTCGCCAGGCGCGCGGTTCGGGTCCACATAGGCCCGGGGAAATCGCGCGGCAATCATCGGCGCGCCGAGCTGAACAACATCGGCGAAAAGTTCATCCGCATACGCGTCTTCGGAACGGCGCAACGTCATCGGCGAAAGCTGGCTCTGGTTCAGGAATGCCTGTGGGTACAGGCGCCCGGAGTGAGGCGAGGCGAAAATGAACGGAACGGCGCGCGCAGAGGGTTCGCGAATGATGAACGGCTCGGCGTAGAGGGCCGCCAGAACAGGGTCGAGTGGCGCTATTCCGGGCTTGTCCGGTCGTTCTCTCATTATCATCAGTGGATCATTGACGCGTGTGTGGATCAACGGCCCCTCTGCGTTCCTGTGCCGTTAACCGGCGTTTACGGGTTCACAATTATACGATTTACTCCGAAAAGGGGTCGGCGCATGGCTCAGATTCTGTTAGCAGAAGACGATGAATCGCTGCGGCGGTTCCTCGCAGCCGCGCTTGTCAAGGCGGGGCACGAAGTGACGGATTTCGGGAACGGCGCCGAAGCGTTGCAATGCCTTGAGAACGCGAGATTCGATTTGCTTCTCACAGACATCGTCATGCCTGGCATGGACGGCATCGAACTTGCGAAGCGCGCCGCAGAGCGGGACACCGCCCTCAAGATCATGTTCATTACGGGGTTCGCGGCGGTTGCCCTTCACCCCTCGTCGCAGGCGCCAAAGCAGGCGAAGGTTCTTTCCAAACCGTTCCACCTGCGCGAAATCGTTCAGGAAATCGAACGAATGATTGCCGCTTAAGCTCCAGAAAAATTCAACGCGCTCAATCCGGAACCGATCACGCGTCCTGCGTTCTGAAAGAGGTGCTAACCCTTTCAAATGCAAGGCAAACACTCATTTGCGAAAAACTTTTGTCGATTGCACTGAGTGGCCCGGAGTGAGTAATGGAGAATCCCAGCGCAAGACTGCATCCGCTTCCCAACACACGCTCGCGAACAGCAAGATATATTGGCACTGCCTTTGTCGGCGTGGTGCATGTCATCGCGATATGGGCGTTGGTGAATGGGCTCGCCGGCAGGATCGTACAATCCGTGCCCAAATTCATTGAAGCAAAGATCGTCCAGACACCTCCGCCGAAAGAAACGCCGCCGCCGCAACCGCAAGTGAAATTGCAGGCGCCGCCGAAAGTCGTTCAGGCGTATGTCCCGCCGCCGGACATCAAGGTGGCAACCCCACCTCCGCCCGCGCCGGTGGTGCAACAGGTGCAGAGAACTGTGCCGCCGCCGGTTGTTGCGCCACCGCCTCGGCCCGTTGCGCCGCCGGCACCTCCGCCCGTGCCTGCCATCCCGGATTCAGGGCCGGTCGGAATTACCTCCACGCATACGATTCCCCCCTATCCGCCGATGGCGCTTCGCCTCGGCAAGGAAGGAACCACAACGTTACGAATTTCAGTTTCAGCGTCGGGCACAATTACCGACGCAACCGTCATTGGCTCGAGCGGCAGCGACGATCTCGATCAGGTCGCGATTCAGTGGGTCAAGGAGCACTGGCAGTACAAGCCCGCCATTCGTAATGGGCAGCCGGCGGCGGGTACAGTGCAGGCCGCTGTGCGCTTTACGCTCAAGAATGCAAGATGAGAGCACCGATTGTGCCCACCCGGCTTCCTTCTTGCCGCCGAATGAGCCGGACGGTATAGCTGCGCCACCCATGACGGGCGGTTAGCTCAGCGGGAGAGCACTACGTTGACATCGTAGGGGTCACTGGTTCAATCCCAGTACCGCCCACCATCTGCCCATCTGAGTTTGCCTCCAACAGCAGAGGATCGAAATGAACAAGTCCGTTCTGGCGTTGCTGCTGGTCGTGGGATGCGTTCCGCTGGCGTCCTGCAATCAGCAGCGCACCGCTCACAATGAAGCTGTCCACGAGCGCGAACGCGGTGCCGGTCACGGCGGTCTTCGTAGAGCCTGTGCTGCGGACCTCGACAAATATTGCAGCGGCCAGGCGCGCGGGCGCGCAAGGCGCGACTGCCTGCAGTCCCATCTCGATCAGCTGTCAGCGGATTGCAAAGCGGCCGTCCAGGAGCGAGGCGAGCGCCGTCGCCGCCGGGATTTCTAGCGTCCGCTTGTCAGCCCGCGAAAGTGTCTGACCGTTCGCGCCCGGCTTGCCGCCAGCGCGCCACGATAGAATCGAGTTCGTCGCGGCTGAGGTTTGGTGATTTCCAGGATTTTGAGAAGCCCGCATTCAGGTTTCGCGGCACGGCATTTGTATCGAGATCGTCAAAGGTGATCCGCATCGGCATGGCCACACCTTGCCCAAGCACAATTGCTTCGCGGTCACCAAGCAAAGGCAGGAAGTCGAGCAGGTCGATCATGCCCTCGTGTGTCGCAGCGCGCATCACCTGCTGATCCCGTTCGCTGGAAAGGCGCAACGCGATGACAGTGCTGCATTGGGAGAGAATTGTTGGGTCCAATTCCGAAGGGCGCTGTGTAACCAATGCGAGGGAGATGCCGTATTTGCGGCCCTCCTTCGCAATGCGCGCCAGCGCCTGACGTGTGGGGCCAAAATAGTTGCGCTCACCCGTTGGCGCGTAGCGGTGCGCTTCCTCGCACACCAACAGCATCGGTACGCCGCCTTTGCTCCAGATGGCCAGATCGAACGCCAGCCTTGAAATAACCGAGATCACCACGTCCAGAATTTCGGCCGGCACGGTGGAAAGATCGATAACCGTAATGGGCTTACCGTCGCCCGGCACGCGAAACAGTCGGCTGAGGATTTCTGACATCGTGTCCTGCACAGTTAGGCTGCCAAACATGAAGTTGTACCGCTGATCCCCGACCAACGTTTCGATGCGGGTCTTTAACCTGCGGTATGGCAGCGTAATCTGGGTGCGCTCGAGTTTTCCCAAGTGCTCGTCCAGATGCGCAATTACGTCGGACAGGCGAAACGGTGAAGGCGTTTCGACGGTTATGGGCCCGCCGTCGGAGGCCCTTCGCACCAGCGTGCTGCGGTGCGCAGCCGCCTCGCCATAGCGCCGCTTGGCATGCACAACGGCTTCACCGAGAATTTCAACTTCGGCGTCGTGATACTCGTCGCTGCTGGTGAGTGCGGCGCCCAATTCCTGAAAATTCAGAAGCCAGAACGGCAAGTTGAAATTGTTGAGATTGACGGCCTCCACCCTGTCGCCGAAAGCCGTGAGATATTCGTTGTGAATGTCCAGAACGACGATGTGCGCGTGTTTGTGATCGTCAAGGATGCGCTGAAGAACCGATGTCAAGGCGCAGGATTTTCCCGATCCCGTGCTGCCCACCACCACGAAATGCTTTGACAAAAGATCGTCCACCCGCAGGCAGGCCGGCACGCCGGGGTCCTGGTAAAGCGTTCCGATCTTGACCGTGGTCACTGCCGGCGGTGCGTACACACGCGTGAGATCATGCCGATCCGCCAACAGCACAGCATCGCCGATGCTCGGCGGGTTTGTGATGCCGCGCCGGAAAGTCAGCCTCTGGTCCTGGCCCGCAGTCACCACCTCGCCGACGAGATCGAGTTCAACCAGCGACATGTTCTCGCCCTGACCTTCGGCCGGGGGCATCGGGGTGCTGACGGCCGTGATCAGGCCCATCGCCGACGATGTGGGCGTCGCGACCTTCACCAAGGCTCCGATTTGCACGCGCAGGAATTCTCCGCGCGATACGGATTGGGCGTTCCGCTCGAGAACAGCGATGGCGCGCCCCCCGGTCACCGAAACGACATGGCCAATCCGCTGTGGCGGCGAGGCGGGCACGCCACGGCGTTCGCGGAAAGGTTCGGTTTGCAATTTGATCGCGGGCTGACTCACGTTGGAACTCCAATGTGTCGCGTCTCATTTCCTTGGGAGACGTGACGTTCGATGCCCAGAGGCATCGTAGAAGAAGGGTGGTTCTCAGAATGTGCAGGCGCCGGGGGAAGGATCAACGTTGCGGTTGTGCCCACACCGAATTCACTCATCAGATGCAAGTCGCCATTGTGCTGTTTTGCGATTGCCACGGCGATGGGAAGGCCTAATCCGGTCCCTCCATGTGTATGCAGATGATCGGAGCGAACCTGCCCGAATGGCTTGAGCGCCACCTGCAATTCATCGGCTGTCATGCCGGGACCTGTGTCCCTGACCACGATAGCAATGCCGCCCTGCAGCGTCCGCTCAGCCGTCAGAACGATGCGGCCCCCGTTCGGGGTGAACTTGTGCGCGTTCGACAACAGATTGATGAGGATCTGCTTCACCCGGCGGCCGTCCGCCATCAGCGCCGGTAGCCCACGCGCGAGCCTCACTTCGAGCCGCTGTTCTCGACTCTCCATTCGTTCGCGTACCAGCATGACGCTGCCTTCAATCAATTCGCGAGTATCGTGCAACGCAAGGGCAAGGCTCGCGGTGCCACTTTCGATTTTCGCAATATCGAGAATATCGCTGATAATGTTGAGAAGGTGGCGGCCGGCTTCTGCGATGTTGCCGGCATATTCGACATTCTTCTCGGGAGCGGCGCCGTTGAGGTGCCGAATGAGATCCGAGAACCCGATAATGGCGTTCAGCGGAGTCCGAAGCTCATGACTCATATTCGCGAGAAATTCGGATTTGGCGCGGCTGGCCAGCTCGGCCTCCACCTTGGCACTGCGCAACGCGGTTTCGCGGTGCGCGTGCGTCCGCATTTGCCCAAGCGTGTCGCAATAATTCGCGAGCAACGCCGCTGGGCGGATATTTGATCGCCGGGCGAGCATCCCTGCCCCTTTCGCTGGGTCAGAGAAGCTACAGGCAATTCATTCTGGAACTATTAAAGATGCCGCAGTTCCTGAGAGGCACAACACTGCCGCATTGTGCCTCTCAGCGTTAATTAACGGTAACCGTCACCGATGCGGAAGGAATGCCGTTGGCAACAACCTCCAGTTTGCTGGCGCCGGTTTCCATGCCTGCCGGAACGTCGAAGCTGGTTGAGACGGTTTTGCTGCCGGTTGCTACCCCCATCGTGCTGTGATCGTGCGTGCGGGTATAGAACACGTGTCCCGTCGAATTGTTTGTGATGCGCACCAGCGGATAGTTGGTCGGCTGGTTGTCCTCATCGCCGAAGGCATTGGCCTGAGAGAGGCCGTTAAACTGCGTGCCGGAAATGGTGTAGGTCGAGCCGCGGTTCACGCTCGCTGGCGAGGAGGTAACGGCTGGCGCCCAGGCAGTCTTATAGGTGCCGCTGGACTGAAAGACCCGCTCGCCACCAATCATGATTTCGCCGGTCGGTAACACCAGCAGCGGCACATAGATGCCGTTGGCGCTGGCCGATTCGCGGATCAAATTTTGGCCATCGTATTCGTAGAACTGGCCGCCATTGGAACCTTCCACCAGCACGTTTCCGTTCGGCAGCAGGGCTGCAAACGTGTCCATACCCTGATCGCCATTCGGAAAGTCCGGCCCGGGTGTCCAGGTGTTGGTTTTCGGGTCGTAGATGGAGGTGTGCGCCGTGCCTTCTCCCTCGGGAATCGCGCCAGCCGCAAAGACTGTTCCGTTGGGCAGGAGAATCGCGGGGCCAACTTCACCCGGCGGATCGTAGCACTTGCCCTTCGGCCCGTAGGGGATGCAGTTACCGCAGCAATTCTGTTCGCCGCGCAGATCCACAACCGTGCTGCCGGCTTCAACCCATTTGCCCTTATTGGGCAGGTAGCGCTCAGCTTGCGGATGGTTCTTCACATCGAAGGTCAGAACCGAACCGTCCGGCATCAATGTCCAGCCTTCCTCGGCATTGAAATCGTCTTTGCCTTTGGAGGGTATTTCCGACCATGTCAGCGTCTTCGGATCCAACACGAAATCGGTTTTCTTGAATTTTTCACCCACCATGAATCGGCCATCGGCCAGCACCGTCGCGGGCGAATCGCCAATGAACGGCAGCAGGTGCTTGTCCGGCGTGATATCGGTCCACTTGTCCTTGAGCGGATCGTAAATGGCGCTTTTGTTGGTGAAAGAAAAATTGCCGTTCAGGTATTCACCGCCGGCAAAGATCACGCGGCCATCCGCTAGCACTGCCGAGGACACATAAAGCGGCACATAACCTGCTGGAAGGCTCGAGACCTGCTTCCAGGTCCCATTCACGTAGCTGCCCTTATTGTCCGGTGTCAGCGTCCAGATATCGTTCTCGGCATAGCCCTGCACGAGGACGCGTCCGTCCGTCAGCAAGAGCTGGGTGATTGCCCCGTCCGGCGCCGGGGATTTCAGATTGACGACGGTTTCAGCGGCGGCTGGAACACAGGCCAGCGCAAAAAGCACGGCGGTCAGCAAGGCGCGGCGAAGCATTGGAAATCCCCTTCGGAGGCTGGAAGGTGAGACGCTATCACTCTTGCCGTGCCAGGCAACTGCCAAAATGCTGCATCGTGTTCACGACATCAGGCGATTTGAGTTATAACCGGGACCGTGGGCTTGCCGCAGCGCTACTGGATCGCCGTTCTGTTCTGCCTTCCGCTCGCCGCCTGCGTGACGAGGGCGCCCAGAATCAGTGCGCCACCGCCGCCAGCCGGTAACGTGGTCGTCTTCCCGAACCTCAGCTTGACAATTACGCCAGCCGCGGCGGCCGTCATCAACCGCATTGCCTCGGAAGCGAATGCCCAGCCGGACAAAATCGTGGAAGTGGTCGCCCCCCCAACCAAACCTTCGCCAGGCTACGACCCCGGCCTGGCGGGTTCCCGGATTGTAGTGGTCGAGCACGCCCTGATCGCCGCCGGCGTGCCCGAAAAGCGGCTTGCACGGCGGACCTTGGTGGTAAGATCAGAAGCAGCGGACCCTTCTGGGAGCCAGCACTTTGATCTTCATCTCGTCCTGAATCAAAAGCAGCCGGTTCCCAGCGTGCACAAGCATGCATCTGCCAAGGGTCAACACTATATACATTAGGCCGTCATAGTTTTCGCCAATGGTGCGGCGGCCGGCGGAATGCGCTATGGCCTGCTTCGCCGGAAGATCCACCAGCACAGCAGCTTACCAGACAGATGACAGAACAATCGCGCCCCAGCGGCCTCAACAGAGCCTCCAACGATCTTTTGGAAGCCACCTCGTTTCTGTCGGCGGCTAACGCTGACTTCATCGAGCAGCTCCACGCACAGTGGCTGGAAAACCCGGAATCGGTTGAGCCCTCCTGGCGCCAATGGTTTGCGGAGCTTGGGAACAACGGCGTTTCGCCTGCGCAGGAGCGGCAAGCGCAATTCGTGGCACCGCTCTCGGGGCAGGATGCCGAATTGCTTGGCGCGCTTACCGGGCTCTGGCCGCCGCGCAAGAGCGATATCTCAACAGCCGATGCCCGCGCCGCCGCAAAAGACTCCGTCCGCGCCATTCACATGGTGCGTGCCTATCGCGTGATCGGGCATCTTGCTGCCGATCTCGATCCGCTGCACCTGAATCCCAAGCCGCATCTTGCGCAGCTCGATCCCAATTTCTACGGATTTCACGAATCCGATCTCGACCGGCCGATCTTCATCGATGGCGTGCTGGGGCTCGAGACCGCTACGCCGCGGCAGATGGTGAGCATTCTCCAGCGCACCTATTGCGGCCGCATCGGCTACGAGTTCATGCATATCAACGATCCCGAACAGAAGGATTGGCTGCAGCGGCGCATCGAAGGGCCGGATAAGGAGATTCGCTTTACGCCGGAAGGCAAACGTTCGATCCTCAACAAACTGATCGAGGCGGAGGGGTTCGAGAAGTTTTCCGCGATCCGCTTTCTCGGCACCAAGCGTTTCGGGCTGGACGGCGGCGAGTCGCTGGTTCCCGCGCTGGAACAGATCATCAAACGCGGCGGTCAGCTGGGCGTGAAAGAGATCGTGCTGGGCATGGCACATCGCGGGCGCCTCAACGTGCTCGCCAATGTGATGGGCAAGCCGTACCGGCAAATCTTCCACGAGTTCCAGGGTGGGGGCGCCGCACCGCTCGACGTGCAGGGCTCGGGCGATGTGAAATACCACCTCGGCGCATCGAGCGACCGCGAATTCGATGGCGTCAATGTGCATCTATCGCTCACCGCCAATCCTTCGCATCTGGAAGCGGAAGACCCCGTGGTGCTCGGCAAAGCGCGCGCCAAGCAATTCCAGCTTGGCGACATAGAAACACGCGCCAGTGTGTTGCCGCTTTTGCTGCACGGCGACGCCGCGTTCGCAGGCCAGGGCGTGGTGGCAGAATGTTTCGCCATGAGCGGCACCAAGGGATTCAAAACCGGCGGCACGGTGCACTTCATCGTGAACAACCAGATCGGCTTCACCACCAGCCCGGCTTACGCACGCTCCTCGCCGTATCCGTCGGATGTCGCGCTGATGGTGCAGGCGCCCATTTTCCACGTGAACGGCGACGATCCGGAAGCCGTGGTGCATTGCGCCCGCGTGGCGTCGGAATTTCGTCAACTGTTCCACAAGGACGTGGTGGTGGACATGTTCTGCTACCGGCGCTTCGGCCACAACGAAACCGACGAGCCGGCCTTCACGCAGCCGCTGATGTATCGCGCCATCCGCGAACATCAGGGCGTGCTGGAACTCTATTCGAAGAAGCTGATCGGCGAAGGCACGCTCACCGAAGCGGAAGTGCAGGGCATGATCGCTGCCTTCAACGCCAAGCTGGATGCGGAATTCGAGGCGGCGAAATCGCACCGGCCCAACCACGCCGACTGGCTCGACGGCCGCTGGACCGGATTCGAGCGCGCGCCGGAAGGCGACCGCCGCGGCGACACCGCTGTTAGCGATGATGTGCTGCAACGTGTCGGTCACGCCATCACCGCAGTGCCGGAAGGCTTTCACCTCCATCGCACCATCGCGCGCCAGCTGCAGGCGAAAGCAAAGATGCTGGAAACCGGGCAGGCGTTGGACTGGACCACCGGCGAAGCGCTCGCCTTCGGCACTCTGCTGGACGAAGGCTATCCGGTGCGCCTTTCGGGGCAGGATTCCTCGCGCGGCACCTTCAGCCAGCGCCATGCCGTGCTGGTCGATCAGGAAAATGAAACCCGTTACGTGCCGCTCAATCACATTCGCGAGGGCCAAGCCGAATTCGAGGTGATCGACACCCTGCTGTCCGAAGAAGCGGTGGTGGGTTTCGAATACGGCTATTCCTCCGCAGAACCGAAATCACTGGTGCTGTGGGAAGCGCAATTCGGCGATTTCGCCAATGGCGCGCAGGTGATGATCGACCAGTTCATTGCGTCGGGCGAAATGAAATGGCTGCGCATGTGTGGCCTCGTGATGCTGCTGCCGCACGGCTATGAGGGCCAGGGTCCGGAGCATTCCAGTGCGCGGCTCGAGCGTTACCTGCAACTTTGCGCGCAGGATAACATCCAGGTTTGCTATCCCACCACGCCGGCGAATTACTTTCATGTGCTGCGGCGGCAAATCCATCGCCTGTTCCGCAAACCGCTGATTTTGATGACGCCCAAATCGCTGTTGCGCAACCGGCGCTGCATCTCCTTCCTGGAAGACATGGGCCCCGGCTCATCGTTCCATCGGGTGTTCCGCGATCAGGCAGAATGCGTTCCCGGCGCGACCACCGTGAAGTTGCTGCCGGACGAGCAGATCGCCCGCGTCATTCTGTGCACCGGCAAGGTGTATTTCGACCTGATGGACGAGCGCGAGAAGCGCAACGAGAATCGCGTCCAGATGCTGCGGCTGGAACAGCTCTATCCCTTCCCGGGCAAGGTGCTGACGGAAGAGTTGGCGCGTTTCCCGAATGCGCAAGTGGTTTGGGTACAGGAAGAGCCGAGAAATCAAGGCGCCTGGACCTTCGTGGCGCCGCGCATCGAGGAGACTCTCACCGCACTGGGCAGGCCCATGACACTGCCCTATATCGGTCGCCCGGATTATGCCTCCACTGCCGCCGGCCTCATGAGCCAGCACACCGCCGAACTCCACTCCCTTTTGAATGAAGCGCTGAGCCTATGAGCATTCAGATCAAGGTGCCCGCGATGGGCGAAAGCGTCACCGAAGCCACGGTGGCACGCTGGTTCAAGAAGGAGGGGGACGCGGTCGCGCGCGACGAGCCACTGCTGGAACTCGAAACCGACAAGGTGACGGTGGAAGTGCCGGCGCCTGCCGATGGCGCCATCGAATCCATCGCGGTGAAAGAAGGCTCGACCGTTCAGGTCGGCACGGTGCTGGGCGCGATCGCGGAAGGCAAGAAAGGCGCGCCAAGCGCCAGCGCACCGGTGCGCAATCCCGATGCCGCTGCGCCGAAGCCGGCAGCATCTGCACCGAAACCGGCGCCGAAGCCAATCGCGGAGCGGGCGGCAGCGACGGCACCACAACCGTCGAACATGTCGATGATGCCGAGCGTGCGGCGCCTCGCAGAAGAGAGCGGAATGAGTCCCGCGCAAGCAAGCGGCACCGGCAAGGATGGCCGCGTCACCAAGGGTGACATGCTGGCTGCGTTGGAAGCGCGCGCCGCAGAGCGCACCCAACCGGCGCCCGTCCAAATTCCGTCCGGCCCGCGTCCGCGCGCCGATCGCGAAGAGCGCGTGAAGATGAACCGGTTGCGCCGCACCATCGCGCTGCGGCTCAAGGAATCCCAAAACACCGCCGCGCAGCTTACCACCTTCAACGAAGTGGACATGAGCGACGTGATGCGGTTGCGCGTCGAATACAAAGAGAGCTTCGAGAAGAAGCATGGTGTGCGCCTCGGCTTCATGGGCTTCTTCGTAAAGGCGTGCATTGCCGCGATGAAGGAAATCCCCAACGTCAACGCCGAAATCGAAGGCGACGACATCGTCTACAAGAGCTACTACGATATTGGCGTCGCGGTTTCGACGGAGCGTGGGCTTTTCGTTCCCGTGGTGCGCGATGCGGATGAATTGTCGCTGGCGCAGATCGAAGGGGCGATCGCGGACTTTGGTGCTCGCGCGCGCGACAACAAGCTGAAGCTGGACGAGCTGCAGGGCGGCACTTTCACCATCTCCAATGGCGGTGTGTTTGGCTCGCTGATGTCCACACCGATCCTGAATGCGCCGCAATCGGGCGTGCTCGGCATGCACAAAATCCAGCAGCGGCCGGTGGCCATCGACGACAAAGTCGAGATCCGGCCGATGATGTATCTGGCGCTCTCTTACGACCACCGCCTGATCGACGGGCGCGAGGCGGTGACCTTCCTGGTGCGCGTGAAAGAAAACCTCGAAGACCCGCAGCGCCTGCTGCTGGATGTTTAACCGGAGATTCTTGGAGACGGTCGTGAGCGGTACCAATTGGTTGGCGGCATTCATAAATTGGGTTTCCAATCCTATTGTTGATCGCGCTGATGCTGTTTTACATATGGTGGATCAGGAACAGGTATCAGCGCGACTACATGGTACAAATGAAGAAACAGACGGAAGCCATCGAAAGAGTTGCTGCTGTGTTAGAACGCAAATCTTTCAATGGCTGACACCTTCGATGTCGTTATCATCGGCGGGGGGCCGGGGGGATACAACGCCGCCATCCGTGCCGGCCAGTTGGGGCTGAAGAGCGCCTGCGTGGACAACCGCGGCACCTTTGGTGGCACCTGCCTCAACATCGGCTGCATTCCCTCGAAGGCGCTGCTCTACACCAGCGAGCTCTACGAAGAAGCGCGCGAGAAGCTCCCCAAGCTTGGCATCAAGACCAGCGCCGAACTCGACCTCGCTGCCATGATGGCGCACAAAACCAAAGTGGTGGGTGAGCTCACCAAGGGCGTCGAGTTCCTGTTCCGCAAGAACAAGGTGGAAGGCATTGTCGGCGAAGCGCGCATCGCGGCACACGGCAAAGTCGAAGTAAAGTTGAACGACGGCAGCACGCGCACGCTGGAGACAAAGAACATTGTCATCGCCACTGGCTCGGATGTGGCGCCGCTGCCCGGCGTCACGGTCGATGAAGAGCGCATCGTCTCTTCTACCGGCGCGCTGTCGCTGAAATCGGTGCCGAAGCGATTGCTGGTGGTGGGCGCGGGGTACATCGGCTTGGAGCTGGGCTCGGTGTGGCGCCGTCTCGGCAGCGACGTCACGGTTGTCGAATTCCTCGACCGCATCACACCCGGGCTGGACGGCGAAATCGCCAAGCAGTTCCAGCGCCTCCTCACCCGTCAGGGCATGAAGTTTCACCTTTCGACCAAAGTTACCGGTGTGGAAAAGAAGGGTGACGCGCTGTCGGTCACGATCGAGCCAGCGGCTGGCGGCGCGGCGCAAACGCTGGAAGCGGATATCGTGATGGTGTGTATTGGGCGCCGTCCGTACACGGATGGTCTCGGCTTGGCAGAAGCCGGCGTGCGGATCGATTCAAAACGCCGCGTCGCCACCGACGCGCATTACCGCACCAACATCGACGGCATCTGGGCCATCGGCGATTGCCGCGAAGGCCACATGCTGGCGCACAAGGCGGAAGACGAGGCGGTCGCCTGTATCGAAAATATCGCCGGCCGCGCCGGTCATGTGAATTACGACGCCATTCCCGCCGTGGTCTATACCGCGCCGGAAGTGGCGAGCGTCGGCAAGACGGAAGAAGAGCTGAAAGCCGCGGGCGTGGAATACAAGATTGGGAAGTTCCCGTTCACCGCCAATCCGCGCGCCAAGACCATTGCCGCCACGGAAGGGTTCGTGAAAATTCTCGCGGAGGCGAAAACCGACCACGTGCTTGGCATCCACATCCTCGGCATCAATGCCGGAGAATTAAGCGGCGAGGCCGCACTGGCCATCGAGTTTGGCGCTTCAAGCGAGGACATCGCCCGCACCAGCCACGCGCATCCCACGCTGACCGAAGCGGTGCGCCAAGCCGCGATGGCTGTCGAAGGCTGGGCGATGCAAGCATGAACCCGGCATCCTTGGTCGCCTATTACGATCGCGATCGGCTTTTTTTGGGTGCGTTGCTTGCTCCGGTTTTTGCTTTTCTGTTTGGGTACATTTCAATTCTTCCAGATCACCCGATGTGGCTGAAAGTCTTGTGCACTGTGTTGACGCTGCTCTTTCTGGCATGTGTTCCTGCGTTGCTGGTTCAGCTTTGGCACCGAGAGGCGATGCTGATCATCCATACTGACGGCATTCTGGATCGTCGATTTGCGAATAAGAAAATTCCGTGGTCGGTTGTCCAGCGCATTTCAGAGTTCGGATTCGATAATAAGCGCTCTTATCTAGTCGAACTCTCCCAGCCTGTGCAGGACTTTGCTCAAGGTCGATACAAACGATTCAAAGTGTGGGTGAACCGCCCCTTCATACGTAACGGGATTTCCGTGGATGCCAATGGACTGACAGTTACATACATCGAAATCGAAGATGCTATGAAGCGTTTCTACCGCGGACCAATGCAGTTCGACTCGCGCGGCTAGGCTTTTCGGATGGCTACGCCATCGCGCGGCAGGCTTGGGCGCATTTGCGGCAGGCCTCCGCGCAATCCTCCATGCCCTCCAGCTTCATGCAGTCCGCCGCGCAGGCGTTGCACACTTCGGCGCACAAGCCGCACAACTGCCGGTGAAACTGGCTCTTGTGCATGATGAAATCGGCTGCCGTGGCGCAGATGGCGGCGCAATCCGTCATCAACCGGAAGTGCTGCGGCGCCACGTGTTCGCCGCCTTCGTCCAGGCAGTGTGTCATCGCCATACCGAGGCAGGTCTTGTGACAATTGAGCGCCGCCTCGACGCAATCCTGTTCCTGCTGGCTGAACGCGCGCATGGATCTCTCCGCAAACTCGCGTTCAGGAAATCGTCGGCCGGTCAGTTCCGTTCCAACCTCGCCGCGAGTAATTCCTTGCTTACGTGCTCCGGTCGCACGCCGATGCCGACGAGGCGGGCGGGCAAGCGCCGCAACACCGGAAACCAGTCGAGCAGCTTCACGGCGAATGGCGGCTTCAGTTCGCCTTGCCGCGCCAGCGTGGGCGCGACGATCCGATTCTGGATGAACACTTGCGCCTCCTGCGTCAACCGCGTGGGGAATTCGCGGCGCGCCTGCACCTTGTTCAGCTGCGCGAGTGGCGGTCGGCCCTCCCGCAAGGGCCGCCACAACAGATTGGCGGTGGCCACGGCATCCTGCACCGCCAGGTTGATGCCCACGCCGCCCACCGGCGACATGGCATGCGCCGCATCGCCGATGCACAATAGCCCCGGCTTCGCCCATTGCTGCAGGCGGTCCACGGTAACAGTGAGCAAACTCACATCGTCGAAACTTTGGATCGCATCCACGCGATCCGCCGCGAAACCGGCGATGGAGGCCAGCCGCGCGCGGAACGCATCGATGCCCTCATGCTGGATGCGTTCGTATCCGCCCTTCGGCACCACGAAGGCGCACTGCCAGTAATCGCGGCGATAGAGCATCACCAGAAAGCGGCCGGCGGCCAGGCGTGCGCCCGGCTCGGTGGGGTCGCCGTTTTTGAACGGCAGTCGGAACCAGATCACATCGATGGGCGAGCCGAATTCCTGCGGCACGAAACCGGCCTGCTTGCGAATGGTGGAATGCCGCCCGTCGGCACCGATAACAAGATCGGCGCGAATGTCGATTTCCCCGTCCGGCGTTTGCGCGCGCAGGCCTGCAACCTCGCCGTTCTCGTCGATCAGCGCGGTGGCGTTCGCCTGCATCCGCAGCCGGAAATTGGGAAAGGCTTTTGCTTTTTCCGCAACGAAGTTCAGCAGGTCCCATTGCGGCATCAGCGCGATGAATTTGCAGTGCGTGGGCAGATGGGTGAAATCCCCGGCAATAATGCGTTTGCCGCCGATGTCGATATGGAGGTGCCGCACTTCCGTATGCGGCAGGGCGAGGAACTCGTCCAGCAGCCCTAGTTCGTAGAAAACTTCCAGGGTAGAGGGATGCACCGTGTCGCCGCGGAAGTCGCGCAGGAAGTCGGCGTGCTTCTCCAGCACGATCACGTCGATGCCGGCGCGCGCCAGCAGACAGCCGCACACCATGCCGGCCGGTCCGCCGCCCGCGATCGCGCAGCGCGTGGTCAGCACGCCGTTACTCAAGGGGCGGGCGGCTGCAGCGGCATTTCAATCTGCACGGCGCCGCGGGGCTTCACCGGCTCCTGCGGCGGCGGCGACGACTTGTTGCAGGCGCTCAAAGCGAGCGCACAGGCGAACAGCATCAGGAACACGCTTCCACGCATGATCTCCTCCCGAACAGGGTATGCATAGTAAACGTTTTCTAGGCTAACGAGAGGCAATTCGTGCTGGACGCATCGCTGCGCTACATTCGTCCGCCCTGTAGCTCCGCCTTGCGTTGCGCCAACTGTTCGCCGAGGGCCTGGAGGTCCAATCTGGTTTTCTTCACCTTGGGGAAGATCTCGCCTTCCTCTTCTTTCACGTGGTGGTTCACATATTCGCCCAGCACCTTCACTTGGGCTTCCCACAGATCGTCGCCGGGCGAGCCGCCCTTTATCTTGGCGATCAGCTCCTTCACCGAGGTGTGCTCCACCTCCGCCTCGTCGATGAGATCCCCGTTCTTCTTCAGCGCTTCGCGCGCCGGTGGATAGAAGAGCTCCTCCTCAATCTCGGCATGCACTTCCAGTGCCGCGCAAATCTGCCCCGCCAGCTGCGCCTTTTTCGAATCGGAGCGGGAGCTGTTGAATTGCTGAACCATGGCTTTCACTTCCTTATGATCTGCCTTGAGCAGCGCGATGGCGTCCTTCGGTGCGCGGCTACGGGAAGTGGATTTGCGGGTGCGGCCTTTGCGCGGGGGCATGAATCTCTCCTGGTGGACATGAAATTTCGTACTAGGAAAGCGGCCGAGCCGCCTTCCGTTCCGGGTTCCCACGGGCGTTGAATCCTGGAGCCCGCCGTCCTACATTCCGTCGTGAAGCGATATTCGAAAGGAGGTGATCCAGTGTCTCATTGTCATGACCTGCGGCTGAAAGGTGCCGCGACCTGGATCGATGCCTCTGGCGAGGTCCGGGTGGCTTAGGCCGGAGTACCGGCGGCGCCTTCGGGCCCGCAGCCGACAATGGAAGGGCCGCTCTTCGGGCGGCCCTTTGTCTTTTGAAAAATCGTGAAAAGCGCGGTTCAATTCCGCAATATTGTTGCGTCTGCCGGAGTGCCGCAAGTGACGACGCTCTATTCCATCGGTCATTCCAATCGCACATTCGGCGATTTTCTTGCGCTGCTGCAACGGAACGGCATCGAGGCGCTTGCGGATATCCGCCAGTTCACCCGCTCCCGCGCCAACCCGCAATTCAACGCGGACGCCTTCGCACCGGCGTTGGCGGAGCACGGCATCGCCTATGAGCACATCGCGGCGCTGGGCGGCCGGCGCAGTTCGAAGCTGAAGGATTCTCCCAACGGCCTATGGGAGCATCCGGCGTTTCGTTCGTATGCGGATTACGCACTAACCGGCCCGTTTGAAACCGGATTTAAGCAGCTGCTAGAGATCGCCGAGACGAAGCGTACCGCGATGATGTGCGCCGAAGCGGTGTGGTGGCGCTGCCACCGCCGAATTGTCAGCGACTATTTGGTCGCCCGCGGCCATACTGTGCTGCACATCATCGGCGAAGCGGAAGCCAAACCAGCCACGCTCACACCCGGCGCGGTCATTTGCGGCGATCAAAAGGTAGTCTACCCCCCGAAGCAGCCACAGCTGCTTTAGGGCGGGACATTGCCTTTGGCACTCTGTGTGCGGCAGACTCGGATTCGCAGTTGCAAAGTAAATCAGGCCGAAGAATTCCGACAGCGGTTGTCCGCAATTTTATAGCCTCGTAATCGTCAAAGAGCACTATTCCACCAGCGCCAATCAAAGAGCCCTTCATGAACATTCGCATTGCATGCGACGACACGCTTGACCTCGAAACGAAACTGGACGCGCGCACCCTGAACGTGGGCATTATTGGGCTGGGTTACGTCGGCCTGCCGCTGACCTACGCCTTCTGGCAGGCGGGCGTGAAAGTGCTGGGCTTCGATATCGATGCGGCGAAAATCGCGAAACTGGCGGCCGGCACGAGCTACATCAGTCATTTTGCGGCGGAAAAGGTATCCGCCATGACAGCATCCGGCCGCTTTCGCGCCACCGCCGATTTCAGCGAATTGGCGGATGCGGATGCGGTTCTGATCTGCGTGCCGACGCCCCTCAACGCAACCCGCGAGCCGGACCTGAGCGCCGTCACCTCCACCTCGGAAGCTATCGCCGCGCATCTTCGGCCCGAACAGCTGGTGGTTCTGGAATCCACGACCTATCCCGGCACCACCGCCGAAGTCGTGCGTCCGATCCTGGAGAAAAAAAGCGGGCTGCAGGCCGGCCGCGATTTCTATCTGGCCTTTTCGCCGGAGCGCGAAGACCCGGGCAGCAATTTCGAAACGCACACAATTCCGAAAATTGTCGGTGGCTGGGATGAGCGCTCAGGCGAACTGGCTGCGCGACTCTATGCGTTGGCCTTCGATCGAGTGCATCAGGTCAAGGATGCGCAAACGGCCGAGGCGGTGAAGATTACGGAAAACATTTTTCGCGCCGTGAACATTGCGCTGGTGAACGAGTTGAAGCTCGCCTACGCGCGGATGGGCATCAACATCTGGGATGTGATCGAAGGGGCAAAGACAAAGCCGTTCGGGTACATGCCGTTCTATCCGGGCCCGGGATTGGGCGGCCACTGCATCCCGATCGATCCCTTCTATTTTTCCTGGCGGGCGCGCGCCTTCGAATTCGATACGAAATTCATTGAGTTGGCGGGTGAAGTGAACCGCGCCATGCCACGTGCGGTGGTGAATACGTTGCAGGAGACGCTAAACTGCCGCTTCGCCTGCGCGATCAAAGGCGCGAAGATTCTCGTCGCCGGCATTGCCTACAAGAAAAATGTGGATGACCTGCGCGAAAGTCCGGCGCTGCGCATTATGGAAATCCTGCAGGAGCTTGGCGCCGAGGTTTCGTATTTCGATCCTTATTTTCCGGAGATTCCGCCGACGCGAGAGTACGCAGAGCTGCGCGGCATGCGCTCGGCTCAATTCAACGAAGAGGCGTTATCGAAGTTCGATGCGGTGCTGATTGCCACCGATCACGACAACTTCGATTACGCGAAGCTGGTCCAGTGGTCGAAGCTGGTGGTTGACACGCGTAACGCCACAAAGGACGTAAACGAAGGCCGTGGAAGGATCGTTTTGGCCTAAATTCGACGCTACGGTTCTCCGCTGCTCGCGCGGCGTAGACTGGTGGCCCCGGTCCGACTCGAACGGACACGCCCTTGCGGGCTACGGATTTTAAGTCCGTTGCGTCTACCGGTTCCGCCACGGGGCCCGCGGCCGAAAAGGCCAGTTTGACAGCCAAAAGTCCATGACTATATTGCCCGGCTTTCCGCGCGGGCGCGGCCCCCGGAAATCTCTGTATTCCGTCGAATTGGACCACTGATGACGAAGCGTGCGACTGCCAAATACAAACTTGATCGCCGGATGG